>NZ_AP026866.1:1200000-2400000 GCF_042849255.1 Oceaniferula spumae
ACTCCTACAGTGGTGCCCATTCCTGAACCGTCCTCATCGGTATTGGTGCTTCTTGGCGCAATCACTCTTATCAGTCGACGCCGGCGCTAGGAACCTGAGATCTGGGAATGCCCAGATTTTGCAGGGTATGTCTTGCACTCCAAGGATATTAACTGGATTCTACGCCGCGTGATTCGCGCCGTAATTTTTGACCTTGATGGAACTCTCGTTCACTCGCTGCCAGGCATTGCGGCTTCGTTGAATCGCGTGCTCGCCAAATCTGAGATGCCAACGCACACGGAAAGTGTCGTGAGAGGCTTCATTGGTGATGGCATGCGGGTGTTAGTGCAGCGCGCACTGACGGCTGAAAATTCAGATGTCGATCTGGACGCTATGGTGGATTCACTGAAAGAGGATTATGCTAACACCTGGACCACAGGCACAGCCCCCTACCCTGACGTGACAGAAGTCCTGCACGCACTGCTGGAGCGAGGAACAGGTGTCGCCGTCTTATCTAACAAACCGCACATCTATTGCCGCGAAATCACGGATAAGCTGTTTCCTAGGGTTCCTTTTACAGCCGTCATCGGTCAACGCGATGGCATCCCCGCAAAGCCAGATCCATCGGGTGCTATTGCAGTCGCCAAGGAGCTGAACATTCCAGTTTCTGAAATTGCATTCCTCGGCGACTCCACCATCGATCTTCTGACCGCACGGAACGCGGGAATGATTCCTATCGCCGCGACTTGGGGCTACCATGATCCCCCTGCACTGGCGGCTGAAAACCCCACACACAGCATCCATTCTATTTCCGACTTACTTCCGATCATCGAAGCTTCAATCTAATACGAACCATGTCTTATCGTACCCACCCCGAAGAGTCAGCCCGCATGCCCAGCGGCATTCCCTACATCATTTCCAATGAGGCTGCCGAGCGGTTTTCATTCTATGGAATGAAGGCGGCACTCGCCATTTTCCTCGCCAACTACCTCGGGGTTCTCGGTGGTGAGTCCATGAGCGAGGCCAGTGCCACGGCTTATGTTTCATTCTTCAACTCCGCCGTCTATCTGACTCCGTTACTAGGAGCATTGATCGCTGATATCTTTCTGGGGAAATACCGGACCATCATCACGCTTTCTGTCGTCTATTGCCTCGGTCACCTCTGTCTTGCCTTCATGGGGGTCGCCGGCCCAGTGCAAATGTGGTTGCTAGCCGGCTTGGGGCTGATCGCTCTGGGAGCGGGAGGTATCAAGCCCTGCGTTTCCTCTCATGTTGGCGACCAGTTTGGCCTGAAAAACCAGCACCTGCTCACCAAGATCTTCAACATTTTCTATCTCTCAATCAATTTCGGTGCCGTGATCTCGAACTTGGCAATCCCCTTTGTGCTCAAATGGTATGGACCTCACCTCGCGTTCGGACTGCCGGGCGTCTTGATGGTCATCGCCACGATTGCCTTCTGGATGGGGCGTAACAAGTTCATTCATATTCCGGCACACGGAGCTTCGTTTTTCAAAGAGTTGACCAGCCGCGAGGGCTTGTTTGCCATCGGTAAGCTCATTCCCCTTTTCCTCTTTGTGGCCGTGTTCTGGTGCCTGTTTGACCAAACCGCATCCAGTCTGGTTTTCCAGGCCGAGAAAATGGATCTGAATATTTTAGGCATCGAGGTTTTGCCGTCGCAAATTCAAGCGGCAAATCCATTTCTCATTCTCGTTCTTATCCCGATCTTCACATGGTTGATCTACCCAAGCGTCAATAAAATCATCCCTCTAACACCGCTGAGGAAAATCGGTGCTGGTCTATTTCTCATGGCGTTCTCCTTTGCTGTGATCTCGCTGGCCCAAGAGGCGATTGACCGTGGAGAAACTCCCAGCGTCTGGTGGCAGCTACTTGCCTATCTGATTTTCACGGCAGCGGAAATCCTCATCTCGATCGTCTGTCTGGAGTTCGCCTACACCCAAGCGCCCAGAAAGATGAAATCCTTTGTCATGGGGATCTTCCTTGTGTCAGTGACCGTAGGAAACCTCATCACCGGTATCATTAACGTCTATATCCAGATTCCGGAAATTGAGCTGACGGAGAAACAAGCTCATCCAGGCTTTGATGGTGAGTCCGGCACCGCTGACGATTTACTCCTCACCGATGGCAAAATCAATTCACCGGTCACACCTCTGTTCGATGAATCCGTTGCAACGATCAAAAGCATCTACCGCAGTAGCAAGCAACTCCCCACCACCATTTCTGGGAATGAAGCATTCAGCAGTGTGTTAGATCCCTGGGGGAACCCTCTGCGATACACGCAGATCAGTTCAAAGTCAGCACGTCTCTCCTCCGACGGCCCCGACCAAAAGCCGAAAACCGAATGGGACCTCGGCATCATCATCAAGGTCAACGACACATCCAAAGTTGATGAGAACACCTGGCTTCAAAAACAGAAACGGATACAGAACATCATCGATGACAAGGAACCCTCCGAGCCGGTCAAGGTCAGCTACTACGCCGGTGGCCAAACAAGTTTGGAGGGGTCAGCTTACTTCTGGTTCTTCACCAAGCTCATGCTGATCACCGCAGTGCTCTTTGTTCCTTTTGCCATCCTCTACAAACCAAAGAGTTACCTTCAACAATAGCTACTCATGCTAACCGATTCACACTGTCACCTCGCATCGCATCAATTTTCCAAGACCGAGCTCGGAGAAATTGTCTCCCGCGCACGAGACGCTGGGATCACTCGCATGATCACACTGGCGACCAGCTTGGAAGATGCTGAAGCCAACCTGGCAATAGCCGAAACCCATCCGGAGGTCTATGCATGCATCGGCATCCATCCTTGTGACGTGCACGAAACGCCTGATGGTTACATGGCAGCACTGGAACAACATGCCAGTCACCCGCGCTGTGTCGCCATCGGTGAGACGGGCTTGGATTACTTCCATTCTGCACCGAACGGATGGAGTGATGAAAACTATCATCAGCGACAACGCGAATTTCTCGACCAACACTTCCTGCTCGCTGCCCGTCTGGGAAAAAACATTGTTATCCATACCCGTGATCGATCGGGTGACGCCTCGCTGCAAGATGCTATTGCCATCTACCGCAAACATGCGGATCAAGTGCGTACTGTGTTCCACTGCTGGCCGAACGATATGACCGCAGCCGAGCCCATTCTTGAGCTTGGTGGTTTGATCTCGTTTACCGGTATCGCGACATTCAAAAATGCTACCACGGTATTAGACGCCGCCATACAGTGCCCACAAGGTTCGTTCATGGTTGAAACCGATTCGCCCTATTTGGCTCCAGTCCCGCATCGCGGTAAACGCAACGAACCAGCCTTTACGCGGCACACTGCCGAAGCGATAGCCGAAGCCAGAGGCGAGACACTTGAGCAGCTCGCGGAACATACCGAGCAGACTGTGAACAAATTCTTTGGTTTGGATCGCTGATCTATCGAAAGAATGGCCGGTCGATCTTCGTTATCCTAGAAGATTTGCACACATTGAAACTTCCATTTTACAAATGGATTTTAAGTGCTAAATATCCAGCAGTCACTCGCAACACGACCCACCCGAAAGCTCATATGAAAAATACCACCACACCACTTGTCTTTGCAGCCGCCGCTGCAGTAGCCGCCCTGACATTCACCTCCTGCGGATCCATGGATCCTGAATACAAAGCATGGAAAGAAAAACAAAAAGCCGCTGCTGATAATCCATACGGAGCACCCGCTGCGGGAGCTAATCCATACGGTGTACCACAAACAGCCGGAGAAGCCGGAACTTACACTCCAGCCGCCGATGGTGCAGCACCTTACCAACCTCTCCCCGGAGTCACCGGAGGTGACGCAACTACTCCTGATATCCCTGCAGCACCCGCTGTTGGAGGAGGAAGCCACACCGTTGTGTCCGGCGACAGCCTCTGGGGTCTTGCCAGAAAATACAATACGACCATTGAAGCCATCCAAGCGGCAAACGGTCTGACCGATACAACCATCCGCACTGGTCAGACTCTGACGATTCCTGCCCAATAATCACTCATTCCCTCAATTCAAAACCTAACATGTCAGGGCGAGCTTCGGCTCGCCCTGCTTTTTGTCTTGGTAATTGGATTCTGAAAATTGAAACTCAACCATATGAAACCCATTCTACTCGCCCTCCTTCTCACCTCAGTCAGTTTTGCTCAAGCCGATCCAACGGCTTCCGAAAAAAAAGCAGCCAATCAGGAAGAACTACTGGCGAAAATTTTCTCCGACATAGCGACACCCGAATTTAACAAATCGATCGAGCAAGCGCGCAAAGCCGGAGTGCACCAACAAGCACTTTTGGAAGCCCGGTTTTTGCACCTCGTTGATCTCGATGACAACAAAGCTCTGGCTGATTTCTCTACCGAGCTACTCAAGTGGCGTGATAAGTTTGATCCAGTCCACTCTGAAATTTTCGGTGTTAAAGAAGACTGGCTCTCGGTGATCAACTACACTCAGGCACTCGATGCTCTGCAAAAAAATGATTCAGAGGCCTTCAAAAAACATATCACCGAAGCCTTCTGGCTCAGTCCGCGTCACGCACAAATTTATGGACCACACATCGAGCGACTACGCCTCAGTCAAGAGATGGCAAAAATCACCCTCAAACCAGAGCTGAGCTTCGAACCTCAACAAGGTGGAGCTCCGCTAACATTGGGCTCACTCATGAAAGGGAAAAAGGCTGCCGTTCTACACTTCTGGTCGCCCATGAGTCAGGAAGTACAACAGAACATGCCTGACTTCTCTCTCACATCACATGAGTGCCAAGACCATGACATCGCAGTGATCTCAGTGCTTATCGGCAGTAACTCCGACATCCTCAAAGATGCTGAAGTGATCCGTGCACAACATGAAGCTACAGCCAAATGCACTTGGACAGTCGACCCTAACAAGTCCACACTAACCAGTCAGCTACGCATCACAAGTATACCGACAATGGTCGTCGTCTCGCCCGAAGGAAAGATCCTCTTTAACGGCCATCCATCCGAAGATGCATTCTGGAAAACCCTTCAACAGATTGCACCCGATTTCAAACAACCTAACAAAACCGAGCATCCACATGCCGATGAATAGAAAACCTCATCCAACGGTTCATGAATAGTTTTGAAAACCGTAATTCCCTCCTTGACCGATCAGATCCGTTAGGGCATTCTCTTTCTTAACTAGAGAGTTGTTTGCAATGACTGTTAACTAACAACGTTACTAACAAGCAACGCAACACGATCTAACAAGTGCTAAAGTCCTTCCTCCAGAAGTTCCACTTCGAAATCCTAGGAGGAGAAACTAACACCCACACAACGAATAGACCCTAACAAACACCAATATGGCTGCCAAAAAAAAGACCGCTAAAAAGAAAGCCGCTCCACGCAAGGCTAAAAAAGCCGCTGCCAAAAGCGCCACCAAAAAAACCGTCAAAAAGGTGACCCGTAAGAAGGTCGCGAAAAAGGCGGCCAAGAAAAAAGTCGCACGCAAGGCTCCCGCCAAGAAAAAAGTCGCCCGTAAAAAGGTAGCTAAGAAGGCGAAGAAAGCTGCTAAGAAAAAAGTCGCTAAGAAGGCCAAGAAAGCCGCCAAGAAAAAGGTAGCTAAGAAAGCCAAGAAAGCTGCTAAGAAAAAGGTCGCCAAGAAGGCCAAGAAAGCAGCTAAGAAAAAAGTCGCTAAAAAGGCCAAGAAAGCCGCCAAGAAAAAGGTAGCTAAAAAAGCGGCCAAGAAAAAGCCCGCTAAAAAAGCCAAAAAGAAAGCCGCTAAGAAAAAGGCAGCCAAAAAGGCCTAATGATTAGCTCCTGATATAAAAAATCAACCAAGGGACGCCCCACTTCTGTGCGGCGTCCCTTTTTTTATATCTGCATGGAGTTTAGTAGCCTGCGGATGACTCATGGCCAGCGAATGGCTTGAAGCTGCCACTGCTGTGCTCCATTGATAGGGGTGAACCAGCCGTTAATTTTCAAAATATGAAAATTTAGCGTATTTCGCGGACTCCCCCTTCCCCTTGCAGTCCAGTTAATCAGTCAGATTCATATACTTGCGTCCTATTACATTTTCAATTAAGCAACGGCCATGGAGCAGCCACCCTATCTTGTTCTTCTCTATTACCTCTACACCGATATCGCCGATCCTGAGCAATATCGAGACCAGCAGCGTGCCCTCTGCGAAGAGCTGGGACTCCTCGGCAGAATCATTGTCGCCCACGAAGGAATCAACGGTACCGTGTCTGGCCTACGTGCAGATTGCGAAGCCTACATGAAGGCCATGCATGCCGATCCTGTGACTGCCGCCATGACCTTCAAGATTGATGAGGAACCAGGTCATGTCTTTCCCAAACTCTCTGTCAAAGCCCGCCGTGAAATTGTCACCCTCGGTCTCGGGAGTGAGGATCTCTCACCGAATGAAACGACAGGCAAGCACCTGACACCCGCTGAGTGGAAACAACAGATGTCAGATCCGGATGCCGTCATTCTCGATGCCCGCAACGACTACGAGTTCGACCTCGGTCACTTCAGGGGAGCGATCCGTCCCGACATCGGCAATTTCAAAGAGCTTCCCGAGTGGATCAAAGAACATCGTGAGGAACTTGCAGGCAAAAAAATCCTGACTTACTGCACCGGTGGTATTCGCTGTGAAAAATTCAGTGGCTTCCTGGTGAAGGAAGGTTTCGATGACGTCAATCAACTGTTAGGCGGCATTGTTGAATACGGAAAAGACCCGGAAGCCAAGGGGGAGAACTATGACGGCGAGTGCTATGTCTTCGACCAACGCGTGGGAGTTCCAGTCAATCACGTCAACCCCAGCATCGTCAGCCATTGCATCCACTGCGGAGAAAAATCCTCTCGCTACGTCAACTGCGCCTACCCCACCTGCAACGCCCAGCACTTCTGCTGTAAGGAATGCGAGCCCAAGTCGCTCCGCTACTGCTGCACCGATTGCCAAACAGCCGACGCCCAAGCAAAAAGCGATGACCCGAAGGCCACCGCTTGAAATTGTTTTACAGCTACGCACCCAGTCTTATCGGCGGCGGCGGAGCAATGACGCCAGTCCGGCAAGTCCGAGTAACCCAAAAGTAGATGGTTCCGGAACGGCCGATACTGATAGATCTGTGACAGAAACCCCATCGGTGACTCCATTGTGGTTGTAGGTAAAGCCAACTACCAAGTTGGTATTCCCGGAAAAATTTACCAACTGATTACCAGAAACAACACTTCCGTCGCCGGTCGATGCTCCAAAGTTTTGGACGCTGCCTCCGTCCACTTGATAGAAAAAGTTAAACAGTTCCCCCCCTGCTGCAAATACAGAAGAACCAGCGAAACTGATGGTGGCAGAAGCCACCCCAGTCACATCAATGGCGGCCGACGTGTAAGTCCCGTCACCGCCCCAATCCGAAGCCGTAAATGAAGTTCCTGAAAATACTGCGGTATTAGGTGTGGTGTCTGTCGCCAAGTTACCCCAAGAAAAAGTGCCTCCAGCCACCGCCTGCGAACCTGCCGCAGGCAAAGGAGAAGGGGCATTAATGCCGTCTGAGTCGTGCTCAAATGTCACATCTGGACCAAGATTTTCCATGCTGAATATCACCGCTGAATTGGCTGTTACAATTGCTGATGCGAGTAGGCTCACGGTGATTAATGTGGTGTTCATATGTTGAGATTATTATGGGTTTTTTCTAAGAAGCGAAAAATCTAGTTCCTGCGGCGAAGCATGGCTGCAAGACCTGCTAGACCAAGAAGAGCAAAGGAAGACGGTTCTGGTACTGGATTAACAACGTCAGAAAAGGCAGTCCCAACCACAAGGCCATCCACGGTGATAGTCTCATTTTCTGAGGAATCGGACTGACGTAATGCGAACTGAGTCATGGCGTCGGCAGATCCCACTGCCCCAGAGACTGAGGTATCTGTCTCGAGGGCTGCATTTATCCACATCTTAGCCACACCAGCAACTTGATCATATTCCACGATGGCACGATAGAAAGTATCATAAGTAAGGTCTGTGGCCCATACTCCTTCAGCTGTAGAGGAATCTGATGAAATACCTACTGAGAAATCACCCCCTGCCGATGGCTCCAGAATATCCATCCTTGCCCGGAAGGCAAAGGCATCGTCTTTGAAATGCGCAAAATACTCATTGTCTACTCCAGAATAAGGAGCTCCGAGATCTCCCACCGAAAAATCAAACCCGTAGTAGAGTTTACCAGCAGTGGGTGTGAACGCCAAATTGGCATCTTCCGATGGTGTCCCGTGCTGAACAACCGCCTGGCCACCAGCAACTAGCAGATCTCCCACCGTTCCACTATGATTCGCCCAGCCCCCATTGGGAACCAAGCTACCATCGGTATAGTCAAAGTTATCAGAAACGAGAACACTGGCAGTTGCCAAGTGTGAAAGTACGAGAGGGGCTCCAATGGTTATGATCGATTTCTTCATGATTCTATTTGGCGGCGTTTGAGGTATGGCGGATAATATAACTGAAGTGTGGCAACGTCTTGTCGATAATGATGGCGATGTCGCCACACTTATTACATAGTGACTATTTTCATCAGCGGGCATTATGCCTTTGACTGAGCTACAGGCGAGCAAAAAAGATGCCAAGTTATTTAGAATCAGCTAAATATATATTATTCTCAAGGCGTCACCTTTTATTTCTTGCTCGTTAGAATCCACATTCTGAAGCGCCCATGACTAACGCTTGATACATAGTTCACTCATTGGGAGGGCACGTTGGGCTTATTCAGAACTTCCGGCGGCAGCTTGCTAACGGTGGTTCGGAACACGCCTACGCTCTTGCCTCCATTCGTGACCGGGTCTGCATCATAGAATGCTAAGACGGTGAGGGTTTTCGCTGGAAGACGCACCACCGTATTTATCAACGGCTGCCGCGATGTCGCGATCATGGCTGCAATCTGGGTGAAACTTCCCTTTTGCTCCACGTTGAAGCTCTTACGCTGACCACCATTGAGAACCTCAGGCTCACCACTAGCAATTTTCACTGTTACAGCCTTCGATGAAAAATTTCTAACGATGATATTTTTATCGCGCAGTGCTTCAGAGCGGATGTTGAGCGTGCTAATTTTTGGGGTTTTCATCCAAGGCCGTGAACCTGTTCCATCAGGTGTAAGAAACAGAATGACTTGAGTGGCCGGAACCATAGGAGGAACGGTCATGTAAGTTTTGTATTCGCTGTTCTCTTCACGATCTAACTGATGCAGCTTAAGAGTGATACCAGCCGGCACTGGAGTAATGCTGGTGGCGTTGTTATAACCAACTCTGAGCCTAGCCCAGGGATTTCCTTCTTTGGGCTTGGGTGATTTGTAATACAGAGCCGCAGGCGGTATAGCTCCAGACACAGTGGGCAGTAGGATTGGGATCGCTCCAGCACCAGCATCAGGTTTGGCCTGTCCCTTTCTATCAGGTCGACCATCACCATCTTCTCCTGCAATTTTTTCCAGATCCTTTTCATCTGGCATTTTGTATTTCCGCTGAGGAACGGGACCCAGTGCAACGACTGAGATGTATGCGGACAAGTTACTGAGCTTTTCCTCTTTTTCCGCCTCTGGCTGTTTTGCTTCTTGGGCCGATAGACCAGAGCCTAAGGTCCCGATCAGGGAAAGGATAAGCAACAGTATCAAGGGAGAGGAAATATGCATGATATATAGAGAGAATAAGAAATGAACCGGAACAACGTCGATAAAAACCTATACCTCGTCTGGAGCGAGCCAGCGGAATGACTTGATCACAAACTTGCGGCCAAAGCGGCGGTTCTGATCGGTTAGATTTCCCTGCGTGACGGCGCCTGTGACTCTATCAAGAACCATGGCAGGCTCCGTGGCCATGTTCGCATCCGCAGGTGACGTTCCTCCGGTGACACTCGCGGAAGCTATGTAATCGGGAGACCGCTCGACGGTAGCCTCGAGATAGGCCTTGGCCACAACAGCGCCCTTGGAATTACGGGACTCACCGTAGCAGCGGATGATGAAGGTATCGCCTCGCACCGTCATGGCAGGGGCCAAGGGCTCTAACAAATCGCCTTGAGTTATATATCCAGGTGCTCCCCATGCTTTACTCTTGGGCTGTTTATCCAAGTCAACTTTCCACTCAGCCTTGTTATTGTCGTTAGCATTATTGGTGGTGGGCAGATAGGGTGCTTCTTCAAATCCTTTATTGAGACCGGTGCGCTGGATGGCGGCTTCCAGAGTGCCCATCATGCTGGTGGGGTCTGCCTTGGGAGCGAGACGACGGTTCACGAAATCAGCAAGCGAGACAAACGGACCACGGGTTTTGACCTCCTTGACAATTTCCCCGGCCAGAATGCCGATCTCATCCTCGGTAAGTGCGCGCGCCCCACCCCAGCCTCCGGCAGAGTCGGCTGCTACACCACCCGTTGTTGATGCCGACTTGGGTTTCTGGATTCTGGAGAAAATACTGTTCATACCACCATTGGCATTTCCATGTTGGAGGGGTCTATCCATTCCTTGGAGACCGGATAAAAAGGCGGTCCATGCCTGCACGGAAGTGGAGTTCACGTTGAACGCTCCTTTATTTTTGAGAATGTAAGCATTGTTCCAGAATGCAAAACCGAGTGGATCGCCGGTGCCAGATCCCAGCTGCTCAGTCAGCTTAGCGGTGTCTATTTTTGCCACCCGGTTCCACTGGTGGCGCTCGTTCCAGAGTCGGTCGTTATTCCCTGGTGTCCAGGTAAACGCAGAGCCGGAATCGTTCATTGGCATTCCTGACAGGAAAAACTGGTCCCATAGGTTCTGATTCACCTCGAAGGCGATGTCGTAGGCCAAGATTTCATCGGATGAAGAGAGCGTGGTGCCGCCCACGCTTTTCGTGGTGGGTAGATTTCCTATCTGAAGCAGCCCGGTGGAGTTAACGCTCCAAGTGCGCGGCCCGTAAGTGAGCGGATAAGGGCTCGTGCCTCCGATCGCTTCATCCCAGCTCGATTTTTCTGATCCGGAGTATGAGCTAGCCAACTGCATGTGTGCACTGGTTTCAAAAGGAGCATGAATATCTGCCAGTGAATGCCCTACAATATAAGTGGGATGCCACGAGTAAGGACTGAGCTGAGCATGGCGTAGCGAGCCCAGAGAGAGCGCACCAAAGTCAGGATCAGGGAGATCAAACATGATGGCGTCCGGTGCCGATGAGAAGTTCAAGGCAGGACCAAATGGCGACTTGGAAAATTTTCCAGCTGGCGACAGTGATGGGATGTCATTGGCATCCTGAGGTGCGTTCGGCACGAACTGCAGGAACCAAGCCCCTAGACTGGTGACATACCACTCCGCCGAGCAAGGACTGGCAGGAGAACGAGTGGCCAGCCCTGGACGAACGTTCCAGTTCGCCACGGGCGCGGGGTTGAAGACCATGTGATTGGAGCTCCAGCGATTGACCCGCAGAGGCGGAGAATTGGCCTCGTTTCCTGTCTCGTCCAGCCACATGAGCTTGGCTCCGATCTGGTGCAGTGCTGGTGCATTTTTGCGAGGAGTCTCATCGAAAGAAGTGAGATCACCAAACTGACCACTTGATGCGGTGTCACTGTTTCCCCACCAGTATTCATAATTCCAGAAGTCGTAAGTGCTCACACCGCCGTTACCATTATTAATCAGCTGGAGAGTGGGAAATGAGGCTGCGCTTGATGATGTGATGTTGGCGACGCTGGTGGAGATAGAGCCGTTCACACCTTTGAGAACGAATGGGAAGTTATCGTGAAAAACGCCCCACGGTTCATAGCGGTATACTTCTGAAAGTCTCATCTCGCGGAACACATCGGAAGGCACGTTTAACCATGAATTGTTGCCGGCTGCATTCTCCGTCTGCAGCTCGATCCAGTTCGATTCATAGTCATGGAAGAAGTGATCTTCTCCCTGCGGAACGGAAGCACTGAGGACGTTGGCCGCGACGTTATCCTTGTTGTATCTTTGGATTGCTAATCCTTGAGAAGTTTCATCCGCATTCTTGATCAAAGGAGAGAACACCAAGCACTCGCCTGGGCCTAGTGTTGACCGCTCGAGCACAAAACCTAAATAGCGGGTGTCTGGAAATAGGCCGTCCTTACCGCCAGTAGATGATCCACGGGCGCGGATTTTATGATTCCCATCCGCACCCCAGCGATCGATCGGTCCGTTAGGCTGAGGGTATTTCGTCTTCATGCGCTGCGCTTCTGCGGCGCTGAATTGGAAGTGAAAGGCATTGGTATATCTCCAGTAGGGATTTGGCATGAGAACCACCAGTTCCTCCGTCTTCATTGAAACGCTGTAGGGGTTCCACAAGCATACGCGGGGAATCAAATGGGTGCGCAGAGATTGCTTGGTCGTGTCATCGGTATGACTGAAGTAATAGTGCCAGCGGCAGTCCGTCATGATCGGGTGCACTTTCGGCGCACTGGACGCCCACTTTCCACCATCGAAAGTCTGACCATCGGAGACTCCGTGCGGCCAATTCGTGGTCGGGCGGACGCGGGTGGAGCTGCCTGACTTGTGAGATACCTGAGCATCGATCACTCCGACATTCAGACCGCTCAGTGATTTCATTCTTCCCCAATAACGAATAGCCCCAAATGACGGCCCGAGAACACCGTGTCGGCTACCTGGTATGATTGGGTCATCGCTGGAAAAGGAATACGGCGAAACCGCGGCACTCGGAGAAGTCATGCTAATCACTTCCTGGCTGGTCTTTCCAAACATCAGCGGCTCGAGATCCTTTTTCAATCCTCCCAGCGCGGTGTCGACAAACAAACCGGATGCATCCGTGGTCAGGTGATGGAAGTGAGATCCCATGGCAGCGGCCAAGGTCTTGCGTCCAGCCTCGGAATTTCCCGTCATAGGCGCACTACGGAAGCTTATGATCTTGGGAAAATCATCCTTGGCTGAATCGATGTAGCCTATGTAGGGAGTCGCACCTGAAGAGTCAGAGACTGAAGCGGGGTTGTCAGTTTGGCTGGCCAAAAATGGAACCTTTGCATCCCCTGCCGCCTCAGGATTCAAGTTCACCGAGGCTTTCTGATTGCTGTCCGAGATATACCAACCGTAGGCACTTGATCTATTATTTCCAACAGGAATGGTTTCCACCACCACTTGGTTCCTGGCAAATTCAGCGGCAGAATAATTATTTCCAAGTGTGCCCTCTCCAACGAGCTCAACCACCGCTGGATCATTGGGGTCCAGTGCAGTGGATGGCACAGGTGAGGCTGCCCGACTGCTCACCAGCCAACTTTCCAACAGTTCATTGCGCCATGACTTGTTCTGGAGGTCATTACGCGTCTCGCGCAGATCCGAGTAGATATTTTGATAATCATAAGGGCTGCTTCCTGCACTGGTGGACTTTCCGATCAATGGCCAATCCATATTGCCCTCCTCTACTGTGGTTTTCCAAACTCCTGTCCAGTTCCGGTTGGCCACAGTGGCGGTGCCCTCTGGGGGCTCGAGTATCGCAGCCTGAGCTGTGACACGCTGATCCGGCCCGGCTGATTTTTGTAATTCGCCTAACGCCATCATCAGTGCCATACGCGCATTGGCTTTGGCCTCCTCTTGATGGTATGAGACATTTTTCTGGCGAACCTCCAAGGTAGATAGCGAGATCATCGCGAGAGCGATCATCGAGAGAAGAACCATCATCGTGATCGTAGCAACCAAGGCAAATCCCTGATAACTTGTTCGGCAGGCTGAATGATGAGCTGATATGTGCATGGGAAAATCAGGGCTGAACACAACGCTGGAAAAAAGGCTTACCTCTAATTCAATCGTCTAAATTTAGCGTCTCGTGTGGAATCTTACAAACAGAAAGTCATTACAAAGTAATACCGGCGTTTAGATTTACATTGGCCAGATGCCCTTGCACCTGTAACAACAGGTCATGACGCATCTGGAAGTAGCTAAGCAGGCAGCGCACCAAGCTGGAGCCTTTCTTCGTGAACATTTTGGCACCAAGTTGGAAGTGGACGAAGCAACTCACCACGACATTAAGCTAGCTCTCGACCGGGAGAGTCAGGACCTCATTACCCGAGTGCTGCTGACGGCCTTCCCAGATCACGCACTTTATGGAGAAGAGGGAATTGCTGGAAACCAGGAGAGCGACTACCAATGGATCGTGGATCCAATCGACGGCACCGTGAATTATTTCTTCGGCATCCCCCACTACTGCGTATCCATCGCCCTGCGTCATAAGGAAGAGCTCATCGTAGGCGTCATCTATGACCCTAGTATGGACGAACTTTGGGAAGTGGAAAAAGGAAGCCCTGCCCTACTGAATGGCAAACCTATTTCCGTCAGCTCTCGAACAAAGCTTGAAGAATCCGCTCTTTTTGTGGGCTGTGGCAAAGACGCAGCCTCTCTGTCTGCCGGACTGGAACGTTTCCGCCGGGCATCACTGCGCGCCCGTAAAATGCGGATGATGGGCAGTGCTGCGTTAGGTATGGCTTACATCGCCAGCGGCAGACTGGATGCCTATGTGGAATCCACCATCTCTCTCTGGGACATCGCCGCCGGCCAGCTACTTCTCGAATCGGCAGGAGGAAAAACCCAGCTGTCTCCTGTAGAGGGCAAGGTGAATGTGTGGTCGATCATTGCCACTAACGGTAAAATTCCGATCGAGGAGATTTTGTAAGTATCCAGCAGCGAAAGGTTAGAACTCTTCGCTAAAGCTCGGGTAAACGCAACCACCCTGCCGGCTGGTGTTTATTTCCGACGGTGTATTTCCCTGCCTTACAGACCAGCACATGCTGAGCCGTTGGAAGACCGTGCACGTTCTGCTGGATCACTTCGATACTGCTCTCGGTAACTTTAGTGACAACGGCGACGTGTCCCAAAGAACCTTTTCTAAACACTAACAAGTCATCGGGCTTGGGAGCCTCACCACCACCGTTCCGGTATTGCCTCATACCCCGAGCGGTATTCATTTCACCGTGTGCCACATCGGGATCAAAAAAATCACAAGCGTGCCCCCATACACTCGGCATGTGGTGACCGTGGGCATCGTGGTAAAAACGCTTCACAAACTCCACGCACTGCCATTTCTGACCGTAATAGTAACCATCTGTGGCGTAGTGCTTGCCGTGACTGGTGACGATCAACTTGCCGTTCTGATAGGCTGGCACTTTTTTATAGCGCGCGATCTCAGCACCCACAGGCGATATTTTGGGCTCTAGCGTCTGTGCCGAGTTTGCCTGTTCCTTCTTGTTCATGATCAGAGTAAAGTAACCAGTCACACCGGCTAACAAAATTGTAGAAACAGCTAACAGTAGAACCCTCCTCACAGGTCATGATACGCAGAAATCCGCGCGTATCATACACCCACCGCTCTTTTTGCGAGGGCTTTTTCATAGTCATCCTCGGACAAGCAGCATGGGTCTACCGCGACCCAGTGGTCTTTTTCGATCTCCACCATGGATAGATCCATACCGACGGTTTCCTCATAGCGAGGGTGTTTGATCCGGTGCCCAAACGCACTGCCTTCAGGAGGATTGATCGGTGAGGGAATCTCACCTTCGAGATGCACGCGTTCTTTCGGCGCGGTGGGATCCGGCTCAGGGATGGCTGAGATCAGAGCTTTGGTGTAGGCGTGTTTGGGGTTTTGATAAATCACATCGGCGTCGGCAAGTTCGACGATTTTACCAAGATACATCACCGCCACGCGATCCGAGATATGCTTCACCACCGCGAGATCGTGGGCGATGAATAGATAGGCCAGATTCATTTCCTCCTGCAGCTCTAACAAAAGGTTCAGCACCTGACTCTGCACGGATACATCGAGCGCGGATACCGGTTCATCGAGCACGATCAACTCGGGATTCAATGCCAAGGCACGGGCGATGCCGATGCGTTGACGCTGACCACCGGAAAACTCAAAGGAAAATCGCTGAGAGGCACTTTTTGGCATCCCTACACGCTCGAGCAATTGATCCACCATGTCGCGGCGTGTTGCTCGGGTTCCTATTTTTTGCACCTCCAAAGGCTCCGCGATAATCTGCCCTACCGACATCCGGGAGTTCAAGGACTCAGCAGGATCCTGGAAAACCATCTGCAGATTCCGTCTGATAGGACGCAGCTGCGATTGCGGCATGTGTGTGATGTCGTAGCCCTGGAAAACAATCGAGCCAGAGGTGGGATTTGTGAGCCGGACGATACTTTTCCCCAGTGTTGATTTACCACAGCCGGACTCACCGACCAGTCCGAGGGTTTCTCCCCGACCGACATCGAGCGTCACTCCATCGACAGCTTTCACTGCAGCAACTTGTCGCGATAAAACACCGCCCTTCACGGGGAAGTGCATTTTCAAATCTCGGATGGATAGAATGGGATCGCTCATGGGACTAGTGCACGTTTTTTAGGACGCTGGTATCGACACACTTCGGGCAGGCTTCCACCCAGTGGTCTTTGGAAATTTCGACAAATGGTGCGCGGACTTTCAGAGTGTCCCCTGTGCGTTCCATGCGCTGGCAGAAGCGGCAGCCTTTTACGAACTCCTTGATGGAAGCCACTTGGCCCTCGATGGTGTTTAACTTCGACTTCCGAGGTGTGGACAGAGTGGGAATCGCATTTAATAAACCCTTGGTGTAGGCGTGCTGTGGTGAGGCGTAGAGTTCTTTCACCGGTGCTCGTTCGACAACACGACCGGCATACATCACCACCACTTCATCACAATGACCGGCAATGACCCCGAGGTCGTGAGTGATGAGGATGGTCGACATGCCCATCTCGTTTTGTAAATCCTCCATGAGCTCGAGAATTTGCGACTGCACGGTGACATCAAGCGCGGTGGTCGGCTCATCGGCGATAAGTAGATCTGGTTTACAGGCCAAGGCGATGGCGATCACCACACGCTGGCGCATTCCACCGGAAAGCTGGTGCGGATACTCCATCACACGACGTTCTGGTGCGGGAATACCAACCCTATCCAACAGCTCCACCGACTCCTTGAGGGCTTCGCGTTTGGTCATACCACGGTGTAGGATGAGCGATTCGCTGAGTTGCTTGCCGATACGTTGCACCGGATTCAATGCGGTCATGGGCTCTTGGAAAATCACCCCGATCTCACCGCCGCGCACTTGGTGCATGCGTTTATCGCTAGCGTGGCGAAGGTCTTCACCTTTGAATAAAATTGCACCTTCTAACACATGACCCATTGGCTTTGGCAACAAGCTGACAATGGACATGGCGGTGACACTTTTTCCACAGCCAGACTCGCCAACCACACCGACAGTTTTCCCTTTAGGAACTCGGAATGAAACGCCGTCAACGGCACGCAGCCATTCGCCGTCTTCCATGCGGAAGGCGGTGATCAGGTCTTTGACTTCGAGAATATTTTCACTCATTGCTGTCTCCCTCCTCTTCAGCTGTGGGTGCAGCTTCGGTTTCGTCGTTTTCAGATTTCGGAATACCGTTCTGATAGACATCGATCACCTTCTGTACTTCTGGGAATTTCTTGTTAGCACGCATAGCAGCCTCCGTGTCACGCTGTATCTCCGGATCAATCCAATAGACATAGCTTTCCATCGGTTCGTAGATCACTGGCACGTTGAAGGGAGTCTCCTTGGTATCCGGCCAACGGACCCAACGCCAAGAACCTATGCGCACAAAGTTGGTCACCCAACCTGGCGAGAATAATGCCTCGTCCTTAATGATCTGTTGGATTTTCCATGAATTACTTTTCACCTCCTCAACGGTGCGGGCATATCTCACCCCCTTACAGAGTTTGTCCATTTCATCATCGGCATAGCTATTGATGTTATTGGTCTGAGGTTTCGGGTTGCCTTGGCTGTCGTAGGCATTCTTGGAGTAGAAAGACTGATAGTAACGAGGAAACGGAGGCTGTGAACCCCAGCCCCAGATCACCATATCGTGTTCTTTCTGCATCACCTGTTTGTAGAATACGGTAGCCTCCTGACCATCGGCGCGCAGCTCCATGCCTGCTTTCTTCGACTCCTCCTTAAGAATGGCCACCACCTTTCCATAGAAGCCAACATTGGGGTAGCTCATGTTCACGGCGAGACGCTCACCGCTGGGTTTGCGCAAGATGCCGTCCGGTCCTTCTTCCGTGTATCCAGCCTTGGCGAAATACTCCCGTGCCTTGCTCACCGAGAATGGCCGAGCTTTGACGTCTGGGTTTGTTAGATCGCCGTAACCTTCGCTGAATTGTTGCAGGCGGTCGTAGTCACCGCGGAAAACAACATCGATCACTTTCTGCCAGTTCAGCGCGTGGCAGATGCCGATGCGGGCATCGCGGTTTTTCAGAATAGGACGGTAGACATTCAGATAGGCACCTCGCGGCACCCGGGGAAACTGAGTATAGAATTTGTATCGCTCAATGTAACCGTTGAACACCGGATCGATCTCGGATTTTTCATACCAATAGTCCGGCTGAGTCAGGCCAAAGACATCCAGTTGCCCGGCTCGGAACAGCTCGAAGGCTTTGGAAATATCACGAATGGTTGTATAGACGATTTTGTCCGCGTTGTAGCGATGTTTGTAGTATTTCTTATCCTTCGCCCACCAGTCTTTGTCACGTGTTAGAGTGACGGAAACCCCCTTGACGATGTCTTTGTCGCGTACGAAATAGGCACCCGTGTGAGGCTGAACTTTCCACTGGTAAAAATCGACGTAATCCGCCGCGTAGTCCTTGTAAAAGTGTGAAGGTGCCGCAGCCAGGTTTCCGAAATATGGCATCAGCGGTTTTGGCTCGGGCAGACTAACAGATAGGTATTTTTCGCCATAGACGGTAACTTGAGCGAATTGCTCGCGGAAGTATTGTTTCTCATAGGGAGCTGCGACATTGTCGGAGACACGCACATAAATTCCCACCATGTAGTCCTTGGCAGGGATGACATGTCCATCGTTGTATCGGGCATCAGGATCGAGCTCGTAATACACAGTGCGACCATCTTCGCTCACAGCCCAGCGCTGTGCTGTTCCTGGAATGACTTTCATCGTTTTCGGATGCAAGCCCACGAGACCGATCTCAAGCTCCTCGTAGATGTAACTGCGGAAGCCATTGTTAGACTCTTTTCCGAAAGGTCTGACAGTAGCTGGAAACTGAGTCATGAAGTGGCGGAAAACCCCTCCTTTCACGGCGCGTGGATCGCCTATTTCCGGCTCGTCCATGCCGTCTTCCCATTGCAGATCCTGAGGAATGTCCTCGGCTTTTTTAAAGTCAAAATAATCACCCAGTGACTGGCGGAACTCGATGCGTTCCAGCTCGCGTTTGAGATCGCTCAAGACATCCTCTTTATCCGACTTCTCCTTGCCCTCAGCCCCCTCCATGGATTTTTCCACTTCTGCGATTTCTGTGGTCACCCTGCTGTGTTCTTTTTTCAGCCAGTTGGCGACATAGGCGTTGTATTTGGGAACAAACTTCTCGAAGCCGAGTTCACGCTTAAGCACGTCCTCGTCATCGCCGCAGCCACTCAGGCAGAATGCCGTCGCGAGAATGACCACGCTGTGAAGCAGATATTTCAAAGGTATGCGCATTACTTGTAGTAGGTGAATTTTTTAGGGTCAAATGCCTCGCGCACAGCCTCACCAATAAAGGTCACGAGGATCAACAGGGAGACAAGGCAGAGGAAAGCAGAACTGACCAACCAAGGAGAGGAGAGATTGCTGAGCCCCTCCTTCAGCAGGGTTCCCCATGTGGCGTATTTCGGAGGCAGGCCAAAGCCGAGGTAGTCGAGAGACGTCAGCCCCATGACTAGGCCGGAGACCGAAAACGGAACCAGCGTCACCAAAATGGCAACAGCATTGGGTAAGATATGTTTGAAAATGATCCGAGGTGTCGAGCAGCCGATGATCCGGCTGGCAGCCACGTAATCGCGCGCCTTTTCCTTCAGTGCCGCCGTCCGCATCAGATAGGTCATCCCCATCCAACTGAAGATAATCAGAATCAGCAAAATCACACCAAGCCCTGATTTTTCTTTGATCTGCACCGGCACGGATGAGCTGACGATGATGATGACAAAGAGGAATGGGATGTTAGAAAACACCTCAATGAGACGCTGAACCAAGAGGTCGAATACTCCACCAAAGAAACCCATCAGTAGACCCACTGAAATCCCAATCAGGTAGATCGCGGGGATAAAGAACAGGGATGCCTTAAAGTTCACCTGCAGACCGCCGAAGAGGTAGGCTAACACATCGTAGCCCTGTGGCGTGGTTCCCAACAAATGCCCCATGGTCAGACTGGGTGGTGACGGCGCGTAGAAGATGATATTGAGTGGCGTGCTATTGGTCGTTAGAAATGCCTTCACGTCCCCCTCTCCGCTCCAGCTCTCGGATATAAGTTCGCCCTTACTATACTCGGCACCGTAGACTCGGTTGTTTGTCTTGTCCCAGCCATCGGCGGCACCGTCCTTGAGTCCTTCGCGGAATCGATATCTGAGGTGCATCCGACCTGGGTCGTCGAGATCGTAAATTTTTGCTGCCAGTCCGGAATATGGATCGCCTGCTCCGGGGCGGTAGAGCAGCCCGTCTTCACGGGTTTCCAGCTCCATCGTCGGCACAGTCACAGTGTCCTGCGTAGGCGCATAGGGCACCAGCGGCATGACCAGCCAGTTGCCATCTTGCTCCTCTTTAAAGGTCTTCTTGAGTCGGCGGTAGTTCGGTGCCGCCTCGGCCTCATCGCCGGATAGTCCGAAATGTTTACCTTTGAAAATCACATCGTCACCATTCGCATCGCGCTCATAGAATCGCTGCAGTGCCGGTGAGTAGAACTTGCCGTCGTATTTCATCAGCAACGGTTCGTTTCCTACCAGCAGGTGATCAAACGAGGCGATGAGCGCAAGGAAACCAACGATCACGAAGGCACGGTGGCCACGTTTGATCGAGCGGAAACGGTCGATGCGACGCTGAGTAATCGGGGTGAATTGGAAATCCCTTGGGAATTTGAAAAGTAGTAAGATTCCGCATGCGATGGAAACAAACACACTGAGCCAGCCAAACCACAGGAACGGACGGTCACCACTCCCCCAATTTAACCAGTCCATCTCGCGGCTGACCTCGAAGGACCAGCGCAGCGTAGGAAGCTTGAGAGATAACAGCTCGCCGGCAACCGAGAGAAGGGCGCCGACGAGGAGGATCCATCCAATTTTGCGAAACATAGCGATTAGTGAAATTTGATACGGGGATCGATCATCGCGACGATGATGTCTGAGAGAATATTGCCCACAATCATGAGGAAGGCGGCGATGGTCAACGTGCCCATGATTACGGACTGGTCACGGTTCATGATGGCTTGGAACTGAAGCAGACCAAAGCCCTGGATATCGAAAACTGTCTCCACGAGCATACTACCACCCACGAAGATGGTGATGAGACCACCGAGGCTGGTGGCGATGGGGATGAAGGAGTTACGGAAAGCATGTTTGAAAACGGCACGACGGAAACTGACGCCCTTGGCAACGGCGGTGCGAACATAGTCGGCGGCAAGGTTGTCCATCAGGTTGTTTTTCATCATCATCGTGGTGTAGGCAAATCCTCCGACGATATAACAGCTCAACGGCAGCACCGTGTGATGGGCGAGATCCTTCACCTTCCCCCAGAAGCTCAGATCTTCGGCATTGGGACTCATCAGCCCGAACAGGGGGAACTGCCCGAGGCGGGCACCAAGGTAAACCAGTAAGATAGCACCCAGAGCAAAGCCTGGGATGGAGTAGCCTACAAAGACCAATACCGAGCTGGAGTTATCTAAAAATGTGCGGTGCTTGATCGCTTTGACAATACCCAAGGGGATACAGATCGAATAAATGATGATCGTAGAGAGCAGGCCGAAATACACTGCGATGGGAACCCTGGCGAGAATCATGTCCGACACCTTGTCTTGGAATGTGGAGGAACGGCCAAGGTCACCTTGAAGCAAACCCGAGAATCGCTTCTTATACACTACAGCTCGATAGCTGGTGGGTGGAGCTTCACTAACGTCGCCCTTGTTGCGTCTCGCCCAGCGCTTGGCACGATCGTCAGGAGAATCGATACGCACGGTCCATTCGGAATCAGAAACTTTCTTACCGGTCTCAACGAAAATGGCGTCTTCAGGTTTGTTTTTATTCACCTTCACCTGACGTCCGTCGCCTTTCAGCACCACCAGGGTTTCATTTTCCGGATCGGTGATGACTGCGGCTCCGATCACGTCTTCTTCCTGCTTGGTGATGTCGCTTTTGCTGATTTGGCGCTCGCGGGGAATCAGGCCCAGCCATTGCAGATAGGCCACGGGAATGGATTTATCATAGCCATATTCTTCCTCCAGCTCTTCCAGCTGATCATCGGTCAGACCACCTTGACTTTCATTACCACCGGACGATTTGGTATTTTCCTCGCTCTGGGTTGCCCGCTGCATCGCGCGCTCCATCGGACTTCCGGGCATGAATCGGGTCAGAGCAAACACAATCATAGTCACGCCAAGCAACGTGATGGGGACTAACATGAAACGTCTGATGAAATATGCCTTCATGGGGAATGAAAAAGGCACACGGCAGGTGCTCCGTGCGCATGCGGATTTGTATGACACAGATTTCTCTGACGCAAGCCCCCGTTTGATTTTTGGCCGGATATTCACTTTCTCCTAAAAAATGCTCCACATTCCATGAAATCTCGCCACCTTTTGCGCCGATGCCCTGTTCATTTTCTTCCACCGTTCACGCCCTGTGCCTCTGCGCCCTAGCCGTAGCGACTTCCCTGCTAAGTTCATGCGACAGCGAAACTCCCGTGGCGAAAGCCTCCAAGGAGAACATTCTCATCGTCGGCAACAGCGCAGAACCTGCCGGTCTCGACCCCCAGGTGGTCACTGGCGTGATTGAAAGCAATATCATCCGAGCTCTCTTTGAGGGCCTATGCGTCGAGGATCCGGAAAAGGATGGCAATTCCCTGCCCGGTGCGGCCGCCAGCTGGGAACCTAATGAGGACTTCACCGTCTGGACATTCCATCTCCAGCCTGAAGGCAAGTGGTCGGACGGTGAGCCCGTGACCGCTGAGGACTTCGTCTTCGCCTATGAGCGTATTCTCTCCCCCGATTTCGCTGCGAAATACGCCACCATGCTCTACTTCATCAAGGGAGCGGAGGCATTCAATAAAAAGGAAACCACGGACTTCTCCACCGTCGGGGTGAAGGCCGTTGACCCTCTCACGCTAGAAGTCACCACCCGCGCACCCATCCCATTTCTGCCCGAGCTGACCAAGCACTACACTTGGTTTCCCGTTCCCAAGCACATCATCTTGAAATACGGCACCATCGCGGAGAAACACACCGCTTGGACAGAGCCGGGAAAATTGGTTTCTAACGGAGCGTTCAAGCTCGCCGAGTGGAAATTCAACTACTACGTCTCCGTCGATCGCAACGAATATTACTGGGACTACGACACTGTTTCTCTCGCTGGCATCCGCTACTTACCGATCGGCAACAGCTACACCGAAGCCCGGATGTATTTTGACGAACAAATTCACGTCACCTACGGCCTCGCGCCCGAAATGATCGATTACTCACGCGATAACTACCCGGAAAGCCTGCGCCAAGAACCCTATCTGGGAGTCAACTTCGTGCGCTGCAATGTCACCCAACCCGGACTCAAGGACGCGCGTGTTAGAAAAGCCCTTGCCCTCGCCATCGACCAGCAGTCAATCATCGACAATGTGCTCAAAGGCGGACAGCTCCCCGCTTACGGATTGGTTCCTCCCATGGGCGACTACGTCACACCCAAGGAAATCACATTTGATCCAGCCAAGGCCAAGCAACTACTCGCCGAAGCCGGTTTCCCAAATGGCGAAGGTTTTCCAAAAATCTCCCTACTCACCACCGACAAAGATGTTTCCAAACGCCTCAGCGAAGCTTACCAAGACATGTGGAAAAAGCACCTTGGCATCAACGTGGCGATCAAGCAGCAGGAGTGGAAAACCTACCTCGACTCCATGCACAAGCTGAACTACGACATGGCCATCGGTGGCTGGATCGGCGATTACCCCGACCCCACCACTTTCCTGGAAATGTGGCGCAAGGATGATGGTAACAACAACACCGGCTGGCACAGTGAAGACTACGAAGCGCTACTGAAAAAAGGAGAACTGGCTCCCACCCCCGCAGCACGTCTCACCGCTCTGGCCGAGGCTGAGCAACTTTTCCTCGATGACATGCCAGTGCTGCCCATCTACTGGTACACCACCAACTATCTGCTCCATCCGTCGGTCAAGGGCTGGCATCCGCTGATCCTGAACAACCATCCCTTCAAATTCATCTCCATTGATCACGGCGAAGCTCAGGCCAAGATCAAAAAAGACGATAAGAAACCTGCGGAGACTTCAAACTAACAAATCATGCTTTCCACCATCCTCTCACGTCTGGGACAAGGCTGCATCGTGGTCTTTTTCCTGATCACCATTACCTTCTTCCTCGTCCGTCTCATGCCCGGTGACCCACTCACCGATGAAAAGGTGTTAGAGCCGCACATCATTCAGAAAAACCGCGAGCAGTTCCACTTGGACAAACCCGTGCCCGCTCAGTATGTGCTCTACCTCGGAGACCTCGCTCAAGGCGACCTCGGCTACTCAATGTCTAAGGACGGTCGTCCGGTCATCGACATCATTCGCCACGCGTTCCCGGTCTCCCTCGTGCTCGGTGTGGCTGCCATCGTCATTGCTCTCGGAGTCGGCATCCCCGCCGGGGTGATTTCCGCGCTTAAGAAAAACTCGATGATCGACTACGGCACCATGGCCGCCGCGATGTTTGGTATCAGTATTCCGTCCTTTGTCATCGGGCCGCTGTTAGCCATGGGCATCGCCTCACACTCGGACGCACTCAAGGTCGCCGGCTGGGGTGGGCCACTCGACTGGGTTCTACCCGCACTCACGCTCGGCCTCGGCACCGCAGCCTACATCGCCCGCATTACTCGTGGCGGAATGTTAGAAGTGATTAACCAGGACTATATCCGCACCGCCCACGCCAAAGGCCTCGCTCCAGCCCGTGTGGTCATGCATCACGCACTGCGTGGTGGCATCATCCCTGCTATTGCCTATGTTGGCCCTGCCTTTGCAGCCCTCGTGAGTGGTTCGTTCATTGTCGAAACCATTTTCCAAGTCCCCGGCCTCGGTCAGCATTTCATCAATGCCACCACCGCCCGTGACTACCCCATCCTTCAAGGCGTCGTCATCTTCTTTGGCTTTATCATCGTCATCGCCAACCTCGCTGCAGACATCGTTCTGGTCATGCTGAATCCACGCCTGCGCAACGCCTAACCATTTCCTGATACCATGAGTAAAAAAACGACCACAGACTCCGGCATCTACGTTGAAAAAGGCCAGTCGCTCTGGCAGGACGCCTGGACGAGGCTGAAGAAAAACCATATGTCGGTCGCCAGCGTGATTGTCATTGGTCTGATTTGCCTGATCTGCTTCATCGCCCCCGCCATCTTCAGCTTTCAGGACCCCAATGTTCAGAACTTGAAGAACACCTTCGCCCCGATGAGCGGAGAGCATTTGTTAGGAACCGATCAGTTAGGCCGCGATCTGCTCTCCCGTCTCGTCTACGGCGGACGTATCTCGCTGCTGGTAGGTTTCGTCGCCACCGCCGTTTCACTAATCATTGGTATCACCTGGGGATCGATTTCAGGCTACATCGGCGGTCGTACCGACGGAGTCATGATGCGGGTCGTCGACACCCTCTACGGCCTTCCCTTCCTCGTGCTGGTGATCCTCTTCTCCCTGCTCATCGCCGAGTATAGTAAAAGCCTCGCCATCGTCATGACCGACGAATGGAACATGGACGAGGAATCAGTCAAAAAGTTCACCAACCTCGTGCCTCTCTTCATCGCAATCGGCGCCCTCGGCTGGCTGACCATGGCCCGCATGGCTCGCGCCCAAGTGATGTCTCTGAAAAAACTCGAATACATCGAAGCCGCCCGCTCGTTAGGAATTTCCCACACCAAGATCCTGCTGCGTCATATCTTGCCTAACATGCTAGGCCCGATCATCGTCTACACCACCCTCACAGTCCCCGGCTTCATCCTCTACGAAGCCTCCCTCTCCTACCTAGGCCTCGGAGTAGAATCCCCCAACAGTTCCTGGGGCATCCTACTCAAAGACGGAGCCAACTACATGGAAACCTACCCGCGCCTGCTGATCATCCCGAGTATCGTCTTCTCAGTCACACTCTTCGCTTTGAACTTCCTCGGTGACGGATTGAGGGATGCCCTCGACCCGAAGGCTGCGAAGGACTAGGTATTTCGTCTCCTAACAAAAGATTCCCACAAGCCTTCGGCGCTTTTATTCTCCATGGTTACGTGGCAGGCTCTTCAGTAGTGAAAGAGCTGACAGCAGAGGTTTGGAAAAAGATCGTCACTCCCGGAAGCCGGGTGTTCATCGGCAGTGGGGCTACGGTTCCTTTTGCAGTCGTCGATTCGTTTTTGAAGGCGTCTTCGGCACTGCACGACGTCGAGCTTACTCACATCCACACGATTGGTGACATGCCGTGGGTGGCTAAGAAATATGATGACCACCTGCGGACGAATACTTTTTTCCTAACGCAGCAGATTCAGAAGGCGGTGGCTGCAGGCAGGGCCGATTACACGCCCTGCACGTTGGCCGATGTTCCGTCGCTCTTTGGTGGGCACTTGTTGCCAGTGGACGTGGCGTTGATCCAAGTCAGCCCTCCGGACGACGACGGAAATGTTTCGCTGGGTGTCAGTGTGGATGTAGTTCGGGCGGCAGTTAAAGCTGCGCGCACTGTCGTGGCGCAGATCAATCCCTCGATGCCTCGCCAATCCGGCACAGCCACTCTATCAGCCAAGAAAATTCACTACTTTCTGGAACACGAGCAAGCTCTTCCAGAGCTGATCTGGGATACTCCACGCGAGGCTCAGCTCAGGGCCGCTCAATATGTCGCCCAGTTAATCGATGACGGGTCCACCATTCAGGCCGGTCTTGGCAACACCCCTCAGACAGTGCTTTCCGCGCTCAAGAATCACAAACACCTAGGCATCCACAGCGGCGTCTTCACCGATCCCATGATGGAACTGATCGAGAGCGGAGCCGTCGATAACAGCCTGAAACATTACCACGTTGGCAAGTCGGTGTGTTCGACGGTTCTCGGTTCAAAGAAACTCTATCAGTTCATCCATGAAAACCCGGAGATCGAAATGCAACCGTCCGACTGGGTGGGCGACGTCGCGCGCATTGCAAAAAACACGAGGATGACGGCCATTCACGGTGCCTACGAGGTCGACCTAACAGGCCAAGTGGTAAGAGACTCGCGCGGTCACCGGTTCTACGGAGGTATGGGCAGCACTCAGGACTTCATCCGTGGCGCAGGTCACAGTAAAAACGGTCGACCGATCATCGTCCTAACATCTATGACAGATGACGGCAAAGGCTCTCGCATTGTTTCCGGCTTCAAACCTGGCAGCGGCGTGAACACGGGTCGGGGCGATGTGCATTACGTGGTGACGGAATACGGAATCGCCCGACTGAAAGGCCGCAGTATCCGGCAGCGGGTGCTGAACCTTGTCGAGATCGCCCACCCTGACCATCGCGAGCCTTTGCTTCGTGACGCTCACCGCTGGGGATGGATTCCCAAGTTCTACAATGTCACCCCCACTGAGGTTTCTGAAAATGCGGCAGGAGTGGAATCGCGGGCGGTGACTCTGGGTGGTCAGCGCTTCATGTTCCGCCCCCTCCACCCCAGCGATACCCGCACGCTGCAGTCTTTTTTCTATTCCCACACCCAGGAAACGGTGAATATGCGCTACGGCTACATCAAGGACAGGCTCACCGATGAGGCGGCTTATAAACTGACCTCGGTTAATCAATCCGTGGATGTTGCCTTTGGTCTGTTTTCGGAAATGGGACAGCGACAGGAGATTTGCGCGGTCGGCCGGTTTTACCGGGATCCCTTAAGTGACTCCGCAGAGGTGGCGTTTATTGTCGGTGAAAACTACCGCCGCTTGGGGATCGCTAGATTTCTGTTAGCCGAACTAACCTCCGTGGCTGAAAGCCGTGGCATCAAAACGTTCTGGGCCTCCGTGCTAAAGAAAAACAAACCGATGGCCGCGCTCTTCACCAGCTACGGCGCTAGCAAAGAATCCCACTTCGGCGAAGACAGTGATGAGTTCACCATGGACACTAACAAGCTGGTGAAACGACTTGCTAAGCCCCCAAAAAACTAACCATGCCCCCTGCCCCCACCACCGGCGTGCATTACGACGCCATTTACCTGAAACACGACACCGGCCTGGGTCACCCCGAGTGTGCCAGTCGATACCAAGCTGTCATAGATGCTCTGGATTCGGCTGATTTCCCAATGCTGCAGCTCGAAGGAAAAACGGCTGAGTTAGACGACATTCTGCTGTGTCACGAGAGCTGGTATCACGATATTGTTAGGATGGACGTCGATCAATTGGCCGACGTATTGCGCACTGGTGACACGGCGATTTGCCCAGACTCCTACGATGTTGTGATGAAAGCCACGGGCGCGGTGCTCACGGCGGTGGATGCGATTCTGGAAGGCAAGGTCAAGAATGCCTTCTGCGCCATTCGCCCCCCCGGTCATCATGCCTCAGCGGGCAGAGGGATGGGGTTTTGTATTTTCAACCATGTCGCCATTGCGGCCAAGCACTTGCAGGAGAGACACGGGCTAAATCGGATCGCCATTCTCGACTGGGACGTGCATCACGGCAACGGCACCCAAGATATTTTCTATCAGGACGGCACCGTTTTCTACGCGTCAAGCCACGAGGAAAACATCTTCCCATACACTGGCGATGCGGATGAAATCGGTGTGGGTGACGGACTAGGAACCACGTTAAACCTACCTGTGCCAGCGGGGGCGGGAGGTGAGTCGATACTTCCGGCGTGGGAGGAAAAGATCGGCTCTGCGCTACGGCAGTTCAAACCCCAGGCGATCATCATTTCCGCAGGATTTGATGCCCGAGAAAACGATCCTATCGGAATGCTGAATCTAACCGATAATGATTTTTCCACATTGACCAAGATGGTGAAAAGCTGGGCAGATGAACTTTGTGAAGGTAGAGTTTTGTCTGTGTTAGAGGGCGGCTATCAGCCTGAGGGACTGGCCAAGGCGGTGCTGGCTCATGTGCGGGCATTATCTGGGCAGAGCTAAACCGATTCGGTTAGATCCGGTGTCCCAGCATGAATCTGGCCTACAGCCAGAGGGCTCTGCGTTCGGTTATGTTTCCAGGGTTGCGCTCCTTTGTCGCTTACCCTTCGCTGGCATGAAATTGGCTTTCAGCCAAGGGATCCCAATCCATGGGTGCGTGTCGGGATTTAGGATACTGGTGTCATTTCATGGAGGGTGACATCCTCGATCGCGCCTTCGGTCGCTTTGGAGAAATCTTTGAGGTGCTGGTTCTCCATGTGAAGCTGCCAGAGGTCTCTGCTTTCCCAATTTTCATAGAACATGAAATGAGCGGGGTTCTCATTGTCTTGGTGCAGGTCGTAGTCGATGCATCCTTGCTCCGCTAGAGTGGGAGCGATGAGTTTGATGAGCTCGGCTTTGACGAGATCAACCTTGTCAGACTTTGCGGTGATGTGGGCTACGATGGTGAGTTGTTGGGACATTGTTTTGACTTGGGTTGATGATTTATTTCGCGGTCCATTTTTTCTACCACCCGGAGACGGTGAGTTTGCCGATCGATTTACCGGTTTCCAGGCGGCGGTGGCCTTCGAGGATGTTTTCTACGTTGATCGGGCTGAGGTTGTCGTTGGCGGTGGCTGTGAGTTTACCTTCGTCGATGAGTTCGGCAACACGTGTTAGGATGTTGTGCTGCTCGAGGATGTCATCGGTGGTGAACATGGAACGGGTGAACATGAATTCCCAACAGATGCTGACGCTTTTTCTCTTGAAGGGCCCGCCCATGTCGAGGTGCTTGCTGTGTTCGGTGATGAGCACGATACTTCCTTGCGGCGCGATCATTTCGCCCATGGCATCCCAAGAGCTGTCGATGTCGTTGAAGTTGGCTATGTAGTCGACGTGATCAAAGCCGAGCTCTTTGAGCTGTGCCGGCATATCATCATGGTGATTGATGATGTGGTCGGCTCCAAGTTTCCTGCACCAGTCGGCGCTTTCTTGGCGCGATGCGGTGGCGATGACTGTTAGGCCCGATAATTTTGCTAGCTGAATGGCCATGGAGCCCACGCCGCCAGCTCCTCCGATGATTAAGAGGCTCTTCCCCTCTTGGGCTGCCGGGATTTCAGGGATGATTTTCAGTCGATCAAACAGTGACTCCCAGGCGGTTAGAGCAGTTAGAGGTAAGGCCGCGCTGGTGGTGGCAGCCAGTGAAGTGGGAGCTTTAGCAACGATGCGTTCGTCGACGAGCTGGTATTCCGCATTGGAGCCAGGACGAGTGACATCGCCTGCGTAGTAGACAAGATCACCTTCGTTGAAGAGGCTTGTTTGATCGCCACAGCTGACAACGGTGCCCGCGGCATCATAGCCGAGAGTCTTTGGGTCATCGCCTAGTTCAGGGCGGACTTTGTAGTCCACCGGGTTCAGGCCAACGGCTTCAACTTTGACGAGAATGTCGTGACCGCTGGCTACGGGAGTGGGAACTTCGTTCAGCTGCGCGGAGCCAGCCTCGTTGCTGTCTTGAATAAATTGGATCGCTTTCATGAGGCCCCTAAGATCACTGAGAACGTGGATTTATCCAGCCAGCAATCCAGTGAATCCTGCCATGAAAATGGGATAGATCCGAGATCGGGGAATTTTTCTAACCGCCTCTCACCTTCTCCCCTGCATGGCACGCATGAGGGTGAGGTCGTCTGCGTGGTCGAGACCTCCACCTGCTGGAAGACCTTGGGCGATGCGTGTGATTCGGCAGTCGCGGGATGCCAGAGCTTCGGCAAGGTAGTTTGCGGTAGCCTCCCCTTCCACATCCGCACCTAGCGCCAGGATGACCTCGACGCCGGGAGTTTTTTCAAGCCGACGCAACAAGGGCGTGATGCGCAACTGTTCGGGGCCGATGTGATCGAGCGGCGAAAGTTTTCCTCCGAGGCAATGATAAAATCCGCCGAAGACACCTGAGCGTTCTAACGGCAGGACATCAGTGGCTTGCTCGACGACGCAGAGCTGCTGAGTATCTCGGCTGGTGTCATCGCACACGGAACAGCCGTCAGCGGTGGCAAAAAATCCGCAGGTATCGCAAGAGGTCACTTGTGATTTGGCTTCCAACAGACTCTCGGAAAGCTCGGTGGGATTCGCCTTTTCATTTTGCAGTAGCCAGACAGCAATACGCTCGGCACTACGTGGGCCGACGCCGGGAAGACATTTGAGTTCGGCGATGAGGGCAACGACTGGTTGTGGGTAATCAGCTCTGGCCATCTAACAAATCCTTTGGTTTATATTTATCGTCATCGTGCCCGGCATTCGTATCTGGCTTAACTGCTTTGTTTTTTTGCGGAGCTGTTTTTGTGGCCGCCTGCTTTCGTTTCTTTGACTTCTTGAGGGCATTCTTTTTCTTAGCTGCCTTTTTTGCTTTGGCTGCAGTCGACGGTTTTTCTTTCGGTTTCGGAGTCGCTTGCGTTGGAGTCGCAGAAGGGGGCTGTGTAACTGGCTGCGCTGTTACGGTTTGGGATGGAGTGGACACAATGGCATCACATGGCATCAGATGATGATTAACGTACATCATCGTGCAGAACCAGGTCCAGAAGACGCCCACTATTGTCATCATCGGAGGAAAGTAGATGTTCCATACCGCCAAGGTGGGCACCATCGCTAAGACTAACACCAAGACGGTAACTCCAAGAATAATCCGGCGCCAAGCGCGCGAGGAATCGAGCACAGCAAAGGCCAGTCCGAAACAGAAAACAGCTGTTAGAGTAGCTAAGACAGGGGTGCTAAGAATCTGTGGGTCACCACCGCGAAACACCGGATCCATCAAGGCTTCAAGTATCCGAGTGTTTCCTTTTTTAAAAAGGCCCACCCAATGCATGGCCACAGCGAACATCAATCCTACTGCGCCGTAGAGCAAGGCGGGTCCATCCACCCTGCCGACGGCGGAGTGGTGCTTGTGATGATGGGAACTCATGGGTGTGTTGCAGAAACCGACTGATCCCACCCAGGTTCAAGACCTACCACGGATTACTCCTCAGGTGTCTCTGGGGTAGGATTGGTTCCAGCCCCAGCCTGCGCGGCCTGTTTGGCCTCTGCGGCGTCAGTATAAGACTGAACTACGCGGTCACTCAAGAATTTGTCTGCATCTTCGACGGCTTCCTCTCCAAGCTCAAACTCACCTTGTCCTGTGTTCTTTTGGATCAGTTTCAGGCCGAACTGCAAATCCTTAAAGCGCTGTTGGCAGATCTGCAGCACGCTACGCCCCTGTGCGGCAGCCTCCTTACCTAGCAGACTCACGGCTTCATCGGTAAGGCTGATGGTAATGCTCTGTTTTTCCTGAAACTCACGACAGTAAAGGTCCGCTTCCTCTCGGGCCTTGGCGACATCCACCCTCTGGCCGAGCTCACGGTATTTTGCCAGCACCTCACTGCTTTTCTCGATCAGATCGGCATCGATACTCAACTCGCTGACAGCGGTGCCGGGGAGTTCGAATTTGAAATCGCGCAGCATGCTCTCGCACACGGTCATCAGTGCCCGAGCACCGGTATTCTCCGTCTCGGCACGCTCGGCAATTTTCTCAATCGCGGAATCCTCAAACTTCGCTTGGATCCCGTAAGCGGCGAACTCACGCTCGTACTGGCGCAGCAAGCTACCCTCGGAATTTTTCATGATATTGACAAAGTCCTTGGCCTCTAACTTATCGCAAACGACACGCACCGGCAGACGACCGATAAACTCGGCTTCAAAGCCGAAGTCGATGTAGTCCTGGGTGCTTGCTTCACTGAAAAGTTCGCTATCTTTGGGATCGACGACTTCTGCGCCGAAACCGATCTGGCCACTGCGAAGTCTGCGTTTGATGACTTTTTCCAATCCGGAAAAGGCACCACTGACGATGAAGAGAATGTGGCGAGTATTGATCGTGTCTTTGCCACCGTCTTTTCCATTTTGAAAATCCATCATGGCCATCATCTGACCTTTCATGTCGTTCGGATTTTTAGCAGCCACTTCAGTTTCCTCCATCAGCTTGAGCAGAGTGGTCTGCACACCGCGGCCACTGACATCGCGCCCCATGTTTCCGTTCGATCCAGCTAACTTGTCGATCTCATCGATGTAAACAATGCCATACTCGGCAAGTTCGACATCGCCATCCGCTTTCTGCACCAGTTCACGGACAAGGTCATCGACATCGCCCCCGACGTAGCCGGTCTCAGAGAACTTGGTGGCATCTGCTTTGACAAATGGAACACCGATTAGTTCGGCGATGTGTTTCACCAGGTAAGTTTTACCAACACCGGTGGGGCCGACTACGATGACGTTCTGTTTCTGATACTCAATCCCATCCGGAATTTTGCCATGCTCTTGCTCCAGCCCTCGCATGAATTTGGCGTGGTTGTAGTGATCACACACCGCGATGGAAAGGGCCTTCTTCGCCTCGTCCTGACGGATCACAAAGCGATCAAGGTGAGCTTTGATGTCGCGCGGCTTGTAATTAAAATCAAAAATGGCATCGGCCGTGTCGATATCCGCGGACATTTCATCCGGGGTGCCTTCATCCGTGCTTTCCTGTTCTTGTGTGAATCCAGGAAACGGAACTGCCCCTCCACCTAGTTTTCCAAACATGTCTTGCAGCATTTTCTGCAGTTCATCGGGATCCGGCAGGTCTTTGTCTTTCTTATCGCTCATCGCGCGGACTATCCCCCAACACCTGTGGACGTGCAACCGAAAGTTGAAAATCGGCTAGATCGGCGCAAATCAAGCCTCCAATGGCCCTTTTCCCACAAGGATTGCTGAAATTCATCATTGCACCACGGCTTATTTTGCAGAAACTACCTACATCTTTTATATAACATGAGCGACGAACGCTACGAGATCAAAGGCAAGTTAGGAGAAGGTGGAGTCGGTGCTGTTTACCAAGCATTCGACACTCAATTGAACCGTGAGGTTGCCATCAAACGAGTGCTTGCAGGTGGCGGCTATGAAAATCAGGAGGAAGCTACAAAGCACCTGCTGAAAGAGGCCACCGCCCTCTCCTCGGTCCAGCACCCCCACATTGTCACCGTATACGATGCCGGTGTCGACGCTGACGGACCTTACGTCGTCATGGAGTTGATCCATGGCAAAACTCTCGATGAAATGGTCGAGCGAGGAACTCTCACCTGGGACGACCTGCGGGAGATCGCACTACAGTCACAGGAAGCTCTGATCGCGGCGCAAGACCTAAACCTTGTGCACCGGGATCTGAAACCCAGCAACGTCATGGTCTGCTGGCTGCCATCCGGTAAATTTCAGGTTAAAATCGTAGACTTTGGCTTGGCCAAATTCTCTGCCGTTCCGTCCTTGCAAACCATCGACCACGGCGACGCGGTCTTCGGCTCTATTTTCTTCATGGCCCCCGAGCAGTTCGAGCGCACACCTCTCGACATTCGCACCGACATGTATGCCATGGGTTGCCTCTATTACTACTCTCTCACCGGCGAATACCCGTTCAACGGTGAAACGGCAGCCACCGTCATGGCCAGCCACCTCCAGCATCACGTCACACCTCTGCACGAGCTGCGCCCAGACATTCCCAAGTGGGGTGCCGACTGGATTATGTGGCACATCGAGCGCAACATGGACGCTCGCCCCAAAGACGCCCGCGAAGCACTCGAGCGCTTCCTATTTCTCGACAAACAATCTACCCAACCTGTTACTATGACTGCATCTGATCCCACCCCCGAACCAAAACCAGGCACTCCCAAATTACTATTCCCCGGCAGCACTCCCGCAGCTGAACCAACGCCTCAAACTGCCCCAGTCGCACCAGCAGAAGCCGCACCCGCTCCAGTCCCAATGGCAGCACCAACACCGGAAGAACAGGTGCAAGCAGTGAATCCGAAAACATCACCTCAGCCCATCTCGCCACCAGAAGACGCAGATGGAAAAGTCAGCCCTCACACGCAGGCGCAGCAGCTGGTCAAAGAAGCGACAGCGGCTCAATCTGTTAGTAAGGAAGCCACCGCTCCCCAGCCAGTGCAACCTATCAAGCCTGCCATTCCCGCACAGCCAGCAGCACCTGCCCAGCCCGCATCTCCTCCGCAGCCTAGCACCTCGCCACAGATCACACTCACAGGAACTCAACCCGTAGCACCCGCTCCGGCTGCTGCTCCTGCGGCGACACCTGCTCCAGCACCTGCCGCTACTCCACCAATTTCTCTGACGGGTGCAGTACCTCCTGCTCAACCTGCCGCCACTCCAGCAGCAGCTCCCGCGTCCCCAGCCCCGGCTGCAGCAGCTGCTCCGGCCGTTGCCATCACTAAGAAAAAGGGCATGCCCACCGGTGCCAAATGGGCGATCGTTGGCATGCTCACGCTAGTGATCGTTGTCGCCGCCATCGTCGGAAAATCGATCATGGGTGACCGTAATAACACCGAGAGGGTGAACAAAGTCATGGAACGAGCCCTGGCCTTAAACGAAGAAGGCACGCTCCAAGACGGCATTGAACTGACAGAAGCTGAACTCGACGGAGTTCTCAGCCGTGCCACCAGCACTGAGAACAACAAGCAGCGCCCCATTCTCCTCAAAGTTCTCGCCTACACTAAAGCAGCTGGTGACGGCTACGATCCTAACAAGGTCATCCTCGAGCACGTTACCACGGCAAAATGCCCGGAAAACATCCGCACAGAAATCTTCAAAGCTGTGATGACCCGCCGCAAGGATGTAGCGAACATCGCGCCGCTGCTGTCATTTGCCAAAAATACCGCTGAAGACAGCGCAGCCGCCGCAGCCATCGATGCCGCAAGGACATCCGCGATTGGGCAACCCGCTGATGAATTCATCGACGACTTCCTCACCCTGATCAACAACACGGACTCAGCATCCGTGCGCGGTGCTGCGGAGAGAGCCGCTGCCGATCTCATCGATCAAGCCGAGGACAAAAAACAATTCGCCTCTCCAATTCTTGGCTCCTATCAAACCGCGATCAACGATGGGGCAAAGTTCTCCATGCTTCGTCTAGCAGGTTCTGCTGGTGGCGAAGAAGCGGCCAAGGTCGTCAATGACGCTCTGAAATCAGATGACGCCGCCCATAAAAATGCCGCCATCGCAGCGCTTGGTCACTGGGCTGATGACTCTCAGTTTGAAAGCCTCATCGAGTTCATCGAAGAAACTGATAACGAAGCCCTGCGCAAGAAAGCCTTCGACTCAGCTTATGCCTTCCTTCGCACGGAGCGCAAACGCGATCCTGAAGACCTTGGCGATCTCTGGCGCATGCTCGCCGGTGCCGCACGCACCCAGCGGGAGAAAATGCAAATCATCGGAGGGATGGCCAACCAGAAACACGAGTGGGCAGTGCCAGTGCTCGAGTTCTTCAGCGAAGATGACGACGATAAAATCGCCGACAAAGCTGAGCAAGCCAAGGAGCGTCTCGAACGCCGCATCCGCGAGCACGAATAATCGTCCAATAACTCTCTAACCATTATCACCCGCCCTGCCTGAAGCAGGGTGGGTTTTTTGTGCTGTTAGCCAGCCTAATGCTTACGCTGAACCAACCTCAGGACTTTTTCACCCGCACAAAATACTTCGTTTCCCCCGGCGGCACTGAGACCGACTCAGTCATCAGGCTACCTGTTCCATTGACGGTTCTTACATCGGTCCAGCCACTTTCCATATTACCTTTTTGGATGACATAGGTCTGGTCCAGCCTCGACCTCCAAGAAATTTGGATCGTGCCATCACTCACCGTAGTCTCGGTGATTTCAAATGGCAGCTCATTGGCAACGGTGAAGAAATAACGATTGGAAACCTCGGTGTAGGAATCATTGATGAACAGTGCCAAAAAGTATTCACCCTCCGGCAGATCTGGAAGCGTAAAGGTGACGTCCCCTTCTGCATTCCCTCCTACATACAAATACGCGGTCAGCACGTCTAGTCCAGGAGTCTCGCCTTTCTTGAAAATCCCCATCCAGTCCTTCGGTGTGCCTGGTCCGTCAGAAAAGGTGACGGTGAAATTCTCCCCTGCTGTCACCTCCGCACTGGTCATGCTAACGCTGGCGATACTTTCCCCGATGGAAAAGTAGGCGCGATCGGCGATTTCAAAAAATCCGTCGTTCACTAAATAGGTCGCGTAGTAGTATCCCTTGGATAATCCGGCAAAGTTAAGCTGCCCTGATGCCACTCCTGATGCCGGTGCTGTCTGGCTTCCATTCAAATACTGCCAAGCGATGAAGGGGTCGACTTCCGGTGTCTTACCAGCTTTATAGATGGTTAACCAGTCATGGTTCCCCGCTGGACCGTTCGAGAAACTCACACGCGCCGTCTCGCCCTCATCGTAGGCCGCTTCATCCGTGCTCAGGGTTGGTTGGCTTCCCACAAAAAAGGGCACCCGTGGAGCAATTTCGCTGTATCCGTCATCCTCGAAAAAAGCGACAAACCATTCCTCACCAGATGCGAGATTGTCAGTGAACTGCATGACACCTCCTGTGCCAGAAACATATTTCCATGTCGTTGAACCGTCTGGCCCTGGCTGCTCCCCTTTTCGATAGATCCCGATCCAGTCTCTGGAATTTCCCGGGCCATTATTGTAGAGCACGCTGATATCCTCACCGGGAGCGTATACTTTTTTCTCCAAACTCAATGATGGATCACCGGCACCGGAACTGCCTGTCACCTCAAATGTTTTCACCGCCGACCAGTCCGACCACAGAACATTGGAGTCCCGGTGGCGAAGTCGTGCATAATAGGTACCATCGGGCAAGCTGTTAGCAGCAAGAGTCTGCTTCAAAATATCCACTGAGGCATGGGTGTCTACCGGCTCATAGTTAGGCGATCCTGTGTCACCGTAAATATTTTCTGCATCGCGCACACTATCCACTTTCAGATTGGTAAACTGAGCATCGGTAGCCACTTGGAACCATGTGGTGTTCAGCGCCTCTCCAGCAGCACCGAAGAATCCCGAACTCTGCAAGGTCAGTGGAAGAGACACCGGCGCAGTGAAATTGTTAATCAGACTTGGCGTCACTGGAGCCGCGGCTCCGAGTTTGCGGTGGAATTGATCGATCAACTTGCTGTTATAAGACCACCGTGTGGCCGAGGGGAATCTGTTATTCGCCTCGGCGAAACATTTTGCATCCATCGTTCTGTTAGTCAGGTCAAAATCAAGCACCTGCCACGCCCAGTTGGCGATGGTTTTCTGCACGTCATCGTAATCCGCCTCATTCGATTGCCCCCAGTACTGATTCCATGCTGAACCGCCTGAGATAATATGGTAAATCGGCCAATCCGTCGTCTGCCCGCGTGCGTATATGTGATGGTGGGCTCCGATGTTCAGCACGTGCTTTTCCGTCTGAGCAAAGATCGGCATCGCCGTGTTCCGCATCCAGCTTGAAATGTCACCAATGTATTGTTCTGCCTGATACGGCCGGTGGCATAGGCTGATCATCCAGTCGACACTGCTATCCGCATCTGCCGCCGTGACCAAGCTCTGCACCCAGTTCGTTTGCGTATTGCCCGTGTGCTCGCTAGATGTGTGAACAAAGGAAATATTCGCCAGATGATAGGCATAATAGATCTCCGGATTTGGGCTGCTTACACCCGAGCATGTTAAATCATTATAGAAGAAAACCGATTTATAGTTTGCGAGATTAGAATCGCCATACACCTCATGATTTCCCACGGTGGTCATGATTGGAACGTAAGGAGAAATCCAACCGGTGTAACCGAAATGGAGATGGCGGTAATGGTTCAAGGTACCATAATCCACCTGATCTCCCGGCATGATAACGAGATCGATTACTTCCTCGAGAGGACCGTTATACATGTCCTCCACCTTTTTCTTAGCGCGCTCGACCAGTCGTTCATAACGCCGCTCCGAGTTGAGGATCTGGTTGTCACCGATCACCAAGACGCGGTACTGGCCCGTCGAGGTGCCAATGGCCTTGGGTGTGCGAAAACGGAACGTCTCCGAAGTTTCATTCTCCGTCCGTACACGATAGTGATAATACGTATTTGGCTGAAGACCTGTTAGACGCACCGAGTGGTAGTGATAATTCGTGTCGAGCTGGTTGACGCTTCCCGTTGTCGTCTGGTTCAGATTACTTGCCGACGTTCCAAAATCCACATGCGATTGTGTATCCGCATCCGTCCACCACGAGACCCACATCGAGTCTGGACGCGGTGTTTGCAAATACGGACGCAACCCGGAAGGTGTGCCCTCAAAGTTATAATCGATCGCCCCCATGGAAAACGTGGGACGATAAATGGCTGCACCAACGGCACCAAAGCCGATAAGACGTAGAAATTCTGAACGGTTCATGGATTGATTACCATAAGATGCCACAGTTCTACCGACACCCAAAATGGCATCTTAGCTAATCATGGTGGCATTATCGACGGTGCGATCAATCGTAGCCGTATGCCTCAAGAAATGGCGCAAGTGTTTCGAACTGTGGCTCCAAATGCTTTTCATAGTTCTTCCAGCGATTCAGCGAGCGTTTGTAAATGGGTTTCTTCACATCCGCATAGGTAGGTGAAGTGACTTGCTTATGCTGTAGCTTCTCTCGATATCGTAAAATATCATCATGCCACTCCAGTCCCAAAGTTTGGCAGATTTTCCGAGCTTCGACCTCCATATTCCCTACCATATCCTCATAGCGAACCTCCACCCAGGGGTTACTGATCATCTCGGAGAATTTGAGCCATGCCGTCATGTCGAGCGCATAGCGGTGTGCCGTGCTTTCCAAGGTCAGGAAAGTCACACTCACAGGATTGAGCGGTAAATATCTGAGATAACAGCTGAGCAAGACATCGCGAGGGTCACGCAGCGCGATAAGCAATTTGGTCTCGGGAAAAAGTCTCAGGTAGAGCGGAATCAGCAAGTTATAGGCGGGGTTTTTATCGACATGAGTCATGCCACCAAGTGACTGACCTGAGAGAGTCTCGAATGCACTCCAGACAAACTTTCTTTTTTTCTCAACCGTGGCATGTGAGATCTGGTCAAGCACCTCCAGCAATGAATGCTCGGCAGAGAGCTTGCCGTGGATAGAAGGCAGGATTTCACGTGCCATCAGATCCTTTTCTTCCGTAGAGACAATCTGTGGGTGTGCATCTAACACCTGCTCCATCAGAGTCGTTCCTGAACGTGGAAAGCCTGTTAGCAACGCGGGAGTAGGCTCGTAAGCCCGATCCTCAAGCTCGTCCGCCCAACGTGTGAAATCTCTATCGGTCAAGGAATCAGCCAAGACTGCGAACCGTTGAGTCGCGAAATCGCTGGCCGCCTTCTGGGAAGCACAGCGTGACAAGTGCACTTGCTTTATCGAAGTCATCATTCGGAATGCCTCATCAAAATCCCCTTCCCTATCATGAATAAGCGCGAGATCCCCCACCGCTTCCAAGCGGAGCTCTTCCTGCTCGGGCAATTCCTTCACCAACTTTTCGAGAATTTCCTTGGCTTGGGGCATTTGTTTATCCCTCTTGAGTACGCGCGACTCCACTAGACGGGCACGGTGGATATGATCTGAATCAGCATCGACTTGCGACACTAGTTCCAATGCTTTTTCAAATTCACCGGTCCGCTCAAACTGATGCGCAAGGCGAACAAGGAGTTCTGGATCATTTTTTGCATAGCTGAGTGCTTTCAGATACGCGGGCATGACTTCTGGCAGCCCGGCTGATTGTCTAACCTCAGCAATGGTCATCTGTACAATCGGCGACTCCGAATCCAGTCTCTCTATTTTGCGCAGGATTTTTTCACAGGTTTCAAAGTGAAACCGCTCCCCGAACGCCCTAGCCGCAGAGCCAAGACTGCGTAAATTTTTCGGTTCCTTAATCGCCAGTTTTCGCCAAGCATCGAGAGTCCTGTCATCACGACACTTTTTCCACCGTTCACGCAATCGGTGACATGCTGGTGACTCGTCCACCGAAAAAATGCAGCCCCGGCCGGACTTCTCCTGGGCGGGGCTGCGTTGATTATTTAAATGTTTTCGATGCTTCAAATTTCACCTAACGAGTTTTGTAAAACCTAGCATCTTCGCCGACGAAGCACAAGGAGTGAAGCACCAGCTAGAGCAAGCAGACTACTTGAGGGTTCAGGAGCGGTTACGAAAAATGTCACATTGTCCACGTAAACATCCGGGCCAAAAGACTGGCCTGTACCAGGGTCTTTCCCCAAAACAATACGGGCCCACTGAGCTGAACTATCGATCAATCCTGTGCCTCCGATTAGCGTCCATTCATCAAGATTGGTATCGTCAAATGTGATCGCGGCCCCCAAAAGATTAGCTCCAGCTCCATCAAGTCCAGGATTACCATCATAGAACTCCAAAGACAGACGTCCGCCTTCAAGGTTATCAAGGTAGTTTGTGAAATAGCCTTGTATGTCGTAATGGCCGTAACCACCCGCGATCGCAGTCGCCGTATCACCAGCTGACAGATCGATTGTTTGCACGGCATCCTGATCGTTGCCATTCATTGTCCAATACCAATCCTCAGGGGAGATTGAGTTACCTGGGGGAATGTCTCCAGCCCCATTACGGTCATCGTAACCCTGATCATAATTATATGCTCCAGTAGTGCCACCCCCAGTGGTGCTCCAACCAGTGATGACAGTTGCGCTATTATCGGCTTCAAATCCACCATTAACCACAAGGTCGGTAGCCAAGCTAGCTGCTTGGGTAGCTTGAGTTAGCGCGGAGGCAACTCCAACTGCAGCACATACTGCACTTAATCCGGCGGCGCGACTTTTGTTAGTTATATCCATCTGTTTCTGATGTAGATAGAGGGTTAAATAATTGGTTAGCTCTTCGAGTATTACATTAATCGCAGGAATATTATCTACTGGCTTTCCCTAACATAACTGAAACCAGATAACCCTGTCCAGTGGCAAAAAGAACTTTACTGATGGCAAAACCGCCCAAGCTCATCATTTACAGATGATTCAAACCCCGAAAATTTCGGAATAGGTCTGGCAATGATACAGGTAGCCTGGTTAACAATTTCTAGTGTCTGCGGCGGCGCAGGACAATCAGTGAAGCTCCTGCCAACGCAAGCAGACTGCTGGATGGCTCTGGGACTACATTCACCTGAAATGTAATATTATCGGCATAGACGTCAGGACCGCTGCTGGAGCCACTCGCCGTGTTATGATCCACGATAATTCGTGCCCACTGCGCGGTGCTGTCAATCGCACCCGTGCCGCCCACTTGCTCCCACTCCTCTGAATTAGTCACGTCAAAATTAATGGCCGAACCAACCAAGGTAGCGCCGAAGCCATCCACTCCAGGATCACCATCATAGAATTCAAGAGTCAGCCTTCCTAGCTCAAGATCGTCAGCATAATTGGTGAAGAATCCACGTATGTCGTATTGTCCAGTGCCTGCGAGGATGGCTGCTGCGGTATCACCGGTGGATAGATCGATATTTTGGATTGCTGCGGTATCGTTAGTGTTGAAGGTGAAATAGTAATTTGTGGCCGAACTCCCATCGTTACCAGGAGGAACCGTACCCAGATCATCACGGTCATCGTAATTTTGGGCGTAGTTATAGGCGAAAACGGAACCACCAGCGAAATCAAACCAACCGCCATTGACCTCTGTTGCAGAATATCCAGCAGTTGTTCCGGCATTGACGGACTCAAACCCGCCATTGATCACAAGATCTGTCGACAAGCTGGCACCTTGCGCTGCTTGAGTAAGGGCGGAGGTAATTCCTACTGCGGCGCACACTGCACTGAGTCCCGCTGCACGGCTTCTGGTATTTCGGTTCATCAATTTTATTTTTTAGGGTTTCTTAAATTATGGGCAGTGCATCTCCTTCATCGGAAACACACCCATATTTGTAGTGGAATTAATGCAAAAAATCCAATTTCCGTCTAGTGGCAAAAATGACAATCCCGTGGCAAAATCGACAGATCTACAACTTGATGAGCAAACGTGACTGGCACTATTCGTATCCGAAAGCCTCGATGTATGGCTTAAGGTAATGCAAGTGTGGAGCTAATGCCTCTTCGTAATTTTTCCACCTCGCAATAGAACGCTTATAGAGAGGCTTGGAAACATCATCGTAAGTAGGAGTGGAAACCTTACGCTCGCTAAGGTTTTTATGATGTGACAATAGGGCGTCCGACCACTCAATGGCCAAAAAATCAGCCAGTTTCCTAGTCTGGGTTTCCGGATTCTCGAGAAGGTCTTCATAGCGTAATTCCAACCACTGTGCTTCTGGGATGACTTGTTTGAGATACAGCCAATGCCTCATGACAGAGGCATAAAAACGGCAGGTTTCCCCTAGTTCCACAGATGCCAGTGAGGAAACACCTACCGGAACAAGCGTGAAGAAATAACTGATCACAACGTCCCGGGGGTCACGCAAAGGCATGATGATTTTCGCATCTGGGAACAGACGCATCGGCACCGCCAGATTGGCTGTTAACAAAGGTTCTTTTTCAATCAGCCAACGCCCGTCAACAGCTTCTTGGATATACTCTTCTGTGCACCTGAGGAATTCGTAACGACCAGCCGATAGTTCATCCGCGTTGAAAGAATCAAGTTCCTCGATTCCCTCACTCGCTGTTTCCGCCTGCATGATCAGGGGATCCGTAAATTGACTGAACATGATTCCCGTTTCATCCGTACCAACACAGTCTATATGACTAATTAGTATATTTTCTAACAGTGTCGTTCCAGATCGTGGGAATCCGGCTAACAAGCAAAGCCTGAGGTTTGGCTTCAACTCACAGTTAGAATTCCACTTTCTCAAGCGTTCAGAAGTAAGTTGCTGCACTATCTCCCATTGACGAGTGGACATTTTTTCAAAAGCTTGCATCTCAATATACGGTGCTAGTTGTGCTTTCGCCGTGCACAGAACTTGCATCGCTCGACAGTGTTCTCCCAAGCGATCCAACACCGCTGCCAATTCATACTGCAGACGCCAATCATCACTGGATGGGTATTGTTGCAAATGCTTCTCCAGTCTGATTCTTGCAGATGCAAAATCAGAATCACGTCGCTCCAAATGTGCCAGCATCCTCGTAGTTCTAACATGACTAGGATCAATGGCGATACTCTCGTGGAGAAACTGTTTTGCTTGGTCATTCATCCCATCCCTTTCCAAGCAAGATGCTAATATCGCCAGTGTATCCGGATTACCTGGCTGCAGTTCGTTTACTTGACGTGTGAGATCTGTAGCAATTTTGTAACGACTTATTTCGAAAAAAAGTCGTGCAGCAGATAGTAATTGCTCTGTTCTCACATCGGGATTTTCCATCAGAGACCCTGCTAGCTTCTCACATTCACAAAAGCAGTAAAGCGTGTGGAGAACTACCAACCACTTGTGGGTTTGCTCAGCATTGATCCCAGACTCAGTCGCCTGATGAAGTGAAGCTAAAGCAGAAGACAAATCGCCATCACCCATGAACTGGGTGGCCTGCCGAAGAAATGTTTCACCTACTTCCATGTTAATAGTCAAATTAGAGAACGGAGAGAATGAGTCAACTTGAACAAAAAAATCCTCCCTACGCGAAGCGAGGGAGGATTGAAAATTGTTAGCGAGTTTTAGCCCCCTTACTTGCGTCGACGGCGCATTGCCATTGCCCCAAGGCCAATTGCACCGAGTAAAGCTGATGAAGGCTCTGGCACGGCAACTTGGTCAAAGGATAGATTGTCCATGGCTAAGTAAGAACTAAACCCACCTGTTTGTGTAATTGAGAGTGTCAGGGTTTCATTATTCGAACCGGTCACATTGAAAGCCAACGCACTTTTGGTTCCGTCAGGCTGTGTGTAGGTACCGCTATCGATGCTTCCGCTAACCGAACCAGTGACATCCCAGTCTAACGAAGAGTCTCCGCCTCCGCCAGCCCAGTCATCAACATCGAAGGAGGATAGAATTACATTCCACCCTGCATCAGGAGTTAACACGATCTGGTGAGTCACCGTGCCAGCGCCATCGCCATCCACTTGATAAACTAAATTGCCTGCTTCGGCGTCCCAGTCATTGTATACCTCCCAGACTCCACCATTATCCCAAGTGAGGGTAACATTCGGTGTTCCAACAGCGTTAGAACCGTGGTTAGAGTCAATTCCAGCGTTATTAGCACCAGCTTGACCTGTTAGGATAGTTGCTGCACTAACTGCCTGAGCCATTGCCAACCCAGCGGCACTGCTGGCGGCAAGACGGAGAAGTTTATTTCTTTGTATTTTCATAGTCTGTGTATGTTCATTATCGCTCCTTGCTTTTGAGCTCCTCAAAATCAAATGAAGCACTTTCTAGCCTCATTAGAATACCAACTTATGATCTTGGGGTCTACGGGCATTATCATCAAAAGAAGTGGCATTTTCGTCGTCGCACGTTCACATCTCCGAGGTGTAAATTCACATGTTCGCCAAATCGCCGCTATTTTCTTGGCGAAAAAGCGCTCTGGATGCTCGCTAATATTTCCCTACCATATCGACTCAGCGACTTTTCGCCGCTTTGTTTGTCAGATTGGGTCAGTGATCCTAATACGGCCATGCGTTGGAATTTTTGTTTCGCCAGAAAATCGGCCACCTCTTTCATCAATTCGGGGTGCTCTTGGAATATGTGGTCCAAGGCAGATTGCTTGAACTGAAGAACCTGGCATTCTCCACCGGCGATGTAGCGGTCTTGGCTCGGTTCGCTGGTCAGTAGAGACATGACACCGAAGTAGTTTCCAGGCGACATGCGCTCGATCAAATGCTCCGAACCGTCTTCAAATTTCCTCACCACACGCACCCGTCCACTGGCCAGAATATAGAGTGCATCATTGGCATCTCCCTCATCGAGGATGACATCGCCATCGTCGAAGTGGAGCACTTCCATCTCGTCCAGCAGTTCTTCACGCTGTGATTCATCAAGCAGCTGGAAAATCTTCACTTTTTGCATCAGCTGTTTGTTAGAGTATTCTAGCACCGGTGCGCGTTCGTGTTCGTAGGTGTAGTAATCCACATCCAGAGCCTTGGCGGCCACGGCAATCCCCTCCTCTGCCAGGGCGTGATTAATACTCGTCAGCACGTTCGATTTACACTTGAAGTAGGTCTCGTAGTTTTCGAAATACACATAGACCATGTATTTGTATGGTCGGTGTTCCATGTCCCAGATGCGCACCACAGGACTGGGATCTTCCAGCACGTCATCGCAGTCGAGACAGGCCTGCAGCAACACTCTTCTTGTCAATGAAATGGAAACCTCCGCTGGCATGTGAATGTAAAACCAGTGCCCATATCGCGGCTCTGGGGCGCTCAGATTGTTCAAGGTCTGACGGATGACTTGGGAGTTGGGCACTTCCTTGACGGTGTTGAACCAAGTCAGCACCTTGGTGGCGCGCCAGCTAATATCGATCACCTTCCCCAAGGTTTCTCCGCCGTCGAGTTCGATCCAGTGGCCACGGCGAAATGGTCGATCGATGCTGATGACCAGGCCGGCTACCATGTCGGATAAAATATCTTTCGCTGCGAAGCCAGCCACAGCAGCCAGCACTCCGGATGAGACGACCAACTCTGTAGGAATATCCACCAACAATACTCGCTGGATCACCAAGATCGCAGCGGTGAGAAGCAGGAGGACACAAGCGATGTGAATGATTACACGTGGAGGTGGTCGCTTTCCTCCATCCTTTTCTGCCGATGCGTGCCAGAAGTGAACATCGAGAAAGGTTGCGACGATACGGGCAGCCAAGAAATACCAAATTGCATGGCAAATCAGCAGGAGTCCGGAGCGCACGACACTCTCGGCGGACAGTGCGTTCCACAGCAGCGAATGCACACCGAAAAGTAACAGCACCATCCCCAATGACCGAAGGCACCAGACACATTGCGCCTTCACCTTCGAGCTTGAGGTGTGCCGATTCATTCGACCTAACAGCAATAAAACCAGTGCAATAACAATGGCGATCCAGGAGATCGATATCGAGATAGATTGAATCGGCATAACAGCCACATATCTCCATCTTATCTGTGAGGAAAAGAAAATTAATCGCCACCGAAAATTCCATCCCGTCACAAAACGGTCACAAATTTGATGGTTGCCGCCCGCTCAACATTAGGCAAGGGTTTGCCCCAATGCAGCAAAATGAACCCGCTGAAAACACCGGCAGAATCACTGGTTGGTTGAACCGTGCCCCTAACGGTGTGTTTATGACTTACGCCGTTCTGTGCTCATTTTTGGCTTATTTTTCCATGTATGCATTCAGGAAGCCATTCACGGCTGCCACCTTTGAAGGCGATGTTTGGTTTGGCTCTGAAGTGGGCATCAAAGCTGTGTTAGCCTCCTCCCAGATCATTGGCTACGCACTCTCAAAAGTCATCGGGATCAAGGTCTGCGCGGAGCTGAAACCTTCACAACGCACAGCTTTCCTAACTGGAATCATACTCATCGCCGAGATCTCTCTGTTAGTCTTCGGTGCTATGCCTGACAACTGGAAATTTCTACCCATTGCTATCAATGGACTTTCACTAGGTGTGGTTTGGGGAGTGGTAGTCAGCTACTTGGAGGGGCGGAGAACCTCCGAGGTTTTGCTGGCCGGATTATCCTGCTCATACATCATGGCAAGTGGCATCGTCAAAGACTTCGGTCTGGCCGTCTTAGCTGGGGATGGTGCTGCTTGGTGGCACGGCGTTCCCTTTATCAGTCAGGCAGCGGTGAAAGCGACAGGACCAGTTAGTGAGGGCTGGATGCCTTTCATCGTTGGGTTGCATTACTTGCCGATCTTTTTAGGCGCGATCTACCTTCTGAAACAGATTCCCCAACCGTCTCAGGAAGACGTCATCACGCGTAGCAAGCGAGCCTCGATGGATGGCAAAAGCCGCAAGCGCTTTTTCAGTCGCTTCGCCTTTGGCATGATCGTTCTTTGCACGATCTATCTACTTCTGACCGCTTACCGCGATTACCGGGATACCTACTTAGTGGATTTGTATAGCGCACTGGGATATGACAAAACATCAGGCACTCAAAACCTGTTAGGAAACTCAGAAACCATCGTGGGGTTTACCGTGACAGCTGGTCTGGCAATGCTTTACTGGCTAAGAAAATGGTTACTACAGAGTGGCCTATTACTCGTCTGGCTGTTTATGGCATCCGGTTTAGTGGCACTGGGAACTGGCACTTGGTTATTTCAAGCGGGCAGCATCAGTGGCTTTAGTTGGATGGTGATTTCAGGCGTGGGAATTTATATCACCTATGTTCCGTTTGGCTCGGTATTGTTCGATGAAATCATCGCGGAAACCCATCATGTGGGCACAGCTGTCTTTGCGATCTACGTATGCGATTCAGTAGGCTACGGCGGCACGGTGGCATTGTATTTCCTGCGCGATACTCTATTTGGAAATATCGATAAGCTCGCATTCTTCACCGCTTTCACATGGATCATCACTGCGGTGGGATTAGTCTGCCTTGTGCTGAGTTACTTCTATTTCCAACGCAAGGCCAACTTAGCCATCGCGCCTGACGTGAGTGAATAATTCATCACGCGCGATGGCATTATTAAAACATCGCATGGCATAATCGACGAATTGCACTTAACGAGCTACTTGTAGACGCATTTCGCTTGTTAAGCCGATCATTTTTGGGCTCGTTAGTGCTCCCATGAATACGTCTCATCATTGGATCAACGGCCAAAAAATCTCTGAGGCTACATCTTACTTTGATTCAATTTCTCCAGTAACGGGAGACGTTCTCGCCAGAGTGCCAGTGGCTGACAAAAATTTGTTAGAGAAAGCAATTAGTGGCGCACAGCAAGCGCAAACTGCATGGGCAGCTCTCTCACCGATGGAGCGTGGCCGCGTGCTTCGGAAAGCCGCTGACCTCCTCCGCGAGCACAACCAACGCCTCGCCGAACTTGAGGTGGCGGACACTGGCAAGCCGATCCAAGAGGCCGACTGTGTCGATATTTTATCCGGTGCCGATTGCCTGGAATACTACGGCAGCATCATCGCCGGCGATCGCGGTGCACAAATTGATCTCGGAAACAACTTCGCCTACACCCGTCGCGAGCCACTGGGTGTTTGTCTCGGCATCGGTGCCTGGAACTACCCTCTGCAAATCGCCTGTTGGAAAGCCGCGCCATGTCTGGCTGCTGGAAACGCGCTGATTTTCAAACCTTCGGAAATGACTCCCCTCACAGCACCGGAGCTTGGCCCCATTTTCAAAGAAGCAGGATTACCGGACGGATTGTTCCAAGTGGTCCACGGCGATGCAGAAGTAGGCAAGGCACTGGTAGAGCATAATGGCATCTGCAAAGTCTCCCTAACAGGTGAGGTTAACACCGGCAAAAAAGTCATGGCCGCCGCCGCTGGCAGCCTGAAAAAAGTCACCTTCGAACTCGGAGGAAAATCCCCCCTCATCATCTTCGACGACGCCGATCTCAACAACGCGGTGAGCGCCTCCATGGTCGCCAATTTCTACACCCAAGGTGAGATTTGTTCCAACGGCACCCGCGTCTTCGTCCAGCGAGATTGCTACAACGCATTTCTCGAACAGCTCACCAAGCGGACTGAAAAACTGGTGATCGGTGACCCCATGGATCCCGCCACCCAGATCGGCGCGCTGATCAGCGAAGACCATCTCACAAGCGTCGCCAATGCCTGCGAAAAAGGAGTGACCGGAGGTGCCAGGCTGGTCACCGGCGGCAAACGTGCATCAGACCTCAAGGGTGCCTTTTTCCAACCCACCATCTTTGCCGACTGCGAGGATGGGATGTGGATCATGCAGAATGAAATCTTCGGTCCGGTGATGTGTGTGACACCCTTCGACACCGAAGACGAAGTCATCGCCCGCGCCAACGACACTCCTTACGGTCTGGCTGCCGGAGTCTTCACCCGCGATCTCGCACGCGGCCACCGCGTGGTGCACGCACTGCAAGCCGGCACCTGCTGGATCAATAACTACAACATCACCCCCATCGAGATGCCCTTCGGCGCTTACAAGCAAAGCGGCATGGGCCGCGAAAACGGCTGGGAGGCACTGGAAGCATACACTCAAGTCAAGAGCGTCTATGTAGAGCTTGGCGATGTGGAATCCCCTTACGAATAAACATGTCTGACTACGATTACATCATCATCGGTGGCGGCTCCGCTGGCTGTGTGCTTGCGAACCGACTGAGTGAGAACCCGTCTAACAAAGTCCTCGTTCTCGAGGCGGGCCGACCCGACTACATCTGGGACATCTTCATCCACATGCCCGCCGGACTCAGCGTGCCACTGGGAAATAAACACTACGATTGGTGCTACGAATCCGAGCCGGAACCATTCATGAATGGCCGCAAGATCTTTCACGGTCGTGGCAAAGTGTTAGGCGGCTCCAGCAGCATCAACGGCATGATCTACATCCGCGGCAATGCCATGGACTATCAGAAATGGGCCGAAGCCGAGGGCATGGAGAAATGGGACTATGCCCACTGTCTCCCCTACTTCAAACGTGCGGAGACCCAGCTCGATGGCGATGCCAAATACCACGGAAGAAACGGCCCGCTGAAACTAGAGGTCGGTCCGTGTAAAAACCCGCTATTCAAATCCTGGCTCAAGGCAGGCGAGCAAGCTGGCTACCCGATCACCGAGGACAACAACGGCGAACAGCAAGAAGGCTTCGGTCCCTTCGATCGCAATGTGCACCGCGGCCGCAGGCTCAGCTCGGCGCGTGCTTATTTCCATCCGGTCAAAAAACGCCCGAACCTCACCGTGATCTGTCGCGCTCTAACAACGCGCATTTTATTCGATGGAAAAACCGCCACCGGCGTCGAATTCAGACGTGGAAAAAACGGCCCGCTCGAGCAAGTAAGCTGCCGCGAAGTCATCAGCTGCAGTGGTGCCATCAACTCACCGCAGCTACTGCAACTTTCCGGCATCGGAAATAAAGACGAGCTGGAAAAAATCGGCATCGACTGCGTGCACCACCTGCCAGGTGTAGGCGAGAACATGCAGGATCACCTCGAGGTTTACGTGCAGCACTCGTGCACCAAACCAGTGTCTATGGCACCCGCTCTCAAATGGTTTAACAAACCATGGATCGGCTTCAAGTGGCTGTTCTTCCGCAAGGGCGAAGCGGCGACCAATCACTTCGAAGCTGGAGCCTTCATCCGCACCAATGATGAAGTCTCGTATCCCAATGTGCAGTTCCATTTCCTACCGCTGGCCATCCGCTACGACGGCTCCTCCCCCAGCTCCGGCCATGGCTACCAAGTCCACGTAGGTCCTGTGCTCTCGGATGCTCGCGGCTCTTGCAAAATCAAATCCAAAGACCCCACCGAATACCCGGCGCTGAGATTCAACTACCTCTCCACCGAGCAAGATCGCCGTGAGTGGGTGGAGAGCATTCGTGCAACCCGGAAAATTCTCAGCCAGCCAGCCTTCGATGAGTTCAATGGAGGAGAAATCTCCCCCGGCCCTGAAGTGGAAACGGATGAGGAAATCCTCGATTGGGTCGCCAAGGATGGCGAAACCGCCCTGCACCCATCATGCACCTGCAAGATGGGACTCGATGAAATGTCGGTCACCCACCCGGACACCTTCAAGGTTCACGGAGTCGAAGGCCTGCGCGTGGTCGATGCCTCAGTGATGCCCTTTGTCACCAATGCTAACATCTATGCTCCGGTAATGATGATTGCCGAGCGTGCGGCGGATGCTATTCTGGATAATGATCCCTTGGCCCCCGAACATGTAAAATTCCATAGTCACTCTGCCTAAATGTCACTTCTCCCACCAGAACCCATGCAAGCCGTCGTCTTTGATATGGACGGCACGCTCTTTGACACGGAGAAGATTTATTATCACGTCTTTCTACTCGCTCTGAGAGATCAAGGATTTGATATGGACGAGGATTTCTATCATCAGAATCTCGCCGGAACAACCAACGTTCACATTGAGACCTATCTCCAAGCAGAGCATGGTCACTCCTTTGACCTCGCACTCTACAAAAGTGCCTGGCCGCAGTATTTACACGAGTATATTGAGGAAAAAGGACTCCCGTTCATGCCCGAGATCCCCCAACTGCTCGATGCCCTCACTGAGAAACAAGTGCCACTGGCCGTAGCCTCATCCAGTGACTATGTGGAGATCGAGTTTTTCCTAACAAAGTCAGGAATTAGAAACCGCTTTGATGTCCTTGCCGCTGGCGATGAAGTGCCTAACAGCAAACCGGCTCCTGACATTTTCAAGCTCGCGGCAGAAAGGCTCGGTTTACCCGCCGCCTCGTGCCTCGCGATCGAGGATAGCAATCATGGAGTGCAAGCTGCATCCGAGGCCGGCATGAAGGTTATTATGACTCCCGGTCCAGCAGGTGCCTCGGCAAAGTCCAGACAACTTGCCGAGCTACCTGAAAGTCTGCTCAGCCACACGATGCAGTATTTCTACGCACGTGGAAACTACTGCCGATAAGAGGATGGGCGTTTGCCGGTCTCGCGGTGAAAGAAGCGACTCATCTCATGCCCAGAAGAAAACTGCATCGACTTGGTGATTTCCTTCAACGGCATCTTGGTTTCTTCTAACAAATATTGAAGATGGTGAAGCCTCACCTTCATCACCTCCTCCTTCGGCCCATGGCCCAGGTGCTCACGCATGCGTTCCTTGATCGAAGTCATCGAAAGCTCGGAGAGATCGTTGAGCTCACTCACCAGAATTGCTCTTTTGGGGGCATTTCTTCGGATCCACCGAACCAGCCGGGCGACCTCTGGATCGCGGATTGCAATGACATCGGTGGAGTCGCGCACGTGCAGCCCCTCGGGTTTAATTTCCCGCACTTCGCCTTGCAGATCATCGCCGGCTAACATCCTTTCGATCATTGTCGCGGCAAGATAGCCCGCTTCCCTACCCGGATAACCGATGCTCGTCAGGGCCGGAACATTGGCGTGGCAATAGTGGACATCATTACCAAAACCCAACACGGCCAGCTCGCTCGGCACCACCTTTCCAATTCGCTCGGCCGCGCGAAGAACAACGGCAGCCAAGGCATCATCCCCTGCGAATAATCCCGTAGGAGTGGGTAAGGTCTCCAGAAACCCAGCCACCGCCTTCTCGACATCCTTCCATGCATTTTTTTCCCAAAGCGGAAATCCGGGCAACAAGTGCACAGCCACCTCGTGGCCATTTTCGCTCAGACGTTGACGGAAACCTTCCAAACGTTTTCTCGCGTAAACACGAGTGCCGGGTGCATTCTGTAAGTCTTTATACAACGTTTCTCCGCGCGCGATGAAGGCGTAATTTTCAAACCCCAGCCCCATCAGGTGCTTCGCTGCCATGCGCCCAGCCTCAACGTTATCGGGGATTACTCTGGGAAAACCAGCGTCCGGCCCTTCGGAACTGAGTAGGGTTACTACTATACCTCGATCCTTGAAATCTTTGAGTTCCTCTTCCGTCGCACGGTAGAGCACTAGCCCTTCTCCCTGCCAGCCGACGCCGATTTCTCGCGGCTCCATTTCTCCGAACGTATCAGAATCGGTCACAATTCTCCATACTCCACTATCACGAACGTAATCATGGATGCCTTCAAGAACTGTGGACGTCGAACCAGCCCATACAGGCAAACGTATACCCACAATGGGAGGACATAAACTCATGCGAGCTGGAGAATAAACTATCCCCATGGCAGATAAAGCCTGTTTTCACAATTTCCCTCTCAATTGATCGCAGAAAAAATCCATTTTTCCATTGCCACCTCAGACTCTGGCATTCAATATCCTACCACGATGAAAAAAGCACTTACGATCGCAGCAGCATTAGTCGTCACGGCCTCCGGTGCCATGGCCGACATCCAGGCGCCTCCTGGCTCCACTTACACATCCACCCGTAAGCTTGGACGTGCCATCAGCAACATCCTCTACGGCATCGTTGAGATTCCTGAGCAAATCGTTCGTAAGAACGAGGCATACGGCCGCAAAGCTGGCTGGTCCTACGGAGCAGTCGACGGTGGCCGCCGCGCATTCAAGCGTCTCGGTTATGGTTTCTACGAGCTGGTAACCTTCCACTGCCCAACGTATAAAGGCACCTTCAAGCCACCTTACGAGCGCTGTGGTGAAGACCATCGCATCGAGATGAACCCACATGACGGACTCTCCGAGTTCCCGCCTATTCTCGGTGCTGAGCAATATTACCACACCCGCTCGCAGCAGTGGTAATGTCGAATCGCCGATTGATTCGGTAATTCACCCAATTTCCAAAACCCGCATCTGTTTCACGCAGTTGCGGGTTTTTTATATGCCTGTAAGTTACCACATCGGGCTTTCGCACTCGATGAAATGTATGCGGTCTGCTTTTCGTATTGAAAATACAAGGTTTAGGCGTCAATGATGTGACGGGGCCTCTCAAGAGATTAGACTCACACGCTTCACGTATTTCCCCCAACACTCCGCCCCCAACTGCCGCACAGAATGAAACGCAAATATCTTAGGATGGTCCGCAGGGCCTATCGCTATCTGCGTCACCCGCGCATTCGTAGTCGGCCTTGGCTGGTGGCTCTCACCAAACCTCTATTCGATCGTGATCTGTGGAATCCGTGTCGAAAAACTGTCGCCGGAGCACTTTCCATCGGTCTCTTCTGTGCGATGCTTCCCATCCCATTCCAAATGCTGCTCGCAGCCATGGCAAGCATGCGCGCTCGGGTAAATATTCCTGTCTCGATGGCGGCCTGCTGGATCAGTAATCCCCTCACCTACCCGCCATTGATCTTATTTCAGATCAAATTCGGCAGCTGGCTCCACGACCATATGAACATCCCTCTTCCCTTCGACAAGGAGACGCGCATCCCTTTTCCCGGACTGGATATCGTCGGCAGCCCTGCCAACTTCACCGTCGGCTTCCTGGCCATGGGAGTCATCCTCAGCCTGTTGGCTTATCCGATCGTTTACGGCATATCACTCTTCCTGCCGAACCAAGGAAGGAAGGTTATTTCCGTGAAGCCGACGGAACAAAACTCTTCTCACTAACCCAGCCGCCACCGTAGGGGGCTCCAAGCCTTGAGGCGACATCGACATCGGGGAAATAGTAGTGCTTATGAGCAGCCACATCAGCCGTTGATGAGCGCTTCCACAGGAACATGCCCAAGAGGGCCAAGGCTAGAATCACTCCGAAAAAGATCGCCATGAGCTTGAGATTTGCGCTGTCTTTCCAAGTCGAAGGATCAGAGGCGAAATACTCATTCATTTCTCTCTCTACACCGGACACTATCGTGATCGAACGATCGGAGGTATCCTGTCCTTTTGACTGTGCGGCGAGAGCACTACGCAGAATTTCACTCATCTTCTGGTCTGGAATCAGCCCACTCACTGCGTCATCAGCCAGGCCGGTTCCGCGATAGTAGGAAGCTGCGATATTTTTACCATCAACCGCAGGATCGGATTGGTATACTAGGACAAGCCCACGTTTCTCATCTCCTAGCCATGCCTTGTAGAGAGCGTCAGCGCGCGACTGAACCGTCCCATCCAGAACGTTGTAATAGAGCGCTAGATAGACCAAGTAACCATGCTGCTCTTCGATACGTTTGAGAGTCGCGGTTAGCTCGGCGAGCTTTGTGGGATTTTCGCGGAATGTGTCAGACAGATCTAGCACATGGTTCGCCGGGGCTGCGGGCAATGGCTTGGCCTCACCCTCAGATCCTTGGGCAAAAATACTGCCAGTCAGCAACATACTGCCAACTAACAAAAGTGCACAATAGAGAAGTCGGCTATGTTTCACGTGTTCATCCTAATCATCCTCCATCAATTACTCAAGGATGTATCCTGATGCGAAAAAAGCGTCTTACTTCGACTTTTTCTCTTTGTATTCCTTACGCCCCTCTAACAAGGCTGTAACAAATAACAGAACCGCTGCGGTGGTGATACAGCTATCCGCCACATTAAACGCCGGCCAGTGACCACCGCTCGAAGGCATGATTTTCTCGAAACCCGGGATTTTAAAATCGAGAAAGTCTACCACATACCCTTGGCTCAGACGCTCCAGAAAACTGGAGTCCTTGTATGGCTCCAGCCAAAAACCTTGGAACAACCGATCCGTTAGATTGCCGAGGATACCTGAAATCAACAGAGGGGCCGACCACTTTGCCGGCCCGGAGAATGCTCCCTTTTTCCAGAAATAAGTAATCCCTATCAGGGCTATGATCAAAACAAAGAGAAACACCACGGGAGCCCATGTTGTACCGTTCCCAATGCCGAAGGCGACCCCTTGGTTATGGCGGCGCACCAGATTAAAGACACCCTCGATGACCGGGCGCGTGTCCTCAGGGACCCCATATCGCTCGCCCTCATGGATAACAAAAGGCAACTTGAAGTTCATCACTACCCACCACTTGCTAATCTGATCGAGAATATACAGCGGCAGTGTAATCAACAGCAGCAGCTTGATGATTCTTGCTTTGGAGGGAGCGTCGGACATTGGATGAATCGCTACTGGTTAGACTACCTCGCTACAACGCTGGCAGAGGTCTGTGACCAATGGCTCATAGCGGCGGCAACGTGGGCACATACAGTGATCGGTTGCTTTCGCTGTGGCACTGATCTCAGCTCCGTTGATAACATTGAGCTTCGAGAGGATGAAGAACTCAGTGACGAAGTCGCGGTCGTTGAGCAGCTCGGCACAGGTGTGATCAGCGGGCAGGGTCAGGGTGACATCAGCCTCGTTGTTCTTGTTGAAAGCCTTGGCTTGAACTTGCTCCTCAATCGCAGTCTGGATGACGGCGCGGATTTCCAACAGTCCGGTGACTTGTTGGATAGCCATGCCGGGCACAAATTCAGAGTCTACTTCTGGAAAATCTTGTTCGTGGACACTGCCCTCGTTACCTGCGTGCTCCCACGCTTCATCAGCGGTGAATGCCAGAATAGGAGCCATCAAACGCACGATGGAGTCAAAGACGCGATGCATGACCGTCTGGGCGGCAAGTCGACGAGTGGAGTCCAACCCGTCACAATACATGCGGTCTTTGGTGATATCGATATAGAGCGCGCTAAGTTCATTAGCACAGAACTGGTTGATCTGATTGAAGACCTTGCGGAACTGATAGCTTTCGTAAGCACTTTTGCACTCGGTGATGACCTCATTCAGGCGCTCAAGCACCCAGCGATCAAGGACCGTCATATCGTCCTTGGCCACTGACTGAGTGGCGGGATCAAAGCCGTTGATGTTTCCTAACAAGATCCGAAGCGTATTGCGCAGGCGACGATACGGATCGGCGATCTGTTTGAACAGGTCTTCACCAAATGGAACTTCCGTCTGCCAGTCGACCGACGAGACCCAGAGGCGTACGATGTCCGCACCATATTTGTTATAGAAGTGCGCCGCATCGGTAGGCTTGCCTTTGGCCTTGGCTGCGGATTTGGAAATCTTACCCCCATCCTTATCCACCACAAATCCGTGAGTGAGCACGGCCTTGTATGGTGCCTTATCGCGAACTGCCACACTTAGCATCAGGCTGCTCTGGAACCAACCACGGTGCTGGTCGGTCGCTTCGAGATAGAGGTCAGCAGGACAAGAAAGCTCGGGGTGACGATCCATGACGGCAACATGAGAGCTGCCTGAATCGATCCACACATCCAGTGTGTCGCCACACTTGGTGCAGCCTTCGGGTAATCCGAGACGTGAAGCAAGTTCGGCATCAGAAAGCTCGAACCAGATGTTAGTGCCTTCTTTTTCGACGAGGTCGGCCACCTTACGGGAAACCTCTGCATCGAGAATAACCTCTTCGTTTGCATCGAAGAAAACAGGAAGTGGCACACCCCATGTGCGTTGACGTGAGATACACCAGTCAGGGCGAGCTTCGACAGTACCGTAAATGCGATTACGCCCCCAAGCAGGAAGCCAGGTGGTTTCATCAATTTCGGTGAGAGCTTTCTTACGCAGATCATCGATACGGATGAAGAACTGCTCAACAGCGCGGAAAATAATCGGTGTTTTCGAACGCCAGCAATGCGGATAGGAGTGGGCGTAGTTTTCCTTGCCCAGTAACGCTTCGTTGGCTGCGAGAAGTCTGAGAACGCCAATGTTCCCCTCGTTCTTTTCCATCACGTGCAGTCCTACGAGTTCCGGCACACCCACCTCTTCGGTGAATCGGCCATCGTCGTCCACAGGAGAAAGCACAGCGAGACCGTTTTGCATGCCGACGGAGTAATCGTCTGCACCATGTCCGGGCGCGATATGGACTGCGCCAGTTCCGGTATCTGTAGTAACAAAAGGAGCGAGAATGACCTTCGACTTGCGGTCGAGGAATGGATGCTGAGCCTCAAGGCCTTCGAGCTCTGAACCTTTGATCTCAGCGAGTTCTTCGGCAAGCGTCAGTCCCGTTTTCTGCTGGAATTCCTCCAGCAGCTCACGAACGATGATGATGTTTTGGTCAGCAGCGTCTTCCTTGGTGAAACGCCCGACCACGTAGTTGAGTCTCTCGTGCACCGCGATGCCGAGGTTGGCTGGCAGTGTCCAAGGAGTGGTAGTCCAGATTGCAAAGGCGGTGTTGTCCGGCAAACTTGCTACGGATGAAGTGTCGCTGATGTTGAACTTAACAAAGATCGCGATGGATTTTTTATCCTGATATTCAACTTCCGCCTCGGCGAGAGCTGTCTTGGCACCGTAGGACCACTGCACAGGTTTCTGCGATTGGTAGACGAGCCCCTTTTCCACCATGGTGGCGAAGGTGCGAATGATGTCGGACTCATAGGCGGGGTCCAGAGTGAGATAAGGGTTTTCCCAATCACCTAACACTCCAAGGCGTCTAAAAGAAGCCTTCTGGGTATCGATCCAGCCACGGGCAAATTCCTCACAACGTCGGCGGATTTCCGCAGGTTCCTCATCGCGGGCGTCCTGCATGACTTTAAATTCGATCGGCAGTCCGTGGCAGTCCCAGCCTGGGATATACGGAGTTTCAAATCCGGCCATGGTCTTGGATTTAAGAACCAAGTCCTTGAGAACTTTATTGAGGGCAGTGCCCATATGCACGTCGCCGTTCGCAAACGGTGGGCCGTCATGGAGAATGAATCGGGGTGCTCCTTCGTCCTTACGACGCTTCTGAATTCGTTGGTAGAGGTTCTCCTGGTTCCAGCGCTCTAGGCGACCGGGCTCGTTTTTCACCAAGTCTCCGCGCATGGGAAAACTGGTGTCAGGAAGGCTCAGGGTGCCCTTGTAATCGGGCTGGTTGTTGGACTCGTCCGCACTCATAATCTAAGGCGGCGGACGCTAGACACTGATGAGCTGGGGGTCAATCGCTTACTTCCCCAGCTTTTTCCCTAAATTGACTCCCTCAAGCCTGCATCCTGAGGCCTTCAGGAGCTCTTGGGTGTCAGGCCCATGGGCATCCAGTCTTTTGGCATCGGCTTGATACCTGCCGGAGTTGCGTCTCCTGGGACAGCTCCTCCGGACTCGACACCAGCCAGAACAAGAATGCCATCCAGTACAACATCCAGCGCCACAGGAGAATATCTGGTCATGTTGGCAATCCTGTTAATATGGGTTTGTATCCGTTGGGCAACGACTTTGGCTCTCTTGCCATAAGCCTCTTGGTTTTCATCCCGAACATACCAATAAATTCCACCATCGATCTGAGGAGTCGCGCGCTTTCCGTTGCTTACTGGAGTTCCCGCCTTCCCTTTCGGACTTGCAGGTTTTGTGGTGGGTGGGGCTGACTCTTTGCTGCTAAGCAATTTCTTATCTTTACCTTCAACTCCCGCCAAATCACCAACGATCAGGCTGACCTCTCTAGAAATATCGTCCAACTGCTTGCGTGCTGCGAAAGCAGATTTTTCATCCCTCACTTTTGCCAAGATCGATGGAACCTTCTCGATAGCGGTCAGATATTTGGCAGCGGCGGCATCGGATTTCGCAAGCTCCTCATCGCTGACGGTGAGAGCTTTCGCCTCCTCCCCTTTCACCTTTCGAACAAGCTCCTCCACCTTTTCACAAGAACATAGAAACAAGCTGGCGGCTGAGGCAGCCATGATCATGGGTAAATATTTCGACTTCATCGTTTTTCGGTAAATTATCGATTGGGATTAACCGCGTGTCACCCCGGGCGGGAGCCACTCTTTGGGCATGGGTTTGATCTTAGGCTCAGGAGGTTTCGCAGGTTTGTTTTCGGTAGAGCCTTCAGCATTCGCAGTGGTAGCATACTGATCAATGCGTCGCTGTAATTCCTGTTCTGGAGGAGCACCGGTGAATTGATTCACTTTTGCGCCATTTTGATAGAATTGAAATGCGGGGATTCCTCTGATTTGTTCTTTCGCCGCCCAGTTGCGTTCACTGTCTACATCTACTTTGAGGATTTTGACTTTCTCAGAATTCACTTTGGCTAATCGCTCCAACACGGGAGCGACCTGTCGACATGGGCCACATGTGTCTGAGTAAAATTCCACCAAGACCAGACGGGACTCATCGGCAATGATCGATTTCCCTTCATCCTCCCCCACTACAATGACTTCTGCAGATCCGGCTGACTCTGCTTTTTGCACAGAGTCATCAAAAAGGTTTTTCGCTTTGTCGGTAATCTCAGACACCTTGTCACAAGAAGTCACTCCGACTAACAGCAGCCCCCCGAAGATGACATTACTGATCGGTCTCGCCAACATGCGAGTAGCAGAACAACCTTTCATGTAGCTGAATTATCACTAATACTAAATAAAATCAAGGCTGGATTGGGGGCGGCAGAAGTCCTGCGTCATACTCCGTGCATAAAAGATCTGTTTCTGTTGTAACTTTCGTGGTTTCCCGCCATGCTTCGCACGTGAATGTTGGCATCATAGCAAACCCTAACAAATCTGGCGCTAAAAAGACCTTGGTGGCGCTGTGTGCCGCCTTGGAAGCCGAAAACCTTGTCCCTGTATTGGAAACGGTTACAGCTGACATTATTAAAGCTCCAGGGGGCATGGATGCTGCAACCTTCGGAGACAGCTGTGATGTAGTCGCCGTGTTAGGTGGTGACGGCACCATGCTGAACGCAGCAAACCAGTTGGGCCCTGCGAATATCCCTGTCGCCGGTATTAACATCGGCACGCTTGGATTTCTAACTACTTGTACGGATACCGAACTCGATGTGTTTGCCAAAGCGGTAGCTAACAAAAAATACACCTTGATCAAACGCATGCAGCTAAAAGCGACTGTGTTTGCTCCGGACGGATCCGAGGAAAGCTTCAGAGCTCTCAATGAAATCACCCTGGCTCGCGGCCAGACTGGTCGACTCGTCTCCCTAGACGCTTGGGTAGATGGTGAACTTCTGAACCATTACCGAGCCGACGGTTTGATTGTGGCCACCACCACAGGATCCACAGCTTACTCGCTCTCGGCGGGAGGTCCATTGATCGCACCGAAGGCGGATGTATTTGTGATCACACCGATTTGCCCACACAGTTTGAGCAACAGATCGCTCGTGGTTTCCGACAGCTCCGTGGTCGAACTGGCTCCAGCGGAAGATGCCGAATGCCCGATGCTATTTACCGTAGACGGTCGCGAAGTCGTGGAAATCAATCAGGGTAGCCGAATTCGGGTGGAACAGGCTGGGCATGCCTTACCGCTACTGCGTCTGGAAGGTCGCACGTTTTACGCCACACTCCGCCAAAAACTTGGCTGGGGGCAAAATTAAAAATGCTCTAAGCCGAATCTGGCAAAGTGTCTACTGGCGGGTCTTTGTAGTTGCAGGATCAACTGTTGTTCGTTGATATCGCGGGCATGAGATATGATCCTGCCGATTCACAGTTGTTTGTCCGAAACCGCGAACGTCTGATCTCGGAGCTAAAGCCCAACAGCATCGCGGTGCTTCACTCAAATGATGTGATGCCGACCAATGCCGACGCGACCATGGCGTTCAAACAGAACACCGACTTCTATTACCTGACGGGTGTGGATCAGGAGGAAAGTATCCTGGTTTTGTTCCCCAATGCCAAAAACGCAAAGGACCGTGAAATTCTCTTCGTTCGTGAAACCAATGAACATATCGCCATCTGGGAGGGAGCTAAACTATCCCAAGAGCAAGCGACTGAAATCTCAGGTATTCAGAACGTCCAATGGACTGAAAATTTTGATACCATTCTCCACCGCTTGATCCAACAGAGTGAACACGTTTATCTCAACACGAACGAGCACCTACGTGCTGCTATATCCGTAGAGACGCGCGATGCGAGATTCATCAAAAAATGTCAGGATCATTATCCACTCCACAAGTATGAACGACTGGCCCCGCTGATGCATCGTCTGCGCATGACGAAGGATCCTGAGGAAATCAAAATGATCCAAAAAGCCTGCGATATCACCGAAGACGGCTTTCGTAGAATCCTTCAATTCGTCAAACCCGGTGTCGGCGAGTGGGAAGTTGAGGCCGAGTATATGCACGAATTCCTGCGTCAAAAATCGAGAGGTTTCGCATACTCTCCCATCATTGGATCCGGCAAGAACGCGTGTGTATTACACTATCTGGAAAACAAAGACACCTGCCAGGATGGTGAACTGTTATTGATGGACGTCGCTGCCGAGTATGGCAATTGGAATGCCGACATGACCCGCACCATTCCTGTAAACGGTAGGTTCACGGATCGGCAGCGCGCGGTATACAACTCCGTGCTTAACGTCTTCCGCAAGGCCAACGAAATCTTGCGCCCTGGCATTCTCCCAACTGCTTATCAAAAGCAGGTCATGGGATTCATGGAGGAAGAATTGATCAATCTCGAACTGATTGATGCGGCAGAGGCAGCGGAGCAAGACGACAGCAAACCTCTCGTCAAACGTTACTTCATGCACGGCACATCCCACCACCTGGGACTCGACGTCCATGATGTCTGCCCACCAGAGGAGCCCATTGTCGAAGGCATGGTCTTTACGATTGAACCCGGCATCTACATTCGCGAAGAAAACCTCGGTATCCGACTCGAAAACGATGTAGTCGTTCAGAAGGACGGGAACTTCGACTTGATGGCTAACATACCCATCGAAGCAGACGAAATCGAAGCCTTGATGAACGCCTAACACTAACGCACCAAGTCATCTTGCGTATACTAGCAGTCATACTAGTTATCTTCGGTCTAATCGCCGGAGGTGTGGTCTGGCTACTACGGCATCCGGCGTCACCCATTGTGGCCAAAATAACGGAAGTTTCAGAACCTGTGCCGATACCGGACCCAGAAACATATGCGGTCACAGTCGAAGAGATCGACTACCACCGGAAAAAGCTCTCGAAAGCCTATCGCAAAGCCAAAACTGATACCGAGAGGCAAGCCATCATCGCCAGCGCGCGTTCTCTGTTAGAACTCACAATGCCATCGCTCATGCGCTGCTGGCTTGGAACTCCTTGGGATTACAACGGCATGGCCGCAAAGCCCGGAGGAGGAAAAGTGGCCTGTGGATATTTTGTTTCAACCATCATGCGTGACTCGGGATTTGATGTGCAACGAATCCGACTGGCACAGCAGCCATCACAAAACATATTGCTGACATTTCTCCCTCGGGAAAAGTTACACATCAAAGTGGACGTGAACTACCCAGAGTATCTCGATCTATTTCGGCGGAAAGACCATGGGATTTATATCATCGGTCTTGATAAGCATGTAGGTTTCCTCATTCACGATGAGAATGGTGTCCAGTTTATCCACTCTGGCGGTTTGCTTCGGAGAGTGGTCGACGAGGGGCCAAGCGATGCTTATTCGATTGAGAAATCGAATTACCGAGTCATCGGAAACATCACTGGTGACAAAGAGCTGCTCAAACGGTGGCTCTTGGAAGACTCGTTTCCTACCTACCGATAGAAAGCCCCCTCACTTGTTAGTGAACTTAGGAAACTTTTTTCAGTTTCTTGCCCGCACGCTTCTCGATGTTGTTCGCGTTTTTCTCATCGCCGCTAGCGCGCAAGAATTCCGCGTAGTTGGATGACACGGTCGCGTAATCCATAGGTGCGTCCTTGAGCTGACCTTCGTAGATTTTCAAAGCTTCTTGGAAGTGTTTTTTAGCCTCTCCCAACTCTTGGGTTTCACAAAGAGCCAGTGCGAGATTGGCGTGGGACTGCGCTGTCTCGAGGTGATTTTCTCCAAAAGTCGCGATACGTGCCTCCAATGCCATCATCTGCATCTCGCGAGCTTGCTCGGAGTAGCCCGCAGCCAGGTAAAGTGCTCCGACGTTGTTACAAACAGCTGCCGTCTCCTCATCATTGGGCCCGAGGTGCTTATGGCAAATTTGTAGAGATTTGAGATATAGACTTTCGGCTGATTCAAAATCACCCCGGCTTTTGTAGATGTAGGCGAGATTGTTGCAGAGATCCGCAACATCAAGGAGCGCTGGTGGATCCATTCGCTCGAAAAGCTCAATGCCACGTTCGTAGAAGCGAATCGCCTCGTCTTCGTTACCGTCGCTATCGTAGACCACTGCCACACTGGCACTGATGCGAGCTTGTTGCTCAGTGTGATCCCCCTCGGTTTCCGATAAGAGTTCGAGAGACTCCAAATACGACAGACGGGCGTCTTCCAAATTTCCATACTGGCGTAAAAAGTCACCTTTGACTTCGAGTGAAACGGCCAAAGCCTCTTTGCTTTCCCTATCTGAACCCAGCGCACCGCGTGCCTTGTCCACACCTGCAGATGCAGCGTGCATAGCCTCGTTCCAGTTGCCCTCTTCGCAAAGTTTTCTCACTCTTGCTTGGAGCATATTCAATAAATTGGCGGTTCCTGATTCCATAGGTACTTGTGTTTGAATGCAATGGCGATGTAAACACATCGCCTACCTCAATTAACACCACTTTATTGAGGATGGCCAGCGAAATTACAGTCCCTTAGGACTTCCAAAATACCCAGCAACCATTGATTTTGTGGGTTTTCAACGTGTTCAACTTTGGCCATTCCCCTCTGTTGCATGCAGACACGCAGCACGAGCCCGAGGCAGACTCCCAAAAGCCTGCTCGATGGCCAACGCCGCACTGGTTCTACTGTGTGCTATACCCATTATTCGGGCCAGTTCGTGTTCAAAATGCAACACCCCTCGCAAATCCGCTCCCTGTCCGGCCAAATATCCGAGCCCTCGCCGCAAGAGGTCAAACAGCTCCGGCTCGGGATGATCCAGCTCCACCACATGGGCCAGCAGCTCCCCGAAATAAGAAGCAGCCACGGTATCAGCATATCGTTTGCGAAGGCTCTCTCGGTAGTTGGTAACACTCAGCTCCCGTAAGGTATGCAGCTCGGTCTTGCGGCTGCGCACCCAGTTGATTTCCGCCTCAAAAAAAAGGTCAATTTTCCCCGCGAATGTGCTTTTCGGCCGACGAGCCCCTTTCGCCACAGTTTTGATCAAACCGTGTTCCTCGGTGCACCAGTGCACGATCAAGCTACTCTCAGTCAACTTGGTTAGACGGATGATGATACCGGTGGATTTTTCCATGCTGAGCCGCCAGCAAACCATGGAAATCCATCGCCGTGAAGACCCGTGTTCTGCTTGGCTGCGAATTTCTTCACGATTCAGCATTCCAATCCATAAAAATCCCGCTATCACTCGCCCCGTATGAGTGAACAAAACATCGCTGACCTCCTGGCGCTGGACACCGGGGCTCTGAAGAGTCGCCTGTCCGAACTCAGGAGGTATCTTTGACGTCGAATCCCTGCAGGACCAACTGGTGGAGTATGACAAAATCATGACAGATCCTGACTTTTGGAATGATCCGGACAAAGCCCAAGCCACTGTAGGCGAGGCAAACTTGCTCAAAGGACGCCTCAACCCGTTTCTTGATCTCGAGAATCGAGTGGCCAACCTCGACGAAGTGATCGAGCTGGCCAAGGAAACCGACGACATGGAATTCGCCCGTGAGGCAAACAAGGATTATAAGCAGATTGTCAAAGAGTTGGAAAAATTCGAACTCCTCACGCTATTGGATCAACCTACCGATCCCTCCAATGCCTATCTTTCCATTCAAGCTGGCGCGGGTGGCACCGAAGCCTGCGACTGGGCTGAAATGTTACTGCGCATGTATACCCGCTGGGCGGAATCCAAGGGATTCACCGTGACCAGCCTCGACTACCAAGACGGGGACGGTGCCGGCTGTCGTGCAGCTTCGCTTAAAATCGACGGGCCGCACGCTTACGGCTACCTCAAGAACGAGCGTGGAGTTCATCGTTTGGTGCGCATTTCCCCATTCGACTCCGCAGGAAAAAGGCACACCTCCTTTTCAGCTGTGGATGTCACCCCTGAAATTTCCAAGGACATCGTCATTGAAATCCCTGAATCGGATGTTGAGATCAATACCGCCAGGTCTGGAGGTGCTGGCGGCCAGAACGTTAACAAGGTGGAAACCGCGGTCATTCTCAAACACAAGCCCACCGGGATCATGATTCGTTCTACCCAAGAGCGCTCCCAACTGCGCAACCGCGAAAACGCTTGGGCTCTACTCCGCGCCAAGCTCTATCAGATCGAGGAAGACAAGCAACGGGCGGAGGCTGATCGCGAATACTCAGCCAAAGGTGAAATCGGCTGGGGCAGCCAGATCCGATCCTACGTCTTCCAACCATACCAAATGGTCAAAGACTTGCGGACCGGAGAGGAAACAGGCAACATTTCGGCCGTCATGGACGGAGAGCTCGATCCATTCATCGAAGCCATGCTAAAAGGCAAGACGCGCAAATAATTCACACCATGTGTAAACGAACAGGTATCATCTTGTTAGTCTCTGGCCCATCAGGCTCGGGAAAAACCACACTCTGCCGCAGACTCGCCGATGAAGGTGAGGCTGTCTACTCGACTTCGTGCACCACGCGCCCCGCCCGTGAGGGGGAGAAACACGGACACGATTATCATTTTCTCACTAGAGAGGATTTTGAAAAACGTGTCGCAGCAGATGAATTCATCGAGTATGCCGAGGTGCATAATAACCTTTACGGCACCCTCAAGTCCGAGGTCATGGATCACATCGTCGCCGGCACAGACGTGGTCATGGATATTGATGTTCAAGGCGCCGATCTCGTGCGCTCATGCGCAGAGCCCAGCATCCGCGAAGCTTTGGTAGAACTCTTTGTCATGCCCCCCAGTGAAGACGAACTCCGCGCCAGATTAACCGGACGAGGCACGGACGCTGACGACGTCATCGAACTACGCATGAAAAATGCGATCGAGGAAATGAGCCACTGGCACAAATACACCTACCGCTTGATTTCCGCGACACGTGAAGAAGATTATAATTCCTTCAAAGCCCTGCTCTCTGCTGAACGCCTCAGGACATCTCGCATCACAAATCCCTAATGGATAATCCCCCTCTCCCATGACTATCATTCTCGGCATCACTGGCTCTATAGCAGCCTATAAAGCGGCAGGTATCGCCTCGCAGTTGGTTAAAAACGGCCACGAGGTTCATGTTGTGATGACCAAAGCAGCCACGGAGTTCATCACTCCGCTCACCCTGCAAGTCATCTCTCAAAATCCTGTATTGGTATCATTGGAGGACGAAAAGCAGGCATGGAAACCTGGTCACATCGATCTCGCAGACCGAGCCGATCTTTTATTAGTCGCACCATGTAGCGCCGATACCATCGGCAATTTTGCCAACGGTCTGGCGCCTGATCCCCTCTCCAGCATCTATCTTGCCACCAAAGCGAAGGTTCTCATTGCCCCTGCCATGAACGGTAAGATGTGGCTGCACGCAGCGACTCAGCGCAACGTCTCACAACTCAAATCCGATGGCTGTCATTTCATCGGACCCGAGGATGAAGGAATGCTCGCGTGTGGCTATTCCGGACCAGGCCGATTGATGGAAGAGAGTTCTATCCTCGACCAGGTCGAAGAGCTGCTTGGGAATTGATCCCCATAACAATATTCTAGAGCGAATGAATATCCTCATCACAGCTGGGCCAACGCGCGAACCGATTGATCCCGTCCGTTTCCTAACAAACAAGTCATCTGGTAAGATGGGATACGCGATCGCCCATGCTGCGGCTGATGCCAGTCATCGCGTGATCCTCATCTCAGGGCCTACCCAACTCGACGTGCCGGATCGAGTGGATTACATCCCTGTGGAGACCACTGCGGAAATGTATGCGGTCGTGGAGCACTGGATAGGCAAGGCTGATGTTGCCATTTTCTCTGCCGCTGTGGCTGATTACCGTCCCGCCCAAGTTCCCGATCACAAGATCAAAAAAAGCGGCGAGACAATGACATTGGAACTCGTGCGTAATCCCGACATCCTTGGATCTGCTAGAAATGCTTTTGACTATCGCGGAGTGCTTGTCGGGTTTGCCGCAGAGACAGAAAATTTAGAAGACAACGCTCGAGAGAAATTGGAACGCAAAGGTTGCGACCTAGTGGTCGCGAATGATGTTTCGCGTAAGGACATCGGCTTTGACTCCAATGACAACGAAGTTCTCCTCGTTTATCCGGACCACTCGGAAGGTGTCGAAAAGGGATCAAAGCATCACCTCGGTCACATCATCTTGGAAAAGGCCTTGGAATTAGTCCCGCCCAGCTAAATGGATCTGCTCTTTGAGGCGCTGACATTCTCTCCGTAGAGGATCTGGCATATCATCCAGTTTCCACGGCAGACGATATCGCCAGTTCTCTCCACCTACCGTTCCTGGTATATTGATGCGCTTGGTACTATCGATCAGATCCGTGATCATGATCGCGGCATAATCTGAGCGGCACATGACTAGCTTCTCTAACAATGCCCATTTGACCACTGGCCCATATTTCGAATAGGCAGCTGCAGTTTCACCTTTCGGCAAGCCGGCAAAGTCGCTGAGTAAGGCTAAGCCTCGCATGGCTCCTTCGTGTTCAAGACCATTGAGCATATCCAATAATGCATTCCATAGCGCAGGAATGGAATCGTGATCGTGAGTCGCATAGGTAGCAAAGGAGCATTCAGGATACTCACTTCCAGGAACAGCCTGACCTTCTCCGAGTTCCTCCCAGTGACAGATCTTGAACCCTGCAATACCTAACTTGGCCAAATGAGGTCGGACATAATCAGGCACGCACCCGAGATCCTCGCCTACCACTTCGCCATCGCCTGCCGCCTCTAACACAACTTTAAGATATTTATCCCCAGCTTCCAAATTGGCCTTTTTATGTGCGACGGTATCGTCTGGGTGAGGATGAAATTTCGGTAATTCACCACCCGTCAGCTTCTTGGCCTTAGCATCCGTCAGCCCGAGAAATTCAGCATTGCGTGCGGGTCTCCATGGAAAGCTAAAGATTCGGTAAAACCCTAGAATATGATCAATCCGAAAGATGTGAAACACATCGGTGAGCTTCTCAATGCGGCGTCGCCACCAAGAGAAATCATGTTTTTCTAACTCCTCCCAATTGTAGAGGGGTATACCCCAGTTCTGTCCCCACTGACAGGCGAAGGCATCGTCCTTGAACACCGTCTCTGGAGGCGAACCACCAGACAACGTAAGGTCAAACCACTGCGGTTCGAAAAATACATCTGCGCTAGAGTAGGAAATACCTATCGGAATATCCCCCATCAACTTCACGTTCTTGCTTGCCGCATAGTTACGGAGATCTCGCCACTGGCTGAATGCGTGCCATTGAACCCACGCATAATATGTAAGGCTCTGCTCCACATCCTCGGGAGGTAACGTGGCTAAATAAGCATCCGCCTTTTCGGAAGTATTATACTCCTCTGGCCAATGCTCCCACTCTTCCGTGCCGGCCAATTCCATCAGCCAGCGGTATTTCGTATAGGAGACTAACCAATCCTGCTCGGCTTTTCTGAAAGCGTCAAATTCAGGAGTCGGTCCCCCCTTTGATCTAAAAATTTCGTAGCCAGCCTTGAGCAATCGCCACTTCGCAGCTCCAGCTGTCGAGTAATCGACCAGGTTTTCGTGAACACATGCAGCATCTTCGAGAGCAATGGCTTCAGCTGTTATCCCTGGGATTTCGTCCACGGCGATCAATACAGGATCAAGCGCTATGGAACTGATGGCATTATACGGGCTACTGTCCGAACCCGTCTCGTTGATGGGTAAGAGCTGAAGGAAACCGATGTCATGTGCCGATGCCCAGTCGACAGCCTCCTTCATGGCAAGAGTGTCACCTATGCCAAGATCATGATCTCGTTTCAGTGAAAAAACAGGTATCAGAACCCCGAATCGACGAAGGCGCTGCATGGCTTGAACTGGCATGTCTTGATATCAGACAGAGCCTATGGATTAGGCAACTACAAACGATGTCTTCAACGCCGCGGTTATTTCCCCCTTGCTTTTAAACTGAAGAACTGGCCTAAATGTTAGCGTTATGAAAACAACGCGCATCAATAACTACACATTAACTACCGCTATTTGCTGTCTAAGCATGGCTCTCAGCCTGTTCGTCACATCATGTGGAGCACCTGATCCAAATGCCCAAAAGAGAATGGATGCCGACATCATGTCCGCAGGTCAGAAAAAGGGCCCCGGTAGCACCACTGGCCCGCAATATATGCAGGGTAGTCGTGGATACGGCCTCGGAGGTTTCTAAAAAAACAGACGCCCTATCCGGATCTATACAACATCGCCAGTCATCCTCGAAGGATCACTGGCGAAATTTGTTGCTCCAGACTAGCAGTTGAATAACAGCTAGAAATCGTAGCGAGCCGTCAGGCTGAACGAATGGTAGCGAGATTTGTAATCGCCATTCACTGAAGAATCGAGGGCTGACTTAACCTCCCTGTCTGAAAATGCATACTGATAGGCAGCATCCCATGACCAGCTGTCACCCTTATGACCGAGCCCCACGGTGAGCCAGTGCCGATCAGCATCAGCGACCCCAGGGTTATAATGTTCATCGGGCTGGGAGCTTTCAATGTAGTTATACCCGAAGCGGGCCAAGTAACCATTGCCAAGGTCATATTCGGCACCGATTGAATAAACAAAAGAGTCTTCCCATTTGAAAGGGATCTCTTGATTCCCCGAACCCTGCTCGAGAGTGAGAGTGTCTAATTCATCCCAGTTTACCCACTCCACATTGACCTCAATGTTCCAGCATTGGTTAGGTCTATATGAGTAACCTACGGCAAACGAAGCAGGAGTAGTTAGATCTACTTGAGCATCTTCGCGCAGAGCAACATATGGAAACACTCTGGATTTTCCCTCCAAGGTAAAATCAGTTTCGCTCCGGTACACTGCACCAAAAGAATGTTTTTCAGCTGGCTGCCACAAGGCACTTAAAGTCCATGAGACCGCTTGATCATCACCCTTGAATGAAAACTCATCACCAGGAGCAAAGAGACCACGGCGCAGATCGATGTCCGCATGATGAATGCCAATGCCGCCGCCGATGGAGAACTGTTCATTCACCTCATATCCGGCTACCGCCCAGAGTGTGGCGTATTTCAGAGATGATATTGTGGCCGTATTTCTAAATGAAGTATTGTCATCCCACTCTGTCGCCAGACCAAAGGGAGAGTTCAGGCCCAGACCAAGCACAGTCTTTTCGTTCAACCGGAAGGCGGAATAAATTTGTGGCGTAAATTGGACCTCACGATCGAGATCGAATTTGCCACCGGCGACATCTGCCTCGATGCCGAGCATCACACTGTAAAATCCAACTTGAACGGACGACCCATCGATCTGTGTCAGGCCCGCAGCATTATAATAAACAGCCGCTGCCGTGTTGGCTGTTGCAACAAAGGCATTCCCCTTACCAACGGCTTCGGGTGATTGACCTGCTAGATGGAATCCATCTGCCACAGCGATACCTTGAGTAAGAACTGAGGCCGCCGTATAGAGAACTAAGTTTCGAGTTTTCATGTGTGTCTGTTATTTAGGTTTGGATCTCTTTACCCACCATAGCGGGCCCAGAAAACATCGTTCCCAGCCAGGGCTGCGCTCAGCGAGTCCCAGCCTACAACGCTGTTGTCTGGTCTGTGTGATGGATCAAATGTCACTTTAAAACGAATCATGTCTCTGCCCTCCTCTGGGACGACTTCGTAATTTGCACCGGCATCGGCCAGACGGAACAGTGCGGCGGCAAGTGCGAGACACTCGGAAGACGGAGCTTCTTTGGTCGCAGTGCGCAAAGGTTCCAAATTCCTTGAGAGAAGACGTGATGAAAGCCTGAATTCAATGCCCCCCTGAATTTCAGAAACGAGCAGAATACCTGCGTCCCTCATGACAGATTCAAGTGCTGTCAGCAAGGTGCTGATTTCAGCCGCCATGGTTCCTAATGGCCCTGGCCAACCTGTACTCGATTCCTCCCCGCGGAGCCACTCGAAGTAACCATTACCTCCTACCAATGGCCCCATAACATCCCCGACCGGAACTGCGGTGTTGTAGTCGAGTTCCAAGCCTTTCAAGTTGTCACGAGTCAGGCCAAGACGAATGGCACGGAGGTATTCCAAGTGACGTCCATATAGTTCGCGCCAATTCAGAGACCCGTCCACAGTCAGTTCTTCTTCCTGTTCCGTTTCTTCGACCTCGGCAAGTTGCACCAGCGCGGTCAATGCGCGGTCCACATGACGGAGTCCTTCGTGACCGATTACAGCCATCGTGGCGATGGATAGCACCCGGTCAGACGAGGCTAGCATCTCCACACTGGAGAGCTTCTGCTTGAGAAGAGTTCCACGTTCTTTTTCCAGAACATAAAGTTCCATGGCACGCGTCAGTGTCATTTCCAGATCATTGACTTCCCAAGGCTTGGTAACGTAGCGGTAGATTCCGCCTTTGTTCACCGAGTCAACGGCGGCATCAACGTCCGAATACGCCGTGGATAGAATACGGATGCATGAAGGTTTCATCTCCGCTACTTTTTCAAGCAGTTGGGAACCTGTCATGTTCGGCATGCGCTGGTCGGTTACGACCACCCCGATTTTATCCATATTCTGACGGAACATCTCAAGTCCCTGCAATCCGTCCTCCGCTAATAAAATCTCGAAATTCTGTCCGAATAAACGGGAGAAATACTTCCTAGTTTTCTCCTCGTCATCGACAAAGAGTATTACGTGGTCTTTTTGAGTTTGTTCGTTCATATCGCGCGTTATTCAATTAAAATACCGATTTGAGAGGTTTATTTCAAGGTTTTTTATATCTAACTTATTCAAACTAAATTGATGTTTAACAGCTAAACTGCTTAATCGAGGGCCATAATTTAAAAAAATATAGTTATCTCAGTATAAAGCCCAACTTCAGATTTAACGTCAATCTCAGCGCCATGCTGCTTGATGATGCGATGACAAATGCTCAAACCGAGCCCCATGCCCTCGCCGACATCGTTTTTAGTGAAGAATGGCTCAAACATGTGTTCAATATCATCTTTGGAGATCCCGCATCCATTGTCCCTGACCCGCACAGCAACGGAGCCATTTTCCCTTTCTTCAGCCTGTACCGAAATCTGAGGTTCCGGACCATTGCCTCGCACCATAATCGCACGAGCCGAGTTCTGGAAAAGATTCATGAACAACTGGCATAACTGCCCGTCATTTCCATTTATCTCAAGATCCGGACTAATATCCACATCAAAGCGAATCCCAGAAAGTGTCTGGCTGCTCAATCTGCGGGCACTCTCAACCATGTCTTTGACGACAACTCTCGACATGGCTGCAGCATCCCCACGCGTGAATGATCTCAAATCACTGACGATTCCAATGACTCTGCTGACCCCCTCTTGAGCATCACCCAACACCTCGAGGAAATCATCTCTTTCCTCGGCCGGGATTTGTCGGTCAAATGATTTCAGTGCGTGGAGTGCCGTCTTCGCATAGTTCAGTGGGTTATTCACCTCATGCACAATACCAGCACTCATACGACCAAGAGATGACAGCTTCTCCGTTTGGACAAGAATGCTGCGCTGCTCTTTCAGTTTCTCATACGCCGTTTCAAGGTTCACGTTACTCTTAGCCAGCTTGAATTCAAATTCGCTACTGGCGATCAGATTTCGCACTCGGACACGTAGCTCCACCACCGAGAATGGCTTCGACATGAAGTCATTCACGCCGGCTTCCAGCGCATTTAGTCTCGGCACCTCACTGGCTTGAGCTGTGACTAAAATGATCGGAATACGTGACGTGGCAGGCAACGACCGGATTCGTGTAGTGACCTCAATTCCGTCCATCCCAGGCATCATCAGGTCCAAAATAATTAGATCTAACGGCTCTTGCTGTACGATTTCCCATGCTTCGGCCCCATCACGGGCACCTAATACTTCATAATCGTCCAACTGACGGGCAATGAAGTTGCGCATGGCATCCTCGTCATCCGCGACTAGAACACGTTTTCTGCGTGTCTCCTGTGGGACGTTCGACACCAATGTATTCAATGCCCCCCTCTCGGAAGCCACCGTTTCCTTGACGCTCTCGACGCCACTCAGGCGAGCCTTCTCATTGAATTTCTCCAGTACATCACGGGTATTACTTTCTCGGTCAACCAGTGCTCCTGTTTCCGGCATTGGGGCCGGGATCATGATCTTAAAGTTGGTTCCCTTGTTAATTTCCGAGCTTACAGAAATTTCCCCCTGCATACTGTCGGTAAGACTTTTCACCAAGGCGAGACCTATACCCGCACCTCGATGGCGTCGTCTGGCCGACATATCAGCCTGCCAAAAGCGCACGAAGATATTCTCCAGATCTTCCTTGCTCATCCCCTGACCATTATCAACTACCGATAGATAGAGATTTCCGTCTTTTGTCTCAGCTCCCAATGAAATCTTACCTCCGGGAGGAGTGAATTTAACGGCGTTTACTGCAAGGTTGAGAACAATTTTCTCCAAACGATCGCGGTCTAACCAAACAACCTCTTGCTCGAGACACGAACTGGTACAGGAAATATCAATATTCTTCAGCGCAGCAATCGCCCTGAGATGACTGGTAATACCATGAATGAAATCTGTCACATTCACCGTCTCCGGCCGAGGAGGAGCCTCGTCACTATCCAACTTCACCAGATCGAGAATATCATTGATCAAGCGCAATAGACGAAGCGCGTTATCCTCGATCGTATCCAGGTGCTCCAGGAATGCTACATCCTTACTGTATTTGCCATTACTCCGTAAGTTTTCGGCTGGGCCGAGGATCAGCGTTAGAGGTGTTCTGAGTTCATGACTGATATTGGCGAAGAATCTCGATTTGGTTTCATCCATCGCCTGCAATTGTTTGAAACTTTTTTCCAACTGGTCTTTGCCGTCCTGCACGTCCTTTGAAAGACAGAATTCGCGGAATCGTCCTTGGTTAAAAAAGTAGGTGCCCGCACATGCGATAGCACCGGTGACAAAGATGAAATAGCCAGGAACAAATGCCTCACGCCAAGTGTTACCATACACCATCACCGCCATTCCGTAGAAAAGCAGGCATAAAACCATATTGACCGCACTGTCGATCGCCGTCCACCGGAGCAACAAGGTGGCCCCCATCAACACTAAGTTAAGACCGGCATAATACGAGGACGCCGCTCCGTCTGCCACCGCAATCATGTAGGAGATGCCTGCCAGCGGCAATACACCTACAACATGAACTACAATCAACGAAATCAGATCCGACTTCATTCTTGTGATGGCGAGGCCAAACAAAACCAGCAGGACCCCGCAAAACACTCGAACTACTAGAAACTCTAGCAGTAATTCCGGATAAACCACAGCATCCAGACACGCTCCGACGAGCATAAAAACTCCGCCAAAAATAGCCGCCTGCCGACAGTTTTTTCTCCGCGCTATTAGTCTTGATTGCTTGAACAGTAACTTTAACTGCTTGGTAGAATCCGGCATTATACACTCTGGTTCTTGAACATCGGCTTAAGTTCGACCTTACGAATCTCAAGAAACAGGTTCACGCCTGTCGGGTCGCGCTTAAGATCAGTCTGGAGGATTGTTCCGTCCAGTGGAATGAGATCTAACATCTCCCAGTCATTCCTGTAAACCAAATTCCATTCAACAACATACTCCATCCACCCGATTCGAGGGTTCGTGGACGCCACATTGGTGGTGATCAACTTACCCCCGGGACGGAGTAGCTTGGTGAACAGCTCTACCAATTTTTTGCAGACCTTTTGCGACAAGTAGTCAAACAATCCAGCGCAGTAGACTACATCGTATGACTCCCATTCCATATCAACGTCACCCTTGCTGGCCTGCTTAAGAAGCTGATGCACAGACCGTTCAATCATCTTGAACGTAGTGCCTCTACCCAGCTCATATTTCATCTTTGTCAGAACACCTTCTGTAAAATCCAAGGTTTCCTTGTTGAAATCTAACAAAGTAAAGTCGCACTGGTCACTTACCTCTTCGTTTTTGACGAAGCGTTGAATTTCCTGAGCCGGACCGCAGCCAAGATTCAGAACCCGCATACGACGCCCCTCACTGACGGTTCGTTCAGCCTCTTCCTTGAGAGTAGTCACCAGATAAGAGATTCGATTTCGGTGTGCCTGAACGGGGTCGATACTTAGAAAAGTCCGGTTCAGCATTTTGGCAAAGAGAGTGCTGCCCTCGTAAGGATCACGCAGCATCATATTCACCATTTCATAATCGCCGGCATAACCTAACGGCTTAGTGAAAGCCCGGTAGGCAAACGGTGAGCACAGCATTAGGGGATGCATTTGACGCCTAACGTAAAATTTGTGCGCAGGTCGGTCAGTCTGCGAAACATCTCTGGTAGATGCTTCAAAACTACTCATCAGCGGATTCATTTCCTCAACCATCCGTTCCTCGATTTCTGAGATGATCTGTTTTTCAAGACCGGCTTTATCTCCAGTATCTGTGGAGCGAATCCCCAGATCGATCTGCTCAAGCCAACGCTTCACACCAATCATCAAATTCTGCATGTCGGCGATGTTGATTTTGAAATCAGAGGAAACGTGGTGCGCACGCTTCCAATCATCCACGAAACTATCGAACTGGGTGACCAATGTTCCACCGCCCTCAGCTGGTGCCAGAAAATCCACCTCCTTCCAGCCTCCGCTCAACGTCACTTCGCACACCAACAAGACACCTGTGTTCACAAGGCCAGACACCACGGCATCGCCTTCATAAATCAAGCGCCCGTTCAGACGAATTTTGAAATCTTTCAGCACTTCAGAAAGCTGAACGATGCTGTATGGATTATAAATTTCGAAGGAAACTGAATAGCGGCGGAGACGAAGGATCGTGGCGTTGAGTGTGTAGCCCTGACTATTGACAAATTTGACGCTACTGTTTGTGGGGACGGTCGTTGTTGTTGACATCGTAATTATATAAGGGTGGCGAGGACGAATAGATCTGCCATTAAATGCATCAACTTACTCATCTTCTCCGTGGTGTGTGTGTTCCATCATATGCGATGAATACAATGCGTAATGTTTCATAAAAAAGTGTTTGAAAACAGTAAAAAGCTATCTAACATGAAAATATATCGTGCTTGCTGAAGACATGTGTTCTATACTGACTTCAGTAACAATTTAGTCCATAACAGCGAAACATTTCCTAAAACCATGAGCAGACCTGCCACACCCACACCTTTTACTCGGCAAGGAGACCGTGTAGTCGATAAATCCGGGGTAGATCTCCTACAATTGGCTGAGGAAAAAGGCTTCAACGTAAAAAATGTGGCTGAGGAGTTAGGCTTCACGGTGATCCAACTCCAAAGACACGTTGAGGCGGCGATCGGACTCAAGCCAAAGGACCTATTTTGCAATCATCGCGCTCTACTCGCCAAACGGATGATCACTGAAGGCATGGACCTTCACGATATCGGTGAAAAATTGGGCTATCTCTACTACAGCCATTTTTGCACAGATATCAAAAAATTCTACGGTATCTCCCCTAAGCAACTTGAGAAGAAGCTGCGACCTGACAAGGTCAAGAAGTAGAAACCTCACCGTAGACCGATAATGCCCGATTCGTTATTACGGGTTTATTAATTAAATAGTTGATTATAAGGCATTCCTAGGTATAACTCACGAATGCACCGCATCACGGATTCGTTCCACACAACGTCCGGGATACCAGCCATCTTTAGTCTGAAACGGGCCTTGCTCATTTCGTGTTTGGCGATCCCTTCGGCCTCAGCCTTCGAAATCGAGCTGGATTACGGTTATGACAGCTCATCGGATAATTTTTTCGGAACAAACGCCGCTGCTAAATCGGCTCTGGAACAAGCGGCGTCTGATATTTCATCTCTGATCTCGACTCGGCTTGCTCCAGTGACAAACCCGTTTGTGGGGAGTAACGGCGGCACTACATCTACCTTCGATTGGGATTACGTGTTTAGAAACCCTTCTGAGCTCAATGACCCTAGCAATCCTGACGCTAATAAAATAACCATCAGCTCCCCCTCTCTAGCTGCTGATACGGTGAAAATTTTTGTCGGTGTTAGAGAACTCGGCGGAAGCACTCTCGGCCAAGGTTCAACCGCCGGTGTAGCTTTGTCGATTAGCGGAGGCGGATTCCCTTCTCAATATGAAGATGCCGTCGCCGCTGCAGAAGCAGCCTCCAATGCCAGCATGGGCCGCGGCGATGGGCCAGTGATTAGAAATATCAGCGGCAGCACCACACTTGGAAGCACTACGGCAAACTACAGCCTGAATGTGGGGGTAGGAGTCGGAAGTCTGTGGTTCGATGTCGACGGCGATAACGACAGCGTCAAAGACAGCCCTGAAGAACTCGATGACTTCTGGCATTTCGATCACACTACGGACGTCGCATCGGGTAAACGTGATTTTTATAGCGTAGCCCTGCATGAAATTTTACACGTCATTGGCGTTGGAACATCAGACACATGGGACAGTCAAATCAGCGGCACGACTTGGACAGGCCCTAATGCACAACTGGCCAATGGTGGCGGCGACGGCCTCATCGACTCAGCAGGCGGACATATCGCGGACAATACCAACAGTGTTAGACTTTCTGACAATGGCATCCAGGAAGTTGTCATGTCACCATCTCTAACCACTGGCACGCGCAAAACTCTTACCGAGTTAGACGTGGCGTTCCTACAAGATCTCGGATACGAAATCGTCCCTGAGCCCTCTAGCGCAGGGATGCTCAGCCTTTCAGCCATTTTATTACTTCTGTATCGCAGAACATAATACGCTGTATTTAGCACCATATTTTGCTTTGACTTGGCGAGAATAGTTCTGCTAAGAATGTTTCGCTATGAAGAAGTTACTCACCCTCGCCTTAGCCGGGCTGATTTTAGCCCCAGCAGCACAGGCCACCACCGCTCAGGCCAAAGCCCGAGCATATCGAATCGCTCAAGCTCTTAAGAAGCAGAACATCAGCTTCAGAGACAACTACTGGCACGGCCTGTTAAAATACAAGGGTAGTACAACTATCAAAACCACTCTTAAGGCTGGCACTGAATATGTTCTCGTCGCTGGTGGTTGCGCAGACGCACACGACGTAGACATCATTGTTTACGACGAAAACTGGAAAGAAGTAGGTCGCGACACCAAGGTAGACGCAGTGCCAGTGGTACGTATTAAACCCAAGTGGTCTGGCACGTTCCATATCAAGGTCCAGCTTTCTAACAGCACACGCAATGGCGCACACTACGCATTGATCATCGGATACAAATAACCTCCTACCCAGTCTAATTTCTTGAGACCCCACAGCCGCCACGGCTTGTGGGGTTTTTTATGCGGTGTTCAACGCTGAATCATGACCACAAGAACAGAATAGCCCACTGCCACAGTGGTCAACAAAGCTCCTTCGATCCGGCTCAAGCTCATCCGGGACCACATGAAAGGCATGATCAATACAGCCAGACCCAACATAACCCACAGATCCATCCAGGCGATCTTTTCAGCCATCAAGGGCTTCACCGAAGCCGTAACACCCATCACAGCCAAGAGATTGAAAATGCAGGATCCAATCGCATTGCCTGTAATGATATCACCCTGCCGCTTAATCGAAGCCACGACGGATGTCGCCAACTCAGGAAGAGATGTCCCCAAGGCAAACAAGGTGAGAGAAATAATCACCTCTGGCACACCAAACACTCGAGCTACAGATTCACCATGGTCCACTAACCAATCGGCACCGAACACTAGGGCTATTATGCCTACCAGAATCAACAGCAAATCGATAACAAGTCGCCCGCCACCCTGCTCGGCCTGCTTGAGTACCACTTCTGTTGATTCTTCGAACTGGAGAGTGTCTTTCTCACTTTTCGCCAAGCGAACACTCATGATGACATAAACGACAACTCCTAAAGCTAGCAGTCCTCCCTCCCAGCGAGAGAGAGTCATGTCCGCCATCATCCCCACAAACGCCAGTGATGCCACGATGAGAATGGGCAACTCTCTACGGATCAACTGGGAGTGAATCACTATAGGACGGATGAGTGCCGCCACCCCTAGAATTAGGGCGATATTAAAAATGTTAGAACCGACAATATTTCCGAACGCCATGTCTGGGCTCGGAGCATCTGGCGGAACATCAATGCCCAGCCAGCCAGCGGGAGCGGCGATTAGCTCAGGTGAGTTCGCCTTTATACACACCAGTAACTCAGGCATACTGGTTCCAAAGGCGACTACGGTCAGCCCAACTACCAGAGGCGAAATACCTAGACGAAGGGCAATTTCCGAAGCTCCCTTCACCAGCCACTCGGCGCCGAAGTAGAGCAGTGTCAGTCCAGCGACGAGCCAAATAAAATGTATGGTCAGTTCCACGGGCTGAAACATGTACACGCTTCCCTGCGATTTAAACTTCAAACTTCAGAGAAAACCTATTACAGCACCGCCATGTCTGAGACTCACCGCATTACTGTTCTCGCCGGCGACGGCATTGGCCCCGAAGTTATGGAGGCCTCGATGCTTGTCCTCGATGCCGTTCGGGACAAGTTCAGCCTCGATATTGAAACCGACGTGCAATTGGTCGGAGGCGCAGCGATCGATGCCGTAGGGTGTCCGCTTCCAGAAGCGACCATCGACTCCTGCAAACAATCAGACGCCATCCTGTTTGGATCCGTGGGTGGCCCCAAATGGGTTAATCTACCGCCTGACGAGCAACCTGAACGTGGAGCCCTGCTGCCTTTGCGCAAACAGTTCGGCCTTTTCGCCAACCTTCGTCCCGGTGTCTGCCTCCCCTCACTCACCCATGCTTCCCCGGTGAAAAACGAGCTCATCCCTAACGGCTTCGACGTGCTCTGCGTGCGTGAACTGACAGGAGGCATCTACTTTGGCCAGCCCAAGGGTCGTCACGAGGAGGATGGTGATATCGTGGCCATCGACACCATGGTTTACCGGAAGAGCGAGATTGATCGTATTGCCCGTATCGCTTTCACCGCCGCCATGGCAAGAGACAAACGCCTCTGCTCAGTGGACAAAGCCAACGTGCTGGCAAACTCCATCCTATGGCGCGAAACCGTCATCGAGATTGCCAAGGAATTCCCAGAGGTCGAACTCTCACACTTATACGTCGATAACGCGGCCATGCAGTTAATCAAACAGCCTGGCTCTTTCGATGTAATCGTCACAGGTAACCTCTTCGGTGATATCCTCTCCGATGAAATGGCAATGATCTCAGGCTCTCTTGGCATGCTCCCTAGCGCATCGTTAGGCAGTCAGAAAGACAACGGACTCTGCTTCGGAATGTATGAACCATCCGGCGGATCAGCTCCTGACATCGCCGGCCAAGGCATTGCCAACCCAATCGCCCAGATCCTTTCCCTGGCCATGATGCTGCGCTATTCGCTCGGTGAAAACGATGCCGCCGCCGCGATTGAAAAAGCGGTCAATGCCACCATCGACGCCGGCCTACGCACAGCCGATCTGTTCACAGGACGCGACGGCGAGCAGAAAGCAGGCACGCATGAAATGGCCGGAGCCATCGCTGCCCGCATCTAACGATCAGCTAAGAAGCAAGGTCACGGCTATGCCTAACAACGCCAAGCCAAAGGCGATGTCAAACCAGTGCGCCATGCGTAGATAGCTACGCTTGATCGCGGGCTGCTGCAGAAGGCAAACCCAGAGACACCAGAGCAAAACACCCTCGATCACGATGGTAGCCCAAAGGACGGTTGGCCAAATCCAATCGTGCGCATCCATCAAAAACGGTGCGGTCACGCCTGCCAAAAACACCGCCACCTTCGGGTTGAGCAAATTGCAAAACAGCCCGCGTTTCCAAGCACTCCAACGACTACTTTCCGGCACGACTCCGATTTCGGGAATCGTCAGCTTACGCGCCTTCACCCCACTTCGGATGAGTTGGTATGCCAACCACGTCAAATAGGCCGCGGCGGACAACTTCATCGTTTTTTCCAGCCACCCACCCTGGGCTAACAACGAGGCGACACCCGCCACGGCTACGACGGCGTGAATACCCAGGCCACAGGCGATACCGAGTGCCGTCCAGCACCCGGCACTACGCCCCTGAGCCAGAGCAGTGCGCGTCAGCAAAAGCATGTCCGGCCCCGGACTGAACTGCCCGACGACCATGATGGCAACAAACACTAACCACTCCCACATCAGCTTGTGGGTTTAGTAGTCTTTCCTGACAAAAATAAATCCAGCGATCGATAGAATCACTAACTCGAAGGCTAGAGAGGTGCCTACGATGTAAGCTTCGGAATGCCGATTCTCATAGGCCTCAGTCGCTTTCAAATGATTCCGCTGAGGATCATCGTCATCTGTCTCGATAAATGACGTTGCTTGAGTGAGGTCTTTGCCGTCGATTTTAATTTTCTTCTTTAGCAGATAAGTCGCCTCGCGCGTCTTTGGCAAGGGAGCTTCGACCATTTTGATGCCTCGGTGGAATTTAGCCAGACCCGGATCCGCCTCCTCTGGCTCGCCTCCACTCTGAGATTCACCCGTGGCATAATCCACACTCATGCCGGCTGCAGGCATGACGTAGGCGATCTTGTAAATGAAACTTTCAGCCACCTGCACCCCCCAACTGACACCCCAGACGAGGAATGCCATGAGCAAGGATAACATGGTGGACTTGGTACACACCGCCGTCAGTACGGCGACGCAATAGACAAGACTGAACACAAATACGATCAGCGGTATGGCCCAGAAAATGCCAAAGTTCCAAGATTCCATTCGTAACCCGAAGGCCACAAAAACAATCAAGCAGAACACCGCCACTTGGATTCCAACAAACAGAAGGCTACTTAGGTATTTAACGATGAATAATGTCAAACGGCTGATCGGTTTCGATACCGCGACATCGATCGATCCTCCTTCCAAAAAGTTAGGAAATATCGAACACACTGAGATCAGAGCCAGCACAATGGCGAAAAGTCCTAACCAAAATGGCACCAGCATATCAGTGAACATTGTTAGGTAGAGGAATTTAGCCAGCGGCCCCTTGGAATTCAACATGTCGCTCTCCAAGGCGTAAGCACCAAAGAGCACGGAGATCCCCTCTTCCTGAAAACTGATCGATGCATAAATCATCGCTATCAGAATGGAAAAACCAAGGGCCACCCAGAACAACTTCTTGGCGGTGAGAAGTCGGTATGAGTCCCAGACGATGGTCATGATCTGTCTCATTACGCCTTCTCCTTTCCTGGAAGCTTAGGAGGCATCGCCGCCCCCGGCCCGTGATTTCCAACTGTTTCCATAAATAAATCTTCCAGTGACTGTCGCGCCTCGGTCATCGTGACAATGGTCACACCTGCGCTGCGGAGAGCATCAATAACAGGCTGCACTTTCTCAGCATCTCGCTGATACATGGTGAGTATTTCACCCTCTACTTCTACTTCGTGGCTCTTCAGCTCAGATATCAACGAGCCTGAAATGTCGCCACTCACATTGATTTCATACCTGCGGGTCTTATCGGTCAGATCGGCGATGCTCCCCTGACGGATGATTTCCCCTTGGTCCATGATCGCCACGCTGTCACAAATCATTTCCAGTTCGCCTAACAAGTGACTGTTGATAAAGACGGTGCGGCCTTCGTCTTTCATACGTTTCAACACCGCGCGCATCTCCATCCTGCCTTTGGGATCGACCCCATCAGTAGGTTCATCGAGGAACACAATTTCCGGGTTGTTGACTAGCGACTGTGCCAGCCCGATACGTTGCTTCATTCCTTTGGAATAGCTCCCCATCTTACGGTTTGCCCAGTCCTGCATGCCTACCATTTCCAATAGCTCTTGGCTCCGCTTGGCGGCTTGATCTTTGGGAACACCACCGAGTCCTGCCACATAACGGATCACCTCGCCTCCTTTGAGATACTCTGGGAAGCGAGCGTGTTCGGGGAGATAGCCCACACGCGAAAGCGTTGCTTTATGGCCGATCGGCATGCCTAACATCGTGCCATCACATTGGCTCGGCCGGACAATGCTCAACAAGATTTTCACCAAGGTGCTTTTACCGGCACCATTCGGACCAAGCAGCCCGAAGATTCCGCCTTTTGGAACTTTGAGTGAAACACCCCGCAAGGCCTCGACGCCACCTCGGTAGCGTTTCCGTGTTTCAGCAATATCAATGACTGTATCTGACACGAGCAAGATAGAACACCATCCCCCGAAAACCGCAAGAATGGATATTAACCATCAATCATAGGGCTCTTTTGGGCAACAAATTTGTGGCATGCCATTATTTATAAGTTAAGCACTGACAATGATCACATTTTCCATACCATGCCGAATCACACTTCTGATTCTAGGTAGATTTAAGGATTTTACTTAGAAAAAACACACAAAAAACACACAAAAAACACACAATGAAGCTCAAGTATCTCACGCGGTTTACCTGCCTTTCTACACTGCTGCCCGTCAGCTCTTTTGCACTCAATATCAATCTCACTCCTGCAGCAGGAATGAGCCAAGACTCGATTGATGGTTTTCAAAGAGCTGCGAATTACTGGCAGAGTGTTCTCAGTGACAACGCTACGGTGAACATTGACATTGATTTCAGAACCTTGGACCCAGGAGTATTAGGGCAAGCTGGCTCGACGACTCAAGCTATCGGCGTCGATGCCTATTTTGCAGCTTTAGGCGCTGATATCACATCAGCGAGCGATTTAAATGCCGTAGCCAATCTTCCCGCATTAACTCTAAATGGTGGCATTAATTTTCTTACGCAAGTGAACTCAGAGGGAAACAGCACCGCTGTTAGTCTCGACAGCGACGACAGCGGTAATAATCGAGTGCTTAACCTAAACACTGCCAATGCCAAAGCTGTGGGGCTCCGCCCTGCCAATGATTTAGCCTCTGACGCCAGTATCACATTCAGCGATAGATTCGCATGGGATTATGACAATTCAGATGGTGTGGGTCCGGGGCTACAAGACTTCGTAGGAGTTGCCGTTCATGAGATCGGGCACGCTCTAGGATTCAACAGCGGAGTCGATACTGTTGACTTTGCCATCGCTAATTCCGCCGACCTAGAAGACTTCCGTGTCTTCACGGGCTTAGACATGTTTCGATACAGTGCTGATGGGGTAAACGATTTGGCGGCAGGTACGGTTTCATATTTCTCCATCGATGGAGGTGCCACCAACCTTGGTTTGTTTTCAACAGGGAGTACTTATGGAGATGGTCAGCAAGCCAGCCACTGGAGAGATAATCTAGGCTTAGGCATTATGGACCCTACAGCCAACCCTGCAGGAAATGTGAATACGGTAAGCCAGCTCGACCTCTTAGCGTTTGATACCATCGGTTGGGATATCACCATTCAAGCTGTGCCTGAACCGAGTAGCTCGATTTTACTTTTGGGAGCCGGACTTGGATTCGTCCTTCGCCGGAAGCGTTAAATAGGAACTACTGCCCTTGAAAACGAGGGTCACTGTTAAGTTGTTGCCAGCGCAGATGTTTCAATTCTGTGATTTGGATCACGTTCTGATTCAACAACTCACTGTTATACTTCATCCTGACGGTTATCGGATGCGATATGGAATCAGGCAGTTTATTTAGGGCCTCCGCCCCGGGGGCGCCTTTTTCCATCACTGCTAATTTTGAAAAAAGCTTTCCCCTGTCCTCTATCAGAAAACACCGGTATTTATCCCGAGGTAAGCCCACAGGCCAGACGCCTTCATACTGTCTCAAATAACCTCGCATAAGAACCGGCTTGGAAGGCCTGTCCACGATAAACCTCTGCCACGGAACCTCGCAATATGCCTTCATGGCTGACCAATGGATCAGATACCGGCCGTCGAGTTTCTGAAAGGATACGCTGTGCTGTTTGCGTTGTAGGTCTCTGTAGATGACAAACCAAAGTCGCCCGCCAGCCAGCTCGAGAGATTCAATACGTTCAATTTTCCACAAGGGAGAATCACTCAGACCGCGTTCCACATAATAGCTTTTCAGTGATGTCTTCTCATCAAAAGGTATCGAAACATAATGCAAGCGCTCCTCTACAGTCGTAGCACTGAGAAAAGCCCTTAGATTTTTCTCGATGGATTCCTCCGCTGTCAGCACTGGCTCCGACAATTCGTTCTCTACCAATACGGGATCATATCCCCGAGGCAGGTTTTCATGAGAACCTGCAAGCACCCACTTAGCCGTATAAACCACACCTGTTGTAACGGCTACTAGCGCTAAAATTCCGAATACGAGGTGGCTTTTTTTCATCACGGATTGGTCGAATCGGCCTAGTTAGAACTCTCCGCCCGGCTAATAATTTTACCATTGGCCAACTGGCTGATTAAAACATCACCCTGTTTCACCTTGGTTACATCCTTCACGGGTTTCCCCGATTCGTCTAACGTGATGGAAAAACCACGGGCAAATGTGGAGTCGGGACCCAGTGTTCGGATAAGTGTGGCCAAATGCTGCAGCTTGTCACTTGAACGCTGAATGCCACGCTTACCCGCCAGTTCTAACATCCCTCGAACTTGATCGAGACGCTCGCTACGGCGCTGCATGACTTTGGCTGGGTGATGGGCGGCATGCACGGTGTTGAGATCTCGGAGCTGACCGCGTAGTATTTCTAAATGACTTGCTGCGGCGTTCTGAAGTTCTTGCCTTACCCTGTCGAGTTCGAGAATAGGATCACGCAAGGCGCGCTCTGCATCGCGAGGCATTAATGCTCGACGGGCGGAGCTCAGGATGGCGGCATCATGCTTGAGCCGACTCTGCATAGCTCGCTGAACGGCGGAAGCGGATTGCCTGACCCTACCTCGCAATTCCTCGGCATCAGGAACCACGAGTTCAGCCGCGGCGCTGGGGGTCGGGGCGCGAACGTCTGCTGCGAAATCAGAGATGGTGAAATCAATTTCGTGGCCGACGGCGGAGACGATTGGTATAGGGCATTCATGGATCGCGCGCGCTACGATTTCTTCATTGAAGTTCCACAGATCCTCCATGGATCCGCCACCGCGACCGATGATGATGACATCGACTTCCGGCAAGTCATGATTTTTGGCGTCTCCCAGCTGACGGATGGCGGCGGCGATGCCTCGCTCCGCACCTTTACCCTGCACCTGCACCGGATAGAGAACGGGCTGCACCCAGGGCGCACGGCGAGTTAGGATATTGAGCATGTCTTGCAGGGCCGCTCCTGTAGGAGAAGTCACCAGACCGATGGTTTTGGGGAATTTCGGCAGTGGCTTTTTCAATGCGGAATCGAAGAGTCCCTCGCCATCGAGCTTTCGTTTGAGGGCTTCGAACTTCGCCTGCAGGTCACCCATACCGGCATCTTCCAGCTGCTTGACGACCAGCTGCACCTGGCCACGCGCCTCATAGACAGACACCTCACCAAACAACCGCGCCTGCATACCATCCTCCGGCTGCGCTCTGGCGCGCCCTGCGGTGCCACGAAAGAGAACACAGGAAACCTGCGCGCCTTCGTCCTTGAGGGTGAAATAACAATGTCCGCTCGACTGCCTGCGCAGGTTGCTGATTTCCCCTTCCACCCAGATCTCCCCGATCTCGATTTCCAACAGGTTTCTCATCCGCCTGACCAGTCGGGTCACGGTGATCGATTTCTTCTCTTCGCGCACGGCGTCATCCTTCCTGCGATGACGGAAATCCGCAATCCATTTCTCTTGCTTCCCCTCCCCCCACTGCTTACATGCATCGGCGCAGCCGAAAACATAGGCTGCTAACTACTTACCACCGTCCACTGACATCATGGCCAACAAAGAACAGACCGACACCGACCGCATGGAAAAAATCGTCTCCCTCTGCAAAAGCAAGGGCTTCATCTTCCAATCCGGAGAACTCTACGGCGGACTGAACGGTTGCTGGGACTACGGCCCGCTCGGAACTGAGCTGAAGCGTAACGTCAAGGAATTCTGGTGGCGTAAAAATGTGCTCGAGCGCGAGGACATCGTCGGCATGGATGGATCAATCCTCACACACCATGCGGTGCTCACGGCCTCCGGTCACGTCGGCGGATTTTCTGATCCGATGGTCGACTGTAAAGTATGCAAAAAGCGTTACCGCGCTGACCAGCTGGAAGACATCCCTAGCTGTGAGAAGAAAGCACAACTCCCGAAAGGCGAGGACAAGAGCTGTGAGCTCACGGAGCCCAAGGAGTTCAATCTGATGTTCCAGACCAAGATGGGAGCTTCGGCTGATGATAACGATCCAAATGCGATTGCCTACCTCCGTCCGGAGACCGCCCAGACCATTTTCGTGCAGTATAAGAACGTGTTAGATTCCACACGCCTGAAGTTGCCATTCGGTATCGCCCAGATCGGTAAAGCATTCCGCAACGAGATCAACCCACGTAATTACACCTTCCGCTCGCGTGAATTCGAGCAGATGGAAATCGAGTATTTCTGCCGCCCAGAAGACGGCCTGCGTCTGACCGACGAGTGGTTGGAAATGCGCTTGGATTTTTACACCCAAATCGGTGTGCCGCGTGAGAAGCTTCACGTGTTAGACATTCCAGACGGCGAACGCGCACACTACTCCCAGAAGACTTACGACATCGAGTATGACTTCCCCTTCGGCCAGCAAGAGCTCGAAGGTGTTGCCTACCGTGGTGCCTACGACATTGGCAAGCACCAGGAACACTCCGGCAAAAATCTCGAATACTTCGACGCTGAGACCAAGGAACGCTTCATCCCTCACGTGGTCGAGCCTTCCGCCGGTTGCGACCGCACCATCCTCGCAGTTCTCTGCGAGGCATACGATGTGGAGGACCTCACCAAGGAAGGTGGCAAGAAGGACGAGCGCACCGTCATGCGCTTCAAGCCATGCGTCGCCCCGATCAAGGCCGCCATTTTGCCACTGTTGAAAAACAAGCCAGAGCTCGTTGAGAAAGCCAAGGAGGTGAAGAACCTGCTGCAGCCACACATGAACATCTTCTACGATGAAACAGCTGCCATTGGCCGCCGTTACCGTCGTCAGGACGAAGTGGGAACACCTTTCTGCATCGCCATCGACTTTGAAACGCTCGGGGAAAAAGGCCCTAACGGCGAAGACTTCACCGACACCGTGACTGTGCGTCACCGCGACTCCATGGAGCAGGAACGCGTAGCCATCAGCGAACTACTCCCATGGCTCTTGGCTAGAATCGTATAGGTCTTATAGGACGTATGAAACACCAGATACTCGTTGCCGGAAAGCCTGCGCTTGCGTACGCAAAAACAGGCACCGCCGAGTATCTGAAGCGACTCACGCGCTACGGCAGCTACGAACTCAAGCATCTGAAAGACGGCAGCAGCGAGGACGTTTCCCAGCGTCTTCGTGAAGCCAGTGAGGGCACCTTGCGCATCGTCATGGACGAACGTGGTGAAAGCCTGACCACCGATCAGCTCACGGCCAAGGTCAACGACTGGGAAATGCGCGGTGTCAAACGCGCCAGCTACCTCATCGGCGCATCAGATGGCCACACGCCCGCACTCCGAAAAGAAGCAGACCTGATCTGGGCACTGTCACCCCTCACCCTTCAGCATGAGCTAGCATTGGTTGTTTTGTTAGAACAGCTCTATCGCGTCGCCACCATCCAGCGCGGTGAGCCGTATCACCGCTAGCGCACTTTAATGCTGTAATTTCAGCACTTAAGACTTGCTTCGCTATTGTTGTGCTGTTTTTTTAGCACACATGAAAACAATACTTCGTCTGGTCTTCGCATGCAGCATTTCACTTTTCACCGCCTGCACCACCAGCTCACTGGCCCCCAGTGCTCCACCGATGGCCAAGAGTTCTGCGTATGGAGAAGCCCGCACCTCTCGCGTCTTGGTCAAAACCGGATCGATGTCCATCGAGGTAAACAGTGTCAAGGAAAGTACGGCGAAGGTGCGGGGGCTGGTGAAACAGAAAAAGGGCTACGTGGAAAACATCACATCCAACGACAGCGGCAGCAGCTCCGCCTCCCTAACGGTTCGGGTTCCCAAAAACAGCCTCTTAACCACCATGGACGAACTCGCCGCGCTGGGAAAAGTGACCTCGCGTAATGTCGAAGTGGAAGATGTCACCGACGAATGGATCGACCTGCAGGCGAAGGTGAAAAATCTGCGGGCCTTGCGTGATCGTTTACGCCGTTTGCTAGAGAAGGCCGGCAATGTCAAAGACGTGTTAGCCGTCGAAAAAGAACTCACGCGCGTTCAGAGTGAACTCGATTCACTGGAAGGACGCATCAAGGCGATGCAGCAGAATGTCAGCTACAGCAAGATCAGTATCCGCATTCACCACAAAAGCATTCCCGGACCACTCGGAGTGGTCTCGAAGGGAACATGGTGGGGCGTGAAAAAGCTGTTTGTCATCCGTGACTAACAGCTAAAGTCTCGGCCAGTTTAGCGCTGGTCGAGCATACCAAGAGGTCCGCCGCCTTCAGGGCCAGTCGGACGATTCCAGGGCATGTCACTCTCATCGGAAGTAGGTCCGATGGGTTTCTTGCGAGTAACTTCATCACCCGTGGTGCATGAAAGCATTGGGAGTGTCACGAGGGCGAGAAATGGTAGGAGAAACTTGCTCATGGCCGGATAATAACGTTCCGCCCCCATGAATCAAGTGCTATTTTTCCAGCTGTTCACCTTTTCTACTGATCCAGTTTCGTTGACGGTGTGTGTCGTGGTCAAGAGGCCGTGCCAGAGATTCCCTTCCCACTGTATTCTGACCACTACGTACGAAGCAGGGCTGGAAATAATCTGGATTATGCACAGTTCCCTCTTGCTCGTTGACGGAATGAAAACATGATGCCTCTCATTCGCACCCCGCTGATCGATGCGCCTTCCCTTAAGATTTCAATTTCCACCAGACGACCCTGCTGACGCCGGTCCAACACACCGTTCCAGACTGTATGAGAGGTTTCCTGATCTCCTGCCGGTAGTCAGCTATGGCGTGCTTCTCTGGTGCGGTGCTGTCTTTCTGTTACTCAATCGCGGCGATGCTGAAAATATCGACTATCAAGCACTGATGCGTGGCCTGGGTGGGGTGAACCTGCTCGAGCTCCACGAAGGTCGATGGTGGGGTCTGATTGCTTCCGCTTTTGTGCATGAGCATCTTTGGCATATTTTCTTCAACATGTATTGGCTGATTCGTTTCGGCACACTGATGGAACGCGGACTCGGTAGCTTGAAGACCTTGGCATTTTTTGTGGCAGCTGCCTTTGTCAGCTCGGCTCTGCAAGTAGTCGCATCGCCCCAAGGAGGGATCGGATTTTCCGGGGTGGTTTACGCCATGGGCGGATTCATGTGGGGAGCCTGGCCACGATTCACCGGATTCCTCGAGGGCTTCAATGGCTCCACTCTACGATGGTTCCTCATCTGGCAGGGAATCTGTTTCCTGCTCACCTGGGGTGGCATGCTCCCGATTGGCAACACCGCCCACATTTCCGGAATGCTGTTCGGTATATTAGTGGGCCTCTGGGCCTGCCGTGGAACAAAAAGAGGATGGGGCTGGCTACTTGCGGCTGCAGCCATGTTAGTTCTCGGTGTGGCTATCGCCATCTGGCCGCTGCGGATCTTCACAATGATCCACAGCTAAAAGCCATCGACGCTCAGCAGACTACTTCTTCAAATCACGGGCTGCCTTTTTCAGATCGCGAAATGCCTTGCTCCCGTCGGTGTGAACCTCTTGGGCGGGAACGACTTTCACCAGCTTGTTCTCGGCAGGGTTGATCACGATGATCATTGGCAGGCTGTTCCCAGCCTTTTGGAAGCCCTCTCTGACTGCAGCACTGAATGGATCGGCGCCATTGACCCCTTGGATGTTGCTAACAGTGGCTCGAACGATCACGGAAAAGGACTTCATGCCTTTGATCGTCTCGTGAATCACATCCACGGTAGCTTCGGCTCCCTGATGGTCAGAGTCATACTTCTCGTTGCTGACCAAGATCGTGAGGAACTTGTTTTCATCCACGGCGGTCTTTTTGGCTTTTTCGAGTTCTTTGAACTCAACCGTGTCTCGCCATTTGATTTTTATTTCTCTGGCATTAGCGGTGACGACGATCATTGAGACGAGGGCGAGGGAGACAGCAAGACGGATACAAGTTTTCATGCTGATTACTTTGACCGTGATCTTTTGCCGTGGCAATCGCATTTTTCACTCCTGACCTTCCAGTTTCCTCGCCCACAGCCAGAGAATGTCGGAAAGTCGGTTGAGAAATCGGCATGCTTCCCCGGACACATCGTCCACAGCCCAAGCACTGCGTTCGGCACGCCGGCAAATGGTGCGTGCCATATCCATCCATGAGGCGGGCACACTCCCGCTGGCTCCTGGTCTCGCCCAGCCATCAAACTTGGTGGGCATCGCCACAGCGATACTTTCAAGCCACTCGACATCTTCGGCGGTGACGGAGGGAAAACCGTCAGCCAAGTATTTTTCTCGCTTCGCCGCTGGCACCGAAAGCAATCCCATCAAAGCCACCAAATGCCCCTGAATGGTATCGACCTGCTCCACAATGTCCTTCGGGAGACCGGAAACTCTCAACATGCCCAAGGCAGCGTTCAGTTCATCGACATCGCCACATGCCACAACTTCCGGCGCGTTCTTTGACAGCCGGCCTCCGTACATGGCATCGGTCTGGCCATCGTCGCCTCGTTTGGTGATAATACTCATGCAGATTCGTTACCACGTTGGCGGCCAAATGGCTTGCACCAATTCATCCAAGCAGTAGCATTCGCAGCATGAACCATTCACGCAGAGGATTTCTCAAAACCACTATGGCAGCCACCGCAGCCCTGACCGCAAGCCAACTTCCAAGTTGTGCCGATCACCACGAAGGCGAAGACAAAGACGAACCCAAGTTCAAGATTTCTCTCGCCCAATGGTCTCTACACCGCACCATCAACAAAGGTGAACTGAAGAACATCGATTTCCCGAAGTATACCAAGGAAAAATTCGGCATCCACGGTGTGGAATACGTCAACAGCTTCTTCAAAAAACACGCCAAAGACATGGCCTACCTCAAGGACCTCAAAGGTCGCGCCGACGGCGAAGGTGTTAGAAACGTGCTGATCATGTGTGATGGCGAGGGTAACCTCGGGGCCAAAACAGAAGACGCCCGCACCAAGACCGTGGAGAACCACAAAAAATGGGTAGAGGCTGCCAAATTCCTCGGCTGCCATTCCATCCGTGTGAATGCAGGTGGCCCCGGTAATAAGGAGGAGTTGGCTAAACAAGTCATCGATGGATTGACCCGCCTGAGCACTTTTGCAAAAGATTTCGATATCAACGTCATCGTCGAGAACCACGGCGGACTTTCTTCAGACGGAGCATGGCTCTCCGGTGTGCTGAAAAAGATCAACATGGACAACTGCGGAGCCCTGCCAGACTTCGGTAATTTCCACCAATACGATCGCTATCAGGGTATCAAAGATCTCATGCCTTACGCCAAAGGAGTCAGCGCGAAGAGTCGCAAGTTCAATGACAAGGGCGATGAAGTGGAAACTGATTTCCTTAAGGCGATGAAACTCGTCGATGCTGCAGGATACAGAGGATATGTCGGCATCGAATACGAAGGCGGTAAGCTCTCTGAACACGATGGCATCATCGCCACCAAAAAACTGTTGGAACGCGTGTTCCCACAAGTCTAACCATTGGGTGATTCTGCCGCCATGGCCGAAACCAAATTAAAACTCGCTCTCCTCAACGGAGATGCCGAGATTTTTCACAGCATCCAGGGCGAAGGTGTCAGCACCGGCTGCCCATCGGTCTTCGTGCGGGCATCACTGTGCAATCTTCACTGCCGTTGGTGCGATACGGATTACACATGGAACTGGGAAGGCACCCCGTGGGCCCACGACAACGATGCCGATCCGGCATACAGTAAATTCAAACGTGAAGACTACATCACCGAGCTTCCAGTCCACAAAGTCGCTGAGACCGTAGCCGCATTTCCCTGCACCCGCGTCATTATGACCGGAGGTGAACCCTTGCTTCAGGACGAAGCCTGGCAGGAACTCATGCAGCTACTATCGGATCAAAACAGCGATTATTACTTTGAGGTCGAGACTAACGGCACCTTGATACCCAGCGAAGGATTCGACCAATCCGTTCATCAATACAACGTGTCACCGAAACTGGCAAATTCGGGAAACGAGAAAGAAAAACGCTGCCGCAACAAGGCTCTGGAATTTTTTGCTCGTTCTGAAAAGGCATGGTTCAAGTTTGTGATCTCCAGCGACGATGACCTTGAGGAAATCGAGGAACTGATCGCTGAGCATAGCATTCCGACGGATCGGATTTTACTGATGCCCGAAGGCCGGGACGAGGCTACACTCCAGAGCAGGAGGCTTTGGTTGGTCGATCTCTGTCGCGACCGAAACTACCGATATAGCGACCGTCTTCACATCCAGCTCTGGGGAAGCAAAAGAGGTGTTTAATTTTTCATAAAATTGTGCAACTCTGTCGCCGCCGCAAGGTTCAATACGCGCAATGAACAGCCATTCATCGAATCAACCCACTCCCAGCAAGCCTTCAGACACTGATCAGGCGGATGCTGAGTGGACCGCTTCCGATCCTCTCTGGAAGCTTCTCGATCAAGCATCCAATCCTGAGCCGGACGTCTTTTTCGCCCGCAATGTGATGCGTGAGGCTCGTCAACTTACTCAAGAGCCAGTGACATTAGGGGCTCGATTGACCGCTATCTTTTCCCCCGCCAGACTCGCTCTCGGGGCTGCCGCCTGCGCATGTGTGATGTTCGGCTATCAGATGATCTCTTCTCCGAATGCTACACCAGCCTCCGGAACTGTAGCCAAGAACACTCCGGTTCAACAGCCTCTAACCAAAGATACGGCGGAAGTTTCTGCCACTTCCGACCTCTCGGAACTGGTGATCGTGGAGACCCTTGATGCTGCAGCCGAGGACCCAACTATCTTCACACGTGATGAAGTGGTGGCCATGCTTGGGTTATAAAAAGACCCCCTTGTTGGATGTAATTAAATTGCTACTATTTTCCCGAATTTATCCCTTTCCAACATAAGGGAATCTGTCAGATTCAGGGGAAACTTAGCTATTTAAAATACAATCATGTCTGACATTCCGGTCTATGACCACGTTGATCAATATTTGTCGGTAGGAATCGAATACGGTTGCTCTGATATTCACCTGCCTACCGCTTACCCACCTGCATGGAGACGCTTCGGCCAGCTCCAACCTATCTGGGAAGATGCCGATCCGCTCACCGCGGATGACGTCGAGAGACTAACTCGATCCTTTCTAGCAGAAAAAGAGTGGGACCGCCTTCAAGAAAAGGGTGATGTCGATTTCGCCTATCAGAACGAACAAGGCCGCTATCGCGCATCTGTGGTGAAACAGCGTCTGGGCTACGACATCGTGTTCCGGATCATTGACACCCGCGTTCGCAGTATGGAGGAACTCGGGCTCCCGGTAGATTCCCTACTGCCACTCACCCGCTATCAGAATGGGCTGTTGCTTGTGACTGGCTCGGTGGGCTCAGGAAAATCAACCACTCTCGCTTCGATTGCTGACTTCATCAATACTGACCGCGAAGACCACATTCTAACATTGGAGGATCCTATCGAATACGTTCTCGATTCTAAGAACTGCCACGTCAACCAGCGCGAAGTTCATACTCACACGGACTCATTCCCCAAGGCTCTGCGCGGTGCACTGCGTGAAGACCCAGATGTCATCGTCGTGGGTGAGATGCGCGACTTGGAAACGATCTCCCTCGCCCTAACAGCTGCCGAGACCGGTCACTTGGTTCTCGCCACACTGCACACGGGTAATGCTCCGCGAACACTCGACCGTATTCTTGATGTGTTCCCTGTCGATCAACGCGCCCAGATCCGGATCATGGTCTCGGAATCACTTCGTGGAATTATTTCCCAACAGTTGGTTCCTAAAGCTGATGGCACTGGCCGTGAACTCGCTATCGAACTTCTGGTCAACACCCCCGCTGTGTCTAACTGTATTCGTGAAGGAAAAACCTACATGCTCCCCGGGGTAATGCAGACAGGTAAAAACGTCGGCATGATCACCATGGATGATTCACTTCGCAAACTTTACGTCAAGGGCACCGTCGACCAAGAGGAGATCATGTTCCGTTGTGAGGACAAGTCTCAGATGCGCGAGTTTTTCTCGATGTAACGTCCCTATCACTTTTTATATTTTCAAACTAACACTTTATTACTGTCATGGCCGAAATTGACGCCTTATTTCATAACCTTGTAAGCAACGGAGGTTCCGACCTCCACCTCAGTGAGGGCGAGTATCCCAAAACTCGTGTTCACGGAGCGATCGCTGTGATTCCCGATGAGGAATTACTCACTCACGAACGGATCCACAGACTACTCGAGGAAATCTGTGAGCCCCACGCTTGGGAAATCTATCAAAAAACAGGCGATCTCGATTTCGCCTACTCCATGGATGAGAAGTCACGCTTCCGTTGTAACTATCTGAAGCAAAAGAACGGACTCTCCGCTGTCTTCCGATTGATCCCCACCGAGATCGCCAGCCTGGAAGATCTCAACATTCCTGCCGTCATCAAACAGTTCGGTCATATGCGATCCGGCTTGGTGCTGGTGACCGGACCTACCGGCTCAGGAAAGTCCACTACGCTCGCTGCGCTGATCGATTACATCAACACCAACTTCAACCGCCACATCATCACTATTGAGGAGCCAATTGAATTTGTGCACAGCAATAAAAAATCCATCATCACCCAGCGTGAGGTGCCCATCCAAACTCCGTCCTTCGCCGATGGTCTTCGCGCCACACTTCGTGAAGATGCTGACATCGTTCTCGTGGGTGAGATGCGTGACTTGGAAACGATTTCACTGGCACTCACTGCTGCGGAGACAGGTCTGTTAGTCTTTGGTACATTGCACACCAACAACGCGCGTAAGACGGTCGACCGTATTGTCGACGTATTCCCTGCTGACCAGCAAAGTCAGGTGCGCACCATGCTCGCGGCATCACTGCGAGGAGTGGTCGCTCAGTTGCTGATGAAACGTTGTGACAAACCGGGTCGGGCTGCGGTGAACGAAATCATGTTCGCGAACACCGCCGTGTCCGCGATTATTCGTGAAGGTGCTACTCAGAAACTCTACGATGTCATCATCGGTGGTAAGGCCGAGGGCATGCAGTTCATGGACGAAGCCATCTGGGACAAGCTTCAGGCTGGCATGGTCACGCCTCAGGAAGCCTACATGAAAGCGATCGATAAGACCCGCTTCAAGAAATTCCTCCCGCAGGAACATTCCCATCTCGGTGATGCCTCCGGTGAGAGCCCGATGGAGCATTAAGAGGTATCGTCAGTCTGTAATCCGGTGATTCTGTGGGGTCGATCCCATCGAATCACGGATTTACGGCAGCCGCTCTTTCCACTTCACTTCGTCCAGCTCTCCGCTCAAGCGATCATTGATTCGTCGGAGAAGCACTTGCTCAGCCTCCTTGCCGATATCACTTCGCTCGGCATCGCGGCGGGCTTGGTTTTTGAGATAGTTGAATGCCGTCGCATGATCCTGCGGGCTCAGCCGATTGAGTGTGCCGCTTTCTGCGTAGTAGATTTCCAAGTCACCGATCGGTTCACAGCTCAGGACTTTACCCTTGGGCAAAGCTCCGTTGACCTTGCCCTCGAGAATCCCCCACTGACCACCCTCACTGAGGTCAAAGCCAGCTTTCACCAGAAAATCACCACGCACAATCAGCAGCTTGTTACTGCCCAGCCAAGTGGTTTCGAATTTGGTGATGGCCTGGGTTTTCCGTTGCACCAGTGCCAATTCGCCTATCTCGGATTTTTCCAATACCGCTGTCGATCCGTTGACCGTCACTTCTGTGCCGAACACGCCCGACAAAGCTTCTGCAAGCTGATGCACCGGGGCGGTGGCTGGTTTGGATACAAAATAATAGAAACTGGCGAAACCAGCTACGATCAGAAGGGAAAGCCCGCCAAACAAGGCCCAGAGCCACGGAGCTCTGGATTTTTTAACAATGGCCTTCTCGCTAGTTACGGGGCGACTGCTTTTGGCCGCAGCCTCGTCAATAGTATCCATGTCCTTAATTTACATAGCTTTTGGCATTTGTCTTACAAAAACGCCCATCACGGCTCATTCCACTTGAAAGTTGAAACCTGAAACTTGAAACTCCGCCCCATGGCACTCAACGAACCTTGGTCGATCAAATCCCGCGCTCATGCATGCAGCGTGACGGAGAAGAAATTTGTGGATGGCGAGGCATTCTACACCGCGCTGTTTCCAGACCCAGAGTCCAGCGGCTACCTGCGCAAGGACTTCAGCAAAGAAGCCTGGGAAAAACGCACAGACGAAGACCAGTCCCCTTTTTCCTTCTGGGGCAGTATCTACCACGCCCCCGTCAAGGAGGAGGAAGTGGAAGTCACCGAAGAAAGTCCGGAGGATCTACTGCGCCGACTTGGCGAAGAGGACGAGGAACATACCGAAAATGTGCGCTACATTCTTGCCGTCATGCTAGAGCGCAAAAAATTACTGGTCGAAGCCGACTCCCAGCCCACACCTACCGGCATCATCCGAATTTACGAACATCGAAAAACCGGCGATGTATTCATCGTCAAAGATCCTAACATTCCCCTCTCGGAAATCGATAGCATCCAGCAAGAAATTTCAGACCTGCTGGAAAGCGGCGGCCGCAAAGTGGAAGAAACTCAAGAATCCGAAGACGGAGATCAGGAGTCATCTGAGGAAAATGCAGAGAACGCAGAAGTTTCAGACGACGATAATGCCGGTGAGGAAACTCCAGCAGAAACATCCGCCCCCGCCGATGAGGCCACTGAGGAGGCAACTCCTGATGATGAAACAAACCCAGCTGACGAGGAACCTCGCGATAGCTAAATGATCAATCCCCTGTCTAATGTCCTTACCTTGGTTTTCAAATAACGCATTCCCACTCTACCTCGCTCCAATGGCGGGAGTCACCGATGTGGTGTTTCGTTCCATCTGCAAAGAGCTGGGAGCGGACGTGATGGTGACCGAGTTTGTCTCTGCTGAAGGAATTATTCGCCAAGACGACCGCACCAGAAAATACACCGAATTCACCGATGGACAGCGTCCATGTGGCGTGCAAATTTTCGGTGGCGACGGCGAACGCATGGGCGAGGCGGCGAGGAAAATCATCGACTGGAAACAGCCGGATTTCATCGACATCAACTTCGGCTGCCCGGTGAACAAAGTGGTTGCCAAAAACGGTGGGTCTTCTCTGCTGAAATGCTGTGACACCCTCGCCAGCGTCGCCTCCGGCGTAGCTAAGGCCGTCGGCGACCAAGTTCCGGTCACCGCAAAAATCCGGATCGGGTGGGACGAAAAAAGCATCAACGCGCCGGAAGTCTGTCGCATTCTCCAAGAGGAAGGTATGCAGACCATTTCCATCCACGGCCGGACTCGCGCCCAAGGGTATCGAGGAGAAGCTAACTGGGATGTCATCGACGCCTGCGCGCGCGAAGTCTCGGTTCCTGTCGTAGGTAATGGCGATATTTGTAGCGGCGAAGATGTCAAAAAACGCCGTGAAACTACTGCCGTCTCCGGAGTCATGATCGGTCGTGCCGCAATGCAGAACCCCTGGGTATTTCGCGAAGCCAAACACTACCTCACCACTGGCGAACATCCAGAGCCTGTCGCCGTGACTGAACGTTGGAAGATGATCATTCGTCACTGCAGTATGGCGATGGAGTCAGACCGTTACGGTAACGAACGCCAGACGATCATGGCCATGCGCTCCCGCTTGATGACCTACTGCAAGGGATTTCCCGGAGCCAAGCCGTTACGTCAGCGTTTGTGCACAGTTTCCTCGCTACAAGAGGTTCAAGATGTGGCCGCAGAGTATCTCGAAGACCTCTGTGAGGTATAGGACTTAAGTCATATCTTCCCCAAATGATGCTGGGGCCACTAATCCGGCAGATAGGATCATCTTACTGGCTTCTTCCAGTGACATGTCACTGTCCTGCACCTTATCGTCATCGATGATGATGATGAAACCTGTCATTGGGTTTGGACTGGTAGGCAGGAAAACAGTCGTCACATCTCTGCCCGTCTGGGTATCGTGGTAATTGCCTGTAACGAATCCTAACATCCTGCAGCCAGGGCTGGGATACTCGACATAGGCTACACTTTTAAATTTCCTATCGCCACCAAGATTGCGCAGGGCGTCGACAAATTGTTTCAAAGCAGAATAGATAAACCCGAGGTATGGAATACGCTCCATCGCTTGGTTCATCCAGTGCAACACCTTGCGACCGGGTCGATTTGCTACCGCAAACCCAATCAGGAACAGCAACAATACAGGAATTAAAAATCGGACAAAATTAGAACCGTGGAAGGAAAAGTCAGATGATGTTAGATCCTGACCTGAGCGTAATAGATTAAGCCCGTGGAGTAACATCCGGATGAATGCATCTCCTACCTTGAGCAGAATCTTGTAGATCAAAACTAACAACCACACCGTGCCTACTACCGGAATAACTGCAGCCAGACCGGTGAGAAGCAGTCCCATGACCTTGCGCAGCTTTGGATGTTTGCTGGGCTGCATTTCACCTATGGGACTAGGCTCTTGCGTCTCAGTAACTGTGGTGCTGCCGTCTCCTTGGGGGTCGTCTATCATTCGTGCTACGTGGTCTAATATTTCCTGCGTGAGTATGGTGCAGGAGTTATGATTCTGCAACGATTTCTCCAACAGGTTTTCTGCTATAGCTGAATGTCATTCGCCTACTTGCCCCGCTGCGGATCTGGATTAGGATGTAAGCATGTCACAACGATGGAGGATTTCTTGCTCAACGGTATTCGCTACGGCGATTCTCACACTTACTTCCCTTATCAAGGCTGATGTGAAGGTTCTGTGCATAGGAGACAGCCTGACCCGCGAATATGATATCATGTCAGTTGATAACGGCGAGGGAGGAACCTTCCCTTCTCCCGACTCAAACCCGGGGGTGGCCAATACCATGAACTGGGTAGAGATACTAACCGCCAAAAGAAATTCAGATTTTGACTTCGGCCACTACGCCACGCAAGGACATGACTATAACTACGCGGTCCCCGGCTATGATTCCGTGATGTGGATAGAGGAAATCATTGAAGCTGGTTTTACAGATCCGCTATTTTATGTGCGGTTTAGAATGCGCGAGGACTACGATGAAGTAGACGTGGTCGTCATTATGGTAGGAGGTAATGATGTTAGAGGCAACTACGGCGACCTCTATGACCCTGAACCAGGAGACGTCACCCCCACCCAATTCAAAAACACCGTTCTGACTAATCTTGGAAAAATCATCGATGAAATCCGCGACGTGAATGAAACAGTCCCGATTGTTCTCGCCGATGTGCCGGATCTCACAGCCGCGCCTGATATCATCGCCGATCATCCAGACCCGGCCAAACGTGCCAATGTCACCGTCATCGTCAACGAACTCAATCAAGACATCGCCGCCCTGGCCGCTAACAGAGGCGCAACGCTCGCCCCTGTTTCCTCGCTAACTGATCGACTATTATCCCCTGACCCCGTTTACATCGGTGCGATCGAAATGATCAAAGACAAGGATCCGATGCGAAACAACAGACCGCTCTACCTATTCTGTAAAGAAGGACTTCATCCATCCACCAACGGCCAAGCCGTCATCGCAAACACCATGGTTACTGCGATCAATACCGCTACGGGGAGCTCGATCCAGCCTCTTGCTAGTCGCGAAATCATCAGCCTGCTCCCTGGAATTGAGGCGAATCAACCCTATCTCGGCTGGGCAGGCGCAGCCGGACTAACAGACCTCAGCATGACCGCTGATGCCGATGGTGACGGGATACCTAACCTTGGCGAATATTTACTCGGTCTAAATCCGCTTGTCGTGAACAACGACCACCTCATGGATTTGGAAACCATCGATGGCGCAGACACTCTAACACTGAGCTACACTCCCGACACCGATGCCTTGCTCTTGGCTGACGTAGAAGTCAAATACTCCACTCAACTTGAGTCTTGGTTGCCGCTTCCAAGCGGTAGTCTCATCGATATGGGAAATGGGACGTTTCAAGTCCAGCTCCCTACGGCCGACATCCCAGGTGGAAATGACCGAGCTTTCCTTAGGATGGAATTCGTGCTGAAACCGTAATCGACTTCAGGGCTCCTCTTCTTCCTCCGGCTCATCCACAGGTACTGCCCGTAGCGGCTGACGAGGCTCTTCGACACCCGGCTCTTCATCAGGGGCGGGCTCATCCACCGGATCTTCCTCAATCGGCACGGCACGTAGCGGACGAGGCTCTTCACCACTTGGTATCAGACCCTCCTCTTCCTCCTCCAGAGGTACTGCCCGGGGAACAGATTCCCCGTCGATCATACCGGAATCTTCTTCACCATCGTCCTCTTCGATGACCATTGCCTTTGGTGGGGGCTCAATGGCAATTTTGATGTCCTTTTTGAAATGTTCAAAGAATGCGCTAACCATCGGCGCAGCTTTCCTACCACCACTGAGTGTCTCGTGTGGCTTGCCTTCGTAGAGTGCGGCGAAAGCAAACCTCGGATTATCCAAGGGGAAGAACCCAGCGAACCAAGCTAATCGCTGCTCTTTACTCTGAGGCCCCCACTGCGCGGTCCCTGTCTTACCGCACAGCACGGTGAAGCTGAGGCTGGCGCGCTTACCTGTTCCGTATCCAGCGTGAACAACTTGCATCATACCCTCCTGCACAACACTCACCGCTTCAGGGTCGAGGTTGAGAAAATTCCGGCGTTCCGGATCGTTGGATACCAGCACACGACCACTGACATCTTGCACTTGCTTGACTAATTGCAGCTTCGGCAATGCTCCGCCGTTGGCGATTCCAGCCATTGACTGGGCAACTTGCAGAGGAGACGCCAGCATGACTCCTTGCCCGATGGAAAGGTTGGCGGTGTCCCCGTCCATGAGTTTCCTGCCGTGGTTCTTTTTCATCCACTCATGTGTCGGAATCAGGCCTTCAGTCTCACCGATGAGTGGCAGTCCGGTTTTTGAACCGTAGCCGAGGCGGCGGGCAACGGACAAAAATGCGGTCGGCCCGGTTTTCATCCCCACTTTATAGAACCAGGGGTTGCATGAACGAGCGATCGCGCGTTTGACATTGATGGGGCCTTCAGCTGTTTTGGACCAGTTGTTGAACCAGTGGTTGCCAATTTTGATTCTGGCCGGGCAATCGATCAAAGTGTTTTCGCGCACATCTCCATTACTAAGTGCTGTGACGGCGACCACTGGCTTGAAGGTGGATGCAGGAGGATACGCTCCTTGGTAGGCGCGGGCAAATAACGGCGTGCCCTCATCATCACGCAGTTTTGCATACTGATCGGTGGTGATGAACGGGATGAAATCATTGAGGTCAAAACCAGGACGCGATGCCATGGCGAGAACTTCACCGGTGTGAATATCAATCACTACAAAGGCACCTCGCTCGCAGTATTTCTTCAGCACAGATTCGGCTTGTTTCTGCCAGGCCATGTCCAAGGTGGTGACAACTGTTCCGCCGGGTCGCGGGCGGCGTTCATACTTTTTCAATGCCTCAGTACCATCCGCCTCGAAGTCCTTCCGCAACAAGCCCTCCTTACCAGTGAGCACCTCGTTGTAAATTTTTTCCAAACCTGAACGGCCTTCTGTTCGCTCAAAAATCGGATCTCCATAGTTGATGGGTCCCTTTTCCAGTTTTCCAGCGCCCCCCACGTAGCCGATCATGTGGGCTCCAGTGGAACGCTGCGGATAATAGCGCATATAGACTGGGTGGAGAATCAGTCCCGGCATCAATTTGCTCTCAAGCTCCGTCTTCCGCTTAGCTGTGACAACATGAGTGTAGGGCATGGCCAACCAGCGACGGTGACGGTAGTGCTCCCAGAGTTCTTCGTCCGTCACCTGCCAGTCAATTCCGAAAACTTGATTAGCCAGAGCAATACGCTTCCTCCCCCATGCGACGACAAATTCGCGGTCAGCTTTTTCAAATTGAACGAATTTCAACGCAGGATACCAGACGACCTTGGTCTGAGCGAATGGTTCACCATTGCGGTCGGTGATCTGACCACGTGGCGCGGGAATAGAAAGCGTCATGGTCCGGGCGTCAGGGCGGACTCGCAGGGAACCTCCCAAACCATTTGGTTTAGGCTCGCCTACCGGCTCTGTCGCAGGTGTGTCAGGAGCATTGACCACTGGCACTGCAGGCGGAGTGGTAATCGATGCCGCTGGATCGGTGGTAGGCGGTGCTGTCTGGGCGGATGCCAATGCCGTCATTGCCAGCATGCAGAGTGCAATCAGAATGCCACTCAGGCCCAAGGTCGGTTTTTCTTGATAAGTCGCCATCGATCTGGGGAAATTTTACACAGATACGGGTCTGACGCTACTCTGAATTTTAGCACAAATAGAGGAGCAACCCTATGCTGATGAGTGCTCCGGTTCAACAGACCCAACCAGTCGAGCTCCGGATTTCCAGACAAATTTCGAGCAACACATCACCAGAGAAAAAGAAACTCTTTCCCCGCAAAGTAGATGAATAGCGCCACGAGCAGCAATGCAGTTAACCACCAAACGTATTTGATCCCAATCTGTCGATGCGGCGGTGCTGTGCCGAATTCCTTGGCGCAAAATTCATCGTAGTCAAAGTTATCAGACGGTAAGTCCAGTCCGTCATAGGATTCATCCTGCTCCCAAGATCTGGCGGGAGCTTTCCATGCTGCTTTCTTTTTGCGTAACGGCTTTTTCTTGGTGCTCTTCTTCCGGCAGATGGCACATCCGGATTTCCCCACAGGCACCTCATTTCCACAGGTTGGACAAATGTAGAAATCGGTCATGGTTGGCTGAGAAATTTCTCGAAATCACCTTGGCTTCGAATCTCAGCGAATCGCTTAGCCCGAGCCACATAACTTTGCATTCTGTCGTCGATTTCTTTCATCTTGTTGGGAACTTTATCCAATAACAGAGGAGCTCCATCAGCACCTTTGACCTCGAGGCGTTTTTCCAGTGCCTTGATGCATTGGTCATTGTGGAAATATAATCTTTGCTGGGATGCAATATCTAGCGTTTCGGACTCGCCATTAGGCCCCTCACTACCGGCAAACCTCCAGTAATTCGAGGCAATGTAGACGAAGAACAATTTCCCATTGTGGAAATAATAGGTTTCATTGCCAACACCGTGATCGCCGCCAGCGTAGCGATGGAGTTTTTTCAATTCCCCATCGGCTGTTGTATAACGGGTGATTTCCAATCGATCTGGACCGTCCTTGTCTCCATCGTTGAAGCTGGTTTTCTTCAGAGTCTTGTCAGATTCGATCTCGCTGTACCATTTCCGGATTTGAGAGACTTTGGATTCGACTTCGATGGCGTCGATTTTTCCATTTTGTTGCTCCTGAGCCATCACGCCGCTAATTCCGGCCATTAGCGCCAATCCGCCACAGAAAATAATACGTTTCATCGTTCCAGTGTAGTTGTTCATGTCACATTTGACGAGCCGTATTTGCCCTCATGCATTCTCATCTGGAAAAAATTCGTCCTTGATTCCCAGTCGTTAACGGCCAACCTATTGGCCAACGACAGGAGAGTCCCACGACCGAGGGGCTGAGACGAGCCGACGCGCGGCATACATCCTACGAACCTGATTCCGGATCATGCCGCCGCAGGGAGCTCGAATAAACAACGTCCGTTTTTCCGCAGCCCAACCTGTCCGCGTCCAGTCCGCCGACAGGTTTTCTATTTTAAATCCACAGCCACCAACCACCCACAAAACTATGATCTCACGCGACGATAACGAAATCACACCGGAAAATTCCCACCAGCGCGCCGATTACACCGGCAACTTCATCGAGGACATCGATAACTCCGAGGAACTCGCTGCCATCGAAAAAGACCCTACCATTTTCCCAAACTCCACTCGCGTTTATGTGGAAGGGAAAATCCACCCGTCGGTGAAAGTCCCCATGCGTGAGATCCGCCTCTCTAACACCGAGCACCCGAACGGAAGAGTAGAAGAGAACCCACCGATCCGCGTTTACGATTGCTCAGGCCCTTGGGGCGATCCTGACTTCAAAGGCAACGTTCGCGAAGGCCTCCCTGCCCTGCGTCGCCAATGGATCCTCGACCGCAACGATGTGGAAGAATACGAAGGCCGCGAAATCACCGCTGCCGATAACGGCTACCTCTCCAAGAAACATGCGGAGAAATACAACGAGAACAAAGCCGCCAAGAACAAGCTCAAGGAGTACCCCGGCCTGAAACGCAAACCGCTCAAAGCCTCCGCCGGCCACCCTGTCACCCAGAAATGGTATGCCGATCAAGGTATCATCACTCCCGAGATGGAATACATCGCCATCCGCGAGAACAACGGTCGCATGGAGGAGTTCAAAACCATCCACGACCGCTACCCCACCGTCGACGAACTCCCGGACGACGCCTCCGAGCAGATCAAAGAGTTTGTCCGTCAGAAAAATTCCACCCCTGAAGGCTACGAGATGCCACGCCCGTCTGAGATCGATCCGATGAAGCAGGTCTCACGCAACGTGATGAACCACCAGCACCCAGGCCAGACCTACGGTGCCGAGATCCCAAAGCTCATCACCGCCGAATTTGTTAGAAGCGAAGTCGCCCGCGGCCGCGCCATCATCCCCGCCAACATCAACCACCCGGAAAACGAGCCGATGATCATTGGCCGCAATTTCCTCGTGAAAATCAACGCCAACATCGGTAACTCAGCCGTCGCATCCACCATCGATGAAGAGGTGGAAAAAATGCGCTGGTCCACCAAGTGGGGCGCCGACACCGTGATGGACCTTTCCACCGGCAAAAACATCCACGCCACCCGCGAGTGGATCCTGCGCAACTCCCCGGTCCCCATCGGCACCGTGCCGATCTATCAGGCGCTGGAAAAGGTCAACGGCAAGATCGAAGACCTCACTTGGGAACTCTACCGCGACACCCTCATCGAACAAGCCGAGCAAGGCGTCGACTACTTCACCATCCACGCCGGCGTGCTCAAACGCTTCGTGCCTCACACCGCCCGCCGCATGACCGGCATTGTGAGTCGTGGTGGCTCTATCATGGCCAAGTGGGCACTGCACCACAACGCCGAGAACTTCCTCTACACCCACTGGGATGAAATTTGCGACATCTGCGCCGCTTACGATGTCAGTTTCTCCATCGGCGACGGCCTCCGCCCCGGCTCCATCGCCGATGCCAACGACTACGCCCAGCTCGCCGAACTCGAAGTCCAGGGAGAACTCACCACCCGCGCCTGGGCCAAAGGTTGCCAAGTCATGAACGAAGGCCCCGGCCACGTGCCGCTTCAGCTCATCGAGGAAAACATGCAGAAGCAAATCGACTGGTGCCACGAAGCCCCCTTCTACACCCTCGGGCCGCTAACAACTGACATCGCCCCCGGTTACGATCACATCACCTCCGGCATCGGAGCAGCCAACATCGGCTGGTATGGCTGCGCCATGCTCTGCTACGTCACCCCGAAGGAGCACCTCGGCCTGCCTAACAGAGACGACGTCCGCGAAGGTGTCATCACCTACAAAATCGCCGCCCACGCCGCTGACTTAGCGAAAGGTCACCCCGCCGCCCAAGAACGCGACAACGCCATTTCCAAAGCCCGCTTCGAGTTCCGCTGGCGCGACCAGTTCGCCCTCGGCCTCGATCCAGCACGAGCCATCGACTTCCACGATGAAACCCTCCCCGCCGAAGGCGCCAAAACCGCCCACTTCTGCTCCATGTGCGGCCCCACCTTCTGCTCGATGAAGATCACCGCGGATGTGCGGAAGTATGCTGAGGAGAATGGGTATACTGGCGATGATCTCTCAGCTAAGGAGCTTGCTCAAAGCGAAGCCTGATCTGAGTAATTTTTCATTCAGCTCCATACTCTTTATTGGGTATGGAGCTGTTTTGGTCCTAAGCCTCCATAGAGGTAATCTGACTATATCACGAAGCTTACAGGTATGGACTCAGATACGTCACTGATCTCACACAATTTTAAATCAAGATACTCCCCCCGTGAAACAAAACAATCTGCATCAAAATAGCCTAACGAAGTCCTCTCAGAAATCATAAAAGATCTAACTGTATGACACCGGTTTCTTCAGGTAGAGCCAAACCTATACCTGAATATGCCGCATCCATTAGAGCTGGAGCTCGTTCATGATCGGATGCATGGATCATCCAAAACATGATTCGCCCTTCCGCACCATGTTCAAAAATTGGGTAAGCCTTGGAATAAGCATACCCCAATTCATTCAAAAATTTGGAAACAAAATACTTAGCCCTACCATCAGAATCTAACTTTTTAAAACACTCCCAATCATCAGCACCTAACCATCTAGCAACCTTCTCAAGATTACCTTCTCCCAATTTGTCTGTGAGTATTCTATCCACCCATCCTTGGGCGAGAAAGTAGAACAGTTCAATTTTGTTACCACTGATTTTATGCCGTGCTACCTGAGCAACAGTCTCCCAATCACACTCCTTAGTTCTTTGGTCGAATAGGCAGAACGTAGCTTGTTTTTCTGATATTGGGTTTTCGCCCAAAAATTTAGGTAGTTCTTCATTCATATCACCCTGAAAAACTTCAACCTTCCTATTTTTTTTCAATGCCCCTTCCTCGTGATGCTCGGCCGCTAGCTCTTCAATTAGTTCTATTTGTTGTTCACTTTGTTCGAATAAATAAAAACGTCTCAACCACTTAGGCTCATTCTCTAAAACAAGTTTTGCAGCCCAGTTATCATAGACTTTTTCCTCTTGTGGGCCAGCAAAGGCATCAATGTATGTTCCGTGCTTCGTTACGTATGTAAAAGCTCTTAGGTAGCGAGCTATGAATTGCGCTTTTTTCTCTGTCCAAACGTGACCCTTAGCCTTTTTACTTATGGCACTCGGATGTTCCGACATATGGTCATCCATATCGAATAAGTAATTATTATTCATGATACCATAGCTGGAAATTCATCCCAAGTTCTCCCATCAAGGTTTCTTCCAGCCTTTCCTTTTCCAACTGCAGCCAGCTTCTCACCATCAAGAATGACTACTTTTTTTTGCTCTTCCGTAAGTAGGTCTTGAGGAACCCAATGCCCCCACTGCTTGAAGTGAAATGCTATATCATTAGACAAGCACTGATCTCGCAAATTTCTTGCCCATATGGGTTTCATTGGTCGCGAATATGGCCCGCTCTCACCGCCAGCGATCACCCAGTCAATAGGGTGCAAACTATCATCATCAACGAATTCTCTTAAATCTAGATCGCTCAATAATGGCTCACAGCTTAGGAACCTAACCTTAGCCGGAAAACTCAATAGTATTGGAAGTCGTTTTTCTGCCCACGTTTGATTTTCTACAGTAGCTCCGAGCCATACGTTATCTGGCCACTCCTCTTCCCAAGGTACCATCGCTGCAATGTTCTGAGGTCGCTTTGTTAAAACTAACCAATCAAGCATGGGCGTTTGCTCAATAAGTGCCCACAACCGGTCTCGCCAGGGTTTGAGTTCAGCCCTTCGTTCGAAAACATCAGCCATGGATGCGCAAAACACTCGCCGTCTCTTCCCGTCTTTCGTCGCCTCCTTATTCCATTTCAATGGCTCGCTCCAATGCTTATCGGTAAAAAAACGACGCGAGGCTTTAGCTCCCCAAACTTTACTGCCGACTCGTTTAGCCCATGTTTCCGCGTAACAATGTTTACAGGCTGGCGACACTTTTGAACACCCCCACCATGGATTGAAGGTGTGATGCGTCCATTCTATCTTTGAATCTTTCGCCATGCGTTTTTTGTAAAGCATCATTAAACATAGGGCAAGAATATTCGTATGAACACCACCTTTTTATCACTATTTCAACTTGATTTGGATACAGTTTGCCAATATTCTGTGCATGTCCACTAACCTGACACCATGACTACTCTCAGCTACACCAACGCCCGCAACAACCTTGCTTCTGTAATGAAACAAGCGACGGATGACCGCGAGCCGATTACCATCACGCGTAATGGGCACGAATCGGTTGTGGTGCTTTCTATGGAAGAGTATGAAAGCATGGAAGAGACCCTGCATTTGCTTTCATCCCCTGCCAACGCGGAGCGACTTCGCCAAGGGCTTGAGGACTTTGAAAAAGGTAATTTTTCTACACACCAGCTTGCTGAGTAATGGAACTTTGCTGGCTACCTCAAGGTTGGGAAGATTATCTGCATTGGCAGAACACAGACAAAAAGACACTGAAACGTGTCAATTTGCTAATCAAGGACGCCATGCGCGCGCCGTTTGATGGCATTGGAAAGCCGGAACCGCTCAAGGCAAATTTATCTGGTTGGTGGTCGCGCCGGATCACTGGAGAGCATCGGCTGGTTTATCGCGTACATGATGGTCGCTTGGTCATCATGATGTGTCGCTATCATTACTAACAGGATTGAAACTGGTAGCCCCATCACTTTCCTGAGCTTCCCTTGACAGGCTATCTGACTGTGTGAGGCTGTGGGTGCTCGCGCGCTTTGGCTCACGGTTTGAGCTTTGCCTGTCTTTCTGCGCGGCATCACCCCATTCACTTACCTATTTATGCACATCGGAATCTGGACCAGTCTCTTTCTTTACTTCGCATTGATGATCGCCATCGGTTTTTACGCGGCGAAAAAATCCACCTCCAACTCGGAGGAATACATGCTCGGCGGACGCAACCTTCACCCTGCCGTCGCCGCCCTGTCAGCCGGGGCTTCCGATATGTCTGGCTGGCTACTCTTAGGACTTCCGGGTGCACTTTTTGCCGCAGGTTTGATTGAGGCTTGGATCGGTATCGGTCTGTTCATCGGAGCTTTGTGTAACTGGATCATCGTCGCTCCCCGTCTGCGCGAACAAACCGAGCGCTACGACAACGCGCTCACCGTGCCCCAGTTTCTCGCCAACCGTTTTCCCTCCCGCGCCCTGCCCCTGCGCATGACCTCGGCCATCATCGTGGTGCTCTTCTTCGTGGTTTACACCGCTGCTGGCCTGGTAGGCGGTGGCAAGCTCTTCGCCAGTGCTTTTGGAGAACTGGTCAACCTCGGTTTCATGAGCGACTACATGTTCGGCGTCTGGTTCACCCTCATCGTGGTACTGGCCTACACGGTGGTGGGCGGATTCCTCGCCGTCAGCCTCACCGATTTCTGCCAGGGAGTCATCATGATGCTGGCTCTGGTCATCATGCCCATCGTCATACTCACCACCGGTCAGGGCGATGGCATCGGGGGTGCCGCCGATCGGCTCAGTGCGATCGATCCCAGCTACCTCTCACTCACCAGTGGCCTAACAGCGGTCGGACTGATCTCCGCACTTGCCTGGGGGCTTGGCTATTTTGGCCAGCCGCATATCATCGTGCGCTTCATGGCGGTGCGGTCGGTCAAAGATGTAGCCAAAGCCAGAAACTACGCCATGAGCTGGATGTTTGTCGCCCTCATTGGAGCCATCGGCATGGGGGTGTTTGGTCGCGCCTACGTCGAGCGCAATGGCATCACTGTGGATGATCCGGAAACCATCTTCATGATTCTCTCCGATCTTCTGTTCCACCCGCTGGTCACTGGCTTCCTCTATGCCGCCCTGCTCGCTGCGATCATGTCGACCATTTCCAGCCAGCTGTTAGTTTCCTCATCCTCCCTAACAGAGGACTTCTACCGACTCTTTGTGAACAAAAAACCAAGCGACAAACAGCTCGTCCTCATCGGTCGGCTGAGTGTGCTCGCAGTGGGCATCGTCGCCGCATTGATTTCAGGGAATCCAGATTCGCAAGTGCTCAGTCTGGTGGCCAACGCTTGGGCAGGCTTCGGTGCTGCCTTTGGTCCGATGATCATCCTCGCGCTGGTGTGGAAAAAAACATCCGGTACCGGTGCGCTAGCCGGCATGGTAGTGGGAGCGGTGACCGTGATCGTGTGGATTGCACTCGGGTGGAATCAGTCTTTCCTCGGTGGTCCGGGTGTCTATGAAATCATCCCCGGCTTCCTGCTGTCATGGATCACCATCGTGACCGTGAGCCGTTTCACCCACATCGAAGGAGAGTTCCGGTCGCTGCCCTCTGACTAATCAACGCTCACCCCCCCAAAAAAGCTCTCAGATTCCAGCGCTTGAGGGCTTTTTATGTCCATCTGAAAAACTCCCACCTTGCTTCGTCCACGCCAAGCCCCATGATGTAGCTATGTTAACCCAAACCAACGGCACTCTACGCTCTCCGTTAGAGATGCCGTGCTATGAGTGAGTCGTTCAAATTTGAGCACATCCGCCACAAGCCACCTGCTGAACTCACCATTGCGCGGCCGTTCATCATCGCGTGCTCGCCGTTACGCACGCACGCCAATCTATCCACCATCATCCGCACTGCCGGGTGCTGTGGAATCACTCAAGTCATCGCCACGGGCAATGCTAAAGTGAACCCTAAGATAGCGCGCGACGGCACGGACAACGTGACGATCACTGCTTATCGGACACTGCTACCGGCGCTCAAAAAACTGAAACTAGAGGGCTACTCGCTCGTCGGCCTCGAACAAACCACCCACTCTACACCACTGGCGGATTTCAGCTTTCCGCACCGGACGGTGTTGGTGATCGGGTCGGAACGCGAAGGACTAAATCAGGAAACTCTCGACCTTCTCGATGCCGTAGTCGAAATCCCAGTATGGGGTCTTCCTTACTCCTACAACGTGGCCACTGCCACCTCCATCTGCATGCACTCTTACTGTGCCCAATATCCAGCTGGCTAATACATCCTCTGAAATCCTGAGACTGATTGACTGCAAGATTGACACCTTTTGTTGCAAAAATTAGCATGGCATCCAAGTTCACTACATCGTCATGAAATTTCCAATCTTTTCCTCTCTTCTCTTAGCCAGTTGCACCCTGCCGATCTCTGCGGCTACTCTCATCTCTCAATTTGACTTCTCCGCAGCGAACCCGTTCCAAAACCAACTTGGCCCTGGAAACAACCCGCTCTCGCAACTCATCGACCAAGGCACCTCAACTACCGTCAATCAATCTGGTGGCTACGTCAGCATGAACGGCACGAGTTACCTGCAAGGCGCTGCTTCCGGTGGCGGTGACAGCTCCTCGCTCAGTGGCGGGACTGCCACTCAAAATGGCAAGTGGGGTTACTCGGTATGGTTCCGCACTTCCGATGTCGGCCAAGCGGATTTCACCGGTCTTGTATCGCACGGCTCCGCCGACTTTTCCCATCAAGTAAGTTTCGGACCCACATCCGGTCAACTCCTGTCCCTCATGCAGGGAGGAGATACTCAAGGGCAAGATAGCGTCGCCATAATTGACGGACTACAGGCAGACACGTGGTATCATCTCATCATGACGCGCGATGCGTCGGACAACAACCAAGCAACTGTCGGCATCACTCCTTTCGGACAGGCGACTGCGAACACACCCCTGGACACTACGCCGACCGCTACAAACATTGGACACGGTGGGGATTTCCGTTTGGGATCCAATCGAGCTGAAAGCCTCTTCTTCGAAGGTGACTTCGCCAATCTCCAAGTTTTCACTGGTGAACTCTCACAAAGCGAAATTCAAACTCTTTACGAAAACCCTAACTTCGACGCCATTCCAGAACCTTCCAGCGCCGCTCTGCTCGGCCTTGCGGGCCTCGGGTTCATCCTTCGCCGTCGCAAATAGACCGACGCTACAAATCTCAATGAACCACCTTTCCTCAGAGATTGGTGGTTTTTTTGTATATGGAGCGCCTGACACTCTGCGAGGTGGATATCGGCAAGCGAAGACATACAACAGCGTGCTCCGATGCTATTCGAGACATACTGGCAGAATATGCTAGATCCCATTCTTCATATCAACCACCACTCGACCTTTCACCCCGCCCTTGAGTATCTCTGCTCCTAGCTGTGGCAGCTCACTCAACGTTGCTGGCTGGATCATGGTTTCTAACTTATCCAGAGGCAGATCGCTGGCTAACCGCTGCCATGCAGCTTGGCGTTTTTCGAATGGTTGCATCACGCTGTCGATGCCGAGTAAATTCACACCTCGCAGCAAGAACGGTAGCACGCTGGTTGGTAAAGCTGCCCCTCCTGCCAGCCCCACTGCGGCCACAGATGCTCCGTATTTCAGCTGACCGATCACCCGTGCCAGCATCTCGCCGCCGACCACGTCCACGCAGCCAGCCCAGGCCGTGGACTCTAACGGTTTTGGCGAAACGGTGTCGAGATCGCTCCGGGGGATGATGCGCGTGGCACCCAGTGACATCAGGTATTCCGCCGTCTCTGCCCTGCCAGTGACGGCTGCTACTTCGTAGCCAAGCTGACTTAAAATAGCCGTCGCTATGGAGCCGACACCACCCGCTGCGCCGGTCACCAGCACCTCGCCTTGATCGGGCGTCAGGCCATGGTCTTCGAGCGCGATGACCGCAAGCATCGCCGCCATACCAGCTGTGCCTATCGCCATCGCCTGCGCTGTAGTTAGTCCGTCAGGAAGCGGAACCAGCCAATCTGCATTCACTCGTGCCAATTGAGAATACCCTCCCCAATGGCGTTCGCCCACTCCCCAACCAGTTAAAACGACCCGGTCACCTTCGCGATAACGCGGATCATCAGAAGACCTAACAGTTCCAGCAAAATCAATCCCAGGCACATGAGGATACTTGCGCACCAAGCCGTTGTTAGGTTTCATGCACAAGCCGTCCTTGTAATTGAGTGTGGTGTGATCAACGGAGACGGTGACATTTCCGTCGGGCAATTGATCTTCGCTCAGCTCTCGCACCTCCACGGTGACTTCGGAGGGTCCGGCTTCTTCGACGACGACGGCTTGAAATGGCATGTTGTTAGAGTGGATGGATTTCTAAACGGTTCTTATTTCCCCGATGAATGCAGCCTAGGGTTTCGGCTCTGCCGGAACAATGTCGAACTTGCCCTCGGTGCGGATGTAGAGGATGCATTCCTCCGTGCCCTCATTCACCAGCTGATGCTGTGTCTTTTCATCCGAGCCAAAATAATGCCCTGGCTCCAGCGAGCTGGATTTTTCATCGCCTGTTAGAAGGAGTTTAGCCTTTCCCTTTACTACCACAGCTCGTAACGCCGAGCCGTTGTTGCGGATGCTGCCGACGAACCCTGACGGTAGCTTAACCATGGTGCCTCCCGGTTTGGTGTCCTGTGGATTTCCCCAGAGAAATGCGATCTCAGGCCCAGTGGCGAAACCAGCATCAATCCACGTTGAACTCGCCGCACTGAGCCAGACGATGTTCGAGGCATCCACATTCACCGGCTGCTCGGCACCGCTGAATGCCTTCTCTTTTGGGTGCACCAGATACGGGCCGCTATCGATTTCGATGTAGGCCATGGCATTGCTGCCTTTTGCTGCGGTGATGTGAACTTGCCCTGCCGGTTGGGTCCAGAATGAGCCAGCCGACATCCACATTTTCTCCGCTTCCGGATCATCATTGTGCACCAGACCGCTGATCACCACGCCTCGGTAGGTGACGTTGTGAATGTGAGGTGGCGAGGAAAAGCCATCTGCAAACTTCACTAGGAATCCTGACGTTCCGGCACCTGTGCGATCGCCCCAGAGGGTTCCAGCGCGTGGTCCTTTATCACCACGGGCAGGATTCAATGCGCCCCACTCGACATCTTCCGTGCAAACATGGGCAGGCGCTGGCTTCGGTTCAACATTTTGGGCAATGACGTGAGCCGTAATGGCCGCTGCCGGAATCGCCGCTAACAGCAATGACCATTTTGTTTTCAAGCGTTTCATATTTTTGTAAGTTGGTTGATTAGATTTCGACGACCACTTTACCGAGACCGGCGCCGCTTTCCAATCGGGCATGTGCCACATCCGCCTCATCGAGTGAGTATCTATTTTCATCTAACACGGGTGTCAGGTGTCCCTCTTCAGAAATACGTGCCAGATCACTCAAAATCTCAGCATGCAGCTCCCGCTTAAAGTTGTGCAGCATGGGAATTAGCATGAACACCACGTGCAGCGACAGGCCTTTGAAATGCGCCGTGTTCAGATCGAGCTCACACATCGATACCGTGGTCGCCACTTGGCCGTTCAGAGCTGCGGCGTCGAAAGACTTCGTCAGGTTCGCACCACCTACGGTATCAAAAATGACATCGAAGCCAGCCCCATCGGTATGCGTCTCCACATACTGCTCCACGCTCTCTGACTTGTAGTTGATGCCTTTCGCTCCCAGTTCCTCAATCAACTTTAGCTGGGTTTCACCTCCTCCGGTGGAATAGACCTCGGCTCCCCAGTATTTGGCCAACTGGATGGCGATGTGGCCGACGCCGCCAGATCCTCCGTGCACCAGCACCTTCTGACCCGGTGCAATCTGTGCACGTTGCAGACCTTCATAAGCGGTGATCGCCACCAAGGGCAACGCAGCTGCCTCGCGCATGCTTAAGTTCGACGGCTTCTTGGCGATCAAGTCACTGTCCGCCACGATGTATTCCGCCAAGGTGCCAGGCAAATCAGCCAGGCCGCCGGCACATCCGTAAACTTCATCACCGATGGCATAGCCGGTCACGCCCTCGCCCACCTCCTCCACGACACCAGCGAAATCCATGCCCAGAAGAGCAGGAGTCGCGGGAGACAAAGGTAACTCCTCCCCCATGTTCCGGATCATCGTATCCACGGTGTTGACACTCGTGGCCGCTATTTTAACCAGCACATGACCGGCCTTGATTTCCGGCTTCGCTATTTCTTCAGCTTCAAACTTAGCGTTTTCTCCATAGTTTTTGATCAGCATTGCTTTCATGGTATTCATATTTTTTGTTAGTTTTTGTTAGAGTTACTGTGTTACCGCAAAGATGAACTGGCATCGGCCAGACCTTTCGGGTTTCACATCTTGGGAGCATCCTAGCCTGCCACCGTTGATTTGTGAAATTGCTTGTTCTCATTCCATTGATGAGGTATTCGAATAAGTATGAGTTCTGAGAAACAAGCCCATTTAAAGCTCGAAACCGACCTCCTATCGCTGCGCACCTTCGTCGCTGTTGTTGAGGAAGGTGGCTTCTCGGCAGCTGCCAAGCGCGTCCATCGCACCCAGTCTGCGATCAGTCTGCAGATTGCCAAACTTGAGGATCGCCTGGGCACGCAGCTTCTGGAGCGTTCCACGCGTGCCGTCTCAGTCACCCCAGCCGGTGAGACCTTCATCAGCTACGCCCGCCGCATCCTCGAGCTGGCCGACGAAGCTGCTTTGGCTGTCACAGCTCCCGATGAAGCGACCCTTCTACGTGTCGGATTTGCTGATTATCTCGCCCCACAGCACCTCCACACCTTGCTCGCGCGCTTCCGCCGCGCCCATCCGAACTGTGACCTCAGCCTCGTGCTCGGCTACGGTGCTGAGCTTATTTCCAAACTTGAAGACAACGAGCTCGACCTCGTCTTCGCCGGCCCGGAGGGAAAACGGGGCACTCAGCTCTGGGACGAACCGCTAGTGTGGTCGGGCACTCTGCCACCACAAAAAAACAGCTCTGAACCCATCGAGCTCGTGCTAATGCCCGCTCCGTGCTGCTATCGCAAAATTGCCTTTGATGCCCTGACCAAAGCCGGTGTGCCGTGGAAACTTTCCATCGAAGCCAACTCCGCCCTGGCCGTGCAAGCCGCCATCGAAGCAGGCCTCGGCATCAGCGTGCTGCCCCGTTCCGTGCTCAGCGATCACCTGCCGAAGATTAACGGAGTGCTGCCTAAACTTCCCCACACCACCCTTGCCAGCTATGTGCAGCCAGGCGCCACTCATCCTTACGCCCAGCGCTTCACGGACTTCCTTGTTAGCTGTGTGAAAAATCCCAACGAAGACTCCAAGCTCATCGCATTTCAAGCGGGTTGAGCCATGGGCGCAAAAAAACTCGGCGCACCTTGGAGCTATCCAAGACACGCCGAGTGGATATTTTCTGCAGTGATCCGTGGTAGTTAGATCAGATCAAAGCGATCCAGCTCCATGACCTTCACCCAAGCGGCGATGAAGTCTTGGACGAACTTCTGCTCGGCATCAGCGCAGGCATAAACTTCGGCGACGGCACGCAGCACGGAGTTTGATCCGAAAACGAGATCCGTTCTGGTTCCGGTCCACCTTGGCTGCTTGGTCTTGCGATCAGAACCAAGGTAGGCATTGCCACAAGGCGAGACCGATTTCCACTCCACGCCCATGTCTAGCAGGTTGATCAAGTAGTCATTGGTCAACTGGCCACGGCGTGTTGTTAGAATACCGTATCCTTCGTCATCGGCATTGGTTTCCAGCACACGCAGACCACCCACCAAGACGGTCAGCTCTGGGGCTGTTAGTGTGAGCAGCTGGGCGCGATCGATCAAGAGGTGCTCTGCCGGCACGCTGAATTTACCGCCCAGATAGTTGCGGAAACCATCGGCTTTGGGTTCGAGAACCTCGAAGGATTCTACGTCGGTTTGATCTTGGCTGGCATCGGTGCGACCTGCAGTGAATGGCACTTCAACATCGTGGCCTGCGGCTTTTGCTGCCTGCTCGATACCAACGCTACCACCGAGCACGATGAGATCTGCCAGTGAGACCTTTTTCCCGTCCGATGCGGAATCATTGAATGCATTCTGGATTTCCTCCAGCTTTCCTAACACCTTGGTCAGCTGCTGAGGTCGGTTTACTTCCCAGTCTTTCTGAGGTGCCAGACGAATGCGTGCGCCATTGGCACCGCCGCGTTTATCGGATCCACGGAAGGTGGAAGCCGAGGCCCAGGCGGTGGAGACCAGCTCGGAGACGCTCAGGCCGGAGTCGGCAATCTGCTGTTTCAAATTCGCCACGTCCTTGCCATCCACCAGCGCATGATCAACGGCAGGAATCGGATCCTGCCAGATGAGATCTTCCTCAGGCACTTCAGGCCCAAGGTAGAGAGCCTTCGGCCCCATGTCACGATGGGTGAGCTTGAACCATGCCTTGGCAAAGGCGTCGGCAAACGCGTCGGGGTTCTCCAGGAAATGACGGGAGATTTTTTCATACTCAGGATCGAAGCGCAGTGACAGATCAGTGGTCAGCATCGTCGGACGATGTTTCTTCGATGGGTCATGCGCGTCTGGAATGGTCTCGCCGCCGTCTTTCGCAATCCACTGGTGCGCACCGGCAGGGCTCTTTGTTAGAGCCCATTCATGTTCGAACAGATTCTTGAAAAAGCCATGGCTCCACTGGGCCGGTGTCTGGGTCCAAGTGACTTCGAGACCACTGGTGATGGTATCGCCTCCCTTGCCTGTGCCGTAGCTGTTCGCCCAGCCAAAGCCCTGTGCTTCCAACGGTGCATCTTCGGCATCATCACCCACGTGATCGGCCGGGCCAGCTCCGTGAGTTTTTCCGAAGGTGTGACCACCGGCAATCAGGGCGACCGTTTCCTCATCATTCATCGCCATCCGACCAAAGGTCTCACGAATATCATGCGCGGCTAACACAGGGTCCGGATTTCCGTCAGGGCCCTCTGGGTTGACGTAAATCAGGCCCATCTGCACCGCTGCGAGAGGATTCTCTAACACGCGACTATGCACATCGCCATCGGCATCATCGTCCGAGACTAGCACGCCGCGATCTTCGTCTGCGCCTTCCGAGCCATGATCATAACGCTTATCACCACCTAACCACTCGGTCTCGCGGCCCCAGTAAACATCTTGATCCGGCTCCCAAGTATCGGCACGACCACCGGCAAATCCGTAGGTCTTGAAGCCCATGCTTTCCAGAGCCACGTTACCTGTTAGAATCAACAAGTCAGCCCAGGAAATCTTGCGTCCGTATTTCTGTTTGATCGGCCAGAGCAGACGACGCGCCTTGTCCAGGCTGACGTTATCCGGCCAGCTGTTAAGAGGAGCAAACCGCTGCTGACCACGGCCACCACCACCACGACCATCACCCTGGCGGTAAGTGCCGGCACTATGCCATGCCATGCGGATAAACAATGGTCCGTAATGCCCAAAGTCCGCCGGCCACCAGTCTTGGGAGTCAGTCATCAACTCAGTAAGATCCTGCTTCACAGCGTCGAGATCGAGACTGGCAAATTCTTTACGATAGTCAAAGTCCGGCTCCATGGGGTCCGACTTACTCGAGTGCTGATTTAATAAATCCACACGCAGTCTGTTCGGCCACCAGTCCTCATTGGTGGTTCCGCCGCCACTGGGGGCAGCCTGCTGGAAAAAGGGGCATTTTGATGTGTCTGACATGGTATTGTATTTTATGGGTTAGTTGTTGTTAGTTCGTTCGTTGTTAAAAATCTGATCACGCATCTTCCTTCACCTTCTGGCACTCCGGGCACACGCCCCAGTAGATCACCTCCGCTTCATCGATCACAAAGCCGGCATCATCCGATGCATGCAGACACGGTGTCTGACCTGTCGCGCAGTCCACATCCACGGTCATGCCACATTTCCTGCAGACCAAATGATGATGATTGTCACCCACCCGGTTCTCATAACGCGCAGAAGATCCGGCTGGTTGAATACGCCGGATCAGTCCTCTCTCCGAAAACAGAGTCAGTACATTATAAACCGCCTGCCGCGAAATCGTGCCGATTTCCGCGCGCACCACATCGGCTAATGCGTCAGCCGTCGCGTGAGGCTTGCTATCCACAGCCCGCAACACAGCCAAACGCTGCGCCGTCACCGGTATCCGGTGGTCTTTGAGAATGGCTGAGTGATCGGACACGATGATTTACTATGACAACTTTTTGACCATGTAAAGTATTTAGTGGTGCATTTTCACAACACTCATCCAATAATTCACCGATATTCCTCAAAAATGCTTCAAATGTGAACACTCGGTCACAAATAAGCCCCGTTTGCTATTTTCATATTGCATGGCTTAACAAGAAACTTAAATATTCATCTCATAACACTTTCTAGATAAACACTATGAAACATCCATCAAAGCCATTTATGTCGGTCGTGCTCACCGCACTTCTCGCGCCAACCCTCTCCGCTGCGCTCGTCGTCAATGTGGACTTCAGCCGTGACACCAGTATCTCAGGTCAAAACCCCGGAGGTAACCCTGCACCGACTCTCTATTCAGGAACTGGCCCTGCAACTGACGCAGGAACTTCTTGGAACGATTTTCAAGTCCAACTCTCGACAACAGGTCAAACCGTTGCAGCCGGCCAATCATTCTCCGGCATCAACGGCGGAAACACCCTTATAGCTTCGGACGGAGTAACAGATAGCGGATTCAACGTTGCTCTGACATCAGGTTTCTTCCGCGCATTCAATGGAGGCACAAGCGGCGGCACAGGGGATCTCCTTGGTGATCGCGTGTTCTCCAATGGTAATAACAATGCCATATTCACACTCAGTGGACTGAACTCAACCAAAACATATGACCTCTATCTAATTCAGGGAAATTACGATGTAACATTTATTTCAGGTGCCAACTCTGTAGTTGCTACCGGTTCATCAAGCGCCACCTTCGAAAGCGGTGTAAATTTCGGATTACTTTCAGGTTTAACACCCGATGCTTCAGGTAACCTCAGCGTAACCATCGATCCTACACCAGACAATCAGTTCGGTGTCATCGCTGGCCTGCAGATCGTCGAAGTCCCAGAACCCTCTGCAGCCGTCCTTCTCGGACTCGCTTCCCTCGCAGGCCTTACACGCCGCCGCCGTAGCTAGAATGCGTTCAGCACTCTCGATCAATCAATCGAAATGGGGCGCCTAGACCAAGATGTCCCATTTTTGTCTCCACACACATCATGAATTACCCAACAACCATTCTAGCTCTCATTCTGCTAGCGCTTACGTCTTGGGCATCAGCAACGCAGGTCAATGTCGATTTTGGTCCCACCGGCAGCGGAACCTTCTCTGGCCAAGGCCCCCTTGCGACAACTGGCACACCCACTTGGAACAACCTGCAACCCGCCGCTGCTGGCACCAATATTTCCAATCCTTATCTTGCTCAAAACCTTGAAGATACCGACGGAATCGTTACCGCAGTCGACGTTGAACTCACCAGCGGGTTCTATCGCGCATTCGGAGACGGCGGCACGGGTTCTCTGACTGGCGACCGAACATTTTCTAACAATAGTAACGTCGCCACGTTCACTATCAAGGATCTGGACCCGACAAAAACCTATGATCTCTATCTGATCAGCGGAAATTATCATGTCATCTATGCCTCCGGTAGCAGCTCTGCCACCGTAACAGGCTCCAGCAACTCCACATTCACTGACGGAGAAAACTATGGCGTTCTCTCAGGTTTAATCCCCGATGGCACAGGCAATATTGCCGTCACCATCACCCCGCAGACAGGCAATCAATTCGGCGTCATTTCCGGCCTTCAAATCATCGAAACAGGAGACGCCCCACCCACCGCCATATTCAGCTCCTCTGCCACATTCGTTCAGAAACCCGACACCATCCAGCTCTCATGGACGGTGCCCCCCGGTACATCCACAATTAAAATCACCCCGGATATTGGAGATGTGCTTCCACAGACCACAGACGGCAGCGGATCCATTAGCGTCGCCCCCATTGGAAATGTTGCATACCAACTTATCGTCGACGGTGAGGTCGCGCAAACCATTCCCGTCGTCGGATTACCCGAGAAAAGCAAAGTCCACATCTATCTCTTTATCGGCCAATCCAACATGCAGGGTTCCGGTCGCGACTTCGACTCCACGCTTGACGCTCCCATCGACAAAGTCCTCCAATACGGCAGCCGTGGTGGCATGGAAGACCAGTGGGTTCTCGCCCAGCACGCGCTGACATCTCTGGGAGGAGGCAGCACACGCATCGGTATGGGACTGGAATTTGCCAAGACCATGCTCGCCCACGAAAATGACCCAGACGTGGTCATTGGCATTATCAACCATGCGGTCGGAGCCACAGCCATCCAGTTCTGGGAACCCGGTGCCATCGACACCAAACACACAGGAGCACACAAGCTTTATGATGAAGCTATCCAACGCACAATCGCCGCCAAAACCTACGGCACCGTCAAAGCTGTGCTCTGGCACCAGGGCGAATACAACACCAACCGCAACTCCAATCCATCATCCGATCCCAACGGCTACGCCACCCGACTTCAGAACTTGGTAGAAAACCTCAGAACCGACCTAGCCGACCCAGCGCTCCCTTTCATCTGTGGCAAGCTTGTGCCATCGTCTTGGGTCGATGCCAATGGCAACAACCAGACTTACACCGGCCTCCCTGACCGAGTTCCCGTCGAAGCCGCACTCGCCGATCTCCCAAACCAGAAATCCAACACCTTCTGCGTCGATAACAACGGTCTCCGAGGACACAACGATGAAAAAATCCACTTCGATGCCTACTCCCAGCGTATCCTCGGCGTGCGCTACGCCAATGCACTTATCGGCATCAACGCCGACCCACTGCAAAAATTTCTCGGCGGCTTCTACAATCCAACCGAATTGTTAGATCCAGGAATCGGAAACCCTGAAGCCGATCCAGACCACGACGGAATCACCAACATCGAAGAGTTTGCCTTTCTCACCGACCCATCCGTTCTAACAACGGATCGCCCCTACCAAGTCTCTCAAGCGACCGCAGAAAACGAAGGCACCTACCCAGTTTTTGAATTCCGAATGCGCACGGACGATGACGCTCCAAGCTACATCCTCGAATCATCCACTGATCTCACGACATGGAAAAACAACCAGAACTCCCCCTCTGACATTCACCTCCCTCTCGGTATCCCAACAGATAACGGAGACGGTACTGTCACTCAAGAATTCCGCTACCATCTTCCGTATCATCTGAGTCCGGAGAAACTATTCTTCCATCTGAAGATCGAATTGTAGTCGACTTTCTTGCTCCGTAGAGAAGCAATATGCATGGAAAAATTATCCTCGCAGCTGAACCATCTATTTTCTGCGACGAGCGAAAACAAGAGTCATCAAACCACTAAGAGCAAGAATCGCTGAGCTTGGCTCCGGAATGGCAGTTACCGTGAATGTATCGTTTCCGTTATCGACGGCCATGAGCAGCACGTCGTTGCTGGAACGGAAGAATGTGTTTGTCCCAATCTGCCCCTGAACCGCACCCATATTGCCAAAGCTATTGCCAAAATGCGCCGTAAAACTTGAGCCAATTGCCAGGAAATCGACAAAGTTATTATTCGTAGTGAAACGGTTGATTGATCGATTCGTATCAAAGGTCCCTCCATCCAAGATGATTTGGGTGAAACGAGAGTCGTTGAAAGAATAGGCCAAGGCTCCATTTCCGGCGATAGTGAAGACCCCATCTGAGTTCACTAGGTATGTATGAGTGATTCCATTGTTGTGACGGTTAAGAGACCCTGCGATCGACAAGTTCAAGGTCGTATCACCAGCTGGACCAATGCCATCTCCGATAGTGAATACCGTTCTGTTGCCCGACTGTGTCCATACACCATCATCCCGGGCGGCTGATAAATTCATGTTCAACACCCCACCACTGTCCAAGATGAGTGTGGGAGTGGCCCTGTTATTGGCAGAGTTCCCACCCCCAAGACTTGGAATATTGGTCGTTGGCATAGTAGTGCTAGAAAACCTGACTTGATGGTCCGGGTGCAGATTGAAGCCGTTGGCATCGATATTATTGGCTGGGGCAGTATCTGGCGGAATTCCATTGGAGTCCCAGTTCCCTGAGTCATTCCAGTTCCCGTTTGCGGCTGCACCAGTCCAGAGATAGACGACGGCCTGACTAGTACCGCAAAGTAATCCAGCGGTAAGGGCCACGACGAACCACGAAGGTAGAGATGGGAGTTTCATAAAGTCCATAGTCTCAGCAACTATATCGACTGTCAAGGTTTCGGGAAAAATTATCCCATCTCCTCTCCAGTACTAACTTCAACAACTGCCTAATAATAGCGGGTGACGAAACCCCACTTATCACCAGACGTTTTCGTCATAGCTGTTACGCTGAGGAAGGATAATGCCGGCCTCTCCAAAGTACCCGTATTTCCTCCAGTTTATTCGCAAACACTTCCTGAAACAGACTCAACCCACCTTGGGTTCGGAGGCGTTTCATTGGGATCCTAGTTGAAGATGTAATACGCGTATCCTTGGGCGGGCACTGTGACTTTAATTTCGGCACGGGCTGAGGTGTCCAGATCGATCGACGTAGCTGGTTGACCGTTATCGGACAACATGGCCTTGTTACGCAATCCAGCGTAGTAAAGTGGAACTCTGATCGTTTTGGAAAGTTCCTTGTCAGTGGGATTGTAAACTGAGAGGAATGCTTTTTCTTTGAGCGTCGGGTTGACGTGAAGCATCCAGTCGAGGTCCAGTCCATCGGCGCGTCGTCCATGGATCAAGTCGGATTCAAGAATAGCGCGATGCTTTTTATACCATGCCACGGTGTTAGTGACCATCTGTTTGGTCTTCTCGGTATCGTATAACCGTGGACCACGGTAGCAGGCCTGGACACCAAGGCCGAGGTTCGAGCGCATCATGATTTCATAGTGATCGAGGTGCTTCTCAAGAGGCTCAATTGTAGCGGCAGCTCCACCGCCGTGGTATTGAGTTAGAGGAACAAACATCCACCCCATGCTGGGAGTTTTCTCCCATGTGCCATCGTAAATATTCTGACGCGTGTGGATGCGTTGTTGTTCGCGAGGGAGCGACCAGTTGACCTCACGGTAGCCCATGCCACATTTGTTAGATCCGCTGAGGTAGAAGTAATCCGGCAGATTGAAATAGACACCTTTACTACGCAGATGTTTGTAAAAATCCGTCCAGATCCGCCAATGAACCCAGCGTGAATCAGTGACTCCTTTTTGCAGAGGAGGACGTGCTGTCACATCCACGTCACCAGGATAAGCGCCATCGTTCTCGAACACCATGAATCCGGTTTTATCGAATAGGTTATACAATTTCTTGATATAAGCCTGTCCCCATTCGCTGGTGATGGCCGGACATTTTCCGTGGGCATTGCTCATGCCCTTGGGTGGGATGATGTCGTTCCCCTTACCTGCACTGCGCGATGAGTAGAGCGAATAGCTCCCCAGATGAATCCCCTTGTTGAGTGCATACTCATTGATTTCTTTCCACTTCTCCAGATAGGCAGGGCTGTCATTCTCGGAATCAAATCCGGAACCGAAGGAGAGGATGACCATTTCAAATCCTGTTTCCGCAGCTTGATCGATGGCTTTCTTAACCACGGTTTCGTTAGACGACTTGCAGTGCAGCATGAGTGGATTCTCAGTCACCCAAGGAGCAACTGTGCGATACATTTTTCTCAATGCCAGCCCTCGGCGCTCGCGCTCCTCGGAATCATACACCAGCTCGAAAACTTGGAACGATTTGAAAGTGTTTCCTGGCTCTATGGTTTGGTCAGGACCAAAGGTAGGCTCCACTTTCAACAGGCAGGGCTGTTCCAGCTTGTAGTTCACTTGGCTGCTGTAGGTTTTGTCCGTCTGCCAGTGGACCGTATGACGATTGGCATTCTGGTGAGTAAATCCTCCGAAGGCCATGTCGGTCTCCACGTGCAGCATGCGAGGTTTCGGAAGAGGCACTCCAGGTCTCGATTCGACATTGTTAGCATATTCAACCACGGCAAGTGTTTCAGCGTTAAACTTATCAAGATTGATGGCCTTCTTGGTGTTATTCGTAACTGTGACCCACTTGCTGATAAGCGGAACACCGTCGTAGATTTCGTAATGCACCGAAACGGTGATGTCTTTTTGGCCCGACTGCTTTTTTTTGATTGCTGCTAGCTTGGCCTGATCAAAGGCTCCGTAGAAAGCCACCTGATTGATTCTGAGTCGAACGAGTTCCCCCTCGGTACTGGCATCCGAACCGTTGCCATCCTTGGCGATTTTTCCGACGCGGAAGGCTTTGGGTTTTCCAAGATTATTGGGGATATCAAGAGCCTTGAAATGCGTCCAAGCCCCTCCTTCAGGTTTGGCATCGAAATACAATTTGTTTGTGCCTATTCTTACACGCAGTGTCCAAGGCTTACTAAGATCAATCTTCTGATTTCCACTGACGTTAGGTTCTTCAGAGCGACCGTTATAGAGTCCTAAAACCGGTCGGCTCACCCCAGCCAAACCTCCGGGACGCAGGTTAAACTTGATCACTCTGTCACTGTAAACCAGCGCTATGCCCGGCCCCCAGCTTGTGGATTCATCAGTGCCAGCATGGATGGTGGCTTCGGCAACTTCGGTTCCCTCAGGGAGATCACGTTCAGCATACACCGCCGTGTGCGGTGGAGTGTAAATCTCCCCGGGTTTACCTTCGTTGTTAAAGCTACTCCTAGAATGTAATTTGCTGGTGTGAATTCGCCATGACTTATCGAGTGTTTTAAAATCCTCTTCAAAGAGCATTGGTCTGCCATAGCTGGAGTCCACCAGTGGATCAGGATGCGATTTCCCCTCGCTGACTTGCGGCATGCTGTAGTCGAGGCGTAAATAAGCTCCCTTGGGTGGCCACACGGCATCGCTAGCGTAGTGGCGTGATCGTTTCCATTTCAGACGCTCTTGGGGTTTTCCTATTTTGAAATCTGTCAACTTGAGCGCCCCCTTAAGCGGAGTCATGGCCTCAAGCCATTCCTGGGTTAGAAATGCTTTGTTCGGCTGACCTTCAGCGCCGCCGATTGGATAAGTGATCCCATCAATCGATACAGCGCCCTCTGGTTCTACCGCCCGGATGATCCCCTCTCCGGTCATTTGATTGAGGTAATGAATCGTGGTCCCCAACCGGACATCAATCGTGCGTTGAATCAGTCCGTTGCCGATCCTCAGAGTCTTAGCCGCTTCGTCAGAAGTCACTTTGGCTACAAAACCCGAGTTATCGATAAGCCAGTCTTGTTGCAACTGGTAGTTAGACGGGAGCTGGGCGCTGATTGACGTAGCGGCAAGCAGGGAAAGAAAAATGATAAGATGTTTCATGAAGGATTAAACGATGGACCTGTGAAGATAGGCAGGAGCTATTCTGAACAGGTCTATACTACCTCATGAAAAGATCTCTTTCACTACCCTAGCTGGCTTGGTGACTCCGGGCAGCGTCTGATCCAGCCCGTTGAACGGGAAGGTCAGCTTGTTATGTTTGAGGCCGAGAGTGTGGAGGATGGTGGCTTGGAGGTCTTGGGTGGAGACTTTGTCTTTGATCGCTTTGTAACCGATGGGATCGGTCTCACCGTAGCTGAAGCCTCGTTTGACTCCAGCACCAGCGAGCCACATGGTGAAGGCTCCAGGGTTGTGATCGCGACCGATGAATTTCATCTCAGTTCCGCCACGGTTCTCACGCATCGGAGTGCGACCGAACTCGCCGCCCCAGACGACCAAGGTGTCTTCTAACAGACCGCGCTGTTTCAGGTCGGTCAGCAGTGCTGCGATGGGTTTATCCGTCTGCTCGCACTTGCGTTTGAAGCCGCTGTTCAGAGCCTCGGAACCAGCCGCGCCGTGTGAGTCCCAGCCCCAGTCGAAGAGCTGGATGTAGCGAGTGCCGCGCTCGGCGAGGCGGCGTGCTAACAGACAATTATTGGCAAAAGATTCCTGCCCCGGTTGGGTGCCGTAGAGATCGTGGATGTATTTAGGTTCATCCTTGAGATCAAAGGCCTCGTTGGCATGGATCTGCATTTTGAATGCCATCTCATACTGGGCGATGCGTGTGAGCGTTTCCGGATCATTGGTTTCATCATGGGCGGCCTGATTGATCTGGGTAATCGCATCGACCGCTTGTTTGCGCATGTTTCGCGAGATGCCGTCTGGGTTTGATAGATAAAGCACAGGGTCACCTTTGGAACGGCACTGCACACCTTGATAAACAGAGGGCAAGAAACCGGAGCCCCAGACGGATTTACCGGCCGAAGGAGCCTTGCCTCCTGAAACCAATGAGATATAGCCAGGGAGGTTTTCATTTTCTGAACCAAGACCGTAAGTCACCCATGATCCGATGGACGGGTTTCCTAACAGGGCGTTACCGGTGTGCAGAAGTAATTGCGCAGGCGCGTGGTTAAACTGATCGGTGTGCATTGATTTGATAAAACACACTTCATCGATGACCTTTTCAAAGTGAGGCATGCGATCGGAGATCCACTGACCGGATTCTCCCGTCTGATGGAATGGGAAAATACTGTTCAGCAAGGTGGGAACCCCCTGAATGAAGGCGAAACGCTGCCCTTCCAAATACTCCGCGGGTGTCGCCTTGCCGTTGAATTTTTTCAGATCCGGCTTGTAGTCAAAAAGCTCTAACTGCGACGGTGCGCCGGCCATGTGCAGGAAGATCACACGCTTTGCCTTGGGCGCGAGGTGGGCAATGTGATCCGGCATGCCCGCTGATGAGCCAAACGATTTCGATGCCATGGAGCTAAGCCAAGCGGAGCCGACGCCTGCCACACACTTACCGAGGAACTGTCGGCGTGACTGGTGCAGTAGGGTATCGTGCTGGAGTTGTTGTTGGAGATTCATGGTTATTTGGTTAGAGCCGCATCGAGGTTCAGAATCGTGTTCGCAAGGACCGTGCGGGCGGCATCCTCGGGAGTAGCGGAGAACTTTTTGGCATTCTCTGGGTTGGCTTGAAAATCGGCTAACAGCTCGGCATGGAGATTTGTTAGAATTTGAACGGTTTTGGTATTTGGCATCTCATTGGTGGCCACGAGGTAGCCGTGAGTGATCTGACTTTCGAGACTGGTGCCATTTTCCAGCATGCGTTTCGCCAATGCTTGCGAGCACTCAAGATACACCGGATCGTTCAGTGTGATCAGCGCATGCAGCGGTGTATTGGTGGGGATGCGCTGGGCAGAGCAAAGGTCTCGTGGCGGGGCATCAAAGGTAAGCATGGATGGATATGGGCTGGTGCGTTTCCAGTAAGTATAGAGCGCACGGCGGTATCGGTCCGGGCCGGTGGCTGTTTTCCACTTTGCGCCTGAATACACCGTCTGCCAAATACCATCCGGCTGCGGCGGCATGACTGAGGCGCCCAGCATGTTAGGTGCTAATAATCCGGAGACCACGAGTGCGTTGTCACGGATCATTTCGGCATTCAAGCGGGTGCGGGGGCCGCGGGCGATGATGATGTTCGCCGGATCTTTCGCTGCGAGTTCCGCGGTGGCTTTGTTGTCCTGGCGGTATGCCGCACTGAGCACCATCTCACGCATCAGCGACTTCATCGACCACTTGTATTTTCCGCTAAACTCGATCGCTAAGTGATCGAGCAAAGGTAAGTTACTAGGAGCAAGACCAGTGGAGCCGAAGTCGCCAAGCGTGGATACGATGCCTCGACCAAAGAACTCGGAGAACACACGGTTTGCCATCACGCGTGCCGTAAGAGGATTTTCTGGAGACGTGATCCACTTGGCCATTTCCAGACGATCATTGGCAGGAGCCTTGTAGCCGTTGAGCAGTTTCGGCACGCCCTCGGTGAACAGGTCGCCCTTATTCAGCCAGAGGCCGCCGATGAACAAACGAGTCTCTCTTTTCGCATCTTCCGGACGCTGGGCGATCACTGGCACATCAACACCCTTAATCTGATTATACTGATGATTTGCGGCATTGTATTGATTCACCGCATCTTTGTGGGCTTGAGAATTCACCAACGCTATCCACTGCGGATTTGACGAAGTGGTGACTTTAAAACGGCGTAGAGTCGTCGCCTGATTACCGGTAGTGGATGCCTTGTGCTGAATGGTTATTTCGAACTTATCCCCCGCCTCAAAAGTCACTGGAGCGGTAGGCACGAAGACGGCCTGACGTTCACCAAACAATTTGGGGTAGCCGCCGAAACCGTTACCATTTCCGTGGATAGACGAGACGGGATCGAACTGGCCTGTTAGGTAATCTGCAAAGACATAATTCAAAGCAATGGCCTCACGTTTACCATCAGCTTTGATTCTGTGCAGCTGCATATGGGAGAGCACCGATCCTCGCTCTGGCAGCTCTGCCGGCTGATCCTTCTCCGGGATGATGGTCACTTGGAGCGCGGTGAAATCTTTCGCCTCTGCGATCAGATTGAAGCGTGTGTTAATGGCAAGTGTGCCACTGGTGCGGAGTTCGTTTTTGTCACTTACGACGAGAGCTCCGTGGGTTGTTTTGGTTTCCAGGAACTTGAGATCTTGCCAGCTCTTCTCCGCCATCATCAGCTCGCGACCCGGCTCGTTAATGGCGGCTCGCAGGCCAGGCAGAGAGCTATACAGACTGGCGGCGGTGTCTCGCTGGTTCGCATCGTTGGCTATGCGAAATTTGGGAAAGTCATTGTCGAGATCGGCGTCCTCCGTGGAGTTGAAGAAGGCGTAAAAACGATAGTAGTCCTCGTGCGGAATCGGTTCGTAGGGATGCGCGTGGCACTGAATGCAGCCGAAGGTTAAACCCTGAACGGCGGTCCATGTGGTATTGACCCTGTCGATGGTGGCTGCGACTCGGTACTCCTCGTCATCGGTGCCGCCCTCGGTGTTCGTCTGCGTGTTTCGGTGAAATGCAGTGGCTAGAATTTTGTCGGCTGTCGGATTCGGCATCAGATCGCCAGCGAGCTGCTCCTGGACAAATTCATCATACGGCTTGTCCGCATTGAACGAGCGGATGAGGTAATCACGATATGGCCAGATGTTTCGATGCGGGTCTTTTTCATACCCCATGGAATCCGCGTAGCGTGAGAGGTCCATCCAGACGGATGCCCAGCGCTCACCATAGTGGGGAGACGCGAGTAGGCGGTCGACTTGTTTTTCATAAGCATCCGGTGACTTGTCGGCGATGAAATCGGCAATTTCCTTGGGCGTCGGTGGCAGACCGATGATATCAAATGATGCTCGGCGTAGCCACTGACCTCGATCGGCCTCTGGTGTGGGTTTGAGTCCTGCAGCCTCAATACCGGCGAGAACGAAGGCATCCATGGGAGTGCGGACCCAGTCTTTGTTCTGAAGAGTTGGCGCAGCAGGCTTGACCGGTTTGGCGAAGGCCCAGTGATCTTCCCACTCGGCACCTTGCTCGATCCATTTTTTGATAATGGCCACCTCGTTAGGCGGGAGTGGAGGCTCAGCGTGGTCGCCTTTTTGCAGCGGCATTTTTTCATCCAAGTCATCGGTGATGATGCGGAGAAAAAGTTCGGACTCCATCGGTTTCCCTGGCACGATCAGAGTCTTGCCGGACTTGCCTTTTCCAAGTGCCTCCTCGCGATAGATCAGGGAGAGATCGCCCTTGGCCTTGGCTCCGCCGTGGCACTTGGTGCATTTTGCGATAAAAATGGGGCGGATGTGCTTGTTGAAAGAAATTTTGTCCTCTGAGCCGTCTTCGGCATGAACGGTCAGCATACTTGTAAAAACCGCCGCCACGGAGCAAGCCAATGGTCGGATTCGAGGAGAGATATGAAGATTTGAAAGCATGTCGGGTGAGTGATACGGCAATATACTCGCGATCGTGCGAGCACTTTACTAATTTCCGCCTACAGGATGGTAGTATTTCTTGTGTAAAATGGTATCGTTTGATGAAATGGTAACATGTCCGAGGTAAACCACCAAAAATTTCCGCTCAGTCAATCCGGGTCAGGGCTTGGCGTGGTTTCAGAGGCCGGCACTATCAGCAAAACGGGAGGGGCGATGAAGGTTTATCGACATCTGGGGTCTTATGCTGTGGTGCAATTACTGAATGGCAGCGGATGGTATGAAGATGAACGCGGCTACCGGGCCAAACTTGCCAAGGGCGATGTTCTCGTCATTTTTCCTGATGTGGGACATCGTTATGGGCCGGAGGAAGGCGAACGGTGGGAAGAATTCTATATGGTTTTCCATGGGCCTATATTCGATCTGTGGAGACACAGTGGAGTCCTCAGGTCAGGTCTTTGGAAAGACATCGATGGAACCTTATTGCACTGGGGAAAACGAGCGATGGCAGCGGTGGTAAACTATGAGAAACACGCTCTGCAACTGATATGTGAAGTCCAGATGAGCCTCGCCGAACTGAGGGATCACAGCCAAGAAGATGCTGACATCAGAGAAAAGGACGTATGGTGCGCCAACGCCATGAAATTATTAGGCAATTCGGATCTCGATATCCAGTCCGTCGCCAAAGAAGTCGGTATGGGTTACGAAAATTTCCGCAAGGCATTCAAAAAGAAAGTCGGCATGAGTCCCAACCGATACCGCCAGAAGCAGCTGGCGACACGTGCATGGCACCTCATTTCCGGCAGTAAAAAACCCATGTATGAAATCGCTGAGCAGCTGGGGTTTTGCGATGAATACTACTTCTCCCGATTCTTTAAAAAGCATTTCGGCACGAATCCCAGTGAGCTGCGCAGGTGACGCAACATGACAAGATGTGGCTCGTCAAATCCGACCAATCTGGATATGACTTCCGCACATGCATTTATGCCCTTTCATACGCCTGTGGCTGTCCCTCTGCGCCGTCGTCGCAGTGGCGATGCCATCAGCAGCCGCACCATTCAATTTCCAATCGCTGCAGGAGAAAGCGAAAACACTCGCTGCCTCCGAATATAAGGCTCCCCCTGCCCTGCCTCACGTATTGGTGGATCTGAACTACGATCAATACCGTGCCATCAAAACCTCAAAAGGAGGCACACTCTGGGCCGACCGCGACAGCCCCTTTCAGATCGAATTCATGCATGCAGGATACCGTTTCACGAAACCGGTGAAGATGAATTTGCTCAATGCGGACACACGTGAGCCTAGCCCTTTAAAATTCGAAAAGAAATACTTCGATTACTCCAAGCTGGTCGTGCACCACCCGATCAATGAGGAAGAAATCCACGGTTTCGCCGGCTTCCGTATTCGCCATCCGCTCGAGGGGGGAAAGGAGAACTTTGATGAAATAGGTTCTTTCCTAGGTGCCAGTTACTTCCGGCTGTTAGGAAAAGGTCAACGCTACGGAATCTCCGCCCGAGGTCTAGCTATCAACTCCGTGCTCGACGATTACAACGAGGAGTTCCCGGATTTTATCGAATACTGGCTTGTGGAGCCCAAGCCGGCTGACAAGTTCTTAGAATTCTATGCCTTGTTAGACAGCCCGAGTGTCGCGGGGGCATTCCGCTTTGAGATTCACCCTGGCGATGTCACCGTTTCTAAAATCCAAGTCTCGCTCTATTTCAGGAAATACAATCCATCTGTGGGTCTGGCACCTCTCACCTCGATGTTTTGGTTTGGGGAAAATCATAAGGAGCGGCCGTTTGGAGACTGGCGTCCTGAGGTCCATGACTCCGATGGGTTGTTAGTCAAAACAGAGGGACAAAACACCGTGTGGCGTCCTCTTTACAACCACCACGCCATCCGTAACTCATGGCTAGATGCCACCAAGCTGCAGGGATTCGGCCTGTTCCAGCGCGATCGCGAATATGTGCATTATCAGGACTTATCCAATCCCCAGCACCAAGCACCCAGCACATGGATCAAGCCCACCGGTGATCTATCCGCCTGGAGCACCGGATCCATCCGCCTGATCGAGCTACCCACAGACAATGAGGCGATGGACAACATCGTCACATTCTTCCAGCCGAAAGAATCCCCCCAGGCTGGTGAATCCTTACACTATTCCTACGATCTGGTCTGGGAGCTAGCCGGTGAGAAAGATCTGTCCCCGAACCACGTGACCTCGACACGTATTGGCAAACTCAAACCTTACCCTGGCACACGGCGCTTTGTGGTCGACTTCGAAGGCCCTGACCTCAACAAGCTGCCCGCAGATGCCCCTATTTTCGCGGAAATCACATCGTCTGAGAATGGTTACATCACTGAAAACCAATGTTTCAAAAATGTGCACACCGGAGGCTGGAGAATAGAATTCAAGCTCGACTCTGATAAGAAAAGCCCCCACCCAGTGGAGCTGCGCTGCACGCTGAAACATCCCACCACCAAAAAACCCCTATCAGAAACATGGAGCTATCAGTGGACACACTAAATCTCGCGGCCAACCAACTCGCCGACTGTGAGGAATCTCTCGAGGAGTGGAACGAGGCCTACCGCCGCGTGGAATCTTATTTGCTGGCGCTGCATGTAGATAACAAGCTGCTACTCAGCTCCCTGGTGTTGAAAATTCTGGGCCGGGCAAGTGATCGCCTTGAAAAGGAACCTAACCGCGCTCCAGTGGAACTGGCGGCGGAGGAAACCGATCAGCTGCTGGTCGAATGGTTCCGAGATGTGCTGGGTGAAGACGAGGAAGAGGAGCCTGTCGACCGCCTTTCCGCCCGCGGAAGGCTCGCCCTCATGTTAGTGAACTCTAAAACTCGATGGCAGCAGATTTTCCTCAATGGAGCCCCCGTGCCAAAGGATATGAGAAAACAATTACGCGATGCTTATTTACAGGCGAATCCTGAATTCTCCTTTGCCAACATGCACCCCCGACCGATCGACTTAGGCATCGTCGATCATGCTAACAGAACCATCGAATCCATGGGTCAACTTAGCACTCTCATTCATTGGCTGTTATGGAGCGGCTTCGGCCTGATCATCGCCGCCATCTTCTACTTCACTCGGTAGAAACACCTAAGTTATTCCATTTTTATAACGCCATGTCTGAAGACAAACCAGTAGTCCCCGAGGACAAACAGATGGCCGAACCGGTGCGTGAGCAGGTCTGGCCCACGTTCCTATTTTTCTCGATCGTCATCGTCATCGCCTCACTGGGGGCCTACCTCATGGCGGACTATCTTTGGAAGTTAGGATGGACGTTCTCCTCTACGATTCTGTGGGTACTGTTCACCATACTTTTCAGCTACCTATCGTTCGGCTTCACTCATGCATTTACAGGCTTCATTCTGCGCCGTTGCGGTAGTGCGATCGCACACATGCCATCGTCGATGAGAAACCGTGATGAGGATCCGGAGATCGAGGATGGCACCAGAGTGGCGGTCGTTATTCCTGTTTACAATGAACCGGTCGAACGTGTTTTTGCGGGAATTAAAGCCATTCTCGAGTCTGTCGATCGCACCGCGCACGGTGAGCTGTTTGACTTTTTTATCCTCTCGGATTCCACCCAATCGGAACAATGGATTGCGGAACAGGCAGCCTGGGTAAAGCTCCAGCGTGAAACCGGCAAAGGCAATCGCATTTTCTACCGCCACCGTCCGGATAACTTGAATAAGAAAAGTGGTAACGTCTCCGATTTCTGTCGAACCTGGGGGCCGCACTATCGGTATATGATTGTGTTAGATGCCGACAGTGTCATGTCCGGTGAAACCATGGTGGAACTTCTCATGCGCATGGAGGCAAACCCTGGCATCGGACTGATCCAGACCGCTCCGATCATTGTCGGTGGTGAATCGCTTTACGGCCGTATGCAGCAATTTTCCAATCAGCTATACGGACCAGTTTTCATGGAAGGTCTTGCATTCTGGCAAGGCCGTGGTGGCAATTTCTGGGGGCATAATGCGATCATCCGCTTGCAACCCTTCATGGAACATTGCGAGTTACCTGAGCTACCTGGGAGAAAACCATTTGGCGGACACATTCTGTCGCACGATTTTGTCGAAGCCGGGTTGATGCAAAGAGCCGGCTGGGAAGTCTGGTTGGCGCAAGATCTCGGAGGCAGCTTCGAGGAGGGGCCTCAAGGGATCATTGAGGCGGCCCAGCGAGATCAGCGCTGGTGTCAAGGAAACCTCCAGCACGGCATGCTGCTCTTTGCCAAGGAACTGCGCGGTAAAACCCGAGTCCATCTCGGCAATGGCATTCTCTGCTACCTGAGTTCCGCTATCTGGATGTTATTCATGATTGTGGCCATGTGGAAAGCCGCCGAGCAAGGGATTGAATCGATCGTCCCTAACAAAGGTAGCGCGGAAGGCTTTGTATTGCTCGGTTTGACGATGTTCCTGCTCTTCACCGCAAAGCTTTTCTGCATCATCGATCTGGCACTTGACCGTGAGCGTTGCAAGGGATTCGGCGGATTTATCAACGCCTGTACCAGTTCGTTCATTGAAACCATACTATCAGCATTGATCGCGCCGGTGATGATGATTTTTTACACCCGTTTCGTCATCTACAATCTGATCGGAAGAAGTGTTGGCTGGTCCGCCCAGCGACGTGGTGCTCAAGGCACGTCTTGGGACGATGCGTTTGCGGCCCACGGAGCGCAAAGTCTGATTGGCATACTAACATCAATCCTCGCCATTCTCATAGACCCCATCCTGTTCTGGTGGATGTCACCCGTTTTGATCGGACTCGTGCTCAGTATCCCAGTTTCAGTCATCACCAGCCGCCTTGATTTGGGCCTCAATGCAAAACATGACGGGCTCTTCCTAGTGCCGGTGGAATATGATGCTCCGCGCGAGGTGCGTGAAGCGCTCGACTTTGAGGCGGTGGAACGCAAGGAATTCGCCGGCCTCACAGCCGCAGTGCTGGACCCCTACCTCAATGCCGTGCACGTTTCACTACTCCGTAAAAACCGACACCGACTGCTGCGAGGTAGCAAGGTCTACGGCGACGTCGATGAATCCAAAATCCCGAATGAGGAAAAGTGCGACACCCGACGCTATCTAGCAGGGCGATTACTCCGCGAGGGTCCCAGCTCTCTTCGTACTGAGGAAATATTCATGGTCCTCTCTGATATCGATAGCATGCTTCTGCTACACCGTGAGGCATGGTTGCGGCCCGATAGCTACTTAGCCCCTTGGTGGCGCCGCGCTATCAAAGAGATGTCCGCTTCCATCTGAGCCCTCTCTCCAAGGCACGAATAGCCCAAGCCATGTGGAAAACGTGGTGCCGTAAGCCACTGTCATTTTTTTCGGTGGCATTGCCAGAGCGATCCTGAGTAGACTTTGCCCATGTACGAGGCCACAGGAAAAATCAAAGTCATCTTCGACACGCAGACCTTCCCCAGCGGGTTTACCAAGCGCGAGTTTGTCATCACGACGGGCGATGACAACTACCCCCAAGACATCAAATTTGAGCTCATTAAAGACAAGTGTTCATGGTTGGATAAATTCCAAGCTGGCAACGATGTCACGGTCAGCTTTGATATTCGCGGTAATGAGTTCAAAGAGAAATACTATGTGAACCTCAACTGTTGGAAAATCCAGGCAGCAGGCGGTTCGAACAGTCAAGGTGGCGGACAAGCCCCTCAGCAGGCGTCTTCCAGCAATGAAATCGAGCCATCGCCTGAAGACTTGGCAAACGACGACATTCCTTTTTAGGCCACATGCACCACCCATCAATTTAGTGACGAAGCCCTCCGAGCATGAAAGTTCGGCGGGCTTTTTATTGTAACAATCCAGCCACCCCAACTAAACGTATGAGACTCCTCAAAAATCTATTCATTTTCTCCTTACTAGCCTCGCCTCTCACGGCCGCTACCAAGCCCAATATCCTGTTCATTTTCTGCGATGACCTTGGCTATGGAGACCTCGGGGTCTTTAATCAGAAGCAACGTGAAAAAGCCAATGAGGCTGACAAGCCTTGGTTCACCACGCCGCACATTGATCAATTAGCCGCAGAGGGCATGCAGCTTCGCGCTCACTACTGCGCCGCCCCAGTCTGTGCACCTTCAAGAGCCTCTCTCTTCCTCGGTCAACACCAGGGGAATGCTCCTATCCGAGATAACCAGTTTGATAAAGCTCTGCCCGACCAGCCAACCTTGGCGTCAACTTTGAAACAAGCAGGGTATCACACCGCTCTGATTGGAAAATGGGGATTACAAGGGAATGGCAGTGACTCCAAGTCCTGGCCCTCCTATCCCACCAAGCGTGGTTTCGACTATTTCCTTGGGGGAGTTCGCCACGTCGATGGGCACGAACATTACCCTTTTGATAAGATTCACGTTAAAAAGAAAAAGAAGAACATCAAACACGTGGAAATCTGGGAACAAGACAAGGAAATCGGCGGCGATCTCAAAGGTTGCTACACCACGGATTTGTTCACCGCAGCTTCCAAGAAGTGGCTCATCAATCATCATCGAACCAGTCCCGAGAAACCATTCTTCTTATTTCTTTCCTACGATACACCGCACGCAGCCACGCAGATTGCGACCTCGCCGTATCCTAAAGGGTTTGGTGTCAAAGGTGGCATTCAATGGCTCGGCAAGTCAGGCAAGATGATCAATACGGCCAATGACAGTCCAGACGTTTACCTGCACCCGGATTACGCCGATCGAACATATGATCACGACAACAACCCCAGCACTCCGCTCGTGCCGTGGACCAACGTCGCGAAACGCTATGCATCGTCCATTCGTCGTATCGACAACGCGGTCGCTGACGTCATTCAGACACTTAAGGATCTAGGCGTTGATAACAACACCGTCATCATCTTCAGCAGCGATCACGGCCCGTCCAAGGAATCATATATCAGCGAGCCACTACAGCCCGGCTTCTTCGATAGCTTTGGCCCGTTCACCGGTATTAAGAGAGATTGCTGGGAAGGTGGCATTCGCCCTGGAGCCTTGGCACGCTGGCCAGGTGTTATCAAAGCTGGCAGCATCACCGACAGCCCGTCACAGATGAATGACTGGATGCCGACTTTTTGCGATATCGCCAAAGCTCCGACTCCCGCTCTCTCAGACGGAGTGTCACTTTTGCCCACGCTCACTGGCAAGGGCAGCCAAGCGCCGTCTTCCATCTATGTCGAATATCACGAGAGAGGCACTACACCCGGCTATCCGGAGTTCCCAGAGTCCCGCAGAAAGGCCAAACGCAACCAGATGCAAGTGGTCCGTGAAGGCAACCTCAAGGCGATCCGCTACAATATCAAAAACGCCAAAGATCCTTTCATGGTTTTCGATGTCGTCAAAGATCCTAGTGAAACAACCGATCTAGCGGGTCAGAAGGGCATCCCCTCCCAAGATCACTGGCATGCCGCAGCGGCGCGCCTGCATGGTAGCAACTCCTCCGCAAAACGCCCCTACGACAACGTTGCCATTCCAGCATTAACTCCGGAAAATCCTACACCCGGCATAATCCGCCGCGCTGAGGAGGGGGCCACTCCATACGCAACTAGGATTGCTGATACAGCCGCCTCTGAGACGGTCAAAGCACTTTCCACCAAAGCGATCAAGGGCAACACACAACTCTCCGGCTACATCAAGGTCGATCAAGGGGGACGTTATCAATTCAGCTTCCAACCTAACACAAAGGCAGTGTTATACATTCACGGCATTCTAGTATTGGACAGCGACTCATCACAGTCGTCTCACAGCAAGAAAACACTAAACTTGAAACCCGGCTACCACCCGTTTGATCTCAACGTGCGCACTTCAGGTCAAGCTGCCTCATCGGTGCTCCTTTGGAAAAAGGCGGACTCTGAAAAGCAGGCAGCTGCTCCAGCAGAAACTGCCCTTTTCCATTAAGAGTCTTTTGCCCTATCCGCTTTGGCGATCGTATAGGTCGCGATACAGCCCACTGCTATCGTAGATATCCTCATGAGGACCGTCTGCGACGATGTGGCCTCGATCGAAGACCAAGATCCGGTCGGCAATCTTGATGGTGCTGAATCGGTGAGCGATGATGAAAGTCGTTCTGCCTTTGACGAGCTCTTCCAGAGCCTCCTGGATCTTAGCTTCACTCTCGCTGTCTAACGCAGAGGTAGCCTCATCGAGGATCAAGATGGGCGCGTTCTTGAGGAAGGCACGTGCAATCGCTATACGCTGACGCTGGCCGCCAGAAAGGCGAGTCCCCTTCTCCCCAACCATCGTGTGGTAAGAGTCATCCAATGAGCTCTCGATGAACTCATGAGCATGGGCTTTTTTCGCCGCCTCAAACACATCAGCATCACTTGCCTCAGGATTTCCGATTCTGATGTTCTCTAACACCGTAGCATTAAACAGCACTGGTGACTGAGATACCACCCCGATCGCCCCGCGAAGATCACTTTTACTTACGGCGCGGACATCGTGTCCATCGACGAAAACACAGCCCTCGTTGACATCATAAAATCTAGGAATCAAACTGGCAAAAGTACTCTTACCGGCGCCACTTGGGCCAACCAATGCAACGACTTGCCCCGCAGGTATTTCCAAATGGATGTTATCGAGCGCAAGCTGCTCGTCGTAAGCAAAGTTGACAGCCTCGAACCGAATCCGTCCGGCAACGTCCTCAAATGGCACAGGTTTCTCGGCATCAGGAAGCTCATCGGGGTAATGCAGCAAATACTCGACACGATCTAACGAAGCATTACCTCTCTGAATCTTGGTGTGAATTTTACCGAGTTTCTTGATCGGGTCATAGCACATGTAGAGCGCCATCAATAGCGGCATCATATCTGCCTCAAAATTCAATCCCGCACGCCCAGCGTAAACGATAGCCACGGCAACGCCGCAGGCAGAAACAAACTCGATGGCTGGTCCCAGCATCTTGTCATATTTAACCACCTTCATCCGCGCCTTGAAGAGTCGGATCACTTGGTTTTGGAATGTATTCACGATGCCGTCCTGCATGTTGTAGGAGCGGATCTCCATGGGGGCCTGCAGACCATCGGTGACAGAGGCAGTTAGGTCTCCTGTTTGTTCCTGCACGGCCTTGGCTTTCTTGAAGAGCTTTTTACCAATCATTTGGATCGGCATCACACAGACAGGAATCGTGGCGAGGCAAATATAGAGAAAGAAGAACTCACTCTTCTGCATCGACATGTAGACGAGGAAGCCAATAGCACCGACCATTTGCATCGGTTGGATGATGATATCATTGGAAATCTCTACCAATGCCATGCGCATCATCTGGGTATCGCCCATGAGTCGGCTTAGAAGATCTCCGCTTTTATGTTTCTGAAAAAACTTCAAAGGAAGTTTTTGCAAACGGGCAAAGACATCGACCTGGATATATTCCAACACTCGGAGACCACAGTACTGGATCAGGTAGTTATTAATAAACTGGCTCAGACCTCTAACCAAGAACACGCCGGGCATGATTAAGGCCACTCCGATCAGCTGCATCAGAGGAACTTCTGCCCCTTGGCCGAAGATCTCGGGAAGCACCTTTTTCATCATCCATGGCAAACCCGCACCAGACGCAGCGCCAAACACAGCACCGGCTAATAAAGCTGCGATGAATGGCCACCTCACTCTGAGGAGGTATTTGTAATAAGGCAAAAAGCGCTTCATAAATTCACTGGGAAATACCGGTCTATTTTTCGCACATCAGATTCTGTGCATTCCTGTTCCGGCGGACAGGATCTTTACCCGAGATAGCTCTCAGACACAAGTCATGTGTCTTGCATACCTAGACGCAAAAACGACGGCACGAATGCCGTCGTTTTAAAAATTTGGACTTCAATCAAGCTGAGTTAGATCAACCCTGCTTTCTTGAGAGTGGCGAAAGCGCCGTTTTTGTTGATGGTCTTGATCGCCTTGGCGCTCAATTTGACTTTCACGTGGCGTCCGAGCTCGGGCACGTAAATGCGCTTGGTGTGCAGGTTTGGAGAAACGGTGCGTTTCACGACCTTGGTCACGTGACGACCGATACCACCCTTCTTCTTCGCGAGACCGGAACGGTGAATTCTACCACCGACACGGACACGGGAACCTCTGATACTGCATACTCTGGCCATTGTTCTGAAAGTTAAGTCTGAAAAATTGATTGCTGATAATTAGCGGACAACGCCGCGAAGCGCTGCTTGTGGGCGGGGAGAAATACACTCCAGCGACTTTCAGTCAAGGGAATTTGCGACTATTTCTGTATCACCCCCGTCAATTTGTCGGTCGACCCTACTGACGAGCCTAGGTATCACACTAATCAGCATCACCCACGCCCCTGCCGCAGTGCCTAGGATATCAGCCAGCCAGTCCCAATTATCGTTTCCGGATCGGCCTGGTGTGAAGGATTGATGATATTCATCCAACCTGCCAATCACGGTGCCAATCAGCAGCACTGTGAAAAAAACAGCCCATGGAAAGCGGTGCGGCATTTTTACTTGGGATCTCAGCCCGAAAAAACCAGCCAGCAACCCTCCTCCCCCGAAAAAGTAACCAAAGTGGGCCACTTTATCCAAATGAATGATTTCCGGTGCGCTCTCCGGGGCAGGATTTCCCTCGGAAAGAAACCAGAGAGTTACCGCCCAGATGATAAACAGAAATAAATACGCCGCGGACCTCCGAGGAAGTCGCGCGGCGAGAAAATCGATCACCCTGGACAATTGATCCTTCATGGGTGATTCAAATGATATGAATTCCCTCCTGATTAGGCGAGGCCTTCAAGAGTCGACTTCAGCTGGTCAAGAGTGACATTAGCACCAGTGATCGTCTCCTTCACTTCACCGTCCTTGAAGAACAACAAACATGGAATGGAGCGCACACCGTATTTGGCGGCTAGGGCTTGGTTAGAGTCCACCTCCACTTTGCCTACGTTGGCTTTGCCAGCCACAGCTTCAGCAAGTTGATCGATCAGCGGAGAGATCATCTTACAAGGACCACACCATTCTGCCCAAAAATCAACCAGCACGGGTTTGTCCGAGTTCAGAACCTCGGCTTCAAAGTTAGCTTCGTTATATGCATTTGCCATGCGCGAACTATGTACCCGCCACCGAGTACGTCAAGAGCCGCCCATAGCAAAAATCCATGGACGGCTCTAAATTGTTAAACCTGTGTCTCATACGGTCATACCGCAGATTCAGCAGGTGGAGGATCGTTCCCTCTCCTTGGTTAGGAAAAGTTAGGACATTGTGCCGGTTGAAAATGCCAACCAGGCGACGAGGCCCCCGATGATAAGTAGGATGATTTGTAATACCATTGTCGTGATGAGTGTGTTCGGTTTAGTAAAAACGGGTGATGATGCTTTGTTAAAAAGCAGGTTGGAGATTACTCGAAGAGTTTACCCCATTCGCCATCTACCCAGATGCTCGCGGTGGCAAGCTGGACACCGAGCACAACCAGCGCTGCGATGAGAGCAACCACAGAAAGACCTGCAGCAGCTCCTTCACCTTCACCGGATGCGGAGTCATCATCGTCCGCAGTGCGGATGGTAGCGGCCTGTGATGGAGACGCAGGCGTTCCCATCGGCTGAGTTTGCTGAAGCTGAACGGTCGCTTTCGGAAGTGGCTGGCTAGCTCCTCCGAGTGGCACCGTGGCTGGGCCAGTAGCAAGAGCTACGGTTCCTGGGCCACTTGCTCCTGGAGTATTAAGCTTAACGGTAGGTGCTGGGGCAGGTACGGCTGGGCGAGTTCCTGCGCCACCCTGAAGTGGGACAGTAGGAGCGGGCGCTGGTGGTTTGGCTGCTCCGCCTGAGGATTTCAAAGGAATGGTAGGAGCCGGTGCGGGTGGCTTGGGACTTCCGGGGGCAGCTGGTGGGGCTGGAGCCTTGCTGTCTTCAGGTGTGGCCTTAAGTGTGACACGCACGGTTTCCTTACGAAGAGGAACCGCAGAGGTTTTCTTCAACGGTTTTGGGTCTTGTTCGTCGCTCATAGATCGTAGTTAGTGTTTGGTTTGGTGTGTTGGATCTGCAGTGGTTGAGATGCGTTGTTTGTGGATGACATCTGCTGACTCCCCTTACGCAGTGAACTATGTGATCAACGGAATTTAATCCGAGATAGACATCGCCCACATGCAAAGAGGCATTCTTATTCATCAATAAAGCCTTCGCCTAGGCCTCATGTCAAACACGCAGGTTACTTTTTTTGATTCATCCAGATTGAGCGGACCTCTTGATCTGGGGCACTTTTTCTATTCAGGCGTCATTTTTAACGATCTGGACAGAATCGTGAATAACTCTTTGCCTAGGCAGCGTTTAAGGGCTAACTCAATTCCATCCTATGAACGACGATAATAACTCAAGACGGAAGTTCCTCAAGACCCTCGGTGGTGTTGGTGCTGGACTTACCGCAGTCAATGCTTTCGCCAATCAACCCAATACCCCATCGCGATTGAGCGGTGCTCAGTATATGGGAGACTTTGTCGCGCCAAAGCTCGATACCATCAAGGTGGCCATCATCGGTTGCGGTGCCCGCGGCGGCACTCACTACAACCATGTCTCGGCATTTGAAGGTACTGAATTCGTCGGTATTTGCGATCTTTACCCTGATCTCACAGAGCGCGCCAAGAAGAAGGTCCTGGCCAATGGTAACGGCGAACGCCACAAGAACGTGAAACTCTATTCTGGCGACAAGCATGCTTATAAAAAGATGCTCGCCGAAACCAAGCCCGACTTGGTCTACGTCGTCACCCCATGGGAGTGGCATGCTCCTATGGCTATCGACGCCATGAATGCCGGTGCCCACGTTTGCGTGGAAGTGCCTTTGACTACCTCCATCGAAGAATGCTGGCAGGTCATTGACACCTCTGAGAAAACCAAGAAGCACTGCATGATGCTCGAAAACGTCAACTACGGTCGTGATGAGCTGATGTTCCTCAATATGTGCCGTCAGAATGTCTTCGGCGAATTACTCCATGGTGAAGCAGCCTACATCCACGAACTCCGTGGCCAGATGGGTCACGTTCAAAAAGGCCGCGGCACAGGCAGCTGGCGCACCTACCACTGGGCCAAGGAAAACGGAAACCTTTACCCGACACATGGCCTCGGTCCAGTCGCCCAGTACATGAACATTGGACGTGGTGACGACAACTTCCGCCGCATCGTCTCATTCTCATCTCCTGCCAAGAACCATGCTCTCTACGCTAAGAAGAACTTCAAGCCGGACAGCAAGCTCAACGAGATTGAATACAAGGGTGGTGACATGAACACATCCATCATCAAAACCCACATGGGCCGCACGATCATGGTTCAGTGGGACGAGAGCAGCCCTCGTCCATACACTCGCCACAACCTGATTCAGGGAACCAAAGGCATTGGTGCAGGCTTCCCCACGCGCATCGCTCTCGAAGGCGGTGTTCCCGGTGGAGCTAAGAACCATCACGGCTGGGCACAGGGAGACGGACTTAAGGAAATGTATGCCAAATACGATCACCCGCTCTACACCCGCATGGCCGATGTCGCCAAGAAAATGGGTGGTCACGGCGGTATGGACGCGATCATGAACTTCCGCGTCATCGAGTGTCTCCGCAAGGGTCAGCCACTTGACCAAAACGTCTACGAAGGCTGCCTCTGGTCCGCCGTCACACCGCTGACCCGCAAGTCAGTAGCTGAGGACGGCATGCCACAGGACTTCCCTGACTTCACACGCGGTATGTGGAAAAGCACTAAGCCACTTCCTATCGTGAGCTAGTAGCCACACGAACCACTTCAGCGGCGACTCGGAAACGGGTTGCCGCTTTTTTATGCCGTCTATTCGCCCCTCGAAGACTCACCACCACATTACTCGACAACCACTCGATAAAACCAACGCTGTCTCGTATCCGAACCAGGTGGAAGTCCGGTGTCTTCGTGCACATATGTAGTGAGACCTCCTGCGCTCGGAATGTTTGAGGCTACTACCTCTGACCAGTCGACCAGATCCTCTGAACGCTCAATCCGATAGCTTTCACCTGCTCGAGAGCTCCACACCAATGCGGCAGCTGCCGTGCCGGACTCTGAGGTAAGGCTACCAATCACACGGAATGGCACTTCAGTGATTTGCTCTAACTTGATCTTATCGATTTGCATGTTGATCATCGCAGAACCATCTCGCTGAACACTTGCCAGATGACGGTCATTGGTGCCCAAGGTGGAGTAGAAATTAGCGGCAAGCCCAGCCTCCACCCATGTGCGGGAATTGGAGAAAACAGTGTCTACGCCAGTTTCATCGTGCAAGCCTGTTAGGACGTAGCTAAAGCCATCCGGAGTAATATCAAAGACGGCTGTGAACCCGTCTAACAGAGAATCAAGATCAAGATCCGCTCCCGTGTCCACTATCGTGCCAGCCGGTGAATCCGCGTCGTTGCGAACGACAGAAAAACCCGCTATACTTCCGGTGTGAGCTTTGCCGAAGAAAATGATGCCCAGATTGTTCGCTGACCGGTAAAACCCTGTTCCTGTGGAGAAACCCAGAAACAGTCCGTTAGCCATAGGACGGCTAGAGAGCGCAGCTACCTCCCAAGTAAGTCTCACGCCCTCCGGAGATCCGGTAAAGTTAATCGCTGAAAGTGATGCCGCGCCGACATTTCCACTACCGCCAGTTCCGGTGTTGATCGTGAGCAACCCGCCGGCCTCTGACAAGCCGTGACCAGCTGCGACAGAGTTATTCACCAATTGAACCCCGCCATTTTCACCAGCACCAGCGGTGGCGACATTGCCATCGGAAAATTCGTCCAGTATCAGACACTGCCCAGTATCATTTGGGGCAGGATCGGGAAAGTTCGCAGCGTCGTTGAAGTCAGTTCCAAAGGCACTTTCGACGAGGTCATCAATACCGTCACCATCCGTATCACTTCGCGCCGGGTCGCTCTCACCGGCATCGACGACGCCGTTCTGATTGGCGTCCTCCACCCCGTCCGGACGCTTATCGCCATCGGAATCAGCCTTAGTCGGATCCGTGCCGAGGTTGAATTCCTGGAGATTTGTTAGACCGTCTCCATCCGGACCATCAATATTGGCATCATTGGGATCGTCTTTATTGAGGCCGTAAAGCTCTTCGAAGCCGTTGTTCATTCCGTCATTATCGTCGTCGAGCAAATCCGGATGAGGGGCGCTGCGTGGATTGTCACGGATCTCATCGAGCTTCGCGTGGAGACCTGTCACTATAGCGGTCTGGGAAGACAGTAAGTTTTGAGCAAACACCTCGGTGGGATTGGCATCGAGATCGTAAAGTCGCTGAGGCGTGTTATCAGTTTTGGTATTACTCCCCTCACCTGCCGCTGCACTAAAGCCTCCCGAGCCAGTGCCGAAAATGAGTTTCCACTTACCTTCGCGAATCGCAAACATACCATTGAGACTGTGGTGTACAATCGGCCCACGAATCGGGCTGGTGAATGTTTCCCCGAGCAATACTTTTTTGACAGAATAGGAGTCCGCGCCGGCGTCAACTGAGTAGTCCTCTTCGACAATGTCTGCAATGGTTGCAAACAGGTCGGTCATACAAACTGTTTCTGACGAACTCGACGATGCGGAAATATGGCCAGGCCATTTGGCAATGAACGGCACTCGGTGGCCAGCCTCATGAATATCACCTTTTTGTCCTCGCCAATTAAGGTTGATGTCGTGCCCGGATGTGGCTTCGTTGAACTGCTTAGAGTCGGCTCCGTTGTCGCTGGTGAAAATGATCAGGCTGTCGTTGGTGATCGAGTCCGAGTTATCGCCATCCCCGTTAGGGTCTTCCAGGTGGGCGACAATCTTTCCCACATGGGTATCGATCTGATTGACATAGGCGATGTAAATTTGCTCCGGTGTCATGCCAGTGGTATCGATGTCCGGCACCCAAGGAGCATGAGGGGCCGGCAGCGGATGATAGATGAAAAATGGCTGGCTGCTGTGATTGGCCACATGGTCCGTGATGAACTCGGTGAGTTTGACTTCGAGCCGACCCATCAGTTTTTCAAAATCAAATCCAGGAGCGATTTTTCCCGCCCGTATGAACCTGGGTGACGGACTTCCGGGCTGGTTCCCCCATGTGGAGTAGTCTGGGCTATCAATGTCATTGGTCATGTTGACCAGATTGCCATCATTGACCACGCAATAAGGCACATGATCCAGCGAAGCAGGAATACCATACCAGTAGTCAAAACCGACATCATTGGTGCCGAGCTGGCGCTCGGCAGGTGTGCCCGTTTGGTATATGTTGGCGATGCCATCAGTCTCGGTCATCCCAAGATGCCACTTACCGACGTTGGCGGTGCGATAGTTTTTGCGCTTCAGCAGTTTGGGGATCGTGTCGCGATCATCGTCGATCAGCCGCCTGCTCGAACCATTGAGCACACCGGATTTCAAGCGAGTTCTCCACGCATATCTTCCTGTGAGCAATCCATAACGCGTAGGCGTGCAGACAGATGAATTCGTGTGAAAATCAGTCAGCCTGATCCCTGCTGAAGCCATTGCATCGAGATGAGGTGTCGCTGTTTGAGCGCTGGGGTTATAGGCTTGAATGTCACCGTAACCCATATCGTCTACCAGAATAACGATAATGTTAGGCGTTTCCGCATGCACTTGCATGAAGCCGCTTAGGGTTGCAAATGCGAGGAGTGAATAAAAATACTTCATAGGTTTTTGGGGCGGCAGGTAAAAAAGCCCCCTTCCACAGCAAACGGGAAGAAGGCCGCGGTTTTCTATTTAAAAAAGATCTGTCGTCTGCAGTTACAGCCGACGGCGCATCATGAGCGCCACTCCTCCAAGCCCGAGCAAGGCTGTGGACGAGGGCTCGGGAACTTCAGAAACAAAGACATCGGAGTAAAGCTTCAAGTCTGTGTCGTAAGTGATACCTCTCGCCGATGCTCCTACAAAATTCTGGTTTGAAAAATTAGCTGCTAGTATCGAACCTCCCCCAGTGGCGTCAAAACCACCATCGTTCGTGCCAGCCCAATCGGTAGACAGGCCGGTGAAACTACCGATCTTCGTTCCACCGACAAATAGATTCAGTGTCGCCTCAGTGCCAGAAGTGAATCCCAGCGAAGCCACAATCTCCACATTTTCGGTATCGGGGGCTACCAATGCAATCAAGGCAGAACCATCTCCTCCTAACTGATTGGCCCCATTTTCGTGCTGAAACACTATTTCATAATCAGTTCCATTGGCCCGGACAATCAATGACGTTCCTGTACCACCTCCGCCTCCAAACTCAAAGAGCGAAGCTCCTCCCGCTGACACAGTTCCAAAATCCGCTGTGAATGCAAAAGTGACATCAGATGTCGTGTATTGGCCAAAACCAGTTGGCCCATCATCTGGAATCACGCCTACAGCATAGGATTGAGTGATGGTTTGACTGCCAAGATCGCCAAGATTGATCGTTGCTGCGTTAGCAACCCCAAGAAGGGAGGTCGCTCCTAGAAAAGTGAGAGTGGTAAGCTTAATCATTTTTCGCGTGTGTGGGTTTGACGACACCTTGCTCCTTCGAACATTTTGCCGATGTTTGTGAATCCTACACAGAGCAGCACTGTGACGCAAATATAAATGAAATGACCAGATGGGATTAATTGTGGACTAAATGCCTTACCCTAAAGAAGACTTTACCTCCATTAGCTGATGAATTCACGGCATGAAGCGTTATGTCATCGAAACGAACGCCGTGAGAAACGTCCGAACTATTGTAGAGATAGAATGTGAAAGTCACATTCTCGTTGGTTGTAAAATCTGGCATTTCGGCGGTCACTTCTGTCACGTTGACGTTCCCCCCGGTAGGTGCGTGATCAACCAGAATGTCTTGTTCTGCTTCGGTGCCTATGCGGTATGTGATATCGACCTTCGCTGTCGTTGCGAATTGATTGGAAAAGAACAACAGCTTATCAAAAGTGGTGTCCTGTCCTGAACCTGTGACGGTGAATGAGAAGTAGTCACCAGCTGAGATGGCAGCCATGCGACTCGCTTCAGTGCAGCCGGCCAAGTTGAAGCCATTGTTACCTGAACTGGATGGTGCGAAGATCGCGTTGTTAATGATTCTCATGTTTGCCCCACCTCCGGTGAGGCCACCGCCTTGGCTGAGGCGGGAGGCCGTGGTATCGGGGTCAGAATCCGTCGAGTCATAGGACGCAGTATCAAAATTCCCGCCCGTGCTCCCCTCGGCACCATAGAAGGCAATCACATCCGGTGCAAAAGGCGAACCCGTCCAGGTCCCCACTTGGCTTGTGGCCGTGACGGTGCCAAGTGTAGTCCAGCTGTCGGGCTCAAGATTACTCGAACTTTCCACGATGTAAGGCGCGCCTGATTTTGCGGGCCATTCGAGGGTGTAAGTGCCGTTTCCCTGATCCGCTAATGAATTGATTTTGAAAACACTACTGCCGTCTGTAGGACTGGTGCCGAGTATGATTTCTTGCCCATCGTCCGAGCCATCGGAATCAGAGTCGGCTTTGTTCGGGTCCGTGCCAAGTGCGATTTCCTCTGAGTCTACAAGGCCGTCTTGGTCAGCATCGGTAGCGAGTAAGATCTTCATGGCATCGAAGTGCCCTAGCCCTAAGTAGATCTGCCCCACGCCAGTGAAATGAATCTCGTCTCCCCGCATCGGAAACTTGGCATCGTCATCGGCGTTAACCGTCGCTACGTTAGTTAGATTAGCAGCTACATTTTCCTGCGCAGTCCGAACCGTGGAAAAACCGGCGTTCCCTGTGATTGATGTCTGATTGTCCGAGAGCTTACCGATGATAAATGGACGCGAGAGCCCACCAAAGATATCGGCACGTACCCGATTCACCAGCGAGATGAGATTGGCTTCATAATTGTTCGCATGCGTTACATTGGTGCAGTCCGCTTCGCCCTGCTGCCAGAGGAACCCTCTCAGGGTGTATGTGTGCCCAGCGTTTGTGAGAGCTGTGGTTGCGGCATTTACGGTGCTGAGTAACGTGGTGTATTGGCTACCTGAGGCACTCCACTGAGTGTGTAAGTTCGTGCCGCCGTGGCAATACTTCAAAATGGCAATATGTTCCGTAGGATACTCATCCGCCATGGCATCGCCGAAGCTCACTTCCGGGCCAAGCTCCGGGGAATTTTCAGGGGTCACAGTGCCGTGTCCACTGCCGGGAGCGAGATCGATCCATTGGTCCTCAGGAAGCGTGTGATTCGTGGCCGTCTGGGTTTTATGGTAGTAAAATCTAACATCCGCCTGTGCTGTTTTATAAAACTCAAATTGAGGATGACTGGTGCCCGTTCCGAAATCTGCAGCCCAACCACGGCCATTGCCATTGGACTGACCGGCGAGAATGTAAATTTGATAGTGCTCGGCATTTGAAACCGAGGCAAATCCCAGCGTCCAGCATAGAACGAGCAGTTTTTTATGGATAATGGGATTCATGAGAAGTTCTAAACTACATCAGGTTCAGACACAAAAAAGCCTCTTTTCGCGAACAAAAAGAGGCTTCACAAAATAGGGCTGTTCCCCTTGGGACACTTACTTACGGCGACGTAGGATAAGTGCGATACCTCCGAGACCGAGTAATGCCGCGGAAGATGGCTCGGGGACAGTGACAGTAGTGATCGTGGCATCAAATCCATCAGTGCCAAATCGCATGCCTGATGGTGAAGAGCCTGTTTGGCTACTGATCGAGAGGGTAGCGACATAGTCTCCACCTAACAGATCAAATGTTTGGTCATCACTCACACCAGAGATGGCACCGGTACCAGCATTTGTTTGCGATTGTGTGGCACTTCGGGCACTGGAATCCCAATTATAGGTCACGCTCCCATTCGTGGCTCCGGCACGAAATGCATCAATATTGGTGAAAGCGAAATCCACTATCTGCAGCGTCTGTCCGCTGGGTACGCCTGTGGCAGAAACATAACTTACCGTGAGAGTGAATACCTCATTCAGATTAAAGGAATTACTACCGTTCGCTCCCAAGTCATGGCCATTTACCGAATCAATCCCCAGGCGGCCTGAACCAGTAACGGCTTGAACTCCGAAAGATGGGTTACCCAATCCATTGGGCGATTCGCTAGCCGCGAAGAGAAAATTCAGCGTGACCGCAACGCCATTGCTATCCGTGAAGGACTGGTTGAAGTTATGCGTTGTGTTTCCTGCTGCAGCGTTCACGTCAGCTGTCGTTAGGGCCATTGTCACAACTGCTTGTGAAACGCCCGTGCCAAGCACTGACATGGCAAGTAGAGGTATTATTTTTTTCATCACTTTGTCAGGGGGGGAAATCAATTTGATCGAGTGATTCTACTTCTTTGCAGATGAACTCACACGATTTTCAATCGTTTTTAAACTGCTACTCTAGGTCGCTTCATACAAGGAAAAAGAACGGCATTCAGCTGGACGGATACACACATCCTTTAAAAAAAGCGGCGACTCCGTGTAGGGAGTCGCCGTTTTTTGCAACTGAGTATTGGGTTTCGTCTTATGTTAGAAAGGAAGGACGCTCAGTGGAAATCACGCCACCGAGCGCCCAGCCCTTTTTCGTCGTTATGTTCTCCGAGGAGAATCGTTTTCCTGTCGCTGACAAATTTTCATCAGCTAAAAAATAAGGTCACTCACCCGTGCCGGGTATTAGTATTTTGGCACGTAGAGTTCTGAGCCTTTGGCGAGCATCGTGCTCTTGTTCAGGCTCAGGCCGTTGAGAGCATTCAGCTGGGTCGTGCTGGCGCCATACTTGCTGGCAAACTGACCGTAGGTCATTTGCTCATGCACGGTGATGGTGCGAATGGTAGGCTCTGCGGATTTGGTGCTTACAGGAGTGCTGCTAGCTGGCTTTGATGGAGCTGACTTAGGTGCGGCGGCCTTGCTGGTTTCAGCTTTGGCGACGCTGCGGCTCGGGCTTTTGGCCTTAGGCTGTGACTTCTTGCTGGCTACCGCCCCACTGGTTTTCATTGGAGTGGCTGTGCCATCGATGCTCAGTTCCTGGCCAACGCGCAAGCTGTTTGCACGGACCTTGGGATTGGCTGCGATCAAGGACTGAACGCTGACCTTGTGGTCACGGGCGATCGAGTAAAATGTCTCACCACTGCGAACCTTGTGCTTGGAGCCATAGGCAACAGCTGGAGCTGACTTTGAGCTGATCTCAGCTTTGGTCGCGACCGAGGCAGAGCCGGGGACGCGCAGCTTTTGCCCGATTCTGAGGATATCGCTGCGAAGTCCGTTTTCTTTTTTAAGAGCCGCTACAGTGGTCTTGTTACGAGTTGCAATGCGGCTGAGCGAATCACCCTTCACCACGATGTATTCGCCGGTTGTGGCAGTCGGAGCTGCCTTCTGGGGCGTCGCAGCGCGATCGGTAGTATCTGATGCACGCAAACGTTTGATTTCACGCTCAAGCAAGTCAATGCGGCGTTCGTTGGAGCTCACTCGGGAACGAAGAGCTTCGAATTCGCTCTGGCCTTGTGCCAAAAGGGAGGCAGCTGGTAGGGCTAATAGGGTGGATATAAGGGCGATTGTTTTCATAACGGAGCCCATTATTCTAAAAACTTTTAATCTGGCAAGTAAAAGTTTAAGATTTCTTAACATTCCTCGTATACAAACTATATAAAGCCTTAATAATTAGTCGTTTTCACGCTGAATTGAGGTCTAAAAATTTATTTCACGATTTGTTGAATTGTGGCTTTTATTCAATAGCGGATGACTTTCAAATAGCTCCATGAACATCCAAACGAGCGATTACGAGAAGCTGGGATCCTTTTACTTGGGCCGAGGTTACGATCTGAAAAAAAGTGAACTCGAGGATGAGCTGGTTCTTTATGACTCCAAGGATCTGGTGACTCACGGCGTGGTGCTCGGCATGACCGGTTCCGGTAAAACCGGCCTGTGTTTGTCGATCCTCGAAGAGGCGGCGATGGATAATATCCCTGCAATCATCATCGATCCCAAGGGAGACATCGCCAACCTGATGCTCACCTTTCCGGATTTCGAGGGGTCTGATTTTCGCCCGTGGATCAATGAGGACGACGCGCACAAAAAGGGCGTCACTCCGGATGAGTATGCGGCCAAAACAGCGAACATGTGGAAGGAAGGCATCGCTGGCTGGGGACAGTCGCCTGATCGCGTCAAGGAGTTCAAAAACAAGTGCGACATCAATATTTTCACCCCGGGTAGCAAGGCGGGCATTCCCGTTTCCATTCTGAGTTCACTAGAGGTTCCCCCGTTTGAAGTGATGGACGATGGCGAATTGCTCGGTGACCGCATTGAGAGCACCGTCAGCTCACTTCTCTCACTGGTCGGTGTTAATGCCGATCCCATCCAGAGCCCTGAGGCGGTCATTCTGGGAACGATCTTCAGCACCTGCTGGCAAGCGGGTCAAAATCTCACTCTCGAGTCGCTGATCAGGCATTTGCAAAAACCTCCCTTCGACAAAGTCGGAGTCATCGATGTGGAGTCGTTCATGGACGAAAAGGAGCGTCACAAGCTGGCTCTCAAGTTCAACTCCCTACTCGCGTCCCCGGGTTTCGCGACTTGGATGGAAGGCCCGGCGCTCGACATGAACAACATGATGCATGCGCCCGATGGTAAACCTCGCATCTCGATTTTCTCCATCGCCCACCTCAGCGATGCCGAGCGTATGTTCTTCGTCAGCCTGCTGCTGAACCAGATGTTAGGCTGGATGCGATCGCAGAACGGCACCACCAGTCTGCGCGCCATGCTCTACATGGATGAGATTTACGGGTTCCTCCCCCCTTCTCAAAATCCGCCGAGCAAAAAGCCAATGATGACCATGTTAAAACAAGGTCGGGCATTCGGTCTCGGCGTCCTGCTCGCGACTCAGAACCCGGTAGACTTGGACTACAAGGCACTTTCTAACATTGGAACTTGGTGGCTGGGTCGCTTGCAGACTGAGCGCGACAAAGCCAGGGTGTTAGACGGACTCGAAGGTGCCGCCGCATCTCAGGAGGGTGGCTTCGACCGTGGTCAAATGGAAGAGCTTCTCGCCGGTCTCGGCTCTCGGGTTTTCCTGATGAACAACGTGCATGAGGATTCCCCCGTCGTCTTCCACGTGCGCTGGGTGATGAGTTATCTCTGCGGTCCTCTGACCCGCACCAAGATCAAGGAGCTGATGGACCCGAAACGTGATCAGTTTCCCTCTGCGAAAGACAAACAAGTGACAGCCAAGCAATCGTCCAACCCCATGGCCATGCCCAGCGCTGCACCGCAAGCTCCCGTGGGACAGCGCCCGGTGGTTGGTGCCGGAGTGACCGAATACTTCGCGCCCTTTGCCGGTGAAGCCGATGGCATCACTTACAAGCCGGCCTTGCTGCGTGAGGCCAATGTGCATTTTTCATCCAGCAAGTGCGGTATCGATGGTTCACGCCTGATGCGATTCACCAATGCGATTTCCGACAATGGCATCGACTGGGACCACGACGCCGGCTGCACGCATCCGGTCAAGACCCTGGACTCGAAGCCACGCAAAGGCTGCGGCTTCGAAGAGCTGCCCGGCTTTGCGATGAATGCGGATAACTACAAGCAGGTGGAAAAGGACTTCGAAGACCACATCTATCGCAATGAGCGGGTAGAAATTTTCTACTGTCCTCTTTTCAAATCCTATTCCCAGTTAGGCGAAAGCGAAGGTGCCTTCCGCGGAAGACTCGCCACCCAGGCGCGAGAGGTTCGCGATGAAGCGGTGGAAAAACTGCGCGATAAATACGAGGCCAAAATCAAAACCAAGGAAGGTCAGGTCGACCGCGCGGAGAACACTCTTGCGAAGGAAGAGGCGGAAGCCAGCAGCGCGACGTGGGACATTGGAGCGAAAGTTCTCGGAGGCCTGTTAGGCGGACTCCTGGGGGGACGCCGCCGCAGTTCATCCAGCAGCGCCGTCACCAGTGCCGGCCGAGCTTACAAACAACGGCGCGATGTAAAAATCGCCGAGAAGAAAGTCGAAGACCTCGAGGAAGACATCGCCGAACTCGAAGCCGAGCTGAATGAAGAGATCGGCGAACTCGATGCCCAGTTCGATCCCTCCACCGTGAAGCTCGAAAACGAGGCGATCAAACCCTACAAAAAAGACATCGATGTCCGCACAGTCGCCCTGATCTGGCTGCCCTACGATCGAGACGACCAGAAAGCTTGGTAGGGAGAATTAGGAATGAAAGAGCAGAATGCAGTTCAGGAAAAATCGACGCATTCGCAATTCGCATAGTTAAGTTATACCAGCACTTATCTAGTGGGGAAAAAGAATATGTTTTATGTAAACAGCTCGTGCGATCAGGAACATCCATTGGGGCTAACGTTGAAGAAGCCATAGGTGGTCAATCCGATAAAGACTTCTTCGCTAAGCTTTGCATTTCCTACAAAGAAGCTCGCGAATCAAAATACTGGATTCGAATCCTCTCAGACACCGGCTACCTCACTCCAACTCAATCCCAAAGCATGCTCACCGATATCGAAGAACTATTAAAGATCATCGGATCTATTCTAAAAACCCTCCGCGCAAAATAATCCCTAATTCCTAATTCTCAACCAACTCCACACTGTTCAATGGTAGCCAGCAGGTGTCACCGTTGAGCAGTTGGGCATGATACCACTCACCGCGTTTTTCTAACATTGTGAACTCCGTTCCGGCATGGAGTGGTGAGGTGAAGGCATTGTCATAGATAAATCCATCGCCTTGCCGCGCGATGACTTCACGTTCGACCACGACACCGTCGACCGCGTTATCCCATCGCTGATGACTGGCGAGAAGAGACAGGCCGAAGATGATGCTCAGGGCAGCGGCAGAGCCCATCGACCAGTATATCCATCGCGCACGACGGTAAAACAACATAGCCACGAGTCCCCATAATGCGATATGGGCCAGGCCAAAGCACGCGGCCCTGAGAGCGAAGGGCCATCGGTGCCAGAAAGTCAGCGCATTTTTCACCATCTGCGACGTGGTCACCGGCAGCTCATCAATGGTCAGACTTCTAACATATTGCAGATTGTGCAGCACATCAGTATCCAGAGGATCAAGATCGAGAGCTCGTTGATAGTGGAGCACCGCCCTGCCTTGCTCGCCTGCGAAGAAGTAGGCATTGCCCAAGTTCTCATGTAAACCGGCGGTTTGAATATCACGCTGTTCGATGAGAAATTTATACTTGAGAATAGACTTCTGATAGAGGTCTTGCGCCTTGCTAGGATTCACCAGCGCCTCGGCGTTTGCTTGGTGAAACAGATCGTTCGCCTCAGTGAAAATACTTTCGTCTTTCTTCTCCGTGGCCATCAAGCACGCAGGCATGATGCATAGAATAATCATTAAAATCCGGTTCATGATATCGCAGGGTTAATGGTTTTGATCGCTTGCTGCGCTTTGACAATCAGCGGCATGACATCTGGATCAGGGCCGGAGTCCGGTCGATACGTCTGTGCTTCACAGCAGTTATAAATTTCTCTTAGCTGCTCGATATCAGCGCGCTCCCCCACCTCGGACTGCAATTCAGCAAAGGTGTGTGCATACCTAACAAGATTCAGTTTATCGGCAAAATAACTCCTGACGATATCATCTAGACGGCCCAAGCTCTGCTCTGGCTTTGTGTTCGGTTTCGACTGCTTGAGCTGCCTCACCTGATGACTGAAACGCTTCATCGCGCCCATGGCACGCGCTTTGACTGGATCATTTCTCATCAACCTCTGCTTGGCACTCGCTGCGTAAAAAATCAGGAATCCGACGGGCGGCAGGATTAGTAATAACAGCAGCCACTGAAAGCCTGATAGACCGCGCGGACGAACAGCGGCTAGCGACGTGACGTTCGCACGTATTCCCTCGGGATTTTTCGCCACCTGATTTTTGAGCGGTCCGGTTCCACTCATGTCGGCATCGAAAGCGGTGACCATCTCTGCGGCTTTAACCGTGATAGGGATCGGTTCCGACTCCGCAACGGCGTAGCTCTTTGTTTTCGGATCGAAATAGGGAATCCTAACAGCTGGAATCGCCGTCGCATCCTGTGCCAGCGGCCGGAGTGTGCGGATGTAGGTTTTAGTTCGACCTGAAATTCTACCCGACGATTGCCGCGGAGGCAGCGCAAACTGACGCGTGAACGCAGGCTGGGCTGATAGATCGGGCAACTCGAACACTTCAGGAAATTCATAGTCCTCCACTACGATCGTCAGAGTGATGGGATCACCCGCACTGAGCACGGTTGGGGTGGCCGTGACCTTGACCTTACAAGCGCCTACCACTCCAGCGAAATCCAGAGGTTTACCGGCATCGGGGAGTGGCAGGACACGGATCGTGCGCGACTTTGATGCGGTGTAATACTTTTTGTATTCCTCCCCGTCTGTCTCTGCGAAGAAGTTATTGTTGAAGTAGCTTGGGTAGTTTGTCTTCCATCTCCCCCCTTGGTTACGGCCGCCAGCGGGTGCCACGTAAGAAGTTAATAAGGTGCTTGGGCGAATGGCAAACTCGCCGGTTTTTACCGGGATGATAATTTTGGAGAACGAGACCGTGTGAAATTTATTTTCCCCTTCTGTTAGCAGATCATACCTTCCGATCAAGCGGGTGTTGGCAACCGGAAACCCAATCGCTGCCGGGTCATCGCCAGCTATCCAATTGTAAGGACTTCTTATTTTAAAGGACGGATCGTAGAACAGTGGTAGATTAAATTTCACGGCACGAAATCCATTCAAAGGCAGAGGTGATTTCCACATGTAGTCAGCCATGAATGGCTCACCCAGATAGAAGTCACGCTCGGGTATTGTCCTCTTAACCTCCATACCCGGATACCGCTCCGCCTGCTTCACATCGATAAACACTTCGTCGTCGGTGGTCAGAATTTGATCGCCGACCTCGATGGAGATCGGTGGAATCATCACCGCACCTGCACTCAGAGGCATCATTCTGTAACGCAACACAACCGTGGAAATGTCATCACGTTTCACCGTCTCCTGCTTCACGAACTTGATGGCTAGATCATCATCCCCTTCCACCTCTTCGACATCCACCTTCTCTGCCGGACTGATCAGAATTTCATAGAGGAACTCCTCCCCTACAAAAAACGACTGGGCTGACATGGTCGTGTGGAAATTTGCTTCGGGCGCAGCGGTAGCCATCACCGCGCTCAACCATAGGACGGCACTCGCTGCGAGTAGTTTGTAAATATTCATCGTTGTCGGTGTCATTCCTACCAGTCCTTTTCGACCGGTTTGCCTTTTTTCTTACCGCCCTGCGATTGTCTGGTTTCCTGCATGGCGGCGTTCTTCTTGATCACGTCTTGGGGAGAATCGTTAGGTGGCGGCAGGTCGGTCGATTCGAGATCCATTTTGGAAGCCTCCGCCGCTTCCATATCGCTCTGATCCTCACCTTCGCCGTCGCTCTCCTGATCGCCCTCCTCACCGTCTTGGTCACCTTCGCTCTCTTCGCTGTCAGATTCCTCATCGCCTTCCTCGCCCTCACCGGCCTGCTCGTCCGCACTTTCGGGGTCACGGGGCAGAGCTTCCAAAGCGTTACGAAGCGCATCGAGCGCGAACTCCTCTTCGAAATAAGCATCGTGCGGATGATCGATCATATATTTGATCGCCGTGGATTCGAAACCGAGCGCCCTAACAAGTTGCTCTTTGGTATCTTTCAGCGGGCTGACTTCTGCTGGAACCTCTTTGAAGAACTTCTCATTAGCGGCATCGGTGAGAGCTAGTGCTTTTTGCGTTTCATCAAGGATCAGAAGCTCCGCCTTTTTCAATCTCTCTTCCCACCCGAGCTCAGGCTGGTCCGCCATCAGAGCCTCATCGGTGAGTTTCAGATTACTCGCTTGAGCGGCAATGACCTTCTCGATCATCGCCTTCAATTCCGCCAGCGCGTCCTTCATTTCTTTACGGCGCTTTTCGTCTTTCTCAATGAGTTTCTGCAGATCACGTCGTTCGATCTTCGCCAGTTCCAAGTTCACCGCGGCATCTCGATCTTCTGGATTTTGTAGAATGACCCTTCGGTACATGATCACACTTTGGTTCATCAGCGACAGGGCTGCATAAAAATCCTGCGCCTTTTTGGCCTGATGGAAATACGCGTTACCGAGGTTGTAGGTAATGTCCCTGATCAGCTGGCCTTCGGGTTGCCGTTTGAGCGCTTCTTCGTAGCTCAGCACGGCGGATTCGAATTGAGCCAAGCGATACTGCGTATTTCCTTTTTTATAAAACACCCGAGTATCATCAGACTGTTCACTGAGCACGTCGTAAATTTCCAATGCCTCTTGAAACTGACCACCGGCAAAAGCACGATCGGCGGTTTCTATCTGGGCCGATTCGGCAATTTGAACCAAACCGAACATCAGCATCGCGGTGACAGCAGCTGACTTTGTGATTCGGCGTGAAAGCGTGTGGGGGATCATGATCATCACTACTAACAGAACCAGTGCAATTCCGATAAAGATCTGATAGATTTCATCGTAATCAATCACTGATTCCTCAGCCAGCTGCTGCTTCTTTTCCTGTTCGCTAATGCGTATATAGATATCGCCGAGTTTCATTTGGCGCGTTCCTACGGCGAGAAATGCCCCTTGGTCTGCTTGTTTGACCATGTTGCTGAGTTGCAAGGTATCGAGTCGGCTCCAGACCTCCTCATCTTTGTAGACCATGTAGTCTGACTTGGCTCCCACCTGTGGGATTCGTGCGCCCTTTTTCTCATCACCCAGACCAATGGCAATCAGCTTAACCTGTTGTTCGTTCACAGTCTCGATCGCCTTAGTAAGACTTTCACTTTGATCGCCGCCGTCGGAAAGCAAGATGATGTCCTTGTATCCTTGGTCGGAGTCCGAGAACAATTTATCGCAAACTTTCAGCAAGGCATCTCCGACACGGGTTCCTCCATGCGCCACACTGTCAGGACCGACACGATCCAGGCTGTTCAGGAAAAAATCCTTATCGACGGTGAGCGGACATGCGATCGAAGAGGAGCCGGCAAAGACAACCAAGCCCAAACGGTGATCATCCAAATCTTTGACACAATCAGCGATCGCCATCTTTGCGGACTGCAATCGATTAGGCAACCGATCCTCAGCCAGCATGCTCTTGGAAACATCGAGCAGAAAAACAACATCGCGTCCCTCCCGCTGGAGCATTCTCGGGTGCGGGTTCGCAGCTGGACGGGAAAGCGCCACAATGATCAGGCCTGTAGCCGCCACTAACAAAACCAATCGCCACAACTCCATCGAGCGGTGCTCTGAACCCCTCCATGCAGCATTCTCACCGAAGGCTCGCATATCTTGTTTACGCTTCGCCATGCGAACACGATAAACAATGATGAATACCGCCATCAATGGCAGCAGCCATAGCATCCCTGGTTTCTGGAAGATCATCTCACTCATAGAATCATCACGGAGAAATTCGAAGTAGGGTAGAGGTTAACAAATAGCGGAGCAACAGCAGAGCCAACGCAACTATGGCAAAAACGGCGAAGGCTTCATCGTAATCATGAAAATCAACTTCTTGCACCTTGGTTTTTTCAAGTTCATTAATCTCTTCATAGACCGCTTGCAAAGAATCCATATCGTGGGCTGTGCGAAAAATGCCCCCTGTTGAAGTCGCCATTTTCTCTAGCACCTGATCTGACTCCGAGGGGGCCTTAGGCTTCACAAACGTGCCGTCTTCCGTTTTCAACACTGACGGCCGACTCGTTTCCTGTAGGCTGATAGTGTAGATTCGAATCCCCCACTCCTTGGCCATGGCCGCTGCCTGCAGTGGCATTTGTTCCCCGCAGTTATTCTCTCCATCCGTCAGCAGTAGTATGACTTTACTCTTAAGTGAGCCTTCTCGGTTTTCCTGCTCCTTCAGTTGCGCTGCCGCCAGGGCGGTGGCATCTCCGTAGGCTGTTCCATCCTCGTTGGGGCGGTCATTGATCGTGATCTCCCGAATCATGTAGACGAGAGCATCATGGCCCAAAGTCATCGGGCAAATGCTGTCTGAATAACGAGCAAAGGAAATCACTCCGATCATGTCATCAGGTCGGCCTGACAAGTCATCCTCATCACCAGCGACAAATTCCTCCATCACCTTCTTCGCCACTTCCATCCGCGTCATCGGTCCGTCCTCCGTCTGAACGTCCATGTCCATACTACTCGAAACATCAACTAACATCTGGATCGCAATCCCCTCGCGGTCTTCGCGTTTACCGGTCGATTCCACCTGTGGCCGAGCCAAACTAACAACCAGGCAAGTCAGCGCCAGATAGAGACACAGCGGAGGGATAAATAACAACCACTGCCGCCAAGTCCGTCCACTTCCGGAGAAAATCGCAAATGAGGGATAACGGATAGCTTCTTTTCGCCTCTGCTTACGCTGGTAAATCATCAGCGCTGGTAACGCGGCCAGCAGAATGAGGTAATAAGGCTCAGCCAGTATCATGACTTCACCTCCTTTGCTTGTTGATCGATAATCGTTTCGAACTGGGTGTATAGCGCCCTTACCTGACTCTCGTTTACAGAATGAGGAGAATACTGAAGCCGCTCGTAGGAATCGACCGCATACGTCAGTCTCGGAACATCTACGGCCTCCTGTAGACCTATGAAATCCACTTTTGTTAGTGTTACTCCACGTTGGTGAGCCAGTAATCTGCACACCGCGCGCTCGATGCTCTTCATCACTTCATCCGCCGAAGCTGTCTTTAGTTTCTCAAAATCCCGATACACCCGGCCATCATCGACATTCGTATTTCGTCTTCGAAACAGGCGCAGCAATACAGCCCCGAAGATTACAAGCAGTGTGATGATGACCAAAGGCACCACCCACCGTGGCGATCCATCTTTCGAAATCGGCCGTTCATTTGGGGCGATATCATGCAACTTTTCCTCCCTCTCAGTCAGCACAGAAGTTACCTTCACCGTTAGTGGCTGACTAGTGACCTCGACCGGTTTACCTCTGATATCAATCCCCCTAACAGTCAGAGCTGATATGACAGCTTCACCTGGCACATCTGGCTCCAGAATATACACACGACTCTGCACCACCATGCCTTGAGCATCCAACTCCGCTGGCATCTTTCTAGTTTCAAACACAAAGAAGTCTCCCCACTTCCCCGATGATTCACTGAGTTCCGGCATTTCCACCTTCAACGATTCCGGCGACCGTACCACTACCCTCACCTGAAGCATCTCACTGGAGCTGATTTCATCCGACGCGACATGCACTGATAAATGCAGGCCCTCTGCAGAAGCCTCACTCGATAAGCCAGTATCCTGCGGAAAATTTTCTTTCTGCTCACAGCCTGAGAACCCCGCCAATGCTAATGCAAACAAGGCGCGCACGAGCCAGAGTTTGAAATCCACACGCATCATCGGGTATCAGCACTCCGGTTATTCCGGTTTCTGAAAAACCGGATGATTTCGTAAAGAAAATCGTCTGCGGTGCCAAGTGGCAGAAGATCGGCATTCACCTCGTGGCACAAGTTCTGAAGCGCCTGCTGATGGCTCGCCGACTGATTTCTCACACGCTCACGGAGACGGCGATCGCTAAAATCGATCGTGCGCATCTCGCCGGTCTCGGCATCCACCATTTCTAACATACCACTTCGTGGCAACTCACGTTCCCTCAAATCGCTGAGCGAAACACAAATTAGGTCATGCAGCTGCGCGGCCTGACGAATTGCATCTTCGTAACCTTGATCCAAAAAATCGGAAAACAGAAAGGTGATACAGCGACGGGTTCTCACTTGATTGAGAAAGTCCAATGCTCCGGCAATATCCGTGCCCTTGGACTTGGGCTCGTGGCGCATGATCAGATCGATCATTCGCATCACATGGTTTTTCCCCTTCCGAGCCTTAATGTGGAGTTCGATCTCATCGCTGAAAAGGATCAGTCCTACATTGTCGTGATTATGTGCCGAGGCAAAAGCTAACAGAGCAAAGATCCTCGATGCCATCTCGCGCTTTGTGAAGACACCGCTGCCGAAATTCCCCGAGCCGGAAACATCGATCAGGAAATACAACGAGAGCTCGCGTTCCTCCATGAAAGTTTTCACATGAGTCTTGCCAGTGCGTGCGGTCACATTCCAATCGATGGTGCGCACATCATCGCCGTGGGTGTATTCCCGCACATCCTCGAACTCGATGCCCATTCCCTTGAAGCAACTCCGGTATTCGCCCGCCAACATCTCCAGCACCGCCTTACGACTATGCACTTGGATATGGCGTACCTTACTCTCGAGTTCGCTCTGGTTCATCATGAGCCCTATAACTTATTCCACGGTTTCCACCGTCGATAAAATCCGCGTCAGAATATATTCCACATCCTTGCCTTCGGCCTCGGCCTTATAGGTGATCGCCACCCTGTGCCTGAGCACATCCATGGCGATCCATTTCACGTCATGAGGCGTGACATAATCACGACCATCTAACAAAGCATGGGCACGAGCCCCTTTCATTAGAAAAATACTCGCGCGAGGAGAGACGCCGTGATTGATCAGGGGCGTCAATTCCTCGAGACCATAAGCGGCAGGATTCCTTGTAGCATCGACAAGGCGGAGCACGTATTTCTCGATCGCCTCATTCGCGTGAATATGATCGAGCGACTCACGCATTTTCATGATATCCGCGCCATTCACCACCGAGCGGACATTCATCTTCGGCGCATTCACCGACATGCGTTTCATGATTTGATGCTCCTCTTCCAAGGTAGGATAAGCCACATTCACCTTCAGCATAAAGCGATCGAGTTGAGCTTCCGGCAAGGGATAGGTGCCCTCTTGCTCGATCGGGTTCTGGGTGGCCAATACGAGAAACGGTTCCTCCAGGGCATAGCTGTCGGTGCCAATGGTCACCTGCTTTTCCTGCATCGCCTCCAGCAAAGCACTCTGTACTTTCGCAGGTGAGCGATTGATTTCATCAGCCAAGACAATATTGGCAAACACCGGCCCTTTGTGTGGCGTGAAATCTCCGGTTTGCTGGTTGTAGATCAGGGTCCCTATCAAGTCACCGGGCAGAAGATCCGGGGTAAACTGGATCCGACTGAAATCGACGCCCAGCGTCTGAGCCATGGTGCTGACCGTCAGAGTTTTCGCCAGTCCGGGAACTCCCTCGATGAGCACGTGCCCATTGCAAAGCAGCGAGACGAGCAATCGATCGACTAAATCGCCCAAGCCTACCACCACCTGGCCAATTTCATTCCTGACCTCGTTGAGTTGTCGGTTCTCTTCTGTAAATGATGTGTTAACTGTCACTGGAATCATATTGATCTAATTTGGCGCTGTGTCCATGCAGGTAAACGTCTTATTTAGGGGCAGGTTTCGAGGATTCTCGTAAAACAGTGACATTGTCACAGCTGAAATCGTTTGATTACCCTCGCATAAACATCGACCAAATCAATACACCGAAAAAATACTTCGATTTTGGCGATACTATAACTCGTGGCATTCTCACTGCATGCAAACGATATGGATCATGCTCGTTGTGGTCGCCGCCATGTTTATCGTCGAGAAATGGTGGCCTGCCAATGAATTACCCAAGAGCAGGCACTGGTGGGCTCGGGTGGTGCTGACCAACACCGCACAGGCAGGCATCGTGGTTTTGCTCGGATTCAGCTGGGATGTGTGGATGGACCATGTGGCCATGTCACAACCGTGGGCCTTGCGTCACCATGTTGGAATCGTGCCACAGGTGATCATTGGATACATCGTCATCACCTTTATTTATTATTGGTGGCACCGCCTGCGTCACAATTCGAAGTTTTTCTGGCGTCTTTGTCATCAATTGCATCATTCGCCACGTCGGATGGAAGTGCTGATGTCATTCTACAAGCATCCAGTTGAAATCAGTATCAACGGCCTGCTGAGCTCCGCCATCACCTTCGCCCTGTTAGGATGCAGTGTGGAGTCTGCCGCTTTGGTAACTCTGGCTACGGGTGTTGCGGAACTTTTCTACCATTGGAACATTAAGACACCTGTTTGGTTAGGGCCATTTTTCCAACGGCCTGAATCTCATCGGGTGCATCACGAGAGAAACCATCACACAAATAATTACGCCGATATCCCTCTATGGGACATGCTCTTTGGCACCTATAAAAACCCACGCCAACCGATTGAAAAATGTGGTTTCAAGTCAGAAAAAGAGGCCCGGTTTGCAGACATGCTGGCATTTCGTGACGTGCATGATGAGAACGCCAGACAGTTGTCATCCGTTCATCTACTTCCTACCTGCCTGGGCTGCTCTAAACGCTGGGCATGTCATCAATCGAGATTGAGCAATGCCAAACTAAAAGAAACGAAATCATGAAACTAACCAATCACCAAAGAAGCAACCTTCTTGCCATTTTGATCCTCGCATGGGGCAGCACTGCAATGGTCGGACACATGATCAACTCGCCGACACTCAAGGGTATAGGCCTAGCATCTGCTGCGGCGCCCTACACCAAAGTCTTTTGTCAGGCTCAGACGAGGGATGGCAAGGACTTCGAAACCTTCACAGCGGATTTCACGATTTTCTACCAATTGGAAGACGGCACTGAACAAAGCATGTCCATCACCCCTGAGGTCTACCAAAAGCTACATGGCCCCTACCAGCGGCGCAATGTCTACGGTGCTGTGCTCGCCTACGGCCCCGCATTGCCGGAGCCCATGCAAGAAACAACGCTTCGCTACGCTCTACTTTCGCCCGGTTCCGTGCCAAGCGAACTCGGCATCCCTGATAGCGCGACCCATCACCGTGTGGAAATGGTCAGTCGAACTCCCAAGACTAACAATTCTTGGACATTTAAACCTAACATTATCACAAAATGAATAATTTATTAACGATGTCTTCAGAGACAACACAACGGCAATTCGTCTGGTTCCGCATCACGTTCGGTATTTATCTCTGTTGGCATTTCATGGCATTGATTCCATTTGCAGGAGAAATGTTCAGTCGCGAGGGAATACTCGGTTCCTCTGGACTAAACCCATTCGAAGGAAAGTGGCCTAATCCCTTTTTCATCTGGGGAAGCCCGCTATTTATTCAGATTTCACTTGGTCTGGGAGTCGCGGCATCGCTTCTCTTTGCAGGCGGAAAACTCCGACGTAGCTCGGCCCTCTTTCTGTGGTTTCTGCACTCTTGCTTGTTTACTGCCAATCCTCTCACGGCGAACCCCAGCCTTGGCTATGTGGGGATGTTGCTGTTGCTCTGCGCCGCTACCCCCAAAGAGTTCATAAAATTACCTGTCTGGATTCCGCGGACCGCATGGATTCTTCTGGCAGTAGGGTACACTTTTTCAGGCATCCTCAAGTTAGCTAGCCCAAGTTGGATAGATGGGTCTGCTTTGTCACACCTGATGGAAAACCCTCTAGCCCGCCCAGGATTGGCGCGTGACTTGATGATATCACTGCCCGAATCAGTGCTCATGGTCATGACTTGGGGAACGCTCGCTCTCGAAGTTCTTTTCTTACCCATGGTTTACTCTCGTCGACTCCGCCCTTACGCATGGAGCGCTATGGTTGTCATGCATCTCGGCATCATGGCAACGGTTGATTTCTCCGACTTGAGCCTGGGTATGTTGATGGTCCATCTCTTCACCTTTCAAAGATCGTGGCTGGTAAGAGCAAAACCACTTTGGGGAAAAATATCCTCACACTTCCAACGCTTTATCACCCAATGGAAGAGGCTCAAACTTACTCAGAGCTGTCTACTGTTAGGGCTGCTGTGCTGTGTGATCACAGCTTGCACCACCAACACTCCCCATAACGGACTGTTTCCTTTTTCCGCCATGGAGAAACCGCCAAGCGAACGCGCTGTAAAGCGCAAGACCAAACACAGCGCCCAACAACCGCAACAGATGAAGAAGGTAATCACTTACCATTCCGCAACCGACCAGTCTAAGTTCAGTCAAGCCACTGCCCAACTCCGTGCTGGTGACGTGCTAGCCTTTTATATGAGTCATCGCGAAGCTAGGGACTACCTCAAGCGGGGTGCTATTCAGAAAGTCCCCTATGAACTGTTTCGCTTTGGCCATGTCAGCATCATTGTACCTGACCCTGAAAAACCCTTGAGGAGTCAGAATACGAATGATTTCAAACTGCTACAGGTCGCGATGAAACAAGCCGTGACCGCTCGTGTCTCTCTAGAATACCTAAGGGATAAATCATGGATCGCCTACCGCCCACCGACAGACAGCGTCGATATTGTTAGACTGCAATCATTTGCGAGAGAAAGTGTCAGTAAATGCTGTTCACCAGACAAGTCCTATGACTTCCGTGCCACGTTCGGACTGGGTAACGGCAATATTTTCCCAAAAACCACCGATGAAATACGCACCAGTTATACCTGCACAACTTTGATCGTCGCAGCTCTTAGCTACAGTGGTTTCGATCTCCATGCAGTCAAACGCAACGGCCGCATAGACGTCCTAACTCCACGTCAAGTCATCGACGCATGGGGCGTGCCCAGACACCGCAGCAATCCCTAGATGACAATTCATCAATGATCGTCTATTTTCACAATATCGAACATGAGCCCATCCGACCAATCGCCAAATAACATTCTATTTCTTGATGGAGATTGTATGTTTTGCCAGCAATCCGCGACAATGCTGCATCGACTGGATAAACGCGGTCGGTTACACTTTGCGCCGCTACAGGGAGAAACCGCCCGTATTCTTCCAGAAGCTTGGCGACAACTCGAGGATACAAACAATCAGGCATCAGGTGCTGCCGTTCTCACAGAATATTATGGCTCAGACAGGCAAATGCATTGGCGCGGTGCTGATGCTATTCTACGGTCGCTTTATCTAACAGGTGGAATTTTCAAGATTTTCTGGCCACTCCACTGGTTGCCCAGATGGATCAAGTCACCGGCATATCAGTTCATCGCACGGCACCGACATCGCTTGAAATTTGGAAAAGAAAGCTGTTCCTTGCCTGATGCCAAGTTTCGAGAGCACATGCTTCCGTAATCTATTACGACTAAATTTAATTTGGTTAGCATGATAATCAGCTGAATGCACTTGAACATCATACCAGAGATGGCATTGTTTAGCATTCACTATGTCACTACACACACTAATCCGCTCTCTTATAATTTGGCCGCTCAGTCTTGGATCTGTGGATGCGCTGGCTATTCGGGTGTATGATCCGGATCGGCACGACCGTTTTCTGAATTTCCCCACAGCACCAACTCATAACTTACAATTCATGCACGCAGGGTTTAACCTGACTGGTGTGGGATGGTGGACACCGCCAGGAAACACAGATTATCAGTTTACGATGGTCTCTCCGATGCACTACATAGGGGCTAGTCATGCATCTCCCGGAGCAGGTAATGTGTTACGCTTCCTTTCCTTAGATAACATTATCCGAGATTACACGGTAGCTGATAGGGTGTTTATTCCGATAGACGATGATACATCCTCAGATCTCTTTATCGGAAAATTCAATCAACCTATTCCTTCCTCTCATGGCATTGGATTCCATCCATACCTCAACCTGCCTAATGAAAGCCAATATCTAAACCGTGCGGTGATTCTACTTGGCAAACCTGCTAGAGGTGCATCTCAAACGACCGCGACGATAACAGATAGTGGTATCAATGATACCCGTGTCATCAGCATGCCATACACTATCGCCTCGGGAGGAAACGATGAGGCTTACTATGAACAGCGAGATTCAGGCAGCCCGGTATTTATTGATCAGAATGGAACTGCTGCCATCATTGGGGTGAACAGTGTTCTGGCAACGGTTACTACAAATCCCCCAATAGGGCCACCTGTGACAACAGGTTACGTCAACTTTGCCAACTTCGTCCCGCACTACGTCGATAAGTTAAATGACGTCATGGAGGTCGATGGCTACCGCATGACCAAGGCCATTCCGGGCAGCACAACCTTAACCCTTACTCATTCTCCTCCAAGTTCAGTCATCCGAGCCGGACACGCTTTCAGTCTTGAGCTCAATCTGAACAACACAGGGGCTATTATTTCTGAGAATGTTAAATTAATTAACATGTTCCCTGATGGGTCCATCGTCACTGGTGCTAGTGGATCGGCTTGGTTTGATGAATCTTCGGCTACAGAGACCAGGGCAAGACGCGCCAAAATCGATTCCGGGAACGATACAGATTACACCCTAACCCTGACATTCCCTACCCCTGGCACCAAGGTCCACACGGTCACTTATTCATCAGACCAGACTCCACTCGGACCTTCGACAACTCAGAATTTCAACCTAGAAGTCATCGAGTCTTTTATCAGCTGGACGGCGAATCTCGTTGATAAGTCTGCATCTGGTGATGATGACATGGACGGTGTAGGCAATCTCCTTGAATACGTCTTTGGCGGAGACCCTACCGTTCCTTCCCGTCAGGTAGCTGGAACAACGGTTAGCTTACTACCCACCTACACCAATACTGGCAGTGGGCACACATTCTCGTTTGTCAGACGCAAAGACTTCACTCAACGCGCAATCACTTACAGTTTAGAATCATCCACCACTCTCGAGAATGGCAGCTTCACTGATGCTTCCGCACTCATCAACAACACACAGACAAGCTCAATCAATGATGATTATGAACTCGTCACCCTATCGCTAACACTCTCAGGTGATGAGCGCTTCTTTCGGATTGATGTCGAATTGAACGAATGATAACCTCTTATGGTTCCACATTAGTTTACAATTATGCCCGACCAAGAAAAACCTCCCGCACTTGACATTAAGCTACCTTGGTATGCTCATGCCATTGCTGGATGGCCTATCGCCCTTGTTGCACTTGGAGGTTTACTAGGTGGAATCTACGGTGCCTTAGCTTACTCGGTGTCCATGACGATCCTCAAGAAGAAGGGATGTTCTGCGGTGACCTACGCAGTGGCTATTGTCATTGGCTTAGTTGCAGTCGTCGCCTACTTCGTGACGATCCAGGCTTTGGCTGCAGCGTTCCCCAACATATTCAGACAGTGATCTTCAATGTGAAGCTACAGGCTTCTATGGATGCCAACTGTTTTAAATTCGTAGCTCGATACTAATTGAGCCTCTTGGCGGTGAATTCGCTGATAGCGACTTCGTCACGGTTAACACGACACTGTCTCGTCGGTCTAACTAATCACTCACTCCATAATTACTGGTCGCTGCACGCCACCTAAAAATGGAGATCCAGCCAATCTACAAAGCATCGAAAACACAAATCCCCTTCTGCTCCAGACTACAAAAAACCCGTCTGCTGGTATCACGCGGAACGTGGTTCACCAACAAACGGGCTGATAAAACTGACTAGTTTCTAAATATCCGAGCAGGTAGAGGATAGCTCACAATGAGCTTCTCCCCTAACAACCTAGGCATTGTCAGCTGACATCGCCTCCTTCACCTTGGTTTCGATTTCTTCGTAGAGTGCTGCATCATCGTTTAGAGCGATCTTGGCGGCATCTCGTCCTTGTGCAAGTTGGTTACCTGAGTAGCTGAACCAGCTGCCACGTTTCTGAACGATGTCAAATTCCAGGGCTAGATCCAGCATGGAGCCGACCGAGGAAATACCTTCGTTATACATGATATCGAACTCCGCCTCTTTGAAGGGAGCTGCGACTTTGTTTTTGACGACTTTGATACGGGTACGACTACCGGTAACATTACCATCAGTGGCTTTGATCTGACCAATCCGGCGAATATCCACTCGCACAGACGCGAAGAACTTGAGAGCGCGGCCACCGGGGGTGGTTTCCGGATTACCGAACATAACGCCGATTTTTTCACGAATTTGGTTGGTGAAGATACATGTCGTGCGTGCCTTGGAAATGAAGGCGGTGAGCTTCCGCATCGCCGCACTCATCAGGCGGGCTTGGGTGCCCACAGTGCTATCGCCGATTTCACCCGCGAGTTCTTGCTTGGTGACAAGGGCCGCTACGGAGTCGAGCACGACAACGTCGATCGCATTCGAGCGCACCAAGGTCTCGCAAATCTGCAGAGCTTCCTCACCAGAGTTGGGCTGTGATACTAACAGATCATCGATATTGACTCCAAGCTTGGCGGCGTAGGCTGGGTCAAGTGCGTGCTCTACATCAATGAAGGCGGCGAGGCCTCCTTTTTTCTGAGCCTGCGCAATGACGGTGAGTGTCAGAGTTGTTTTACCGGATGATTCCGGTCCGTAGATTTCGACGATTCGACCACGGGGGAATCCACCGACACCGAGCGCACGGTCAATAAGAAGGTTGCCGGTGGGAATGACATCAACATCGACGCGGTGGCCATCGCCTAAGCGCATGATGGCGGTTTCACCGAAGTCTTTTTGAATTTGGGAAATAGCAAGATCGAGATTCTTTTTACGGGCGGCTGCGATTTTATCATCGGCAGCATTCGAGTTTTTGGTAGCCATGGATTTTTTAGACGCCGATTTCTCGGCAGCGGTTGATTTTTTACTGGTTGGGGTAGCGGTAGCGCTTGTGGAAGTGGCTACGGCGGCGGGCGCGTTATTAGTCGCGGAATTAGGTTTAGCTGTTGCGGTGCTCATGACAATGGTGTTTTTGGTTTTCCGGATAATGCCTCATGCATTTTCTCAGGTCAACAAAAAACTGTTCATTAGATTAGTGTTATATAGAACATGTTCGAGTGAAGCCACTTAGATGACTCGCGACCCTGCGATTTGTTACAAAAAGAACATGACCGAACGCGGCATCAAAGGCATGCTCCGTCCGCAGACATGAAGATAAGAAAATACATCGGCGGCATGGTCATGACCAATGCCTACCTAATAGGAGAAGGCGAGGACTGTGTGCTGATTGACGCACCCAAGGGGGTTACCGATTGGTTAGAGCAGGAAGGCGAGCTTCCCAAAGAGGTTCTACTGACTCACCAACATTACGATCATGTTGAAGATGTGGCCCGTCTTGCGGCGAAAGGTGTTCGTGTGCGTGCATATGCTCCACATTCCCAAGAGCTGACACTCGAAACCTTTAAGGCACAATGGGGACTCCCGATCGATGTTCCCTCATATTCCGTCGACGATGTTCTTGGTGGCACAAAGACACTAGATTCCGGCGGCTATCAATTCCGAGTAGAACACCTGCCGGGGCACTCTCCGGACAGCATTGTGTTCATCATTGGCGACGCAACAGATAACGAGGGATCCCCCATGTTGGCATTCGTGGGAGACACTTTGTTTGCCGACAGTATTGGTCGTCCTGATCTTCCGGGTGGGGACCAAGAGCTGCTACTGGATGGTATCCGAAATAAAATTCTCACCCTGCCGGAAAATACCCGCGTGTTCCCAGGTCATGGGTTCGAAACCACGGTCGGTCGGGAGCAATCAGGGAATCCATTTTTGTAAAATTTCAAATTTTGACACATTTTCCTCACACGCCTCCTTGCGTTATGAGCGGAAAGGTGCCAAGCTAAGTTAAAGAGCGGAACACCTAACGTTTTGCAAGAATACGAAAGACATTCAAAACGTCACCCCGCGATAACAAACCGTCAGAACCACAGAGTTCTAACCAAAGCAGCCGCAAAGGTTGTTAAACAAACAAAAAACAACCACTCACCTATTAATACCATGGAAGAAACATACGCAGACCCCAACTTCACCTCAGACTCACCATTCAGCGAGACTCCGGCATCGCACGGAGCAGCTAACGATCTTCGCAATGCCGCTGGCGAGAAAGCCAAGAAAATCGCTCAGGACGCAGGAGCCAAAGCACAGCAACTCAAACAGACCGCTGTCGACAAGGCCCAGCAGTTCCGCGAATTCGCAGGCACCAAGGCGCATGACGTCAAGGAAACAGCCAGCGTCAAGGCACAGCAATTGAAACAAGCTGCCGGAGAGCAGATGCAACACGGCAAGGTCAAGGCGCGCGAAGTCCACGCTGACACCGAAGAATACATCCGTCAAAATCCCACCAAAGCCGTTCTCACAGCACTTGGTATTGGATTTGTCCTCGGCGTAATCGTACGCCGATAGCGTCTCCCCTTATTCCCTCACTTCAAGAAACTGAGCCGTGCTATCTGCATGGCCAGTTTTTTGCTGCTAGGGAGTCTATCAGAATACGGAGATAGCGAATCCTGACGTCAACATACTGGTTCTTGGCTGAAAACTAACAATTTGGGTGAAACACACTGAACAATGGTTCTATAAAGACCATTGACTGTTAGCCATCTTCCCGTTTAATCCCTTTTCCGCCGTTTTCGTATTACGCCCCCATCATCCATGGCCGAACCATCACGACCCGATCAGCCAACTAGGAAGATCTCATTTTCCGCCACTCCCGAGGGCGTAAACTCCAGAGGAACAGTCGGTGAGATGAAACAAGCTCTGTCCGGCTTTGTCGCCGCCCGAGTCGAACTCGCCAGTATCGAGGCCAAGGAGGCTGCCGGTTTTGCTGCAAGCAAGGTCGTGCACGGCGTCATTCTCGCGCTTTGCGGATTTTTCATCTGGTGCTTGGTTCTAGCAGGACTCACCGGAGTATTGGCACCGATCGCAGGCAAATGGCTGGCTGATAAAGTGGCATGGCTGCCCGGTTGGTGCGCCGTTATATTCGCTCTGGCTATTATTCATGCCATCGTGGCATTGATCTGTGTGATTTTGATCCGGAAAAAACCGGCCGCACCATTATTCGAGCTGACCCGTCAGGAACTGGAAAACGACAAACAATGGCTAAGAAAGAACAAATAGCTCTTCGTAAGCAGGCACTTGTCGCCCAACTCGCAGATTCCCGCCAGATGATCGACTTAGGTCGCGCCGAGCTGAAGGAGAAGCTACAGGTTAAAAAGCAATTTCGCAGACTGATCGATAAAAAACCGAAGCAAGTATTCTACGGCGCACTGGTCTCAGGATTGGCGGCGACGCTCATGCTCAAAGGCTCTAGGAAGAAGAAAAAGTCCAAGGTCCGGAAATCATTTTTCAGGCTGCTTATTGGCTGGGTGCTACTGGCACTGAAGCCGATTGGGAAAAGTTACCTCTTGAATCTGAGCAAAACCATGGCCGTAGCCCAAATGAAATCGTTGACCCAACCGCGCCAACCTCACTTGGAGACCAACGATTACACGGACGCTCCCAATGTTCGTTAGAGCAGACCGTGATATGTCACGACTTCCGTGAACTCCCACCCGTCTTTGCTCTTTACTAAGTAGGCCCACTTCAGTCACAGTGCCTGCGATGAGGCGTTCCGGATCAAGTATCTTTCTCCCCCTATGTTTACTGTGCCTCTCGCACACTACAGAACTGTCGGCACAAGACCTGCCGGAGAAGCAGAAACAGCCTGATGCGGCTGACGCAGGAGACCTTCTCGGACCAGGTGTAAACCCTGCTGAACCAGACTTTGACGGTGGATTTGGCGGTAATTTCGGCAGCATGCCAGAAATGCCGGACAGCATCAAACTCACCTCTGATGGCAAACTGGAATTCGATCCCGAAAAAGGGACCTACCTGTTCCAGGGTAAGGTTGTTGTAGAAAGTGACAACGGCCTCGTCCTGAAAGCCAACCATGTGCTGGTGGACGCAAAAGCGGAAAAGGCCACTCTCAAAGGTGATGTCGCCATCCTTCAGCCCGTTGCCAAGAATCCTGACGGCTCGGTAGCCCCCGGCATCCATCTCTTTGCCGACCGGGTAATCTTGGATGCCAAAAAGAAAATCGTTAATCTCTACGGCAATGTCAGTATCTACCAAGGCCCCACCCTCCATCGCGGTGACCACGCCGTTTACAACTACGGCACCCGAGTTTTGGAAACCAAAGGTCTCGCCAGCAGGCTTGGACCGATCCTGCTAGAATCAGACAGTTTCCAGTTAGAAGACCACGATGGCAGAAAAGCCTATGTGGGGGAAAACGCCGGTATCACTACCCACGATGTAGAAAAGCCGAACTTCTGGATGCGATCAGACCGCACCACAATTTACCCAGGTGAAAAAGTTGTCTTTAATAACCTCCGCCTCTACGCCGGTGAAACTCCTATCTTCTGGCTCCCCTACCTTTCCCAACCTCTCGATGCCGAACTAGGTTATCACTTCCTTCCCGGTGCAAAAAGCAACTGGGGTCTCTACCTGCTCAACACATACGGCATCATGCTAGGTGGTGAGGTCGACGAGGATACTGGCGAGCGCGATGGTGCTTGGCTGCTTTCCCGATGGCATCTCGATCTCCGCAGCCGACGCGGTATCGGCACGGGTCTTGACCTCTTTGATACCAGGCTCAAAGACAACGACAACCTCGGCTGGGTGAAAATGTACTATCTCAACGACTGGGATCCGTCGCTAGAGCGCTCCTCCGAGCCTCGAGGATTTGTCAATGAAGACCGCTGGAAATTCGAACTCAAGCACCGCATTGATCTACAAGAGAACGACGACAGCCGGACCTATCTCGACTTTGACATCACCGCACTGAGCGATCGATTTTTCCTTGAGGACTTCGAGCCCGGCACATTCAAAATCGATCCCAACCCCGACAACGAAATCGGAGTCTACCATCGTAACTCCAAAATCCTCGCCGGTCTCTACACCAGGCTTCGTCTGAATCAGTTTTATCAGACCGATACTCGCCTCCCTGAAATTTTCCTCGATCAAATCAAAAGCCCGATCGGTGAGTCCCCTATCCTACACGAGGGGCAGACATCACTTGGCATTTACCGCGAGCACCTTGCTGATTTCTTTGAAAACAACCTCCAAGCAGAAGCGGACTCACTGCTTCCCGGCGATCCCAGACTGGATGAAATCAATCGTCTGCTAGACGACCGTGGCTACGCTCGTTTCCACACCTTCCACGAATTCAGTGCTCCGCTGAACCATGGTGGAGATATAGCCATCGTGCCACGTGTCGGCTTTGGTCACACCCGCTACTGGAACATTGATGGTAACGACAGCCCGTTCAGCCGCACTCATTTTTCAGCCGGAGTGGATCTCTCGATGAAATTCTCCAAGGCTTACCCAGACTTCGTTAAACCTGAGTGGGGAATCGATGGCCTTCTGCACGTGTTTCAACCATATGCTAACTTCTCACAGCTATCCACCAATGAGCTGGATGGATCATTCGGCAGAATCGAGACTCTGACACCCTCCACACGCCCTCGTCCGCTGGAGGTTGGCCGCTTTACTGCAGTGGACGATCTCAGCGACTGGTCGATCATCCGTCTGGGCATGCGCAACCGCCTACTCACCAAGCGTGATGGGGACACTCACGAATGGTTGAGCATGAACACCTACATGGACGTGTTTATGAACGATCCGGAGTTGAACCGTGATTTTTCCAATCTCTATAACGATATCATCTGGCAGCCACTGCCATGGATGAGACTGAACCTGGAAACTCAGTTCCCCATCGCAGGAGGAGGATCAGGATTCCGTGAGGTTTCCACCCGCGCCACCTTCCTACCGACGGACTCGTTGGAACTCAGCGTCGGCTACCGCCAGCTAAATAACCACCCGATCCTTCAGGACAGTGACCGAGTCGATATTCGCGCATACGCCCGTCTCAGTGAAGCTTGGGGTATTGGCTTCTACCAACGCTGGGAGCTCGATGACAGCACCTTGGAGGTGCAGCAGCTTACCCTGCACCACGACTTTGACAGCTGGACAGCATCCGTTGGCCTACTGATGCGCGATAACCGTAACGACAACACCGAATACGGTCTGATGCTGAACTTCACGCTCAAGGATTTCCCTCGCGTGCGCTTGCCCCTTTCGGTTGATAACGAGTAGGACTTTGCTCCCGCCCTATCCACCCGCTCATACCCATTGTTTTATATGACACCTGAAGAACTTCTACACAGCCTGAACTGGCGCTACGCCACCAAGGAATTTGATGCCGAAAAGACGATCCCCAACGAGACTTGGGACGCGATTGAGCAATCCCTGATCCTTACCCCCTCCTCCTTTGGCCTGCAGCCTTGGAAATTCATCACCGTGACGGATCAAAAGATCAAAGACGAGCTGATGATCCACTCGTGGAACCAACGACAGGTAGCCGATTGCTCACACATGGTGGTGCTGTGCGCGAAAGCCAAGGTGGGCAACGATGATATCGATGTCTGGCTAGACCGCCTTGTTGAAATTCGCGGAGTCGAAAGAGAAAGTCTGGATGGATATGCCGGTATGATGCGTGGTTTCCTGGCCAATATGGACGAGCGTGACACCATCGCTTGGGCAAAACACCAAGTCTATATCGCCCTTGGTCAGTTAATGGCATCTGCAGCCGTGTTAGGTATCGATGCCTGCCCGATGGAGGGCATCCTTCCTGCAGAATATGATCGAGTGTTAGGGCTGCAAGACGGCGGCTACCTGACTACCGTGGGATGCGCACTGGGCTATCGTTCCGCTGAAGATAAATACGCTGAGATACCAAAAGTCCGCTACCAGCGCGACAGTGTAATCGGGTCTATCTAAGCAGCCCTGTGAGGAAGTGCCCGGATCATGATCTGGAACGCTCTTACTGACTAACAGGAGCGCCCCCGCGCATGGCCTTTTGCCTCTTGTAGAAGGAATCCATCAGAGTTCCCAAAATGTCTTTGGCAAGCGCTTGGTCTTTGTCTTGATAGCTCAAAGTGACTTCCAGACCGCTCACTTTCACAATGAACTTCTCTTTGATTTTGGCCTTGGCGGCCTCGGCATCAGCAAGTTTCCATTGAGCGACCAGATTGTGTTTTTCAATGGTTTCATCCAAGGTATCGCCCGTTAGAACAGCCATTTTAAAGGTCTCAGGGTCCACACCTTCTTTGACAACGGTCAGTTTTCCTTCGTAGCGAAACTCTTGATTCTGCTTAGCTCGGATTTTTTTCACCGCCCAGTATCCGCCTGCAGCTCCGAGGATGACTACAAGCAACAGAGCGATAATGGCATACATCGTATTGCGCGACATGACTTGATAATACACAAGTTCCCTAAGCTGCCAAGCTATTGCTTAAGCACATAGCGATGGTGTTACTGCTAGAGATACTTCTCCAAGATCGGCTGGAGATTATTGACCGTCTCTTCTGGCCATAACTCTTTGGGCGTCATTAGCGCGGGAGCCAGTGCCTCATGCTCCGGCCAATCCGGCGTCGATGGAATTTGGTCAATCGCTCGAGCAACGATCTTTTTCGCCTTCGCCGAGTTCGCCATGAGGTGGCCGATCACAGTTTGCACACTGACATCCTCTTCGCTTTCGTGCCAGCAGTCGTAATCCGTGATCATCCCGAGTGTCGCCAGCGCGATTTCAGCTTCTCTGGCCAGCTTGGCCTCAGGCAGATTGGTCATGCCGATGATATCAAATCCCAACTGTCGGTTCGCCTCACTCTCCGCACGGGTGGAAAATGCCGGGCCGTCCATATTGACGTAAGTGCCACCATCGTGGACAACGCAGTCCTCAGCGCGGGACGCATATGCCAAAATCGATCTGAGACCAGAACTAACAGGGTCACCAAAGCCAATATGGGCCACGATACCATTGCCAAAAAAAGTATGCTGATCACGGCGGCTCGTCCGATCGAAATACTGATCGGGTAAAACGATGTGCCGCGGTTCATACACCTCTTTCAGGCTTCCAACGGCGGTCACACAGATCAGCCAGCGGACACCGAGACTGCGCAGCGCCCAGATATTTGCCCGATGATTTATCTCGTGTGGTAACAAGCGGTGACCACGCCCGTGGCGGGGTAGGAACCAGACTTGTCGACCATTCATCTCGCCGCCGATCAACGCATCAGAAGGTGCTCCAAATGGTGTCTCCACGATACGTTCCTCGGTTTGTTCAAACCCCTCAATTTCGTAAAGGCCGCTGCCTCCGATGATACCTATTGCGTTCATAAATTATTTGTTAGTAGTTGATCCAAGAAAAATCCTCCTTCTTGGCCATGCTCTTGAGCAAGCTGCCTTCCGAAATGCTAACCCGTGTTCCTACGCGAGTCTTCCGGTAGATAAGTGGCTGGGCTTTGTGGTAAACGCGGATACAGCCAAAACTGCAGCGGGTGTGAGTAGGAAATTTACCGACGTGCATGCCTATACCATCCCAGGTCAGACGCATCCAGTAGGGCATGTCCGTGCCTTCATAAACACTTCCCTCCGGTGGAGGCCCCTCATGCAGCCAGTTTTTCTCCACGATGACCTTGCCTGTCTTCGCGTCGACAAACTTACCGTATTTGTTAGATCGCTTGTGCTCCAGCTTTTCCACCACCTTGTGCTCGCCGGTGGGAGTTTCATGTCCGGGAACGCCAGTGGAGACATTGGTTTTGAGGATCACCCTGCCCTGTTCATCCAGAAGCCATGCTTTTTGATCCCAGATCGATACCTCTATCCGTGTTTTGGTGGGGTCGGCCTCACGATACAGTGATTTATTGACCTGCCATGAAGAACTCGTTGAAGGCACTAACTGACATGAGATCGACAAAGCTGAAAGTAATATCAGGATGCCAAGCGTCGTATTCCTTGCTAGATTGCTCACGCACTTGAGAGTAATTTTTTCTACCTATATTCCAATGGTAAAAATGTTTTGTCTCCACTAATCCCATGCGCATTCTTCTCATCGCCACACTTTGCACCGCCTCCGCTCTTGGCGGGTTCTTGTGGTATGGTATTCACGTGCGCGCACCCAGCATTCCTATGGATCACATCAGCCAACTCAGCGACGATGAATATCAAGATGGAATGCTGAGGGAACAGGATACTGTCAAACGCCGCTCGCCGCGCCTCGCATCCGCTCTTGCAGAGAAAGATCTGAAACTTGGCGATCCTGTCTTTGTCCGTATTTTCAAAGAAAGCCGTGAGCTTGAAATCTGGATCAAGCATCGGGAAAGTGGAAAGTTTCGACATTTCAGAACATGGCCCATCGCTGCCATGTCCGGCGATTTGGGGCCGAAACTGGCGGAAGGTGATCGGCAAGCTCCAGAGGGATTCTATTCTGTTGATCGCTCTAACATGAAGCCCGACAGCACCTTCCACTTGGCTTTCAACATCGGCTACCCCAATGCCTATGACCAAGCGCAGGGTCGGACCGGCTCTTTTATCATGGTGCACGGAAACCGTGTTTCCATCGGTTGCTTTGCCATGACGGATTATCTCGTCGAAGAAATCTACACCCTGTGCACAACGGCTCTGGAAAACGGGCAACGCTACTTCCGCGTTCACGTCTTTCCCTTCCAGATGTCAGAGGCTCGACTCAGCAAGGAAACAGGATCCAAGTGGTACGACTTCTGGCTCAATTTGAAGGAAGGCTACGACTGGTTTGAGGAAAAGAAAACCCCACCAGAAGTTTCGGTGCGAGGTAAAAGATACGTGTTTGAGTGATCAGTCAGGACCACAACCGCTTGTTCGCAAATGCAAATCCAGAGCCCGATTTTAAATACGCTTCAAATTCCACTTCGTCGAAAATGCCAGATAGGTTTCTAGCCTCCATGGTTTAAATGGCCTGGTAGAAACGTTTTTGCCCTCGTTATGATCTTTAAGGCGAGTCCTCAAGTCCTTGGTAAATCCAATATAGCGTTGACTGGGTTGAGCTACACTCCGAAGTAAATATACATAATACATGGCAGTAGCGAGAATACCACTCCCCGCCCTACTTCGCCAAGGCTACGAAGGGCACCCTTCGCTAACTCCATTCTTACAGTAAGCTTTAAATGACACTCCCATGCGCCTAAACAAAAAGGCCGAGCCACCCGAAGCCTTGGCGAAGGGTGGCAGAGGGAGTGGGATTCGAACCCACGGTGACATCACTGCCACACTCGATTTCGAATCGAGCGCCTTCGACCACTCAGCCATCCCTCCTTCACATGTAAGCTTTGAGGAGAAACCCCTCATCTACATTTGTGGCAAGGAACGTTTGCAGCTCCTCGCTCGCGCGCAAACTAGCTGGCCGCAGAGCCGAATCAAGCAGGATTTTCGCACACAGATGAAAAAAGACTCCCGATGCCCACACAAGCATAAGCAAAAAAAACGGAGCCCCTATAAGCGGGACTCCGTTGAAATTGTTTTGATCTAAACTACCGGACCTAGCGGCGGCGGCGAAGAATCAGAGCAAGACCACCAAGACCAAGAAGGGCGGTGGAGGATGGTTCTGGGACAAGTTCAGCAGTGAAAAAAGAGGCTTGCGGTGTTGGGTCAAGGGGTGAGACAGCTCTATCCCCTCCAATTCCACCAACCAATAAGTTCGCTATTGTAATTGTATCAGCATCAAAAGTTAGAGTTGAGTTGATCGGCTCCTCTGATGCACTACCGAAAGTCTCGTTAAACTTGTAGACAAGGAACTCAGTAGATGCAGCCAAAGTCGCACCTTTGCCAATCACAAGGTATATCGACTGATCAGAAAAGTCAGACAAATCTGCAACCTCCGACCCTTGGCTCTGAAAAAGTCCCTGAGAATTAACCGGAGGAGTACTTGCATTAAAATTGGATTCTGAGTCGCCAAAGATATGCCAAGATGCGTCTAGTAGATCTGCTGCAGAGGTCGCAGTGGTGACATCAGCGTCTGAATCAAAGAAACCAAATGCTGCCGATCCCTGACTCCCCGAAAGAAGATTACCAGCATTGTCTGTAACTCCATTGGCATCGAACCCAAGTGAACTGTTGCCAACTGTGTAAGTAGCTCCTTGTGCTACTGAGCCGAGAGCAAACATCACTGCTAAAATATTGATTTTCATATTAAATTATTATAAACTTACTGTCTAGTTCTTCAGTTACTTATACTGCATTACAGATTGTTGTATGTAGATGGAGGATTAACAGTAGCGTTCACAGCTGCTCCTCTTCTTAGAATAATGATTCCAGGTTTGATTTCTACATTCGTGGCAGGTGAGAAATCAGATTTGAACCAGCCCGGTGCAGTTGCGAGGTTTGAGTAGAAGTAAGTATCGTATCCACCTGTGCCATTTGGCATATACACTATGTCAGCTTCATCTGCCTTAAATTCATCTGTGGCAGTCAAATTTGCTTCAAGCCCCGAGTTACCCAGTGTTGATCCAACAGGAAATGTGGCTGACACGTAGTTAAATTGACCAGCTCCCAAAGCTAATGTTGCTGCTACAGTCTTAACTGAGCCTGTTACTACAAGCTTGAGGTCTGTTGCTGCTCTTCTCAAGATCAAGATCGAATCCATGTATGGTATTGGAGTGTTGTCTGCTGGTGAGAAGTCGCTCTTGAACCATCCAGTTGCGCCAGTTAGATCTGAGTAAAAATAAGTGTCAAAACCGGCTCCATTTGGAACATAGATTAAGTCTGCCTCGTCGGCTTTAAATTCGTCAGTAGGTAAAAGCCCAGCTGAGTTAGCAGCTCCAAACACGTCTGAAATGGTAGCGGCGGCCCTAAGTTGATATTTATCACCAGATACCAAACCTTGAGCGTCCAAATCCTGAGGAGTCGTCATCTCATTATTATTCCACACGGTGACTTCCTGGATGGTCCCCACTAACGTTGAATCACTAGCTTCTGTAATTTCTAGAATATAAGTTTTTCCAGCCTCCAAGCTAGTTCCAAAATTCACTTCATCATCACCCAGCACTTGCCCATTCACATCGTCAAGCTCACCTGACACAACCACCGGTTGATGAAGGGTAAGGCCTACAAGGTTAAATTGCCCCGCTTTTAGCGTGTGAGACACAAAGCCTGCGGGCTTGGTAAACGCAGAATCCTGCGCGAAGGCACTTGCCGAGCCGATAAGCAAGGCAGCCAGAGTGGTGATCGTGGTGTTTTTCATAGTCGTGTTTTTTAGATGTATACCGGCTGAATTGAACCAGTGAGGTGTGATGTTAGGGTCTTAGTGCTTGTTGGAGCTTGGTTTAGAGCCTCTAACTTCTTACAAAGTTTTAACTCTGACCTACTCGCCATCACGGCAATTCATGCTGCCGATCGGTGACAATCTGCTTTTTCATTGGGTGGATGTCAACTTGGAAAGCCAAATAACTGAAAAAAACACAGCCTAAAAAATCTTCTCTTAATGTGATCTTAACGCTTGATCTAGCATGATTTAGCCTATCGCCCTGTCTGTCCACGACGTCAACAGTAGGGCATACTTGGTAACTACGCCAGTTTACCCATACGACCAAAGGCAATGTTTTCCTATGACATCGGAAAACTAGGCCCAATTACTGATGACTCTGAGCCCTTCGAGGCGATCTTGAATTTCCTGCTCAGTGACTGTTTCCAGTCGGCGAGTGGAGAAGTCCTCACAGGTGAAACTGGCCAGCACCGAGCCGCGTAAAATAGCGTCCCTGATTTGCTCAAAACTGAAATCAACCCCGCCCTGGTCGGCGAGGTATCCGGCCATAGCTCCGAGGAAAGTGTCACCAGCACCGGTGGGATCCACTATTTCACGCAGTGGCCAGGCGTGGAAACGGAACATGGAATTGTCAGGCCCAAAAAGAATGGCTCCAAACTCACCTAGCTTGATGACTACGTAGCGAGGGCCTTTTTCCAGCAGTAACTCACCGGCTAAAATGAGGTTGCTGGTGCCGGCAAAATCACGGGCTTCGGACTCATTGATCACTAACAGATCAATGCGTTTGAGGACCTCGTGCAGTCGGTCATTAGCGATTTCAATCCACAGGTCCATGGTGTCAGCGACGACAAATTTCTCAGCCGCGGTGCACTGGTCGAGCATTTCGATCTGATTGTCAGGAGACATGTTCGCGGGCACGACGATGCGGCTATTGGCAATCTCGGACGGCACATTCACTTTCCAGCTTTCCAGAACATTGAGACCGACACGGTGCGTTGTGCGATCGTTCATGTTCTCATGATATTCGCCGGTCCATGTGAAGGACTCACTATCGGAACGCTCGACGCCCGTGAGGTCCACCCCATGGCTTTTGAGCATTTCGAGGTGCTCTTCCGGGTAATCGTGGCCGACCACTCCGACGAGGTGCGCGGGTTTGGTATAATAGCTGGCTGCGAGCGACGCATAGGCAGCAGAGCCACCCAGAAGATTTTCAGCGGCTGCGGAGGGAGTAGAGACGTTGTCGATGGCGATGGTTCCGCCGATGATGATGGACATGTGTAGGATGAGGTATGGTGTTAGAGATCGGTGGTCAGTGTCTTGAGCACGCTGCGCGTGGCATTTTCTATATCCTGTGCTTGGAGCAGCGCGGAGACAATGACCACGCGGCGGGCACCTGAGGCAAGAACCAATTCAAGATTGTCAGGTTTGATTCCGCCAATACAGAAGACTGGAATGTGCGAGCCCACATTTTTTTCAACCTCGGCAATATTCTCCAGGCCAATTCCTGGTCGGCCCTGTTTAGTGGGCGTTGGAAACAATGGCCCGAATCCGATGTAATCGAAGCCCTCGGCTAGAGCATCCTTCGCCTGCTGCAGAGAGTGCGTCGATCTTCCCACGATCATACCATCCCCTACAGTAGCCCTGACCTGACTCAGTGATCCGTCGTCTTGCCCGATATGGACACCATCGGCACCTATCGCGAGAGCCACTTCGGGAAAGTCATTGATGATCAGTGGCACACCAGCCTCTCGGCACATCCGGGGAAGATCGGTCAGCGTATCTTGAAACATGGAAAGAACCGCCGCCGAGTCGTGACCTTTTGCACGCAACTGCAGGATGGCAACGCCGCCGGCCAACAAAGCTTCCGCCACTCTCAAGAGATCCTGTTTTTCGACATACCCTGTATCGAGAATTCCGTAGAGAGGGCCTGTATCTGATTTCATTCTCAATCCTGAGTCCATGTCATTATCCTTCACGCCGGTTGATCTATCCGACAAATCGTAAATGATAAATGCTAAATGCTAAATTCCATTGCCATCCCCCGCATCCTCGGTTATCACCCCGCGCGAAGTATAATATCATGGCTGAAACACCTACACCCATAGCAGAAATCGACCACGGTCCCAGCAAGCTCGACCAATTTCTGGACAAACACACCGCCAAGCTGGTGATCGGAGCTATTGTCATCGCCCTCGGCGTGATTGGCTACGTCATCTACGCCGGAGTGGAACGCTCCAAGCACGAAGCCGCCGGCTCTGCTCTGAATGCTGCCGAAAGCGTTGGCGGATACCAAGACGTGATCAAAGAATGGCCAGGCAGCAAAGCAGCTGTCAGTGCGCAGTTACTGCTCGCCGGCGCACAATGGGAGGATTCACAAGCGGATGCCATCAAAACACTCCAAGACTTTCTCGCGGACCACTCTGATCATCCTGCCTCGGCCACGGCCAAAGTCAGCCTCGGCCTTAGACTTCTGGAACAGGGTAAAACGGATGAAGCTACCACCGTCCTGACTGAAGTCGCCAACGACGACACAGCATCCTACATCTCACCTCTTGCCATCATTACCTTGGGCGACATCGCCAAGGCCGCTGGCAAAAACGACGAGGCCAAGAACTGGTATCAGAAAGCCACAGCCGACAACACCGGCCAAGGCAATACTTTTGCCGATACCGCCAAGAGCCGTCTCGACTTGGTCAACGCGGTGCCACCCACCAAGATCAAACCTACCGCTCCAGATCCAGCTGTGCCACCGGCACCCCCAGCTGCTCCAGGTCTTCCGACTCCAGGCTTACCATTACCTCCAGCATCTCCTGAAGCCGGCTCCACGCTCCCCCCTCTGGAAGCTCCCGACGCTCCCGCAGAGCAGCCGGAAGCTGATGAGCAACCCGAAGATGCCCCAGCAGAAGCCCCGGATGAGGAAGCTGACAAAAACAAGCCTTCCAAGTCTGAGCAAAATCCAGAAGACGGCCCTCGGGTTTGACAAATGCTGATATCGTTCGATAGTGCCTTAGCGCTTAAAAACGACATCGCACCGACATCCGTTTAGCCAATAAAACTTTACCAAAGTTTTTAAAATTTACCTTGCAAAGCATATCTCGTTTTGCGACTTATTCACATAGCAACCATAACTATCCACCGTGTTCCAAAAAGTAATAGGACAAAAGCCAGATTCAGCCGCTCCATCCACCGGCTCCGCCAATAACGACACCCGCACCAGCGCTCCTTCATCAGCGCCGGCGCCGAGCAGCTCGAGCAGCGCTCCTGCTCCTTCTCGTTCAAACTCACCAGCCCCTAGTGGCCGCAACGTGCTGAGTTCAGACGTAGAAATTAAGGGCACCATTAAGTTTTCCAACGATCTTGTAGTCGACGGTAAAATCGAAGGTCACATCAACTCTGACGGATCTCTGACCGTGGGCGAAAATGCTCGTATCAGAGCTGAAATCAAAACTCGTTCCGTGATCATCTACGGTAAAGTTCACGGAAACATTGAAGTCACCGACAAGGTTGAACTGAAAGCCAATGCTGAACTCGTAGGCGACATCAAGGCTGCTTCCCTTTCCATCGAACCAGGTGCGATCTTCGTAGGTAAGTCCACCGTCGGAACACCAAGTGCCGCACCTCAGCAGAGCAGCTCAAACACACCTAACAAGGGTGGTGATCAAAAGGGCTCCAAGATGGCTACAGCTTCCTAACAACATAACGGATTCAATCAACTTTCGTCCCAAAGCCCACCGCAGGTTCGCCAGCGAGTGGGCTTTTTATCACTCCCCCACCAGACATTACGACTCCTAACACTCTCTCGAATAGCCCCGCTCCCGCCGATCACCCACCATGGCATTTTTTTCCAAGAAAAAAGACGACTCGTCCAAAGAGTCTAACACCAATAAAAACATCATCCGGCTAACATGTCCGGATTGTGCATTTGAGCAAAATGAGTCGCGGATGGCCGTCTCGACCTATTGCCGTGGGTGCGGCACGCATTATAAAATTGTCGAGGGCAAGGCTCTTCCTAACAAGGTAGCCCCGTCAAATCCGTTCGCTAATCTCAAGAGCGATGGTCAAGCCCCTAAACTGCGACCACGCTCAGACGAAGATCAGGAGCAGAAGGAAGAGGTCAAAGATAAGAAAGAGCCCCATCAGAACGACGAATCTGACAAGGCGGCTAAAACATCGCCCCCCTTTCCCTTTGCCAAGCCGAAACCAAAACCGGCTCCTACCGGTCTACTGCAAAAGGCAGCCGCCAGCGCTGGCTTCATCCATACCAAGGAAAAGCCACGCGACGTCTCCTGTTTCGAATGCGCCAAAGTCCACCAAGCCCCCGCTGAAGCAAGCTCCACGCTATGCCCAGCGTGTGGTGCCTACATCGCGCTGAAGGACTATGAGATTCACAGCAACTGGAACCGCCGAATTCAAACTCGTGGCAATGTCGTGATTCACAAGAAAGCCGCCGTCACTGGTATCACCATCCACTGCCACCACCTAACAACTCACGGAGATTTCACCGGCGGAGTCGACTGCTCGGGTGATTTCACCATTCGCAGTCACGGTAAAATCATGGGCCGAGTACGCTGCAAGCGACTTATCATCGAGAAAAGAGCCGAGGTCGAATTTGCCAACCCCGTCCACTGCGAAGACGCCATTATCGATGGCATCGCCACGGGACATTTCGAATGTTCAGGAAAACTCGTTCTGAAGAAAAAAGCGACCCTTACCGGCGATATCAAAGTGGCAACCATGTCTGTGGAAGAAGGCGCACGCCACAACGGCCGCATGTCGATTGGGCAATGAGGTGTCCGGAGCATCGGTATGAGTAATTCCGAGGTACGGTATCATGAAGCATCGATCATAGATCATCAAAATCACGGAGTTCCAGAGCCCTCACATCACCTTCTTCTTGACTCTGGAGTCTGAACTCTGGACTCTTAAAACATGTCCATCACTTCTCTCGATCTTCGCGAAGACATTCTGCGTTTGAAAAAAGAACGCAATGCCGTGATTCTGGCCCACAATTACCAGACCGGTGACATTCAGGATATTGCCGATTACGTCGGAGACTCCCTTGGCCTCGCCTACCGTGCCCAAGAGACTGATGCCGATGTTATTGCCTTCTGCGGTGTGCACTTCATGGCCGAAACTGCCAAGATTGTGAACCCGAACAAGACGGTCGTCTTACCCGATAAGGACGCTGGCTGCTCACTGGAAGAATCCTGCCCTGCTGACGCACTCGAGAAATACATCAACGACAATAAGGACAAGAACTACTACGTCATCGCCTACATCAATTGCTCCGCAGGGGTGAAAGCACTTTGCGACGTCATCTGCACCTCGGGCAATGCCGTGAAGATCGTGAATAAAGCACCCGCCGATCGCCCCATCCTCTTTGTCCCCGACGCCAACCTCGGCGCTTGGGTGATGGAGCAGACAGGTCGCAAGATGGACCTCTGGCAGGGCGCTTGTTATGTGCACGTCGAATTCACCCGTGACTCCATCAATAAAATCAAAGCCGAATACCCAGACGCACTCGTCGTCGCTCACCCTGAGTGCACCACGGCTGTTAGACTTCTTGCCGATGAAGTTTGTTCGACTGAAAAAATGGTCGATTTCTGCAAAAATGCCCCAGTCAAAAATATCATTGTGGTGACTGAAAGCGGTATGCTTCACCGCCTGCAGAAAGAAGCTCCGGATAAGAATCTCATCCCAGGACCCACCGATCGCTGTGCGTGCAACGACTGTCGTTACATGAAGATGAACACCATGCAGAAACTTCGTGACTGCTTGGACAAACTGGAACCTCAAGTCAACCTTCCTGAGGATGTTAGAAAACGTGCCGAGGCACCCCTTTTGAAGATGCTTGAGCAGAGCAAGTAACTGTGGCATGAGCACCTCGCTCGTGATCGAACAAAGCACAGCCTGACCTAATTCATTAGCCTAGTGGGTGTATTACCCAGAATTTCAATCATGACCGTGACGGTCATGCCACACCAAACCCATGCCCACCGTCCACGTTAACCTCGCCGACCGATCCTATGACATTCTCGTTGAAGACGGGTTGTTAGATAAAGCCGGAGAGCTGATCGCGGCTACTGGTCTCAAAGGCAAGGCCGCGATCATCACGGACTCTAACGTAGCAGCACATTATGCTGAAAAGCTGATGTCTCAGTTCGAGGACGCCAGCCTGCACACAGTCCGCGCGGGAGAAGCCAGTAAATCCATGCTGGTTGCTGCTGAAGTTTGTGGCGAAATGAACCGGGCCGGACATGACCGCGGCTCGTTTATCATTGCGCTGGGAGGTGGAGTTGTCGGTGATCTGGCTGGCTTCGTAGCGGCTATTTTCTACCGAGGAATTCCTTTCGTTCAAATCCCGACTACCATCGTCTCTCAAGTCGATAGCTCTGCCGGGGGAAAAACAGGCGTCAATGCTTCTGAGGGCAAAAATTTGATCGGCTGCTTCCACCAACCACGGCTGGTCATCGTCGACCCTCTAACACTCGATACGCTCCCCGGACGCGAATACCGTGAAGGCTATGCTGAGGCGATTAAACATGCCGCCATCCGCGATGCCGCAATGATCGACGATCTCGCTGCTCTCGACCCATCCGATCAGCACCCGTCCGCCGATCTGTTAGCAAGGAACTTGGCAATCAAAGCCCGTGTAGTGGAGGAAGACGAACAGGAAACCTCTGGCGTGCGTGCGCTGCTGAATTTCGGCCACACCATCGGTCACGGCATCGAAGCATCCTTACCTTACGGCGAGATGCTTCACGGTGAAGCGATCTCACTCGGCATCCGAGCTGCGCTTTTCCTCTCTGAGAAAATCAATGGCTTTCCTGCCGAACAGAGCCAACGCATCCTTAGCTTGTTAGAAAATTTCCAACTCCCGTTAACGCTTCCTGACAGCATTCCTACTGACAAAGTCATGGATAAGCTCAGCCGGGATAAAAAATTCACCGGTGGGCATATTAAGTTCGTGCTCCTGACTGAGCCTGGTGCGGCTGAGGTGTCGTCTAAAGTCACCCTCGAAGACATTCGCGAGGCAGTGGAGCATTTACGGAGTTAGACCGCTATTTGCCGTTGCCCAAGGCTCTGGTATGCCGTGGTTAATGGCGGACCATGTAAAAACGTATGTTTAAGCTACGTTGGAAATAAATATTGATAGCCCTTGGAATAAATTACATAGTCAATACCTCCCACCTGAATAGAACCCCTGTCTGAATCATTCAACAGTCCTATTCATGAAAACCTTATGTATTTCCTCGGCCGTGGCTACGTTAGCTGCCGCTGTGTGGATCGTCACAAGCTCTGACAAGCTTGATCCAGCGCCTACAGGTCATCGCCCTGCCAGCGCTTCTGTACGTCCATCCCAGACGCCCAAGGCAGCCAATTCAATCGGTGATCTACCTCGTGCCACACACCACAATGGCAAAGCTGCTTGTAGCCATGATCACGCTCAAGATGTCAAAGTCGACCTATTGATCGCTGATCAGAACAGCAAAAGCTGGCCCGAGGTAGTCGTTCGCCACCTTGAAAATAACCATCCCATTTCCCAGCGTGGTCTCAAGCATCTGACCCGATCCATCAGCTACACAGAGTTCGAGCAACTGGACGAAGAGCAAATTGATCGATTAATCCTCTACGCAGATTTTGCACAGCAGGCGAAAACCAGAGCGTTACCCAATCTTTGCTGGGCACCGGACACGCAGCCTGTTGTTCAGTCGGTGTTTGAAAAAGTGCGTTTCCTCGCCATCGCAGAAAACTCCGAAAGCGAACCTCAAACTGCGTTACGTGGAGTCGATCGCTGGAGTTCAACCGCCACCGACGGGAATACCGGCTCAGAAGGCACACCCGTGACGATCACATGGAGCTTTGTGCCGGACGGAACAACCATCCCAGGTCAAAGCAACACAACCGGCACCAGTAATCTCATCGCCAAACTCAACTCCACCTATGGGACATCTCCGACGGGTGACTATGAGGACGCTCCGTGGTTCGAGTTATTCGAAACCGCCTTCAACTACTGGGCCGATGTGACCGGAAACACTTATGTCTATGAACCCAATGACGACGGGGCACAGGTCAGGAACTTCAACTCGATCGTCAGCCGGGGAATTCTGGGGGTGCGCGGAGACGTTCGCATTGGCGGCATGAGAATCGATGGCAACTCTAACACCCTGGCCTTCAACTATTACCCGGATGTGGGTGATATGGTCATCGATACCGACGACAGCTCAAATTTCACCAACAGCAATACCACAAAGAGACGCTTTCGTAATGTCATCGCCCATGAGCACGGCCACGGCCTAGGCATGGCGCACGTTTGCCCAATCAACCGGACCAAGCTGATGGAACCGACTGTGACGACATCCTACTCCGGGGTGCAATTCGATGACATACTGACTGGACACGGCCTCTACGGAGACGCCATGGAGCGCGGCACGAACAGCAAGCACAATGACACAACCGCGACTGCCCGTCAGCTGGGAACGGTTAATGAAAGCTATCAGGCCGACCAACTTTCCATCTCATACACGGGCGATGTCGATGTGTATAAATTCAATGTCGGCTCTGGCAAACGCCTCAATCTCCGTGTCACGCCCACTGCGCAGAATGAATACCTGGAAGGCGAGCAGGTGGGTAGCTCGTGTAGCAGCGGCACCCTCTTCGATCCCCGCATCAGACAGAACCTAGCCGTGCGTATCCTCGCGTCAGACGGAACCACTGTTTTGGCGACCGCTAACACCGCTGCGATTGGTGCTGGAGAAAAAATCGACAACCTCCTGCTATCGCAAGTTGGCGAAGACTACTTCATTGAAGTTACCGGCGGAGGCGAAAATAACTCGGCCAATAACAACGCTCAGATTTACTCTCTCAGTCTGGACATGTCTCCAGCCACTACCTTGACGGGATCAAACTACCAGCTGACTCAAGAAGGCTGTGCTCCTGCTAACCAGGCATCGGATCCAGGTGAAACAGTAACAGCCCAGATCACCGTCACCAACACGGGGGCTACGACTATTTCCAACCCCATGGTCACTATTAGCGGAAGTTCAAACTTCACCTCTTTGGACGACAGCACCAAAACTCTCTCGAGCCTTGCGGTTGGGGCATCGACCACTGTCAGCTTTCAGTTTAAAATTGATGGCGCATGCGGCAGCTCGGAAATGCTCGATTTCGTCTTGGATACGGGTGCGGGCACCAGCACATTCAGCCAGTCTGTGATCTTGGGATCTGTTGCGGCTGTGCTTGATGAAGACTTTGAGAGTAGCGCCTCATTGCCATCGGAATTTACCGCAGATGGAGGTTCGACGTCGCAATGGACTGTTAGCAGCAGCTCCCCCATCAGAGGCAGCCGCTCTGTGTTCAGCGTCGGCAGTAATAGCAACACAGCCTTCCTCGTCACTCCGGAGCTTTTCGTAAACGGTCCAGAGCCAGTCATTACATTCCGCCATCTGTATGATTTTGAAAACACCTACGACGGAGGCAGTCTCCAGATCCAGATTGAAAACGGAGCGTGGCAGGAATGGACAGCCGCTGGTGGTTCGTTCAATGCAAACGGCTACAACGGAACTGTGAGCGGAGGAGGAGCCTGGACCAACGACTCGGGTCAAGCCGTCGTCACCAGTGCCGCTCTGCCTGAAGCAGCCAAAGGTAAAAACATCCGTATCCGTTGGCGTGCTTTCTACGATTCATCCGTTCTGAGTAACGGCTGGAAGATCGACGACATCAACCTACTCAGTGTCGAGTGCTGTGAGGGAAATGTCCCTATACTTTCAGTGATTACCTCCGACGCCTTTGCCCAGGAAATCAACGTATCTAACCAAGGTGAATTCACCATCACCGCGAGCTCACCCCCTGCTACGGACCTACAGGTAGCTTATACGCTCAGCGGCTCGGCCACTGCTGGGGTGGACTATCAGTCACTGACAGGCACTGCCACCATCGCGGCCGGACAGCAATTGACCACGATCCCTGTGACGGCGATCCGTGATGGATTGGCCGAAGGAGATGAGACGCTTACCATCACTCTCACCCTCTCGGGAAATTATGCGGTGGACACGGGGCAAGCATCACTAACTATCCAAGATTTACCATACGACAACTGGCGGAATTTGTTTTTCGGCGATACGATCGCGAACACCGGAGAGACTGAGGACTTCGACTTTGATGGGATCGATAATTTGATCGAATACGCGCTTGGAAAAGACCCGACGGTAATCAATCCACAGCTTCCAACTGCCAGCCTACAAAATGGTGGCACTCAATTAGTATTGAGCTACCAAGAGGACACCACACTAACAGATATTCAGTATTTCGTGGAAATCTCCCCCACTCTAGGCGACGGAGTCAGTCCATGGACAAGCACAGGCGTCACACTCAGCTACGGGCCACTGGTCGATGGCAAACGCACGGTCACAGCCACGGCGAACGTCAGCGGCGACCAGCAATTTATGCGACTGCGTGTGGTGCGAAATTAAGGTCTTTTTTTCCGAGAAACCATACTCCGTTTTGGCAAAAATTACGCGATGATCTCTTTCACCACTCTCGCTGGATCCACTCCTGTGAGCTTTTGGTCAAGTCCTTGGTGAGGGAAGATCAGGCGGTTATGGTCAAGGCCTAGTAGATGCAGCATGGTCGCATGGAGATCGCGGACATGCACTGGGTCCTCAACGACGTTGTAGCTGAAGTCATCTGTTTTACCGAAGCTCATACCGCCCTTCACACCACCTCCAGCCATCCAGCCAGAGAAACAGCGTGGATGGTGATCGCGTCCGTAGTTTTCAGGAGTGATGTTTCCTTGGCCGTAAACTGTCCGTCCAAATTCCCCAGCGAAGACGACGAGGGTATCTTCTAACAGACCTCGCATTTTAAGATCTTTGAGTAAACCCGTGGTCGCCTGATCGACATCATTGCACTGCCCCTGAATATTTTCAGGCAGTCGAGTGTGGTGATCCCAGCCACGGTGGAAGAGTTGTATAAAACGGACATCGCGCTCGGCCATGCGGCGTGCTAACAGACAGTTACTCGCGTAAGATCCTGGTTTATTCACCTCTGGGCCATACATCTCTAACACCTCCTTAGGCTCTTTAGAAACATCGGTCAGTTCGGGGACGGAGCTTTGCATACGGAACGCCATTTCCTGCTGGCTGATGGTGGTCTGTATTTCAGGATCTCCTACCTCGGAAAAGTGCTTTCGATTTACTTCATCGAGCGTATCTAACATTCTGCGCCTTACTGAGGCACTTACCCCCGTTGGGTTTGATAGAAACAGCACTGGATCGCCAGTGCTCTGGAAGGACGTTCCCTGATGTTGCGATGGCAGGAATCCGCTGCCCCAGAGACGCGCGTAGAGGGCTTGGACATTCACCTTTCCACTCCATCGTGCGGAGGGCATGACGACATAATCCGGCAGGTTTTTATTCAGAGAACCGAGACCGTAACTCAGCCATGAACCCATGCTGGGTTTACCGGGGATTTCTGAACCGGTGCAGAAAGAAGTCTTACCAGGATCATGATTGATCGCATTGGTATTTAGCGAGTGGATCATGCAGAGATCATCTGCAACGGTCGAGAGGTGCGGGAGTAATTCGCTCATCCAGAGTCCACTTTTCCCCTGCTGGCTGAACTTGAATTTGGATGGCACGACGAGTTGCTTTTGCCCCTTCGTCATTGCTGTCACGCGCTGCCCTTGGCTGATTGACTTGGGCAGCTCTGTTTTGAAAAGTTTGTGCAGATCAGGTTTATAATCGAACAGATCGAGCTGGCTGGGAGCGCCAGCCATAAAAAGGAATATTACTCGCTTGGCACGAGGCCTGTGGTGGCAGCCGGATCTACCCGTGGCAGCGCCAACTTGCGGAACCAGTGACGCCAAGGCAGCTGAACCCAACCCCATGCCAGTGTTCAGCAAAAACTGGCGGCGTGACTTGCTTAAGGGTGACTCAGTGAAGCTATTTTCCATAATAGGTTTATTCTCGGGTTTTGGTGATGTCCAAATTATAAACTGTGTTCACGATGACGGTCCACGCAGAGAGCTTCACCTTGGATTGAGTATCCGGAAGCTTGAGCCCTTGGCAGAGTTTATCGGCTAAGGATGTGTTCGCTTGGTAGATCACTTCAAGGTCCTTCAATAGCTTCAAGAGTTTTTGCCTCTCTGAATCATCGGGGAGCTTGGAGGTGACAGTTTCATAAATGAAATCGAGCGTCTGTTGTTCTGAAAAATTTTCATGGGCGATCGCATCTGCGGCCAGCTTCCGGGCAGCCTTCATGTATTCGCTCTCGTTCAGTAGTAAAAGTGCCTGAGTGGACGTGTTGGTGCGTTCACGGCGAGAGATACATGCGTCACGGATGGGAGAGTTCAGAATAGTCATCTGCGGTGGAGGCATGGCTCGTTTCCAGAAGGTATAGACACTGCGGCGGTAAATGGAGTCTCCTGTGTCCGGCTTGAAGCGCTGATTGGTCATTGAGACAGCTCTCCAGAGTCCATCGGGCTGCGGGGGCTTCACACTTCTGCCATACATGTCTCTGGAGATCAGCCCGCTGGTGGCGAGAATTTGATCGCGGATCATTTCAGCATCCATTCTAAACCGTGAGCCGCGAGCAAGCAGGCGGTTTTCTTTGTCTTTTCTATATTCCTCCGGAGAAGCTATCGATGACTGCCGGTAGGTCTTGGACATGACGATTTGCTTCACCAGTGCTTTGACATCCCATCCGGATTTGACAAAGGAAACGGCAAGGTAATCTAATAACTCTGGATGACTTGGAACCTGCCCTTGGGCACCGAGGTCCTCCGATGTCTTAACGAGACCGACTCCGAAAAATTGTTGCCAGAAACGGTTCACACCAACACGCGCTGTTAGAGGATGCTTGGGATCGACAAACCAATCCGCCAAGTCTAGGCGCGATGCGACTTCGCCCTTCTTTTTGAGAGGTGGCAAAAAGGCTGGGGTGCCACGCTGTACTTGCGCACCAGGAGCATCATACTGACCACGTTCCATGACGAAAGTGGGACGGATTTCCTTCCGTTCCTTAGAGACCATCGCCTTTGGAATCGATTGATCCAAGGTGTCTCGCTGCTTACGAAGCTTGGACAATTTCGCTGCAGCATCTTGGGCCTCTTGGGTGAGAGCTTCTTTTTCTGCTGTCTCCGTAGTCTTTGCTGCTGCGGTCTTGGCTGTATTTATCTCCTTGGTCAGAGCTGCGATTTGTAGATCCCACTCGGCAAGTTTCTGCTTCTGCTGCGGAGTTGCTAACGCGATGAATGGCGCTTGCAGTCCATTTTTTTCTCCTGATCCTGATACCGTTTCCGGTGGGGCATCGATATTATTGAAAAAGGCGTAGAGGGAATAAAAATCTTTCTGGGTGATGGGATCATACTTGTGATCATGGCACTGCGCGCACTGCACAGTGAGTCCCATGAACGCCGTTCCAACTGCGGTGACCCGATCCAGCACGTTCTTAAAATGGCTCTCCTCTGGCAACGCAGTGCCCTTATCGATGATGAGATGCAGCCGATTGAAACCTGAGGCCACCAGAGCATCATTTCCAGCATTCGGAATCAGGTCACCCGCCAGTTGATAGCGTAAAAAGTCATCGTAGCCGAGATTATCGTTAAAGGCGCGAATCACCCAATCTCGGTAGGCTACGTTGTTCCGGTAGAAATCTTTATGCATGCCATTGGTATCGGCAAAGCGCACGAGATCCAGCCAGTAGCGGGTCATGTGCTCGCCGTAAGCTGGCCTAGCCATGAGATCATCAACAAGTAGCTCATAGGCGTTCGGGCGCTGGTCATTTACAAATGCTTTAATCTGCTCAAGAGTCGGAGGCAGCCCTGTTAGATCGAAACTTAGGCGGCGGATCAAGGTGCGTTTATCAGCTTCGGGAGATGGTTTGAGACCCTCTTCTTCGAGTCGGTGAAGAATATGAAAATCGATGGTTTGGTCACTCCACTCACGGTTTTTCACCGCAGGGCTTTCCGTTAATTGCGGGGGCACAAATGCCCAGAACTTTTCGTATTTCGCTCCCTGAAGAATCCACTGTTTGATGATTTCCTGCTCACTTTTGGAAAGTATTTTTTTGTGTGAATCTGGCGGAGGCATGACCTCTTTCTCGTCGGAACTAATGATCCGTTTCCACACATCGCTCTTTTCAAGTGACCCAGGAACGATGGCTGTAGAACCTTCGTGCGTGCGGTAGGAACCATCCGCGCCACTGGGTTGATCTAGCCGCAGATTGCCCTTTCGTTCATGGGAATCGAAACCGTGACAGGCGAAACAACGATCAGAGAGAATGGGTCTGACGTCACGATTAAAGGAAAGCTCCTTTGCCGTGGCGAAGCCTGTTAGAATCAGCACAAAGACACCAAAAACCGAGATCAAGGAAGGGTATTGCTTTGGCTGGTTCATGTGTGACGAAAAATACGTGGCTGCACTCGTCATATTTACAATTTCCCGGGAAATTGCAAACTTAGCCTGAACCTATCCAGCCAAATGAGACAGTCTGCCTACGCAAACTGTTTCAGAAAACGCACGTCGTTTTCAATCAGCAGGCGGATATCTTTGATCCCCCACTTGATCATCGCCAAGCGGTCGATGCCCATGCCGAAGGCAAAACCGGTGACTTTGTCCGGGCTGAAAACATCATCGCCGCGGGTCTCGCAGAGTGATTCGAAAACAGCGGGATCCACCATGCCGCAGCCTGCGATCTCGATCCACTTCGGCTCTTGGCCTTTGGCGTGGAGTTTGATGTCGATCTCGAAACTTGGCTCTGTGAACGGGAAGAAATGCGGGCGGAAGCGGACTTCGGTATCGTCACCGAACATGCTGCGCAGGAAAAACTCGAGAGTGCCTTTGAGGTCGCCAAGTTTGACATCGGTATCGACGTAAAGGCCTTCTAACTGATTGAACACAGAGAGATGGGTGGCATCGATTTCATCACGACGGTAAGCAGAGCCGGGAGCGATAATTCGCACGGGCGGCGTGGCTTTTTCCATGGTGCGGATTTGCACGCTGGAGGTGTGGGTTCGGAGGAGTTTTCCGCTGTCGAAATAGAACGTGTCTTTCTCGTTGCGAGCTGGGTGATCTTCCGGAGTGTTGAGAGCATCGAAGCAATGGAACTCATCTTCGATTTCCGGCCCTTCCGCTAAGGCAAAGCCCATGCGGCGAAGCGTCTGGATCGCGGAGTCCTTGACCTGAGTGATCGGGTGCAGGGCTCCGACTGGAAGTGAGCGAGCTGGAAGGGTGAGGTCGATACCTTGGACTGACTTCTTATCTGCCTCATCCGCGAGAGCGGTCTGCTTGGTCTCGATGGCCGATGTGATTGCCTGACGGGCCACGTTGAGTAACTGACCGACCACTGGTTTGTCCTCTTTGGAGAGATCCTTCATGCCGGCTGAGGCAACGGTGAGACGTCCTTTTTTCCCGAGAAATGCCACGCGGGCATCGTCGAGGGATTTTTCATCACCCGCAGCGTCAATCGCGGCGAGAGCGTCAGTCTGGATGGTTTCGATTTCCTGCTTCATGGGCGGGCATTGGTGTAGGGAATTCCGCTGTGATGTAAATGCGGAAGTCATGAAATACGCCGCCTCAGTGGCTAATAACCGACCTTTTTACGAAGCACTGTGGGATTTTTCCAATCCACCAGCACACCAAACTTGCCCGCAATCATATCGGTGACCCATGAACCTGTGGGATCGTCGATCAGAGCACCTGGCGTGTAATGTTTGACCAGCTGACCTTGCTCGTTCCTTTTTTCCAAAGGGTCATTGACGCCTTTGATTTTTTTCTCAGCGATCAGCTCGCGGAATTTCTCTGTATCAGGGTCCCAGAAGATCAGCTCGGTCATTTCATTATTGGCCTTAAGCATCATCCAGTGGTATTCACCCACACCTTCCTGATCGGTGAAATTAAGGAAAAATGTGTCGCCAGTTTGCCGGAATGTCACCGGTTGAGGTTGATCATCCTCGCCAGCACCTTGGAAGTGAACAAGCCCCTTCTTGCCATCAACGATTTTGACTTGGGTCACCTCACCGTCCGCATTTACCCAGTCGCCGGCAATGCTCTGCCAGGCAATCTGGTCTGCTTGCACTGACAAATTGACGGGATTTTTACCCACCGGTTGCTTACTGCGAACATTTGAACACGCAGCCAAAATAGGCAGTAACAAGATCAGGCACGGCAGGCATTTCTTCATACCTAAGGTTAGAAGCGGTGGCCGCTGAGGTCAAGCTAGCCCAAATCCTCTTTTGTCACCTCATAGCTGGCACCGCAGCGGGGGCAGTTCACTTTGATGATATCGTCTCCTTGAAAGAGGTCCTCCTTGCGGTCTTTCCATGAACTAAGCGTGGGCAGAATGCGTTCCTTGCTGCAACCGCAGTTGAAGCGGTATTTGCGGGTTTCCAGAACTTTGGTTTCCTCGTCCTCGCTGATCGATGCGGCCTTGGCGGCATCGAGTTCATCGAACCATTCTTCATCGTAGCCTGGTTGGGCGGCGATCAAGACGTAGTTCTCATCGTCCAGACGGAAACATTTCGCCGGACGTTGTTCGCTCTGCTTGTAGTAGTGCTCGATCCATTCCAATGCGTCATTGGTTTCAAGATCGACGGTTGTGACGCTCGGCTGTTTACCCGCGACGCTGGTTTGGCTGTATAACAAGTTCCGGTCGGGCTCGCGTACGTCTTTGGTAAACAAGCGACCGGTGATGTTTTCAAAAGTGCTACTGCCAGTGGCGAAATAATTCACTCTGGGAGCTCGCAGATTGACGGTCCATGCGATGGTTTCCGCCCATGGTCTAGCAGTGAGGTGGAGGGTGAGAACAGCGAGCAGATCCTTCAAAGTGGCATCCAAGTCATTATCGTAACGCTGCTTACTCTCCATCAGGTGAAGGTAGTAGTCTGTAAAGATCGGTGTGAACTGAGCTCGCAGTAACAGACAGTTCCGGTGACGCACGAAAATCGACTCTACCTTGGTGGAGTCGGCGACAGGTTGCATGGATTCCTCGGACATATAAAAGTATTCGGTTCGGATCAAAAAAGGGAAGACCGCTGCGCCGTCATAGACTGAGGCAGGGTTCTTGCCAAGCCATCTTAGGCAGAGTTATCCACGGAAAAAATGTTCAGGCCCGCCGACCGAAGCCGACGAGCCTGACATACCTACACAATGAAAAAACACATGAAAAAATTGAGTGGCGAGAAGGGATGGTTAGGTGTCCGCCATCCTTCGGCGGACACATTACTCCCACCCCGCACGTTAGTTAATTACGATGCTCTTAGGCTCGGCTTTCACTCGACGTGGAATTTCCAGATAAAGAAGTCCGTCTTCGAGTCGGGCTTCAATTTTGTCGGTATCCACCTCGTCAGAGATTCTCACACGGCGTTCTACTTTGCTTAGGAAATCACGTGATTCATCGGAAGTCTCAGCGGTGATCAAGAGGAAATCCTCATCGACGCTCAGCTTGACTTCGTCTTTTTTGAATCCGGGTAACTCCAGGCGGAGTTTCCAGCCGTTAGAGGTGCTGTCTTCAGCGTTTTCAGCTTTGGTCTCCTCTGAGCATTCGCTGAGCGAGCACTCGCCGGTTTCGCAGCTTGTGCGTTCGCCCTGACCAAAGGCCTGGGTGACAAAGCGATCGAGTTCAGAGAAGAGGCGGTTGTTAATTGGGTAATGGTTAATCATGTTCATAATGGTTTGTTTGTTACACCGACATAATTGCAAGCTGTATGCCAAAGAACAAAACTCACACAAAACCTTCAATATAGGCAACTTATGATAATTCCACCTCCATAACCAGCCGCGACATAATGGCTAGTTGGCACAAATAACGACAATATGTCACGCCATTTTGTCCCGTTTAATAGGAAGTCTTGAAAATTGGCACAAAAAAACGGCCACCGGGGAAAACCCTGGTGGCCGTTGTTGATGGTTTGCTTTTACTTAATCGAATTAAGCAGCTGCGGTCGCCTTGTTATCGAGGGCGGCTTTGGCCTGCGCGACGATACTGTTGAAAGTATCGATGTCGTGCACAGCGAGGTCGGCAAGGATCTTGCGGTCGACTTCGATGTTGGCGGCTTTCATTCCTTCGATGAAACGTGAGTAGGTCAGGTCCTGTGCACGGGTTCCTGCGCTGATACGCTGGATCCACAGACGGCGGAACTGCCCCTTGCGCTTCTTGCGGTCGCGATACTCATAAGTCTGCGCTTTGCGGACAGCGTCCTTGGCATACTTATAGAGTTTGGAGCGGAAGCCACGGAAACCTTTGGCACGTTTGAGAACGCGCTTCCGGCGTTTGCGGCTGGCTGGGCTATTGGTTGCTCTTGGCATGTTTCTTTGTTGTAGAACGGACGGTTATTTTCACACCTCCCGCAGTCTCGTCCATTCGGTCTCGGTTTACTTTTGATAGTGAGCCGAGAAGGCTGCGTAGAGGCCGCTCGTGATGCGAGCGGTTGGCGTTGGCGACGCCGATTCTTGCTGACTAGGCAAAAGGAAGAGAAGCCCTTACGGCTTTCAAGTCTGCATCGGATACGAGAGCTGCCTTACCCAGGTTGCGTTTCCGCTTCTGGTTCTTCTTAGTAAGAATGTGGCGTTTGCCCTGCTTCCGGCGCAGAATCTTCCCTGTGCCCGTCACCTTGAATCGTTTGGCGACGGCCTTCCGGGTTTTTGCTGTACCTTTCGATTTGGCCATGGGGCGCGGAACCTAGCGATAACCAATCCGATTGCAAGGGGATTTTTGCGCTTTTCTGCAGATATTCCTCTTTTTCACGAAACCTCGGTCCCTGAGTAGTCCCCGCCCTGCTCGAACACATCCAGATTGTCGTGGGTGACTCTGGCGATTTCACTGACAGCCTCATGTGTGAAAAAGGCTTGGTGCGAGGTCAGCAGCACGTTTGGGAAGGTGGTAAGGCGCATCAAGATATCATCCCCGATGATATCGTCTGAACAATCTTCGAAAAACAAACCTGCCTCCTCCTCATAGACATCCAGAGCCAAGCCTCCGAGTTTTCCGGACTTCAGCGACTGGATAGCAGCATCGGCATCGACCAAGCCACCACGCGAGGTATTCACCAGATAGAGCCCGTCTTTGCACTTCGCCAATGACTCCGCATCAATCACATGATGCGTCTCTGGCGTGAGCGGGCAATGAAGGGAAATCACATCCGACTCAGAGAAAATAGTATCCAAGTCAGTAAAACGGAGACCGTCTACCTCGGTGCCGGCTTCTTGGGTGGGATCGTAAGCGAGCAGCTTGACCCCAAATCCAGACAGGAGATCACAGAATACACTTCCGATTTTACCGACACCGATCACACCCACAGTTTTCCCCCGCAGGTCAAAGCCCATCAGGCCGTTGAGCGAGAAATTCCCATCGCGGACTCGTGTGTAGGCTTTATGAATATGCCGATTCAATGCCAGCAGAAGCGCCAAGGTATGTTCCGCCACGGCATAGGGCGAATACTCCGGAACGCGCAACACAGTGAGGCCGAGCTCCTTGGCCGCCGGTAAGTCGACGTTATTGAAGCCCGCGCATCGCAGGGCAATCAGCCTGATTCCCAGCTCGTGGAGCTTTTTCAAACAGCTCTCCGAGAGGTCGTCATTGACGAACACACACACCGCGTCGCAGCCCTCCGCAAGGGAGGCAGTGGCTTCACGCAGATGGTTCTCGAAGAAAACCCACTCGTGAGAATTCTCCTCGGCCTGAAGAAATTGACGGTCGTGAGGTTGAGTTGAGAAAACGGCGACTTTCATACTTCAAATCAAGCATTCCAAGGCACAACAACAAGCACCAAGCTCATGCGATGGTAAATTAAGACGGAATAATGAACCGGCGTTTCACATCTCACATAGACATGCACAGGAAAATCAAAACGTTACTGTTGCTCGGACTCCTAGTCATCGGGTTCCTGCCACTGCTTTCACTATGCTCTAACTCAATGGCTACGGTGGAAACAGGACCAGCTGAATTCTTGCGCGACCATGATACCGCCATGGAACTGGCCAAAAAGTCAGGGAAACCAGTCTTCGCCTTCTTCCAAGAAGTTCCCGGGTGTGCCGGCTGTCAGAAATTTGGTAAGGAGGTCATGACCGACACCATCATTATGGACGCCGTGGAAAACAACTTCGTTCCCTTGCTCATTCATAACAACAAAGGCGGAAAGGACGCAGAGATTTTGAAGAAATACAAAGAGCCTGCGTGGAACTATCAAGTGATACGCTTCCTCGACAGCAAAGGACGCGACATCATCCCACGCAAAGATCAGGTCAATACCCGAGCCGAACTCAGCCAGCGTATGGCCGATGCGTTGGTCAAAGCCAAGAAGCCGGTGCCTAAAGCTCTGCAGCTACTTCAACTCTCTACAGATACCCGCAACCTGGAGAAAGTCGCCTTTTCCTGTCACTGCTTCTGGACTGGCGAGGCCAAGCTGGGAACTCTGGATGGAGTGGTGGAGACTGAAGCAGGATTTTTTGACGGCCATGAAGTCACTCTGGTCACTTACCACAAGAAAACCATTTCGCTGCGAGAACTAGTCAGGCAAGCCCAGAAATTCAATGTGGCTAACAGCGTCTACGTCACAACTACTAGCCAGATCAAAGAAATCGGCGGCCTGGTGAAAAATCCAAAGACCCTAGGGAAGGACTACCGAAAAGCCAAAGCCTCCGACCAGAACCGCCAGATTCCCGGCACCGCTTTTGCCCAGCTCAAGCTATCGCCAGCTCAGGCTTGCAAGGTGAACGCATTCTGCCGCACTCAGCCGAAAAAGGCACTAGAATATCTGACCGTAAAACAGCGGCAGAAGATAGCCAGGTGAACCGACCTACTCGCTGACAACCTTGATCGGAACCCGGTGTAGCGTTTCACGGGTCTGTCCGGCCAAGTAGCGGATTTCATATTCCCCTGCCTCATCGGGCAGCATGAAGGGCTGCGGTGATTTCTTGCTAGTGTAGATGTATTTCTTGTATTTCTTTTCAGGAGTGTTGGCAGGCACGATGGTGATGAAGTCCATGTGGTTATCCGGCCCGGTCCATTTCAGGGTGATTTTTTCTCCTGCGACCCCTTGCTTGGGTGCCTCGATGGTGATTTTCGCAGCATTGATCATGATGTCTCGGCGAGCATATACTCGGCCTCGAGAGGCACTCATGTAGCGTATTTCGCACATGCCGTCGGTGATGGGAGCCATGACTTTCATCGGGCTACCTTTATCGATGTAATTGTAACGGAGAAACTTACCGTCCTCGGCATCCTTCGGAACGATGGTGATGTAGTCCCGCTTGTTAGCTGGACCTGACCAATCGATCAGTACCATCGATCCGGCCACGGCTTGATCGTGGGCTTTTAGAATCACCTTGGCAGGTTCCACCGTGATCGGCAGGCGGGCGAAGACTTTGCTCTTCTGCGCGCTCATGTAACGGATCTCACACTCACCCGGATCCACCGGTGCCACAACCGTAGTCGGCGATCCCTTGGTGGTGTAGGAGTAATTCAGATGCTTGCCGTCAGGGGCATCTTTGGGCACGATGGTGATGTAATCGCCTTTGTTATTGGGTCCGGTCCATTCGACCGTAACAGCATTACCCACGGTGCATTTTGCCACCGCCTTGAGTGTAGTTTCGGCTTTGTTCATCTTGATATCAACACGACCTAACACCTTGTATTTCTGCCCGCTCATGTAGCGTATTTCACAATCACCTGGCTCAGGTGGGGCGGGAATATTCAGAGTCGAACCATCGCTGGTGTAGGCGTAGCGTAGATACTTCCCATCCTTGGCATCTTTCGGCACGATGGTGAGGAAGTCCCCTTTGTTGTTAGGACCAGTCCATTCGACTGAAACCATCGCTCCGGCAACACATTCGTCGACGGCCTTGAGCGTTGCCTGCACAGGGGTGATTTCAATATCCGTCCGGCCAAGCACCTTGCTCCCTTTGGCAGCCATGTAGCGCACTTCTGCAGGACCTACCTTCATGATGGCAGTTAGATCAAGTGGACTGCCTTTGACTGTGTAGCTGTAATTTTGATAACTGCCGTCTTTTAGATCTTTAGGAACGACGGTGATGTAGTCACCTTTATTGTTAGGGCCCGTCCATTCCACCTTGAAGACAGAGCCAGCAGGAACTTTGGCTGGGGCTTTGACCGTTGATGGATCCAGCTTCACCTCGGGCTCTTCCTTCTCGTCTACCTGATCGATCGCCATCTGCAATGCGTCGCCTAGGGTGCCTGCATCATTGGCGGTTAGAAAACTCCCTCCCGTCTCTTTGGCAATGCAGGCAATCGATTTGGCATCTTCCTCAGTGAGATCGAAGGCCACCACATGAGCGGTAAAATCAACTCCAAGCTTCTCGAGTTTTTTAGCCGCCTCGCAGGGGTCTCGGTCGCAGGTTTCCTTGCCATCTGACACCAAAATCACGCTGGCCTTCTGCTCTTTGAATGCCAAATTTTCGGCGGCAAATTCAATGGCGGAAGTCAGCGGTGTCATGCCCTTCGGAGTGAGATTGTTCACTACCTTGACGAATTTCGCAGAGTCAACTTTTCCTGGCTCGATGAGCAACTGGATATCTGCACAGTCGCCCTTCTTGCGATGCCCGTATGCCACGAGTCCGAGATGAACATTGTCGGGCAGCTTGGAAACAAGATTCCGAATGACGCGGCGGGCGATGACTATTTTCGCCTCGCCATTCACCTGCCCCCACATACTTCCGGAGGCGTCCAATACGATGATGGCATAGCTTGGGTCTGATTTTTCAGACTGGGTTGAGGATTTGTTTTCATCCTGTGCACCAAGGTCAGAAACAGCCACAGCGGAAAACATGAGAGTAGATAAAAGGGCGTAGATATTCTTTTTCATCGTGTTAAATATTTGAGCATAAACCTAAGACACGCCATCAAGAGCGGTCAATCATAAGTCAGACGAATCAAATACCGGTTCATGCGAAAAACTTGAAACCATCGCTCACTTGAATCTTGATTCCCATAGCTCCGAACCTAAAACCCATTCATGCGAACGCTCATCAAACGTGCTCTCACCAGCGAGTCCCCTCTCGATACCATCACGATCAAAGGCTGGGTGCGCACCCGCCGCGACTCGAAGGAGTTTTCATTTTTGGAAATGAACGACGGCTCGTGTCTGGCCAACATTCAATGTGTGGCAGACGCTGGCATCCCCGGCTATGACAAGGTGCCCAAGATGACCACCGGAGCGGCTGTCGGCATCACTGGCAAGCTGGTCGAGTCACCCGGCAAGGGGCAGAAGTGGGAAATCCACGCCACTGAGATCGAACTGATCGGTGAGGCACCGGCCGACTACCCCCTGCAGAAAAAGGGCCACACACCGGAGTTCCTGCGTTCCATTTCCCACCTCCGCCCGCGTGCCAATCTTTACGGCGCCGTATTCCGCATGCGCAGTCGCATGGCCCAGGCCGTGCACCGCTTTTTCAACGAACGTGACTTCAGCTACGTGCACACACCCATCGTCACAGCCTCCGATTGCGAAGGCGCCGGTGAAATGTTCCGCGTCACCACGCTCGATCCCTCCAAAGCTGAGGCACAAAAATTCGAAAATGACTTCTTCGAAAAAGCCGCCTACCTCACCGTCAGCGGTCAGTTAGAAGGTGAAGCATTCGCCACAGCCCTCTCTAACATCTACACCTTCGGCCCCACCTTCCGCGCCGAAAACTCGAACACCACACGCCACGCCTCCGAGTTCTGGATGATCGAACCTGAGATGGCATTCTGCGATCTCGAGGGCGACATGGACCTCGCCGAGGAGTTCACCAAGTATCTTGTCGATGACGCCTTGAACAACAGCGAAGGCGATCTCGACATTTTCGCGCGCTTTGTTGACAAAGGCTTGTTAGAACGCCTCCAGTTTGTCTCCGAAAAACCCTTCCAGCGCGTTTCCTACACTGAAGCGGTTGAGATTTTGGAAAAGAGTGGCAAGAAATTCGACTACAAAGTCGAGTGGGGCGTGAACCTCCAGTCCGAGCACGAGCGCTACCTCACCGAAGAGCATTTCAAATGCCCGGTCACCGTTTACAACTACCCGAAAAGCGTCAAACCCTTCTACATGCGCACCAACGAGCCAGACGACCAAGGCCGCGAAACCGTCACCGCCATGGATGTGTTAGTCCCCGGCATCGGCGAGATCATCGGCGGCGCCCAGCGCGAGGAACGCATGGACGTGCTGCAGGCGAACATGAAAGCCCACAATCTCAACGAAGCCGACTACGGGTGGTATCTCGATCTGCGGAAATACGGCACCTGCCCCCACGCCGGCTTCGGCATGGGCTTCGAGCGCATGCTGATGTTCGTCACCGGCATGAAAAACATCCGCGACGTAATCCCCTTCGCCCGCACTCCCGGGAGCTGTGAGTTTTAGGCTGTCTACATTGCGATTGTAGAACTACATCCCTCCATCTATCGTGTATGGATGAAATTGGGACTGGCTTTGCTATTTTTATCTTCAGCTCTCGTCTCTGCTGCTGAGCCGGACTTTAGAGCGCTTGCAAAACAGGCGGATCGATACGCGCTGCCAAAACCACCAGCTGGCTCAAAGCTGGTTTTGGGAAATACCGGATGGACGACTGTGATAGGCGACTCATCCACGGCTCTCGACCCCGGCATTTACAAAGCCGGATTTTTGATCAAAACCAATCCTAACGGCAGCGTCAAAGTCATGACCGGCTTTGGCGAAATGCTCTGTGAATCCGACAGACAACACCGCCCATCCGCGCGCCCGTTCACAGCCACACCCCCCCAAGCCATTTTGGGAGGCTACGCCTACAATGGCAATCACATCGATACTTTTGCCGTGGCAGTGCAATGCGCCCGACGCGGAGATTTCAAAACAGCCAAGTCACTTTTCCACTTATATAAAAAGTCGGAATACAAAGACGGCTTTTTCACACAAGAGCCATCAGAACCCTACGAATCAAACTACCCCTTGCTCTTAGCTCGCATCACATACGGGTATTATTACTACCATGTCCTCGACAAAGATGCCGACCTGAAGTCAGCGCTTGGGATGTTAGAAAAGCTACAACAAGAGTTCCCCAATTTGTTTTCAAAAGACCCCAAAAACTACGCGCAACACTTTCAACAAAAGTTTCTCGACGATCTACGTCTAACTGTTCGCGTTCCTAAAGCAAAAACTGGATCCATCGAAGACCTGCTCTTCCAGATCGCAGCGAACAATCTACGATTCGATGAAGTCAAGGCAGGCTCGCCCCAACATCAACTCTACCTACAAGGCACTGCTGCCATCCCTGAGCTGGTTAAACTAACCACCAGCCGAAAACTCACCAAACGCGTGAATCCTGGAATCATGAATGCAAGGGAGACTCGCGCACGGCTCGGTCAGATTGCGCGAACCATGCTGAGTAACATGGTGGGTTCTCATCTCACATCAGCACAATTCCCTGTTCATCAGCAATGGGACCAACGTGATTGGCAGGCATGGCTCAAGAAAACCAAGCTCGATGATGAAAAACAGTTTTTTCTCGCTGCCTCCAAACCGCCAAAAGATAAAAAACACTACTTTGACGCAAGCATTCCGCTCCTGATTCTAACGACTAAATATCCTGACACCCTGCTCGACCGAGCCGAGAAACTATCCAAGAGCAAAGAACGCTCATCCTTCGTCTCGGTCATCATGGGAAGCAAAGCTAGCAAGCCACTCAAGATCCAGGCACTCAATACATTGTATAGCACACAGAAAGGCTTGGAACGCCGTTACATGCTGCAGAACCTCGCCACCCTTGACCCAGAAGCAGTAACTGTTGAGCTACTTCCATTGATCAAAAAACTCCCAAAGGACGTGACCAAACCATATTGGACTTGTGAGGAAGCTGCTCTGACTCACGTGGTGATGCAAATCGAGGACGACACCGTCTGGAAGGCTTACCTCGAAAAAGCAAAGTCCAGCTCCATTGGCCTGCGGATGGAGATGATGAATCCGATGAACTACATCTACATCGAAGGGAAAAACCGCAGTCGCCGACTCGCCTTCCTCGCCGCATTTCTAAATGACCAAGAAGTCCGTACCGTCTCTGAAAAATCCAAACGATGGGAAGGTCCCCACGCAGGATTCCATTTCAACACCCTCTCGGTGCAAAATTTCGCAGCCATGAAGATCGCTTCCCTTCTCAAAATACCAGGAGAAGCTCCTACTGAATTCTGGAAACCCAAGCAATGGTCGACCTATCGTGCCCATGTCATTCAGGCTCTGGAAAAGGAAGAGCTGCCCAATTTCTAAACAAAAAATCCTGTTAATCTTGTTAATCCTGTCTAAAAAAAACCATGATCGTTTCCCCAAAAATTAGAGGCTTCATCTGCATCACTTCCCACCCCGACGGCTGCGCGGCCAATGTGCAGGAGCAAATCGACTACGTTAAATCCCAGCCCAAGGTCGAGAATGGCCCGAAGAATGTGTTGGTGATCGGTTCCTCTGCCGGCTACGGCCTCGCCTCTCGCATCGTGCCCGCCTTTTCCTCCGGCGCTAACACGCTCGGCCTGTTCTTCGAAAAACCTGGTTCAGAAAAACGCACCGGATCCGCTGGTTGGTACAACACCGCCGCTTTTGAAAAAGCCGCCGCCGCTGAAGGCCTGTTCGCCAAGTCACTGAACGGCGACGCCTTTTCCCACGATCTGAAAAAGCAGGCGATCGACATCATCAAGTCCGACATGGGCAAAATCGATCTCGTCGTTTACTCCCTCGCCTCTCCCCGCCGCACCGATCCTGACACCGGCGAGACCTACTCCTCCGTGCTCAAAACCACCGGCGGCGAATACACTAACAAAACGCTCAACACCGACAAAGGCGAAGTCTCCGAGGTCACCATCGGTGCCGCCACTGATGAAGAAATTGAGAACACCATCAAAGTCATGGGCGGTGAAGACTGGGAACTCTGGATGAACGCACTGGCCGATGCCGATGTGCTGGCAGACGGCGTAAAAACCGTCGCCTACTCCTACATCGGGCCTGAGCTAACGTGGCCGATCTACACCGATGGCACCATCGGTCAGGCTAAGAAGGATCTGGAAAAATCCTGCGCCAAGCTTAACGACAAGCTCTCCGCCCTGAACGGCTCTGCTTACGTTTCCGTGAATAAAGCGCTCGTCACCCAAGCCTCCTCCGCCATCCCCGTGGTGCCGCTTTACATCTCCATTCTCTACAAGGAAATGAAAGCCAAGGGCCTGCACGAAGGCTGCATCGAGCAAATCCAACGCCTGTTCTCAGATCGACTTTACGCCGATGACCCACAGCTCGACGAAGCCGGCCGCATCCGCATCGACGACTGGGAAATGCGCGATGACATCCAGGCCGCCGTCGCCGAATCGTGGAAAAAGATCTCAAACGAAAACTTCGCCGACCTAGCCGACTTCCAAGGCTACCAAGACGAGTTCCTTCGCCTCTTCGGCTTCGGCATCGACGGTGTCGACTACGATGCGGAAACCGATCCGGAAACGGCTCCGGCATCTCTTTCCTAACAAACCAATCTTCACCCAAGGGAGGCGTTCCATCACGGAGCGCCTCCCTTTTTTCCGCTTATTGATCTGAGGATTTGACTGTGAGCCGGCCAGGTTCCGCCGTCATGCTGAAGCCATCTGAGAACTTCACTTGCAGTGGCTGTTTTTGAAAATTGTAAGCCGCGTAGGTTTTCTTACTGTCCTTAAGATAGACATTGGTAAAGGGGTGCGTGGAGATGATGCCTGAGTCATTTCGCCCAAGACGATCCAAGGTGTGAATCCAGTGATACATGAAGGCGTGGGTATTGCCCCCTTCCAGACTGCATGCCGGATTTTCATCGATGTATTTCGCTGCCATCTTCGGATTGTTCAGCGCGTTGAACATGACCACGAGATCTCCCCAGCCGTTGTTGTAGTCGTTGCCTTTTTCACGTTTCTCCACAATGCGAGCGTGGTTCTTTTTCACGTAGTTAGGAAAGCGTCCCATGTAGATCGAGGCCGGGGTGAATGGCAGCCAGTTGATGCCGTGGATGCAATCGATGTCACCGGAAAACCAAGTCGCAAACGCCCCCTTGCCACCCCAGACCATGCCGAGGGCGACGTTAGGAAAGTCCTTGGGAAAGTTCGTGCCTGAGACATCGAACCAGTATTCCTCCACGGCGGTGCGTTCGGTGTTGTAGAGGAAAATTCCGGTGTCGCGCAGTGCGGTGTCGCCCGTCACCTCACCCCAGAGCATCAGGCCATACCAGGCGTTCATCGATTCTGAAGACGACTCCTGATTGTTGCCATCAGCAAACTTGGCATGCCCTGAGGCCCAGGAATGACCGGCGTAGATATCGAAACAACGGAGGTGGGGAAACATCTCGTCGTCCTTCTTAATCGAGGCGATATCGCGGATGATCAGGTTCACCATCGGACCCCATTTTTTCGCCCAGGCAGGATCGAGTCGAGCCACCTCGGCGGCGGCGCGGATAAAATATCCGTAGTGGAAATGGTGATCGTTCAGCTCTTTATCACTGCCATACGACGGCTTGTTACCTATCAAGGTTCCCCATGTTTTATTGTAGTAAAATAATGGTGATGTCTCGCCTTCAGAAGCGGCCAGCCAGTTCTCAAGACGGGTGCGGATTTCGGCTACAAAGACGGCCTGCATTTCCTTCTCCCCCATCACCCCGGCGATTCCGCTGAGCGTGGCTAACTTTCCGAGGTGTTTACCTTCCCAGTAGGTGTCCTTGTATTCCGTGGTCTTGGTGGCGGCCGCCTCTTTTGTGAGATAGGCTCTCATGCGCGCGTTGTCAGCGATGCCTTCAGCCGGCAGCATGGGCAGCAGTCCTTGGATCGCTACGGAAGTGGAGAAACTACTGCCACTGGACAATTTCATAACACCGCGCACCGATCGGTATTCTTGGCCGCTGAGAGAAGCTTTGCTGTACTTCCACTGATGCGGATAGAGTGCGAACAAGGTTCCTTTCCCAGAGCCTTCCATCGCCTTGGTCTCGAAGTAATAGGTTGTCTCCAAGCGACCATTCAAGGTCTTGTAGGCCACTGTGGTATCGACCACATGGTTGTGCGCGTATTTGAGGAAAGTGGAAAAGGTCGCGGCTTTCTTGTCAGGCAGGAGAGCGATGGAAAAGTATCCTTTCGATCCTTCATTGGTGAATTTTGAACTTCCCAGCCCAGTCCACTTCGAACCCTTGGAGCCAAATAGGCCGTAGTGATTGCCACGCACGGTGACGCCTAACACTGCATCACCTTCTTTGCCACTCCATACCACAGGCTTGTCGGAAAATGTCACCAGCGGATCGCCGCCCTTGATCTGGCCATACACAAACGGGCTGCCGTGACCGAAGGTCGTTGTTAGATTTGATCCGGCCTCGGTAAAGTCAACGGTGACAAACCAGGAAGAATAGCCACCCAGCTTGCTCGATGGGAATTGGCTCATCTTGCTGTGGCCGATCACGAAATCACCGGTTTTTGAAACTGCGCCGCCCATGATGTTTCCAGATTTGCCATCGATCCCCGCGCCGGGGTAAGCCACCGCTAATCCGCCAGCATGACAAACCATGCCCAGAGGGTGCGCAAAAAGGTTCTGTGAGTAATTTTCCCACACCAGGGAGCTCCACCACTGATTGGTAGGTGTCGCGCCCTTGACGGCAGAAGTTTTGGAAAGCTCGGTGGGCAGCGGTGCGCACTCAGGCGGACGGACGGTGGAATAACTCCCTGCCCCGACGCTAACGGATTGAGCCGCTATGAGCGTGGGAAGCGTCACGATGCCAATCATGGCTGGCCATAGTTTGCGTTTGGTCATGAATGGATGGTATACGCTCTATGGGACTTACTAATAGCATCATATGAGACAGCATGTTTTCGATGGCGGGTAGCAAGTCACACTTCATGGTTCTGCTGCCACCTGACACCTTTAGACTCTCGCCACTTCGAAGATGAAGGTTCCGGAAGGTGCGTTAACTTCACCATATCCCACGAGGTAATGAAACCCCTTCTCTTTGCGGGCAGTTACGCTGTCGAACACGCTACCGTCTGAATCAGACGAGTCCATTCCAGCAAGCAGCAGCTGGTCCTTTGACATCTTATCTAACGCCGCTGCGAGTAGTCCTCTACCAACGTCGCTTCTTGTAAATGAAAACGCATAGAGGTAAACGGCCTGAATAGTTTCACCAGCTGGTGGCAGAACTATTTTACTGAATAAATTGATGAACCGTCGTCCCCAGCGAAGAATTAACGAATGATAAGCTTTGATGCGAACTCGACGAATGGCCGACTGATCCCATAGCGCACACATGCCAACAATTTCACCTGCCTTCTCAGCCACAAGAAAATCGCCTATTTCCAATCCAGCAAAGTGCTCGTCGGTTCCAATGAGCGCAAAGTCGATGGCTGGAGCAAACTGCTTCCCGCATGCTACACGATGATAATAACGCGTCATTTCAGAAACATCCTCAGGCGTGGCATACCTAACCGAAACGTTCTGCAGATTCGATCTTAATTTTTGCTTGGGAATGAACCATGTTAGATATTCACCGCACGGATGATACTCTGGCAATCCAGCCCGACCACTGGTGAGCATCTTGATCGCATATCGATTATCCTTAAGGATCAAGGTCTGCATAACTTCTTCACCGGCTATCACATGATCATGGATGTAACGATATCCACGTGCCAACTGCAGGCCTGACCGAGAGTTTTCATGAAGTCTCAGATCACATAGGTAGCGCACATTCTTGATCTCCCCGTTGAGATAGACCCTCCGCGCACCTACTGAAAAGACACCGGCGACGACATCGCCATCAACTAACACATAGACCTCAACCTGTTCCGATTGGATAGCAGCCCCAAGGAAATAATCCGGCCCACGTTCGAAAACCAGCTCGATGGATTGCCCCATGGAAACGGACTCCATCAATTGACAGATTGCCTCGTTGTCGTCCTGAGTAGCTCTCCGTATTTTCATAAATCAAACCATCCTTCCCGCTCGCCAGCCAAGAGCAGCGACGGAATTTTTACATCTCCCAATCGCCCCCCAGTGGCCAATGCTCTGCGCTCAATCATATCTAACTGAAACCCTTTTTTCATCAACTTAACCTCCATCGGCCTAAGCTGACCGAGCTTGACCGCCTGAGCGTAGTAAGGATTTTGACACAGCTCTTTTTCCAGTTGATCCGTGCCTATTTGATTCTCTGTGAAAAATCGATACCCTCTCGTTTCTGCGGATAGTATTCCATGTGCACCACTTATTTGCATACACTCGATGACAAAATTCTCGGTCAACTTTTCACCCACTAAATCGGAACACCTACCAGCGCGACCTAAGAAAGTTAGACTCGGAAGCCCCTGACCATTGATTGCGTCGATGCACATCAGATCCATCGTGCGGTAACGGTATAACCCAGCAGCCGTCGTCAACACAATTTCGTAATGTTCCCCTACATTCGCACCATCGCACATCACACAATCTCCTTCGGCATTCATGAACTCAACTAAATGTGAGCCCGCAGCCATCACGCATTGATTCAAATTCACATCAGGCACAGAGCTCACTCCCTCGGTAGCCAGTAGCCCTTTAGATTCCACCCTGACGTCACCAAGGGATCTTCTAACATCCTTCATCCACACACCAGCCTGTGCATCTGTCCAGCAGCTCAGCACCTGCAAGTTTGGCCATTGCTGTTGCCATGTTTGAAAGTCTTGCTGCACACTCCGCACAGCCTGATCTAACTGCAGGAAAAAAGTGGGGCTCCATACCGAAATACTTGCCAAGTCACGACACTCCAGCAGCGCTTCAGCTGTGGCCGCAAAAAAATCATCGCCCTGCTTTGGCAGCACTAGCATGCCAGCCAGATGCTGCGCACTTTCAGCTGGGAAATACGCAGTATCATCCTCCATGCCAATTTTGACACCGGCGGGAGTCATCGATGAGTCTAGGGAAGGCGGTGAAATCGACCAGTAGGCCGGCCCGCTGAACACCTCCGGACAATGATGTTTCCACTGATGCATCCAGCCTGCGATGCCCACCGTCATTTCCTTTCGGAACGACTCCGTGATGGGGATAACCTTCCGACCACCACTGCTGCCCGATGTTTGCTCAAATCCAATCACCTTCTCGCGTGTGAGAATATTATCCTCTCCGGCTAAGACACGTTTCATCCATGGTCCAAAATCCTGATATCTCCTAACAGGAACAGCGGCCTTAAATTCATCATACGAAGAAATTGATGCAAACTGGTGATCTACGCCAAATACGGTTTCACAATTTTGAGACAGAACCTCCTTTAAAATATTTTTCTGATAGAGGTACGGGTTCGAGCATGCATGTTCGTGCTTCCTCGCATATGGTCGAAGTGACTCAAGCCAGTTTCGTGCTGCATTCATCATTCCATCATCCCCTTTCTGAATGCTCTCAGCGCCGTTCCTCTGAGATTTTCTTCATGCATCGCCACCAGACAAACCAGCTCATCCCCATTGGCGAATCCTGGATTTCGTTTGCAGAAAAACTCGACGTAGCGGTTCTGCTTCCGCTGTTCGGTAGCGGCGGCCACCTCAGGTTTCATCTGCCCCTGATTCTCAGAAAAGCGTAGGACTCCACTGTCTTCACACCATGCATCGCCATAAAGAATACGTGCACAAGTAGCAGCATCATTCGCAAGTTTCGGATCGTGCTTGGCAGGCATCGGGTGCCACTGCTTCGAGAACAAAGGTAGAAACTGATAAGTTCGATGCCCCTTTGAGATCAAGAACCAGTGAAGTGTTCGGTCGTGGGACTTCACCCATTGTCCGCAAAGTCGGCAAAACTCGTTGACTAGCTCGCGACTGCCCCAATGTTGCCGGTCGATTATGGTGTCTCCTGAGAAAACTACATCCGAGTCATCCAACAGATCTCGATACCACACCAGAGTGCTGAAACCCTGAATTCTATCGTTTTCATCGTATAGGATAATCGCCCCATCTTTGGCATCAAGGTCATCGCGAAAACGCTCTTGTGTCACGTGATCGTAATTCGCCTGCATCAGCTGATACATCCTCAGCCTCATGGCCTGAGTGATATTCTCTTTCGACTGGTATCGACTAATTAACATGACTTCTAAACTGAACAACAAACATCACAGCCAATACCAATAACTGAGGAACCAACAAATACGCAGTTCTTCGCTGTAACCACTTATATTCATCTCCATCAGGCACAAAATAGACACCGTCCTCAGGCTTCCCTCCTGTGGCCAAGAAGCATTTTACAAAGTGGATTTCACAGAGCAAGGCCACAGCAGTCAGTCCGAGCCAAATTCTAGAAGCCGCCGGCATCACAGGAATGCATGCAATCACAATGATGAGATGAATGAAGTCATGCGCGACACCGTATCGGGTTTGCCATTTTTTCAGTCCACACAGTATTAGCTCGATCACCGATCGAAGAGCCATACTGATCGCAAGTTGATACCATAGAACACTATGAGTCACAAAGAACCACGGAAGGACCACCCAAAGCGCAATGGCGTAGAACAGCCAGACTGATTTCCACATGCCGATTTTTCCGCCGTGTCTATTGCCTGAGTTTTGATAAATCGGCCACAGCAATGCCGTGAGCATGGCCAAAGCCCACACCACCATCACCGGCATGGTGAGGTAGCTGGCTGATTGCTTCAGAACGTCGATCATGCCTTGATTTTTTTCCTCTCCGGATCTTTGCCTTCGAGAGATTTTCCATCGAGAAGTTGGCGGATACCTTTGGCGATGGCATCAGTATCATAGTAAAGAAACTTGGGCGCTCCCGTGCGGCGTAAATCCTCGGTCTGCTCGCGGATGATTCTAACATCCTGATTCAAGATCACATGCGATAAGGGGGCAAAAACGCCTTTCACCAATGCCCCAAAGGGAGAGAAGCGATAGGCCATGTAAGTGTAGACTCGGGTATTCTCATCATCGATCGGAGTGCATTGACTCATCACGATGTATTGCCGATTCTCTGCCATGCGATAATCAACGCGAGTGACGTAGGGCAGCTGGAACTTGTCCGTGTGATAGACCTGACTTCCCTTAGGCACGAGGAGTTTTCCGATCCATGAGTCCATGCCTCCTTCGTTGATAAACTCCGCCTGAATCCAATCGGTGCCGGATGTAATTTCGATCTCCACCTCATTTTCCTCATCACCACGAAACAGCCCCCGATGCACGTGTGCGGTGTGTGGCACATCGAGGAAATTTTCAACGCAGTGAAAGGCATTACCTTCAAAATGCCGCTCCATGTACCAGTGATTCCATCCGCTTTCATCAAACATCGGAAAATCTAACGGCATAGTATAGGGCTTGCTAGGGTTCTCTGAATCGGGCATCCAGACCCAAACGACCCCTTGCTTTTCGATCACAGAATAGGCAGGCACCTTAATCTTAGCGTAGCTTTCGCAGCTCTCACAGGATGCCGGAATATCGGTGCAGCGACCGTCACTTCCATAAGTCCAGCCGTGGTAACTGCAGCGGACTCCTTTGTTAGTCACCGAGCCACGTGACAATGCCATATTCCTGTGTGCGCAACGGTCCTTCAGCACGCTCGCCTGCCCTTGGGCATCTCGGAATACCACAAGATGTTCACCAAGCACCTGACGAGCCAGCGGCTTTTTGCGCAGCTGCTTGGATTTGCAAATAATGTACCAGTGTCCGTTCATTGACCTCTTGGTATTTACAGCACAGCGGCATTTTTGCATCATCGAAAATACAGAAGCGATGATTGAGATAAAATATGATACTGCCCACCATCGGCTGTGGTATAAAAATGCGCATCCATGATCCCCCGACTCCAGTATTCAGCCGATCTACGCAGCTTGTTCTTTCTCGGGCTGACACTAACATTGCTGTCACTGCATTTCTCCCGTGTGATCTCATCGGGGTGGATTTATCTGCTGACCTGTCCGCTCGCATTCATCTGCTGCATCATCGCCCACAATCACATGCATGCTGGAACATTCGTGCGGAAAGGGTGGAACAACACCTTGTCGGTTTTCATCATGTTTGGCTCCGGCCAGCCACCTACGGGAATCATCACGGCTCATAACGAACGCCATCATCAGGGGATGGAAAGCGAGCAGGATTTCGTAAAGACATCTCTTGTACGGTCATCAAACAATTTGTTGAATGTAATCCTGTTCCCATTTTTCTCAGTGGCCAAGATGTATCGGGAAAAACCGTCTGATCTCAAGTCCTGGCGAAAGCGGCGCCCCAAGCTCTATCGACAAGCTCTGCTTGAACGCGCGATTTTCTACAGCGTCATGTTGGTATTGTTAGTGATCGATTGGAAACAAACCCTCCTCACCTTCGCCATTCCGTGGGTCTTCGGCCAATACTGTCTGATCGCGATCAATCTGCTCCAACATCAGGACTGCGACCACGCATCCGATTGGAATCACTCCCGCAACCTCACTGGAAAAACCGGTAACTGGTTTCTTCTCAACAACGGATTTCACACCGCCCACCATCTGAAGCCGTCCATGCACTGGTCACTGCTTCCAGCCTACCATAAAAAGCACATCGAAGCGCATATGGACCCCTCGCTGAATCACAAATCGCTGTGCCATTTGATCTGGTGCCGTATCAACCGCCCGCCTCGCCATGCATGATGTGATCAATCGATACAGCCTCCCGGACGCGGAGATTGATTTCTCGAAGCCGTTTTTCCCTGCGCATCTAACGGCTTTGTATTTCACACCCAGCTGGGAGGCGCTTTCCGAAGATCAGCAGTGTCGATATAGCCAGCTCTATGCCTTGTATCTCAATGAACAGACCGCATTCTTTGAGGAACAACTCGCAGAGACTGTGCTTCCCGCGCTCTATGAACGACCCGACCGCATAGGTCCTGAACTCGCAACCAACCTTCAACGATTCCAAAAGGAAGAGCGTCAACACACCGAGATGTTCCGCCGGCTCTCGCACAAGGTCGATCCAGATCTTTTTTCGTTAGAAAGCCAAACTTACCATTTCATCCGTGTCCCCAGACCTTTGCTTAAGCTGATGAATCGAGTGGCTGGAAACCCATGGCTATTCCCCTGCTGGATCTGGCTGGCCTTACTTCAGGAAGAACGCTCAATCGCAATTAGCAAGGTCTGTATCAACGACAGCTCGTTAGATGAACACTTTCGCCACACCCATTTACTCCACCTCCGAGATGAGGCCAACCACGTGCAGTGGGATTTGCAGATGATCGACACTGTTTGGAAACCGCTCTCGGATCTCCACAAAAAAATCAACGTCGCTATTTTCAACTGGCTGATGAAGGAATTTTTCACCTCGCCGAAACGTGCAGCCCTGGCCATTGTGGAGGCTCTTTGCGTTGAATACCCGGAACTCAATTCTCGGAAAAAATCGATATTTGAGGAACTGCGCAGCCTGCGCCATCATCGCGACTACCACATGAGCCTTTACAGCCGAGAGCACACCCCACGTGCCTTCGCCTTGTTTGATGCCTTACCTGAATTTCGAGGACTCGAGAACACCTTGTTAGGATATGAACCACAGTGAAACAGATCAGCCTTTCCGCAGCATACCAGGCCGGCTAAACTTGGGCATCTCCATGATGATGCTGATGGCTTTATTAGCACTCATTGGTTTGCTACCCTTAGCGACCTCTTGGTGGCAGGTCATTGGTCTTGCTGTCATCTACGGCATTGTGATGAACGGCGCTTACGCCATGCTACACGAGGCCGAACACCGCATTCTCCACCCCGATATTCGGGTGAACGATACATTGGGAACGGTCTTAGCCTTGTTTTTCCCCGCACCGTTCCACCTCATCAGACAGGGTCACATCGGCCATCATATGCGAAACCGGTCTGACGATGAGGCGTTCGATTTCTATTTCGAGGGAGAAAACCGTCTGTGGAAACACCTGCAATTCATCGGAATCCTCACCGGTCTGTTCTGGGTGGTGGTTGTATTAAGTAACATCATCGCGGTCATCTACCCAAAGGCCCTCAAGGCAAAATGGGCAGAGTTCGATCGCCCCACGCAGGCCTTGTTAGAATCTCTCAACCCGAGGTATTTAAAATTAATCCGACTGGAGTCCGCGCTGGCGATCGGTCTGCATGTCTCGCTGGCATGGCTTCTGCATATTCCGTGGTATCACTACGCCGTTCTTTTGTGTGGCTTTGGCGTTTTGTGGTCGGCGCTCCAGTATGTGCACCATTTCGGAACCGAACGCGATGTGCTCAAGGGAGCCAAGAACCTGCGCACTTGGACTTGGCTCGATAAGGTTTGGCTGAATCATAACTGGCACCGCAACCACCACGCGCACCCAACGGTTTCCTGGGTGCATCTTCCTGAGCTCGACCCCGATGCCAAAGAAGAAAAAAGAGAGCGGCTACTACCAGCCTATCTAAAAATGTGGCGTGGCCCTCGGTTCACCAAGGAGAGAGTAGAAAATCGCTATGCAGGAAAAATCATCCGTTAATCAATCGCTGACCACAGGGGGCAAGGTTCTATTACTGCTGTTGAACTTCACACCGCTTGTTCACATCGCTGCGTGTGTGGCCGCCGTTCTTTTCCTACCTGTGGATTCTGCCTGGGCGAAAATAGGAGTCGGAGCGGCCATGCTCTATCTCGCACCCGCGCTGTTAGCTCGCGTGCTCAAAATCGGATGCACCGGTCACACTCACAGTCCCATTGGCAGCCGCGCTTTCTTCTTCTGGTGGGCAACGATGCAGTGCCAGATGTTATTCGGAAGATTGCCCATACTGGAGGAAATGCTCCGGCTTGTTCCCGGTCTCTACTCGCTCTGGCTACGGCTCTGGGGCAGCCAAATAGGCCGACTCACATTCTGGGCACCTGGCACAGTGATCCTTGACCGTGGATTTTTGCATCTCGGCGATGACGTCGTGCTCGGTGCCGGTGTCCGTTTCAATCCTCATGTCATCCGTAAGAACAAGGCTGGGGAACCCGAACTCCAGCTTGCTCCCATCCGTTTAGGCGACCGTGTTTCAGTCGGTGGATACTCCTTGCTCACGGCCGGCACTGTGATTCCTGACGATGAAACCACGCGAGCATACCTTCTATCGCCTCCATTCAGTGAGTGGAAAAATGGAAAACGCATCAAGAGGTAAACATTGACCTATCAGACATACTATCCATGATTCTTTGTATGAAACGCTACATTATTCTCTTCGCACTGTTGGTCAGCGCACTGCCTGTCATCGCCCAAACTGAGGAGGACAAACAAGCTCTGCGGGATCTTAAGGCGACTTATGAATCGGCAATCAAAAACAACGATCTCACGCCGCTCAAAAAACACCTCACCGAGGATTTTTCAGCGGTTATGCTCACTGGAGAAGAGGTAAAAAGCTTCGATGAACTCCAGGCCTTCTGGGACAAAGCCAAGGAATACATGGGCGAAGACTCCAGTTACTCGGTCAGCGTAAGTGCGGACGATTCCACGTTCATCGACAACATCGCCATCGCAAAGGGATCCTCAAAAGACAGCATCGACACCAATGGAAGCACCTTAGACTTCTCTACTGCATGGACAGCCGTGTGCCGGAAAATGCCCGACGGCACTTGGAAACTCGCGCGACTGCAAGTGACCACCCACCCGGTGGACAACCCTTTTGCCAAACTGGCTAACAAGATGACATTGTGGATCACCGCCATGGCCACCGGCTTCGTAGCCTTACTGATCGGATTGATCGCCGGCAAGCGTATGGGCTACAAAAAGGCCATGGCTGCAAACGGCTAGTCGTTGGCCGAGTAATCCAGCTGGTGTAATTTTCTAGCCTCCAGATTTTTGAAGTCAGTCACTGTGCCATCGAGCCACTTGACCTGCACGGTGACGGCACCGGAGTAACTACCCAGCCCAACGGTCAATGCACGTTCACCTTGAGCTGAAAAACCAGTCGTGTTCTGTACCCACATCGTCTGTTGGTGTTCGCCGTATCTAACGGTCACTTTGGCACCCACCGCATCCCTGGTCACACGCACGCCGTCTCCATTGAGTCTGATCTTGATCCATGCCGGAGTATTTTCTAACACCGTTTCGTAGTAGGAAGCTGGTTTGAACTGATGGGTGATGATCACGTCCAGATCGCCGTCGTTATCCATGTCAGCCATTGCAACTCCGCGCGAGTTCCCCTTTTCAGACAAGCCCACAGCTTCCGCCGCGTCCACGAACGATCCTTTTCGGTTCAGATAAACTCGATTCTTCTGCAGCCCAAAAATCGAATACCCCCTTAGGTCACCCCATTGGTCAGCATAGCTGTGAATGTTCGCCCCGGTGCGCATCAACCTGCCGTTAGCATACCAGTAGTCGCGAGGGGTCTCGAATTTCTTGTCGGCGCTGTCATCGACCATGCCGTTCGCTTGCACAATGTCCGGCCAGCCGTCCAGATCGAGATCACCCGACGCCGCACCCCAGCCAAATCTTTTTTCGTTCAACGCACTGCGTTTCACCGCTTGATTAGAAAATTCGACACCGTTCTTACCAGTGGGACGTGTCATCCACAGCAGACTCCCTTCAGCTTGCAACGGTGCGTGCACATTGGAGACATATACGTCCGGGTATCCATCCTGATCGAAGTCCGCGACACTGGCGTTCATGCCCTTGTAGGTATCCTTGCCCACGCTCCCAAACATCCGGCCCTGGATACGACGAAACCCTTTGCCTGCCAGATTCAGATAGACATCATCCGGTCCAAAGTCAGATGCCGAATAAACATCCGGCCAGCCGTCGTCATTAAAATCCACCGATGCCAATGCCAGCGTCCAGTGTGTTTCCGGCATGCCTAGCTCTGACACATCCTTTTTTTCAAAGCTACCATCCCCTCGATTGACGTAAAAATGATTGAGTCCTCCGTTCGCTGACTGGTGCCAGCTTTCGTGCATGAAGTGGAACATCCGGCGGTCTCCCGAGTATTCCGGATCTGGTAATTTGAAGGGATTAAGTGGCGTCTCGGTAGGGTAATCAGCCAAAAGAGGGTTCATTGCATTTCCCACCATCAGGTCAAGATCACCATCACGATCATAGTCGAAAAACATGGCTGTCAGGCAAATCGTTTGCCCACTCAAACCCGCCTGCTCGGTGACGTCGGTGAATTTCCTTCCTTCATTCCAGTCGTTTCGAAGTAGTCGTGAAGCACCGTAGCCCATACCAATGAACAAATCCTGATCACCATCGTTATCGTAATCCGCGAATACGGCGCAAGCTCCGAGACCGTGCTGCTCCGGATGATTTCTAACATCATCCAAAGCATCAATCGAAACCCGCTCAAATCCGTCCCCCGTGTTCCGTAACATCAGACAGCGGTCTTGGGGTTTCTTCAGAGGATAAGTTAGAAACAGATCCTGTAAGCCATCGCCATCTATATCAGCTACAGCCACGGCATCACCAACTGAGAACATCCACTTGGCGATGTGCCGCAAGCGGGGATCGACCTCCTGCATCACCTGGCTCATCTCAGCCTGCATGGCGGGGTGCTTGCGCTGTACCAACATGAAATCGGCATCCACTTTGACCGGTCTCTGACTCCAGAAAAACAAACAAGCCGTAGCGGCCACAACCGCTGACCGAACCACAAGCGTATTCCATTTTGGCAAGTTCCCTTGTATCAGACACCGCCCCCAACCATATAACAACACCGCTGTCTGCACAATGAACAGCGCAGGAAAAAGCGTGCTGTATGATCTGATTAAATGAAGCCCCATGTCGATCACCGTCACAGCCAAAGCCAGAGAGATCTGCCCCTTCCGGCTACCCGGAGTCGTCGCTGGATCGGTGAGCATGTAGAAAACAAAGAGGTAAAACGGAGGTGAACTGATCGTGCCAAGAATGATGGTTTCAGCTGGCAAATGATGCCTCATGATCCAGGTGCGAAGCAGCATTTGCAGACAATAGAAAATCAAAAAACTGAGCACGAGTGGAGCACGTTTGATTTTCCTGGCAAATACAAACAGCGCCGCGCCTCCCAGCATATAACAAGCCCCCAAAGTGCCGCCCCATTGGTAAGCAGGTGCAGGAGAAAGCATGCCACCAGCCAACACCATGCCTACGATGAGACCGAATAAACCCGGATTATAAACATGCCTCCCGTTCACAGTGAATAAATGCTTTGAAGCAATGGCCAAAAAAGCGGGAAGAACCGGCAACCATGGATGAGCTCCAAAATTCAACAATAAGCACAAGCCCAAGCCAGTGATCAGGCCACTCCACGGAAACAACCAGTCCTTGGAACGAAACAGCCGGTTTCCTAACAAATCAAAAAACAAGGCGCAGCCAAGCGTCAGGGCAACTTGCCAGACACTACGAGAAAAACCCAACCAGCCGAGGCCCAAAAACACATACACAGCCAGCAGAGCCGCAAATGGAATGCGGATATCTTTCCATCCACCCCTCTGCGAGGAGATTGACTGTGTGACTAAGCTCATGTCGGCTCCAGATAACACCGAAATCTTCTGTTGGGGAAATTGATTCTCACTGAACAATCATCGATTCTGATGATATTGGGATCAGAATGATTGCGGCTATACTTTTACTCCAGCTTCGGTCTAGAGTCTGCACATGCCAGCCAAGGAACGAGCCGATGCTTTGTTAGTCTCACGAGGACTCTGTGAGTCTCGCGAACAGGCGAAACGGTTGATCCTTGCTGGCGAGGTGCTTTGCGGCACGACGGTGGTGGCGAAGCCAAGCACCAAGATTGATTCTGAGGCGGAAATAACGGTGAAAGAACGACCAAAGTTTGTTGGTCGTGGTGGTTTGAAAATGGAAGGCGCGCTTGATGCCTTCAACATCGACCCCACTGGCATGACCTGCCTCGATGTCGGTGCTTCGACCGGAGGATTCACCGATTGTTTACTCCAACGCGGCGCTGTTAGGGTCCATGCGGTGGACGTAGGGACCAATCAACTGGTCTGGAAACTACGCAGTGATCCGCGTGTGGTGGTGAAAGAAAAATTCAACGCCCGCCACATGACACCTGAGGATATTGGCGAGCCGATTGATTTGGCGGTGACCGATGTCTCGTTTATTTCCCTAACCAAGATTCTCCCCCCCATGTTTGCCACCTTGAAAGAGGACGGTCAGATCGTTTGCCTGATCAAACCGCAGTTCGAACTGCAGCGGGATGACATCAGCAAGGGAGGAATTGTTAGAGAACCGGAGTTACACCAGCGTGCGGTGGATAAGATTCACGATTTTGTCACCAAGGAGCTGGGGCACACTTGGATCGAGTGCATTGACTCACCGATCAAGGGCACGGATGGGAACCGGGAGTTCTTGGCCTGGCTGAAAATTTGACCGCGAATCTTGCGAATTGGGCGAATTTTGCTTGGGTGGCTAAATCAGATTATTGACCGCGAAATACGCGAAAGGACGCGAAAGAAGACATTGGCTGCCAGATCACTCTTTTAGCTGCTGGAGAAGCTGAGTGATGGGTAAGCCTACCACATTATTGTAATCCCCTCTGACCTCCTCAATGATCATCTCTCCGTGGTCTTGCACGGCGTAGGAACCGGCTTTGTCCATGACGTTGACCTTGGCCATGTAATCCGTGATAACTTCGGCTGTTAGAGTTTTAAAAACCACCTCGGTGATTGTATGGAAACAGTTCACCGTTTCGCCGTGGGCAATGCACACGCCGGTGCAAACTTGGTGAGCACGCCCAGACAGTTTGGCGAGTGTTTCTCGCGCTTCAGCTTCTGACTTCGGTTTCCCCAAAGGGGTGTTATCGATGTAAACAAGCGTGTCCGCACCGATAACCTTGGCCTCGGGGTGATCCTTGGCAACAGCCAGCGCCTTGAGCCTAGCATTCTCCTCGCAGAGTAAATGCAGGGGCATGCTAACGTCATGAATCTCCTCGGCAGGAGATGGAATGACCTCGAACTCCAAGCCGACCTCGGCAAGCATTTCGCTACGCCTAGGCGAGCCGGATGCTAGAATGATACGAGCCATGTTGACCTACGGCACACGGGGGAACTTGGAGAAATCAGGTTTGCGTTTTTCGACGAACGCATTTTTCCCCTCTTTGCCTTCCTCGCTCATGTAGTAGAGCATGGTGGCATTGCCAGCGAGATCTAACAAGCCCATCTGACCGTCACAGTCGGCGTTCAGAGCCGACTTCAAACAGCGCAGTGCGATCGGTGAGTGCTGGAGCATTTCGCGACACCATTGCACGGTTTCCTTTTCTAAATCAGCCAGTGGCACTACGGTATTGACCAAGCCCATTTCGAGGGCTTCTTGGGCGTTATACTGACGGCAGAGATACCAGATCTCGCGCGCTTTTTTCTGGCCGACGATGCGGGCCAAGTAACTTGAGCCGAGCCCTCCATCGAAAGAGCCAACCTTGGGGCCGGTCTGACCGAAAATAGCATTGTCCGCCGCGATGCTGAGGTCACACACCACGTGAAGCACATGACCTCCACCGATGGCGTATCCAGCGACCATGGCGACCACCGGTTTCGGCAGGTTACGGATCTTGCGTTGCACATCGAGGATGTTCAGGCGCGGCACGCCGTCGCCTCCGATGTAGCCTGCGTGACCGCGGACTTTTTGATCGCCTCCGGAACAGAACGCCTTATCGCCCGCTCCGGTGAGAATGATCACGCCCACTTCAGGATCTTCGTGGGCGAGATCGAGAGAGACTAACAGCTCCTTGGTGGTTTCGGGCCGAAACGCATTGCGCACTTCAGGTCGGTTGATGGTGATCTTGGCGATCTGGCCGTCTTCGCTTTTCTCGTAGAGTATATCTTCAAATTCGTGAGCTGATTTCCACATGACTTTGTTTTAAGTTTTAAGATTTAAGTTTCAAGTTGTTTCGAGAAAAGCCCTGACCTCACGAGCGAATGACTCCGGCTGCTCCCACGGCACGCGATGACCGCAATCGGGCACAATGACATGCTCCGCATTCTTCAGATTCTGAACGGCCTCCGCCGCGATCTCGGTAAACTTGGCATCACGCTCGCCGGTGATCCATTTCACCGGACATTGGATTTCCGAAAGTCTGGGTGTGAGGTCTTGTTGTGCCCCGAGTGACCAATCGACGAACGACCTGGCAATCGACGCGCGGCGGTCTTTCAAGCTGAGCCGCTCGGGCATTTCCACGCCTTCTAACACCCCTTGTTGGTTCCACTGATCGAGAAATTCGGACCACTCCCCTTTGAGTGCGCGGGCAGACCACTCGGCATCGTGTTCGCGGCGCTGGCGGCATTCGTTTTCATCCGTCAGCCCTGGGTGGGCGGAGATGATGACGGCAGCCTTGCAGAATTTGGGCTGAGCTAGGAGGGCGTGGAGGGCTAGCCGGCCACCCATGGAGTAGCCGACCAGTGTCGGAGACGGATCGATTCTGGAAATCTCGGTGGCCAGAGTGTCGCCGAATGTTTTCAGCGGCATCGGGCAGCAATCGAGAAAGCGCCAGAGGTCGAGTCGGCGAACCTCCTCGCCCCCTTCACGCATCGCGGTGGCGAAGTCACGCCAATCCGCCGCCCTGCCGACGGCGCCGTGCAGGGCCCAGATCATCTTTTTCTAACGTCTTTTGTTAGAGTGATTTCAGGCATGCCTGGATGGCATCGAAATCAGGAAGGTCTTTGGGGTGATCTTGCACCTCGGCGTATTGAACAACACCGGATTTATCGACCACAAAGGCAGAACGCTTGGCGACGCCACCCATGATCAGATTGGCCTCAGGCAGGAAGGAATCGTATGCCACGCCGTAAGCCTTCGCCACATCGTGTTCGTAGTCGCTTAGAAGAGTGATACCGATGCCCTCTTTCTGCGCCCAGGCTTCTTGCGCGAATGGGTTGTCGCCGGAGATACCGATGACTTTCGCATCGAGGTCTTCGTAAACGCTTATGCCCTTGGTGATGTCGCAGAACTCATCGGTGCAGACGCCGGTGAAGGCCATCGGCACGAAGAGGAGAACGAGATTGCTGCTGCCGACAAGGTCGGAAAGAGTAACGGTCTCAGGACCATCGGCTGTTTTGGTAACGAGAGTGAAATCGGGGGCTTTGTCGCCTACTTGGATGCTCATAATTTGGTATTGTTAGTGGTTTTGTTGGATGAAATCGAACACCGCCAGACTAAGGACAAGCCTCACGTCATGACAAGCATCAACCCGTTCATCTATGCTTCGTCCATGCCGATGCCCTTTTCACGCTCGGCTCGCATTTGCCGTAAATCCGCCAGACTAGGCGTTGGGGCAAGAAGCTTTCTCGCTAACCACCACCCTGCAATCGCCCCGCCGAAGTGACATGCATGGCTGATGTAGAACAAAGAACCTCCCCCCATATCGACCAATCGAAGCCCCATCGCAGAGAACCATGGGATCCCTAACTCCGGACGCATCAACCAGAGAAATAGTTCAGAAAAGATCAGTCCAAGGCCCAGATTCTTTCCAGTAATAGGAATCGGCCACATCCGGGAATCCGGCGACAGGGTGGTCAATGTGATCAGTAAGGCATAACAAGCACCCGATATACCGACTAAGCGGAATTCTTGAAATCCATTTGAGACCAAGACCGCGGAGGTCAGCAGGTGGAGCAGACCACCCAACACCACTCCAGAGACAACCACCTTAAGCCAACCTCGATATCCCAGAATGTGGATGACCCTACCACCCACAAGCCAGAGCATGAGCACATTTACGATTAAGTGGAACCAGCCACCGTGCAACAAGGCGTAGGTAATGATTTGCCAAACTCCCCAGCTCCTCACCCCCTCCCACGTGAGTCCCAGATGAATAAATAGGTTCGGCACAAAAGCCGGACCACCCGCACGCTCGACGATCCAATGCGTAGCAATCAGAACCACCACCAATGCGGTAGCGATGTCCGCACCCGGAAGCCTGACACGCAAGCGCGGCAACCATGGTATGCGTGGATTATCCTGTGGAATTTCAGGTGGAGGCATGACGATTGAGCAATTTGAATGACACCAGACCAACTCCTCACGAGACAATCCTTGCCAATCTAAGACACCACAAGATGCCAATTCGCTCAAAGTAGGGCGAGTATTTTTTCCTCACCCCTATCGAGACTCAGCTCAAGCTCTAGTTTCGGGCGCGTGGCTCAGCCGTGACGCGTGACCCGGCACCAGGCGAAGTCACAAACGGCCCACCTTCAAGAGGGGCCTCACCAGTGAAGGCGACATCGGGCATATCGCTGGGTTTTCCAGCCAAAGGAAACTCCTTTCGCAGTGGATGAAACGGGTATCCTTCCCACATGAGGATACGACGCAGATCCGGATGACCGGAAAAACGAATTCCCATCATGTCATAAATCTCTCGCTCGTGCCAGTCAGCGGTCGCCCAGATATCTGAAACGGTGGGAACTTCGACGCCATCATCAATAGCCACCTTGATCCGAAGATGCACAGAGTCATCAACAGTCGCCAGCTCGTAAACCACCATGAAGCGAGGATCTTCGCCGGTGTTATCGACGCTCGAAGCGTCAATGAGAAAGTTCAGACCGAGTTCGCGGTTACAGAACTCCATCACTGCGCGGAAATCTTCCAAAGTGACGGTGACGCTATGCTCACCCCTGAACTCCACGCTAGTGGCAGTGGTGAATTTTTGCAGGACTTTTTCGGCGGCTTGCTGGGCGGTCATGAAATACGTGTTCTAGATACGTGGTTTGAAAATATTAGGCGTCAGCTGTGACCTCCTTTTGAGCCTTGGTGGACTCTTCACCTTCGATTTTTTTCTGAAGTTTCATCAGACCCTCGATCAATGCTTCAGGCCGTGGCGGGCAGCCGGAAATATAGACGTCCACGGGAATTAATTGGTCGATCCCCTGGAGCACCGCGTAGCTACGATACATTCCACCACTGGAAGCGCATGCCCCCATGGCAATGCACCACTTGGGCTCAGGCATCTGGTCCCAGACGCGTTTGACGGCGAGAGCCATCTTGTAGGTCACTGTGCCGGCAACAATCATCACGTCGGACTGGCGAGGAGAAAAACGCATCACTTCCGCTCCAAAGCGAGAGATATCAAAGCGAGAAGACGCGGTCGCCATCAGCTCAATCGCGCAGCAGGCAAGCCCCATAGGCATCGGCCACAGTGAATTTTTCCGCATCCAGTTGATCGCGGCATCCACGCGGGTGAATATCACATTGCCCTCGATTTTAGAATCGTAGGCGGCGTGAGCCAGTGCGGTTTGAGCGCTTTCGGCAGTATCTGCTGGGCTGGAAGTATCAGTAGGAGTGACCATGGCAAAATTTCAGGAAGAATCCCTGCGCGCACCCTAGCGAGCGAAAACGCCATCACAAGTCATTTTCCACGCATTTTCAGCCTTAGTGGGATTCACCCATTCGGAACTAGCTGATCTTTCACCTTTTCGCATTTTTTTCATTTTTAGGCTTACCCCGCCGCCCGAAGCTGTTTATAAGCCACTCACTACGTCCCATGGAAAAATTGAGTCTTTCATACCGGAGGCAAATCACACGCACCGGATTGGCTTGTGTACTAGGCATGTGCACGCCCCAAATTCTCACTCCAGCTATCGCCCAGGAATCGGTGGTGCAGAAGGAGTTAAACCGTCGTGCCGCCAATGCACGCCAAGCTTACGAACTGCTCAAGACAGGTGATGCCGCCTACGAGAAGCAGGACTACAAAACCGCCGTCAAGGATTACGCCCAGGCCTTTGAACTGCTCCCTAACGGATTCAAGACGGAGGAAATTCGAGTCGTCGCCGGTGTTCGTTACGCCACTGCAGCTACCGAACGTGCCCGCAAACTCGCCAAAGGAGGTGACTACGACGCGGCGCGCCAACTGCTAGACAGGGTGCTCCAGCCTGAGATCGCCCCCACTCATATGGGTGCGCTGAAACTCAGACAGCAGATTGAAGACCCCATTCGCTACAATCACGCACTGACTCCTGAGCACGTTAGAGACGCCGAGAAAGTAGGCCGTCACCTTCGTGAGGCAGAAGGTTTCTACAGCCTTGGTCAATACGACCGAGCTCTCACGATCTACAATTCGGTATTACGCATCGATCCATACAACCATGCTGCACGCCGTGGCATGGAGAAAATCAATACGGTGAAAATGGACTATGCCCGTGCTGCCAAAGATCACAACCGCGCTCACATGCTGAGCGAAGTCGACAAGCAGTGGGAGATTTTTGTACCACCTACCGACGCCGCTCCAGTGCCGGTTCCATTGACCAGACCCGAGGACCTTGCTCCCGATATTCGCGACCGACTTGCTGGAATTACCATCGAGGTCATCGATCTGGACAACGTCACTCTCAATGAAGCCCTCGACTTCATCCGACTCCAAAGTCGGCTTGGTGATACTCCGGGGCCCAACGGTGAAAAAACCGGCGTTAACATCATTCTCAATGTCGGCCCTCCCTCCACGGACACAGCCAAGAAAATTGCCGCTACAAGAATCTCGCTGAAAGCTCGCAACCTTCCGCTCTCGAAAGTTCTCGATTACGTCACCGATCAGTCCCACACCCAGTGGCGCACTGATGGCGTGGGCGTTTTGGTCACGCCTCTCGGCAGCATCGACGGCGCTCTCAGCTCCCGCACATTCCGTGTGCCACCGAACTTCTTGACCTCTGCGTCAACTAATCAAAAGGAGGATGATGGTAATGTCTTCGACAGCGACAGCAACGACCGCGGCGAGGGGCTTCTCCCAGAGAAAATGTCGATCACCGATTTCCTCAAACAAAACGGTGTTAGCTTCCCAGACGGAGCATCCGCGACCTACACGCCATCTACTAACACTCTGATCGTCCGCAACACCCTCGATAACATCGACCTTGTCGACCAGTTAGTCTCTTTGGTGGCAGATGAAGAGCCTGTGCAAGTGGCCATCAAAACCACCATCATCCGCGTCTCAGAGAAGAAGCTCAAGGAACTCGGATTTGACTGGGCGATTACGCCATGGGCATTCGGAAAAGGCGGCGTCCTCGGTGGAGGAACCACTGGTAATGGAACTCCACTGGGTGTCATTCCCCAGCCCCCCTTCACTGCCGTAAACGGCAATCCTATCACATCTGGAAACCGCAGTGGTAGCGGTGCTATCCAACAGGACTCCATCGACACATTCCTGAATGCAACCAGCACCGGATCGCCCAGCAGCACAGCGACCAGAGCTCCCGGCATCCTAACACTTTCCTACGTAGGGAGCGGAGTCCAAGTGCAGATGATGATGCGCGGCCTTAACCAAAATACTGGGGCTGACATCATGGTAAATCCTTCCACCATCTCCCGTAGTGGTGAACGTTCCAAAATCGAAATCATCCGCGAGTTCATCTACCCCACCGAATATGAACCACCAGAACTTCCTAACTCTGTGGGCGGAGACGTCTTCATCGATCCCACAACCGGAGAACAAGCAAGCGCTTCCCCACCTACCCCGGTGACCCCGTCACACCCGACTGCATTCGAAACCCGCAACGTGGGCGTCACTTTGGAAGTCGAACCGACTGTTGGTCCAGATAAACAATACATCGAACTATCGCTGCGACCTGAACTGGTTGAATTCGAGGGCTTCGTCAACTACGGCTCACCGATCAACGGTGTATCGGCTGGTGGTCTCGGTATCGATCTCGGAAACCTTGGCACCGGCAACGTGTTCACCACTACCGGAGGCTCCTTCGGCAGGGTCACGGACAACCGCATTCTGATGCCAGTATTTAAGGTTATCCGCTTGCCCAACTCGTCCCTGACCATTCAAGACGGACACACCGTGGTGATCGGTGGCTTGATGACCAGTCGTAAAACCAAGGTGGAAGACAAAACTCCAATCTTGGGAGATGTGCCGTATTTGGGCCGCCTATTCCGTTCCGAAGCTGATCAGACTTTCACTGAGGCCATCATTATCATGGTCAACGCTGAATTAGTTGATCCCACTGGCAAGCCTTGGCGTCAACGATAGCATTATTCACTATATTGACGATTGCAGCACCGCTTATTATAGCTAGCTTGACTGCAACTACTGAGGTTCATGGCATCCGATTCCAATCATCCCACGCAAGGGGAAGGCAACTACTCCGTCGACGAAATGATGGCCCACCTGAAACGAGGTGAGCGCCAGAGACGTCGCACCGATCCCTCCGAAGAGGGCGAACTCGTGACGCGCGAAGACGGCACCCAGGCCGTGAAGGTCCGGCGCCGTAAAAGACGCTCAAAACAACCTGAAAAGAAGAAAAAAACACTCAACCCAAAGGTCAAATGGGCCATCTTGGGGAGCATTGTCGGCTTCGGCCTACTTCTTATCGTGGGCACGGTCATCATCATTGCCAAATACAACGGTCGGAAATTCAAAGCTACCACCGAGGCCACCATCAGCGAACTCTCAGGTGCCGGAGAAACTGAACTCACTCAGCTCCGAGTCACTCCGGTCTCTGCCAAGGCCGCGAAAGTTGATCTGGCATGGGACCGCCATTCATTTCTGAAAAGCGCCTCATTCAGCAACCTTCGTTCGGATCTCAAAGCCACGAGTTTCTTCACCAGTGATTGGATTGGCGAAACCGTCGTTGCCAGCGTGGGTAAAGCTTATCTCCAAGCTCCCGTCACCCAGGCCGAAAGCGGCTCAGGTCCGTTGGAATCCCCATACAAATTCGATAGCTACCGCTGCAATCAGCTCGATTTACACTTCGGCGATGACCGTGAGGCGCCTTCGATTCTCGGTCTTCAAATCTCACTGCGCAAAATGGTCAGCGAACGCTACCAGTATGTATTTCAGGACGGCACGGTGAAAATCAAGAACTGGCCGGATCTCAAATTAGCCTCCGGGGTGATCACGCTCAACTCGCAGGACGCTGAAGTCATCGCTCTTCTGGATTCAGAAAACAATCACAGTGGTGAACTTTCCATTTCCGGCCGAATTTCAAAGGATACCAGCAAAACGATCTCACTCGACATCAAGGCCAAGGATTACCCAATCCAAGAACTTCTTGGCAAAGAGCTCGGGCGTTTGGTTCGAGGCACTATCCAGAGTGACCTCGGATCACTATCATATGATTACGCCAAAACAGCCGATCAAGGGCTCAGTTTTGATATGCCTTTCACCTCACTCAATATTGATCTCAGTGAATTGCCTATGTTGACCACGATGAAGGATCTCACTGGAAACACGGATTACCTCCGTCCTTCCTTTAATCATTGCCGAGGAAACATCTCCCGCACCTCCGATGGCGTCAGCCTCAATAAGCTGGTATGGATCAGCAACAGTCTGATTACCCTTCAGGGGAATATCAATGTGGACTCCGAGAAAAAAATGAGCGGCACTCTGGATGTGGGCATCCCAACCTCAGCCTTCGATGGCACGCCTCCAGCGCCATTCCAAGGCCCCAAAGACGGACTGTATCACGCCAAGGTTACCCTTGGAGGCACGATTCATAACCCTCACGATAACCTTCGCGAACTCCTCAAGGTAAATACTGCCGAAAAGAGTGAGCCCAAGCTCCCTGAAGGCATCCCCGCCTCCCCCGCCGACCGTAAAGCTGAGCAGGAGAAGGAATTTGATGATCTCAGCCGTTGATCTTGGGTTGTCATTCTCGCTAAAGCTGTTTGAATTGGCGGCATGACAAAAGCGGACAAGCAATTCCTGTTCGATCTCCTCAATACACCCAGCCCCACGGGATTTGAGATGCCAGGCCAGCGTGTCTGGGCCAAGCACATCGGCAAACACGCCGATCGTGTTGAATGTGACACCTATGGCTCCACTTGGGCCGTGTTTGGAAATCAGAAAGCCAAAAAATCCGTGATGCTTGAAGCTCATGCAGATGAAATCGGCTTTATGATCAAACATATCACCAAGGACGGCTTTCTTTATGTTGATCGTGTAGGAGGAAGCGATGCCGCCACCGGTCGAGGCCGCCGACTCGATATCCTCACGGACAAAGGATCGGTAACCGGCATCATTGGAAACACTGCCATTCATCTCCGTCGCGACTCCCTCGCTAACGAAAAAGCACCTCAGATCCACCAACTCTGGGTAGACGTCGGTGCTTCTTCGCGCGACGAAGTGGCCGAACTCGGCATCCGTGTGGGTCACGTTGCCGTTTATCAAGACGGACCTTTGGAACTCGCCAACAAACGACTCGTCGGCCGAGCTCTCGATAACAGAATCGGAGGATTTATCATCGCTCAGGTGATGAAAAAAATTGCCAAATCCAAATCGAAACCCAGCCACTCACTGATCTGCCTGAATTCCATCCAAGAGGAAATCGGTGGCTCCGGCGCACGCATGGCCACACACCGGCTAATGCCCTCGGTTTGCATTTGTCTCGATGTTACCCATGCCACCGACACACCTGGCCTCAATGCCGCTCAGTATGGAGAAGTCAAACTTGGCAAGGGGCCCAGTCTGACGCACGGTAGCGCCAACCACCCACTCGTGGTAGAGCGACTCATGGAAGTCGCCGAAAAACAAAATATCCCGATCCAACACGAAGCCGCCGGCCGTTTCACTGGCACTGATACCGATAAAATATTTGATGTCCAGAACGGCGTGGCTAGTGCGCTAGTCTCACTTCCGTTGCGCTGTATGCATTCGGTTGTGGAAACCGCCCATTGGGACGATATTGAGTCCACCATCAACCTGTTGGCCGCCTTCGTCAGTTCACTAAAAGCTGGCGATGACTTCAGCCAGAAACTCTAACTAACTCCACTGACTTTCATGAAGCTCTCCACCGTCCTCTTTATTCTCGGAGCCGCCATCGCCCCTACGGCAGTGGTCGCAGCCACTGACCAGCCACAGGATGTCAAAGCGGCAATCAGCTATGTGAAACTACTCAGTCAGGAAAAGATTAACCTGACCGGGGACACAGCCCTCTCCCCTCACTGCGAACTGGGAAGACGAAAGCAAATCCGCGAACAAATCGAATTCTATTTAAAAACCAGCATCAATCAGGACGACGTGCTCACACTGGAGAGCAAAAAGGTTGAAGGTGATTTTGCTGCTCTGCTATTGCGTGCCGAAAACCCCACATCCCCCTTGGGCACGCGCATCCATGCACTTGCCATGTTGAAACGCGGTGGTGTTTGGAAGCCGGCACCGCTTCCCGGATCATTCGCTAACACTGGCTACGGTTATGATCCGGAAGTCGAAAAAACCGTGCGGTCTCTTGAACTCTGGATGGCGCGTGAAAAAATAAAACGTGAGACATCAGCCAGAGAAGAAGCATCTAACAAGTTCCTCACAGAGATTTCCGCTCGGGAGAAAACAGCCGGACTCGACGATATCTCTCCCGAGAAAGCGGTCACACTGCTCATTGAGGCACTGCGCAGTAAGGATCTGATGCGCATTCTCGCTATCATGGGTGCCGCCTCAGATGAATCATACGAACCTTTGAAAACCACCATCAGCCAAGTATCCCGCGGACTCAATGAAGATGATCCTGCAAACGACTGGCAACTGGTGAATAACCGCTCAGTGATCGCCCAGGTCATGAAGGTGGATAAAACCAAAAACGAAGTCGCCGTCGGCTTCTGGAACCCACTGGGTAAAACCGAAGAGAAGATCCTCTACTTCCCAGTTTTCAAAGCGAAGGGCAAAACCTTTGCCCGCTTGTCCGAGCTATTGAAGGTAGCGCTACTCCCTGAAGACGAGCGCTGGCAGCAGCGCTGGAGACACCGCCGTGGAGATGAAACCACTCTGCGCAAAAAACTCCCTTCTGTGATTTTTAAAAACAACACAGGCACCTCCCAGCCCACCAGTCGTCAACTTCTGGACGAGTTACTTAAGATCAATAAAACCGGCGACTTCAGCGCACTGCTCAGTCTCCTGCCTCGGAAAGGTGAATATTTTGGCAAAGAGGAGAATCAGAAAAAAGGTCTGCAGGCACTGGGTGCACTATGGAGGAACCTGAACTGGATGAAGGCGAACCCGCTGCATGTGCTCGATCTACTGGAAGAAGAAGACATCGCCCTTGCACCACTGCAATTCGCCAAAACCAACCGACCCGGCGAATTTGAAACGGTGAAGGTCTGGATGACCAAACTTGATGATGGCTGGCATGTCATCCCCGCCGAAATACTCGAGGAATCACAGGGGAAGGAAGCGCAGGTCACGATGCAGAAGCTGCAGCGTCAACTCAACTCAATCCAGCAAGCCCAACAGGAAAAACAAGCGCGTGAACTCATGGACAAGGTTGTCACGATAACACCACCATTGAAGCTTGATCCGGTCACTGACGAGGAAGCTAAGAAAACTCTGACCAATTTCCGAACACTCCTGCGCACCAAGGAAACGGCATCGGCCCTCGCAAGCAGTGCTGTTTTAGAAGGAACGAACAGCGCTCAAACACTCAAGATTTTCAACTACGCCATCAGAGGCGCAGCAGATCATACACCTCACGACGACACCCTGGGAATCAACCGTGCTGGCAAATGGTTGGGTATCTCGATTCGCACTACATCGAAGTCCTCCGGAGTCGCTGATTACCCTCTTTATCTTATCGTAAACACTGATGCTGGAGGAAAAGTCTTGTTAGACGTGGATCTTCGTCATGCCACAAATCGCGGGCGGGAGTTGCTCAATTCCAAAACTTGGAACAAACTCAAGGAAGCACTACCGGAGCAATCGCTCACCGAGGTCAAATCCATCTTCGACAAACACAATCAGCTCAGCACTGCTGACATTGCGAAACGCAAAAAGGAGCTGGAGGACGAAGATTAATCCGGCATTTCATTTCCCCATCATTTCCCAACTCACCTTTCATGTCTCCATTGGAATCCGCTCAGCTTCTTGAACAATCAGTCTGCACCATTATCCGAGGGCAGGAAAAAACCATCCGTAATGTGTTAGCCTGCATGATCGCGGGAGGGCACGTATTGTTAGAAGACAATCCAGGCACAGGTAAAACCACCTTGGCCAAGGCCATTGCCAAATCCATTAAGGATGCCAACTTCAGCAGGATCCAGTTCACTCCCGATTTATTACCTTCCGACATTCTCGGCGTATCCATTCTCAATCAGAAGACCTCGGAGTTTCAGTTTCACCCCGGCCCCGTATTCACAGACATTCTGTTAGCCGATGAAATCAACAGAGCGTCACCGCGAACTCAAAGTGCACTTCTGGAAGCCATGGCCGAGCAGCAGGCCACGATCGAAGGGAAATGCTACAACCTTGAAGGCCTGTTCTTTGTCATCGCCACCCAAAACCCGGTTGAATTCCGAGGAACATACCCACTGCCTGAAGCTCAGATGGACCGATTTGCGATGCAGTGCTCACTAGGCTATGTGAGCGCCGAGGAGGAGGCTCTAATCCTATCGTCGCAAAACAGCGGCCACCCGTTAGACTCCCTCGATCCAGCAGTTTCCCTGCAGGATATCAGAGACCTCCAAACCGCCGTTTCGAATATCCGGATCAGCGACGAACTTCGTCACTACATCGTGGCTCTGACCAATGCCACCCGCAACATCGAGGATGTGCAGCTTGCCGCCAGTCCGCGTGCTTCACTGGCATTGATGAAACTTTCCCAGGCACTTTCCCTGTTCGAGGGTCGCGATTTTGTCACCCCTGAAACCATCCAAGACATCGCTCCCGATGTCATCGCCCACCGTCTGGTCATCGCTCCAGAAGCGAAGTTCAGCGGATTGACTGGTAGAAGCATCGTCGAGGACATCCTTGAGAAAACACCGGCTCCAGTGTAGGGTCATCCCGTTATGGCGGAAGTAAAGCACACGGGATTTTTCCAACGCCAGATTTACCGGATCTATCACCGGAACTCCGCCCTTGCCCACTTCTTAACGCATCGCATCCGTCCTGCGGGAATCTTGTTAGTGATGCTCGTGCCCGCGGCGTGGCTACTGATGCCGCAGCATGCGCTTGGACCGCTCTTCCAGCTGCGCGGCCTGATCTTTGCCGTGCTTGGGATATGTTTCGTGTGGACTCTCCTTCGCAGAGCCAAAGTCACTGTGCACAGAGAACTCCCTCGGGTGGCGACTGCGGGAGAGACGGTGAACTATCACGTGCGGGTGAAAAACACAGGACTATTGAGCCTTTCCGGGTCGAGACTGTTAGAACTCGCTCCGGATAATCGCCCTGGGCTCGAGCTATTCACACACTCACGTGAACCTGGCGAGGAGAAGCGAAATATTTTCGATCGCACACTTGGTTATTACCGCTGGGAGTGGCTCCAGCGTGGGCTCACTTTATTCGCAAACGAAAGCTCCGCCCCTTTACCGAAAATCTCTCCCGGCGAAACTGTTTCAACCACGCTGACACTGACACCTAACAAGCGAGGGATCATTTCCCTGACCGATCTCCGCGTTTGCCTGCCTGACCCGCTTGGAGTTTTCCAGCGTGTCCGCAAAACACAATCCACCGCGGACAAGCTCGTTGTGCTTCCCCATCGTTACCGGCTCCCCCCGTATAACATCCCTGGCAACGCCCGTTTTCAACTGGGTGGCGAGGCGGCATCCAGTACCACAGGTCAATCGGGAGATTTCACCTGCGTTCGCGAATACCGACCAGGAGACCCACTGCGTCACATTCACTGGAAAAGCTGGGCACGCACGGGCAAAGCCATCGTGAAGGAGTACGAAGATGTTTTCTTCCCGCGCTACGGTCTGGTGCTGGATACCTTCGCCCCTGCCGAAGAGGCTGATTTGTTTGAAGAGGCTGTTTCGGTGGCCGCTTCATTTGCCGCGAGTATCGATACCCGGGAGACCTTGCTCGATCTGATGTTCATTCGTGACGAAGCCTACGTCTTTAGCGCCGGCCGAGGCGAAGAACGCATCGATAAAATGCTCGAAGTTCTTGCGGGTGTGCAGTGTGAGCCTATCCAAGATTTCGAAGCACTTCAAAATCTCGTGCTTCGCTACCGAGATGACCTGACAGCCTGCATCTGCATCTTCACCGGCTGGTGTGAACAACGGCGCGATACGGTGCAGAATTTGCAACGCGCAGGAGTCGAGCTTAAGGTCATATCCATCTGCCGTGAGCTTGATGACGCGCACCGGATTCACTCTCAGTATCCATCCCCTGTGCCTGTGCAGTGGCTACGCTCGACTCACGTGGAACAGGATCTACACCAGCGACCTCACTAATCATGCATCAAGACGCACCACCACGTTTGCTGACCGGCATCGCCCTTCTTTTCTGGGGCGGACTGACTGGACATCCGTTCGCTGGCTTGATCGCCGCGGTGCTGGTGGAGTCACGGTCCTGGCTTTCTATCCGATGGGATTTCAGTCGGGAGTCGTATGTCAGAGCTTGGCATATCTCGATTTTTTGTGGGGCCTTGCTATCGATGCTGGCGTGGCTCAATGGAGTCAAAGTCGGCAAGCTTCATAGTTTATTTGTCTGGTCTCCACTGACCTTGCTGCCCTTGGAGTTGGCTCAAAGATATGGCAAGGCGGCCTTGATTCCGCTCAATACCTTTTCATTTTTCGCACGCCGCAAGATGCAGCGAGATCTGAAACACGGCTACCACGTGAAACCCCGGATGATCAACACCGGCTATATCTACCTCGCCATCGTCATGCTGGCCACAGCGGTAGCGAGTCGAGACGATACCCGCCATTTCATCGGACTCGCGATTATCTTCGGAGCCTGTCTGTTTTTCAATGCACGCAAACACGGCTTCCGCCCCATCGCATGGGCTGCCTCGTTTCTAATGATTGTGGCTATTTCCTATGCCGGTCAATGGAGCATGTCGAAGCTCTACCATTACTACAGCGGCGGGCGTGATGGTGACGACCCAGGCAGACACACCTCAGCCAATGAGTCGCGCACGAACATTGGCAGACTCGGCCGCATCAAACTCAGCCCTCATATTTTCTGGCGCATGTGGGTGGAGAGTGCCGAGGTTCCCAGCCTGCTACGAACAGCCACCTACAACCAGTATTACCGAGCGACTTGGAAGCATATCCCTCAGCCAGAGGAGTCAGACACCATTACCGACGAAGAGGATAACGAAGGCTACAATACATCAGGCAGATTGGACACTGAGCGAGACATTCGCTACTTCGGCACCGAAATCCCCACGGTTGAGGGCGCCCCGGATGTGCGCATCATCGGCGAGGTAGACTCCGCCATTCTTTCCAACCCTCTGCCGATGCCGCATTTCACCAAAGCCATCGGTGACCTTGGAAATAAAGACAGTGAGGTATCCATTGCGTGTAACTCATTGGGAACCGTGCTCATTGATAACCCAGACTATCATGTGGTGTCCTATTCGGTCTGGAGAGGAAATGAATCAACCACGGAGGTGGATGCGCCGGCTGAATTTGATCTCAAAGTACCAGCTGCCGAACAAGAGGCCATCCGCCGAGTTTGCGCTGATTTGGGTCTTAAAAAAGGCATGTCTGCTCAAAAAATCCTGCTTGAGCTACAGCAACACTTTTCCTCAAATTTCAAATACACCACCCACCTAACAACTCCGGGTTTATCGAAAAGCACTCGGGGCACAGCCATTGGCTCATTCCTAGAAGACACACGTGCTGGGCATTGTGAGTATTTTGCCACAGCCACCTGTTTGATCCTGCGTGAGTGCGGAATTCCGGCTCGTTATTGTGTCGGCTTCGCCGTTACCGAGTTTGATGCCGAAAGAGGAGAATGGGTGATGCGCGGCAAGCACGCTCATGCGTGGGTGCGCGTTTGGGATAAAGACCATTGGGAAGATGCCGACCTAACACCTCCATCGTGGGAAGCGATGGAACAAATTAAAATCCCAGCCTGGAGACTGGAATTAATCGACTGGTGGCAGCGAGTGCGCGAAGACTTTTTGATCTGGAGAACCAGTGATGAGAATAAAACCACAACGGCCATCGTCGTCGGCTTGATTGTGGGGCTGGTGTTATTCTGGTTTGGCTGGAGGCTGTGGAAGTCTCGTCACCGCGATGCCAGGGCCGGCAAAAGCAGGCGATACGCCCACCCACCGGGAACCCCGCTCACGGCACTGAATAAACTGGAATCAGCGATCTCACGCAAAATCGGACCGCGCCCGTCAGGCCTTCCTCTCGGTCGCTGGGTGATGCAATTGGAAGGTATTGACCCCAGCCTGAATACGCTGATTTCGCCACTGACCAAACTACACTCAGAAGCACGTTTTGATCCCGAAGGAGATCATACTAACAAGTATGACGAAATCGCCCGACTCAGCGCTGAGCTTAAGAAGCGTTTGAAAACGCTGTCACCGGTCGGTAGTCATTCACTAGGAAAAGGATCGGCGCTGTGACGCAGATCAATTTCCGACTGGGTGTAAATGGGGGAACCTTGCTCTGGATGCGTTACTTCGTATGCAGGACGCACCAACGTTAGAGCCAAGGCCGAGGTCGTCGTCAGCACCGCAGCAACGATGGCCCAGCTGGGATTCCCCATCCGAGCACCTCCTAACAGACGATCAACCCGCAGCTTCAGAGGTGCGTGGTCTGCCATCGCCAGAACTCCTTGTGGCCGGTTCTCCGTCAAGGCTGATTCGACGACATCACAAAGTGCGCGGATGTAACTGCGGCGGTCGGCACCAGCTTCAACAACAAGAGCGTCACAGGCATACTCACACTGAGTTAACAGCTTTGCTCTCAGCCACCAGACCAAGGGATTATACCAGTGTAGTGCGCAGGCGAACTCAGCCGCAAGACGCACCCATAAATCCCGACGTTGCACATGTCCAAGTTCGTGGAGGATGGCCATTTTTCGCGTTCCCTCATTCCATTCAGTGGAAGTAGCTGGCAGCAGAATCACCGGACGAATCAGACCGGCCACGACTGGGGAGGACAGGCCCGTTTTCACTCGAAGCTCTGGCATTTTTTTCAGGCCTAACATTTCCGAACATTCACCGATTAGACTTTGCCATCCGTGACAATCAGCTGGATCAGAGGCCGTGATCCATTTTTTCAAAATCCAAATATTTCGAACCATCCGCAAGACCATCACCAGTGCCATGACGGCCCATAGAAAGGTCAAATATTCCGAGGCTCCCCACACTCCCGCATTCTCTGAGCCCAGACCTTGGACGTGACTCATCTCGACTCGAACCTTGGGTAGCATCGCCAACCCTGGAAGCACTAACAGAAGTGCCAGACACAGTGTCGTCAGCCACGGTCTACCACAGGGATCCTTCCTGCCCATGATCCACACCCACACGGCAGCGATCATCGACATTAGTAGACTGGTGAGTAATAGAGACATAATCTGGCGGAGTGTTTAAAAATATACGGAGGCTCTCACTCCTCCTCTTCCAAAGCAGAGCGGATTTTTTCGATCTCGGTTTTGTCGAGCTGCATGTCCTTGGGATCCAACAGAGCCGCCACTAGCTTTTCGGGTCGACCATCAAAAAACGTGCTGAGAAGATTGGAAATGGCGGATCGACGTGCCCGCTTTTCCGCGATCGCAGGCTTGTAAATATAGCGTCTGGATTCCTTGCTATGGGTCACCATCCCCTTGCCCTCGAGAGTCGCCATCAATGCGCGCACTGCGGAGTATGACGGAGGATCGGGAAGATTGTCTAAAACCTCTTTTGCCGAGGCCTGCCCCAAACGATAGAGGATATCCATGATTTGGCGCTCGCGTCTGGACATATGCCCTTTTTCCAATCGATTCATAGTTGGAAACTCCCACAGTGCTAGAAATACTGCAATTAAATAATGCTATTATTTTAGCACAAAGAGTTTGACACCCACCCCTAATTGCTGCTTTTCTAGCACCATCATGAAAACGAGACTCATTACCCTCCTCTCCATGGCAACTCTGTCTGTCACCCCATGGTTTTTCTCATCCTGCGCCAACTACGCTCCCATTCCGCAGGCAGCACCTGCTCCGTCAGTCAGTAGCGGGGATGCTTCCGACATGCCATGGAACGCCCCCTCTCGAGCCACAGCCGAATCGGCAGCACACTCTCGAAAGGCCTACAAACCGAAAAGCCGCCCTGGTCTAGGAACCGGGTGGGGCAATGAAGTTACCTCCAACATTGGATACTCGAGTTTTGTCCGGTCCAGCTCCAAACCCGCTGGTGTTGCCTCGATTTACTACAATGACAAGGAAGGCGTCGAAGCCATGGCCGGATCATGGAAATACAGTGGCAGCGGTATGCAACGTGCTGCTGGCGGGCTGGTGGAATGGGGAGTGAAAGGCGGCTGGAGCATGCTCAAAAACTACAATTCCGGCAGCCGACGCTATGTGGTCGGGCGCAAAGGCAGCAATTACTCTCTGCTGGTCAAAAACTTGAGCCATTCCGCGTTAGAGATCGTGCTCAGTGTTGATGGTCTCGATGTGATGGATGGCAGGCCGGCATCGTTCGGAAAACGTGGCTATATCATTCAGCCCGGAAAAACTCTGACGGTGCAAGGTTTCCGCACCAGCGAATCGGCAGTAGCGTCGTTCAAATTCTCCTCCGTCTCTGGTTCTTATGCGAATCAACGCCATGGGAAAACTCGCAACGTCGGCGTGATCGGCATGGCGGTATTCACTAGAAAAGGTGTCGATCCATGGAAGTGGTCTCGCGCCGCTGTGGGACAGCGTCATGGTGCTAGCCCGTTTGCAGAAGCTCCACAATCGCGGGCGAGGTAAGTCGGCATCACAACCAGCAAAATCAAATCAGCTCCCGATCGCGACAGTTTGCGATCGGGAGTTCTTTTTTCGTTTGGAGTTAGCGGTTTTGAAGGTAACATCCGGCCATGGAGCACTCGCGATCCAAGACACCTCTCATTTTCTTTATTTCGGTATTGGTTCTCACCATTCTCGCCGTCTTTTTGTTAGTTAGGCAGTGCTCATCAGAGCAATCGAGTGACGATGTCGTGGAACAAACTTCGGACGACGCAGCCAATGGAGCAGACGGCGACAGCATCGGACTTACCGTGGATGGCAAACATGTGGACGAAACCAGCACCGGTCACTCAGGAACTCCCGAAGAGCTGGTTGGGCGGATTCGCGACTTTATCGTCGATGCCAATGACACCGGTGATGCCAAACCTCTGATCGACTTCATTGGCCAAGGGGCGCTCACGCCGGAACAAAAACGCAAGCTTCACGAACTGGCAGCCGGATCACAGTTAAAACTCAATCCCAACCAACCGTTTTCAGCGCTCAAGAATGCGGCTGACCGCTGGGCACTCAACCTCGCTGACAACCAGCGCATCCTTCTGGATCTGGCGAAGAACATCGAAGGTGGATGGAAGGTCAATCGAGTCACTCTCCCAGGCGAAAAAGGAGCCCTCGTTGATGGAGGCATGGATCCGGCAACTCCGGAAGACGAAGTCAAAGCTGCAGCTGCGGTGAAAGGCTTCATGGATGCCATCCTCAAACTAGACCCAACAGCTGCCCGTCAATTCGTCGATACCGAGCAAGTGAATTACGCCAAGCTCGCTGGACTCTGCATTATTTTCGAAGAGGGAAAATACAAACTTACCGAAGAAAAACCGGTAAGGAAAATGTTCCTAACCGAAAAGACAGCGGGTTGGTTGACTCGTGTTGAATCCGCTGGAGCTGAGCAGTCCGCCATGTTTGCCATCAACACCAAACGCAAGGATGCAGAGTCTCCATGGAAAATCACGGAGATCAATCTCGACAAACTGTTAGCAGATTACGCGGGCCGCTTTTCTGATGGCGATATTTACTACACTCCTCTGATTAAAAATCCGAAGGGCGGTGACTCTCTCGCGATCTATTTCGACCTCGACTCCGGAGAGCTAACTGCAAGAACGCAGAGACAACTGAATGTGGTGGCCAATCTCTTGAAGAATGACACTGCGAAAAATCTGACTATTTCCGGTCACACCGATGCGTTGGGCTCGGAAGATCACAACCTCAAGCTCTCAGAAGAGCGTGCCCGTCGAGTCATGAAGTATCTGAATGACCAAGGAGTTGCGGCCGAACAGATTAAAATCATCGGATACGGAAAATCCAAACCACGCCGCCCGAACACCACCCCAGACGGAGAAGATGCCCCAGATGGTCGTCGTGCCAACCGGAGGGCAGAAATCCTGCTCAATTTTTAAACAACCCTCCCGCCTAAACATCGAGCCATGAAACAACGGATCATTCTCTGCGGCATCGCGGTGCTATTTATCGTTGTTGCCGGTATCGTGATCAAAGGCTTCATACGGTCTCGGTCGGGCTACGATGTCCCCGTTAAATCCATGGCGACTTGGCAACAGGCCGATGCCGCTCTGGGATATCCGTTAAATGCCGCAACGATCTTGGGAGATGAAGGCCAGATTGAGACTGCAGTCATCCCTGAATTCGATCCGCGATTGATTCAGCTCTCCGCTTTCGAACGCGCGACGGTGCCCACCGCCACCCGCATGTCCGCAGCAATGGGCAGCGAGCATGGAGCTCTCACCTACAACGCCCAACCGTTCTGGTCAGACAACGCAAAACGCGGCGGCCACCATACCGGAGACGACTTCAACGGCATCGGCGGAATGAACACCGATCTCGGGGATCCCGTTTATGCGGTAGCAAACGGACTGGCGGTCTATCGAGGTGAGCCATCTTCAGGCTGGGGAAATACATTGATCTTAGCCCACCGAGGCAAAAAGGGCGAACTACTGCTTTCGATGTATTCCCATTTAGACCAAATCCATGCACCATACGGCAGCATCATTTCACGCGGAGAAACGATCGGCACGGTAGGCACGGCTAACCTCAATTATCCAGCGCACCTGCATTTGGAAATGCACAACAGCGCGGGAGTTCATATCGGCCGTGGATACACCAGCTCTCAGGGCGACCGCATTGACCCAGTATCCGTCATAGCCCAACACTCAGTTGCTTCACCTGATCGGCTCCACGCTGAACCTCTCGCCATCGTCACCCGAGAAAACTTGGCCGATTTACATAATAGGCTGACGATCAAAAATCAGTCTGCTCCAGATAAATAAACGATTGGCATTAACCACGTGCTGTGACAGACCCTATATACACCTAACGGGCAACGCCTAACCACCTTCCCCAGCTATTTTATGAGTCAGGACTCTACACCCATCGATTTTACACCTCCAGCCGTAGAGGAAATTGCCGACTTATTGCCAGCATACGAGATCCTTTCATTCATTGCCAAAGGCGGTATGGGAGCGGTGTATTTAGCCCGACAAAAATCGCTGGATCGTCAGGTTGCCATCAAAATCCTCCCCCGCCACTTCGGAGAGGATGCCGATTTCCGTAGTTCTTTCGAGGCCGAGGCCAAAAGTATGGCCAAGTTCAACCACCCGAATTTGATCGGTATCTACGATTTCGGTCAAGTGGACGGCCTGCTTTACATCATCATGGAGATGGTTCAGGGGAAATCACTCTATCACTCAGCATACGGAAGAACCATTGATCCAGATGAGTCTGCGCGCATCGTTGCAGGTATCTGCCGCGGTCTATCCAGCGCACACAACCATGGGATTCTTCACCGTGACATCAAACCGGCTAATATTCTCCTAGACCCGAACGCCTCACCTAAGATCGGCGACTTTGGACTAGCACGTCCGGTGGGAGATCACGAGAGCGACAGCGCCTTTGGAACCCCCGGCTACACCGCTCCAGAAGTCGTTCACAATCCATCTGCGGTCGATGAAAGCACCGATCTATATTCTGTAGGCGTGATTCTCTACGAACTGCTGACTGGCAAGCTCCCTGAGAGTATTTACACCCCAGCGGCGACCCTCATCGGCTGCGACCCTCGATTCGATCAAATTGTTCGCAAAGCCACCCACCCCACCCCTGCAATGAGATACCGCAAGGCTGAGGATATTGCCGAGGCTCTGGAGGACATTCGTAAAAATAAAAAACCGGCCAATCCCCTGTTGATGAAAGCTCAGGGAAGCACCGCACCTCCACGTCAGGCCCGCAGCTTGGTCACGCCTGGATCCGATGCCAGTCGCCCCAAATTAAACACGGGCACGACCAATAATACAGATGGGGATTCCGCATCCAAAAATCCTCCAGCCAGTTCTTCGCAGTCCCCCGCCACCGCAGTCAACGCAGGCTCGAATGTTCCATTTATCCGCAACATCATCATTATCATCGGTCTACTCGCCGCGATTTTCATCGCGTGGGAAGGACTCAAGGTAGTTCGCGCGAATCGTGATGCCGAGCAAGCCCGTGTGAAAGCCCTTGATGCCGAGCAAAAAAAGGAGGCCGAACAGAAAAGGAAAGATGCTGCCGCAGCCAAGCTCAAGGATCCCAAGAACAACGTTGTCAAACGCCCTGTTCCCAAAAATCCACAGCCGACCCCACCCAAGGTAGAAACACCGCGCGAAATGCTCGCCAGATTACGCCCGCAACTTCTCCGTGGCGACCGCACGGAGTTGCCCAAAGGAGCTTTTACCCGTGATGGCCGTGCTCGCATGTATATCGAAGACGAGATGACCTGGCCTGAGGCTCGGGCATTTTGTGAAAGACACGGTGGCCATCTCGCCATTCTCCCCGAGGCCAACGATCTCCAATGGCTCAGCTCCAAACTAAAATATAACCAAACCATCTGGTTGGGTGCCGGAAGCGCTGGTGACAACCAATGGCGATGGATAGATGGCACTCCATGGAAACAAGAAATCCGCAAGACCTCCAAGTCGTCCTACGTCGCTGTCGATGACACAGGCATCCTAACACCCAAGCCTGCTTCCACTCTTCACAGCTTCTTTATTGAATGGAGTATGGATGGCCAAATGCCCGCCAGCTTGGACAATCAGCTCAAGCGCTGTGCCGACTCAATAGAATCCGGAAACCCTCAGTATCCGGCAGGAACCACATCTTACGATAATCGCCACTTCCTCCTGATTCAGATGAATTCGGACTGGGAAACTGCCCGCAACTTGGCCGAAACGGGAAAGGGCCATCTCGCAGTGCCCTCCAATGCAGATGAGAACATCTGGATTCTTGGTTTCGTAGCTTCCTCGTTAGAGAAGGATCAAGCATGTTGGATCGGTGGCTTCCGCCCATCTAACGAAGACTGGAAATGGTCGACCGGAGAGCCTTGGAAATTTGCCAAATGGGGAACGGGAGCACCCAACGAGGACTCCGGAACCATCGCAGGTTGCGCTGTCCAACCGTCACAGTCGTGGGACGATTACTCGATCGATACCAGTCTTTCCCATTTCCTGATCGAGTGGAGCAGTGACAACAAAGGACTCAAGAGTGTCGACACAGGATCAAAAGGGGCGAAACCGAGCGCAGGCCCAGTCGACCAGTTATCATCTCTGCGTCGCAAGTGCGCGAGCCTGATCCTCAAGATCCAACAAAAATACGAAAAGGATTTCTCCAGCAACATCAGAGGCTACGAACAAGAGCTGACTGTATTTAGACGTGGCCTTACGAAAAGTCTCTCCGAGGCATACACGCCTGGTATCCTCACCATGACGAGCAACTACCCAGGCAACCGGATCCCTGAGAACCTCCCTCGGGAAAACATGCCGGAAAAAGTGGCGGAAATTCTGGATATCAGACTCGAGCGACAAAACCGCATCCAGTCGAACTACATTTCTGAAATCGAGGATCTGCGGGAAAAATACCGCGCTAACCTCCATAGCTCCGTTAAGGACTTGGAAAGTAACGGCCTGAAGTCAGCCTCACGCTTGATCAAACAGGAAATTGAAGACACCGCTGGGAATTCAAAGAGCTTTGTCGACCATATCCTCAAAGCTGGTTAACACGCTATTGGTGCCAGAACATATTCAGGCCTCGAAATATTCCAGTGTCTGAAAAAACTGGATAGCGCCAGAGGTTCTTTGAGAACCTTGATGTTTTAGATGTCTTATCTAACGGCTTGCCTCACTATCGTCGATCCGTTATAATCTGTCGGTCTTACTTCAGACTGTTCGCTCGCGTGGGCACTCATATGGGGTATATTGCGGATGGGTATTGAAGCCTCTCCATCTTTTCCGACACACACACCATGTCATCCGACTCGCATTTTTCCAGCCCCAGCATTGAGGAACTCGGTAGGCTTATCCCCGCATACGAGATTCTAGAACTCGTGTCTGTAGGACGCCGTGGCGCACTTTATAAAGCACGTCAGAAATCCCTCGACCGCCTCGTTACCATCAAGGTTTTGCCGCCCGAAATCGGACAAAATCCGACGCTTCGACAAGCCTTCGAAACTGAAGCCAAAGCCATGGCCAGGCTCAATCATCCCAATTTGGTGGATGTCTTTGATTTCGGTGATGTCGGAGGCATGCTTTACATCATCATGGAGGATATGCCGGAGCGGAACCTGCATTCCACCACAGCTGGGCATCACGTGGAGCCGAAGGAAAGCGCACGCTTGATTGCGGACGTCTGCCACGGTCTCGCCCATGCTCATGAACAAGGCATCGTGCATCGAAATCTTTCCCCTAAGAGCATCCTGATCAGCGATGATGCCGAGCCTAAGATCGTCGATTTCGGACTCGCCAGTCTGGCGCAACAGGAGGACGGTGACGACAACCCTGAAAATCAGGCCTACAGTGCTCCGGAGACACTCGATACACCTCCCAGCGTCGATGCCAGATCAGATATTTTTGCCGTAGGGGTCATGCTCTACCGTTTGCTGACCAGCCATCTGCCCGGAGTTCCCTACACTCCCCCTTCAGAGGTCAATCAAACTCATGAAACTCTGGATGAGATCATCGCAAAAGCCATTCACCCGGATCCGAGTGAGCGCTACCAGCAAGCATCACTCATGGCGGCGGATTTGGAACTCTATCTGAAGAAATCCGGAGCTGCCCCTACTCAGGCTCTGATCAGAAACATGATGGCCGGCAGCACCACGACAGGTGTCATGCGAGCAACGCCGCAGCCCACACTCGCCTCGGCTAAAGCACACGGTGGTGGTGGAAAAATTGTCGCCCTTGCCGTGATCTCTTTGATTATTGGAGCCATTGCGGTGGTCATGACCGCGAATAAAAAGAAGGCCAAAAAAGAGTCACCATCACCCGTGGTTGTGACTCCGGCCCCGGTTGCAAAAAAGCCAGTCTCCCCGACGCCGCCTAAACAAGCGCCGAAACCCAAACCCGTAGCACCCAAGCCCAAGCCAAAACCCGTAGCCTCCAAGCCGAAGCCTGCCCCACCGGTCGCATCCACCCCCAAGCCCAAAATTGCCCCACCAGCACCAAAGGTGCCAGATGCTCCTGCGGTTCCAGACTTTGATCGAGAAGCTTGGCTCGCCAATGCCCGTTCAGTGATGGTGACAAAAGGTCGGAGTTCTATCTCAAACTACGATAAAGAACTTCTCCGCAACATCGATCGCTTCGAGCGCGATGTCGCCCGTCTTGTTCGGAAACTTGATCGCAACGTCAGGAAACCTATCGAAGTCAAAGTCGATGAGGCATTTGAAGAATACCGTGAACTTGGGTACATCCCTGAAGAAATAGACAAAGACGCACCCGAACAAATCAAGAAAATCTACAAAGAAGCCCTCGCGGATCAGGCAAAGATCTACGATGACAACCTAACAGGCTTCACCCGCCTTCGCTTGACCTACTTGAAGGGCCTGGACGTAAAAATCAATCAGCTCAAAAAAGAAGGCAACGATACACACGCTGCAGCTCTGGACGAGGAACTTGAGCTGACTCAAAAGGACATGGCTCGATTCCTTTTGATTCTGAGAGGCCTGTCAACCGACACAGAGCCAGAGCCTGACGATAAGGATAAGAAATAAAAAAAGTGACTCGCAGGACTGGAAAACAGGACAAAACACCACGTCAAATCCTGTTTTCCAAAAACATCTAATTCCGCTTGCCTTATTGTTAAAATTTCCTTACTTCTAATGCTGTAACTATTAAGCAGCATGACCTTAAAGCAACCAGTCAACAGTTCACCGACTGCGGAGGATATTCAGTCCTACCTGCCGGCGTACGATAGACTCGAGCTTCTCGCTGTGGGAGGCATGGGCGCCGTTTACAAAGCGCGCCAAATTTCCTTGGATCGCCCAGTGGCCATCAAGGTGCTCACCCACGCTTGTTCCACGGCTCTTCAGTTCCGTCAGATCTTCAAATGTGAGGCTCAGGTCATGGCTAAACTAAATCATCCAAATTTAGTTTCCATCTACGATTATGGTGAAGCCAATGGGCTACTCTACATCGTCATGCAATTTGTGGAAGGTCGCTCGCTGCATGACGCAGCACACGGCAAATCTGTTGCTCCGCAAGAGTCCGCGGCGCTGGTTTCCAAAATCAGCAAGGCTCTGTCACATGCCCACAACGCAGGTATTCTTCATCGCGATATCAAACCTGCCAATATTCTGGTCGATTCCAAAATCAACCCCGTGGTCGTGGATTTCGGCCTTGCGCATCATTCTCACGAGTCGACCATGAAAGGCCAAACGGTCTTCGGCACGGCTGGTTACACCGCCCCCGAAGTTCTTGAGCCGCCCTATAGTGCTGACCAACGCGCTGACATATTCTCACTCGGCGTACTGCTACACGAACTCCTCACAGGACAAATGCCGCAGTCGCCCTATGTCGCACCATCGGGTCTCGCGGCTGTTGACCCTCGCTACGATGCCGTCGTGATGCGAGCTATCCACCCAAATCCGGCGAAACGCTACAACAACTGCGAAGCCTTCGCAGCCGATCTAGATCGAATCGTCGCTGGCAAAGAGCTCAGTCTTTCGCCCCTGTTACTGACTCCTGCGGTTCATCCTGGCCTGGTGCATAAAACTCCTGTCACCTCCACCGCAGTGGTAAAACCAGCGGCAACACCTCAGATCCCCGCAGCAGCACCTTCGGAACCGTCCAATGTGATCGCACTGCCATCACTCGACAATTCTCGCAAAACCAATACCTCCACCAAGGTCGCTCTCGCAGCCTGCGTCACGATGGGATTGGTCGTCTCCGGCCTGATTGTTGATTCTGTCATGAACGCTCCCACAAGGAATGCTCGTAACGAGGCAAAGCAGGGCAAACCCAAGTCTCCCGTCAAGGCGACAAGTGATGCCCGCAACAATCGAGGCGAACCCACAATGGGCCCAGACATCACAGCGAGTAATCTTTAGGCAGTTTCCGCCGACTTGCAGGCAGAATCGCAAATTCCTGTGACTCTCAGATTTGCAATTACTCAATCACTACGCATATTGCGCTCGTGCCAGCCAAGAAAAAGAGCAAGCCTAGCGTGAACGAAGTCATCCGTATCAAAGGAGCTCGTCAGCATAATTTAAAAAACCTGGATCTGGATATTCCCATCGGGAAATTCACCGTCATCACAGGTCCATCGGGGTCCGGCAAATCCTCTTTAGCCTTCCACACCCTCTATGCCGAAGGTCAACGGCGCTACGTGGAGACATTTTCTCCATACGTCCGCCAATTTCTCGACCGTATGGATAAACCTGCTGTCGACCGCATCGATGGAATCCCTCCTGCAATTGCGATTGAACAGAAAAATACCATCCGCACAACTCGCTCAACGGTGGGAACCCTCACCGAGCTCAATGACTATCTCAAGTTACTCTATCCTCGGCTAGCGGTAGGCTATGACCCTAACACTGGTGAAGAGATTAAACCTGACTCAGCAGACAGCATCGTCGCGTGGTGCATGGACCATCTAAGTGATGAACAATCTCTAGTCCTCTTCCCAGTCGATATTCCCAAGAAGGGAAAACTGTCAGACACTTTCGAAATTCTCAACCAGCAGGGTTACACGCGCATTTACCATGATGGCGAAATCATCCGCACCGATGAGCCACTTAGCGAAGATCTTCCGTCTCTCCAAGGTGAATGCCTGATCGTTCAAGATCGCTTGAAGATCTCATCGCGGAACAAATCCCGACTTTTAGAGGCCATCGAAACAGCGCTCTCACTCGGCAAGGGCAACATGCAGATCGTCAGCGGTGATCAGCAGAAATCTTTCACCACGAGTTGGACTAATCCAAAGACAGGATTCACCCTGCGCCAGCCAACTGCTGCGCTGTTTTCATTTAACTCCCCTCTCGGTGCCTGCACACACTGCCGTGGTTTTGGGCGTATGATTGGCATTGATCTGCTCAAGGCCATTCCAGACCCATCCTTGAGCATTAAACAGGGTTGCGTTGCTCCTTTCCAAACATCGCGCGGCGCAGAGTGCCAACGCGACCTCCTCAGAGCGGCGAAAGCTAACAGCATCGATATCAATACCCCTTTCTACGAACTCGAAGAACACGAGCGCCGTTGGTTGATGCGCGGGGAAAGAGAGAACTCTGAAGATGCTTGGGAAAATAACGAGTGGTACGGAGTGAAAGGATTCTTCGATTGGTTAGAGACCAAGTCTTACAAGATGCATGTCCGCGTCTTCCTCTCACGCTATCGTGCATATACCGACTGCCCTCACTGCAACGGGTCGCGCCTAACAGAAGAAGCTCTGTGTTTTAAAATTCATGGCAAAACATTGCCCGACCTTTGGGCGATGCCGATCAATGAACTCAGCGCTTGGTTCCTTAAAAACTTCAAAACCAACACGAAAAACCCCAACTTTGGCACCAGCACCCTGCATGCGCTCACCGAAGTGAAGTCTCGTCTCGGGTATCTATGTGACGTTGGACTCACTTACCTCACGCTAGACCGTGCAGCCAACACGCTCTCGGGTGGTGAGATTGAACGAGTGAACCTGACCACCTGCTTGGGAGCGGCCCTGACCAATACACTTTTCGTTCTGGATGAACCCACAGTAGGCCTGCACCAGCGAGACATTAATCAGCTTGTGCATGTGATGAACGATCTTCGCGACAAGGGTAACACGGTGGTGGTGGTGGAGCATGAGGAAACGGTGATGCGCGCCTGTGATCATCTCATCGACATGGGACCGGCCGCCGGGGAACACGGTGGTGAAATCACCTTCGAAGGGTCACTCACCAAGGGCAAGCCACAAAGCGCACGGCACAAAACTTCTCCCACCTTACCCTACCTAACAGGAGCGAAGTCCATTCAGATTCCCAAGCAAAGACGGAAGGCAAAGCAACACCTTACGATCACAGGAGCCAGCCAGCATAACATCAAGAACCTGGACTTTGAACTTCCCCTCGGCGTCTTCACCTGCCTAACAGGTGTATCCGGCTCTGGCAAATCCACCCTGGCCAATAGCATCCTCTATTTAAATCTCGCCAGTAAACTTGGTCTGATAGCCAGTGAAGAGGCGGCTCCTATCAAGAATTTAACAGGGAGTGAACATCTCAGTACAGTAGAGCGTATCGATCAATCGCCACTGACGCGTACACCTCGTTCCACACCTGCAGTGCACTCGGGCGCTTTCGAGGCCATTCGCCAGCTCTTCGTGATGACGCCCGAAGCCAAGGATCAAAAACTCAAGCCGGGTTACTTTTCCTTCAATTCGGGTGACGGGCGGTGCCAGCGCTGCCTCGGCAACGGCTTTGAGAAGGTAGAAATGCAGTTTCTCTCAGATCTCTACATTACTTGCCCTGAATGCGAGGGTAAGCGGTATCACCAGAGGACTCTCGAGTATGAATATGACGGGCGAAATATTGCAGAAACCCTTGATCTAACCATCACTGAGGCGGTCGACCTGTTTAATCCGAAAAACGCCTCAGGCAAAGAAGCCTCACTGCTGAAAAAAGTTCGGACAGCCCTCCGGCCAATGATCGACGTCGGACTAGGTTACCTTCGCCTTGGCCAGCCACTTAACACCCTTTCCGGCGGTGAATCTCAGCGACTGAAGCTCTGTAAAATCCTAGGTGAAAGCAAAACGTCGAAAAACAAATTACTGATTCTCGACGAGCCTACGACTGGTCTTCATTTCACTGATATTGAAAAATTATTAGGCGTCTTCCAGCGTCTCACTGACAGCGGTCACACCTTGTTAGTGATCGAGCACAATCTGGATGTCATCCGTGCAGCGGACCATCTGATCGATCTGGGGCCTGGACCTGGAGCTGACGGTGGAAAAATAGTTTTCACTGGAACTCCCGAAGAAATCCTCAACGCCAAGACTGAAACAGCCGAAGCACTCAAAGGCAGCTTGCCCGTATCGGTTTCCAAAAAATCAGCATCACCGAAGACTTCCACATCAAATTCGATCGTCATCTCCGGTGCCCGGGAGCATAACCTCAAGAACATCTCATTGGAAATTCCGCGCGACGAACTCGTAGTCGTTACCGGCCTTTCTGGCTCAGGCAAATCAACCCTAGCCTTCGATATCGTTTTCGCCGAAGGACAGCGCCGTTTCCTCGACTCGATGTCCCCTTACGCCCGCCAATTCGCTGGGCAGTTAGAGAAGCCGGACATTGACCGGATAACGGGCTTACCCCCAACAGTGGCCATCGAGCAGCGGGTTTCTCGAGGTGGAGGAAAATCAACCACTGGCACAGTCACAGAAATCTATCATTTCTTAAGACTGCTGTATGCCAAACTCGGAATCCAGCACTGTCCGGAATCCGGTGAGGCTGTCATTTCCCAGACAGCGGAAGCCATCGAATCACAGATCGATCTACTTCGTAAAAAGCATAAAAAACTCCTCGTTCTAGCCCCTCTGATCCGATCTCGAAAAGGATACCATACCGATGTCGCGGCTGCGGCTGCACGCAAAGGTATCGACCAATTGTTAGTTGATGGGGAGCTCATCAACACCGCAGATTTCCAACCTCTGACTCGATACAAAGTTCACGATATCTTTGCGGTCTGTGATACTACAGAAGAAGCTCTAAAGATCGGCAAAGGCCATTGCTCAGTGCTTCTCAATCCAGCTAAATCTGAGTTACAAACATTCTCCACCGCGCGGGTATCTCCCGTGACCGGCAAATCATTTGAGGATCCAGATCCTCACCATTTTTCCTTCAACTCACACCGTGGTTGGTGCCCACGCTGTCGAGGATATGGCACGGTCGCTTCTGGTTCAGTCCGTCGACTGAAAACAAACCAATACAACTCCGCACTGGAAGCAGAGATCCACGAGACCTTGTCTACAGACGATACAGAGACACGTGTTACTTGCCCCGAGTGCCTGGGCAGCCGTCTCCGTGAAGAATCTCGACATGTATTCATCAAAAACCAGCCCATCCAAGCTATCAACTGTCTCTCAGTGACCGATGCCGCTTCACTGTTAGAGACATGGAAGTTCTCGGGTAGAGATAAAATTCTAGCGAGGGACATCTTGCCCGAAATCATCCAACGATTGCATTTCCTCACTCACGTAGGCTTAGGCTATCTTCAGCTGGATCGATCAGCCGACACCCTCTCCGGTGGAGAGAGCCAACGCATCCGACTGGCCGCGCAGCTTGGCTCCAACTTGCGAGGAGTTCTTTACGTGTTAGACGAACCCACGATCGGCCTCCATCCGCGAGACAATGTCAAACTACTCGATACACTGGCTGCGCTAAGAGACAGAGGCAATTCTCTGTTAGTAGTGGAACATGATGATGAAACGATTGCCCGTGCATCCCACCTTATCGAACTCGGCCCAGGAGCTGGTGTTCTTGGTGGCGAACTCACGTACAATGCCAAACCTACAAAGAAACATTTCACCTCAGCCGTCACCAAAGAAGATTATCCAAGACGAACGCTGCCTAAAGTTTCTGCCAAAACAGGCTGGATGAAACTAACAGGTTGCCGCGCCAACAACCTTAAAAATATCGACGTCCGCATCCCCCAAGCCCGACTGACCGTGCTGACTGGTGTTTCAGGATGCGGCAAATCCTCGTTGATGCGTGGATGCATCGCGGTAGCCGCAGGGAAGAAGTCAAAAGCTAAGGACCTACCATTCGAGAAAGCCACGGGCTTTACCAAGATCAAACATACCTTCGAGGTTGATCAAACACCGATCGGAAAGACCTCTCGCTCTTGCCCTGCCACCTATGTGAAACTTTTGGATTCCATCCGGCAGCTCTTTGCCCAACTTCCTGATTCGCGGACCCGCGGTTTTACTGCATCACGCTTCTCATTCAACAATGCGGAGGGCCAATGCCCTGAATGCAAAGGTAACGGGCGTATCAAACTCGAAATGGATTTCCTTCCTACCACCTGGGTTCCCTGCGAAGAGTGTAATCAGATGAGGTATAATCCGGCGACTCTTGAAATTCGATACAACGGCAAAAACATTGGTGATGTCTTACGCATGAACATTCGCGAGGCTGCTGACTTTTTTGCATCTCACAACAAGATTCACAGAACACTAGCCCTACTCAACGATACCGGACTCGGGTATCTCCAACTGGGCCAACCAAGTCCAACGCTCTCAGGAGGCGAAGCACAGCGTATCAAGCTGGTCAGCGAACTGACAAAGGGTCGTAAGTCAGTAACCAAAGCCACCCTGCAAAATAATAATCTCTACCTGATCGAGGAGCCTAGTATCGGTCTGCATGAGGAGGATGTGGAAAAACTCATCGACGTGCTACACCGTCTCGTCAACGAAGGCCATACGGTCATCGTCATCGAACACCACACCGCCATCATGGCAGAAGCCGACTACATTATCGACATCGGCCCTGAAGCTGGCGAAAAAGGAGGAAAAATTGTTAGCCAAGGAACCCCCGAACACGTCGCCAAGTCCAAAACCTCCCGCACCGCCCCCTTCTTAAAAGCGCATCTCTAAAGTAGGACAGCTTTGCAAGCTGTCGGCAACCCAAGGAACACTCAACCCAAGCACCCTTCCCCAACAAACGCCTCAAAGCAAGCCTACTACTCGCCCTTGGCTTGATTGAGCCCCTTAAGAAAAGTAGTGATCTCCTTCGGCTCTGCCCTCATGTGGTAATCGTGGTGCAGAAAGGCCCATAGGATTTTGCCATCCTGACCGATGATGTAGGTGGCGGTCAGCGGAAGGGTATCGGTGCCGGCTTCTTTACCGTTGTATTTTTCGAGATCGAAAAACTTCCCATACAGCTTTTCCACCTCGGGTGTCAGTTTGAACAAGAGCCCATACTTCCGCGCCGCCTGGTGATTGAGATCGGTGAGCACCTCGAACTTCAGGCCATTTTTCTCCTTAGTCGTTAGAGTCTTGTCAGGCAACTCAGGGGTGAGGGCTATCAGGCTGGCGCCGGTTTTTTGGATTTCCGGAAGTTCCTTCTGCATCGCTGCCATGGCGATGTTGCAGTATGGGCACCAGCCGCCACGATACCAAGTCAGCACGACGGGGCCTTTTTTCAGCTCCTCGCTGAGAGTGACACTTTTTCCGGTCGCGTTCTTGAGGGTGAAATCCGGTGCTTGGTCGCCCACTTGTTTGGCTCCTTCGACGATTTTGGCCTCTTTAATCGCTGCAATCCCTTCGGCAAAGGCTTTCTTGACCTCTGGCTTCGACTTCATGGTCGAACGCCCTTCACGAGCCTTGAGCTGCTCGCTGAGTGTTTGAGCACCGCTATGGATGGCTAACAGGGATGTTAAACAGATGGTTAGAGATAGAATCTTCATGGTTTAAAGGTGTCTCTTTTTCCTCGAACGTCAAGCACCAGCACCGATCTAGCCAGAAGCCTTGTCTGCGTTACGCTTGGAGTAAATAACCTCGGTCCATTATTTTTTTTCAAAGACTTGTCCTTTCTCCTCGCTCCCATTCGTTACCTTTTTAGAATCCTCGATAAGACTCGGAAAAAATACGATGAATCAATACCTTATAGCCATCCACCGTCCGAATGATTACGATCCTTCGGCTGCAGAAGATGATGAGATGCGTGGAGAGATCGACGCACTCAACGATGAAATGGTGGAGGCGGATGTGAGGGTGTTCGTCGGTGGCCTGAAGCCGATAGATTGTGCCAAATCAATTAGGGTCCAACCTGATGGGAAGTTTTGCGTCACAGACGAGGCCTATGTACAGACTTCGGAACATGTTGGAGGTTTTTGGGTATTGGAAGTCGCCGACGAGAGTGAAGCCTTGGATTGGGGGCGCAAGGCGGCTGTCGCCTGCCGGGCATCCGTCGAGGTACGACCATTTCATTAATCTGAAAAATCTATGAAAAATAACGAATCAACCAGCGATTTTGAAATCGTAAGCAAACGCCTGATCCCTGCCGATCCGGAGAGGGTCTTGTGCGCATTTTCGGAGCAGGCTCACTTGGAAAAATGGTGGGGGCCAAAGGGCTACGTGAACACTTTTCACCAATTCGACTTTTCTCCCGGAGGCGAGTGGCGCTTTGACATGCGCTCTCCAGACGGTGAGGTGTTTGAAAATGAATGTGTGTTCGAGGAAATCGGGCCGGAGAGGATCGTGGTCAGACACCTCGCACCGGTACACCGTTTCTTGGCAACGATTTCATTGTTGGAAAAAGATGGCGCCACAGAACTTGAATGGCGCATGGTTTTTGAGAACGAGCAGCAATATCAGGACGCGATGGAATATGTGCCCCAGTGCAACGAGGAGACAATCGATCGCTTGGAAGCAGAGCTGGCCAACATCCCTGGGGATGGCTCCGATGAACGCGACTTGTTTCTCATCCGCATCTTCGATGCTCCAGCTGAGAAAGTTTACGAGGCATGGACGAATCCTGTGTTAATCAAGCAATGGTTCGCGCCGCATCCGATGGCCTTACCGGTCGCCGAGCTCGACGTCCGCCCAGGCGGCTCTAGTTACATGGTGATGCGTGGACCGGATGGCAACGACATGCCATTGCACGGAGTCTATCTAGAGGTAATTCCTAACAAACGCCTCGTTTCCACCGATGCCTACAAGACTGCATGGGAGCCATCGGAAAAACCATTTCTCACTATCGATCTGACATTCGAAGAATTCAACGGTCGCACCCGCTACACCGCTCGTACCCGACACTGGAGCATGGAAGATCGCGTGGCTCACGAGGAAATGGGATTCCACCAAGGCTGGAACCAATGTGCCGACCAACTCGCAGACCTCGTCGAAAAATCAAACTAATCTCTTTTTCTAACAACAAACAACCAAACACTAAAACCATGAGTAACCCAGTTATCGAACCCTACCTCTTCTTCGACGGCAACTGCGAGGAAGCCGTTGAATTCTATCGCGACAATCTCGGTGCCAAAATCGAGATGATGATGCGCTACAGCGAGTGCCCGGACGAGCTTCCGCCCGAAATGTCCGGAGAGGAAAATGCCAACAAGATCATGCACGTCAGCTTCTCCATCGGTGAAAGCCGCATCATGGCATCCGATGGCGGCTGCGGTGCCGAGGCTCCCAAATTTGGCGGATTCTCGCTGTCGATCGGTCTCGACGACGAGGCGGAAGCCAAACGTCTCTTTGACCTGCTCGCAGACGGAGGTAAGGTTGAGATGCCGTTAGGTAAAACCTTCTGGTCCCCATGCTTCGGATCGCTGACCGATAAGTTCGGTCTCGATTGGATGATCAGCGTAGCCCCAGAAGAAGAACAATAAACCCACAACTCTATCAAGCCATGAGCCAATACATCGACGGATTCGTCATCCCCGTTCCCAAAGAAAAAATCGACGCTTACAAAGCCACCGCCACTCAAGCCGCCGCAATCTGGAAAGAGCACGGTGCACTGGAGTATCGCGAGTGCGTGGGCGACGACATGGACATCGAGGACCAGATCCCCTTTCCCAAACTTGCTGATGCCAAGGCGGACGAAGTAGTCGTCTTCGCCTACGTCGTTTTCGAATCACGCGAAGCACGAGACGCGGCTAACAAAAAAATCATGGCCGATCCCCGCATCGAAGCGATGTGTGAGGAAGTGGGTCGCATTTTCGATTGTAAGCGCATGGCCTACGGCGGTTTCAAAACCATCGTCCACCAATAAGCACCTGATCATGTCTAACGAAAACCCACAACAAGCCACCGATGAGTATCTTTTGCTCATCCGGGGAACGCATTGGAACCACGGCATGTCCCCTGCCGAGTTGCAGAAAACCATGACCGACTTCTACGCCTGGGCAGACGGACTTTCCGAAGCTGGCATTCTCCGTGGCGCCCAACCACTGATGGAAGATGGCAAACTGGTTTCCGGCTCCAAGGGTTCCACCGTGACGGATGGCGTCTTTATCGAATGCAAGGAAGCGATCGCCGGGTATTTCCAACTCGCTGTCGGCTCCATGGACGTGGCTCTCGATCACGCCCGTGCCTGCCCGATCCTCGAATACGGAGCCGAAGTCGAGGTGCGCCCCATCGCCGATCTCTGCCGCCCGATGGCCGAAGTTAAAAAAGAAAGCAAAACATCATGAAAGAAATAGTCACCTGTCTCTGGTTCGATGGCGACGCGGAAGAAGCCGCGAAGTTCTACACATCGATCCTTCCGGATTCCAAAATCCAGCGCGTCACTCAATCGCCTGCCGACACGCATGCGCAGAAAGCTGGCGATGTCATCACCGTGGAGTTCACATTGTTAGGAAAACCCTACATGGGCCTCAACGGCGGACCAGACTACCCATTCACCGAAGCGGTATCGTTCCAAATCATGTGCGAAGACCAGGCCGAAGTGGACCGGATGTGGTCGGAGCTGAGCAAAGGCGGATCAGAGGTCGCCTGCGGATGGCTCAAAGATCGTTGGGGGCTCTGCTGGCAGATTGTTCCAGTCCGGATGATCGAACTGCTGAATGATCCAGACCGCGAACGCGCCAAACGCGCTCAAGAAGCGATGATGAAAATGGTCAAGCTCGACATCGCCACACTCGAAGCCGCCGCCGATAACAAAGAATAAACTCCAATCAAGATGAGCGAAAACAAAGAACAAGACAAATCCGCCATCCGCTCGGTCATCGACGAATGGTCGCAAGCCATCCGCGAGAAAAACGTGGCCGGAGTCATGGAGCATTTCGCCCCGAACTCGGTGCGTTTCTACATGGCCCCGCCATTGCAGGCGACCATGCCACTTGAGGAAAATCTGGAAGGCTGGTTTGCCACTTTTCAAGGCCCGATCGATTATGAAATCCGCGACCTAACAATCGTGGTGGGTGGTGATATCGCCTACTGTCACAGCTTCAACCGTATCGCTGGAACCAAGCAAGATGGATCGACACCCGATGTCTGGTTCCGCGACACACTTTGTTTCCGGAAAATAGACAATCAGTGGAAAATCACCCACGCTCATGAGTCGGTTCCGTTCGAGATGGAAGAGCCTTTTCATGCTGCGCTTGATTTGAAACCTTAGACCTTAAGATCGGTCAACCAGTGAACCAACTTGATTTTTCCGAAGACTTCTTCCGCAGGGAGAGCGCACGTCTTGTTGGATTTCTAACAACTCGATTCGGATTGCAGCGTCTTCAGTTTGCCGAGGATGTCGCGCAGGAGACTTTGGTGCGGGCCATGCAGACCTGGCCCTACCGTGGAATGCCGGACAACCCATCGGCCTGGCTGACTCAGACAGCAAAGAATGTTTCCATCGATCTCTTACGCCGGGAGCAAAACTGGCGTGATAAAGAAAGCGACATCGCTGCCGAACACTCACGCTGGTTAGCTGATCCGGTAGAAGAGACTCACGAGGAAACCTTCGCCGATGACACGCTGCGCATGATCTTCGTCTGCTTTCACCCACAGCTATCAACTGAAGCGCAGACCGCGCTGGCCTTGCGGACCATTTGCGGATTGAGCCCTGCGGAGATCGCCGCCGCATTTCTCACCTCGGAAGCTGCGATCAGTAAACGTCTGGTGCGTGCCAGACAGCGCATCCGTGAACTCGCCCTTCCCTTCTCTGTGCCCGACCTCGAAGAGCTTTCATTTCGGTTAGAAGGAGTCCTCGGCACGATCTACCTCCTTTTCAATGAAGGCTACAAAGCCTCATCCGGAGAGAGCCTTGTCCGCTCGGATCTTTGCCAGGAAGCGATCCGACTGGTCAGTCTGCTAGCAGAACATCCCACCACTCGAACCCCGCGCACGCTAGCCTTACTCGCCCTCATGCTGCTGAACGCCGCACGATTGTCCTCGCGCACAGACGAGGCTGGAAATCTCCTACGGCTGCACGAGCAAGACCGCTTGGTCTGGGATCGCTCCATGATCGAGCGCGGCGTCCGCTGTCTCGCTCTGGCTGGAAAAGGCAACGAACTCTCGCCCTATCATCTGGAAGCAGGAATCGCCGCCTGCCATTGCCTGGCCAAAGACAAAGACTCGACCGATTGGAGCCGTATTCTGAGGCTTTATGATCAGCTGCTTTCCCTGGTGGATTCTCCCATCACACGATTGAACCGCAGCGTCGCTCTCGCCCAAGTGCACGGCGCTGAGGCGGGTCTCTTGTCGATGAAAAACCTGCCGCTGGAATCATTCTATTTGCTGCACGCAGTCCGCGGCACCTTTGAAATCGAGCGTAACAATCTCAATGCCGCCAAAATCCATTTCTGCAAAGCTCTAGATCTCGCCCAGCTTCCTTCTGAGCGAAGGTTTCTTATTTCACGGATTACAGAATGCGAAGTAGCGGCCAGAAGGTAATCCAATCTATACCTAGCTAATCTACCGGATAATAAACTCGTAAATCTTCCGCCAAGGTCACCACACTCACGCAATGACCGAGTCCACGAAAGGAACCTTGGCTGCTATCACAGCATTTTCGTTGTGGGGGATCTTGCCTGTATTCTGGAAAGCCCTCGGCAGCATCCCTGTGTTGGAACTGACCGCACACAGGGTGGTTTGGACCTTAGTGATTCTTATTGTGTTACTAACATCCCAGCAGAAGGTCCTGAAAACACTCTCCTTGCTAAGGTCGCCCAAAATCATTGCTGTGCACGCTTTGGCCGCCACCTGCTTGGCGTCTAACTGGTTGATCTACGTGTGGGCAACCTTGAACGATCGTATCCTTGAGGGCGCGCTCGGCTATTACATCAATCCCTTTCTATACATTTTGTTAGGAAGAATCTTTCTTGGCGAGAGACACTCACGATTGCAGATGCTTGCGATCGCAGTGGCGGCAACGGGAGTCGTTTTACAATTTCCTGCGGTAAAAGGAGTCCCTTGGGCAGCACTCGGGCTGGCATTCTCATTTGCGTGTTATGGAATGATTCGTAAGAAGTCGCCTTTGGGCTCATTTGATGGTCTAGCTATCGAATCGACACTCATGCTTCCTGTCGCCCTCGTCTACGTATCCTTTCTACAGGCACAAGGCGGCTCAACTTTCGGCATGGCGGCAGATACCTCATGGCTGCTGGTAGCTACAGGTGCGGCTACGGCAGCGCCTTTGCTGTTTTTTGCCCGTGGTGCCCGAGCCATCAGCTTGTCACTGTTAGGCATACTGCAATTCATCGGACCGACTGGTCAATTCTTCATCGGATGGCTCATGTATGATGAACCACTGCCACCTCTTCGACTGATTTCATTTGCTCTGATCTGGACTGCTGTACTTATCTATATATTCAGCATGAGGCGAAAATTAAGCATGCCTGATCAAATTTTGACAGAATGAACAAAATGGGGTAGGCTGTCTGCCGCCATGTCCGCTCTATTTCCAAGCTTTCTACGACACTCACTGGTTTTACTCCTGTTCGCCGCCCTTGCAAATGTATCTCAGGCTGAGCAACGGCGCTTCCAGAACAAGGAAGAGACCAAGAGCTTCTTCGCCGAGTTGAATGGTTACGATGCGAAAACCAAGATCGTCACGGTTCGCATGAGTAATGGTCGGCAACAGCGCTTTCCCATCGATATCCTCAGTGATGACGATCAAAAGTACGTGTTAGAAAACGCGAGGAGACTTGCGATAGGAAACGAGATCCGAGTCACTCTGCGCAAGTTCCAAGACAAGTCGAAGAAAGAACTTAAGGAACGAATTGTCGATCGGGTCTCCCCTTCAGGTTACGAAGTTAGTCTGAACAACAGGGCGAAAAGAACCTTCAAAGACATCAAACTCAACTACACTCTTTACTATGAGGTTCAGGACTATCTTAAGCCAGAGCGTGAACAGAAAACCAAGGAAGGCACCTTGGAATGCAAAGCCATCACCTCACAGCAGACCATCACGTTGAAGACCGAGACTGTCGACATCGTATCAGGTAAATTGGATCCCGTGATCAAAAACGTCCGCCGCAGAGGTGCAGACGGTTCTGACTATATCGAACCTGTTGTGGAAAAGCCCGGTGGCCGCCGCAAAGACCTACTCATCGGCTGTAAGCTGGACGTGGTGGTCGACGGCGAAGTCGTGAAATCCATCACCGACGGCACTATCCAGATCGAATCCCCCGAAGACAATTCGTAAGGATTTCGTCAGGCTCCCAGCACAGTGCCGGCTTCCAAGACATTGCCTTTAAGGAAATCATCAGCTGACATTCTGCGTGAGCCGTCCGGCTGTACTTCCCCCAGGATCAAACATCCTTCTCCGCACGATACGATTAACTTTCCATCCTCATCGATTCTCACTTCACCCGGCTTCTCAGAACTCTTGCCATTGACGATCACTGGCGGGAAAATTTTAAGTCTGCGAGAACGGCCTTTTTTGTCGGTGAAGCTAGTGGAAGTTCCCGGCCAAGGATGGTAAGCGCGGACACGGCGTTCGAGTGCTTCCGCAGACATAGACCAGTCGATCTCTCCATGCTCGCGCATTAATTTGGAGATGTAGCTCACTTCTGACTCGTCCTGCGGAGTGCGGCTGGCAGTTCCATTTTTTAACTGTTCCAAGGCTTCGGTCAAAGCCGATGGTGCAAGTTCTGCCAGACGGTCGTGAAGCTCTCCTCCGGTTTCCTGCTCACCTATTTTGATTTCTTTTTTCAAAATGATGTCTCCAGCATCGAGAGCCTTGACCACATGCATAACGGTAATTCCCGTATGCGAATCACCGGCATCGATAGCTGCCTGGATACATGCGGCGCCACGGAACTTGGGGAGGAGTGATGCGTGTAGATTAATGCAGGCCACGCGTGGTATATCGAGCAGTGCTTGAGACAAGATCTGGCCGTAGGCCATTACTACGATGACGTCAGGTTGCAGAGCGGCCAACTCTGAGAGGAACCCTTCATCTCTCGCTTTTTCAGGCTGAAGCACCGGAATGTTGTGGCTGAGAGCTAGGTTTTTTATTTCGGGTGGAGTCAGGATCTGTTTACGGCCAACAGGCTTGTCTGGCTGAGTCACCAGTGCAACCACGCCATTACCTAACAACGATGAAAACGAGGGCATTGCGATATCGCCCGTGCCCATAAAAACGATCCGAAATGTAGACTCAGCCATGTGCGCTGGATGATACAGATGCCACCGCTCCTAGCCAGAGTTTTGGCGAACGATTTTCACGGCCTTCAACGAGAGCTACCACTCTGAAAAAAGCGGGCCACGTTCTGAACGAACGTGACCCGCTGAATAAATCAATCTGATCTGAAGCTTAGTTTACACCAAACTTCCAAGTGTAGCTGCGGTTAGCAGAGAACGCTTTGTAGCCGGAAATCGTGCGCGTGTTTCTAGCTGCGGCTGCGTATTTGTAGACACCGGATCTTAGGTAAACTGTGCGGCTGGTTCGAGCAGGCACACTGACAAATCTTTTTTCAGGGCCTTCAACACCAACAACGATGTTTCGGTAAGAGTTGTTTTGAATCGTTACACGTGGCTTTTGCTGATAAGTAGTCGTGTATGTTGGGGTGGTACGTTTTGGCGTAGGCGTGTCGCAAGAACTCATGAACATAGTTGTTACGGCAACCGAAATCATGGTGGTAAGTTGAAGTATTTTTTTCATAGTAATTGTTGTTGTCGATGTCGCGATCAGAAAATTTGTTCTGTTAGCTACGATTCCAACGCTAGCCAAAACCACGGCTCAAATCCACACATTTTTTCATAGCTCACTGAAAATTCATTTCGGATTTGTTCACTTTCCAATGAAGCATAATGATTGAACTGAGGATGAAATGGGAGGCAACATACAATCCATGGTGAGGCAGGAGTGAACAGGTAGCACATGAAGAACATCACCTATTTCCAGTCCCTCCAAACAGTTTGAAGGAGCACTGACCAGGCCGTGCTCTTGGCTCAGGCTTTTCACCACGACATTCGGCAAGACCTGCTGGTGGCCATCCGAGTCGGTCACCAAGACCCGCCCATACTCGTGCTCCTGCAACCGCTCTTTGGATAGATGAACCGCACCGCCGTGGATAACAATCTCCCCGCGCGTTGGGTAGATACCTGCGATCGGACAAGCCAAACGAAGCGCTATATCATCAAGTTCACATGCACCGATCTGATATTGCATGAGGTCATAAAAGACAAAGTTTCCCGGGCGAATTTCCGTCATGCTAGAAAAATCCTCCACCACACTGCACGATGGAGTATCACCGCATGATATGTCGACCTTACGATTTATTACCGCACTCAAGATGTCTGAGGCATGCAACATGCGTTCAGAACACCGCTGATAGGATTGAACGATCTCGTCAGAATTTCGGCAGGTGTAGGTATCACCACCATGAGTCAGCACGCCTCTAAGATTCAGGCAAGCGGCTGACTCTACGACGGAAGCCAATCTCTTCAGTGATTCTTGATCATCCCAAGCGACACCCGTCCGAGCATAGCCGGCATCAATTTCAATCCACACATCCACCTCCGATTCTAGGCCCTCTGCCAGCATATTTACCACATCGGGTGAATCGGTGATCAAACCCAGCTTCACAGTCGATGAGAGCTTCCTATAAATATCCATGGCCCCAGGCTGGGCAGGAAAAGCGATCAGGATATCATCCCAGCCACCATTGGCAAAGAACTCAGCCATCGTGGGGGATGAAACTGTGCAACTCTCCACGCCCTCTTCGCAAAACCATTCCGCCACCTCCAACGACTGGTGGGTTTTAAAATGAGGTCTCAGCACGACTCCACTGCGCTGTGCTTTCTCCACCATGCGCTTGATATTTCTCCGGGCACGGAAAACATCGATTTCTAGCACTGGTCCAGGAATAGATCTTGGGGTAAACATCTCTTAGACAATGTAGTACAATCGGCTACGCTTATTCCAGCGAGATTATCTCTCGATTTCTCCACTCATCTGAAACGCCGTGCATCATTCCGTCATTTCCGGTGTTTAAACCAGCACGCTACTCCTGCATCACACTATGAACTCGAAAGTTATCTTCTCATCCGTTTTTCTCGGCATCGTGTTGCTGGCTGGAGTCACTGGTTTTTTCCTAACACAGGCAGATGACACAGATGGACATACGAGCAAGAAAGCTCCACAGGCAGAAAAGTCATCTACCCTCCCCTCATTGCCAGCCAATAAACCGATGCAGCGGAGCAACCGCAGGGACGCCAATACGAGCGGTGTCGATGATGTTCCTCCGTTTGCGTTAGCGAATGAGCGTATCATCCGCTTCAAGGACGACGATGATTATCGGAAATTTCTAGCCAGCTTGAATGCCAGAGGACTGCGTTTACTCGGAAAATCCGATCGCCTCCGCGCTGTGCGAGTGGGTTTCAGTTCACTTACCAGCCTCGATGACATCGAAGGTGGTGAGCTCGCCTATAACTATCTGGTAACCCTGCCGACACCTCCCGGGCAAGGTGAAGCCCAAGCTGGAGCCATGGGGTTCGGGCGCGACGCACTGTCTTGGCTAGGCATCAATGTCGACAACTCTCTGTGGGGCAAGGGAGTCACCGTGGCGGTGATCGACTCCGGGGTGAATCAGCATATTGCGTTCAATGGCGGTGTCACCAATATCGAACTGACCACCTTGGCGGATGGTAGCTCTCAGCTCAGTCATGGCACCGCAGTTGCCTCAATCATTTCCGGAGACCACCCTTTGACGAAGGGCGTGGCACCAGCGTCCGATATTCTTTCTATCAGAGTGACGGATGACAGCGGTTCATCGGATTCTTTCACGCTTGCCGAGGGCATCATGCAGGCCGCGGACGCAGGAGCTCAGGTGATCAACATCTCGATGGGAACCTTCGCCAATAGCTCCCTGGTCGCGGATGCGGTTCTTTATGCTCAGGAGAGAGGCGCTGTGATCGTCGCATCATCCGGCAACGAAGGATATGACGCCATCGCCTACCCAGCGGCCTATCCGGGAGTGATCTCCGTTGGCGCGGTAGAAAGCCAGGGTGAGCACCTCGATTTTTCCAACAGTGGCAATCAGCTCTCGATTACTGCGCCTGGCTATCAAGTCAATGCCGCATGGGGTGAAGAGCAACTCACTGCCTTTTCAGGAACCTCGGCCAGCGCTCCTTTTGTCAGTGGTGCCATCGCAGCTACGATGTCAGCCAATCCACAGATGACCGCCCAGCAAGCGGCTAACCTCGTCATTGGACTAGCAAATGATGCCGGCCTGCCTGGAAATGATTCCGACTTCGGTGGTGGCATATTGGACGTCGGGCGCGTGATGCAATCTGGCACGCCTGGCATTTACGACGCAGCTGTCACCGGCCAAGTTCTAGTCCCTGCGAGTTCGCCAACGTCCTTGCCGAAGGTCTTGGTCACGGTGCAGAATCAGGGTACTGAGCCACTGATCAACAGCCCTGTAACAATCACCAGTCCAAGTGGCAGCCAGCAGCTTAACATCAGCAGCCTGTCGCCAGGGCAAACACAGACTTTCCAAATTCCGATCGCGATTCCAGCCAACGGAGACCCTGTCACGGTTAGCACGACAGTCACCAGCTCAGCAGGCGATCAGGACAGCAGCAATAACAGCCGTAGTAACAGCTTTGCTCGTCAGCTTGAAGAATAAGGTTTCCCTGTTGAAGATAAACACAGCCATGGATTGGAACATCAGCTGCAAGCGTTATTGAAGATTCAGAAGTTAGTTAACTATCCGATCGATTTGCCTATGGCAGAAAAAAGGCGGACTCGGAATGAGCCCGCCTTGTTTTAAATGATGAGGTTCGTCCCCTTATGGACGAGGAGTGGTGATGCTTTTGCTATAGTGGTAGCCATGCTGCTTGACCAGATCCTGACGGGAGATACCGCTTTTCTTAGCGAGTGTCAGGCCTTGGTCGCTCAGCACAGTGATACTGATATCGACACCCACGATGCGTCCGTTTTCAATCTGAGCTTGGGCTAAGCCGGAGCCGCTGGCAAATTCAACATCGCCCGAGTATTCGATTTTAGAGCCTTTCAATCTAAACTCGGTCATATTGCTAGGAGACATCGTCGCCCTTACGGTATGAGTGACTTGTGCGCCTCCTTGATCAACGGTGACCTCAATGAGAAACGTCACTGAGAATTCGTAGATATTTTCTACCAAGAAGTTCGCAGCTGAGAGGTCATCATTCTCGCTGAAATCTGACGTGTAGGCTTGCTCAAGATCTTCGACCGCAAGCAACTTGAAGGCTTCGTCCGGATTTACGAGGTGGCGATAAAGAGTGAAGACTGCATGCTCCTCGTCGTTGCTATCAGAAATCTGATCACGATAGACCAAACGGTAACTTACGGCCGATACGTCACCTCCTTTGTCATTGCTGGTTCCGATGGCTCCATTGTAGCGGTCAGTGGCGCCAGTGAAGAAAATCAGACGGCTAGTGTTGGTGATTTCGCGCTGAGAAGGTCCCTTTAGCGAACTTGTTTCCTCACCGGCATATAACCACTCGTAGTTATTGCCATCGCGGCGTGAGACCATGCTTTCAAAATCCTTGGCGATGGTGCTGAGCGCTTCTTTTGCCTGACGCGAAGCTCTTACCTCATTACGACTGTCACGGTAAGTGTCCATGGAAATACCCGTCATGTAGACCAGCACACCGAGCAAGATCACGGTAATGGACATGGCTACTAACAGCTCGATCAGAGTGAATCCTTTGTGGCCGCTTTTCAGTGTTTTTGTATTCATCGGTTGGAAATAGTATCGGTGTTTTGTGTGAGCGGGAATTAGCGGCGGACAGCCATGTTTCTGGTGAAGACGGGCTTACCTGGGTCGTTAGGATCAAAGGTATTTGCGATATATGGCTGGAGACTGCTCTTGAGAACATAGAACTGAGCTTGGAAAGCGATCACAGCCTCAGGATAGGTGGCGTAATCTTTGGTTCCGTTCGGCACTCGTGGCTCGCGGATTTTTCCCGGTTCATCACTGACGATCAATTCGCCGGCTCCATTGAAAATCAGCTGAGTCATGCGAACGTAAAATACTCTACCCTCGACGACTCCTGGCGTGAGCTCTTCGGACACCTCGGAATCACCCAGACGGCGAACGACGGACTGAATCACGTAATCTTCGCCGGGGATACCGTCTGAATTGGTATAAGGTTCGAGAGAACCGTCCTCGCGAACACTTCCAGGATCACCGCGATATTGATAGATCAACACCATGTTGTCCTTAGTCGTTCCACCGGATTCTTCGATCCAAGTGAAAGCCTTTTCAAAAGCTGTTTTGTAACCAGTGCTACCCGCTTCATCAGGACGGAGGATGGAAAGTTCGCTCTCGAGGGTGGTGGCCATGCGGTTTGCCTCCTTGGCAGAGATTGCCTTGCGAATCCCTTGAACGGCGGGACCGAATGCGGCGAGGAATGCGGTGATCATGATCGTGATGATCCCCATCGCGATCACGGTTTCGACCAAGGTGAAACCTCTCTTAGTTTTGTTTCCGCTGTATTTCATATAGTGTGGATGGTTGGTATGGCTTGAAGCCAATGAAGTAGTTAGATATTTGAGAAATATATCAGTTTGTTAGTATCTGATAGTGTTGAACGCTGTCGCTAAATTAAAATTCTTCGCCGTTGTCGAAGTCTTCTGGCACATTCATCTGATCAGGATGGCGGAACAGTGAAGTTGTACCTTTTGACCAGATCATGAATCCTCCAAAGTTAGTCGTGCCCGAGCCTCCTTCGGCTCTAGGATTGTCGGCACCGGGGGCCTTGGTTCCTGTGCCAATCACAAAGCTAGCACCTGGGCTGGAGCTGTTTCCTTCTGAGTTAAACTGGTAGTAGAAATACTTACCTGACAGGGCTTCGTTTCTCTGTGCACTCTCTGTGGAGGAGTAAATATCTTGGTCCGCAGAAGGCAGCAATGGGATATCTCCACTGCCGGAAGAGTGATTCAGCTTACTGAATTTCTGGCTGAAAAACACTGCCTTCGGTAAGTATGATCCTCGGCTGGCTGCCACCCACTTGTTATCTTCTGACAAGTAAACCACCAGCATGTAGCGGAGGTAACGGTCAGCGTTGTCAGGATCGGCATTAATTAGAATACGAGTCGTGCCGCCACTCCCCATGGACAAACCACGGGCTTCAGCGAAGGCTGCTTCAGCAAGCGGCACACCAGCAGAGACACCGCTGCCTTTGGAAAGATTACGCAATCCCAGAGCCCCTATGGTAAGTAGAATGGTGATAATCGTGATGACAATCAGCATTTCCACCAAGGTAAATGCAGGCCTCGCAAGGCCGCTGCGGAGGTTCCGCGCACGGGAAAATGGTCTGGGACACATGGTATAGGTGGAAGAATAGTTCATGTTGATTTGTAGGCTACGAAGATTCGCTGACGATGGAAGCTCCTTTTCCAATAGTTAGCTTATTTTTTAGCACCCCGCAAGCGCTAATGTAATTACATTGGCACCACAAATGCACATCTAAGCGGCTGCCAAGACTTTTCAAGGGATTCCCAGTCATGGAAAATCGCCACCAATCAATCAACCAGAGCGATATCTTTGATTCCTGCTCCAGCAAGACAGTTCACCACATCGATGTATCTCTGCTGCTGGACTTCATTATGCACTTTGAGCATCACCTTGGGGGTGTCGGCGCGGGCGATGCCCGAAAGCATTTGCAAGCGACCGTGCAACTGAGGAAGTCGGCGACTGGTGACATCTGATTCAAAAACTTCGGCAGATTCTCCGGGATTGACGACAACCTCTCCACTCTGCCTGATTTCTATGACCATCGGCTGAATGGCGATCGGGTTATGAGCACGAGGTTCAGGAATATTTGTGCTCAAATCCTGCTCACGTGGCTGAATCGTGGTGGTCACAAGAAAGTAAATCAGGAGCAAAAAACACACATCGATGAGTGAGGAAATATCGAGTGTGGGTTCATCAGACTGTAGGGAGTCCTCGGTGCGGTTCTGGTATTGTCTTTTCATCGTTCCAAAGGATGGAACGCATGAACCAGGCTCGTGCTTAGAGGATTATGCTCTAGTCGACATCAATAATGGCATCGTCTTTTTTCTCCTCGTCTTTGCTACGACCAAAAAAGCGGGCCAAGTCATAACCAAAATACCTGGCACAGGCCAATAGCACGGCGGTAGCGGTGGCTTCATCCAAATTACCGATGAACGGTATATTGTCCGGAAGGAACTCAATGAACCCTGCACCTGGATTTATCAGATAGACTGCGCTCAGTAGGGCCGCAATCAGAACAAGTAAGCTTTTCATGCTGCAAACGTACACCCTTTCACTGGGGAAGCAAATCCGATGCTCGTCGCCTGCGATATTCCACCAGACCTACTGCCAGTGCTGCAAAAAATAGAATTCCTGCGCTGTCGGCAACAATATCCCAACGGTCAAAATTCCTGTGCGGCAGATACAACTGTGAGCATTCCTCAAGAATCACCAGTAGCCACACCACCAATGTCAACAGGAGGTGCCTGCGCACGTCAGCGACTCTCCTGCATCTAACACACCCAGCTAACACCCAATTGGCGATAAACGATAACCCTCCAAATAACAGGAAATGCCCCAGCTTATCACCCGCAGGTATGCTGTGGAACCAGTGGCTCGCCTTTGACTCGGCCAATCCTGTCGAAAAGCTAAAGTCCGCCGCTGCGATCACGGCTAACAGCAATAGTGAATAAACGATCAGTATCGCAATACCCCAGTTAGAAACCTTTCTGAACATTGTAGCTAAAGACACCCAGGCCGAGACATTGTTCAATGTCTCGGCCTGGGCTTCGTCTTCAATGAAGAGTTTGAAAGGGTTTGAGGCTTACTTCTTACCCGCTTTTTTGGCAGCCTTCTTGGCTGTTTTTTTGGTCGCCTTCTTAGCTGCAGTTGCAGCAGCGGCATCGGCTTTATCCTCGTCGGAGACAACGTCGGCATCAATCATGCGATTGCCTTTTTTCGTCGCGCGCTTTTTAGGTGTTTCATCCTCATCGTCGTCATCCATCGCACCACCGGTGCCGAGGATGAATGCGAGGTCGTCCATACCGAGGTTACTCGCGAAGCCTTCGTCACCTAACACGTTGGTAACCAACTGTGTCTTCTGGTGCTGAAGCACACGGATTTTTTCCTCCACTGTCTCACGAGTGAGCAAGCGGTAAGCAATCACCTTGTTCTTCTGTCCAATACGGTGGGTCCGGTCAATTGCCTGGTTTTCCACAGCAGGGTTCCACCATGGATCGTAAAGGATAACGTATGAAGCCGAGGTCAGGTTAAGACCAGCACCACCTGCCTTCAGAGAAAGCATGAACACAGAAGGCTCCTTGGTAGTCTGGAAGCTTTCAATCTCCCCTTTCCGATCTTTTGTCTGACCGGTGAGGTAGTGGAACGGACGGCTTTCAACTTCAAGACGCGCCTTGATGATATCGAGCATCGAAACGAACTGTGAGAAAACGAGCACCTTGTGGCCTTCCTCACGCAGCTGATCTAACAAGTAGAACAGAGCGGTCATCTTGGCGCTTTCCTCTTTGAGGAACTTCGGATCGATCAAGCCTGGGTGACAGCAAATCTGGCGCAAACGCATCAGACCTTGGAGAATGGCGAAGGAGTTCTTTTTCACCGCTTCGTCAGATTCGAATCCTAACAGAGCTTTCTGAATGCGCTTCAGTTCGGCCTTGTACATCTCGGCTTGGACGCCTTCCATTTCGGCGAAGACTTCCTCCTCGGTTCTCGGTGGAAGGTCTTTGGCGACCTGAAGCTTGGTCCGGCGGAGCAGGAACGGACGAAGGCGCGAGGCAAGTCGGCTCTGAGCACCGGGGTCCTTGCGTTTGTCGAAACGCTTCTTGAAGTAGGCGCGGCTGCCGAGCACGCCAGGCATGGCGAAGGACATCAGCGACCACATATCCATCAAGCGGTTCTCAATAGGAGTACCGGTAAGAACAAGGCGGTTCATTGAGTTCAGATCACGAGCAGCTTTTGCGGCTTTGGAATCTGGGTTCTTGATTTGCTGACCTTCGTCGAGAATGGTTGTGAGCCATTTGACTTTGGCCAGTTCCTCACCACAGAGACGAAGCTGAGCGTAGTTGAGGACAAAGACGTCCACTTCTGTTTCCAGTAATTTAAGATCAAGATCGTCACGAGTACGGAGAATTTTCACTCTCAGTTCTGGGGCAAATTTCTCACACTCGGAATGCCACACATCGATCACAGACTTCGGACATACGACCAGTGATGGTGGCACTTTGGAAATATCACCTTTCTGATTCTTCTGTTCCTCTTCACGGAGCCAGAGCAGGTATGTAATCGACTGAATCGTTTTACCAAGACCCATGTCATCCGCAAGCAGACCACCGAAGCGGTTGACGGCAAGATAGGCGAGGAAACGGAAACCATCGATCTGGTAAGGGCGAAGAGTCGCATTGAGGCCCTTGGGAACCTCGGCATTGACCTCAAGTTGGATTTCGCGGGAGCGATCCTTGATACGTTTCCATGCTTTCGGATCGAAGACCTCGGCGGCTTTCGGATCAGCAAGCTGTAGGGCGTGCATACGGTGAGTCTCGCCAGTGAGATCGAATGGATCCAATCCGAGGCGGGTGACTGCATCGCGCTGGTCGGCATCGAGCTTGATCTCGAGACGCATCCAGCCGCCGTCATCCATTCTAACATAACCACCACGAGCGGCGACCAGTGAACGGATTTGAGCATTGGAAAGAGTGACACCTTCGACATCGATGACGATGCGGAGGTCGAACCAGTCGATCTCCTGATTGACAACCTCAAAGCGGATGGCAGCGGTCACTGGATCAGCTAACAGCGTCTGCAGCTTTCCATCCATCTGAGTGACCACTGACTCGGGTAGATTCTGCGCCCACTCGGCAAATTTCTCAGGGAAAAGCTTGGTGATGCGGGACTTGAACGCATCGAGTTTCTCATCATAGGTGAGGCCCATTTGCGCCAGAAGTCCCGGCACAGGGTAAAGGTCTTCACGGGCAAATCGGAGCAGTTGCTTGCCTTTGACCGGCTGCTGCTCGACCAGTTCCCACTCGTCTTTGACGCGTTTTTCCTCGCGGCGTTCTTTTTTCTCGAGAGCGCGGACATCGATGACCAAGTGCTCTGTCTCGGCAGCGGTGAGGCCCTGCTCGATTTTCATCTTGAAGCGAGGGTAGAGATCCAGATCGGTCACGCGCTTGCGCAGCGATTGCGGCAGGCTGGCTCCGATTTTACGGAGAAACTCAACACCCTCCAAGCTGTCGATCACGTCCTTGGGAATGTGATAACGTGGCTGCACGTCTGTGTCTGACAGCCAGCGCGGAGGTCCGGGGAAAACGGTCTCGTCTGATTGGTAGAGCACTTCGCGGCCTGGTAGCAATCTCACGGAGTGAGTGACGTGCTCACCTGCGGATGTGACTAGTTGAAGGGCAAAGCTGCCGGGAGCGTACGGATCGTCTTCGCAGATCCATTTGAGTGCCTTGGTGACGACCTTGAACTCGCGTTCGTCGAGGTTTACCACATAGCCTTTCAGTGCTGGCTGGCGGAAAATGCGGTTCATGAACTGGCAGGCTTCTTCCTGATCCAGATCAATTCGGGCATCTCCCTCTTTTTTGTAGAAGGTAAGGAACTGCTCCCAGATCAGCTGGCATGATGCATCCATGCGCAGGGCCGAATCTTCGAACAGACCAACGAAGCGGTCGATATCGTTTTTCTCGCGCAGGGGCTGCCACTCGGCGCCTTCTTTGAATTCGACGCGAGCTTCGTTAATGGTCGAAAGCAAACGGAATTGGACATGAAGTGGTTTATCGATTGGCGGGCGCTCGTTGACGCTCTCGATGCGGTCATACCACTCGGCAACTTCGCGCTCACGCTCCCACTCCTGCATTCTCTTCTGCACGCCCTCGAGATCGGTGACGATATTGAGGAAATCGGGATACGGGAGTTTCTTTTTGTAAAAGGCGTAGGCGATGTAGTTCCAGAACTCGAGGATATCGCCGGGAGGCATCGGCCATAGCTCCAGAGGATCGTAACTGACAATTTCCCAGCGTGGGTTCAGACGGACCAGGTCGTGGTCGTGAATTTCCCCTTCGATCACGTAGCGGCGGTAACGTTTCTCTACCTTCCCGATGAAATCAGCTTCCTTATCGTCAAGTTCGCGACCCAGCTTCTCTTCGATGACATCGATGATGGGTGTATCGTCAAACTCGTTCGGGCTTTCTGGAAGATCCTCACCACGGTGCATGCGCTCCATCATGGTGGCATACATGCAAGCGCCGGCAATCACTTCGTCCTCTGCTGTGCAGCTGCCAAACCAGCGGTTGCCTTGGAGGCGGAGGCTGGTGCGGAAGGTCCCTGTGGGGTCTTCTACGCGGCCTTGGATGAACAAGTGGTTACCGAAAATCTGAGTCACGGCGCCCTCTTCCTGAAGAGAGTCGCCTCGTGTGCGCGATTTTTCGGGGAAACTGTTGAGAAAATTCAGTGTCGCTCTATCTGGATTCATTCCTTGGGATTAGGTGAAGTATTTAAAATCGGTTATCTGGTCGGCGCTTCATTCGATTGGAATTTCACTGCTAGCTTGCATGAACCCAACATCCTGAATGCGTAAAACCGGGCACCCTCAATCGACGCGGTGACGCGTGACAGCAGGTGACCCGGAACTTGGGGGAGATATTCTATAGCTGGTTTTCCGATATCTGCAATAAAAAGCAGTAAAAACCTGCTATATAGTGCAGCTCCGGTCTGAGCACCCACCACTAGCACCTCGTGCGGTCCGTCAACCAGGCAAGATAGCCTGCCGATCCATCCGCCACGGGCAGGGCGATAATTTCCGGCTCATCGTAGGGATGCAAGGCCGATAACTCCCGACTGAGAACAGAAAAAGCCTGCCGTGTGGTCTTGATCAAAGCCATCACCTCACGATCTTGGCAGATCTTGCCGTCCCAGTGATAAATCGATTCCACACCTGGCAAAATATTGACACAGGCCGCGTATTGCCTTTCTACCAATTGTGTGCCAATCTGTCGCGCCTCAGCCTCGCTGGGAAAGGTGCAAAGTACCACCAGTGCCTCTGTCATGGAGGCATACTAGACAGAAAAGCCACCACCTGCAACGCAATCCATCGCCATGAAATCCGGCTTCCTCGACAAACTTATAGCTCGCCTCGATCAGGTGGAGCCGGGGGAAGTCCAACGCCTGGTAATGCGGCTCGTGCGGGAAAAGGGTTTTTTGGAAAGTGTGTTTGAAGCTCTGCAAGAAGGGGTTCTGATCTTGGACCCCGAAGGCCAGATCACTTATGTAAACCAAGCCGCCTCGAGGATTTTTGGCATCGATCCGGCTAAATCCATCGGCCAGAGCCTGTCGACAACGGTCCGTGGCCTTGAATGGAACAAACTCGCCGACCCTGGCCGGATCGTCAGCCGTGACATGGAAATCCTCTATCCGGAAAGCCGGTTTCTTAATTTCTACCTCTCCCCGATGCAGGGCGAAGTGGAGAATGACGATCACACCCTCGGCTATGTCCTCCTCGTCCGTGACATCACACGCTCTCGCATCCAAGCGGAAGAAAATGTTGAGAGTGAGAAGCTCAACGTTCTGACCCTACTCGCGGCAGGGGTCGCGCACGAAATCGGAAACCCCCTCAACTCTCTGGGCATTCATTTACAATTACTTGAGAGGAAAATAAAAAAGCTATCCGCCAAGGATCAAAAAGACCTCGGCCACCATCTCGAGACCGCCCAAGGAGAAATCCGCAGGCTCGATACCATTCTCAAACAATTTCTCCAAGCCATCCGCCCCACCCATCCTGAGCGGGAGTCTTTGCATCTTCACGATCTGCTACGTGACACGCTCAATCTCCTCGCGCCCGAGCTTGAGGAACGGAAAGTTCGGATCTCTCTGGATTTGGCGGAAACCACTCCTCTACTCCAACTCGACGGGAGTCAGATCAAACAAGCACTCTACAACCTGCTCAAGAACGCCTTCCAAGCACTGCCTGCCAGTGGTGGCCAGATCGACATTCTCTCACGCGTCTCCGATTACGAAGTCACCCTCACCATCCGTGATCACGGCTCAGGGATCTCGCCTGAAGCCATGGGCTCTATTTTCGAACCTTACAGCAGCTCGAAAAAATCCGGCACTGGCCTAGGCCTTCTCATCGTCCGCCGCATTGTCCGTGAGCATGGTGGGGAGATTGAAATCGATAGCAAAGCTGGCGATGGGACCACCGTCACGATTTCCATTCCCCGTCAGGATAAAAACGTTCGACTACTGGAATCCACGGAACCTTCCGTGATTGAGCTCGATCCTGTCTCTGAAGCCCGAACCTAACCACACCGATGACATCCTCCACTTTACTCATTGTTGATGATGAAAAACCGACCCGTGACGGCTTGCGCATGGCGCTGGAGGAGCATTTCGACTGTTACGTGGCCGCTGACATCAAGGAGGCGATGGCTGTTCTAAAATCTGAACCCATCGATCTTTTGCTAACCGACCTACGTCTTGCGGGCGACAGCGGCATGGACTTATTAGACAAAGCTCTCACACTCCCCCAACCACCGGTAGCCATCATGATGACTGCCTACGGCTCCGTGGATACGGCCGTAGAAGCCATGCGCAGGGGGGCTTGGAATTTTGTCACCAAACCTCTCAATCTCGACAGCGTGGAACTACTCTTAAAGCGCGCCCTGCAGAGCAGGTCATTGGAAAAGCACAACGTCCGCTTGGAACATGAAAATCGCGAACTGCGCGAAAAAAGCGGAAGCCAAAAACACGGACTCGACAACCTGATCGGCAAATCCCATGCCATGGAGCAGGTAGGAGCCATGGTGAATCAAATCGCCCCCACCCGCGCCACTGTTCTCATCGAGGGCGAAAGCGGCACCGGTAAAGAGCTGGTCGCTCACGCCATTCACCAGCTAAGCGGTCGGCCCGCCGACAAATTGCTGGTCGTCAACTGCGCGGCACTTTCGCCACAGCTGCTGGAGAGCGAACTCTTCGGCCATGAGAAAGGGGCTTTCACCGGAGCCACTCAAAAACGCCTCGGCCGATTTGAGCAAGCCAATGGCGGCACTATTTTCCTCGATGAAATTGGAGAAATCGATCAGGCCACGCAGGTCAAACTCCTGCGAGTGCTCAGCGAACGGACGATTGAACGGGTCGGCTCTAACAAAGCTGTTAAAGTCGATGTCAGAGTCATCACCGCGACCAATAAAAACCTGCGTGAAATGGTCGCCAAAGGTGATTTCCGAGAGGACTTATTTTTCCGTCTCAATGTCGTCCGGATCCTGATGCCGACACTCCGTGAACGTGCAGAAGACATCGTGCTGTTATCCCAGGCCTTCCTCAAAGAGTTTTCCCTGGAAAACTCGAGAGAGATCAAACCTTTGAGCGATGCGGCCTTGGCACTGCTCAGAAGCTACCCGTGGCCAGGAAACGTCCGGGAGCTTCGCACAGCTATCGAACACGGTGTGGTAATGAGCAATGATCCCGTCATCGACGTCAAACATCTACCCTCTTTTCTTCATCACCCGAGGGAAAGCGCCATGAAGCTGTCATCGGCCTCAGAGGACATCGGTGAAGCTGCGATAGAAAAGGAGGAAAAGTCGCTTGCTTCCGAGGACGAATTCAACTTGCATGAGCTGGAGATGCAAACAATCAAGCGTGCGCTGGAACACACCGGAAACAACCGCACGGATGCTGCACGGATACTCGGTATCAGTCGGCGCACATTGCAACGCAAACTGAAGGAGTTACCCTAGCAAGCAACACGTCAATTCCAGCAACCTACCTCACTCTCTCTGCATCACGCACACACTCCCATTTACTCCATGAGCCAACCAAATTCTTCAGGCATGTCATATGATCCTGCCAAACTAATCCGTCGCGCTCTGTTTTTCGTCCTACTTGCTGGCCTCGCCATCGTTTCTCTGTTCGTCACATTCAAAGGACTTTCATCCCCACGCGGCATGGAACAAGCCCAGATTGGACGCGAAATCGCTCGAGGCAACGGCTACACCACCAAGGTAGTTCGTCCGATCGCACTCGCGCAGATGAAAGACGCCAATGGCAAATATCCAGTTCTAGAAAATCTGCAGGACACCTACCACGCCCCACTCAACCCTTGTGTTTATGCTGCTGTCCTGAAGGCGGCGGACGGTGGCAACACGGAACGTTGGCGCATGTCTGAGCGATCCAACCTTTACCAGCTAGACCGAGTCATCGCGGCGACCTGTGTTATTTTCTTCCTCGTATCCATCGGTATTAACTACTTGCTGGTTTCTCGAATCTTCGACCAGACCATTGGATCGGTCACGGCCTTGTTAATGCTCTCCTGTGAATTGATGTGGCAGCTTTCCCAGTCTGGCCTGCCCCAGATGCTCATGCTGATGCTTTTCTCGAGTGCCATGTTCTTCACTTGGCGTGCTGTGGAAAACTCAGAAGACAACCGCTCCGCACTCGGTCCGGTGCTCATTTCGGGCGTGTTCATGTGCCTGCTGGTATTGACTCACTGGATCACCCTCTGGATTTACATCGGCTATGTCATCTTCGCCGCCGTCTATTTCAAACCCCGTGGCATCATCGCAGCCGCCCTGACCGGCATGCTCGCCTTATTTGTGATTCCAGTGGTTTACTTCCTGTATATCAGCCCCACTGGCAGCCCTTTCGGAACAGCCTACTACGCCATCCACAACGGGCTCGGTGCCGGTGAGGACTCCATCATGCGCACCCTCTCCCCCGCCGGTGAAGACCTCGGGCTGCAAGGGCTGCTGATGAACATTCTTCGCACGACCCTGCTGCAAATTTCAGACCTCCACCGGAACTTCGGAGCTATTCTTGTCGCCCCTCTGTTTTTCCTCGCTCTCCTCCATCCCTTCAAGCGCCCCAGCCTCGCATCCTTCCGCTGGCTGATCTTATTGATGTGGGTATTTGCAGGAATTGGCATGTCTATTTACGGCCTCCGTGAGGGAGAAATGGACCCTAACCAGATTCATATTTTGTTTGCTCCACTGATGACCGCCTACGGTCTTGCGATGGTGTCCATTCTATGGGGTCGACTCAACATCCCCCAGTCGATGCATTCGCTTCGCTACTCTCATCTGATCATCATCGTAGCCATCAGTGCAGGCCCCATGCTACTCTCCATACCTCAGAATTTGAAACGTGGTATCCAAATGGAAGGATTCGGCGGTTCATTCCAGTGGCCTCCTTATTTCCCGAAAGCATTCAATCGCAATTTGGCGGACAACACTAAAACCAAGGAAGTCATCATATCCGACACACCATGGGCAGTTGCTTGGTATGCTGATCGAACTGCTGTCTGGCTGCCTAAAAACCTTGAACAGATTGGGGAGGTCGAAAAGATTGCTGAAAGCCAACAAACACCTGTTAACGGCATCGTCATCACCCCATACTCATACGCTCAGGATAATATCCTTTCCACAGGCTCACCCAATGGTGCCTATGGTGAACTCTATCCTTTAGTTTACGGAGCTTGGGCGAACCCCGGGGGATCTAAGAACTTTTTTGCTATTCACTCGGACTTCAAACTCCTATTCCAGCGCTACCCCCACGCCCAGCCTCTGTTCAGCTACGGATACATCATGTATTATTCCAGCCGCACAGTCGTTAATCCAAACGAGTAATATGCCCTCCAGTCCTAAAAAATCCAAAAGCCAGTCGGCGAAACAGACACCAAGCTTCGAACAGGCATTGGAAGAACTTGAGAATATGGTGGAAACCATGGAATCAGGTCAGCTACCTTTGGAAAAGCTTATCGCAAACTACGAACGCGGTGCCGAGCTAATTGGCCACTGCGAAACCGTTCTCGATGATGCTCGCAAGCGTCTCGAACTCATCACTCTCAAACCCAAGGCGTCCTCCGAGGAAGCTACTAACGAATCAACCCAGGACGAAGCACAGGCTTCGAATAAAGATAATGACGACGAAATCCGGCTCTTTTGAACTTCCCGAAATTCTCTCCCAAATCAAAGGGCCCGAGGATGTCAAGGCACTGCCAGCAGACAAACTCGATGACCTCTGTGAGGAAATTCGGCACACTCTGATTCACTCCCTTGCCAGAACAGGTGGACACCTCGGTCCGAACCTGGGTGTGGTCGAGCTTACACTCGCGATGCACCGGGTCTTTGACAGCCCGGAAGACAAGTTTCTCTTCGACGTTTCACACCAAGGATACGTTCATAAGATGCTGACCGGAAGAGCCGATACGATCCATACCATCCGGACTCCCGGCGGACTCAATGGTTTCCTGCTCCGCACGGAATCGGAACACGACTGCTACGGTGCTGGACACGCAGGCACCGCTCTCTCTGCAGCGTTGGGCATGGCCTCAGCCCGTGATCTTAAGGGCGACGACAATCACGTTGTAGCCGTCGCGGGTGACGCCGCATTCACCTGCGGACCCACCCTTGAAGCGATGAACAACATCGCTGAGACCACGAAGAAATTCATTGTTGTTCTCAATGACAATGAGTGGTCGATCGACCGTAACGTCGGCGCGATGGCGAAGTACTTCAACGCTCTTCAGACCCACCCAACGTTTTCATCCGTTCGAAACAAGGCGGCTGAATTCGTTGGAAAAATCGGAGGCGAAGGAGTGCGCAAGTTTGCCCACAAAATCGAGCGCAACACCAAGAATCTCATCCTGCCCAATGTCCTGTTCGAAAAATTCGGCCTCCATTACTATGGTCCGATCGACGGCCACGACTTACCACTGCTGATCAAAACCTTTGAACACCTCAAAACCAGAGACGAGCCTGTAATCCTCCATATTATCACGGAAAAAGGCCGCGGTTACAAACCTGCCTTGGCCAACCCCGGCAAATTCCACGGACTCGGCACCTACAAAGTCGAAGACGGCTCCACCGCCGCAGCGGGGAACCCAACGTACTCTGAACTCTTCGGCCGCGCAGTCACAGATTTCGCCAAGGAGGATAAAAGCATTACCGCGATCACCGCAGCGATGCCCGGCGGAACCAAGCTAGAGATTTTCAAAAAGGAACTCCCCGAACGCTACTTCGATGTCGGTATCGCCGAGGAACACGCCGCTCTGTTTGCCTGCGGTCACGCGACCCAAGGCCTGCGCCCCTTCCTCGCGATTTACTCCACATTTATGCAGCGCGCGATCGACATGATCATCCATGACATCGCCCTGCAGAACCTACCTGTCAGAATGTGCATGGACCGTGGTGGCTTATCAGGAGACGATGGTCCCACTCACCACGGACTCTTCGACATCGCCTACCTCAGCGGCATCCCCGGCCTGATTCACATGCAGCCTAAGGATGAGGACGAGTTCATTGACATGCTTTGGACTATGGCAAACCATGACGATGGTCCTACTGCCATTCGCTATCCGCGTGGTGCAGGCATCGGTGCCAAGCCAAAGGAAAAACCTGTTTTGCTCGAAATTGGCAAAGGTGAAGTTCTTCAGGACGGTAGCGATGTTGCCGTAATTGCTCTCGGCCACATGTATGAGACCGCTCTGGAAACTGTGAAAAAGCTAGAGGACCTCGGGCACTCAGTCGCACTCATCAACCCTCGTTTCATCAAACCTCTCGATGCCGAGCTAATTGCCAGCTACGCGGAAAAATGCAAGGTGGTTGTGACGATGGAGGACCACGTATTAAACAACGGCTTCGGAGCTAGCGTTCTCGAACTCCTCAGCGATCGAGGTATCCATACCCCGGTTGAACGCATCGGCTGGCCGGATGAATTCATCGATCATGGTAAAGTCGAGGAGCTCCGTGAAAGGCACGGACTAACCTCCAGCCACACTGTGGCACAGGCCCAAAAGCACCTGTAAGCGCATATTTTTGCTTCATATCAGCCAACTGTTCAATCTTGGACAGTTGGCTGAAATTTTGTGTATTTACTGCAAACATCAGCCTTATTGGCCGTATGATGGTGGAGTAATTTGGATTTTATGCCATATTCACACTACCAGCGATCGTCTCGCTGCTGACGCGACTCCCCCCTCGCTGACATTTTTCCAATGCTATAATCGCTATGACTCGCTTGAAGCTGAAACATCTCTCTTATGCAGCCACCGCTGGTCTGCTTGTCATTTCCTCCTGCAAACAGAAGGAAACCGTGGATCAATCCCTGGCATCCGCCACAGATCCCAGCACACCTGCCGAACCAGCTCCTGCTACCAAAAAGAAATACGAAACCATCTCGATCGTTCCTGAAGGCCAGCCGGTGTCATTCAACGAGCACATTCAGCCGATCCTCTCCGCCGCCTGCTACCACTGCCACGGCCCGGACTCCGGCACGCGTGAGCCAGGTGGCCCGTTGACTCCGAATGACGGCCCACCGCTGCGCATCGACCAGCCGGAATTCGCCTTTGAAAAACGCCCCAATGGCAAACCTGTCATCATCCCTGGAGATCCGGACGGCTCGCTGCTCATGAAGCTCATGGAGTCCAAGAACCCGGACGAGGTGATGCCACTCCACCCGGAGCGCTCACCGCACGGCTCGATTCTGGCTCCTGAGAAAATTGCTTTGGTGCGCCGCTGGATCAAGGAGGGTGCCAAATACGAGGAACACTGGGCCTACATTGCTCCGAAGAAGGCAGAGCTGCCAGAAATCGAGAACAAGGACTGGGCACGTAATCCGATCGATTACTTCGTTGCCAAACGCCTCGAAACCGCCGGCCTGGCTCCCAACTCAGACGAGAGCAAGGCCCGCCTCCTCCGTCGCCTCAGCTTCGACCTGACAGGACTCCCGCCCAGCCCTGAAGAGGTGGAGAAATTCACCACCGACACCCGCGACTTCGACACCGTTTATCTGGAAAAAGTCAACCAGCTGTTAGACTCAGATGCCTATGCGGAAAACTACGCCCGTCACTGGCTGGACGTCGCACGTTATGCAGACACCCACGGCATCCACATCGATAACTACCGCTCCATCTGGCCCTACCGCGATTGGGTGATCAATGCCTTCCGCCAGAACATGCCCTTCGATCAGTTCACCCGTGAGCAGATCGCCGGAGACATGATGCCCAATGCTACTCTCGATCAAAAAATCGCTTCCGGCTTCCACCGCTGCCTCCCCACCACCGGAGAAGGCGGAGCTATCGCCGAGGAATACAATGCCATCTACGCCCAAGACCGCGCCAGCACCACCTCCGCAGCCTGGCTTGGTCTCACCGTGGGTTGCGCTTCTTGCCACGATCACAAATTCGACGCCATCTCCACCAAAGAGAATTACCAAATGACAGCCTTCTTCCGGAACACGACCATGAGTGCTCTGGACCGTAACAAGGCAGATCACCCACCAAACGTGTTAGTCCCCTCTCAGGCAGATCGCGAGCGCATCCCTGTGCTCGACAAGGAAATCGCAGCGGCCAACGAATCGATCAAAAAACAGCGTGCCGCGAGTGAAGCCAAGTTCCAAGCATGGCTGAAAGCGCCTAGCACATCTCAAGCTCAAGCCGTGCCAGAGGAAAACCGCCTTCTTCACCTGCCACTCAATGACAAGGCCAAAGGACTCGTCGATTCCAAAGGCACCAAATACTCATCCGATCAACCCATCGCTTGGGTGGACGGTGAATACGGAGACGCTGTTTTATTTGTCAAAAACAACGGCATTAATCTCGGCAATGCCGGTGATTTTGAACGCGATCAGAAGTTCAGCTTTTCCTCATGGCTCAAGGCTCCACATGGCTTCTCAGGCGGTGCGATTTCCAAGATGCACACCAAGGATTCACACCAAGGTTACGACCTCTGGTTAGAAAATGGTCACCTAGCCGTGCACTTGATCCACTCCTGGCCACAGGATTTCCTCAAGGTGACCACCAAAAAAACTTACCCCAAGGATGAGTGGTTCCATGTGACCGTCACCTATGATGGCAGCAGTCAGGCGGACGGGGTGAAAATTTACATCAATGGAGAAAAGGCGGCCATCACCGTGAATGAAAACAAACTCACGGATTCGATCAAAAATACCGCCCCTTTCCTGTTAGGTAAGCGTTACAACACCCAGCCTTACACAAACGGGCAGCTTCAAAATTTCCAGCTGTTCAACAAAGAACTCAGCAAGGAGGAGGCTCTTTCGCTCTCTGTCGATGGTCGCATCAACGGCCTGCGCCGCATGGCCAAGAAATCCCCCAAACAACTGCAACAGCTGCGCGACTACTACTTCAGCAAGGTCGACAAAAGCCTGAACGCCCCCCTCGCCAACCTCAAAAAACTCCAGGATGAACAGGCCGCCATTTCCAAGCGTGGCACCATCACTCTGGTGATGCAGGAAAAAACAAAGACCGAACCATTCGCCCACATTCTCGTCCGTGGTGAGTATGCGAACAAAGGAGAGAAAGTCAGCCCAGGCACACCCGCCTCCCTGCCACCGATGACCAAGGACATGCCGAAGAACCGACTCGGCCTGGCCAAGTGGCTCACGCAGGCGGAGAATCCGCTGCCGGCACGCGTTACCGTGAATCGCTATTGGTCATACATCTTCGGCACCGGCATTGTGGCCACCAATGATGACTTCGGCGTCATGGGCGCTCGCCCCACCCATCCCAAGCTTCTCGATTGGCTTGCGGCCGATTTCGTGGAGAACAAGTGGGATTTCCATCACCTGCTACGCACCATCGTCACTTCATCCACCTACCGCCAGTCGGCTCAGATTACACCTGAAAAACTTGAGCGTGATCCTTTGAACACACTTCTGTCACGCGGACCGCGCTATCGTCTGGACGCAGAACAAATTCGTGACCTCGCGCTGAAGTCCGGTGATCTTCTGCAGAATAAAATTGGCGGCCCGTCCGTGAAGCCACCTCAGCCAAAAGGCGTCTGGAAAGCCGTCGCGATGCCGCAGTCTAACACCAGAAACTACAAAGCTGACACCGGAGATAAAATTTACCGCCGCTCAATGTACACCTTCTGGAAACGCACCGCCGTGCACCCGGCCATGGATATTCTCAATGCTCCATCGAGAGAGGTTTCCTGCACCCGCCGCGATATCACCAACACTCCGCTGCAAGCCTTCGTGGTGATGAACGGCCCGCAGTTTGTGGAGGCGTCACGAGAACTGGCCAAGGAATCGATCGCTAACAGCAAAGAAACCCGCACCAGAATCGATTTCATTGCCATGCGTTTGCTCTCACGCCACACAACCAGTGCAGAGGCTGACATCATCCAGCAGACCTTGGATTTTGCCCTCAAGAAATTCAAATCCAAACCGGACGATGCCAAGAAACTCATTTCCGTGGGAGCCACAGAAAACGATCCCAGCATCGATCCCATCGAACTCGCCGCCTGGACACTGATTGCCAATCAGATGCTCAATATGGACGAAACGCTCAACAAATAATCTCCCCCTCTCCTGCCATGAACCAGACCGATATCTCCAAGACACTCGACCTGCATAACACCTCCGTCACCCGCCGACAGTTCTTCCGCAAGAACGCCATGGGCCTGGGCTCGGCGGCGTTGGCATCGATGTTACCTAGAGACCTGATGGCCGCCATTGGCGAAAGCACCGGCAAGCCCCAGTTCGCCCCCGCCGCGAAGCGCGTGATCTACATCTCGCTCATCGGTGCACCATCCCAGTTCGAGACCTTCGATTACAAACCGAATCTGAAAAAGGATTTCAACAAGGACATCAAAGACTACCTCGTTAAGTCCGGTCAGCGACTCACCGGTATGACCGCAGGCGCATCGAAGTTCCCTGTCGCACCGTCATTTGTCGATTTCAAGCAATACGGCGAATCCGGAGCGTGGGTATCCGACCTGCTTCCCTACACCGGAAAAATGGTCGATGACATCTGCATCATCAAATCGATGTACACCGAGGCCATCAACCACGAGCCGGCCAACCAGCTCATCTACACCGGCTCCATGCAGTCTGGTAAAGCATCGATGGGTTCATGGCTCTCATACGGTCTCGGCACCCTCAACAACGACCTTCCCACCTTCTGCGTACTCCACGCCAATCACTCCAACCCAAAGGCGAACGTGCAGGCGATTTCCTCACGTCTCTGGGGTTCAGGTTTCCTCCCCGGCAAACACGCCGGAGTCAACCTCCGCTCCATCGGTGATCCGGTGCTTTACCTCAAGGACGCTCCAGGCATCGATCGCGATCTTCGCCGTTCCATGTTAGACGGCCTCTCAGGTCTCAATCAGCAGACACTCAACCAAGTCGGCGATCCGGAAATCCAGACTCGTATCCAACAATACGAAATGGCCTACCGCATGCAGATGTCCGTGCCGGAGCTGACCGATCTTTCCAAGGAAACAGAAGCCACTTACGAGCTCTATGGCCCGGACGCCAAGAAAGCTGGCACCTTCGCCTACACCGCCCTGATGGCACGTCGTTTGGCCGAGCGAGGTGTCCGCTTCACCCAAATCTTCCACCGCGGCTGGGACCAGCACGGTAACCTCCCACGCGACATCACCTCGCAGTGCAAAGACATCGATCAAGCCTGCTACGGCCTGATTCAGGATCTCAAACAGCGCGGCCTGTTAGAAGACACCCTCGTCATCTGTGGCGGCGAGTTCGGTCGTACGGTTTACTCACAAGGTCGACTGACTGAGAAGAACTACGGACGTGATCACCACCCCCGTGCCTTCTCCCTCTGGATGGCCGGTGCCGGAGTCAAAGGCGGAACCGTTTACGGTGACACCGATGACTACGCATTCAACATCACCACCCCGGACCAAAAAGTACACGTGCGCGATCTCCACGCCACCATCCTCGAACGCTGCGGCCTAGACTTCCACAAATTCGGCTACCTCTACCAAGGCCTCGAGCAGAAACTAACAGGTGTGGAGCCGGCAAGAGTCGTGACCGACATTCTCAACTCTTCCCACATGAAGAAACACGGCGGATAGTGGTCAGTGGTCAGTGGTCAGTGGTCAGTGGTCAGTGGTCAGTGGTCAGTGGTCGGTGCTCAGTGCTCAGTGCTCAGTGCTCAGTGCTCGATGCTTGGTTGACTGGCCAATGACCGGTAGCTCACTACAGACCCAGCGGGTCGATAGACACTAGCGCGGGGTGCAAACCCCGGGGACAGAGGGCATCGCCAACATTAAGTCCCGGAGGGACGACAGAAGCATCCGGTGCCCCTTCATGCATTTCTCTCTCGCACAGGAAAAGCGCCATTGGCAGAGTGGAAAACATGCCAGCCACTCACACCGCTCTCTATTACCATTTGGTATTTTCGACCAAAGACCGCGAAGAATGGTTTACTGAAGCATTCAGACCAGATCTGCACACTTACTTAGGTGGTGTCGTCCGTGGTTTGGAAGGTGTTGCCCTGGCTGTGGGTGGTGTAGCTGATCACGTTCACCTATTGGTCGGCTTAAAAGCCACGCATACTTTGTCGGACCTTATGCGTGAGTTGAAGGCATGTTCATCACGCTGGGTAAGCGAACAGCTGCGGATGAAAGCCTTTGCCTGGCAAGAAGGCTATGGTGCTTTCACCGTCAGCCCTCCGGATTTGGAAAAAGTGAGAGCCTATGTCTTGAATCAGAAGAAACATCATCGGAAAACCACATTCAAGGAGGAGTATGTGGCGATGTTAGAACGAGGGATGGTGGAATACGATGACACGTATCTTTGGTGAGGTGCAGCTTCTGTCGTCCCTCCGGGACTTGATCTGTCTATAGGCCTATTTATCTCGGGGTTTGCACCCCGCGCTAGTATCTATCGTCCCGCAGGGACTGTCCACTGCCCACCTGCCACCTGCCACCTGCCACCTGCCACCTGCCACCTGCCACCTGACACCTGACAACCGCCTACTTACCACCGACCACTGATTCCTGCCCCTTCGCGGCCAGTTTCTTTTTCTTCTTGGAAACGGCACAACCGCATCTTCCGCCGCAGCAGTTGGCGGCGCTTTCAGCTAGCTTGGTTTTGACCCAGCGGCGGATAAAAATGCCGATGGTCAGAATGACGATCGCAGGAGCGACGTAGGTTTGCCAGTTTTCCCAGTCCATGATTTAACAGTCGGCGATGTTGGGTTTGATGCAAGCGATGGATGGTCAGACCATCAATTTTCCTACCTGATAGATGGCAAAGGCAGCGAGCCAAGCCACGATTGTCATCGCAGCCAACTGGCCAAGCGCCCATTTCCACGAACCGGTTTCACGCCTGACCACAGCAGTGGTCGGTAAGCATTGCAGAGCATAAACGAAAAACACAAGAAGACTCAGGGTAGTCAGAGGTGTGTAGATCGGACTACCATCGGGCCAAGTGGCGGCATTCATCTTTGCGCGCAGCTGATCGAGGAAAGAGTCTTCGTCATCAAACTCCTCTTCATCTACCGAATAAGAAATCGCCAGACTGGAGTTGAACACCTCACGGGCGGCAAAGGCGGCGACCAAGGCTGTTCCGGTGCGCCAATCGTAGCCGAGAGGTTTGACTACAGGTTCGATACCGTGGCCGATTTTACCCATGTAACTTTGCTCAAGGGCCAAGCTGGCATCTTCAGCCGCAGGGCTTCCCTCCTCAGGTTTCGGATAAGTTTTCAGTGCCCACAGAATGATGGAAATACCGAGAATGATGGTGCCGGCTTTTGCCAGGAATGACCATGCGCGTTCTAACAAATGACGCATGATGTATTTCAAATCAGGAACCGTATATGAAGGCAGCTCCAACATGAAGTGGGTAGGCTCTTCGCCACCTTTCACTCTGGGAGCCAGCAACCAAGCCGCTAACAGAGCCGTGCTGGTTCCCAATAAATAGAGACCCGCTAGCGTCAGGGCTTGGACCATCGCACCATAACCAGCCAGCAGCATACCAATCAGCAAGGCATAAACGGGCAAGCGTGCGGTGCAGCTCATCCACGGTGCGATCATGATGGTGAGCAGGCGTTGCTTGGCACTGTCCATCGTGCGCGTGGCCATGATACCGGGAATGGCACAGGCGTAAGAACTGAGTAGGGGCAAAAAGGCCTTACCACTAAGACCGACTTTGCTCATGACATTGTCCATGAGGAAAGCAGCGCGCGACATATAACCAGACGTTTCCATCAGGCCGATAAAGAACAACAGCAGGAGAATCTGAGGCAGGAAGATCACCACACTGCCAACACCATCAATGATACCGTCTGTGATCAGATCCTTAACGTCTCCGGCAGGAAGCAAGGCGGCCACACTATCCTTGAGAGCTCCGATAATTTCTTCGACCCAGCCCATCGGGTATTCTGCGACTCTAAAGATAGTCCAGAACACCACTAACATTAATCCGGCAAATACAAACCATCCCCAGATAGGATGCAGCAAGACGCGGTCAATTTTGTCACTGTTAGTCAGACCATCGACCTCCTGTCGGCGCGCAGCCACCTTACAGATCGCTTGTGCACGTTTGGTTCTCGCTTGGGAAATACTTTCTTCAGGAGACGAGCCCGACCGGATCGCCGTATCTGCCACATCCATGGCCGACTGCCTAACTCCACGGTCAATGCCCGGCTGAGGCTCCGTGCGATAGACCGCATCCGCTAACAGATGAATCGCGTGGGCACCGGCGTTTTCCAGATCGTTAGACTCGAGCTTGCTCGTGAGATCATCAATGGCCTTCTCGGTATGTTTGTCAGCCTGCCATGTCCGGCGCGGAATATGAGGGAAAGGATGGCGGACGGCTTGCTTGATATCGATGACGCCTTTGCCTTTGTTTGCCTGGCAAGGCACAACCGGCAGCCCGAGTTCCTCGGAGAGCAACTCGACATTCATGCGAATGCCTTGTTTTTCTGCGAGATCGACTTTGTTCAAGACCACGATGACCGGCAGGCCGAGATCGATGACTTGGAAAACCAGATAGAGGTGGCGCTCCAAGTTAGAAGCATCCACGACACAGACGACGGCAGAAGGACGCTCGGCACCCTCTTGATCGCCTAACAAAACATCGCGCGTGATCCGCTCGTCAGGAGAGTTGGGGGAAAGCGAGTAACAACCGGGAAGATCCAACAGCTCGAATTTATTCCCATGAGGAGTCCTAAGAATCCCCGAAACTCTCGAGACTGTGGCACCAGCGTAGTTTCCTACCTTCTGATTAGAACCGGTTAGTGCGTTGAAAAGCGTGGTTTTCCCGCTGTTCGGGTTTCCCACAAGAGCAATTGTTTCCATACCTTAAATCGCAGGTTTTGACTGCTCGTAGTAATTAGACCATTTCGACCAACACTTGGTCACCAAGCTTCCGGCTCAGTGCCATGCGGGTGCCGCAGACGGAACAAATCATGTTTCGGCCGTCGGAGAGCTTGCAGATTTCCATTTCCTCGCAAAATCCAATTTCACGGAGACGCTGACACGCCTTTCCTTCCAACTGGCGAATACGCAGCTGACAGCCTGCACTAGCTTGGCTGAGGGTGGTGGCGTTGTCGACTTTCAGGTCTCTTGCGATGTCTGCTATCATGCTCGACCACAATGAAGCGTAATTGAGACTCGTTTGCAATAGCTTTCTCCCGCTATCTTCTGTCATCGGACGATTCTGGCTGAAATCTTGTCCATATCTGGTGAAAATGCGTCCGATTGAGCCGATTTTGTCTTTCCTCTTATGCCGCGCTTGTACACCTTTCCGGCGGCGAAAACGACGCCTCTCCTTTTTTACCATGAACATCCAAGCTAAAATCACACCTGTGCTCGATCCGGGTTTCGTTCCCGCTGTCCTTTGGAACCGCGCTTTCAAAGAAAAAGTAGCTACTGACCCCGGTGCGCATGATGTGAAAATCGCACTGGCTCGCTTGGACGGCACTGTTTTCCGCTATGACGTGAGGGTGCTGGCTCACGAAGGAGAAAACACAGCTCTGAACTTAAAATACATCGAGCGCATTGTGAAATTCATGCTCTGGGGGCATGGAGGCTGCACGATCTATATCGCCGGCAACGACAATATTGCCGCAGAACTTGGAGAAATTTACTCGGAAACCGGCGCCCGTAAGTTCGACTGGGACATCGTCGGCAAAGGCATGTTTGGTCAGAATATCGAAGTGAAAGCCGTAGGCTTGGATGATATCCCCGCACAAAACAGCCCCGCCGCTCCATTGGGTCGCAATCTCGACGGCAACCGCATTGGCTTTGACCTTGGTGGCTCCGATCGCAAGTGCGCCGCCGTCATCGATGGAGAGGTGGTGTTTTCCACAGAGATCCCATGGGACCCATATTTTCAAGAGGACCCGAGTTACCAGCGCGACGGTATCATCGATTCTCTCAAACTCGCCGCAGAGCACCTGCCGAGCGTCGATGCCATCGGGGGCTCATCAGCCGGTGTATATATCAACAACGAAGTGCGCATCGCCTCTCTCTTCCGTGGCATTAAAGATCCCGAAGTCTTTGAAAATGTCGTAGTTCCCATGTTCAAGGACATCGCCGCCGCAGAATATCCGGGCGTTCCATTTGAAGTTATCAATGATGGCGAAGTGACCGCTCTGGCCGGCTCGATCAGCATGAACACCAACTCCGTGTTAGGCGTTGCCATGGGCACGTCTGAAGCCGTTGGTTATGTCGACCCACAAGGCAACGTCACCACCCAAATCAACGAACTCGCTTTTGCTCCCATCGACTACCGTGAAAACGGTCCGGTCGACGAGTGGTCTGGCGATGAAGGCTGCGGTGTGCAATTTTTCTGCCAGCAAGGTGTAGCCCGCCTCGCCCCTGCCGCCGGTTTCGATTACGGCGACATGCCTTTCCCTGAGCAACTCATCGAAGTGCAGAAGGAAATGGCAAACGGCAATGAACAAGCAGCGAAAATCTATCAGACCATCGGCACATGCTTTGGTTACGCCATCGCGCACTACGCGGATTTCTATGATATCGGCACGCTGATCATCATGGGCCGTGCCACCTCCGGCCCTGGCGGCCAAGTCATGATCGATGCTGCCGAGGAAGTCCTCGAAGCGGAGTTCCCTGAGCTGGCCAAGAAAATCAACATCACCCAGCCGGACGAGAAGATGAAACGTCACGGTCAAGCCGTTGCCGCAGCTTCTCTGCCAGCCATTCCCAAAGCTTAAATTGGATACTGATACCTCCATCAAGGCCAAGCTAGTATTCGACGATCGGTCCCACCTCGGGGCCTTTCGTTTACACATGTGGCACCGCTACCGCAATTGGTTGATGATCCGCACCTTTCTCAGTGCTGCGGTAATGTTAGCCGGTGCGATTTTGATCATCAGCGAAGGACTTACCCCCTTTTCCGTGCTGATGCTAATGGTGGGCACCTTCGCCCTGCTACGTCCGTTGATCTGGAAAGTCATGCACGCTAGAAATTTGCGTCAGCTTCCCGGCTATGGGCAGACAGCCTACTACACCTTCACTCCGGACGGCCTCGCCATCCATGGAGCAGACGGCGATGCAAATATGAAGTGGTCCGGACTTTTCGAAACCGTCAGCACCAAGCAGGGGCTACTCCTATACCACGGAAAAAAATCCTACAGCTGGGTGCCCTTGGAAGCTTTTGATTCAGCGGATGACATGAAGCAAGTCGCGGAGTGGGCGAACGCCTCTCAAGATTAGGAAATCAGCTTTGGTCGGGTGAGTATCGATACCCCACCCCCCGCACCGTTCCAATGATGCGGGAGCACCCCAGGTCTTGTTCTATTTTTTTCCTGAGGGTGAAGATGTGTTGATCAAGTGTTCTAGAATCAGGGAAATAATCCATCCCCCAGCAATGATCCCAAAAAGTATCTCGTGAGACCGGGACTCCGGCACGATCGTAGAGCAACTTGAGCATTGAGACCTCTCGCGGCGTTAGATCGATTTTTGCCTCACCGTGCTCCGCCAGTAATTTTTGCGGACTAACTAACAGCTCATTCATTTCGAAATGATCCGGTTCATGCAGATGGGCCGACCGGCGTAGGGCAGCACGAATCCGCGCCATCACTTCGCCTCGATTGAAGGGCTTGCGGATGAAGTCATCGGCGCCGAGATCGAGTCCGGCGATCAGATCGCTCTCCTCGCTTTTTGCGGAGAGAAATAAGATAGGCACCTTGCTGTCTTTCTCACGGATGGTTTTACAAACTTCGTAGCCGTTGCACTTGGGCATCATGATATCGAGACAGACCAAATCTGGAGATGACTCCTGCCATAGCTCCAGAGCCTCCAGTCCATTTTCCGCTTTAAAAACTTCGAAGCCTTCCGCCTCTATGCACGTCGCCAGTGCGTCCAGCGTCAGAGGGTCATCATCGGTTACCAAGACCTTCATATCACCTGCTTGTTATCTCCCGCTACAGCACATATCACATTGACTGGCAGGGTGAGTTCAAAGTGACAGCCGACCTCACAGTCGACCATTTTCAGCGTACCACCTAGCTTCGTGGCCAGTTGACTCGCGATCGACAGACCTAAGCCTGCTCCACTCGAGCCTTCGTTGACACTGTTTTCCAATCGTTCGAACGATTGAAATACTCGTGTTCTTTCCGCCTCGGGAATCCCAGCACCTCGATCCCTAACAGATACAACTAACTGCTCGTCACGGAGAAGAGTCTTAATCCCCAGCCATTTTCCAGAGCTGGCGTATTTTTCTACATTCGAGACCAGATTGGCAACGATCTGAGTCAGCGCGTCAGGGTCGGTTTCCACCGCAGCGTTGACAGCAGGCTCATATTCTAACTCGATGCCGCGCCTAGTGAGTGCAGGTCGGCAAGAATCGAGCAAGCGAGCAATCACCTCATCGGGGAGACAGGATTCTCGATGAACCTCAAGAGTGCCGCGATCACAGTGGGAGAACGTTAGAACATTACTTACCAATCGGTTGAGTCGATCGATCTCCTGCCCAACAAGTCCTAAACGGTGGCGAGTATTTTTTTCACCCTCACCCAGTGAGTCCATGGCAAGGTCCAGATTGAGCGCCATATTGGTAAGTGGCGATCCCAGTTCATGAGAAACTTGGTTTACGAACGACACTCGCTGCCTGGCTAGCTTGAGAGAACGTCGCTGTTGCTGGTAGAGGAGAAACCCACTTAGCACGAAAACAGCTGCCAGCGTCAGGGCAATGGCCAAGACAGCGGCGCTGTGATGAGAACTCTGGGAAATCCTATCCCATGCCTGAATTTGCCATGTCCCGGAATGCAGACGTTGCGGCATAACAAGCGCGGCACCTCCCCGCGTTTGCTCGTCGCCTGCACGAAGAATCTCCCCCGATGGTGAGGAGATGGCAAAATGGGTGGACGATTCACGGAGTGGAGTCAGCGGATCCTGCATCCAGTCTTCAAGATGCACAGCCGTGCGCCGATTCAGCTCGTCCTTATCGACCACGGTGGCAACAAGATGCTCTGCATCTGGGCGGGTCCAATAGATAAGATGCTTTTCATCTGGTGCATTCAACCATCCACTTTCTCCAGGCTTAGTCTGCCCTACCATCTCAGCAGGAATGATCACTGCCCTACTCAGCACTAATGGAGGACGCAGACCCTCTACACTCACTTCAGGAAGCGGGGCTGACTGAGACGGGCTCAAGAGTTCAAACGAGCGGATCATTTTTTTCTCCGAGAAGAGATACATGGATTTCAGCGCGACGATATCTTCCGCACTCCCCCTAACATCATCGCCGCCACTCAGAAAATATTGCGCCGAAAGGTGTTCGAGGTGACTAATGTATAGTTCGTCCAGACGTTCTAACTCCGCCTGAAAATCTGCCGCAAAATCCAGCACCCGCTCACGGTCAACGGGGATGCGCTCCTCCACCTCACGTCTTGCCAGCCGCTCACCCACGATGGCTGTGAGCACAGCCATGATGAGCATCGGCAAGAGGGTCAGGTGAAAGATACGCATTGGTGATTCCTGTTACGGTTTTACAGGACGGACAGTGACAGTAGCAAACCATACTCGGTTTGGCAAATCGCCATCAAGCTTGGAGGATGGTGGACGATTCATTGTGCCCAAGAGATAAGGTTTGCCGATGTTGAGCGTCACATTGGTCTGCAATCGCTGAGTTTCAAAAACTGGCATTGTTGTCTCAGCCACTCCTTGTCCTGCCACACTCTCGCCTATGTGGTTGATGAATTCTGGAGCTATGATGAGGTCACAGGTCCCATCATTATTACCTGCAAGCAAAAATTCAGTCTCAACGGTGACTCCTACATTGCGGGTCTCAAAGGCCGAAGGCGTGACTGGAACTTTCAGTCCTTCCAGGCTTTTCACACTGGGGGCTTTCGAGAGGTTTTCTGTCTGATCTGCACTCGACTCGCCGCTTTTATCAACACCCTTATTTCCCATGGGTGAGATATTTACGCCCAGGGTGGTTGGAACTTTTGGCGCTTCATATTCTGTTGGATAGATCATCTCCCGCACGGCTTCGTTCGTTATTTTTTGACCTGATGTGCCACGCAGCACGACCAATACTTCCTGTTTTCCCTTTTGCACCAAACTTTGATAAGTCTGCTCATCGGTGTTACCGCTTCTCATCAGCTCGGCCGCATCTTTTAGAGGTAAAGAAAAAGCCTCAAAGAGAATGGCATGCGTGGCGGCCTCCTCAGCAACTGGCTTATTCGCTACAGCAGCGGGTTGAGGTTTTCCGCTTTTGACAAAAGGGTCGGCCTTGCTCTGAGCCATGAGACTGGCTGCGAACGACAGGCTGATTAACGTAGTTGTGGTAATGTGTTTTAGTTTCATAACGCCATCATATTGCCATAGCCTCGATCGAGTTGTGTCAAATCCATGTCAAATTTCGACTTTTTTTAAGGTCGTCGCTCAGCTGCTTTTACAGAAACATTCACCTTACCGTTAGCGTAGCCCCATCAATGAACTTGTCCCCTGCCCTCATTCTAAACTGCCTTGTGCTATCCATCTGCTCTCTTCACGCTGATGAGCTACCATGGCAGCCCGACTCCAAACGACAAGATGGTGTGCCAGAGGGGAAAGTCACTCGTCACGAGATCCGCAGCCAGGTTTTCCCCGGCACACTGCGCCAATATTATATTTACGTGCCAGCCCAATACGATTCCAGCAAACCGGCGGCGGTGATGGTTTTCCAAGATGGCCATAACTACGTCAAAAAGAATGGCGACTTCCGCACACCAATCGTTTTCGACAACCTGATTGCCAAAAAGCAAATGCCGGTAACCATCGGCATTTTCGTCAACCCAGGGCTGCATGTTGAGACAATCGAAGGCGTCCAAGGCTGGAACACGGAGAAAAAGAAAAGCAACCGCAGCGTTGAATACGACAGCCTCAGTGGCAAATATGCCGAGTTTTTGGAGAAAGAACTACTGCCCGCCGTGGCCAAAGACTTCAACCTTACAACCGACCCAAATCAGCGTGCCATCTGTGGACTCAGCTCCGGTGGCATCTGCGCTTTTACCGTCGCGTGGGAGCGGCCCGATCTGTTTCGCAGGGTGATGAGCCATATCGGATCGTTCACTAACATCCGTGGCGGTCATGTCTATCCTGCCCTCATCCGCAAAGGTGACCTCCGCCCAATACGTGTCTATTTACAAGACGGCAAAGACGACCTCGATAATGCTCACGGCAACTGGTGGTTAGGAAATCAGCAAATGCAAAAAGCTCTGGAATTCCGCAAATACCAGCACATGTGGGTTCCCACCGAAGGCGGTCACAGCGGCAAGTTCGGGGGCAGGCTTTTCCCAGACGGCCTGCGCTGGCTATGGAAATCGTAGGGTCACTCTGCTTGCAGCAGCTGCTTGATTTTTTGATACGGTAGGATCGACGCCTTGTAGTCGTCTTCATCCCAGTCTTTTTCTTGGTAGTAACGCTCAAATTGAGCGAGCTGCAACTCTGTCTCTTCCAGTGCAGTTTTCCTACTTGTATTTCTAACACTTTTATCTGCGCCCTTGCTTAGCAGAAAATCCACACTCTCCACCTGACCTGTGTAAACAGCTGAAAGCAAGGGGCTGTTCTTCGACTTGCTTTGGGCATCAATGGACAACTCTGAATCCAACAAATACCTCATTATTTCAATGTGTCCCAGTGCCGCCGCCATATGAAGCGCTGAGATTCCGTCCTGCCCCGCCATCGATGCATCCGCTCCCCTCGCAACAAGCAGACGCACCACTCCCAACTTTCCAGACCTCACAGCCGCCACCACAGCAGGGCGACCGAAGCCGTCCAACCGATTCACACCAGCCCCATGATCCAGCAGCATGTTGATCACCTCTGTTTGGCCCGATTCCGCAGCGGCAGTGAGCGCGCTTTCACCCTCGATGTCATTCCGCCACCCCCAGAGTGCCCGTGCATCTGGATCACAGCCTTTGCGGATGCCTCGTTTGACCTCTCTCAGATCACCGTGACGGCAGCTTTTCACAAACTCGTCAGGAGTCGGTTTACGGAATTTTTGATAGAGGAAAAAACCACCCAAGGCTAGGAGGACCATCAGTGAGATGGCTGTAATACCATAAATGGTTCGCCGGATCATTTTTATAAGCATTTCCCCTGCAGCATACTAGAAAGTTACAAATAAGCCTCATCGATAACCCCAATACTCAGATTGAGCCTGGTGATGATTTCTTATTTCCGAAGGTGGCGATATCGTCAGACGATCCCTCCTCAGCAATCTTACCCGATGCTATAGAATGAAGGCCGCATGCCTCCTATTCATCTGCCAAGCGACGGACTATATCTCATTGACGGCATTGGTCCGTTTTTCCGTGCGGCGAAAGCCTCCCGCATCAATTGGTCAAAAATACCCTTCACTGATCTGCCGGAAGATGAAGGTTTTTGGGAAACCCTGCGCGAGGAGTTCACCATCTTTGCCGACAAGGCACGGGAACTTGGGTTTAATGCCATCACTCTAGACGATCTCGCACATCTCACTGAGCACCCGGCTCACGATGACGAGACGAATCGACGCATCCGCTTTTTCGCTGAGCAGTTTGAACCGCTGCTGGAAATCCTGACAAACCGCGGATTACAACCGTGGATCACCAGCGACATCCTCTGCCTTTCCAAAAGCTCTGCTGAAAAAATCGGCGACTCTCATGCAGCGCGTAATGCGCATTACCTGGATCTGGTTGATCGATTCTTGAAAACCTTCCCCACTGTCAAAGGCCTGATCCTTCGCATAGGCGAATCCGATGGCCTTGATGTCAAAGACCCGATTCGCTCCCATCTCCACCTACGAACGCCCAAACAGACCAATCAATTTCTCCGCGCTCTGTTGCCTCTAACCGATCAATCACGCACCAAGGTGATTCTTCGAACATGGACCGTTGGTGCCCACCGGATTGGTGATCTTATTTGGCACCGTGGTCGACTGGCCGACACGCTGAAAGGGATCACCTCACCCCATTTTATCTTGTCGATGAAACCTGGGGAGTCTGACTTCTTCCGCCACATCCCACTCAACCGAGCGTTCTTCCAATATCAGGGGCCCAAGCTCCTCGAACTCCAGGCACGCCGAGAATACGAAGGAGCCGGCGAATTTCCCTCATACATTGGATTCCAAAACCAGTGGCTTCGCGATGAACTGACCGACTGTCAAAACTTGTTAGGAATTTCCGTATGGGGTCAGACTGGCGGCTGGCACCGATTCAAGCGTCTCACATTCCTCGATCCGGAAGGATTCTGGAATGAACTCAATGTTCGCTCGGCGATTGATATTTTCCGACATCAACTCACGCCAGAGCAGTCACTCGCCCGAGTCGTCGCGCCCCGCCAAGCCGCTGCCGCTGTCGAGCTGATGCAACACAGCGATTATGTCGTCAGTCAGCTCTATTACATCGCGGAGTTTGCGCGGATGAAGCTGTTTTTCCGCAGAGTGCGCATTCCACCATTGCTGCACATCTACTGGGATTCCCTTTTCATTCACGCACCGATCCGGAAGCTCCTGCGTCACTTCGTAAGCGATCACGATGCTGCCATCAGTCAGGCAGAAGGTGCGATGCAACGTTTTCCCCGCATGATCGAACTATGCCGTTTACTGGACTGGCCAGTGGACGACATTCACTTCATGCGAGACACCTGCCAGATGATTACACTGGCCAGAAGATACTATTTCTCTCGGTATGACCCAGCGTTAGTAGAGACCATCCGGAAGGAAAAGGATCGCTACAAAAAAAACTGGCCTGCATCCAAACGGGCCCGCTACCGGATCAAAACCAATTTCAAACCCGCCAAGATCAAACGCCGCACTCTGGCGTGGGGCTCCAGACTCCTGCTCCGGAAGAAGCGCGGTTACCGCCCGCTGCTAGACCACCTTTTTACTCTCAATCTTTTGTCGATTCTCTACCGGCTTTTCAAAAACCGCTCTCAGAAATCCATGCCCAAGTTCATCCGCAAGTCGGCCATGGGGATCGATAGCCTGTTTAGATAGAGACTAGGAACGACGGCGCTGGAACAACACCAAGGCTGCACCGAGCACTGACAAGAGAGAGGTGCTGGGCTCAGGCACACTGAAGAAGATGGCATCAATCGCACCCGAGGAGTTATCGAGGGTGAATTTAAGTTCGGCGATTTCATCCAGATCATAGTCCGTGACATCGATTGGCTTGAGCCGGTTGATGTAATTATCTCCGGATTCAATTGTTGGATCGTAAAGAGCGTGTCCGGGGGTGGTCACATTCGCATAGGACAGCATCACCACCTTGCCGTTACGACCAGTGGCCTGGATCCACCAAGCTTCACCATCATTTTCAAAATCCGCTATAACGGTCGAAAATGTGGTGTAGGAAAACCCTGCAGCAATGGAAAAGGTGAACTCTCCTCCGCTCGCATTATCATCAGGATCTGAATAGACGTTGTTCACTGAGTCGAAATCATCGTTTTCGGGGAGAATAAGCAATCCTCCAGCGACGTAGTCGGATCCCAAGTTGCCACCATCCCAACCATTGGGATTGACGGTTCCAGTGCTGACGCGCTGAAGATCTGCGTCGGCAGTGGTCCCTCTTCTTTCAGAATCGAAGACAATGGCATCAGTGTTCGGGTCAATCCCCCCAGGTCGTAATGACACAGCTGAAAGGGTGACCCCAAAATTGTCGGCATACTGATCCTTGACCACGGTTCCGTGGGCAAAGTCGAAATCAAGATAAGCCTGTGCGCTGAGGGTCTGAACCTGGAGTAAAGCAAGCATGCCTAGCAATACAGTGAAGACCGGTTGAGATAATTTTGATTTTTCCATACAATGAGAGCGTTCGGGTGTGTGACGACCGCTTTTTATATAATTTATTTATTATTGCAATATTTAATTTCAGTATTTTTACACTATTAACATTATAACTGTATCAATATGGTTAAAATGACGTGATCAAGGCACGAAAACATCATTTATTCGTAAATATCAATTCTCGTGATAGCGGAAAGCCACCCCCGAGACACAGATTTCAGCGGTGAAATGAGCTAAGACGTTCTTTTTCCTACCCTTGCTTGACGAAACGACGAAGCTGGCTATGTGTTTCGCCCATGCAAGAGCACTTCCAAGAAAACGAAGATGTCGTGACAGAGGAAACCGCAGCTGATGCCGCGGCTGAAAGCACATCCAACAACGAAACCGCAGGGGCTGAGCAAAAGCCTGTGGAAGAGAGCGGGGAGCCTGCCGATAACAGCCCGGAGGCTGAGATCGATCCATGGGAAGCCCTTGAACTCGAAGTTGCCAAGTGGAAAGACCAAGCGATCCGCAACGCCGCTGAGCTGGACAACTATCGCAAGCGCATGTCTCGCGAAAAACTCGATGCCGTTCGCTACGGCAACCAAAGCCTGCTGGAGGAACTCCTTCCGGTGTTAGACAATTTCAACATGGGCATGCAAGCCGCCGCCCAGGAACAAGGATCCATGCTCTATATGGGTATGGACATGGTGCACAAACAGATAGGCGAATTCCTCAGCTCTCAGAATGTGGAGGAAATCCCAGCCGAGCCCAACGGCGCATTTGATCCCAATCTTCACGAGGCGATTAGCCAGGAACCCAGCACCGAGATCGCGGAAGGCAACATCGTCAGAGTCGTGCGCAAGGGTTACCGGATCGGAGAACGCCTGCTCCGCCCATCCAACGTCACCGTCTCGCTCGGCGATCAACCTCAACCTGAAAGCGAATAAGCATGATGACCAAACGCGACTATTACGAAATCCTCGGAGTTTCCAAAGATGCCACTGCGTCAGAGCTGAAAAAAGCCTATCGCAAACTCGCCATCAAATTCCACCCGGACAAAAACCCGAACGACAAGGAGGCTGAGGAAAAGTTCAAGGAACTCGGCGAAGCCTACGAAGCCCTAAGCGACGAGGACAAACGCGCGGCCTATGATCGCTACGGACACGCTGCCTTTGAAAACGGCGGCGGTGGTCGCGGCGGATTCGGCGGTGGCTTCCACGATGCGTCTGACATTTTCTCCCAAGTCTTCGGCGGAGCCTTCGGTGGCGGCGGATTTGAGGACATCTTTGGCGGCGGTGGTCGCCGACGCAATCCCTCAGGACGCCAACCCGGCAGCGACCTGCGCTATGATCTCGAAATCACCCTGGAAGAAGCCGCTGAAGGCATCCAGAAGGAACTCGAAATCGAAAAACTTGAGGCCTGTGACACCTGTGACAGCTCCGGCTCGAAGAGTGGCAACGGTCGCAACACCTGCTCCACCTGCGGTGGCCAGGGCGCGGTCACACGTCAGGCCGGTATCTTCATCCAGCAGACAGAATGCCCGGCATGCCATGGCGCCGGACAAACCATCTCTGACCCCTGCCCGTCTTGTCACGGCGAAGGACGCAAGAACGAGACTAGCCGGATCAAAATCAACATCCCAGCCGGGGTAGACGACGGCACTCGCCTCCGTTCCACTGGCAACGGTGACGCCGGCATGCGTGGTGGCCAGCCTGGCGACCTCTACGTTTTCCTGCATGTTAAGAAGCACGACGTCTTCGAGCGTGAAGGTGACGACCTCTTCTGCGAGGTGCCCATGCCGTTCTCAACCGCCGCTCTAGGTGGCGAGCTGGAAGTCCCCACCCTCGAAGGAAGGTCTTCGATTAAAATCCCACCCGGAACCCAGGGAGGCACCACCTTCCGCTTACGGAATCGTGGCATCAAAGACCTGCGCACCGGAGGCAAAGGCGACCTGCACGTGGAAGTCCACGTGGAAGTCCCCACCAAGCTCAACGGCGATCAAAAGGAGAAGCTCACCGAGTTTTCCGAATCTATCGGGGTGAAAAACAACCCGATGCAGGAGTCCTTCTTCGAGAAAGCCAAGCGCTTTTTCGGATCCTAACATCATCTAACCAATCAGCACCCCGTGAACCGCTATTACCTGCCGAGCGATCAATGGGAAGCCGGGGTGCTGCGGCTCACCGGAGACGAGGCGAAGCACTGCGCCCGAGTCATGCGTGCCCGCGAAGGCGATGGCGCTGAAATTTTCGACGGTGCTGGAAGGAGTGCTGTTTGCGAAATTGAGGCTGTCAGTCGCGATCAAGTCACCTGCCGGATTCTGGAGGAAAGTAACTCTCCTGCGCCAGCGATGCCGGTGACACTGTGCCAGTCGATCCCCAAAGGCGGCAACATGGAGCTCATCATCCAGAAAGGGGTGGAACTGGGCGTCAACGCCATTCAACCACTCATCACCGCCCGCACGGTCGCCAGACCCGAATCACTGGGAAAAAAACGCGATAAATGGCAGCGCATCGCCCTCGAAGCTTGCAAGCAATGCGGCCAAAACCATTTACCAGAGCTTGCTGAACCGCGCCCATTTTCCTCTTGGATCAACGACCTGGAACCCTTTGAAACCGCTCTGATTGCCGCACTCGATCCGGCGTCACTGCATTTCAAAGAATATCTCAATCGCCAACCATTATCTGGCAGCATCGGCCTCCTGATAGGCCCGGAAGGTGATTTCACTCCCGAGGAATATCAACAAGCTTACCGCAGCGGTTTTCAACCGATCAGCTTTGGCAGCATTGTGATGCGGGTGGAAACGGCCTCCATTTACGGATTAAGTGTGATCCAGCACGAACGGTCGTTCACCTAAGTCATTTGCTTTGTTGCAATTAGAGTGCGAATAAATTGCACACTCGTACCTCTTATTACCGAAAGTCGGTAAATCCTGATCAATTGGTCATGCGTGAACCTTTGACACACCGCATTATTAAAAAATATTGACATTATAATTTTTCAAACTATGAATCCTCCTCCCCCCCCAAAGATTTATCACACAATACATCTGATGGGATCATTCATAACCAAACCCCTGCTCACCGCAGTGCTTGCCGTGAGCACTATGTCTGCGAGCGCTTGGACACCTGGCACAGGCAGCGAATCTGCTACCACTGGCTTTGCGGTGGACACACAGTCGCGCAACGATGTCATTTCATTCTGGCATACAGTTTACCAGCAATCCGAGGGTTATGAAACCCGGATGAACTGGACTGGTTCCGTAGCCAGCGGCACACCTGGCAGCACATCCACGGCCTTTAAGAACGACGTGCAGAGACGCATCAATTTCTACCGCGCGATGGCAGGTATGGATGCCAGCGTAGATCTCACCAGCACGGCAACGGTCGTCTTAGGCGGAAGCACGCCGGCTGCAGCAAAGCCCAGCGCGTCAACGACCAAGCAGAGCGCCGCCCAGGCAGCAGCCTTGATGCTTTCCAGAAATTCGGCGCAATATCTTCCCGGAGGCGGTGTGGCTACTGGAGCTCACAATCCCCATGATCCCCCGTCTAGCTGGAGCCTCGATAACAGCACCGCGCGAAACGGCGCATTCCACTCTAACTTGGCTGTGGGTCATTACGGACCTGGGGCGATCGACGCTTATATGAGTGAAGACGCCCAAGGCGCAGCGGGCGGAGAGAACAGCGATGCAGGGCACAGGCGCTATATCCTTTTTTCCCGTATTCAAGAATTTGCCAGTGGTGATGTCACTGGCGATAACGACGATTACTACCCTGCCAATGCTCTTTACGTAAGCGGCAATCTCCTTACTCCCCCAGCCTCTCCCAAATTCATCCCTTGGCCTAACGCAGGTTACATACCAGAGCAGATCACGCCCCAGCGCTGGTCGTTGTCTTTCCCCGACGCCGACTTTTCATCCGCTTCTGTAAGCATGACGGATATCAATGGGTCGCCGGTTTCACTTTCCATCGTTTCCAAAACAGCGAGCTACGCTGACAACACCATCGTTTGGAAACCCAACTCAGGAGCGATCGCGTCCGCCGATTTCGATGATCAGACTTACAACGTTACCGTCTCTAACATCAACATCGGAGGAAGCCTGCACAGCTATAGCTATCAGGTAACCATCATCAACCCCAATCGGTTGTTAGAAAGCACTGACCTCTTTGGTAGCACCAGTCCTCCTAACAGCGGCGCTAATTATTTCTTTAATCCGATCGAGCAAGCCGAAGAATACCAACTCGACGTTTCCACCCTTACCTCGGCCGCTTGGTTTGAGGGCGCGGAGGACGGCACGGACGCTCTCATCGTCGATGGCACGGATGCCGCTTACGATTTACGTACCGCCCATACCTGGCAGGGAAATCAATTCTGGCACAGCGGCAGTAAGGCCTTCAGACTGGCTTTCCCTGTTAACGAATTTGACGCCTTCCAGTCGTTCCTCATCAATCGCACTATCATCCCACGCGCAGGTGGAGCTATCAGCTTCCGTTTTCGCCGAGGCTACATGGCAAGTAACACACGGCTTTCCGTTCAATCATCTACCGACGGCGGAGTCACCTGGACTACACTCCAATTTTATTCTGGCACGAACCGGATCGATAACTTCTTCAGCAGCCAGACAGTCAATCTTCCGAGCACAAACCAAGAGACACTTCTCCGCTTTGTCCTCCATCAACCAGCGAATACAGGTGTATTCAGCTTGCAGACTCACTCGAACTTTCCAATCGGGGCATTCGTCGATGACATCACACCTGTGAACTGTGACGTTCTGGAATCACTGGCACCTACCACCTACAGCGCCAGCAGTGACTTTGTCACTCTCAATGCCAGCACCGGAGGTGGCGCATTGAACGTTGCTACCCCATACACTCTGCGACTAAGAGTTCGCGTGGGAAATCACTGGTTCCCCTTTGGCCAAGCCTTGGAGGTGACGCCGGTATCTGCTGCCAGCCTGAGCAACTACCAACTGTGGTTCCGAGGCCAGTATGCCATTGTCGGCTCGTTTTCTGATGATTATGACCAAGACGGCATTCCCAATGGTGTGGAGCGTGTCTTCGGACTAAATCCACTTGATGGCAGCGATGGTCAGTCGGCTCTTTCCCCGCAAATTTCAGGCGGAAACTTTTCCCTGTCACACGCCATCATCCCAGGTGCCAGCGTCTCTGCCGAGTGTTCGACCACGCTGGCTCCTGGTAGCTGGCAGCCGGTCAGTGTCACTATCTCAGGTGGTGTCGCCACGGCCACTGTGCCGCTCAACACACCCACCTGCTTTATTCGGTGGGTCAGCAGCGAGTCCTAACCTAATGGGTCTCGCGCGGTCTCTTACTGCTTGCGCGAGATCGAGTTCCTGTAGACATCCACAGCCCGCGCTACGGCAGCGGCGAGAGTCTTCTGGTAAACTGGAGAATGAACCTTGGCCGCCTCGGTCCGGTTCGACAGGAAACCACCCTCCAAAAGAATGGCCGGAATTTCGATACCCGTCAGCACATTGAATCTGGCACGTTTGATACCACGATCGCTGATCTTGAAATTGTTTCCGGCCTCATTGTTGAGGTAAAGCAGTGTGCGACTGTGCACCGCCGTGGCCAAAGCGATACTGGCAGAGTCCATGATATTTCCAGGAACAAGATTGAAATCACGTTCACGAACTCCCCTGCCCAGGTGGGGCACACCCACGGGAGAAACGGTAAATGTCTCGATACCATTTGCCCGTGATTGCCCGGAGTTAAAGTGAATGCTCAAAAAGATGGCGTTTTTGTATTTATTCGCAATCCGAACGCGGTTGGACAAACTAATGAACACATCACTGTCGCGCGTCATAACCACATTGTAACCTTTCCGTTGCAGTTCATCACGCAGCAGGCGGGCCACCGTCAGGGTGTAAGTTTTTTCATAACTAAAATGCCCGGTCGAACCTGAATCGTGACCGCCATGACCAGCATCTACGACCACCGTTTTGAACGGTTTGGCACTGCTGATGTAGGATGGACGCATCACCGGATCGATGAGCTTCACCAGATCGGTTCGTGAAATGAGATACTTCCCACTGTATGGCACAATCGGATGGCTCATGATAAACAAGACACCATTCATGTAACACTGCTGCGAACCCGACCTCATACGGATTTTTACTTTCTTATTTTCCAATGTCAGCGAGCTGCCGAAAGTTAGCTTATCGAAGTGATAAAAGGTCTTCACATCGCGTAAGCTCACATAATTGACACCTTTGTATTTTACAGGATTCCATTTGAATCCTTGGGCATAGCTACACACCGCGGTGCAACACAGAATACAGACTATCAGTGCGGAAATCAGGCTGGCGGAGCGTTTTTTTGCCATCGGTTCGATCAAGTTATGGGTCGGGGGACGCCCTTCAGAGTAAACTTTCTGTCTGGAATGACAATGGAATTTCTTAGGAAGGCTCATTTCCTGACTGGCTCAGGCCTCGACACGGTCACTTGCGACTGCTAGGCCTACGTGCATGGAATCTGTGAATGCTGTTGGCAACTACCGCGCCCAGTGGGGCGAAGGCCCTATCTGGTGGAACGACCGCCTACTCTATGTGGACATCGAAAAGCATCTGGTGCTGGAATATGATCCTGAGTCTGGCGAGGAAAAGTCCTGGAATGTAAGCGACACTGTTGGACGGATCGGCACCGTCGTGCCTCGGATCAAAACCGACGGCGGCGACCTCCTCGTGGCTGGTGACACCGGTCTGCATTTTCTCGATCGAAGCACTGGCAAAACCACCGCCATCACCGATCCAGAACCGGATAAGGAGAACAATCGCTTCAACGACGGTAAGTGCTCACCTGACGGACGCTTCTTCGCCGGAACCATCAGCCTGGTGAAAAACCAAGGTGATGCCACCCTTTACCGACTCGACCCCGATCTCACCCTGCACACAGCCTTCGAAGGAGTCACTAACTCTAACGGCATCATCTGGAGTGCCGATGGGGCCACCTGCTATTACATCGACACACCGCGTCTGGAGGTGATGGCATTCGACTACTCACCAGACACCGGACAGCTCAGCAAACAGCGCAACGTCATTTCCACCAGCGACATCTCGGCTTCTCCGGATGGAATGACCATCGATGCCAACGGCAACTTGTGGGTCGCGTTCTGCCATGGTGCCTGTGTGGCCTGTTATGATCCTAACAGCGGCAAAGAGCTCCACCGCGTTGAGCTCCCCTGTCTGGAGACCACTGCCTGTGCCTTCGGAGGCAATGGTCTCGATGAACTTTACGTCACCACCGGCATTCACAAAACCGAAACCGAAGAACACGCCGGCCGACTCCTTAAAGTCACTGGACTAGGTGTCCAAGGAGTGGCCGCTACTCCGTTCGCAGGCTGATTTCTCTCGGCAACATGCCTCTTTTCTCGACAGATTCTACGAACGTTGCACTCACTCCCTGCGGTCCCTGCGCGTGGCTATTGCAACATGAGGATCACTCCCTGCTGACCGAACTGTCGGAAGCCATTCTTGAGAATCCTCCGCCCTCCTTCATCGAACCGGTTCTCGGCTACGACACCCTACTGTTCCATTTCTCCAGCCCCATTCCGGAGGAAACATTACGCAGCCACATCCGCTCACTGACGGTCGGCAGCCATAGCCGTCAAGAGCGCTCCCGTCACATCATTTCCGTCCGTTATAACAGCCCTGATCTTCAGGAAATAGCCGACGATCTCAAGCTCTCCAGAGAGGAAATCATCCAGCTCCACTGCGCCCCAACTTACACTGTTAGATTTCTTGGGTTCTCTCCTGGCTTCGCCTACCTTGACGGATTGGATACCCAACTACATCTCCCGCGCCGCAGTTCACCGCGCACCAGAATCGAACCTGGCTCGGTCGCCATCGGAGGCTCGCATGCTGGGATCTATACCATACCCAGCCCAGGTGGGTGGAATATCCTTGGTCATACCGACCACCCTCTTTTCTCGCCTGAAAAAAACGACCTGACCGCCTTCACCTTGAAACCCGGCGATACCCTCAAGTTCCAGTCCGTCGACTAGATTGACCTAACAGATTAATGCACCCCGTCGCCCGCATCACCTCCACTGGCCCAGGTCTCAGCTACCAGGATTCTGGGCGAATCGGATATTCTCGTTTTGGAGTTGCACCCGCTGGTCCGATGGACTCGCACGCTTTCACTGCGGCGAATCATTTGCTCGATAACCTCCCTGACGCTACCTGCCTGGAGATCACCCTTGGTGGGGTCAGCTTGGAAATCCTCGAACCCACTTGGATTGCCCTAACCGGCGCCGCTTCATCTTCTCGACTACCTCCTTGGTCCGCCCGACCATTCCAGGCTGGAGAAATCCTCGTGATCAACCCTGCTCCCCACGGCATCTGGTCGTATATGGCCTTTCCGGGCGGCCTAGTTACTAACAAAGCCTTCGGTAGCAGCTCACGCCATGAGCGCTCCAATCTCGGACCCAATATCAACACCGACGCCACTCTCATGTTGCCGGCAGCGGTCGGAAATATCTACCCCCACATAGGTTCTCGGGCACTAACAGATTCAGAAACGCGCGACTACTCCAGCCCGCCACCTATCCGCGTTCACCCCGGACCTCACTCCATCGCTGACAAAACCCTCGAAACATTCTTCAACAACCACTGGACCATTTCCAACCAATCAGACCGCACCGGTTTTCGCCTCACTGGCCCCACCCTCGCCCCTGAACCTACCGTGCCCAGTCTCCCCGTCCTGCCTGGAACCATCCAGCTGCCACCTTCCGGCCAGCCGATTGTCACCCTCAACGATGGCCCCACCACCGGCGGCTACCCGATACTCGGCATCATCGATCCCGACGACCTTTCTTACTTCAGCCAGCACGCCCCCTTCTCCACCGTCCACTTCAACCCCATCTAACAGTGCCGAAAAAACTTCATATCAACTGTGACCTCGGCGAATGGGAAGCTGACACTCACACCGCTGCCCTGATGCAGCACATTCACCTCGCGAACATTGCCTGTGGCGGACATGCCGGTAGCGCCGAAACCATCACGCGCTGCGCCAAGCTCGCCGCCGAACATGGAGTACTAACAGGAGCCCATCCTGGAGTCTCAGGAAATCGTGGCCGCGTTCTTCCCGACGGATTCACCACCGATGACTTCATTGATTTGTTAGAAAGCCAGATCAACCTCTACCTATCCACCGGCACACCACTGAACCACATCAAACTTCACGGCGCACTCTACCACCTCAGCGAGACAGATCATTCCATCCGTGGGGCCTTTCTCAATTTCGCCAAAAAACGCAGTACCCCCATTATCGCCCTCGCCGGTGGAACCGTCGCCATCGCTGCCGACGCTTTGAACATTCCCGTGCTACACGAAGCCTTTCTTGATCGTAACTATCTACCTGATGGAAACCTAGTGCCCAGAACTGAACCCAATGCACAACTAACAGACCTGCCTGAAATCAAAAAACGCATCTTGGAGTATCATCAGGAAAAGTCCCCAATTGCCCCTGATACCCTCTGCATTCACTCAGACTCACCGACCTGCCTAACCATCGCCGAAACGGCTCGCGATACTCTCGATCAACTCGGTCACTCCCACTGAATAACGTTACACCGATGCAATAGTCACTATCTATTGACACCACTCACATATGCTGCTTTTTTAGCATCAATGAAGCCCGTCGTATCAATCGCAGTGATTACTTTCATCTGCAATTCGTGTATTCTTCCAGTCCCGCATAGAAGGGTTCACGCGCCAGGCCATGAAGGACAAGTGTTAGATGAGCAAACCAAACAACCGGTTGTAGGTGCCAAAATCACATCTGACCCGGATGAAACTTCGTCGGTGATGACTAACACCGAGGGCAAATTCAGGATCAAGCCTGTTTATGGCTGGCATGGCGCGTATTTATTCGGTCCAATTTCCTACTCAATGTTTCCGCACTTTGATATGCCTCTGAGATCAACTCCATTTTGGATCGTTGCTGATGGTTATATCGATAAGAAGATTAATCACAATGGAGTGATCTTCCTCAAGCCCACTATTGAAAATCCAACTCGATATAATCCATCCCTGCATTAGGATGTCGATGCGATGAATTCCAAAGTCGACGATTATATCAGTGAGGCTTCCGAGTGGAGTGACGAGCTAGGCCGTTTAAGAGCCATCATCCTCGATTGCGGATTGACCGAGGAATTCAAGTGGCGCGCGCCATGTTATACGTTTCAGAAAAAGAACGTTCTGATGTTAGGGGCTTTGAAAGAAAGCTGTGTTCTGAGTTTTCTCAAAGGAGCACTGCTCAAGGACGCTCGACACCTCCTATCCAAACCCGGAGAAAACACACAAGCGGCACGAGTGATTCGCTTTACCCAGCTTCAGGAAATTCTCGAGGTGGAATCGACTTTGAAAAACTATATTCATGAGGCCATCGAGATTGAAAAGTCTGGTGTGCAAGTGCCCGAGAACAAGAATGCAGAACCGATTCCTGAAGAACTCCAAAACGCGTTCGATCAAAGCCCCTCTTTCAAGACTGCATTCGAGGCTCTGACTCCGGGGCGACAGAGAGGATATATTCTCTATTTCTCCGCCGCCAAACAATCCGCGACGCGCGTCACCAGAATTGAAAAATACACACCACGTATCATGGACGGTAAAGGAATCCACGACTGCACCTGTGGTTTATCCAAGAAGATGCCTACTTGCGACGGCTCGCATAAATTTATTAAGTGATCGGGGGGCAGTGAGCAGTGTTAACATGTAAATCATCCTGTCTAATCTCCCTCAATTCCATTCCATGGTGTTACAGGTGCGTAGAAATGCCCTGCTGCCGTGAAAAATGTCACCCGTTTAACTCGCCAAGACCGTGTGCTGACACTATTTAAGCCGCGCTATGACCACTGATGCTGTAAAAGAAGTCCGCGTCTTCGCACCCGCCACCGTCGCTAACGTCGCGTGTGGTTTCGATGTGCTTGGGTTTGCCATTGAGGCACCTGGAGACGAAGTTGTTGCCCGTCACTCCAACAAACCTGGCCTGCGCATCACCAAGATTACCGGCGATAATGGCAAACTTCCCAAGGATCCGGAGAAAAATACCGCCGGTGTGGCAGCTCTCGATCTACTCCGTCACCTCGGTATGAGCGATCGCGGCATCGAGCTTGAAATCCACAAGAAAATGCCCTTCGGCAGCGGTCTTGGATCTTCCGCCGCCTCCGCCGTCGCCGGTGTCTATGCGGTGAACAAACTCATTGGCGAGCCGCTGGCCAAAAAACAACTTCTCCCGTTCGCCATGCAGGGCGAGGCCAGTGCCGATGGTGCGTGGCACGCTGACAACGTTGGCCCCAGCCTGTTGGGCGGTGTGGTCTTTATCCGATCGAACCAAGAGCTCGATATCGCCCAGCTCCCAGTGCCGGCAAACCTCTGGGCTGCCGTAGTGCATCCAGAGATGGAAATCCTCACCAAGGTCGCCCGCGAAATCCTCCCCACTGATATTCCGATGGTCAACGCCACTCAGCAAATCGGCAACCTCGGCGGCCTGATCTGTGGTCTGATCCAAGAAGACTACGCCATGATTGGTCGGTCCATTCACGATGTCATTGCCGAACCGCGCCGCCAGAAACTCATCCCTGAATTTTACAATGCGAAACGGGCTGCCATGGCACAGGGCGCTCTCGGATTCTCCATCTCAGGTGCCGGCCCCAGCGTCTTCGCGCTTTGTGAAGGTGAAGAAGTAGCTCAGCGTGCAGGGGCTGCCATTTCCAAGGTGTTCGATAAAATCGAGCTGGAAAATCAGTGCTACGTCTCCAAGATCAATAAAGAGGGCGTGCATGTGATTGCCTGATATCGCCTTGTCTTTCTGTCGTTTAGACGACTTGCTACCAAGTTATTCACATCGCATTCCTGTGATGTGAAAACTTGTACCTTATAGGTTGAACGGATTGCAGCTTTACACGGAAATCACTTGAGGGGCCTTGCTCCTAGCAGCTTTCAGAATCTGTTAGGCGTGTTTATATAAGGCTCTTATTTTAAGCTTTATGCGTAAAAACACTGGTTAGAAAGCATCTAAATCGGATCAGTTAATTACTGTGAAAACCCGATAATCAACTAACAAAAATATCCTCTTTCAAGAGCCCGAATATCAAGCACTTAGGTGACAGCTCTGACACAAGGCAATCCACCATCGAGTGCTTGTTGGTGTTTTTCACCAAGTTATTCACATACAGAGCAGATGAACAGCGGTTTCGGCCCGACCGCTCTAGGGTAGGTAAATTGTCAAGAAAGATTAACTATTTATCTGGCCAGCCTGTGAGTTTTGTCATAATGTAAGCCAAGTCTTTACCCCGACCACCCTTACTCATGAGCAGCATAGCCGATCGCAAACAGCACCTCAACGTGCGTGACACCCAGATGGAAATGACCCCCCGCGGAGCTGTAGGCTCCAGTCCGCTTACCGAGGATTTCACCGGCAAGCTGAAAGAGGCTCAAACCCAACTCGAGCAGCTTCAGCAGCAACAAGCCGAAGTCGAACGCCAGCGTCAAGAGCTCCAAGATCTGAATGACAGCAAGGAAGAGTTCATCCACGGCCAAGTGGAAATCAGCGAAAAGCTCAGCACGGCGGTCACCGCGATGGACCGGGAAATTTTTGCCGCTCGTCAGGAAATTGAAGAACTCGAGCAGGCGCGTATTTGTTTTGCCGATCACCTTGAGAAGATCAATCAGCTCAATCCTGACGGCTGGAACAATGACAGCCTGCGCCAGGATCTCACTCGCGCCATTTCCGTACTGGATCTGGCTGAAGATGAATTTGAACAAGCCTGTGATCACTTCTCCGGTGGCCGCAGTGCATCCATCTTTGGAGGCGGAGGAGCCAAACCCAAACGCGCTGCCAGCAGCAACAGCGAAAGCGAATTTGCCACCATGCTGCGCAATGGCCTCGCATTTAATCTGCCTGTCGTCCTGCTAGGAACCCTCGCTTTGATCATCTACTTGGTGAAATAATGCCCTTTTTGAGTAGTCAAACCATGGACTCCAACCTGCCAACATCAGAGGCTGGGCCTGACGTGGACTCACTCAGCGCCCGGGAGATCGAACTGCGTAGACAGATCGAGCAGCTTCAGGATTATGTCGAACACGGACCTGAACGCGAACGCATGGCCGAGGAAGAACGCATGCGCACTTTGCCTCCGCCGTCGGAAATCCAAGACCGGCTTCGCGAAAAGAAATTCATGGACCAGCTCAGCCGCGGTGAGTTGAGAAATGAAATGCGGAATCAGACCAAGAGCGGATTGCTTTTGTGCCTGCTGATTCTGGCAACTTTGGCCATCGGCTGGTGGATTTACAAAACGGTGCAATAGACAGCGTCGTCGAGTTCGGCAGAGAAGAATCATACATGACTCCGTGTGAAGTAGGAGGTCCGCAACATTTGGTGCATTTTTTTCTATACATCCCCACGCGATGATAGGACAAATTGGGTAGTTAACTCGTATTTGTAATCTCCTAACGATTACAAACGGACACATTGTTTCAGCGCACACATTGTGCAATGTCTCCGGATTTTAACCACATCCCAACATGGCCACATGCATCGCCAATCATCAACTCATTCATTGAGAGCGCTGAAATCTGCTTCATACCACTTCCTGTTTAACATCCTGCTCGCCATTTCTGGCATTGTAATAATCGGCTGCGGCCTCGTGATTCAGGAAAAACTGTGGGTAACTATCGGTGCTTCCTGCTTACTCTTCACCGGCCTCTCCATAGCTGTCTTCTTCCTAAGATGTTACTCATGGAGGTGCCCACTGTGCATTGGACGAGTCTGGGTCAAGAGCGGCTGTCGCCGCCACCGTAAGGCGGTGAAAGCGATGGGAATCAGCTACAGACTGGGTGTCGCCACCGCGGTGATCAGGCATAAACCTTACCGCTGCCCCTACTGCGGTGAACCGTTCAGTTCTACTCAATCTTTGAGGTAAGGGCACAGATTCATTCTTAATCAGCTGGAGAAATTTCGACATCTGTTAGAAAAACGATCACTTTTTCAGTAGGCATCTCACAAGGTTTGAGGTGATCGCCTGAAGCTGACTGATAGTAATTCAGACTGATAAAATCATTTCCGCCTAACTCCTCGGCGTAGATTTTGTAGGACCTGCCAGCATTGTATGTCTTTTTACTGATGCTATATTTTACTCCAAAATAGAAACCCACCGAGTAACCATCAGGGATTCTATGTATCAGATTTCGTATCGATTCAGACTTCATGGTTCGTTGTCAGATGACCGAGCTTCACTTGGTCGACCAAGTCGGGAAATCCGTCCAGTATATACCTCATCTTCGGATCAATGTATGTTCGGCAGAAGGGTTTGGCTGGGTTCTTGAAGTAGTAATTAACGATCTCATCGTGTGATGGCTTGAAGTCTCGATACGGCAGAACTCGAGTGATCAGTGGCCGGTCGGTTCCATTTTGCAGCTGCTCGAGAACCTGTTGAATTTCCTCCTTCTGGAATTCATCAAAATAATAGACAGCGCTCCGATACGTTTTTCTCATGCTGTGGTCCGACTGACTGGCATGAGTCTCGACATGTATCTGTATCAGCCCCTTCAATGAAATCTTCTCTGGGAAATAGTGAATGATCACGCCTTCGGAAAAACTCTCATCCACACCAGACGATGAGATCCAGCCCTGCTCGACTCTTTCCACGCCCTTCAGAGCCAGAAAAACAGCCTCTGTGCACCAATGACAGCCGCCACCGACTGCTATCTTGCACAATTTCACTCCTCTCGACATATCTTCCCTCAGGGTTCCCACGCTCCAACATTTTGCAAGTGTGCCGTTACAATATGGGAATACGTCCACCTGTGCGGAATGCCCCTTCCGCTACTGACATCCCAGAGTGTATCAAGGCTTGAAACTTTTCAACGAACGCTTCAGCTTCTCCCGCATGAGCAACGAGAATATGGACGTCCGCTACGTCGCCGATCTGGCACGGATCGATCTCAGCGACCAAGAATGCGCCACTTTCCAAGGGCAGCTGGATGCCATTCTTGGTTACATCGAAAAACTCAAAGACGTCGACGTAGATGGCATCGAGCCCACGGCTCACGCCTCACCTGTATTCGATCGACTTCGAGAAGATGTTTCCCGCCCAGGTCTCGGTCAGGCCGACCTCTTACAGAATGCTCCAGACAGCGGCAAAGGCCAAATCCGTGTGCCTAAAGTTGTAGACGCCTAATTTCCTACTTTCCTACTTCCTAGCCCCCCCGACACCCGATCCCTGATTTATAATGTCTCTCGCATCCCAATCCATTTCCAGTCTTCGCCGCCAACTAGTCAGTGGTGACATCCAGCCTGGCGACATCCTCGACGACCTCGCATCTGCCATCGATTCTAACAACGGAACCGTTGGCGCCTACCTCTCGCATGATCTCGAAACAGCCAAGGCCGAGGCTAACAATGCCGATCTTAGCAAATCCCTGGGCGGCATCCCAATCGCGATCAAGGACAACATCAATGTAAAAGGGCATCCATGCTCCTGCGCTTCCAAATTCCTCGATGGTGCCTACACCGCGCCTTACGATGCTACTGTCATCGCCAAACTTCGCGAAGCTGGAGCAGTTCCATTTGGCCGGGCCAACATGGATGAATTTGCCATGGGCTCCACGACGGAGAGTTCGGCACTTGGAAAAACAACCAACCCGCATGATGCCACCCGCACTCCTGGCGGATCATCCGGAGGTTCCGCTGCAGCAGTTGCAGCTAACAGTGCCATTGCAGCACTCGGCTCGGACACCGGTGGTTCCATCCGCCAGCCGGCCAGCCACTGTGGTGTCGTCGGGCTCAAGCCATCTTACGGCCGGGTTTCCCGCTATGGCTTGGTCGCCTTCGCATCGTCCCTGGATCAGATCGGGCCGATCACCCGCACTGTGGAAGATGCTGCGCTGATGCTCAATGCTATTTCCGGATATGACACTTCGGATTCCACTTCTCTGGACCACGACGTGCCGGATTTCACACAGGGACTCGACAACGGTGTAGCCGGAATGAAACTCGGCCTGCCTAAAGAATACTTTGGTGAAGGCATCGATCCCGCAGTTCGAAAATCTGTGGATGCGGCCATTGCCAAGCTTGAGGGCCAAGGTGCCGAGCTTGTGGAGATTTCACTGCCTCACACTGAGTATGCGGTGGCGACTTATTACATCATCGCTCCCGCCGAAGCTTCATCCAATTTATCGCGATTTGACGGAGTCCGCTATGGCAACCGCGTCGATCAGCCTGAAGATGTGTTAGACCTTTACCGTCGTAGCCGCGAACAAGGTTTCGGGCCGGAGGTTAAACGCCGTATCATTCTCGGCACCTATGTGCTTTCCTCGGGTTACTATGATGCTTACTACTCCCGTGCGCAGAAGGTCCGCACATTGATCCGGCAGGACTTTTTGAATGCCTACGAAAACGTCGACGCTATTCTCTCCCCCGTCGCTCCGAGTGCTGCCCCTTTGTTAGGAGCCGATAAGGACAACCCTTTACAGCAATACCTCGCAGATATCTACACCTTATCAGCCAACCTCTCCGGTATCTGCGGCATCAGCGTGCCCGCTGGAACGGTGACTTCTGAGAACAATACCCAGTTACCCGTAGGTCTACAAATCCTGGGTCCACACATGGGCGAGCAAAAATTACTGCAAATCGCACGGGCTGTGGAGATGGGCTAATTGATATGCCAAAGTGGCCAAGATGCAGATGATGTTTTCAACGTTACCGCATCGTATAATCCGAAAGCCGTGAGCGAGCGATACGACAAAGCTACGGCCGGACACTATGCAGCCTACCGACCTCCGCTCCATGAGCTGATTCTCGATTTATCGCTCGATGCCGAGGAGTCCTTTGCATCTGGTTTGGACTTTGGATGCGGCACTGGTTACTCCTCGGTCGCCTTGGCCAAATACTGCCAACATGTCAGCGCTGTCGATGCCAGCCTAGACATGCTAGACCTAGCCGAGCCTCATCCTAGGATCACCTATACTCATGGAACGGTGGAATCAGTTTCTGGATCGCCAGCCAGACCATTCGACATCGTTACCTTTGCCGGATCGCTTTTTTATGTCAAATCCAAGGCATTGCACAGTGCTCTGAGTTCGGCATGCGGAACTGGTTGTGCTGTGATCGTCTATGATTTCGAAATTCTGATAGACGAATTACTCAACGATATCGGTATTGAAATCCCAGCCCAAAAATCAGACTATCAGCATGATGTCGGCCTTTCTGAATGGAACGACTACGCCCTCGAAACCGATATTTCAAAACGTGTAAAACTCACGATCACGCCACAGCAAGCAGCTCATATTTTACTATCTGATTCGACGCGCTATGACGTATTACGCACCGAATTCAGTCAGGAAGAGCCCTTTGATAGCTTGGTGAAACGGTATCAAGAAACGAAAAACTCCGTGTCTGTCAGTGCTGATATTTGGAGCAAGCGTTATCGGTTGGCTTCTGAGAGAACTGCCTGAGGGGCTCAGAGGGCTGATCAATTTGCGCCCACGAGTTGCTTCTCAAGTTTGGCGATTACCTTGGATGCTGCGTCGTTGGCCGCCACGCCGAGATCATCGCCTTGAGTGGAGGTAATATGACGGGGAACACCTCCGTTGGTGATTCCCAGCCAGCCGTCGAGATCAGAAGGTTTGAAACCAGGATATAGATCAGCTCGGTTATACTGCATTACGACCACGGTATCGCCCCAGTCGACTCCGGCATGCACGGCGTTTTTGGTCATCGATAGCAGGCATTCACGACTCGCTGTGATGGTGGAAGGTTCACAATTCACCACGTAGACGATGGCATCAGCATCAGCTAAGAGACATTGCTCAGCAGCCTGATGCATCGGCGTGCCAGAAATAGTGAAAACCCGCACGCGCACAAATGGGCCATCGGGTAGAGGCTCTGGCCAGATAAACTCAGTGCGTGCGCACTCGGCGCCCGACAGCACTGCGGTTCTCACAGGCGACTGCCCGTGGGCGGCTGCGAGTTGATTGATAATCTGCAGCTTCCCGGCACCAGGTTGACCGACCACCGCTATCTTGATGATAACCTCTCCTTTGTCGTTCTCCCAGTGTGCCATGGTGCTTGGTGTTGGTGATTTTCTCACCGGTGCTTGTTTCAGAAACATAAAAAATCCCCCGTGATTCACGCACAGCGCAACCACGGGGGATGAAATTGCTTAGACCAGCTTGCCGATCTCACGAGCGACAATGATCAGTGTCTCTTGAACACCTGGGCCGTAGCCACCTTCATGGAGGACAGCTACAGTGGCATCTCCCTCAGTGAGGAAATCCACGGAGCCACCACCAGAGCTGAGCTTCATCTCGTCGGAATTACCGAAACCCATTCCTTGAAGAGCTTGGCGGAAATTGGACAAGGCGCTCGACTCATCGGCATTGACTACAGCGACATTGCGAATACCTGGAAGCGTGCGGGCACGTTGCAGGATTTCATCCACGGTCAGAATGTGATCGACACCAAAGATGGCACGAAGCTCTAACTGCTGGAAACCAGTGCTCGACGAGCGGGAGGAACTTGCTGCGAACGGCTGTGGTTTAGGAGCGGCTTGTTCCTGACGAGGCTCAGGTGTGGACGCTGTGGCCTGCAAAGCAGGTGCGGGTGCTGGAGCTGCTTGATATGCAGGCTCAGACTGAGCAGGTTGAGCACTCTGCATCGCTTGAGTGGGTTGAGCTTGCTGGAGCGGCTGGGTAGCACGGGGCTCTTGGGCAGCCGGCTCGGATACTTGATAGCGAGGCTGAACAGCTGCGAAATCTTGCTGAGGCTCGAGACCAGCCTTGGCGGCTTCGTAGTCATGTTGATCATGCTGGGCATTAACAGCTACGAATGGAGAACTTTCTTTGGCTGCTGGAGCCACGGGAGCGGCTTCCATGAACTGGCCGCCCTGCTGCTCGGAAAAACCATTCATTTGAAATGGTCCACCGGCACCATTGTGTGCTGCTTCAAAGGCATTCGGCTGGGATGCTTCCTGCTGAGGCTGCTCGGAGCGATTGGTCACCGGGCTATCGGCTGCAACACCAAGTGCGGGAGGTTGTCCCTCTGGACGAGGCTGTGGAATGGCACCGCGTTCTTCGGCAGCTGGCTGTGCCACGTGCTGGAAAGGAGAATCTTTGGTTACGGCTGCGAAAGGAGAGTTTTGATCTGATTGATTCCCAGCGGATGCAAACGGGCTGCCGTTTTGACCGTTATAAGAGCCATTGGAGGAACCGTTTTGTGCGCTGGGCTGCGCGTCTGGTGCGATGCTGAAGATACCTTGCTGGGACATGATGATGGGTGGATGCTGGTTAACTGGAGGTTTTGTTGCTTTGAGAATGACGGGTTACGTTCCTTTTCAGACCACAATCCGCACATTCCGTTCGGAATTTTTTAAAAGTTTATTTAACAACCTTAAAAAACGCACTCAACCGATATTCAGCCTTACTTTATCAGAGCCGGGGCAGTCCTACCTCATTGAGCACGGTGGGTCTTATACTGGAATTCGGGGAGCAAGACAATAAAAAATCAACAAAAGTTCAATTTTAATTTAAAAAACAAATAATATCTGTAATCCCACAGTATCCTGAACGATTCCCCTTCCCTAGAGTAGAACCTATGCAGCTGAAAGCTATTGGCCACCCATAGCCCTTTTAACCAGGCTAGGGGTGGCGGAGTGACCAGTCATCACGATGCTTTCTCAAACACGATCTTCCCGTCCTTGCTGTCCACTTGGACCACATCTCCATCCTGGAACTTACCTTCCAGAACTTCCAAACTGAGAGGATCGAGCAAGTGTTTCTGAATCGCGCGCTTAAGCGGGCGAGCTCCGTAGACAGGATCGTAACCCTGGTTTCCGAGAAACTCCTTGGCGTCTTCAGAAAGGGCCAGGCCGATGCCCTGCTTGGCAAGGCGCTTCCGCACCCGCTCGAGTTGCAACCCGACGATGGTGGTGAGTTCATCGCGCTTGAGGCGGTCAAAGATCACCGTTTCGTCGATCCGGTTCAAGAACTCGGGACGGAAGTGGCTGCGCAGTGCGTCGGTAACCTTAGCTTCACGCTGCTCTTCATTTTCCTCACCCAGGATGAACTGGCTGCCGATGTTAGAGGTCATGATCAACACCGTGTTCCGGAAGTCGACCGTGCGGCCTTGGCCATCGGTAATACGACCGTCGTCTAACACTTGCAGTAGAACGTTGAAAATATCCGGGTGCGCTTTTTCGATTTCGTCGAACAGAACCACAGAGTATGGATGTCTTCTAACATGCTCGCTGAGCTGCCCGCCCTCTTCGTAGCCGACGTATCCCGGAGGAGCTCCGATCAGTCGAGCGACGCTGTGTTTTTCCATGTACTCGGACATGTCGATGCGAACCATCGATTGCTCATCGTCGAACAAGAATTCTGCTAGGGCCTTGGATAGCTCGGTCTTACCGACACCAGTGGGGCCGAGGAACAGGAAGGAACCGATCGGACGGTTTTCATCCTGGAGTCCGGCTCGAGCGCGGCGCACAGCGTTGGCTACGGCCTCCACCGCATCCTTCTGACCTACGACGCGCTTACCTATGCGTTTCTCCATCTGGACGAGTTTCTGTTTCTCACCTTCTTGGAGTCGGCTTACGGGGATGCCTGTCCAAGTCGAGATGACTCGGGCGATATCTCCCTCGGTCACTTCCTCTTTGAGGATTCGATGATCGCCCTGAAGGCTACCCAGCTTGGTCTTGGCGTCCTCGAGTTCTTTTTCAGCGTTGGGAATACTACCGTAGGTGAGCTCGGATGCACGGTTCAGATCACCGATGCGTTTGGCCTGCTCGGCTTCTTCCTTGAGCTCTTCGATTCGCTCTTGGGCGGATCTAACAACATCAATAACGTCCTTTTCATTCCGCCATCTGGTCATCAGCGTGGAGGATTCCTCTTTCAGGTTGGCCATTTCCTCCCGCACTTTTTCCAAGCGCGCAGCTGAAGCATCGTCGGTCTCTTTTTCGAGAGCCTGGCGTTCCATTTCCAACTGCATAACTTGACGTTCGATCTGGTCGATCTCAGTTGGCATCGAATCGAGTTCTATTTTCAAACGCGACGCTGCCTCGTCCATGAGGTCGACGGCCTTGTCCGGAAGAAATCGTTCGGTGATGTACCGGTCTGATAGAGACGCAGCAGCAACAATGGCGCCATCTGTGATGCGCACGCCGTGGTGCACTTCGTAACGTTCTTTCAGGCCGCGAAGGATGGCGATGGTGCTTTCAACACTGGGTTCATCGCAACGCACCGGTTGGAAACGGCGCTCTAGAGCGGCGTCCTTCTCGATGTATTTGCGATACTCGTCCAAAGTGGTGGCGCCAATAGCGTGCAGCTCCCCTCTTGCGAGTTGGGGTTTGAGCAAATTAGCGGCGTCCACGGCTCCCTCGCTGGCACCTGCGCCGACGAGTGTGTGCAGCTCGTCGATGAAGAGAATAATCTCTCCCTCTGATTCGGTCACCTCCTTGAGGAAGGCTTTCAAGCGGTCTTCGAATTCGCCTCGGTATTTGGCACCGGCAATCATGCCGCCGAGATCCATGGCGATCAGGCGCTTGTTCTTCATCGAGTCTGGCACGTCGCCACTGACAATGCGCCGAGCGAGTCCTTCGACGATGGCGGTCTTACCTGTGCCAGGCTCACCGATGAGCACGGGGTTGTTTTTGGTTCGGCGCGAGAGTACCTGCATGATGCGGCGGATTTCTTCATCGCGACCGATCACCGGATCAATTTTCCCTTCGCGGGCTTTTGCGGTCAGGTCTGTGCCGTATTTTTCCAGAGTCTGGTATTTCCCCTCCGGGTCTTGGTCGGTGACTTTCTGGCTGCCACGGACTTCCTTCAGAGCGGCATCGGCTTTTTTACGATCAAAGCCCACCTCCTTGAGAAGTTTTCCGGCAGGAGAATCAGACTTGAGAGCACCTAACAAGAAGTGCTCCACACTGAGATAGTCATCGCCTAGCTCGATGCGAATTTCATCGGCCGCGTCGAGATTTGCACGCAGACCGTAGCTCATTTGAGGTTGAGAGGCCGCGCCTTGGATGCGCGGCTCGCGGTCGAGGGCGCTGATGGTGGCGGCTTTCAGTTTACTCACATCGACACCGGACTTCTCCAGAATCGGCACGACGATGCCGTCATCCTGTTGCAGTAGGGCGAGGAGCACATGAACGCTTTTCAGCTCAGCATTTGCCGACTTAGACGCCAGTTGTTGGGCTGCTTGGAGCGCTTCTTGGAATTTGGTAGTTAGTTTATCGAGTCCCATAATTAAATTGGTTTAGGGTTATTGTTGGGTTGTTATCAGGATAATATGCAATTGATTGGGAAATTTCCCATGTATTATTTCTACCTACTAAGACGTCATCATAGCAACTTTTTGTTCACTTATTTTTGTGTTATTTTGTTGTTATGTTTAAAAATGGACAATTCAGGGGGAAATTCGTCGTAAGTTAGGGTGACATCATGACTTTTCGACTCACAGCACTGCTCATCGCCATCACGGCAAGCGTCGTTTTAACCTCTTGTGACAAGGGTGCTGCTGCGGCAGACAATCCACAGCCGCCACAAGAGTCTGGCCGTGATTTCAACGTAATTCATACATACGTGGCACTTTGCGACAATGAGTCTCAGGGAATCGCGCCCGTGCCGGCTAAAATAGGCAACGGCGACGATCCGGCTAACAATCTCTACTGGGGGTGCTCCGATGGCTCTCGAGCTTATTTTTCCAAAAGCAAACTGTGGACACGCCTGTCGGCAGGTAAGACCAAAGACCAGCCGCAAATTCTTGAACGCCTCATATTTCAACACAAGAAAAGCCGAACCCTACTGGTGATCGATGCCTGGCGCGGCTCGAGCATCCAACCGTGCATTCAGGAATTCTGCCAAAGTCTGGCAGGCCAGAAATATGAAACACTCACATTCAAGGACGACAAGGGTGAACATCAGGTAAATATCGCTGGAGGCGCTGACATGCTGGCATTCATCGGTCACAATGGTCTGATGGAGTTTAGCCTGCCTGCGCTACCGGCCAACCCGAATCGCAAGCAAGCAGTCTCCGCTGTAGTACTTTGCTGCAAGAGTCAGCACTTCTTTGCCAAACACATTGCCCCGTCAGGTGCCAAACCCAAGGTGATGACCGCATCCAATATGTATCCAGGCGCCTTCATCCTGCACGACGTCATCGAAGGCTGGTTAAAAAACGAAGACGAGACCAAGCTCCGCCTGCGCGCGGCCAAAGCCTATGCGAGAAACCAGAACATTAGCACCAAGAGCGCGCTCAACGTCTTTGCCCCTCTCCCATAAGCTGCTGATTTCCAAGCAAGCTTAGGAAAATAGATACAACTTCAACCTTGCAAGAACAGGCCTGCATCCTATATCCACCTGCCATGTCCAAGGTCTTGCCGCCCAAGCCTCGCAGCTTGAATCAAAAAACACAGATCACCATTGTGGCCTCAAAGTACAACGATGAGTTCACCGATGCGATGGTTGAAAACACCCACGAGGAACTCAATGAGTTGATTCCCAATGGTAACATCGAGTTGATTCGTGTGCCCGGAGCGTTTGAGATTCCGGTCGCAGTGGAAACCGTTCTGCGCCAAAGCAGACCCGATTGTGTGATCTGTCTCGGACTGATCATTCGCGGCCAGACAGCGCACGGCGACATGGTGGCCGAAAGTGTCACCCATGCCTTGCAGCAAATTTCCGTCAGCCACGCCACCCCTGTGGTTCACGAGGTGCTCTTGGTTGGCGACGAAAAACAAGCCTACGCTCGCTGCATCGGTAGCAAGCTCAACCGAGGTCGGGAAGCTGCTCGTGCTGCTGCCGCAATCATCGATACATTCACTCAACTCAAACGTAGCACATCGCGCGTTTTCCCAAGTAATGCTTAAACGGCGCCAAATCCGCGAAGCCGCGGTTCAGTTTCTCTATTTCGCAGACTTGGAAGAAGGTCCGGACGCGTCTGATATCCAAGACGCCTTCTGGGAAATCATCCAGGAAAATAGCCTGCGTAAACTCAGCCACGCGAAAGCGAAGGCTGTGCTGCACATTGCGCAAGGACGCGAAAGCCGCATCGCCCGACTCACCGAACGCACCCCTGTGGCGCTGGCTGAGCTAAAGGTCGTCGATGGCACATCCGCCCTGTCCTCGGCTCTGAAAAAAATCACCTCACAGGAGAGCCAACTCAGCGCGGCTTTGGACATCCTTAAAACCGCCAGCAAAAGCAAATCCGGTGACGATATACTAGACACCCGGCTCAAAGATGTCTTCATCGCCAGCCGCAGTCTCGCCCCAGTGCGCAAAACTTGGGAGCACACCTTGGAGGATTTTCCTGCTTGGAGAAACAAGCTCGAGGCTGTGACCTCTGCCATTGTGCATCTAGGTCGTATTTCCGAACGTCTCGACACCATCGATTCGCCCGAGGCCAGTTCACCGGGTATGCCTGAACTTGCGCACCTGCGATCCAGCGAAGACGAAATCAACAAATTCCGAAAAGCAACCATCGAACTGGTGCACGGTATCCTCAGTCACAAGGATGCCATTGATGAAAAACTTGTCTCGATTGTAGAAAACTACGCTCCTGAGCGAGTGGCACCCGTGGACCGCGCGATTCTGCGTCTCGGTGCCTATGAAATTCTCCACTGCCCTGATATCCCCCGTGCTGTGAGCATCAATGAAGCGATCGAAATCGCGAAGAAATTTGGCAGCACTGACTCGTCACGTTTCATCAACGGCGTGCTTGATGCCCTGTAATCCGCTTGCGACCGGAGAATTCACTCGGAACTCCACCGAACGATTCCTTGCTTACGGCTTGCAGCCCATTGATTGGGATGGTTTGATCGTTCACAGCAAGTTGCAAGAGCATCCATGAGCAAAAAATTAGAAATCCTAGGAAAGCAGAATATTCCCACCGAGGGAGCCCTCGTCATACCCGGTCGACTGGATTTCCATGAGATGCTTCAGATGGAGCAGTTGTTTTCTGGCAGGAAAATCACATGGCTCTGTGAGGAAAATGTCGTGCTCGATGATGCCGTGCGCAATTTCCTCGAAAGAGAGGGCGTCACAGCTGTTGCATTTTCAGCAAAAGATACTGCACCCGCCGCTGTTGGTGACAACCTGCGCGGAAACCTTGAGAAGGGAGGCGTCATTATCTATCTCGCTGGGCAGGTCTGCTCCAACTCGGGCGACTGCTGTCACATTTCTGCACCGGTGATCAAACAACTGTGCGCGCTGGGTTTGCCAGTGCTGCCAATTTCTGTTAGTAAACCAGCCGAGATCGCAAGCGCTCCTGAAAACACCACCAAGCTGCCCGACACGATCTTTTCCATCGGCGAACTTATCCCTGCGAAAGAGGTTAGCTCCGCAGCGTGGCGACAGGCTCTACTTCTCGCTGAGGAAGCCGCATTTTCCAGTCGCTCCTTCCTTAATGGATCTCTCCCCATGGCCCTTCTCGCCGGGCTTAAAAAACACGGATCATCCACCAAACTTTACGATGGCACCGATGACTCCGAACTAACATTTGATAAAGTTCTCGCGGCAGCTCTCGCTTTCTCAGTGGAGCTCAAGCAACTCACCAAGAAAAAACGTGTGGGGATCATCTTGCCTCCCGGCAAAGGTGGCATGGTCGCAAACCTTGCTGTCCTTTTCGCCGGTAAAATTCCGGTGAATATCAACTTCACCGCCAGTCACTCCGCGATCCAGTCGTCGATACGTCAGGCTGATCTTGATAAGTTCATCACGGCTGATCCATTCGTCCGCAAAGTATCATCATTCCCTTGGCCGCCTAACAGGGACCTGATTTTTATCGAACGCAGCCTGCCCAAGCTCAAGAAAAAGATCATCCGCTGGGTGATTCTATGCAAAATTCTCCCCACCTCGGTCATTGCACGCATGATCGGAATTGGCAAATCCTCGGGCGATGATGAAGCAGTGCTCTTGTTCACCTCCGGCTCATCAGGAGAACCCAAAGGTGTCCCCCTTTCCCATCGCAACGTGCTGGCGAACGTCTGTCAGTTCGGTAGCAGGATCTGTCTTGGCCACGAAACCAAGATTCTCGGATGCCTGCCGCTGTTCCACTCCTTTGGTAGCACCGTCACGCTTTGGTATCCCTGCATTGAAGGAGTGAATCTCGTCACCTACCCCAGCCCACTGGAAACCAAACGTCTTGCCGAACTGATCAATATGCATGGCGTGAACATGCTGCTGTCGACCCCCACGTTCCTACGCGGCTACATGCGCCGGGTGAAACCGGAACACCTCAAGTCTCTCGATTACGTTGTCACTGGTGCTGAAAAGCTTCCCGAGTCACTGGCTACCTCATTTAAGGAAAAATTTGGCATCTTGCCAATGGAAGGCTATGGCCTAACAGAAACATCACCAGCCACGAACGTCAATTTGCCGTCGCCCGAAAAAGAAGGTGACGCTCCGGTGATCGAGAGCAACCGATTTGGCTCAGTTGGTAAATTCCTTCCTGGCATGGCGGTCAAAATGACCAACCCTGCAACCGGAAAGCCGTCCCCCATCAATGAACAGGGAACTATCTGGCTACGCGGCGCGAACATTTTCCCTGGCTATCTTGGGGACGAGAAGAAGACGAATGAGGTCATTAAAGACGGCTGGTTCAACACAGGTGACATCGGTCGGTTAGATGATGATGGATTCTTATACATCGAAGGTCGTCTGTCTCGCTTCTCAAAAATCGCCGGGGAAATGGTTCCGCATGAAACCGTCGAAGCCGCCATCACCAAAGTGCTTGGGCTCGATCAGGAAACTGAACGAAAAATCGCTGTCGTCGGTATCCCCGATGAACAGAAGGGAGAAGCTATTGCCCTCCTAACAACAGTTTGTGGTCCAACCCTGGAGCAGGAATGCATCGATCTTCGATACAAGCTGATGGACGAAGGCATGCCCAGCCTGTGGTGTCCCAAGCTATTCATTCCTACAGACGAAATTCCGATTTTAGCATCTGGCAAACTCGACATCAAAGCCTGCCAGCAACTCGCCGAACGTTAAGTTGCGCCGAAATCCAATGAGGCTCGAAAAACACATTGGAGCTTTTGTTTTTTCGGATTAGTCTGCAGACATGAAATGTTTTCTACTTCTGTTACTCGGCTGTGCCAGCCTTTGCGCTCAGGTCCCACGAAATTGTAATCAAGCGATTGTCGGTGTTTCAAGTGGTTGGAACTCATCGCACGTCACCCTACGGATCTACGAAAAACAAGGTAATGCATGGCAGCCGGTCGGCGCGGCATGGAAAGGACGCCTTGGAGGTAATGGCCTCGCATGGGGTTATGGCATCCACCCCAACATCCAGTCAGCCGCCCCCCGGAAGCGCGAAGGCGACAAACGTGCACCAGCTGGTATTTTCAAACTAGGCGGAGCTTACGGATACGCCGACCAGATCCGCAAACACCCTGCACTAACATACCGCAAAGTAACCACTCGGGATCTCTGGGTAGAAGATCGTAACTCACCACATTACAATCGACATATTGTGCTTGGTCACACCCCATCATCCAGCTGGGAGAAGAAGGCCCAAATGCGCCAGAACGATCACGCCCACTCACTGAAGCTCTACATCGCTCACAACGACGCCATCCTAGGTGGTAAACCAGTGCCCGGACTCGGCTCCGCCATCTTCTTTCACATCTGGCGTGGAGGCGGTAGCAAATCCACAGCAGGCTGCACCACTATGTCGGAAAACCAGCTGAAACAATTGATCGCCCAAGTCGATCCTAAGAAAAACCCAGTCTACATTCTTCTACCGCAGAACGAATACCAGCAGCTACGGAGTGCTTGGAAGCTTCCGTAAGATTTATTGGCCCTGTCCCATGTTATCATTTTCAACCTGCTGGAACAATGCTCGCCACCCTGAGGGCGATGACATTATTGACGAGATTCTGAGTCTAGGCTTCGACACCATGGAGCTTAGTCACGGCATGACCATCAGCAAGCTGCCAGGCATTCAAAAGGCGTATCGTGCGGGGAAATTTCGCTGTTCAGGAGTTCACAACTACTTCCCTTCTCCGGTGGAGGTGATGATCGACGCACCAGACGCCTACGAGTTCAGCTCCCACCGTCCCTACGATCGACAACGGGCGATGGAGATGACTATCAAGACTCTCGAACTTGCAGCCGAGTTTAAGGCGAAGTATGTGGTCATGCACATGGGCTCCGTTCCCATGCCCTCAAAAAAGTGGACTAAACGCCTTACAGCTATGGTGAAAGATGGCCAACAGCTGACTCCTGAATTTGCCAAAGCGAAACTCGACTTCGTCAAAAAGCGCGAAAAAATTGCTCCGCTCTATTTCCAGCGCGCGATAGAGGCGCTGGAACAACTCTCTGAAAAAGCTGCGGAACTGCAAATCCCTCTCGCTGTCGAGTCACGCAGTCGTTTCGAAGATGTGCCAAGCGAAAGTGAAATGGTACGCCTGCAAGAGCACTTCAAAGACAATCCGTGGATCGGATACTGGCACGATTTCGGTCATGTTCAGCTCAAACACAACCTAGGTCTGTTAGACCATGATCAATGGCTCGGTAAGATGGCCCCCTATCTGATCGGGTGCCATGTTCACGATGTCTATTGGCCAGAACGCGACCACCGCGTGCCACTCACCGGTGAACTCGATTTTAAGAAACTCCTGCGTCACATTGATCCAAAGAAACCCTTGGTCTGGGAATTGAGCCCGACCCGAAAGGCGGATCAGATCAAGCAAGCCTTAAGCGTCTGGAAAGCCGCTTATCCAGAAACGCTGCAAGGTTAGCCGAGCGAAAATTTTAGTCTGCTAACTTGGTCATCTTCGTTGGGTCCAGCGCCTCTTCGACTTCGGCTTCACTCATCAAACCCTCGGCCAGCACGACTTCTTTCAAAGACAGACCTTCCACGTGCGCCTTTTTAGCCACTTTTGCCGCTCGTTCATAACCCAGTGCCGGAGTTAGTGCGGTGACCAACATTAGAGAGCGCTGGACTAGCTCTGTGCAGCGCTCCGCATTTACTTGAATACCATCGACACACTTTTCCGCGAACAATTTCACACCGTTGGCTAGGCTGTTGATCATTTCGTGAAGACTGTAGGCGAGCAAAGGAATGGTGGTGTTGAGTTCGAATTGGCCTTCGCGACCGCAGCCCGCCACGGTCACACAGAGCCCCTGCACGTAATGCCCAACTTGAACCATCATCTCACACATCACCGGATTGACTTTTCCGGGCATGATTGAAGATCCTGGTTGAACGGCCGGCAGAGAAATTTCACCTAAACCACTGCGGGGACCAGAACCTAACAAGCGCAGGTCATTGGCAATTTTCGTCACACTTGCAGCGATCACGTTGAGATAACCTGCCACCTCTACCACATCGTCCCGGCCTGCTTGCGCCTCAAAGTGGTTATCGGCTTGGCGAAAATTAAATCGTGTCACCTCATTGAGAGTGGACACTACGTTTTTAGCAAAATCAGAATGTGTATTGAGGCCGGTGCCCACTGCGGTGCCTCCGATCGCCAGCTCCTCCAAAGCATCCACTGCCATTTCCACACGCGAAAACGCTTTTGCAATCTGTGAGGCATAACCGGAGAACTCTTGCCCCAGAGTGATCGGCACGGCGTCCATGGTGTGGGTTCGGCCAATTTTCACGACTTCCCAGAATTCATCTGCCTTATTGGCCAAGGATTCATTCAGTTGCCTCAACGCCGGTTTGAGATGACCGTCGAGTGCCTGACAGATGCTCAAATGCAGGGCAGTCGGCATGACATCATTGGATGATTGCCCTAGATTAACATGGTCGTTGGGGTGAATTTCAATGTCGGTCCCTGAGAGCTGCATCGCGCGTGTGGCGATGACCTCATTTGCATTCATGTTGGTCGATGTACCCGAGCCTGTCTGGAACACATCCACCGGAAAGTGATCCATCAACTTTCCCTCTGCCACCTCCATGGCCGCCAACTTAATCAACTCACAACGTTCTTCGTCGAGTAGTCCTAACTGGAAATTTACCTCGGCACAGACGAGCTTCAGCTGGCCCAGACTCTCAATAAAAAGCTGAGGCATCCGATGCCCACTGACGGGAAAATTATCAACCGCTCGTTGAGTGGATGCTCCGTAGAGAGTGTCGTCAGGGAGTTCCAGCTCGCCCATTGAATCGTGAACTTTACGCATTGGCCAAGCCTAACACGGGTAGCTGGAAATGCCAGTAGGCAGATTTATGAATTCCGACTGTGGCTTACAAACTTAAAGCAGCCTTCACGGCCTCGCGCTTTAGCCTTAGCTCACGCCATTCGTTGACCAGTCGAGAAGCCTCGATGACACCGCAGCCTGATGGGATGGCAACATCCGCCCCCTCCCAGTGAATACCACGAATGGCAACCACTGCGCGAAATTCACCGTTTTTAAGCAATCCGAATGGTGCCCCGAAATAGGCAGGGCAGTCCATCCGTGCTCGCCAGTCAGCAAGCATGTGCAAAGTTTCCGCTGTGCGCGGAAGAGGTCCGAGAGCGGGAGTGGGATGCAGTCGCCGGATTAATTCATCCACGCCACGACTGGCAAAGAGCTCGACTTCGATCGATGTGTGAAAATGCACCAGCTGCCCCAAGTCCATGATGGCTCGCTCTGCGCGAGTCACACTCCCGATATCTGAAAGCTTCGCCACCAATGTCTGAGCGACAAATTCGTGTTCGCGAATCTCTTTCCCATCGACGGCGAAAACCTCGCGCTCGTCCGCCTTAGCCGTCCCAGCCAGCGCCATCGTCGAGAGTTTTCGGCCGTCGAGTTCAAACAGTAATTCCGGAGTTCCTCCACAGAATCCACGGCTCCCGTCTGACCAACCGTAGCTGTAGAATGGCGATCCCAGCGAAGCGAGATTTCCCATCAAACAGTTACCGTGTGCAGCATTGATCACGCCGTGCTCAGTGGCCACTGGAACTGATTTTTCAATCACCCCTCGACTGATCATTTCATTGATCTCGGCGAACACTTTCGCGAAGCCATCCGGCTCCAGTTCCTGCCAATCCACCTCAACATGCGATGACTCCAGCCCCACCTCAACAAGCGACTCGACTTCCCTCACCTCAGATGGAATTTTCCACGGTTGGGGATCGGACAGGGTGAAGTCGTTGCAGTAAAAAGCTGTGCCGGATTCCGGGGCGCTTGCCTGACTTTCAAAAGGTCCCAGACCCACCACATAGGGGCCATCCCCAGCTCTCATAAACGCCACAGCTTGATCTTGCACCCCCACAGTGAACAGCCGACGGAGAGAGGTTCCAAGATTATTTTGCCGCGTGGTGAATTTGGTATTTGGTATTTATCATTTGGAACATAAAAAGATCACGTGGGCCGCATTCCTGAAGAAACCATCGAGCAAATCCTCGCCGCCACAGACATTGTGGATTTGGTGGGATCCTACTTGCCCTTGAAACGGGCCGGCTCGAATTTCAAGGCCAACTGCCCTTTCCATAACGAGAAAACTCCCTCGTTTATGGTCAACCCATCACGCCAATCATACCACTGCTTTGGCTGTGGTGAAGGTGGTAGTGCCATTGGCTTTGTCATGGCCTACGAGAACCTACCATTCCCTGATGCGGTCAAAAAACTCGCCACCCGTGCCGGAGTCCTCATTCAAGAGGACGCATACGATCCAGAAGCCGACAAGCGCCGACGGAAAAAGTCCAGACTGCTAGAACTCCATAATGGCACCGCCAAATTCATGCACGAGCAGTTGATGGCTGCTCCAGAGGCTCAACACGCCCGTGATTACCTCAAATCCCGAGGATACGGCAGAGGTATGGCGGAGAGGTGGATGATTGGCTGGATGCCTAACAATCAGAACACCTATCTCGACTGGGCCAGAGCGCAAAAATACACTGGCAGAGAATTATGCGACAGTGGAATCGCCTTACAAAAGGACGCTGGCGGTCTTTACGTGCGGTTCCGCGACCGACTGATGTTTCCTATTCTCAACGACTACGGAGACATCATCGGCTTCAGTGGCAGACAGCTGCGCGAGGATCCGCGCAGTGGCAAATACATCAACTCTCCGGAGACGATGCTGTTTAAAAAGTCCAAGGTCTTCTTCGCACTCGACCGAGCACGGCGCTCGATGACCAAGGACAAATTTGCTCTCCTCTGCGAAGGACAGATCGATGTGATCGCCTGCCATGAGGCGGGAATCACCAGCGCCATTGCCACGCTAGGAACTGCCTGCACACCAGAGCACGCGCGACTCCTGAAACGATACACCAATGATGTGGTGCTGTGTTTTGATGCCGATGGTGCGGGAGCGAAAGCAGCGGACAAAGCCTTCGCCATCATGTCCGCAGAAGGAATGCATCTTCGCATGATCGCCATGCCTGAGGGTGAGGATCCTGATTCATTGATGAAGAAACAGGGCACGGAAGCATTCCGCGAGCTTGTGGAAAACGCACGCGATTACTTTGAAGTCAAACTGGAGCGCGAAACCCATAAACGTGATCTAACATCTGTCAGAGAACGAGCTGCACTGGCCAATGAACTCGCGATTTTGGTCGCCCACGTTGAAGACAAGATGACTAAAGACGCGCTGATCAACATGGTCGCCACTCGCCTCGGACTAGGAGCCGAAGAACTTCGCGGCGGAGTTGTCCAGGCTGAGAAACAGAAGAGCCGCAGTCAATTTTACGAAACACGTCAAAGCGCGAAGGACGACCAGCAACAGGACGTTGCACCGAAGACCATGCCCACACCGATCAATGGCTCGGTTTCATACCTCTGCCATCTCGCACTGACTTCACAAGAGGCCCAAGACTGGCTGGGAGAGCAACTTGAGTCTCTGATCGATCCCTTAGCCTCTCTGCCAGGGGGCTCGATCTTACGCAATATTCTCAGCAAGTGCCCGGATCCTGAAAAGCCTGCGGCTATTCAGATGTTTATCAGTTCGCTCAGTGATGAGGATCAAATGGCATTACGTGGCAGCCTGACTCAGGACCCACCCGAGCAACCTGTTAGAGCAGCCGAAGAAACCACGGCGATGCTGGTTAGCACCCATTTTCAGAATAAGGAGTCTGCCATCCGCGCCCGTCTCCGCGAGCCCAACCTCGGCCCGGAAGAGATGATTGCGCTGATGAATCAGGCGAAGGATTTGCAGGATATTTTGAAGAACCTGCAGCAACGGTTTATTCGTTAGAAAGCAGGACAAGATTGTAACTTGTCGCCAATCACAGCACAATACTTTCACCAAGCTAATCGACGAGTTACAAACTCGTCCTACAAAAAAAACGGAGCCCTTACGGACTCCGTCTTGGAAATTGGTTAGTCTATAAGCCGACTTAGTTGGTCACTGGCTTGGTGAGCACAACGTGATCGCCAGGCTGAACAACCATGCCAGGTGTCATGCTTTGGTAGTCGATGTCAGCAATGATACGGGTGCCTTCGATCGCATTGATCTTGAGCTTGCCGATGTAGCTGCTGCCACGCTTGACCATCAGCTTGGAAGCGCTGGTGATAGGCATGTTACTTGGAACACTGACGGAGACAAAACCCCAGTCGTGATTGACGGCGGTGATGTGACCTTCAGCGGAGTTACCGCTAATACGACTTGCACGCTTGGCGATACGCTCGTTGAGGTTTTCAATCTGAGCTTCACCACTTGCCACGCGGCTTTCAGCCACTTCGACGTTACTGTTGAGCTCTTCCAGATCTTTGTTCGCCTTCTTGAGTTCGTCCTCAAGCTGCTTCACAAGACCGGGGATTTGATTGAGTTCAACGTTTCCGCCCAGCTGCTCTGCAAAGGTTTTCTTTATCTGAGTGATGAGGTTTTGGATCTCTTCAAGTTTTTCCTTCTGCTCAGCAATCTTGCTGTTCCAGGAAGCGGCTTCTTTTTTCGCCAGCTTCTCGTTACTTACTGCGTTGTCGCGGTTAGCTTCGGTTTCAGCGAGCTTCTTCTTAGCTGCTTCACGCTCTGCCTCCATGGCAACGGCGTCTTTCTTGGTCTGCTTGATATTGGCCTTACGAGCTTCGTTCTGTGAATCCAGTTCCTTACGGGCGTCCTGGAGATTCTGGAACTTGTTCATGCTGTCGTAGGAAAACCAACCGCCGGCTCCGATGGCGACGATGGCGAGGACATAAAGTATAGCTTTCATAGTCTTAAAAGTAGGTGTGGTGTAAAATGGTTAGACGATTGTGTGGGACTACTCCTTGGGAGCCTCGGCTGCTTCGCGCTCTGCGACAACAGTGTCGCCAGCTTGAAGTGTGACACCCGGCCCAACGGAATCGAGAATGATATCGGCAGATGCACGACCGGCTTCAACGGCTGTGACCTTAAGCTTGGCCACGGTCTCACCATCACGGATGACGTCAAGTGTGGAATCAGCAACTACACCTTCTTTATCTCCAGCGGAGAGAATCACAAATCCCCAGTTACGGTAGATGGAGCTGATGCGGGTGCGTAGTGACGGGAATGATTTTCCGGTGCTCTGCAGATCGATCAGTTTGCGAGTCGCGGCGATTCTTGCTTTGGCGTTCTTATCACGCTGAATCAAGTTTGCCAATGTGGCCTCGTTAGTAGAGATCTCGCCTTGGGCAGCGGTGAGCTGTGCTTGCATGCGCTTGACTTTAGGGATCAGCTCCTTGGGATCAGGAAGTTCTTTGAGAATGTCATTGGCACTTGTGATCTCGGTTTCGTTGTTAGCGTGCTCTTCCTTGAGAGATTCGACTTTCTTCTTAGCGAGTTCATAGCGCTCGGTCACTTCATCGAGTTCCTTCTGCACTTCTTCAGCAGCAGCAAGTTTCTCTTTCTTGACGGCTTCGGCATCAACTAGGCGCTTCTGCTCCTTAGAGAGTTCCTTTTCAGTGGAATCTTTCAGTTTTTCAGCGGTCTTGTTAGTGGCGATTTCCTGTTCGTAAGCCTCTTTGTTTTTAAATGCAACAAAGGCTGCCGCAGCGAGGAGGACTGCTGCGATGGTTCCAAATACTTTTGACATAATCGTAGGTTAGTGTGTTGGGATCGTGGGTTTTCGATGTGTTAAAGTTAAACTAGTGCTTTAGGGGGCCTCACGGCAACCTCAAATTTGCCCAATTTTCATCTTCCTCATCCTTGTCTTTACATCGTCAGTGTCCTAAGCGAACAAAAGGGCCCTCCGCAATGAAGACCATTCTCCGTATTTTCTCCTATCTCGGCAAGTATCCGCGCCTCGCCACCGCCCAGCTCGTCTGCGCTGTTCTGATGACCCTGATGCTGCTGGCGTTCCCTATGATGACCGGCCGTGTGAAGCGTGAAGTCATTGATAATGGGGAAATCGGCTCCCTGCTGCCGTTCATGATCGTGGTGGTGGTGGCATTTTTTGCCCGCGATTTTTTCAATTTTCTGAGGATTCTGATCAATAATACCTTTGAGCAAAAGGCGGTCTACGACCTCCGCTCGGAGCTATACAACAAACTCCAGCGTCTGCGATTGAAGTGGTTCGATGAGCGCCGCACCGGTGACATCATGACCCGCGTGGCCGAGGATGTGCCACAAATGGAACGGGTGCTCATTGATGGCATCGAGCAGGGACTGATCGCCGTTTTGCAAATTCTCATTGTTACCATCTTTTTGGTGACTCGATCCCCTATCTTGGCGCTCTCCGCGCTGGCTCCCATTCCGCTACTTATGCTCGGTGCCTGGCTCTACACCCGCCATGCCGCCAGCCGATATCGGATTGTGCGCAAGGCGACCGGTGAAATGAACGCGATGCTACACGACAACATCGCCGGCATCCGCCAAATCAAATCCTACGCAGCTGAAGACGAGGAGCACAAAAGCTTCAATGAAACCTCCGGCCGTGTGCGCGATGCCAACCTCACTGTGATGAAAGCGTGGGCGCTATACTCACCGAGCATGAGTTTCTTTAACTCGATCGGTTACACGCTGGTGCTGGGTGTGGGAGCTTGGGAAATCCACAACGGCAGGATGGGTTCTGATGTTCTGTTAGAATTCTTCACTATCATCTGGGCGCTGTATGATCCGATCACACGACTGCACCAGCTGAATCAAATGACTCAATCGTCCCGCGCTGCAGCCGAGCGCGTCTTCACCATTCTTGACGAGGACGATGAAGTTCACGCCACCGACGGCAAGCCACTCCCCACTCCGCTGCGTGGTCATGTTAAAATCACGGACCTTAGTTTTTCCTATGGCGACGACGGGATTTTGCACGGCGTCAGTCTGGAAGCAAAACCAGGGCAGACGATCGCACTGGTCGGTTCGACTGGTGCGGGAAAATCCACCATCGTCAATTTGCTCTGCCGATTTTACGAATACGATAAGGGCTCGATCACAATCGATGGCGCGGAGCTGAACCAGACTAACAAGGCCTCGCTGCGGTCGGCCATCGGCTACGTCACTCAGGATCCGTTTTTGTTCAACGGCCCAGTGCGCGAGAATCTTTACCTTGCGCAGCGTGACGCCAGCGACGAGGCGATGTGGGAAGCCTTGGCTGCGGCAAATGCGGATGATTTCGTACGCGCGCTGCCTGAAGGGCTGGACACCGTGGTCGGTGAACGTGGAGTGAAACTGTCCGGTGGTGAGCGACAGAGACTCTCCATCGCCAGGGCCTTGCTAAAGAACCCTCCCATACTTTTGTTAGATGAGGCTACTGCATCCGTGGACAGTCAAACCGAGATGCTGATTCAGCAAGCGCTCGATCGACTGATGGAGAACCGCACAGCCTTCGTGATCGCACACCGCCTATCGACTATTCGTAATGCCGACGTAATCCACGTGTTAGAAAAAGGCCGCGTCATCGAAAGCGGAACCCACACTGAGCTAATCAAACTTGGCGGAAAGTACGCTACTCTTTCCAAGAGATCATTCTTGGAAGAATAGCGCCACTCACCAAAGCGGTTTAGTTAAGGAAGCGCTTCTCCAGCGCTGCCAGTGGCTCTTTTACCAAGTCGACTCCCAAAGTTTCAACAAGCTGGGCATTTGACTTCGATGCCAATTGCTCCGTCAATCGGTTAAGAATACTTTTCGGCGCTGCGATTACCAGTTGGTCGGCGGACTGCTGTTTCGCAATCACGGCGATGTCCTCGACCACCTGCTCGATGGTGCGTTTTTCCATCTCCCCTTCCAAATTTCCCCGTGAGGCATGAGAGAGTGCGTTGCCAGCCCCGGCGGCAAAACCGCGATTGAATTTGCCGGCTTTGTCGGTGGTGGAAGCCCCTACAGGCGTGGCGACGTCATGCTCTTCGAGCTCTACGAGGTGATCTTTTTCAATGGGATCATCGCCCGCCATTTTGAAATGCAATGCGCGAACTTGTCCGAGGTCTGTGATGATAAGTAATTTTTTCATACAGTTGCCACACTAAACCAGACTGGCAAATTGCAAAAGATTTTTTGCCAATTCCCGCTGCAACCACTGATAACTCGTGAAAATACCTGAACAGCAGCTGATAGACTGGGTTACAAAAAAACGGCGGCCACCGCAGTGAACCGCCGTTTTTGAAGTTGTTGCTAGGTCGATTAACGTGAGTAAAGTTCGACCACCAGCTGGACGTTGACTTGGGAGTCCATGTCATCGTTCTCAGGAACGCGGGTGATGGTGCCTTTCATCGCTGTGCGATCAAGCTCGAGCCAATCTTTAAGTGGCACAGCTTGGGTGAGGTCCATGTAGCGGAGGCCGAGCTGCTGTGAGCTGGCTTTGTCCTGCACGGAGATCACGTCACCAGGTTTGCACTGGTAGCTTGGGATGTCGACACGCTTGCCGTTGACCTCGATGTGACCGTGGTTAACGAGCTGACGTGCTGCGGAACGGGTGTTGCCGAGGCCGAGGCGGTAGCAAACGTTGTCGAGACGCAGTTCGAGGATCTGGAGAAGAAGATCACCGGTAATTCCGCGGCGACGGCTTGCTTCTGCGTAGTAGAGGCGGAATTGCTTTTCGAGAACACCGTATTGGAAACGGAGCTTCTGCTTCTCGCCGAGGGCGACTGCGTAGTCGGACTTCTTGCGGCGACCAGCGCGAACGCCGTGTTGACCGGGTGGGAAGTTGCGACGTTCGAGAGCCTTGGAAGGGCCGAATAGTGCGACGCCAAAGCGACGGCTGATTTTGTCTTTAGGGCCAGTGTAACGAGCCATGATATAAAATTAGTTAGAGAGTTAGTAAAATGTGCTGAATTACACGCGTCGTGCTTTCTTAGGGCGGCAACCGTTGTGAGGGATCGGAGTCACGTCCTTGATGGCAGTGATGTTGATTCCGAGGCCTTGCACGGCACGAACGGCGGATTCACGTCCGGAACCAGGTCCCTTAACGCGAACTTCGGCTTCCTTGAAACCGTGGCTCATTGCCTGGCGGCATGCGTCCTGAGACACAACCTGAGCGGCATAAGCGGTGCTCTTACGAGATCCCTTGAAGCCCATTTTACCAGCGCTTGACCAACCGATGGAGTTACCGGAGTGATCGGTCACACTAACCAGAGTGTTGTTGAAAGTTGCGGTGATGTGAACGATACCGGAGGTGACGTTCTTGCTTTTCTTGGCCTTGTGGATGCGGATTTGCTCTTCCTCACCACCTGCGATCTCGGCGAAAATGTCGCGCTTTTTCTCAGGGGCTTTAGGTGCTTCCTCAGCGGCTGCTTCTTCAGTAGCGGCGGGAGCTTCGGTGGCAGCAGGAGTTTCAGCTGTGGCTTCTTCCTTGGCAGGAGCGGCATCGGCTGCAGGTGTTTCCACTGCGTCGTCTTTGATTTCTTCTTCAGACATAATAATGAATTAGTTAGTAGGCTGGTAATTACTTCTTCACACCGACGGTGCGTTTCTTACCTTTGCGGGTACGGGCGTTAGTGCTGGTGCGCTGGCCACGAACGGGAAGACCGACTCGGTGACGGATACCGCGGTAGCAGTTAATAGAAGTCAGGCGCTTCATAGCGGCCTGCTTTTCACGACGAAGGTCACCTTCAATGAGGATGCCCTCGGAGGTGATTACTTGAGCGATTTTAACAAGCTGCTCCTCGGTAAGCTTACCGGTGCGGATGTCTGGATCCACTCCTGCTTGTTCGAGAAGGCGCTTGGCGGTCTGAGGACCAACGCCATAGATGTAGGGAAGAGAAGCTTCGATTCGCTTCTCGTTCGGGATTTCAATACCGAAGATACGTGCCATAATCCTGTGTTTTCTGGATGGGTTAATGTGATGTGTGGCGCGCTCATTCCACGGAATTGCCCGTGAGATGATAATCAAAAAGATGTTCCTGCGCGCCGCGCGGGACGGCGTATTTAGCAGAGATCACCGCTCTGGCAAGTGAGAACTGAGGATTTTTGCCTTTATATTAACCAGTTACACCGTTGGCGACCTTAAGCTCCCGTCAAAGATCGCCCGACTCGGACATTTGGTCTTTGCCTATGGGCCGCTATTTTGCATAGCGTAATGGATATATGAAGACTCATTGGACGATTTCTGCGCTGGCATCAGGCTGTTTACTCATCAGTTGCGAGAAAAAGGACTCAGCTAGCACCGAAAGTAGTTCTGATGCATCTGACAAGTCATCCCCCTCCCTTGCTGCAAACAAGCATGCTTCTCCAGCCGCGGAAGATCCATCGAGTTCAGTGGCTAATGAAGAAATCACCGAGGTATTTCTCGAAGCCCACAAGGACTGGCCGAGCCAAAGCAGTTCGGCGACTGTGCTTGAGGAGATCGAAGTCATGAAGGGGGCCGTCATGGCATCCGTAGGACAACCGGACAAAGTTGTCGATTTCCTGACATCAGCTCCGAACAGCCCCAGACGATTATCCACCCTGCGCACGGTTTTTGCCCAGTGGGTGAAAAGCGATCCGGCTGCTGCCAAGGAAAAGGCCGATCTACTCACCGATTCCAAGGTTCGCTCGGTCGCTCGGATGGCTGTGGTCTCAAACACGCCGGCCACCTCCGACTCCGAGCTGACCGCGTGGATTCATTCGTGGCCTGAGGATGCCCCCGAGCAGAAGATGGCTCTTGATATACTGGAGCGGCGTGCAAATCCAAACGCACCACACGTTTGTGGCCCAGAATGTGATCAGCACGCGGCGGCAGGAAAATAAACCTCTTAGAGCGCGGCCTTTTCGCTGGCGAGGATGTCATCCATCGTCTGGCGCGGGCGAATGACTTTGGCTTGCTCACCGTCCACCAGGATTTCGACCGGAAGTCCGCGAGAGTTGTAGTTCGATGCCATGACAAAGCCGTAAGCACCGGCACTGAGCAGCGCAATGGCCTCGCCGGGGGCAAAGTTCGGCAGTTCCCGGTTCTGGCAGAAGAAGTCACCAGTCTCGCAAACAGGTCCGACGACATCGACAGCACTGACACCAGTGTCAGCAGAAGGTTCCTTGAGCGGCACAATGTCGTGATGACCTTCGTAAAGTGCGGGGCGGATCAGATCGTTCATACCGGCATCGACAATGCGGAAGGTCTTGGCAGATCCCTTTTTCTCATAAAGGCAGCGAGTCAGCAGCACGCCGGCATTGCCCACGATGTAGCGACCGGGCTCGAGGAGAATTTTCAAACCTGTCTGCTTCAGAACTGGCACCACACCGGCCGCATATTGCTCGATGGTGAGGGGCTTGTGGCCTTCTTCCTGGCCAGACCACCATTCGGGTTTGCCTGATTCGAGAGCTGGATCGTAGACGATGCCTACACCTCCACCAATGGAGAAAAACTCGATGCCGTAGGTTTCCTTCAGCTTGGTTGCCAGCGGTGCAACCTTTTCCACGGCCTCGATGAATGGCTGCAGTGATGTGAGTTGGGAACCGATGTGCATCTGAAGTCCACGCAGGGTGATATTTGGCAATGCAGCGGCACGGGCGTATGCGTCCTCGATCACAGCAAAGTCGACACCGAACTTGTTCTCGGATTTGCCGGTAGAGATATATTTGTGAGTCTTGGCATCGACATTCGGATTCACGCGGTAAGCGACTGGAGCCTTGACTCCCATTTCTCCGGCGACGGTGTTAATGAAGACGACTTCCTCTTCACTCTCGGCATTGAAGCAGTAGATGCCTTCGCGCAGTGCGTATTCAATTTCCTCGCGAGTCTTACCGACGCCAGCAAAGGTGCACTTGGCGGCATCGCCACCGGCTTCGATCACCCGGCGCAGTTCTCCACCGGAGACGATGTCAAAACCGCTACCTTCCTCCACTAACAGTTTGAGCACTGAGAGATTGGAGTTTGCCTTCACGGCGTATTCGATACCGTGGTCGATATCAGCGAGCGCCTGATCGAGTCGGCGATAGTGATCTCGGATAGTATTTGCGCTGTAAACGTAGGCTGGAGTTCCATGCTCATCAGCCAGTTTGGCAAGATCGACATCTTCGCAGTGCAGCGAGGCGTTCTGATAGTGAAAGGAATGCATGGCGCTGCTTTGCACTAGCACGGCGCAAGATGCAAGCACCTACAAGTACATCGCAGCGATCATACGCAAACTTTTCGCCCCCGGCAGCGGGCTGAGCTCCATCTGATTCATCAGGTAGCAAAACGACAGGCCTGAGTCTGGATCCCCGAATGCATGACTCCCTCCTGCTCCCGGATGGCCGAAAGCTCGTCTGGAAATACCATAGTGGTGACGTTGTTTGCGCCCGACTCTATCCAATGGGTCGAGCTGGAATCCGCAGGAAAAGGCCGTCTGTGTTTGTAAAATCAGATCGTGTCCGCTGCTGCGAACTCCCTGTATCCACGGCATCATTTCTGCGGGGAAAAATGGAATGGCGCCACATGCCGCCTGATAGAATTTCGCCACAGCCCGTGCAGTTCCGATACCGCCCATCGCAGGAAGCCCGGACTGCCATGCGCGAGGTTCATTCATCTCCCTTACCGAGTGCAATCCGCGCGGTGAGGAAAAGGCCCGTTTCACAAGAGAGTCAGGCGTGTGCAGCTCTCGGTAGAAACCTGTCTCCAAATCTTCCTTGTTTTGCTTGCCCGGATAGAGACGAGCTACGCGGTGAAATTCGCTCTCAGGCAGACCGATCCATGCCTCCAGCCCAAGCGGCTCTGCAATTTTGGTCCGCCACATCTGGCCGAGCGATTCGCCCGTCATCCGGCGCACCAACTCATCTAACAAAAACCCAAAAGTGCGCGGATGGTAGCCGTGGGCTGAGCTAGGTTGCCAGTTTGGCGACTGATGTTCGATCGCCTCAATCACCGCATCATAGTCCCAGACATTGGCAGCAACATCCAGTGCAGCGAGTCCCAGTTGATGAGAGAGTAATTGGCCAATGGTCCCCTCTTTCACCGGAAATTCCGGCCAGACAGAGCATACCAGATCATCAGGTATGATCCCCTTCTCGTGCATGAGGAGTAAAAGCGTCGCGGATGCCAGACCTTTGGTCGTCGAGTAAAAAGGCACCAGCGTCTCTGCAGTCCAAGGTCGTTCTTGCTCACGCTCACACCAACCTTGCGACAGAGAAAACACCTCCTCGCCCTTTTTCCAAATCGACACGGAGGCCCCTAGCTCGTTGTTCTCGACAAAATTCTTCTGAAAGCTTTTCTCCAGCTCGGTCACATTCACAGCGGTTTCATAACTTAAAGCTTCAAACTTCAAACTCCAAACTTCAATCTTCGCCCATGTCCGACGTTTCACAGTGCGCCCGCACACCCGAACCCTGCGAATACATGCCCGATGATTTTTTCCGCAGGCACTCCGCTCAAGATATTTTTGCCGATGGAAATCCAGACCTCCCACTGGAGATCGATCTCGGCTGCGGAGACGGAACCTTTCTCATCGAAATGGCGAAACATTACCCTGAGCGAAACTTTCTTGGAGTAGAGCGATTGCTGGGACGCGTGCGCGGCGTCTGCAGAACCATCAACAACCTCGGACTAAAAAACGCCAAGGTGCTCAGACTCGAGAGCTCTTACACTCTTGAGTGGCTGTTAGAAAAAGAATCGGTCAGTCGCCTGCACCTGCTCTGCCCTGATCCTTGGCCAAAGGCGCGGCACCACAAACGCCGACTTGTGCAGCAGCACTTCCTCGGCTGCCTCAAAAAAGTCCTAACACCAGAGGGAGAGTTCCTCTTCAAAACCGACCACCCCGGTTATCACGAGTGGGTCTGCGAGGAAATGGAAACCTTCGGTGAGTTCAATCCCCAGCCTTGGCTGGGCGATGGCACGGCGGACAACGGGTCGGATGAATTTTTCTACCCCAAGACCGATTTCCAGAAGCTCTGGGAAAGCCAGGGAAAAGTGATGCACCAGCTACGCTTCGGCAAGTAGCCTCACGCGCACAAAAAAAACGACGCGGTTCTCACCGCGCCGTTTGTAAATTTGACTAACTGTTTTCGTTAGAAGTTAGTTGGATTGTCTTTGTTCTTACCGGTAAGTGTTCCGGGTTCCATTTCTTTGTCGGGGCCGTAGCTATACATGATGGCTTTTTTGCCGCCGACTTCTTTGGTCGAGTCGAATGGATGCTCAATCTGACCGTCGAGATCATAGTCGAACACGATGTAGTAAGTCTCGCCCCATGGATCGTAGATCTTGGCAGTGCCATTGGCCTTATCAACTTTCATTCCGTCAGTGTAGCTAGCCTCGCTGCCACCCTTTGGTTCTCCGAGTTCGAAGAAACGGATGTTTTTGAAGTTCTGCTTATCGCCTCCTTTTTCTACACCAGCCAGCACAGCAACAACGTCATCGTCACTTCTGATCGGGTCATTGTCTTGGTCTGGAACTGATCCGCTACCGAATGGCAGGTAGTTATACTCGTTCTCGAAGTTGTTCACGGCCGTTTCAAACTGTGTGCAAATGCCTTTGGCTTTCACAATTTTGGCTTTCTGCAGGGCTTTCATGATCGCAGGCGTAGACAGTGCAGCCAGCACGGCAATGATCGCGATCACGACGAGTAGTTCGACAAGTGTAAATCCTTTGGATTTTTTATGTGGTAATTTCATCGGGTATGTTTGGTTTGTTATGAGGTAAGTATGGCTACGCAACGTGTGTATTGCAACCAGATGTGTTGTCGGATTCTTCCGTTTATTATAATCAAATGATTGGCAGGATTTCTCCGCGCCACTCACTTGCAGGGTAATTATTTTGAGTTATGAATGAGACAGAAATCCCGACTCAGCGCAACCTCGGAGTTACTATTGAGATTACATTGACAATACATAAATAGCACTCGCCTGAGCATCCGACAACGAAAAAAACGTCTCCAATATGGGTCAAACTTCAGTGTTTCGGGATAAAAATCATGAAATTATCATGTTCATTCGCCAATTTCCACACAGTATCAAGATATGAATAAACTTCGGGAGCGCATACGAGTGCTCATGAAATCCCCTGACTACCGCCCGCTGAACAAATCTGAATTTGCCCGCACTCTCAAGCTCAAGCCAAACGAACGCTCCGAGCTCCGGGCGGAATTACTCCGGCTTGAAAACAAAGGCCTCATCGTGCGCGGAAAAAAAGGACGATTCACCCTTCGCTCAGAATCCGGCGCCCAAGGCGATAAACCCGGCAAACAACCCCAGCGCGATGTCAAAGGCGGGAAAAAAGGTGGTCGCAAAAAATCCGGAAACGGTGCCCTACTGATCGGAAATCTCCGATTCCAAAGTTCCGGCAACGCCTGGTTCTATCCGGACGCCAACGATGCTACCAACGAAGCTGCGGGAATGGATTTACAGAAATTCAGCCGCATCTTTGTCTCGTCCAATAAAACATCCACCGCGATGAATGGCGACAAAGTGATGGTGCGTGTCGACCGGATCGGACCGCCAGAGTGGGCGAACCGTCGCCGTGGCCGTGCTCAGAAAGCCGCAGGCATGAAACCGCCCGAGGACGAAGCTGCTGGCTACGTCGAAAAAATTGTCGAGCGTGGCATGGCTCGCATCATCGGCACTTATTTCCATCATGGAAAATTCAGCCACGTGCAGCCTGACGATGCCCAGATCCCTGATGTGAATATTGAGCCTGTGAAGAAAGGCGACAAAGACTCACCGCAACCAAAACCCGGTCAAAAGGTAGCCGTGGCACTCACTGTCTGGGACAATGCCAATAGCGCACCGAGAGGTCGCATCACTGAGGTGTTAGGCTGGCCTGACACACCTGGTGTCGACATGCTATCCATTGTCCACAAACACGGACTACGTTCCGAATTTCCAGATTCCGTGCTCAAGGAAGCCAAAGCCTTCGGTTCCGAAGTCACGGAGAAAGACACCGCCGGACGTGACGACTGGCGCGACATCACCGTGATCACGATCGACCCACATGATGCCAAAGACTTTGATGACGCCATCAGCGTTCAAAAAATGGACAACGGCGACTGGCAGCTAGGTGTGCACATCGCCGATGTCTCACATTACGTGAAGCCCGGCACCGCACTCGACAAGGAAGCCGCCGCCCGAGGCAACTCGACTTACATGGCCGATCGCGTCCTGCCGATGATTCCACGCGAGCTGTCTAACCACCTCTGCTCACTCATGCCGGAAGTCGACCGTCTCACTCAGTGTTGTTTAATGCGCATCACTCAGGACGGCAAAATCAAATCCGCCAAATTTACCCGAGCAGTGATCCACTCCGCGCGACGTTTCACATACGAAGAGGCTCAGGACATTCTGATGGCTCCCGAAGATGAAGTCGCCAAACGCTTCCCTGAAGAAAAAGAAGCGATCACCTCGATGCTCCATGAGTCGTGGAGACTGGCCTCGATGCTGAGAAAGCGTCGTTTTGAAAACGGTGCTCTCGATCTCGACATGCCGGAGGTTAAGGTCTTGTTAGACGAAAAGGGCCAACCCACTGGTATTGAAAAGAGCGATTACAATGAGAGCCACCAGCTCATCGAAGAATTCATGCTCATCGCCAACGAGTCTGCAGCCAAGCTGCTGAAAAACAAACGTCAACCGACAGTTTACCGTATCCACGAAGACCCGGATCCGGACCGACTCAATGAATACGCAGAGCTGGCTAAACTTCATGGTTACAAACCCGGCGACCTGACGAACAAAAAGCACATTCAAGCACTGTTAGACAAAGCCAAGGGCACCATTGAAGAACCCGCCATCAAGATCGGACTGCTGAAATCACTCAAGCGCGCTGCCTATTTCCAAGATCCGTTAGGTCACTACGGCCTGTCGAAGGAGAACTACTGTCACTTCACATCACCAATCCGTCGCTACGCGGACTTGATCGTACACCGGGCCCTGCAAAAACACCTCGGGAATCCGCCAGCCAAAGCCGACCGCACCCCCGGGCCAGGTGAGATGGCACAGATCGCCCTGCACATTTCCGAAACCGAGCGCACCAGCGCGGAGGCGGAAAACGAATCACGCCGTCTGAAAATGCTGCAGTATCTTCACATGTGCACGTTGGAAAAAGATCCACCAACCTTCAACGTCGTGATCACCGAGGTGCGTCACTTCGGTCTCTTCGTCGAAGCTGTTGACATCCAAACCAAAGGCCTCGTCAAAGTTGAAGACTTACCGCCGCTCAAAGGCGGCAAAGAATGGAAATTTGAAGCGAACCTGATGCGCTTCACCGGTCCCTACGAGCAAATGTTCACCGTCGGACAGCAACACCTCTGCCACGTCGCACACGTCGATATGGAACAACAACGAGTAGACTTCAAGCTGGCGGACGCGCAACAAGAGTAAGCGCTTAACAAAGCCATACCCCTTAAAATAGTCACTCTCCGGTCCTTGCGGAACGGAGAGTGCACACACACAAATGTCAGTGATGGGATAAAACGATGTCAAATCCACTGACGTATGACAACATGTCAGAAACAGGTAGCTTCGTATTGTATGTTCCTGCTAAATCGAAGAAACCTACATTAACACGCTTTAATTCATCATCCCTTGGCGAAAAGCGCCCGGTGTGAGCCCACAGATCTTTTTGAATACTCTGGTCAGATGGGGCTGGTCGGAGAAACCACAGGTTACAGCGATTTCCGATAGGTTGGCATGCTTGCGGCAGAGTAAAGCGCGGGCTTTGGCCACCCTGACTCTGGAAAGGTAGCGGTAAGGACTGAGACCAGTCGCTGCCTTATAACAACGGCTGAAATGGAAATTACTCATGTTGGCCAGACCGGCGAGTTCATCGACGCTGATGTCAGATTCAAGGTTGTCTTCAATGTATTCGTGAATACGCGCACAAGTATTGGAGTTGAGCGCCACTACCTTTCCTAGCCCTCGCTTTCGAGCATCCATCACGTGTTGCACTTGATAGGCGACAAAAAGCTCTGCCAAATCGAGGATGAACGTGTCGCTCGCAGCGCGACTGATATTCTGCCTCTCGCGCATCAGTCGCAAGAAATCTCTGGCCAATCGACAAATGCTGGAAGTTCTGTCGCCTAGCACCGGAGTCAATTCTGATAAAAAGCAGTGCACACTTCCGACATCATAGTGATCCAGCACTTCCATGATAAGAGAATCGGGAATCAACACATGCAGTGCGGATTCGTGCATCCGACTGAACTGCCAGTGAGTCTTGGTAAAAGGTGGTATATAGACCAAACCATCATCGTGCATGGTGGAGGAGAGATTCACCTCCGTATTGCCTGCCTGGGTAAGGAAATAGCTAGGACCGCGTGACTCCTGCACAATCAACCAGTGACGGGAATGAACCGGCATCGCAAAGTCGGCATCTGAGACTTTGTGATAGCACTCAACATAGCTGCTCACACCGGGTGCCTCAATCCTACGGCAGCCGTCCCGGACATGGGGCGGCGTGCTAAGATCACGGTGCGTGGCATTCGTGACAGCTTGTAGGGGAGTATTCAATGTGCGTGTTAGATACATTCATACTAACTCAGAAGTGTGACCATCCACAAGACAAACCTGTTTTTACTGACAGTGCCCAAGTATGGGAGGGAGGGCGCATTAACAGCCAGACACCCGACTGGCTGACAATGCGAATTCATCAGGAAATGAGCTAATTTCCCAATGAATCAGCACTCACCACTGGGCAAATTCCACCTCCCGACAAATTAAGTTGCCATCCAGAACTTGGCCTATATGCTAAATATCCAGCATTTAATATCCTTCATGAAACTTTTGCACCTCCTTCTCCCCCTCTCCTTCTTGCTTCTGGCCGGTTGCCATCATTCATCGTCTGATCGATCACTCACCATCGAGAATCAGGCCAAAGGCAGACAACATATTCGGATCACCGACGTGGAAGCCAACGTTGTAATCACTGGCCGCATGGCTGAGACCACAATGCTGCTCAAGTTCGAGAACAGCTCAGACCGTGTGTTGGAGGCTATGCTCGATCTTCCACTGCCAGAAGGAGCAAGCATCTCCCGATACGCGCTCGAAGTGAACGGTAAACTGCGTGAAGGCGTCATCGTGGACAAACAGCTGGGACGAGTCGCATTTGAAAACACGATTCGACAAGGCATCGACCCAGGCCTTCTGGAAAAGACCCAAGGAAACCGATTTCGCACCCGCATCTACCCAGTGCCAGCCAAAGGCAGCAAAAGGGTGTTGGTCAGCTATATCGAGCCATTGAAAAGCTACAACGGCAGCACTAATCAAATGCGCTACAACCTTCCGCTGTCACTTTCCAAAAAACTGAATAATTTCAAACTTCGCATGACCAGCCAGCAGCAAGGTTCTGTCATCACTCCAATTGGTAAAGTGTCCGGTGTTGTAAAACCTTCGAAGGAACTGAGTATCGATCGTAGAAACACCCGTGTTAGGGATTTGAGTTTTCTAATCAGCACAAACGCTGAAGACGCCGATGTGATCATCCAGCGTGGGAACGATGGGAGCAGGTATTTCCATCTCACCCATCAGCTTCCTACGACCAGCCTTCATCCGCGCTCTAAACCCGAACGAATCCTGCTGGTATGGGACGCTTCTCACTCCATGGGTTCGCGAGATCTTAAACGCGAACTCGCACTTCTGGATCAGTATTTCGAGTATAACTCTAACACCCAAGTTGATCTTAGAATCCTCCGCGATCAATTACTCAACGGTGGCCGTTTCTCCGTGACTGAAGGCAACTGGCAATCTCTTCACACCACACTCAAAAACCTTCATGCAGACGGAGCAACTCGCATGGACCGGTTGAAAATTCCATCCAGCACATACGGTGCCGTTTTCTACTTTGGCGATGGCCTATCAACCATCGGTGATGCTCCGTCGAGGTGGGGAAACAGCCCTGTTTTCACCGTCAATTCATCGGCTAGTGCTGACCATATTCTACTCTCGCAAATGGCCAAAACCACAGGTGGTGCGAACCTTAACCTTAGCCACCTAACAGACCAACAGGCGGCACGGCGGCTGACTCACGAGAATCTGTCCTTGATCAAAGTGAGCGGTGCTGGCGTTGCAGAAACCATCACCGACTCTGGTGATGCCCACGCCACGGTTAGCGGCAGGATGACCCAGTCGAAGGCGACATTAAAACTTCACTACGGCGTCAACCGGAAGGTCCTAACTGTCAAAACAGTCCGCTTGGACACAGCTTCCCACAGCAGCCGAGGAAACATAGCTGCTAAGCTCTGGGCGCAAGGTCGGGTGAATGAACTCGCATCAGCCAAGCGGAAGAACCGAGCCAAGATCGTTAAACTCGCACAGACACACCACTTGGTTACTGAGTTCACATCGCTGATCGTGTTGGATCGCATCGAGGATTATGTGCGGTATCGGATCGTTCCCCCTGAGGCGTCGATGCGGAAACAATACTACGAAAGTCTCAAAGACACGGAAGCTTATGACGGTAGCGAGCCTGCTGATATGCAATCCATCTACGAGGAATGGAAGGATCAGGTCAAATGGCACCAGGAAAAATTCCCGCGTCCTGCCCGCAAACGACCATCGTCCGTCGGCGATGGGACAACGGATAATTTGCCTCCTGCACCAGCCCCTGTCATGTCCATGCCGATGGGTGGAGGTAGAGTTTCTAACGTAGCCACCGCCGGTTTACGCTCCGGAGATTTCGCCATCACCCGGAACAGCATCGATGCCATTCTGAACAATCCATCGCGAACTCCCAAGTCCTCGATTTCGATCAAAGGCTGGCAACCGGACACGCCTTATCTCAAAGCTCTGCAAAAGGCGGTCATCTCAAAAAAACCGCTCTTACCTGTCTACTATCAGTGGAAAGAGAAACACGGCCGCAGTGCCGGATTTTATCTCGACGTGGCCGATTTCTTCATCGCCCAAAAACGCCCTACAATTGCCAAGCGGATTCTCAGCAACCTCGCTGAACTCAGTCCCGAAAGTCCGGAAATGCTGCGCATCCTAGCGCACCGATACAGCCAACTGGCAGAGTATGAACTCGCTGAAATGTTATTCAAAGAAGTGGCGGAAATTCGCGAGGAAGAACCACAAAGTCGACGCGATCTCGCCCTCTTGTTAGTCAAAAGGAAACGCTACCAAGAAGCCGCCGATTTACTCTGGCAAGTAGTCAGTCGGAAATGGAACGGTCGCTTTGACGGAGTCCAGATGATCGCGCTGAACGAGTGGAATCAGCTGGTCAGCGAACACAGATCGAAAGTCAGAGTCAGAGCGTCCCAACAGCGTTTTCGCCATCTCATGGACTGCGATATTCGCGTTATCATTTCTTGGGACACAGACAACTCAGACATGGACCTCTGGGTGACCGATCCCAAGGGCGAGAAATGCTATTACTCGAATACCCTCACCAGACTCGGTGGTCGGATCTCAGATGACATGACCGATGGCCGCGGCCCTGAAGAGTTCCTGATCCGCCGTGCACCGAGTGGGAAATACAAAATCCAAGCCAACTACTACGGCTCACGTCAACAAACATTGATCGGACCGACTACTCTTCACGCCACCGTGATCACCAACTGGGGGCGATCTAACCAGAAAGAAAAACACCTCACCTTCCGCCTCGGCCAAAAAAGCGAGGTTGTGGAAATTGGTGAGGTGGATTTTGAACGCTAGGTTCTCTTTCGCTTAGTGTCTGAAGTGACGGTGGCCGGTGAAGACCATGGCGATGCCTGCTGCGTCGGCAGCGTCGATGACCTCTTGGTCACGGATCGAGCCTCCAGGCTGGATACAGGCCGTGGCACCGGCTTCGATAGCGGCGTTGAGGCCGTCTGCGAAGGGTAACATGGCGTCTGATGCCATGATGCTGCCTTTCAGAGAGAGGCCAGCTTCGTTAGCTTTCCAGACCGCGATGCGGGAGGAATCCACACGGCTCATCTGGCCGGCACCGATACCGAGTGTGCGGTCGGCTCCAGAGTAGACGATGGCGTTGGACTTGACGTGTTTGACCACGCGCCAGCCGAAACGCATCGCGCGGATTTCTTCCTCGGACGGTGGGCGTTTGGTGACGACTTTCTCTTCGATGTTGTCGAGGCCGAGCGTGGTGTGATCGCGGCCCATGACCATCAGGCCACCAGGAGCGGAGCGAATCACAGGATCTTTTCTAACACTCTCCCAAGCTTCCGTGTTAAGCTTGATCAGACGAAGGTTTTTCTTCTTCTGCAAGATCGCACGTGCTTCGGGCTCGAAGTCAGGAGCGATGATGACATCGGTGAAGATGGAGGAAATAATACGAGCCAGCCCTTCAGTGAGTGGACGGTTGACCACGATTACGCCGCCGAATGGTGCTTGTGTATCAGTCTCGTAAGCGAGCTGCCATGCCTTGCGGAGGTCATCATCGTGCTGCCCCATTCCACAGGGGTTGGTGTGCTTGAGAATACCTACGGTAGGACGCACGAAGTCAGTGATCAGATCTGATGCCGCCTCGATATCGAGAATGTTCGTGTAGCTGAGTTCCTTGCCTTGGAGCTGGGAAAAGACATCACTGAAGTTGCCGTAGAGAGTGGTCGGCTGATGCGGATTGTCACCGTAGCGAAGTTCGCGGTCGAGAGGCAGACTGATAGTCAGATGGGAGCGAGTACCCTCACCGGCCTGGGACAGGTAGTTGGTGATGGCGGTATCGTAGGTGGAAGTGCGGAGGAAAACTTTCACCGCCAGTTCTTCGCGCAGTTTGAAGGAAGTGTCTCCGTCGTGCTCTTTCATTTCAGAGAGAACGCGATCGTAATCGGAGGGATCGGTGACGACGGTGACGCTCTTGTAGTTTTTCGCAGCACTGCGGAGCATGGAAGGTCCGCCGATGTCGATATTTTCAATTGCCTCTTCAAGAGTGACGCCCTCTTTGGCGATGGTTTCCACGAAGGGGTAGAGATTTACCACTACGAGATCGATGGGTGGAATGTCGTTATCCTTAGCTTGCTTGAGATGATCTTTGTCATCGCGCTTGTGGAGCAGACCGCCGTGCACCTTGGGGTGGAGAGTTTTGACCCGACCCTCAAACAGCTCAGGAGCGCCAGTGTACTCAGAAACGTCAATCACTGGAAGACCAGCTTCGCGGAGAGTCTTGGAGGTGCCGCCGGTGGAGAGCAATTCGACGCCGTGGTCGTGCAGCCCTTGGGCGAAATCAACGAGACCCGATTTATCGGATACGGAAAGGAGAGCGCGTGTAATAGCCATAATGTAAATTACCCGTGAGAAGGTGCCCCCCGCTTAACGGTTCAGGCTACTCGGAGCAAGCGGAATGTGATGCATCCGCATCCGGATTTTCCTCGTCCTCCTTCAGCCATTTCCACATCAGACCGTCGACAGGCCCGAGTAACCAAGCCAGAATCAACAGAACGCCACCGCAGACCACCACCGCCGATGCCATGTCTGTATTGAACCAGACGTGAATATAGAGACCTCCCACCGCTGAGAGCAGGGCGTGAAGCGCGGCCAGAACGAGCATAACCTTCAGCCGATGCGTGCAGAGGTAGGCCGAGGCACCGGGTAGAATCAGCAGGGCTATGACGAGGATCGCGCCCACGGCCTGGAAAGCGGCGACCACAATGAAGGAAACCGCAAACATGGTGCAGTAGTGAATCACGGCCGGCTTGTATCCATACGACGCGGCCAAACCTGGATCGAAGGAACTGAGTAGCAGCACACGGTAAAATAAGACCATCAGAAAGACAGTCATCAGTGACACTCCGGCCATCACTAGCACAGGCTGGGGAACCATCGCGCCGAACAATTGCACATGCTCCTCTTCCAGCAATAAGCCCAGCCTTCCGTGCAGCACACAATCGAGGTCGAGGTCGACGTTTTTTCCCAGCATCGTCTCCATCAACACCACGCCTAGCGCGAACAGAGCTGTGAACGAGATGCCGGTGGCGGCGTCTTGCTTGACTCGTGTTTTCCGATGAATCAGCTCGATGAATACAGTCGATGCCAAACCGGCCAAACCCGCACCCACGATCAACCATGGAGAGGCCAGATCACCGGTGAAGACAAAGGCGATGACCACACCGGGAAACACGCTGTGACTGATCGCATCCCCTGTCAAAGCCATGCGACGCAGGATCAGAAACGATCCCATCTGCGAGCATGGCAGAGCCACAAGGAAAGCCATCAGCATCAGCCAAAAGGCGCCGAAGCCGAGGTTTTCCCATGGAATGGTTAGGTAGTTCATCGTTGATCAGGAGTCGGGAATCAGGAGCCGGGAATCCGGAATCTGAGGTTGAGGGATCGGTTTGCCGTGAGGGTCGAGTTCGGGGAAATCGAGATCTTTTTCCAGCTGCTTGACGGTGTTGGCCCCGAGAATGTGTTCGATTTTTTCAGCATCCTCATGCACGTGGTCCTCGGCGTAGTTGGCTTCGTTGGTGAGATAAAGTTCCCACAGTCGATGATTACGCACCATCTCCATGGCTCGCTTCCAGCCGGATGGGGTCAGATGCACTGAGTGGCCATCATCAGCCAGCTCAACAAATCCGTGTTTCAACAGGGCGGCACACTCTTTGCGGGCATGATCCTCGGTGTTTCTACGTTTTGCGGCGAGCTCGATCAGACTGACATCCTCGTGAAAGAATCCCCCGGCCTCTTGGATTTGATAGATCGCTTTCAGAGTGTTCTCGCGGCGCACTCGACGGCGACGTTTCGCTGTGCGGAAAATTTTGGCCAGGACTCCGTGACGGGGAGCGACGAAATAGACCACCGCAAAAACCAACGTAGCCGCCAGAGTAATCACCGGCCCCGTGGGCATACCGTTGACATTGGCTGAGATCACCCCACCGGTGATGCCAGAGACGACACCGAAAGCCATCGATAGCACGAGCATCTTACCAAATTTATCGGTCAGAAGATAAGCTGCTGCAGCTGGTGTGATCAGCATTGCCGAAACCAGCACCACACCAACCGCCTGTAACGCGACCACCACCGAGAAGGTTAATAGAAAATAGAAGACACCGTTCAAAAACCGCACCGGATAGCCAAGGCCTCGAGAGAACCCCTCATCAAAGCTCATCACTAACAAGGGGCGCTTTAAGACATAAACAACCGAGCAAAGCAGCACGGTGGCCAGCATCATCATCTTCAGATCCGCAGCATTGATGGCTCCAATATTTCCAAATAGAAAATTCATTACCCCGGCTGTACTCTCTTGGTTTCGAGATTGCCACATGATGCCGAAGGCGAAGAACGATGCCAATACAATGCCGAGAGCCGTGTCAGATTTCAGCCTGGTGGTAGACATCAGAGCCCTGACCAGACCTGCGCCTAACAGACCGGCTACAGCCGCACAGAGAAAAATGAATAAGGGACTGCGCTCGGGGCTATAGATCAGACCAGCTACAACGCCAGGAAGCACCGCATGCGAGATGGCATCCCCCATCAAGGCCACCCGTCGCAACACCACAAAGCTACCTAACAGACCAGCCCCTGCGCCCAAGAGAATCGCCGCCAAGATCGCCTTCCCTGCGCCGGTGGCAGGAATCAGAACATCAAAAATGGAGGCTTCTATGATCATCGGTCTATCACCTACAGCTTGGCCGCACGGTCTGCCATTTCACTGAGAATTGTTAGGCGACCTCCGTAGGTTTTCTGCAGTAATTCCGGGGTGAATACCTCGTCCATGTCGCCGAAAGCAACCAGCCGCATATTCAGCAGCAGCAGCTTGTCAAAATACTCCCTCGCCGATTGCAGATCGTGATGCACGACCAGCACCGTCTTCCCCCGCTCGCGCATCTCCTTGAGCAGATCGATGATCGCAGTCTCGGTGGCGGCATCCACTCCGGCGAAGGGTTCATCCATAAGGTAAAGGTCACTGTCCTGAGCCAAGGCCCGGGCAAGGAATACCCGCTGTTGCTGACCACCACTGAGATTACCGATCTGACGATTGGCGTAAGGCAGCATGGCGACTTTTTCCAAAGCCTCATGAGCGCGACGTTTTTCATCTTTGCCAGGGCGGCGGAACAGCCCAAGTCGACCATAAGTCCCCATCAGAGCGACATCCATCACGGTTACCGGAAAGTCCCAATCGACACTCTCGCGCTGTGGCACATAACCCACACGGTAGAGGTTCTCCTTCAGCGGTCCTCCGAAAACTTTCACCCAGCCACCGGAGGATGGCACCACACCCATGATGGATTTGATCAAGGTGGATTTGCCCGCCCCGTTGGGCCCGACAATCCCAACCAAACTGCCTTCCGGCACGGCAACATCAATGCCATAGAGCACCGGACGCTTGTGGTAGGTTACCGTGAGGTCGTGGGTTTCAAGTGCTATGGACATGGGATAATGGGTGAAAGTGGTGAGTTGCTAGAACTTAACGGTAAATCCGGTGAATGTATTGAGGTCCTCTGCAGCATCATTGAGCCCCAGAACAACTCCGGCGTCCCACTGGAATAGATCCGTGAATGCCCAGGTGACTCCGCCGCTGGCGTATGCCTCGTAGGGATGATCACCAGCGATGCCTAGATATTCAATATACAAACCTAACTGGTCAGTCACGTCAAACCCAAGCACGGCTGTGTGCAGAAAGTCGATATCGTAGTCTCGGTCGCTGTCATCCCAGACGTAAGCAACTTCCGCCTGCATACCGAATCCGATACCCTCACAGATCTCGGTGGCCCATGGCAGGATGACTCCCCCTTCCCAGTGATCATTACTAACAGCAGTGCCGCTGGGGATTTTCACATAGGGAAAAATGGCGAAGGCTGTCTTGCCCTCATCATTGCCCCAGAGGTTCCATTTCAGGCGAAGCGTCACATCACCAAAGCCCTCGGCTTCTTCGCGCATCGCACCCGACCGCATCACCTCACGCACATAAGGTGCGATCACGAGTTGCAGATCCATGGAGTCGTTCAGTCCGTATTTCAGATTGGTCTCGCCCCAGGTCCAGGAATCAAAACGCTCGCCGCCGCTACGGTCACGGCTGTATCCCAGAATGCTGGACTCGATCTGAAAATGCCCCGCGTCAACAGTGCGTGGACTTTCGGTAGCATCGGGACGGTCAGCCTCAAGTTCGCGCAGTGCGTTCGAGGGAGCTAGGGTCGGAGAGATCTCACCGGCGCAGGCAAGACCTGCGCTGGCAACCAGCAGTGTGTGTGTGAATAATGTGTTTTTCATTTTTAGTTATAAATGTTCAGCATGCGATTACTTCAAGCCGTCTACGATGGTGTTGACGTTGTGTTTGATCATGCCGACAAAGGTGCCCTTATCGTATGTCTCGCCATGCAATTCCACCGTATCTCCCGGATCGCCCATGGCGTCGGAGAAGAGTTCGTGCTCACTGACTGCGACACCCGCTTCCGCAGCCACGGCTTTGATGCCCTTGGCGTTGACGCTGGACTCAGGGAAGATGGTTTTAAGTCTGCGCTCCTTGATGAAGTAGACCAATTCCGCGCGATCCTTGAGGCCGGCTTCCGAGTTGGTGGAAACGCCCTGTAGTCCGCGAACTTCAAATCCGTAGGCCTTGCCAAAATAGAAAAACGCATCGTGACTGGTTACCAGCACCCGTTGTGACGCGGGCACTTCCTCCATGCGTTTCTTCGCCCAGGCGTGGAGTTCCATCAGACTGTCTTTATAGAGGCCGGCTCGCATTTCATACTCGTCCGCACCTTCTGGATCGGCCTTTGAGAGCGCCTCTACCACGACATCGAGGCAGTGGGTCCAGAGTTCCGGATTCCCCCATACATGAGGGTCATGATAACCCACGAAATCTTCTTGCGGCTTCAGCAACTTCTCCTTGGGAATCCCGTCGGTCACCGCGAAGGTATCCTTTTTTTCCGCCGCACGCTTTTCCAAGGTCTCCTGCATTTTACCTTCGAGATGGAGGCCGCTGTAGAACACCAAGTCGGCTTTCAGCAATGCCGCCGAGGCCGATGAAGTCACCTGAAAGCTGTGTGGGTCCACCTTCGGCCCCATGATGCCCTGTACAGCAATCCGTTCGCCGCCGACAGCACGCACCATGTCGGTGACCATGGTCGAGGTGGTCACGACTTTCAGGAGCGCACTGTCCGGAGAGCCGTCGTTAACCTTGCCCTGTTCTTGTTTTAGGAGAAACGCCAGCCCGCCCACAAGAGCGCCCAGCACCAATACGATGACGATAATCTTCTTAGCCATGGCCGAGAATTAACCCGACCCGGCACCAGCGTCAATCAAAAGTTTAGCCTAGGCTAATTTTTATTGCCTTGGTGTATTTATTCCGATTTCTTGACTAATTCGATCGCTTTGGCGGCGAATCGTTTGCCCAGTGTTTTGTATCCTTCCGCCGAGTAGTGCAGGTCGTTTTTGATTTTCTTTCCACCGCGGTTGACTCCGTCGTTAAGATCATCGGTATCCACCCAAGCACCACGCGGGCTGTCATCGGCGAGCTTCTCCAACACCTTACGCATCTTGTTCCAGTCCTTGTAGGCTTTGTTAGAATTTCCAAAATCGCTCAGCCGACCTATGACAAAGTTGATGTCCTTGTGGCCGAGATCGGTTTCCAATTGTTGAAGAAGTGAGAGAAAACCAGCCTCGTAGAGGGAGCCCCACTGCATGCGAGCGTCCCGTTCACCCTGCATCCAGAGGAAGGTGACGGTTTTGATCTTCTGCCCCTTGATCGCAGGCTTCACTTTGCCCATCAGGCGATCATACAAATCACCGGACTGCTTGGGTTTCTCTCCTTGCGGAGTCTTCCAGTCCTTCGCCCAGCGATAGAGAGGTTGTCCACCTTGTGCGTCTTGGACGATGATGACGTTCTCTTTGCCAAACTCTTTTTCAATCGCAGGGGTGAATGCCTCCTGGGGTTTGTGCCCCTGCATGTTAGATTGACCTGATAGAATAAAGAGGTGTTTACCCGAATCCTCTGCAGCGAGATTAGAGAGCGAGCAAAAGAGGCCTAACAGAGTGATAAATATGTTTTTCATAAGATGGTTGGTTATGAGATTGGTTTTGTGTTCGAGAAATCCAAGTGTGGGGCAATGAGGGTAAAATTGTTTTGGTAAGCTGTGAGTTCCGCCGTCTTGGGAGAAAAAACACGACAACACTACGGCACTTAGAAAAGTCACTTCACCATCTACATCCAGATCTTACAAACGGATTTTCCATGTCGTCGGATTTACCTCAGACATTAGACAGTTTCAAAAATAAGTCATGTTTTCAGACAAGCCACTGAATTCGCGCCGCTAGGGCGGCAACGAGCCAACACACAATACAACCATGAACATTAGAATACTCCTCACACTCGCATGCGCCGCTAGCCCCGTAACAGCAATAGCCCAAGAGCCCGCTGCCAAACAATCGATGAAAATGATGGCCCTGCCGATCGAGAAGGTAGACGCCGGAACACATTGGTTTATCAAAGCACAGGTGGACGGGGAAACAGTGGATCTCCTCGTGGATTCCGGGTCCTCGTACACGGCTATCTATTCGAAAGCATTGGCCGACAAACTGGGTAAGAAACTGGAATCATCCAATGGGGTTTCAGGTGTAGCGGGGAAAGTAAAATCATGGAAAACCACCTTCGACAAAGTTCGTGTGGGCGGCGGCCTCAATTTGAAAAAGACCCCTTCCCAAGTGCTCGACCTTTCTCACCTCGAAGGATTCAAAGTCAACGGTCAACCTCGCGTCGTATCCGGTCTGATCGGAGCACCTTTGCTGTCTGCAGCTCGTGCCGTTTTTGATCCGGAAAACAATCGCATCCTGGTCCCTACATCAGAAACAAAACCCGGTGAATATCTGAAGCTGGCGAAAGCCCGCAAGGACATCGTAGTCCCTCTCGCCAAAGGTGGTGATTCACTCCCGTTCATCAAGGTCGACATCAAGGGGGAAACTCTCGGTTTTGTCTTCGATACCGCCGCTGGAGATAGCACGATGCAGCCAGAACTCGTTGAGCACTTCAAATTGAAAACTCAGGCACTAGGTGGAGGCGTCCGAGGTGCCGGAACAGGTGGCAGCACCGAACTCAGCTGGACCATGGTCGAAAAGCCCTTGATCGGGAAAAAGCTCCAAGTCTCCAAACATGCCTTCGTCATCGTTGATTCACACGCGAAGTCAGTGGTGCCCGATGGCATGAAACTCGGTGGGGTGCTATCAGTTAGAAGACTCAAAAGTTTCAAAGGCCTCATCGATTTCGACTCCTACTCTTATATCATTCCGCGAGCTGGAGTGAAGAAGCAGTGATCGCCTACAGGCTCAATCCCAGAGCTTTCTTGACACCCGTTTATGGTATTATTAGTATCTAGAAAATACTACCTATACTCGTGCCATGATCTTAAAACTCCTCCCCCCAATAACCCTCGCCATTTCCATGGCATCCGCTCAAGGCGGCACCACTATTTACGCGATCGATTTCGACTCTGTTACAACCGGCTCAGTCAATGCATCCACCCTTAGTGCCGCAGGCACCGGAACCACCACCGCTGCTTGGTATCTCAATCCAGGTCGGGGAGCTGCTTACACCATAGAAAACGATAATAGTGGCAATGGAGATAAAGCCCTTCTCGCTGACGACACTAATGGCGGTAACGCTAACAAACAACAATTCACAGGTATCAATTTTGACAATACATTTGATCTGACTTCGCTCGATGCCTCAGGGAGCCTGAACGTAAGTATCACTACTGCCACTCGCCGCAACGGAAATAATAAAAACCTACAATTTCAACTTGCTAACTCGACTGGCTCCATCGGTTTTCTTCTTGCATGGTCGAATAACGGAACTGTCGCCGTCAATGGCACCACATTTTCCCCAGCTAGCGCCGCTACCAATTTCGAAAACGTCAACCCTTGGAACTCGACGTCCGACCAAGTCTTCGACCTTAATGTCAGCATCGCAAACGACAGTTCGTTCACGGGAAATTTCGGAGGTGTTGCATTCACCGGAAATCTCGCCAACAGCGTTACTGATATCGACAGAATTCAACTTTATTCTGGTGGCTCGGCCGGAGGGAACAAAGGGGCATATCTCAGTAATATTACCGTCACAGCCATCCCTGAACCATCCTCGAGCGCACTACTCGCTCTCACCGGTCTGGGCTTCATTCATAGACGCCGCAGATAATCTGGAACTCTTGCCCCAATGAGCAATAGGGTGCCACGCTCGGCTCATTGAATATCAAGCATGGCTGGCGACATTTGCCGTCAAGTTCGTTGATGTCATTCATCATCAACCCAAGCAGTGAAACGTCTGCTTGCCAACCATTAGTCGTGGATGGCTTCATAACGCAGCACCACGTATAGGATTATCTAACTGACAATCGAGGCGTCATGTTGAAATCAACTCAGCCGAGATGATGGATACTTTCATTTCCAGCTTCTGATATAAGCTTTGCTGGGGACCCGACCAAACTAGCTCTTTGAAGTTTAGCTTCGATCCAATCTTTGACTATTAAAACAACGAATCCACTCGTTGACCTTGTACATAAAACGCTGCATATTTCTGCCGGAACAAAGATGACCTCTTTTCAAAAATAGGCATCCTTCCAGTTTACCGAAAATGAAATCCATTCACTATCTCATCACCGCTGCTACCTCATTCTTAGCGTTCATGTCACCTATCCAATCCGGTGCAGAAACACTCATATGGAATGTTAAAAAGGAATATGGCATCACCGCAGAAGGAATCCAGAAAGCGGTGCAGGCAGCGAAAGTGCATTTTCGGAAAACGCCTAACGATGTGATCGTTTTGGAATTCGATGAGGGCAGCTATAACCTCAATGGTAAGGACACAGAGCCTGGGACAATCGATCTCGGAGGTGTCAAACCCGGACCGAAAGGACGCCTGATTTTCAAAGGCGCGGGCATGGATAAAACCGTGCTGGTGTTCAGTGACAACATCCATGCGATCACTGGAAAAAATGTCTATCGTGTAACGATGTCAGACATGCACATGACGCGTAAGAACTACACCGTCAGCCAGGGCGATGTCGTCGAAACATCCAAGGGAAAAGTCGTGTTAGACATTCATGAAGGGTTCCCCACCCCGATGGACATCTTCAATGCCAAGAGTGACCAAGGCCGATACATCCGCCGCTACACCAACAGCAAGACCGATCCCCAGCTTGTCGTAAAAAACAATGCACAACTCGCATGGAAAACAGCCACTCACCTTGGAGGTCAGCGCTGGCAGCTCAACTTGGTGAAAAAGAACGTCGTTCCCACTTATTCAAAAGGTGATCTGCTTGGAATTAAATCCAAACACGGCGGTCAGACCTACAAATTCATGGGCGGCTCCGACTTCATCTTCAAATCCATCAAATGGACCCAGAAGACTCGTGGTGTGTTTCGCAAAGGCTTCGATAAGATTCAAATTCTCGACTGCGTGACCGAACGTTCCGCTCCTATCAACGGACAGACCCCCTGCCTTGCCGCCCCTGGTGGTGGCCCTCAGATTGGCCAGCCTTGGGATCCACCAACGAAGGGCAACATTGTTAGAAACTGCATCTTTACCGCCTCAGGTGATGATGCAGTCGCCTTCTTCCATTCTACCGGAGAAATCTCCGGATGTCAGATTCGTGATGCTTTTGCTCGCGGCATCCTGGCATCTAACAGCCCTGAAGCTGTGATTAAGGACAACAAGTTACTTCGTTGCCCCATTCAACGAAGCAAAGACCACATCATGCCCGACGACTTGTCGGAGTTGATCGAATAGGGCTTCGCTACGCAAGCTGCGCATTTACATTTCCGCGAGGGCCTAAGCATCGATGGCTCGATAGGAAGCAAGAAGAGCATCCAGGCCTTCCTTGCCTTTACCGCTCGCCTTGTGCTCCATGCCAATCACGCCTTGGTAACCTTTTTTACGGAGCCATTTGGTGACAGCCGTATAGTCGAGCTTTCCGGTGCCTGGCTCCTTGCGACCAGGACTATCGCCATACTGCACGTATGCCACCTGATCCCATACCTTTTCGGCATTTTCGATCAACTTGTCGCCATAGCCGAGTTCTCCTTCGTGGAAGAAATCGGCAAGTAGTTTGCAGGACTTGCGATTCACTGTTTTACAGAGCAAGTGACCGTCGGCGAAGGTCTTGATCAGTGGATCCTTGTTAGACATCGGATGTGAAATGGGCTCTTGGCAGAAAATAATACCATGTTCCTCAACGAGGTCACAACAGCGTTTGACGGTGTCCGCCGCTCTGACGATCTGTTCATTGCGCGGCATCTCGTTTCTACCACCTGGGACGTAAGTCATGTGGATCTGCCCTGTAGCCTTGCTGAGTTCAATTCCGAGTTTCATGTCGGCTTCGATTTGCGCCATTTCTTCTTTGCTTGGATTCGAGAAATCAAGGCCCCGGCCATCGGTGATGATCGACACGCCCATGGTGAATTTTTTGTCCTTACAAAACTCGCCAACCTTGTCCCAAATTTTCCGGTCTTGCCGTGACAAACGGTTGTCTTCCCATGCTCTGAAACCATGGTCGTAGGCAAACTGCATCTGATCCATGTAATCTTTCGGCGCCGTTGGCAGCATGCGTGGATGAGGAGCGAAGAGCGATTTATAGGGAGCTTCCGCATCGGCGGCACTGGCCATGCGAGCAGGGATAGCAAGTGCCCCGGCTAAGCTGATTTTAGTGAAGTTTCTACGGTTCATGATATGTTTATGGTTAGTTGTAGCTTAAAGGAGAAGCTCTAGCGAACGCGATTAAAATCAATCACGCGAATGGCCCGAGGAGGAAGTGTGATGGTGATCGATTCTCCAGCCGTCACCTCTTTAGACAAACCTTCGGCATCCCCTTTGAGCGGAGATGCCACGCTGAATTTTGTTTTTGCTGCGACACTTGTTTTAGTAAGCCCATTTTCGCGATTCAGAGTAAATGTGAATTCCTTGGTTTCTTCACCAGGGTTATGCAGTGAAAGGTAGCCTTGGTCATCAGTCCAGCCGGTGAAACCATACACTTCCTTTTTCCTTGGATATCCACCGATCATGCGGGCGCGCTGGAATGTTGGGAACGCTTTGTGAACCCATTTGAGTCCTTCCGCGAGCACATCCCAGTCGGACTCACTCAGCTCCTTGGTGATCAGATACAACTCCACGAAGCCAGTGCCACGCGAGAGGTTCATATACAGATAACGGCGGAATTCATCCGCACTCTCACCAGTGCTGGTCTTCTTCGGTTCATGATTGAACAGCGAGTGGATGGGGAACTGGGTGTTATCATGCTTCTCGGCGAAGAGCCTGTAATAAATGCCATCACGATAAACCAGCTCGTCCGTGCGGCCTGAGCCGCGGGCTGCATCGCCAGCGTTGATCATCCACACGGCATCCACCGACTGCAGCCACCAAGGACTGAGGTAGGCACCGTTGGAAATGGTGATGTAAACGTCTGGGTTCGCTTCCGCCATCTTCGCGAAAATCGCCATCAAGCGCTCAGTGCCGAGGCTCAAGTAGAGTTCTTTGGCTTCGTCGTATTTGTTAGCATTGAGTTCTTCTTCGCCTCCTTTAAATCCTTCAATGTCGAAATTGCGGGCTCTGAGGTGGCCGAAAAGACCGTCAAGTTTGAAGTAGGAAACAGGGCTTCCCGCAAGTTCAGTCATGCGTTTTTCCAAGCTGCTCATGTATTGCTCACCGATCAATGACATCCATGGATCGAGGGTTTTCCAACCTGCTTTTTTCATGGCAGGGATGGCGGGCTGACCTCCAAAGTTACAACCTGGGCTGACCCATAAGCCGAGTTTTGACTTCGCCTTGGCGATTGCTTCACGGCTTGATTTGAAGTCTTCTTCGAACTTGTTGTTTTTCGGCCAGACACCGGTTTTCGACCAGTCGGCCTTAGAGTTTTGCCAGCCATCATCGATGACATAAGCGGAGAGCGGAGGAACTCCACGTTTCACAACAAGCTCATCGTTGACCTTATTGACGCTGCTAACAAAGCCTTTTGAATCGACCTTCTTGTGAAAGTCGAACCAGGAATTGTATTGAGTCTGAAGGCGGAGAGGACGAATGCGGACGGTGTCGATGTATTCAAAGAACGCATCTTTAAGGAAACGGGTATCATCGGCGACTCCCATTACGGCCGGATAGCTGGACCAGGTGTCACCTTTTTTCAGAGCGGTCTTGGTCTTGTATCCGCAATAGAGCTTTCCATCTTTAGCATGATTGCGAGCAGCTGGGAATTCCGTGCCAAACCACATGCCAGATTCCTTGGTGTAGACTGGCTGGCCAAGTGGCGGCGTCCATTTTGCCGGTCCAAAGGCGAGAATATCGGTAGGGCGATAAGCCGTGTAGGCGTCGGCAATTCCGAGGTTTTCGATCTGAACCCCATTGAGGACAAGCTCTGACTGTGCAGTCACCTCGAGCTTTTTCCACAGCACCGGCTGATCACCTTTCACACCATAGCGGACCACGACATTCAGCGGAATATCTTTGCCCGAAAGCACCAGTTCCTTTCCGCTCACTCCCTCCGCGGACCAATCCTTTGGTGTGCCTGCCTTAAAGTCAGCGCTGGTGACGGTTCTGGATTTTCCAGCGATCGAGTACGTCAGAGAAAACTCACCACTGTCCGCGTTTGGAATGGTCTTGTCCATTTCCGCATTCTTCAGAGAAACGGTTTTCAATTGTCCGCCGTCATCTGAAATCGTGCGGCTGATGAGTTTGTTTCCGATGGTGAACTCGGCGGCTTCCGCTTGCGGTAGAAGAGAAACCGAGCTGGCGATCAGCACGAGACATGGGATGTGATAGAATGCGGATTTGAACATGGAATTATAAAAATAGGAATGATGGGCGAGCGCGATATCCCCTACTGATATGGGGCATGGACTCCTGAGGAGATTGTAGTGCGGAAAAAAGGCAGCGACCGGAAATCGCTGCCTTTGATTGAAATAATAAGTTGGGTGTCGCCAGTTAACTAGCGGCGACGGCGCAGGATGAGAGCCAGTCCGCCGAGGCCTAGCAGAGCCGTGCTGGACGGCTCGGGAACGGCGTTGAACTGAAATTCCGTGAAGCCTGCACGGTCTCCGCCACCGCCACCATTACCTTCGAAGTTATCGGTGATAGTAACGCGCACGTATCGTGCATCGGTGACGAGAGTGCCCAGTGAGTAATCTTCCTGGGTCCCAGCGTTTTGAGTTGAGGTGAAACTGAAAACGGAAGAGTCATCAATATCTCCGAAGGTGTTATTCGTGGAGAAAACGACGTTGAAGTCTTTGATCGAACTCTCATTTACGGTTGCTTTGTTCCATAAAGCTACCGCGTCTAGGGTGAATGTAGTGCCCAAGTCTAGATCAAAAACGATGGAGGGCGCATTTGCAAAGTAATCCGAGCCCCCACCAGCACCCGGCTGATTGGTGTTTACTTGACCGTTATTATTCAGCTCAGTGTTTCCATCGCTGGCATTCGTAATGCCAGTAGCAGCAGAGGCAAATCCAGTAGTGCTAACAAGCGTTACATTGCCATCTGCGTGGACGAGTGCGGCGTGGGCACTTCCGGTTAGGAAGAGAGCGCCTGCCATCAGTGACAGGGCTGGGAGTGTAGTTTTGTTTTTCATACTAGTTTGTGGGTTGGTTTGTTTAATTAGTCGTCTGGATTTGTTATCATGGATCGATAGGTGATTCTTGTCATGTCGGTAAAACTACCGACTCGTGTGGCTGACCATCGGTAGCTAGGGCAGATCTACTTCCAGGTCTTGAGATATTCCACGAGATCAGCGACGTCCTGAGCCTTTAGTCCCAATTGATCGGCCGAGAGCATCAGGGAATGTTTCATCGGCTTGACCGATTTGACACGGCTACGGGGAATCGTTTGGGTGAGTCCGCCAGTGGACTTGATGATGACCGGATTGCCTTCACTGATGATCAGGCCTTGGACTTTCTTGCCGTCTTTGAGAAGGACGGTGTATCCGCCAAAGCCATGCGCAATGTCAGCGGAGGGATCGATGATGCTGCGGGCGATGACGTCCTTGGTCTGGGTCTGCCCCCAGCCTTGGAGGAACGGTCCGTAGTCGGGACCGTTACCCTCGACCTGATGACACATGATACAACGCATCAAGGTATCCTTACCTCTCTTGGCATCACCAGTTAGAGCGAGCACATCTTTTGACGTGAATGAAGGTTTGTCCTTGGGGGCTGGAGCAAGCACTTCATTGACGACAATTTTAGCAGGGTCGTAGATACCGCGTTTTTTCAGTTCCGGCATGAGATCGAATTCTTTCCACGTTCCGGTGCCGAGGCGGAACAACCAGTAACGAGCTTCCTCTTTAACTGGCGAAGTATCGACTGCCAGCTCTAACATAGCATTGGCTGATGTCTGGTCGTCGATGAAGGCCAGGGACTCAACGGCAAACACTTTCTGCTTATGGCTGAGTTTCTTACTCATCGCGCGGGCCTTGAGATCACCCACGGCAGCTGACGGCCAGAGACGCCATGTGATGCGGGCGAAGCTGTCTGACCAGTCCTCTGGGTTTTCAGAGCCGAGTTCTTTTTTCATGGCGAGCCAGATTTCGTTCTCGTGGTTCTCTGCACCGAGGCCAATGGATTCGATGTAGTTCTTATCGTTGCCATCGTAGCTTTTCTCTTCGTAGCTCTTGGCCACCGCAGTGAGGATTTCGGTCGACTTGGCAGCAGGAAGTCCACGCATGGAAAGCGCCACGTCACGTCGGACAGCGCGGGATTGATCGGCGGCCTGTTTCTTAACATAAGGAAGGAAATCCTTATCGGCGCGCTGAAGTGCACGGTAGGCTGTCAGGCGGATTTCAGGGTTCTTGTCATCGAGCATAGCTACACATTTCTGCAGACCTTCGTCGCCAAGATGTGGCAGGAGCCAGATGGCGCGGGCTGCGACCCACTTGTTAGGGTGACTGAGTAGTTTCTCAACGGCGCTGAGCGATTTGGCACCGCCAGCTGCGAGGCCTTTGAAGCCGGAGTAACGAACGTTGATCGCGGGGCTGGAAAGCGCGGTAATTTGTCCCTCGGTGGTGTTGAAGTCCATCGCGGGGATGTTTGGTTTGAATCCTTTGGGCGCGATGCGATAGATGGCTCCTGAGCAGGAGTCATCGAGGTCGGCATGACCGCCGACACGACCATCAAACCAGTCTGAAATATAGATGGCGCCGTCAGGGCCTACCGCCACGTCGGACGGGCGGAATTGTGTCGGGGACTCCTTGCCTTTCCAATTCTCATGACGCTCTTCTTTTTGATCGCGGATGATGAAGTCAGAACCAGCGAACTGACCTTCCGGGTTGGTGGTGCAGAAGTCTTGGCGGTCGAGTTTAAACGTAGCGCCGTTAGGCTCTGGCTGGTAGCCGAAGATGACGTTTTTACCCGCTTCAGCTGAGAGCAATAAGCCGTCCCATTTTTCTCCAAGAGCACCATTTTCGTAAAAAACAATACCTGTGGGCGAGCCTCCGCCGTAGATGTCACCGACATCGAATGTGCCTGGATCATCTTGACGCCAGTGAGCGCGGCCGTGATCTTGCCCTGGGCGCTTTTCTTGTTTCCAGGAGCGAGTTCCATAGCGGTTGAAGTATCCTGCGGTGCTGTATGGAAGCACGTAGGAAACGCGACAGGCTGGCGGGTCATCGTTGTCGTTTTGGAACAGGTCACCGAGTGAAGTGGTGGCGTGCTCGTAGGAGTTGCGATAGCCGTGACCGATGATCTCGGCATTGGTGCCGTCCGGATTCATCCTAACAGAGAAGCCGGATGTCCAGATGAAACCGTCGTCACTTTTCTGACCCGCGACGCTGCGGTTGTCGACATACCATTCGCCACGGCCACCTTTGTAAGTGCCCCCCATGCGGAAGGTCTTGCCGGATTTATCGGTGAAGATGGCGCCGCAGTTGCCGTTGTTGAAATACCATTTCCCGTCAGGTCCGGCGGTCATGGAGTGTAGCGAGTGGTCGTGGTTCCCTGCATTGAATCCGGTAAGCAGGATTTCACGTTTGTCGACTTTGGGGTCGAACTTTAGGTCGCGGTTCATATCGGTGTAAACCAGCATGTGTGGTGGCTGGGCAACCACCACGACGTTATCGAAAACAGCCACGCCGAGTGGGGCGACGAGTTCTTTCTCTTGAACAAATGTGTGAGACTTATCGGCAACACCATCGCCATCAGTATCCTCAATGACCACTATACGGTCACCACCGGGGCGACGACCTTCGTGGCGGCGATAGTTGACGCCCTCGGCAGCCCAGATGCGGCCCTTGGAATCGATATCAATGTTGGTGGGGTTATAAAGCAATGGGGATGTAGCCCAGCGGGTGACTTCGAGCCCCTCGGGAACTTTGAAGTATTCGAGGTCCACATTACGTACGGCTTCTTTGGGTTTCCATGCGAGCTTGTCTTGGTCTGATTTCGCTGCATTAGGCTCGGCATCTACGGCACTGATCGAAATGATAGATAACGCTAGAAAAATAGGAGTCAATTGCTGCCGGTGTAAGGTAATGGAGAGATAAGTTAGTCTGGATTTCATAGATTGAGTTAATTGAGTGAAAAGTGGTTGAGGCGATCATGTTCGTGCACATTCATAAGCATCGATGATGTTGAACCGATGCGATGGATACACAGTTGTTCCCTCCGATCAGGTTTAGGGTAATCAAAACTGATTTCATTATTTGTTAGTGTCTAAATGGGTTAACGTAGCAGTGAGGCTTCGTGATAATATTCGCCGGAGTGGTTGAAACCGTAATTACATCTTTTCCAAAAACAGCGAGTCCATCGATTGAACCCGCACATTTGTCGCATCTGTGATAGGTTCACCATTGTTCGGAGATTGTGCGCCCTTGATAAAGCGATAGCCTCCAGTGTAGTTCGGGAACAATTTGGTTAGATCGAAGGTGTAGGTATCAAAGGACGGATTGACGAGGATCACTCCGTTTTCGAACTCTCTGGCCATGGCCTGCGATGCAGCGAGCAATTGAAGAGATTTGAATTCGACTCCGCCTTGGTTTTCAAATGTTAGATGCAGAGTGATTGTGTCTCCTTTTCCAGCACCAAGATCGCGGAAATAGAACCGCTGATTGATGAATCCTAGCGGACCGAATGTTCCGCCTAGATTATTAAAAAACGAATTATTCCTGATGGGGTTCGGATAATCTGGTAGCCCGTCAACCTTCGCTGTTAGGTAACGAGGAACGTCGAAATTTTTCACCTCTGGAACAAGCGAGCTTTCGGATTTCACATCACAGCTAACGACAATGTCTCCGGACGGACGAGGGATATCCTTGATGGTAAGCACAATCGGATCTGTGCTCTTCTTTCCATTTCCGTTGAGACGCAGAACACCTTTGTCATCCACAGTATAGCTTCCATCCTTAACCTCGACTTTGGAAAGGAACTCCTTTGTGAACGCTGCACCATCAAACAAATCTGGCGCGGAGTCTTCCACGCGAATCATCGGCCCAAGGGCCTTGCCCAGCCACTTGGGTTCATTCCGAACCCCTGCGGTTAATTCGTCGATAGGGGTGAATCGTTTCTTATCCTCGACCATGTAACGAGTGGCAAAAATATCGGCGCAAACAGACGCTCCGATGGCAAACCGGGAATATTGCGTCGCCTTAGGCAGATCGGCCTTTTCCTTATATTTGACCGCTGAAAAATTGAACGGATACTTTTTTTCCCCAAATTTCTTCCAATAAGAAAAGTGATTGAGCGGCGTTGAAAAACTGCGAAAGGCATCGTGGTGGAAAGGGAAGCCCTCTGACTCCATTCCGTTGAGAACGCCCACGGCCCGTTGATGTTTGATACCACTGGAATCGGATACCAGAACGAACTCAGGGCCTACTTTTTCACGCAGACTTGTTAGCCAGTCGATCATGCCATCACGCCAGACATGCTTGCCATCAACGATGCCTTCACCGTCTGCGATGCCATCGTTGTTCACATCCATATTTTTCATACGCGCCACCCAATACATGACGTCGAATGCAATGCCGCTGAAACCTTTCAGGTCGCCCTTTTCTGGATCGACCTTCGCGAGAATTTCTTCCACAAAATGATCCGATGCCACCTTTCCATTGTCATCCTTCGGACAGGTCGTCGAGTGGTTGTAAAACCAGAGTCGGTTGTTTCCCCAGACGCTGCCAACAATCGGAGCGATATAGATTCCCGCATCGCCGTAGTCCAAGGCCTTGGATGCATAATTGCCACGTTTGACCGTGATCTGGCCACCTTTTTTATCCACCGAAACAATGCTTGCATACTCGCACTTCGTCCAGTCGAGGCTTCCGTCCCTTTTGCGAGCAACGATGACCAGATCTTGTGGTGTGCTGGTATCCGTCTTCCGATCATAGAACCCTCTCTCGGAGAAAACCTTGATATCAGAGACGGTAAATTCCGTTGTTTCGGCAGGCACAGGTTTCTTGATGAACACACCTCGATGTAGCGCCCAATGCCCTGGGAAATATCTCTTCAGCACCTGCGGCTTGTCATGAGCCACACGAGCTTCTGCATTCAAATGCCAAATGAAGCTCACATCAGGATGCTCCTTCATATAGCGTTGCGCCCAATCGACACTCTGAGGTTTGATATCGATCTCCTCATTCCAAAACTTGCGGATGACTGCGGAGTGACCTTCGATGTCCTTGCTCCACGTTTCGTAACTGCGGTGGATCGGCCCGATCATCTCACCTCGAAAGGCGATCATCTGGGGAAATTCGCCGGAGAAGAGGACTTTCTTTTCTAACGATTCAGCCCCTTGGGTGCATGGGGATAAAAAGAGAAGACTTGTTAGCAGGAAACGGGTTGGTGAGAATCTCATGGGATACAAAGGAGTGTTGAATTTAGTTGGAAGGATGACTTATGGTTTTTCCACGTCTTGTTTAGCTGGCTTTTTTTCTGCGATAAGAGAACGCGTCATCACTGTTCCCTCCGAGTTCCCTTTATAGATCACAAGAATTTCCTGCTCGTTTTCGGGAACTCTCCACACGGATGAAAAAATCAACTTTGCCGATTTCGGGTTGGAGGGATCCGCTAAATACAGTTTCACAGGAGAGCCGTTTGTTTCATTCCTTCCTCTGAAAACAAAAGTCGCATTTGTGGCGATGGTTTTCTGAAGTTTACCTGATTGGAACCCTATCGGTTGCCCTGTGAAATTGACAAGAACCATGCAGGAATCCGGCCACTTACTGCTAGAGAAGGAACGCCCTACCCATTTCTCTTTTCCATTCGGTTTTTTCACTGACCACACCAAGATTTTCACTGGCAGTCCGTCGGCAGGAAGATTGAACGATAGTATTGGTAAAACCGGCTGGGGCGCATCTGGATCCAATGGGTTTTCATACAGTTCCAGTTTCCCCGCAGGGACATGTATCGGCTGTGAGAATGTATTTTTGTTAAGCTGCAAAGGTTTGGTTTTCTTTTCTCCGGTGCGGATGTGAACTATACCATCGGAGCCGGTGGGAACCGAAAAGGCAGCCAGACTGACCGCCACTTTTTGCGCGGTGCAGACGCCAGTGCCAAGGCAGCCTAACATGCAGAGCATTGTGATGACCTTCGTTTCCACTTGCTTGTAGTTATTGCACATAGGCATCTTAATTTTCAGATTTTTTGGTTAGGAGAGAATGCATCGTGACGGTGCCATCTGATTGCCCTGGACGAATCACGAGAATCTCTTGGTGACTTTCAGGAACCTGCCATACCGAAGAAAATACGAGTTTCACTGATTCAGAATCAGCCGGATCGACAAAGTAAAGTTTCACCGGAGAACCTGTCTTTTCCTTTTCCCCTCTGAAGATAAATGTTCCCTCTGCCGGAATAGCCTTTCGAAGTTTACCTGATTCGATCTCTATGGCTTTCGAGGTGAGATTAATGAGAACCATGCAGGACTTTGGCCATTTCCCACTGGAGTAGGCGCGGCCATGCCATGTTACTTTTTTATTCTCCCCTGATGTGGACCATATTAACACACGACAAGGCAGTCCGTCGGCAGGTAAATCGATCGAAATCAAAGGAACTTGAGCCACGGCCACAACGGGATCTAACACCGCCTTATACAACTCCAGTTTTCCAGTAGGGACTGCCATTGACGCTGAAAAGGAGTTTTTTCTGAGCTGGAGTGGTTTGGTTTTCTTTTCCGCCGTGAGAACGTGAACCATGCCATCGAAATCACCGGGGACAGAGAAAGCGCCGATGCTCACCGATACCGGTTGTGCGGTGCATATGCCCAGTCCTAGGCTGAAAATTGCTATTGCTGATCTCATGCTTGTTATTTGTTAGTTTTGAACTTCCGATGGCTGAAGCCAGCGGAAGGAAACCACTTCCATCCGTCTACCAAAAGTGCGGTTAATGATGCTTAAATCGACATTGTCTGAACCGTCCTCATTTTTGGCCGCAGTTTCCGGCGGATTGACCGGGTCCAAATATTCAGGAACGCGTTGCACAGTCGCCTCACACCAGGCACGTGCGATCACATTGGTTCCAGTGGAGTCCTTGGCTTCACCATAGGCGCGGATTTTGAAGGTATCTCCGCGCACAACCAACGAGGAGCCTATTCCTTGCAAGAGATCGGACTGCATCACATATCCAGGTGCTCCGGCGAATCGTGAACCCTTGGCTGCTTTTTCGTTAGGAAACGGTGCAGCGGGGGTGCTGATCATGGAGGTTCCTTGTTTGTAGCCACGGTTGATCGACTGCGCATCATTACTGCCGGTGCCATTGTAGTCGGCGTCAAATTCATCCCAATCGATGGCGGCTTGGAGAGCTCCGGTGACACCCAATCTGTCGTCACTGAGACGGCGATTGATAAATTCCGACATATTAAGAAATGGACCGCGTAGCTTGACTTGTTTCACGATTTCGGTGGCCAGTCGTTCAATTTGTTCGTCGTTGAGAAGCCTAACACCTGTCCATGCAGCCTCTTCAGACGGGTCATCCCCATCCTTGTCTCCATTCGCCAAACGGTAGCGAGAAACCACTACGTCGCTCGACGAGCTAACGATCCCCGTAGCACCAGACTGGGCATCAAGATAAGGCACATTCCTGTTTTTCATGGTATGCAGGAAAATCTTCCATGCTTCAACAGAAGTGCTGTTCACATTGAACGCAGCTTTGACGCCCATGTAGGAGCCGATGGATTTCCAACCATTTTCCGTACCAGCCAACTCAGCCAGTTCCTCGGCCGTTTTGCCTTGGTTGAGGGCGACATAATTGGCGTTGGCCACTTTCTCAGTTCCCTCGAAAAAGTCTTTGGCGACCTCACTCAGACTTTTATTGATCTGGCCTCCGGTCGATTCCGGGACGATCGATGACATGAAATAGGAGTCCCAAAGAGCCTCATTCGTCAGTAGCAGCTGATCCCAGTAATCGCCGAATGGGTTGAAGTTAGTGGCTTCATGATTGCCACTTTGCTCATTTCCCCGATCAGTTCCGAAGTCGATGTAATGATAAACTTGGTCACCTGGAATCATGGGATTAGCGTAGGCATTTCCAATAGCAGGTCCAAAGTCTCCGCCAGTATGCGCCAAATGTTTATGGCTTCGAGCACCGCTTCCGTTTGGAGATGTGGGTAAGTTGGTATCGCGTTGTGCCTCGTGTGCCCTTGCGTGATCCATCCTCATACCGGCAAATCCTGCTAGATTTGTGATCGGGGAGGTCGGCAGCTCCAAAGCAACTACCCGATTGGTGGATGGTCCGAAACTCCCGCCATAGTATCCATTTTTTCCTTCGGTCTGAAAAAAGTTAGAAACCGAGTTCGATGTCGCCGGGGTGAAATAGATCTGCCAAGGACTGGACGCCCGGTTAAACGCCTGGGCGTTCATCAGGTAGCTCGAAGATCTGGTGGGCGCAGAGTGTAACCAAGTCCGCCCTCTATAGTCCGCCGCATATCCGGTGTTCGCTCCATCGTATTCCAAACCGTCCGGATCTTTGGCTGTAATGCCTACCAGAGCGATCGCCCTCATGCCATTGTTCTCCGGCCATGTTGCCCTGTCCAAAGCCGTATCCCTAATAATTTCTGTCTCACGCTCGTCACTTGAGCCGACACCGTTCCCCAACCAAGCAATCGAAGAAACGCCGTAATGAAACACCGCATTGGGAGACATCGTCCCCTCTGCTTCATCGAGCGCGCCAAAAGGACTGCTACGTTTCTGGGCATGGTTCAATGTAATGCTGGCCGCATCGTTTCCGAAGAAATACGCAGGAACCGTTCTAGTATTATAGGTGGCAAATGAGATCGCGATGCTCGGCGTACCCGTAGGTGTGAAGTTAGACATCGTGAATTCCAATCCACGGGCCGCGCTGTTATCAAAGACGGGCACATATCCAGGAGTCACCTCAAACTCTTGGCCGCCAGGATTCAAGCTGGTGAGAGAAAACACGCGCACCTCTCCTGGCGCATAGGTGATATCTTCGGTAATTTTTCCAAACGATCTAACATATCCCCCCATTTTTTGACTGAGGAAAATTTCTTGCGGTGCCCCATCCCCATGAACCGTCAGTTTTAAATTCGCGGCATGGTGCAAGCCTGCGGTAAAATAGCTTTCACCACCGTCCACCTTAAGCGGCACATTATAAGGATTCCACATGTAAACGATGGGTATCGCGGTGAATTTATATTGCTTAGGATTGCCTTCCACAGTCCTCAAGCAGATCACCCAATACTGGCGTAGCAAAACGGGGTTTCTGGCATAGCCCATTGAATCAGCGATTACATACTCACGGATCTGGCCCGGGCCACCTTGATCTTGGACCCCCATCATGAAACGCCTAGACAATGGAGTTTCGCCATCCCATTGCAGGTAATGGCCTCGGGTGTTGTTTGTAAACTCTCGATATAAGCGATAGTATTGATGCATTTGACGCCACGAGAGTGGTGCGACATAAGGATTTTTAGGGGCGATCTCGGCGAGGTCACCAAGCATTGGCCGGACCGGAGTATCGAACTCGATGTCAAATAATTGGGACCGTCCGAACTCCGCAGGAACTGTCGGATTTTCAAATGCGGTATTGAGATCCTTTTTCATGCCTCCAAATCGGACATCGGTCATTAGCCCCAGCCCATCGGTAGCGACGTCATGAAACGGCAGAGGCTTGGACACGTCCGGCGACTGTCCGGACGCCACATACAAAGTTGATAAATCTAACCATTTATTCACCGAGGCTGCAGATGTATCAATCGATTGAAACGGCTCTACTTTCTCCACCGGTGGTCGTCCCAGACTGGCGGCGCTGCCCTGAGCAAGTTGAATTCCCGCAAGCGTTTTCCGGTCATTCAGATCCACCCTCGCTTTTTCGCTTTGGTCACTCACCCACCAGGCGTAACCACCCGGTGTTTTTGTTGGGTTGGTGATGGAAACGATTGGTGCCTCAACGACTCCATCCTCAGTGGTTCCGGTATCATACGTTCCCACAAGCCTTACCATAGGCGAACCTGAAGCGGGTGCTCCGGTCGCGAATTCCATTTCCGTCGTGTCCGAGCCACTCACAAGCCATCGCCGGAACAATCCTGAGTGCCTGCCTCTTTTTGCTACATCATAAGTCTCGCCGATCCGTATGTTAGAACCGTCCGACAAAGTCTTGATATCATTCAGCCAGGCATCCCAGGAATCCCAGACACCTAGGTAATGCGGTTGTGAGACTCCTTCCAGTTGCTCGGTTTCCGGAGTCGAATCGAGTATCGCAGCCGTGGAAGAAATTCGCCGATCTGGCCCCATCTCTTTCTGGAGATTTCCGATCGCTACCATGAGTGCCATCCGTGCGTTTGACTGGGCTGTTGCCATCGCCATCGACTGCTGGGTAGAGCGCAACTCGATACTAGACAGAGTTGTCAATGCCAAGGCGATGAGCGTCAGAAGAACGAGCATGAGCAGCGTCGCAATTAGAGCGAAACCATTCGAGCGGAGTCTTGGAGAGTTGGATTTCAAAAAGAGGTAATAAGTATTCAATAATCATCGATCAATTGAAATTCTCGGACCTCTGGCTGGCACTCGCGGACACCGCTAGCATCAGAAGTGAGAAAAGATAATCAATCTAGTAACATGAGCGTTCATCATCCTCGTCATGAATGCAGAATCTGTCATGTCGGAAGAACTACCGACACGCTTGGCATCAAAATCCGGAGGCCTGTCAAACTTCCTCGGCAGGTGAATTAACGGCCTCACGCATTGGCACACGGAATCTTACCTTGGTTCCCTCTCCGGGAATCGATGAGATACTGAACTCCCCACCAATTTCAGACATTCGCCGGTTCATATTTTCCAGTCCATCCGCATCCATTTCGAGCGGTTTGTCAGAACAACCTTGGCCATCGTCCTGAACAACAAATCGGAAGCTCTTGCCCTCAAACGCCAGCCGAAGAGTGAGCGTCTGCCCGCCAGAGTGTTTGGCCGCGTTGTGTACAGCTTCCCTCGTTCCAAGAAACAGGTGGTGTCGGACTGCGGCAGACAGCACGATGGGCGGTATCGGGTTCGGCATGTCGAGATGGCAGCTCATGCCGGCAGCGCGTGCCAAGTCCTGGACTTGCTTGGATAGGAACGCTGCGAATTTGTCGAGTGAATCGTTGCGCGGATTGGTCGCCCAGATGATTTGATCCAGGGCACGTGTGCTGTTTCTGGCAGTGACAAAAATGTGTTCCAGATGCTCGGAAGCCTCCTCAGGAGTATCGAGGTCCGACTTCGCTAGGTCGCTGTAGAGCGCAATTTCCGTTAGGCTCGCCCCGAGATCATCGTGGAGGTCGTTAGAGATTCTTACACGTTCCGCATCCACCGCGCGCTGTTGCTCCAGCAGTGCTTTCTTACGAACAGCGCGCTGATGCATCACGGTCCACACTGCCGCTATGATGATTAACAAACCAGCTAGTATACAGCATGCGAGAAACCATCCGGTCTGCCAATAGTAGGGAGGCAGCGTGAAACTTAGTGGAGCGGAGGTGACTGAGACTCCACCCGGCGAGACCGCAGCGACCTCGAAGTGATATGTGCCGGGCGGCAGCCGATGAAAATTCACCGTGCGCTGGTCGCCCAAGTCATGCCAATCATCATCACTCCCGGTGAGACGGTAGCGGAAACGAAGTTGCTCCGGACTGACGAACTCAGGAGCAGTGTAGCGGATCGAAATCTGGGCTACTCCAGGTTGGAGCTTGAGCGCAGGTGGAGTGCTGGAATCAAAGCCCAAAAATTGAGACCGTCCATCCACCGCAACGTTCTCGATTAAAACACGAGAGGGTCTCGAGATCACCTCGCTGCGGGGATTGATACGCACGTATCCCCGAGTGGTTCCAAAGCACAACCTGCCTGCCGAATCTCTGATCGGTTGCATTTCCAGACATTCCGTAGAATCCATACCGTCCGCCTTTCCAAAGCCGCGCGGATGGACCGAGTCCGCCCGCCCTGCAAACACCTCTTCCAGTTCGGATTTTTGAACCACGGAAATTCCTCGGAGACCGCCGAGCCACAGACGCCCTTCGCCATCCTCGATAATTTGGTTAATGGTATCATCCAGCAAGCCTTCCTCCTTGCCGATCGATTGAAAACGCCCATCATGCCAGCGTGCCAGACCACCACTCCGGGTGCCAACCCAGAGCGTATCTTCAGCGTCTAAATACACCGCGTTGACAATATTGCTCCGCAGCCCATCGGCGATGCTTAAAAACTGATCCTCGTTACCGCGAATCCGACGAACCCCTTTTCCCCAAGTCCCTGCCCAGAGAGTCTGGTCCGCACCGACGGTCATCGACAGAACTGAGCCGGATCCCTGGGGCTCTGCCAGAAGCGACACCTTTCCTTGCTGCAACTTGAGTATCCGCCCGCTTCCAGTGCCAACGAAAACTGAATCTGCACCCACTGCCATGGTGAAAATCAATTCTTTCCTATCTGGCAGATCCAGCACAGCAGTCAGTTTCTCGTCGTTGTATTGATAGATTTCGGTGCCTGCCACGATGATGCTCCCATCATGACTGCGCACGATCGCTTCACAGGAGCTTCCCAAGGGGAAACCGGCATCAGGGCTCAATCGTTTATTGACTCCATGGCTGCGATGCCAAACTCCCAAGCCCTGTGTCCCTATCCACATCTCGCCAGGTTTGGCCTCAAACAAAGCCCTAACAGGATCGGCATTGTTTTGGGAATCGATGCGGATCGACTCCAACCTCCGCGGTGACAAACTGAGCAGTCCGCTGGAAAAACTACCGATCCACAACTGCCCAAGACCATCAAAATACAATCCTTCCACCAAAGCCTCGCCGTTACCATCATCCACACTGACCGGTTCAAATGCGCTGCCTTTGAGTTTCCAGAGACCACTGCCTAGGTGACCGATGTAAACCTCACCATCCGGACTGATGGCAATGGGACGCCCGTTTGCTTTTGATGGTGGTTGATGAAGTGGGAATTCCGTCCAGCCGTTCTCGTCAAAACTCAGAACGGATCCAGCATGCGAGAGTGCCCAGACCTTCCCTTGCGAGTCTTCTGCCAGATTCGTTCGACGTGCGATTCCGACTGGCGGCGCGATGCGAGGCTCGTTCCATTCGGCTCCATTCCAGATACGTAAGGTTCGCTTGTTGAAATTGACCCAGACCTCGCCGTTGTGACGAGCAAGGATCGCCTGCGTGTCGCTCAGACCTGGAGGATCGGGAATGACGGCGAAGCCTTCACCAGTCCATCTGATTAAACCTTTATTCGTGCCCACCCACAGTGTGCCATCAGGCCCTTCCGATAATGAACGGATGGTGTTACCGGGAAGACCTTCAGCGGTAGTAAAGGTAGTGACCTTGTTATCCTTGAGGCGGAGCAAGCCATACCTCCAGTAACCTACCCACAGTGCTCCATCGCTCATTGCTGTTAGAGCACTAACGGCGACGGCGGGAAACCCTTCGCGCGGACCGAAGGAGATGAAATTCAAGCCATCGAATCTGGCTAATCCAGCTTCCGTCCCCAACCACATGAACCCATCGGTCGTCTGGGTAATCAAACGCACGGTATTGCTGGGCAGACCATCGCCCGTCTGCCAGGAACGAACCAACGACTTCGTATTCTGTGCCTGCACCACCCCTCCCAGCGAGAGCATCATGAGGCAAAGAATGATACGTATCACAGCTGAATCTAGTCTGGGTCGATTCCTCATGGCAAGAGGGAAAGCCGGAGCTACCGCTCCGAACCCTTTTGAGGGCAGAATCCTCGCCGCGAAGAAGCCGGCAAAGAGTTCAAACCGCAATAAAACCTATCACTCCTTTGAGTAAGCCATCTGCGGCACTCAGTAGTCGTCGCCAAGGTATTTGGCGACGGCGTGGCTGCGGGAATGCACATGCAGCTTCGTGTAGATGCGCTCGATGTGCGTGCGGACGGTGGAGTAACTGATGTCGAGCCGATCCGCGATTTCCTTATAGGCGAGACCTTGTGCGAGAAGCTCTAGTATCTCGCTTTCGCGCGGCGATAGGCTCTCTGCTGCGCTGGGTTCTGCTGGGACCTGTTTGAAAGATTGCACCACCTTACGCGCGATGTTGGCGGTCATCGGGGCACCGCCAGTGAAGACATCTTTGATCGCAGCCAGCAATTCATCCGCTCTTGGTGGCTTGAGCAGATAACCACTGGCACCGGCGGCCAGTGAGTTGAAAATCGTATCCGTGTCCTCATGCACCGTGAGCATCAGGATGTGGGTATTCGGCAGTTTGCCTGCTAGACGGCCAACACAGGTGACACCGTCCATTCCCGGCAAATTGATATCCATCAGCACCACACGCGGCTGGAGCTCCGGCAGCTCCGCAAGAGCGTCCTCACCATTGGTAAACTGGCCGATGCACTCCACTCCGGGAGCACGGGCCAGAATCGCTGCGAGTCCGCCACGAATTCCCGCGTCATCCTCGACGATGACAACGGTGATGGGGTCGTTTTGTTTACTCTCAGACACTACTTAACTCTACATATATTCCGGAGCCAAACCAGTGCTGAATTTTGACATTATTTTTAGTGCTCTAGGAGAACCATATTCGTATACCCATTTTTAAATCCTCGGGGCGCGAGCACTATCTGTGTTCCTTACAGTCCTGCAATGAGCCGCCATGGTTTTCGCAACTGGAAAAGCCACACCATGATCCGATGTGTAGATGATCATCGTGTTTTCATAGTTCCCAATTTGCCTCAGGGCTTTGATGAACTTGCCTAACGCTTTGTCTGTGTGTGTGCTAATCACACACTCTCCCCTTTGACGTAGGTCGTTTCCAGCTTCAATGCTCCGCGCAGGCATTCGCCAGTGGTGAAAAAGCGGTCGAGGGCTGCATAGGCGGCTTCTAACAGAGGTTCTGCATCCGTCGTGTAGTGGCTGACGGGATGGAGCATCATCTGGATGAAATTGTCAGAGCCAATCTGAATGAGAGATACATTGTCCGGATACCGAAGCCCCCGGTCCATCAGCCAGCCCTCCACGAGCAGGACACTGATTTCCGAAGTGTATTGGATGATGATTCCATCGGGTTTCGGCGTCGCGAGAGATAACGAATCCAACAGCCGGATCAGGCCCTTGCGTGTCCGATCAAATTTAGGCAGATGAAAGTCTTCCCTGTAGGGGATTCCATAATCGGAGAGTATCTTGGTGATGCGCTCGACCATTTCAGGTGGCCGCCGTGCGGAGACGATGGGGTGGACAATTTCCCTCCTGCCTGCCCGTAGCATCACTCCGAAGGCGTGGGCTGTGGCGGAAGTGAGATCGTAATGAATCGTGCCATAGTCCCACTTCGTGGTGGAGGTGCTGATGGTGATCACCTTTTGGCCTTTTTCATGGAGAAGGCCGAATGCCAGGAAATTTAAAATCGGCATTCCTACCCAGATGTCACAGGGTGAAGTCTCCAGCAGTTCATCCAGTCGGCGCTCCAGATGGTTGGGAGCCAATTGGTCGACGGGGAATACCAAAGAGCGCCAGCCGTTTTCCTCGCAGTGATGTATGAGGCTTGTCACGATCGCCATATCATCAGCGGCCAGTGCTTTAACGGGCCGCGGAACCAAGATTCCGACGCTTTTCGCTTTCGGCTTTCGGGCGTTTGCCGGCGGACGCTTCAGAATCATCCGTGCCTTGCTGACACCCGGCGCTGCGATCCAGCCCTGACTCTCCAAGTGCTCCAGCACGGAACGCACCACAGGGCGCGAGACTCCCAGATTTTCCGCCAGAACCCGCTCACCGGGGAGCTGTTTATTGTAAGTGCCCTCTCCAATCTCCTCCAGCAACTGAGAGACAGCTTGATCGAAAAGTGATGTACGTTTTTTGGCCATGGGAATGTCTATTTCGTATCACAGATTAGCCTCCATCCGATGTTGCGGCCACCTGCGACAGCGAGGCATCTCCCACTACTCGCATATCCGTAAGCCCATGGAAAGTGGTAAACACACTTACCGCTATGAGCGGGCGTTTTTGGTGAGACTCCTGTTTCATCAAAGTTTAGTGATAGGTCGTGACCTATCTGGAGGCTGGTGCCCCCAAATGTCTCGTTACCTACCAACAATCGACAACCATGAAAAAAACACTACTACTAGCCACGATGGCGTTCGCTATCACCTCAGCCACGCACGCCGCATCCATTATCACCAACGGTAGTTTCGAAGATGACGCTACCACTGGCGACGGAGTAGGCGGATTTCTTGGCTGGACTACGGGAACTTCTATACAGACTGTAGGCGATGCAGCTTTTTGGAGCTTCGCCCCTACAGATGGCGATTCCAGAGTTCAGTTTGGCGCAGCCACCGGTTTCGTGGAGCAAACGCTTACCACAGCAAATGGCCAAGAGTACAACGTCACTTATGATTGGGCGTTACTTGTCACTGACTCAAACAATGCCACAGGATTCTCAGCGGTCACCGTGACCGGCGATCCAGGCTTCACCTCTACAACCATCGATCAAACGCAAAGGCAGACGTGGCAAAATGAGTCGTTTAATTTCACCGCAACTGACACGTCAACGACGATTCGCTTTACAGTCAATCTGACCAACAATAACCAAGCAGACACGACCTTAGACAACATCGTCGTTCAGCCCGTGCCGGAGCCTTCTTCAGCTGCGCTACTCGGTTTGGCCGGCCTCGGACTGATCCTCCGTCGCAGACGCTAAAATCATGTGAGAGTCGGCCACATGGCCATCTCTCTGACTTTTTCAAATCCGTTTCCACTCATCGCGAGTGCAAACGGATTTTTTGACTCAAAACTTGAGACCCGTCTGCTAGTTTCAGCCAGGTTCTCCGCCTAACATCACCACCTACCAGCTCATCATGCGCATCCCTTTAATACTCGTCACTTGTTGCTCTTTGATCTCAAGCCTGTCTGCCGCAGAGCGCCCTAACATTTTACTCATTGTCGGTGATGACCACGGCTATGCTGATATTTCGGCCTATCCCAATGCCCGACCGGACATCAAGACACCGAACCTTGATCGTATCGCCAGAACAGGCACCCTGTTCACTCAGGCCTATGTCACCAGCCCCGTTTGTTCACCTTCGCGTTGCGGCTATCTCACCGGGCGCATGCAGAACGAATGGGCTCCCAAAGGTGGCTGGTCGCCACGCCTGCCCAAGAACGTCAAACACATCGCCGAATATCTCAAGGAAGCAGGATACGCCACCGCCATGGTGGGTAAAAACGACTTCGGCCAGCCGGCAGGATCTAACAATAACCGCGAGAATCCCACCAACCACGGATTCGATCAATTCTTCGGCTTTAACGCCCACGCGCACGATTTCTATCTCCACTCACAGGAAATCACCGACACGGTAAAACCCAAGTGGCCTACCGATGCCAGCGCGCACCTTGGTAAGTTTGCCGACAGCCAATCGGACAGCCAGTTTAGCACCGTCGAAAAAGACCAATGGCAAACCGAGCTGTTCACGGACAAATCCATCGAATACCTCACCGAGCGCTCTAAGAAGAAGCAGCCCTTTTTCCTCTACCTTTCCCACGCCTCGGTTCACGCCCTGATTCACCAAGCCCCCAAACGTTACCTCGACGAGGTAGGTGTGCCCGAACTCCCGAACTACGATCCAAAGACCAATACGAAAGAGAATCCGGCAAACTACAAAACCTATTACTACAACTACTCACGCCCATTCCCGCAGGTTCCCAAAGGTCTGATAGCCGATGAGGACATGCGCAAATATTACCGCGCACACCTTAAGGCGTATGACGATCAGATCGGACGCCTGCTCGATTCCCTCGAACAACTCGGACTCGCCAAAAACACCATCGTCATTTACTTCTCCGACAATGGTGGCGAAGCTTTCACCGGAGCCAACAATCAGCCGCTTTCCGGTTGCAAATACACCACCTTCGAGGGCGGTATCCGTGTGCCGATGATGATCTCCTGGCCGAACCATATTCCGGCAGGAAAAACCTACACCAACATTGCCTCGGCTCTCGACATCGTTCCGACGATTCTTGAGGCGACGGACATCAAAGGTTCACCCGAGCTCCGCGGTCACTCGTTGATCAAGCCCTTGAACGACAACACACCGATCGTCAAAAACCGCACGCTTTTCTGGCGCTTCAACAAACAGTGGGCGGTTCGTAAAGGCGATTGGAAACTCGTCCTGACTGGCAAAAACCAAAAACACACCTCCCAGATTGTCCTGAACAAGAAGGTGCTCGGCAAAGTGGCACTTTTCAATCTCGCCGATGACCCTGCCGAAATGCACGACCTCAGCGAAAGCACCGACCCAAAAATTGTGGCCATCAAAAACGATCTGCAAAAAAGTTTCAATGCATGGGAGGTATCCAACAAATAACGACCTCTGCAACGAATGACAACTAACAGAATTATCTCCGCCATGCCCAAGCTCCTTTCCTTCATACTCGGCGCAGTTCTCACAGCCCCGGTTCTCGTCGCGGCGCCCTCCTCGACCAAACCTAACATCATCTTCATCATGACCGACGATGTCGGGTATGAAACCGTCTCCTACAACAAAGCCCTCAACTTCAAGACGCCGAACATTGATCGGCTAAGCACTGAGAGCACCGTATTCACCCAGGCCGACGCCACACCGCTCTGCTGTCCGACCCGCACCCGCGTCGTCAGCGGCCAATACACCTACCGGAACTACATCGGTTGGGACGGAAAGATCAAAAAGACAGCCCCTTTCATTGCCGAGAAACTTAAATCCGCTGGTTACGCGACCGCCGCTATGGGCAAGTGGCATCTGGGCGACAAAAAATCGCCGGCCCGCATGGGCTTTGACGAGCATTGCCTTTTCTGGCTTCAGGGCATGAGCCAGAGCGACATGATGAAGTTCGCTTATCGCAACGCGCCCTATCTGCACAACGGTAAAATAGTCCGCGCACCCTACGGCCCGGACTTGGCCAATGAGCAAGCGCGCGCCTTTATCAAAAAAAACAAAGACCGCCCCTTCTTTCTCTACTACACGCCATGGCTGTGCCACAACCCCTTCGAACCCACCCCTGACAGCAAGGACCAAAACTGCACCGACTGGCAGACCAACTTCGAAGACATGGTCGCCTACACCGATAAACTCGTCGGAAAAATCGTTAAGGAACTCAAGGACCAAGGCATCTACGAAAATACCGTCATTGTTTACACGGGAGACAACGGCACCAAAACATGCGCCCACATCATGGAGGACGGCACTGTTATCTACGGCGGTAAAGGAACGCAAACCATCGATGGTTGCCACGTTCCTTTATTAGTCAAAACCGACGGCACCCACCGCACGCTGGATAACCTCATCGACTTCGCCGACTTCTACGCCACCTTCGCCGATCTCGCCGGCGTGCCTGCCAAAGACATCGATCCAACCATCGACGGTGTCAGCTTCGCGCCCCTCCTGCGCGGAGAAACTAAAACCCTCCGATCTCATCTCTTTTCTTTCTTTAGGGGCGGCGCCTTTGTCCGCAACCAGCACTACAAATACTATATCGACCAACGCATCTACGACCTCGTAGCCGATCCGCGCGAAAACCAGCCCTTCTACCCGGAAAGCGACACCCCAGAGACCGCCAAAGCAAGAAAAGCACTGCACGCCGAAATGACTGAAATCATTCAAGGCGAGCGCTTCAAAAATGCCGTCCATCGCAAGGAGCTGCTAAAAACATTCGAGCGCTACCAGAAGCCAGCACAAAGCCGGATCCTAGGCTCCCGTGACTTCGATGGCATTACAGCCGCCGCAAAATCCGTCAGCTGGGATCTCGACATGACTCCCTATCTAACCGACAAGAACTCCACTTACCGTCTGAGATTTTCCCGCTCCTACAGAACCAAAAACTCGCACCTAATTTACTCCAATGCCCGGATCAAAAAAGTGCGCGTTCTATGCGACGGCAAAGAAGTCTTCAGCCGACAACCCACTACCGCAACACTAACCACTCGTCCTAAGGCGAAGGTCATCAACCCGATGGTCGATTTCATCTACGACGAATCGAAAGCGAGAGTCGGTCTCAAAGGATTGAACATCCCCGAAGGAACAAAAACCATCACCCTCAAGATCGACGCCGATCTCACCAACCCGGGCAACCAATGGGGAGATCGCATCCGCCTCTACACTTTCTTGGAGAAGATGGATTAGTTTATCCTACCGCAAGAAGCCTCCGCACCAAGCATTGAGTATTCGCCTAGACAATGATTGGCGAACTGCATTGCACATGCGGTTCCTGGTAAGTCTACATGCTCCCTGGCTAACCTGTTTGAATCATCAAAAAAGCCTGACCACGTCGAACGTGATCAGGCTTTTGCTTAGAGCTTTAATGAATCTTTAACGACTAGCGACGGCGGCGCAGAATCATTGTCAGTCCGGCGAGGCCAAGCAGAACGGTGGAAGATGGTTCCGGCACCGCGATGATGTTAAATCCGATACCATTGAGTCGGGTGCCGTTGGTTCCTGAAACTGTTCCAGATGCAATTCCAGAGGCAGAGTTCCAATCGCTATTGGCAGGGTTCACATTGAAATTCGCGGTAGCTGCCCAAGAATCGAAAGAAAAATTGCTACCGTCCAATCCTCCGGTGCCGCCAGACGTGCCTAAAACCGTGAAACCGGAGATGGCAAACGTAATCGTTTCTCCTGATTCAAGTCTTGTGATGTCGGTGCCACCACCATTCGAGGCATTATCCACAACCCAGCCCTTCGCGCCTGTAGGAGGTGAGCCGCCGTTGACGATCAAGCCATCTCCTGCACTTGCGGTCAGGCTCAAGTTGAACGCGATATCGATGTCTGTCGCACCGGCAAATTCAGCAGAAAGATCAAGGTTATTGAGCGTGACGGTATAAGTTTGAGTATTGACCGCGGAACTACTGTTGACGGGGATGCCGGGATTGGAAGCAGAGCCAGAGCCTCCGAAGGAACTGGCTATGACGAGAGTGCCGGTAGCATCGTTAGTTACGTTGACCGTTGTCGCGATGGTGGCCGCTGAGGCCGAACCGAGGGTTAGGGCGACGGCGGTCAGGATATGTGGGATAGGTTTCATGTGTTTGTAATTTCTATTATTCATTATGTTAATGAACTGGTTTAGCTCAGGCGAGGTGGCGATCACCTCTTCCCTTATACCTATCGTCAGCGGTTTGTCGCCTGATAAAATGCGACTTATAGCGGTAACCACATTGACCACTTTTTAAATGCCTTGGCCGTGAAGATAGACATTCGAACGCTCCCACAAAAAATGCGCGGCAGATTGTTTCTCTTCAATCCCGCCGACGATCCTGCCAAGTTGCACGACCTCAGCGATAGCACCGATACAAAAATCGTGAATATCAAAAACAACCAGATAATGAGTTCCCACACATGGGGAAAAGCCTACAATCAATAACCGCCTCCGCAAAGAAGGCGTCATTCTATTTCCTCCAAAGCAAAGCAGCGCTGATTTTCGTTATGGTTGGAGATACCCCATGAGATACTTATTCGTATTCCCACTTTAAGATCCACGGGTCGCGAGACCTCTGCTGCTCAGCCTTCATTCGCTGCTTCAGCTTCTCGAGCTGATCGGCAAAGGCTGGATCTGCGGAGAGATTGCGGTCCTCGTTAGGGTTCTTTTCGATGTCGTAGAGTTCGAACTTCGGACGTCGGATGTAGGACTCGATGCTCCGGTTTCCAAATGTGGCACCTTCGCCTTTCTGATACTGTGCCTGCCAAGTGGATGCCGCCCAGAGGTCCGAGGCAAAAGGATATGGGAGCGGTGAGGCGATGTTCCAGATCAGTTTGTATCTGCGACCGATGATGGCGCGCATCGGGTAATACATTTGGATTTCATGAAATGTGTGGGAGGCAAATACCTCATCCCAGCCCTCACTCTTTTCCTTGCCCAGAAGGCCTAGCCATGAGCGGCCGTGATAGCGGTTAAATTTAGGTCCTCTGTTTTCCCCTTGTCCGACTTTCGGAATCGGGAGGAGTTTTTTCGGCGCTTGTTTCGCTTCGTCATAACCTCCTGCGGCATCGAGAATCGAGGGAGTGATATCGGCGTGGGAAATCATAGCGTCATTAGTGACTCCACCTTTTTGTCCAGGCATGCGCACGATGAACGGCACGCGCAATCCAGCTTCGTATACCGTGGTTTTCGCTCCAGGGAAAGCCATGCCGTGATCCGCTGTGTAGATGATCATGGTGTTTTCATATTTCCCAGCTTCCTTCAGCGCTTCGATGAGTTTACCTAATGCTTTGTCAGTGCGGGTGCAGCTCTGGTAATACTGGGCGATCTCACGACGGCATTCAATGGTGTCAGGAAGGTAGGGAGGCACGATCACCTCGGCCGGATCATAGACGACCTCTTCGGTGCCAGGAAAGGATTTGCCGACGGGCGGATTCCCAAACAGGTTCGGTTTGAGTTTCTCCGGAGCGGTTTCATCAATCCCCTTCGAGCGGTGGGGATCGTATGTCCAGAAGTTGAGGAAGAAGGGCTTGTCGGATTTTTCGTTGATGAACGCTTTGCAGTTTTCCACCCAAGCAGGAGTGTTCGTATCGTGAGCCTTGGGTCGCTTGGCATTGGTGATGAGATATTCATCGAATTGGTAAACCACCTCTGGTGCGATATGCAGTTTGCCGATGTGAGCGGTGCGGTATCCGTTCGCTCGGAGCTGATTGGGCAGGCTGAGTGCGGCACAAGCCTTGAACGTATCAAACTTATGGTATGTTTGTGTGTGTCCGTATTGGCCATTAGCATGATTCTGCAAACCGGTGAGAATCACAGAACGGCTTGCAGAGCAGGAAGCCGTGGTGGCATAGGCATTGGTAAACATCGTGCCTTCTTTGGCAAGCTGGTCGAGTGCCGGAGTCTGGATCACTGGAGACCCGTAGCAACCGGCGATCGGACTCTGGTCGTCCGTGATGAACAGCACGATGTTAGGTTTGGCAGCGCTGAGGGACGCGAGCCCACATAAGGCAACAGTTAGAGTGAGCAGAGTGGTTTTCATTTGAGTTGGATCGAGTGATGAATCTGGATTATTACTAACGGGCTATTATCACCTAAAGCATCAAGGCCATGCTCCCGATTTGATGGGATTATATGGCTAAATCAAGCTGATTATTAGCCATAAGTATACCACTTCGGTATACCACCCCTTAAAAATTCACACTCTAAAAACTCCGGAAACCCTTTATCTATAAAGGTAGGGCCGCAGGGACTTGAACCCTGGACCAAGGGATTATGAGTCCCCTGCTCTAACCAACTGAGCTACAGCCCCCTTGAATTCGGCGCGAATATAGCCACCGACTGCATCTTGACAATGCCATATTGAACGAATCTTAGGCATCAGCATTTGTAGAATGGCTTCACGATGGATTTACCAACCTTGACATAACACCTGTCGCCGATGTTACATCATGAAGTAACTGATTTTAATTATGCGCTGGAAAGGTAGAAAACAAAGCACCAACGTCGAAGATCGGCGGGGAACCACCGTTCGTGGTGGAGGAGGCGGACCCGTTGCAGGTGGTGCCATAGGCAGCCTGTTGTTCGCCTTGTTTCGTCGCGGCAGTGGTAAGACCAAGCTGATTCTGATCGTAGGTGTGATCGCCGCTTGCTTCATGTTCAAAATCAATCCGCTGAGTTTGTTCATGTCGACTCCTGGTGGTGGCAGTGGCCAGGTGGTCAGTAATAAAAATTACAAACCGAGCGCCAAGGACCAGGAGATGTTCGAATATCTCAGCACCCTCAAAAGCGATAACGAAATCATCTGGAAGAAAATCCTAGCGGCTGAGGGCATGCAATACCGGCCTGCCAAAATGGTCATTTACAGAGAAAAAACCACCACCCCCGGTGGCATCGCAGACGCCAGAATGGGGCCTTTCTACCTCCCCGCCAATGAGACGGTTTATATTGACCCCTCGTTTTTCCGCGAACTCGAAGAACGCTTTGGCGCCAAAGGTGATTTCGCCCAAGCCTACGTCATTGCTCACGAAGTCGGCCACCATATCCAGAAACTGCTCGGGCTGACCGATAAAGTCCACAGCCAGCAAGGCCGGATTTCCAAAGAGGAATACAATAAGCTCTCTGTCCGACTCGAGCTCCAGGCAGATTTCCTTGCCGGTGTCTTCGCGCATCACGCCCAAGAGAAATTCAACTTCCTTGAAACTGGAGATATTGAGGAAGCAATGCGATGCGCGGAAGCCATCGGTGACGACCGCATCCAGCAACAATCCCAAGGCCACGTGCAACCTGACCTTTTCACCCACGGCACCTCAGCTCAGCGCAAGCGCTGGTTTATGCGTGGTTATCAGAGCGGTCGGATAAACGATGGGAATACCTTCAATGTCCGATACGAAGACCTGTAAGCTCTGCTGCCACGGCTATGCCGTCTTGACCTCCTGCTGAATATCACCAAGGATAACGGCATGTGGAAATCTCTGATCTTACTTCTGCCCGCCCTCACAGCTTTACTGCTAAACTCCTGCTCAGACAGTGGCGGAAGTCTCGGCAACCCGACCTACGGTCCACCTAACATGGGCGGCCCCACAGTCGCTGAACGAAATGCCCAGATCGCCAGCGAGCCAACAGGTGATTTCTATTACGGACGTCGATATTACGTGCAGAAAACACGCTTCTGGGGATACCTGCGGAAACCACGCCAGAGTGCCAGCAGCGCTCAACTTGTGATTTTCAACGAGAGCCGCAAACGCAACCCTGACCGCCTGCCAGAGAACGGTCCAGTTGGACAACGATACGGTTACGATCAGAACTACGAATACCGCATCCGCGGTTACTTCACTGGCAAGAAAGCCTATGAGGTGAACTCAAATCAAATTCTCCCCGAGTTCATGCTCACCGGCTACGAAGTGGTCGATAAGCAACCCGGCTGGTTGTTCAGCCCAAAGGATCATTACAATCCTGAAAGCTTCACTCTCACCCGCCGATAACCCATCTCACACACCATATCTTTTCCCATGGCCATCTCTCGCGATGACATCGCTTCCGTCCTTGATGAAATCGCACTATTGTTAGAAATCAAGGGTGAGAACCCGTTCAAGACACGCGCCTACCGCAACGGCGCGGAAACGGTCAGGAACTTCGACGGAGACATCGTCGCCAAAGCCGCAGCCAATGAGCTGGATGGCATCAAAGGCATCGGCAAGGCGCTGCAGGAAAAACTGCACGAGCTTGCCAGCACAGGAAAGCTCGTCTTCCACGAGAAACTACGCGGCGAATTTCCCGAAGGTCTGTTCGACCTCTTCGGCATTCAGGGGCTCGGTCCCAAAAAAGTCCGCGCTCTTTATGATCAACTCGGTGTCGACTCCATTGAGGCTCTGAAAACAGCCTGCACCGATGGCAGCGCTGCCGCCCTTCCTGGCTTCGGTAAAAAGTCCATCGAGAAGCTGTTAGAAGCAATCGACCTGAAAGAACAGTTCGCAGATCTATTCCGTCTCGGTGACATTGCTCCCATCGCGGAAAAAATGTTAGACACCCTGCGCGAACACCCAGACTCACTGCGGGTCGCCATCGCCGGTTCATACCGCCGTAGCAAGGAAGTCCTGCACGATCTTGACTTCCTAGTCGCTACATCAAAGCCAGCGAAGATGACCGAATATTTCAGCCAGATGCCCGAAGTGGCATCCGTGATCGCCTGTGGTGACACCAAGGCATCGATCAGGCTCGATAACGGTCTTCAGTGTGATCTCCGTGCTGTTTCCAACGATCAATTCCCCTTTGCGTTGCAGTATTTCTCAGGAAGTAAGGAGCACAATGTGGCACTTCGTTCACGGGCATTGAAACACGGATGGTCGATGAACGAGTATGGCTTCACGCCCAAGGACAAAACATCCCCTGCTGCGCCATCGGTCAAAGAAGAGTCTGATATCTATCGCATTTTAAAACTCGATCGCATCCCGCCCGAACTCCGGGAAAACCGCGGTGAAATCGAAGCCGCTGAGGCAGGAGAAATCCCACGGCTTGTGGAATTGGAAAATCTGCGAGGTACGTTCCACAACCACACCACCGCCTCCGATGGTAAGAATACTCTCGAAGAAATGGCCGAGGCGGCACGTGATCTCGGCCTGCAATATCTTGGCATCGCAGATCACTCAAAATCGCAATTCCAGGCCAACGGTCTCTACGCAGACCGACTCCTCAAGCAGGTGGAGGCTATCAAGAAGTTGAATCAAACATGGGACGACTTTCAAATATTCACCGGCACAGAAGTCGACATTCTTAAAGACGGTTCACTCGACTTTGAGGATGATGTGTTAGAGCAACTCGACTACAGCGTGGCATCTATACACGGATCATTCCAGCTCTCCGAAAAGGAAATGACCGCCCGCATTATCAAGGCGATGGAAAACCCGCACGTCACCATGATCGGTCACCTGACAGGGAGATTGCTGCTGCGCCGCGAAGGTTATGCGGTGAACGTGGACAAGATCATCGACTGCGCCGTCCGCACCGGAACCATCATCGAATTGAACTGCAATCCCCGCCGACTCGACATGGATTGGCGCCACTGGCACCGTGCCCGTGACAAGGGCCTGATGACCTCCATCAACCCTGATGCGCATGCCACAGAACAGCTGCAATACCTTGCTTTTGGCATACGTCTTGCACGCAAAGGTTGGCTACGCCGTGAAGACGTCTTGAACTGCAAACCTCTGGATGAAATTCGCAGCTGGCTCAAACTTCCGAAAGACAAACGTAAGCGATAGCCCGCCTCCGACTTCTCGCACATACCATCAAACACACACCATCTCGTGCCCCTTACAGAACTTAAATCACGCGCCCACACAGAACTCCGAGCGATCAGCAGCGGTCAGTTGACCCGCATGGAAAGTGCCGGAGTGGTGATGCGCTTTATCAAGCAGGAGGAAGCCACCATCAGGCAGCTTCATGACGAAGGCGCCGGTGGCCTTGAAATCGCCGAGGCACGCGCCCTTCTGTTAGACATTATTCTTGATGTCATGTTCACCGCCGCAATCGGCAGGCACGAGGGCAGCGCCCCCACGGTCACCCTCGTTGCCCAAGGGGGCTATGGCCGTAGACATTTAAATCCAAGTTCGGATCTGGACCTCCTTTTCCTACTGCCACGCGCCTCAAACAAAGTCACCGAGACGCTGGCCACCATTATCCAGGAAATTCTCTACATCCTCTGGGACGCCGGCTTCAAGGTTGGTCACGCATCGCGCTCCATCGCGGAGTGCATTGGTGAAGCTCGCAAAGATCAGCAGAATAAAACCGCCCTGATGGATGCCCGCTACATCGCGGGTGACAAGGAGCTGTTTGCCGATTTCGAGCAACGTTTCGATAAGGAATGTGTGCAAAAAGGGCAGGAAGCCTTTTTCGATCTCCGCCGCGAGGACCTTCGCCGCCGGCACAGCAAGTATTCCCACACCGTCTTTCTCCAAGAACCTCACGTTAAGGAAAGCTGCGGTGGTCTGCGCGACTACCAAAACATTCTCTGGGTGGCGCGGGTCAAACTAGGTTTCAAGACCAACGAGCAGCTGGCGGAAGCGAAAATTATCACTGGCAGCACCTGTCGCCAGCTCAACAAGGGATACGACTTCCTCCACCGTGTTCGCAACGAACTTCACTATGAAACCGGTCGCGGCACCGATATCCTAACATTGCGTTTACAGGGCGTTGTCGCCACCAACTTCAATTACCCTCAGAAGACCATACTGCGTCGTTGTGAAGCCTTCATGCGGGACTACTACCGCCACACCCGCGCCATTTTCCGTCACAGCACATCGCTGATGGAGTACTTCGAAATTGAGAATGAGGACCGCAGTAGTCACGGTTTGTTAGGCAAAATACCTTTCGTACATAAAAAAGGTAAAATCGAAAAATTTGATGGTTTCTTTTCACGCAACGACCGTATTTTCCTACAAAATAAAGATGTCATCAGCGATGAGCCTAACCGTTTGATGCGGCTGTTCCAACACTGCCAGATCCGTTCGCTCGAACTCAGCCCGCAGGCTCGTAAATACATTCATCGTGCGAGTAAAAAAATCGACCGAGCCTTCCGCTACAGCGTCGATAACCGCGAGACCTTCCGCGCCATTCTTGAGCGCAAGGGGGAGGTCGGTCGCATATTGCGCCTGATGCATCGCACCAAGGTGTTAGACAACTACATGCCGGAGTTCGGAGCCATGGACTGTCTGGTGCAGCACGAATTTTTCCATCGCTACACCGCCGATGAACACACGCTGCGCTGCGTGGATCAGCTCGATAGTCTGGTCGGCCAGCCAGAAGATACCAACCCTGGGCGTAAACTCTACCGCCGTTTGTTACACGAGATTCAAGACCCCTATGCGGTCTATCTCGCGATTCTGCTGCACGATTCAGGTCGGGCGGAAAATGTCCGTGAGCACATTGACGGCTCCACCATGCTGGCCGACCGAGTCTGCCGCCGCCTCCAGATTCGCGGTGGCCGCCGTGCATTGATCATGTTCCTGGTGGACCACCACCTCACCTTCTGGCGCTTTGCCACTAGCCGCAACCTTGAGGATCCCTCCGTGATCGAGGAGTTTGCCGGGCTGATGAAAAACAAGCGGAACCTCGATGCTCTACTGCTTTTCACTTGGGCCGATTCCAATGGCACCAATGATGAAGCCTGGTCGCCATGGAAGGAAACCTTGATGCTCCAGCTCTATCATTCTACCCGACTCTGGCTGAAGAAAGGTAAGGAACACTTCCACACGGTGATGGATGAAAACAAAGCCGAACTGTTAGAAATTTGCCGTAAGAAACTGCCCAAGTCATTCCACGAGCAAATGCTCAAGCACTTCGAGCAGATGCCGGCTGCCTACTTCCGCTTCCGCGATGCGCGTAACATCGCCATTCACATCCGCTCAATCCAAAAGTTCCTCTCACGCGATGCGCTATCGGATGGTGGCTTCGAGTGCGACCTCAGCTGGATCGATCGTGACAATCGCTCGCTCACAGAGTTGGTGGTAACTGCCTGGAACCGACCGCTTTTCTGTGAGAAAATGTGCTGCGCCCTGGCTAATGCCAACATCAACATCATCGCTGCCGACGTCTACACTCGGATGGACGGAGTGGTCTGTGATCTTTTCCAAATCTGCACACCAGAAATGGGGCCAGTCACCAGTGAACGCACTCGCCAGAAAGTCATCAATACCTTCCGCACGCTCAACGAAGACCCGGATCCGCTCAAGGATTACCAAGCGGCCAAGTATCTCAAGCCTCGGACCAACCTACTCCACGACGACAAAACCGAGGGCGGCATCCCCTTCCCCACTCGCGTCTACGTCAACAACGAGATCAGCCCAACCTGCACCGCCATCGAGATCCAGGCACTCGACCGAATCGGTCTCCTGCACGATCTCTTCCTCGCCATTGGTGAGCTCGGTCTTGCCACCGTTCACGCTCGGATTTGCACTGAAAAAGGAGCAGCCATGGACACGCTTTACGTCACCTGGCCAGACGGATCCAAGATTGAGGACGAGAAGAAGCAGCGTGAGATCGAGGATAAACTAGCAAAATTGGTTGGCTAGTTAGAAGCGTCCATCAATGGAGTTCCATGAATTCCATCGACACCACGTGTCCGGATGGAGAAATCGAGTATCTAATTTCTTTGCAGCTCATTTATTGATTGCGCAGTGCCCCTAACACCGTAGACTCAGATTCCCCATCAACCTAGTAACTCGAACTCAACAAACCAATGATTAAACTATTACTATCCGCCGCGGCCCTGTCCTCATGTCTCTGTTTCACCAGCTGTGACCCTATGGTTCAGGCTGGCTCGTATTCACCATCTTCATCTAACCAGCCACGTAGCGGTTATGACCTTGGATTTCGCAAAGGTCAACATGACGGCCAAAGAGGCCTCTCAAGAACACCAAGCAGACACTCCGCCGCCTATTCACAGGCTGACCGTGGAGCTTTCTTCCGTGGCTACGAAGCTGGCTATTCCAAAGGCATCAGACCTGGCTCTGGTGGCAGCAACGCCTCCAACCCATCATACGGCCGTCCACTTACAGCGCGTAATGGCGTCGGCTCAGTCACCATCATGGAGGGTGGACGTAGAGTCGCCGTGTGCCGCACCGCTTCGCCTAACATCGAGCGCACCCGCTTCATCTCCGAGCAAAATCAAATTGTCGTGAAATCACGCGGCTCACATGGCCCGGCCACTGTGGAGCTGTTTGATACTCGCACAGGTGCCTTGCGTGACAAGGTATTAGCCTTCGCCATCCGCAACGGTCAGCCAAGATGGGCCGCCGGCATGCAAGACTAATCAAAAACGATCCCTATCAACTCAAAGACGGTGTGACTGCATCGTCTTTGAGTTTTTTTGTGCCATGGGATTGATGTTCATCCCCAGCAAAAAAAGCCGACTATTTGACCAGTCCCATGGCTTTTGCCTTGGCCATGGGGATAGCTTTCGCCTGACAGACCTGCTGCCAACCGGGAAAATTCCATTTGTTGGGAAATCCACGGCACTGCTCAGGTTTCACCGGGTTGATGCGACATGAGTCCCCATCTAACATGATACATTCGTGGTTTTCCTTTTCGATCAAAGACAGACCCGTTCGGTTCGTTCGTAAGCGGGTGTATTGATCGATGAAGGCTTGGGTCTCCATGCCCACAAAGGCGGCGATTTTTTCCACTTCGTCATCCTCAACTCTGACATCGCCGGGCCATTTACAGCAGGCGGTGCAGCGGTCGCACTGATACCATGTATCCGGATCGGTCTCCATCACAGGTCGATCAGGGAATACGGAGTCTTTTGCCGTTCACGATGGTACTGCCTTTCAAACCATTCGCTTTTTGAATGGCAGAAACTGAAGTTCCGTAGCGGCGTGACAGACCGTAGAGGGTGTCGCCTCTGCTGACCGTGTGGTAACGAGTCTTTGGCTTGGGTGTTGGGCGAGGTGTTGGCTTGCGGGCCACAGTGGGACGTGGAGGCGCAGGAGTATAAACCGGCTTAGCTTGTGTGGTGGGCACAGAACGCGTGGCGACAGTTGTGCTTGGCGCAGGCCGAGGTATGACGCTGGGGCTGCCACTAGTGATTGATTTGTAATACTTATTTACCTTGGCGAGGTACCATTGCCACTTGGCACCTGGTCGACCGTTATCCAAGAGGTAGTGAGGGCAATTTTTGTGAGGCTTACTAAGTCCTTTGCGCTCCCAGTGGTAGTGAGGCACTACTTTGCGAAGTGGGATGTCATACTCTTTCATCAGCCAAGCTGTTAGTTTGGCGGTGCGTTCGATGGTGGCCTCACGGCTGTTGCCTCGGTTTTCGCACATCTCGATGGCAATGCTGTAGTTGTTACCAGGACCATCGAAGTCGGCGTGCTCGCCTTGTTCATCACAGGGAAGGTGTTGCACCGCTCTGTCCTGATCCACGGTGTAGTGCCATGTGAGATAACCGATGCGGTTACCGCCCTTGCGTTTGTAGGCACGAAGTTTTCCAGTATTGAGCGCTTTAGAGTGGCGCCACGCATCTGCTCCTGCGGAGTAATTCTGAGTGCTGTGAATAGTGATGTATTTGGGATTCATCCGGCGACGGTATGCCCTGGCGTATTTCCCCTTCGGAATATAATTCTTGTTCACATTCACCTCTCGGTAGAGCGCTGAAGGACTTTTCTTTGGGGCGGAGGCTACAAATCCACCACCACGCGACGCCGTGGCACCATAATCGGAGCCAGCACCGGACCGATCACCACTTGCGAGTTGCGGCGACGATGAACATGCTGTCAGTGCCCAAATACCGATGAATACACCGGCCATTGGTAAGTTCTTAATCCAACTGCATTTTCCATAATCCGTGCCAAACTCCATGCGGACAGATATACCCCACATTCTGTGGTAGATAAAGGGACGATTTGAAAAAATTCAAATATCTTAAACACACGAATGCCCTCAGCTTCAAACGCTAGCTACGGCTTGCACAGTCAGAGACATGCGGCTATAGCGTATGCGGGTGTCAACCAAGACTCCACATACATCGCCCGGTGACAGTCTGGACTCACTACCAGGAATCACCGAGGCCCGGACCTCTCCGCCGTTCTCGAAACGGCTGGAAGCGTTTGTACGTGGGCAAGAGCCTGCGGCTTTCTCCCCAGTAGACACCGCCGCCCTCTCCTTTATCACCTCGCTATGTTCCGATGCCTTGGCATCTAACAAACCCGGAGCAAGAGTTTGGCTGACTCACCCGAATCCCCGGGTGCGGGACCGGATTGCGGTGGAACTCGATCTCTGGAATATCCGCCCGCTCGTGCTCCCTGACCTTCCCGAGTCCGAGGATGACCAACTGACTGCGCCGCCAGAAACCATCGCCGAAAGGCTGGATGTGATGAACACTCTGTGCAGCGCACCAACGGGGAAAAAATCCCAAGTCGTCATTCTCTCTCCCGATTCGCTCGATGCGGCCTCCCCCTCCCCCATCACACTGCAGGAATCGGCTCAGATGATCCACCTTGGTGACGATCTTGATCCTGACTTGTTAGAAAAGAAGCTTATTGAAAATGGTTATGAGCGAGTGACCCAAGTGCACGCTCACGGACAAGTGGCGCGCCGTGGTGGCATCATGGATCTGTTTTCATGGCATGCTGCAGCTCCACTCCGGATGGAGTTTTTTGACACCGAAGTTGAGTCGCTGCGTGAGTTTGATATCGATACTCAGGTTTCCGTGCGCCGGGTGAAACAGGCGGAGATCACCATCGCCGAACCTGAACAAACAGCCACTGTTAGAGACTTCATGTCGAAAAACGACCGATGGCTGGCGGCTGGTGACGATGAACCTAATTCGGCTGCCCATGGATACGTCAACCAAGATGGCGTTGGAGATTCCATCTGCTTGGGCACACCGTTAGGAACCTTCGACGCTGGCGACTTCATTCTCAATGAAGCTCGCAGACATCGATTTTTTCAACAGATTGCCGATTGGAAATCGGATCAGTGGAAAATCTTTCTCACCTTCGCAAACAAGGGGGAGCGTGAACGTTTCGAAGAACTGGTCGACCAAGACTTCTTCAAATCCGGAGCCATCACTCCACTCTCTGGAGATCTGGTGCAAGGATTCACCGCGCCCAATGCCGGACTGGCATTTCTATCATCTGCCGAGCTGTTTGGTCGTTACCAAACACCGCAGACTAGAAAACGTGCCTCACGTGTAGATCACCAGCGTCGAGCGAGAGCCCAAACAGCACTCGAGGATATCAGCAAGGGTGATCTGGTGGTGCACACTGAATATGGCGTGGGCAGATTCCAAGGAATCGAGCGCGATGAAGATGGCCACGAAGAAATCCACATCCGTTATCGCGATGGGGCCATTCTCAGTGTTCCGTTAGATCACTCGCACTTGCTTTCCAAATACGTCGGGCTGGGTGGCAAGGAGCCGGATCTCAGTCGACTTGGCACCGGGGCTTGGCAGAAAGCAAAGAACTCTGCTGAGAAATCCATCCTGGATTATGCCGCGAAGCTTCTCCAGATGCAGGCCGAGCGTCATACCCAGCCGGGCTACTGCCACCCTCCGGACAGTCGCTGGATGTGGGAGTTTGAGAATTCCTTCCATCATACCATCACCCCCGGACAGAGGGACTCGATTGAGGATGTGAAAGCAGACATGGAATCTGCAAAACCCATGGACCGGCTGATCTGTGGCGACGTGGGGTTTGGAAAAACCGAGGTCGCGATCCGGGCAGCTTTCAAAGCAGTAACCGGAGGGAAACAAGCAGCCGTGTTAGTGCCCACCACCGTGCTCGCGGAGCAACACTGGCGCACGTTCCGGGAGCGCATGAGCGATTACCCTATTCGCATCGAACTACTCAACAGGTTCCGAAAGGCTAGCGAGGTAAAAGAAACAATCAAAGGCCTGGCTGATGGCAGTGTGGATCTCGTCATAGGAACTCATCGGCTGATTTCGAAAGACATCAAATTCAAGGATCTCGGTATCGCCATCGTTGATGAAGAACAACGCTTCGGAGTCAAACACAAGGAACGTTTCAAGGAAATGTTCCGCAACATCGATGTCCTAACACTTTCGGCCACACCTATTCCCCGCACCCTCTATCTCTCATTGATGGGCGCGAGAGACATGTCGACCATCGATACTCCGTTACCAGGAAAAGTCCCTATTAACACCTCCATTCACGGCTATGACAAAGGCATTATCCGCGATGCCATTCGCCGTGAGCTAAAACGCGGTGGACAAATTTTCTTCCTGCACAATCGGGTAAAGAGCATCGACCTTGTGCAATCGGCCTTGAAAAAACTGGTGCCCGAAGCCTCCATCGTCGTGGGCCACGGTCAGATGGAGAAAGACGAACTGGAGGTGGTCATGCGCACCTTCGTTCAGGGTAAGGCGGATATTCTGTTAGCCACCACTATCATCGAGAGCGGCATCGACATCCCCAACGCCAATACCATCATCATCGATCGCGCAGACCGCTTTGGCCTCGCTGATCTCTACCAGCTTCGCGGCCGGGTAGGACGAGCCGGTGGACAAGCCTATGCCATTTTACTGCTCCCTTCTGACCTCATTCAAGGCGATGCTCGAAAACGCATCAATGCGATCCAACAATACACCGCACTAGGGTCAGGATTTAAAATCGCGATGCGGGATCTTGAAATCCGCGGTGCTGGGAATTTGCTTGGAACTAAACAGTCGGGTCACATCGCGGCTGTCGGTTTCGATCTCTACTGTCAGCTACTCAGGCAGTCGATTGATCGGCTTCGTGACGGAAAAATCACACAGCGGGTGGATGTCACTTTCAAGGCCGATTTCATCTGTTTCAGCGAGGCGGAGTATCTCCAGGCGACAAGTCGGGAAAATAAGAACGACGGAATCGGCAACCTCCCAGCCTACCTTCCGGCCGACTACATGCCAGAGGCCAGACTGCGAATTTCCGCCTACAAAGAACTCGCCGAGCTGGTCACCCAGAAGGAGCTAAAAAGCCTGCAAACCCGCTGGATCGACCGATTTGGCAAGCCTCCCGAGTCCACCGCCAATTTACTCACCGCCACCGCAGTCAAACTGGCGGCTGCCGCTGCGAGTATCACCAGCGTGGAAATCCGTGAACAACGACTGATGCTGACACGAAACGGCGAGTATATTTTTCTTAGCGCAAAACGATTTCCGCGCCTAAAATCGATCAAACCTGCCGACAAGCTCTCAGAGACGCTGGAGATGCTTCGATCAATTTAATTTGAACAAACCGACCTATTGGGACCGTCTATTTGATGAATCCTTGCCAGAAGCGGTAATCTTACTCACACTGCTCGCGTCGCCCAAAACCATCCTCCAATTTTTAGATATGACAGCCATTCACCGAATTCTCGCCATTGCTTGCGTCCTACCCACGCTTGCGATCACAGCTGAAGCCCGCCAGGTCACTGGTATTGCCGCCAAGGTAAATGGCGCTGTAATCACTCTCAACGAGGTTAATTACCACCTCACCCCATACCGTCAGCAACTGGACGCAGCGATGCCTCGTAAGGGACCGCAATACGACCAACTGATTTCCAAAGCTCGGAACGAGATTCTCGACAGCCTGATCGAACGTGAACTCATCCTCTCCGAGTTCCGCTTGATCATTAAGGGTAGCATTCCTGCCCACGCCATCGATTCAGAAATCGATCGCCAAGTGCGCGAACTCTACAACAGCAGCCGTAGCGAGTTTAACAAATCCCTGCGCGAAGCCGGAGTCACACCGCAACAGCACCGCAAAGAGACTGAGAAAAAACTCATCGTCCAAGCGATGCGTGCTCAGCAGTTCAAAAATGCCGTGCCGCCACTACCCAACGAAGTCAGCGCCGAGTATAATAAGCACAAACTCAAAATGCGCGACACTTCCGGTGACGCCATAGACTACCACAAGATTTACATCCTCAAGGCAGATCCGACCAATGCCTTGGTGACGCCTAAAGTTCAGCTCGAACTTGCCGAAGACATCGTCAATCAACTCAACAAGGGGGCCGATTTTGAGGAACTCGCCAAAAAATACTCAGCTGACTCCTATGCGGAAGAGGGTGGCAAGGTCGTGAAACAAAAACGCACCGATCTCTCCCCTGCCTTTGCTTCCATCCTGATGGACACCGAAATTGGCAAAGTTCTCGGACCACTTGAAGACGGCCGCGGATTTACCATCGTACGTGTCGACAAAAAGCACTACGGCCCCGTGCCACCATTGAGCAAAGTGCGTAAAACCATTGAATCACGCGTCCGTGCCCGCAAAAACAAGGCCAAGCATGACCGCTGGATGGAGCGTCTCCGCGCCAATGCCATGATTCAGAAGAAGATTTAGCTGGAAACTGGAAATCGGACCTTCTGCCGCTGGAGCAGTAATTCATTTCCAACTTGTTGCCCCAAGCGGCACTCATCACCTAACTTCGCAATCCCAATTCCCTAATCACCATCACACCATGGACTTTCTTAACTCACTTTTCAATCTCAAGGGCCAAGTTGCCGTTGTGATCGGCGGCACCGGAAACCTTTGCGGAACCATGGGCATTGCCATGGCACGTGCAGGAGCTGAAGTGATCCTCGTCGGACGAAATCCTGAAAGCGCGATTGAAAAGCTCGCTGCCATTGATGAGTTCGGTGGTAAATCCTGGTTTCATAAAGCCGATGTCAGCAGACGCAGCGACATCGAAGACTTACTCTCTGCAGTTGTTTCCCGCTCTGGCAAGGTCGACATTCTGGTCAACGGCGCAGGCGTAGGATCCGGCACACCGTTCCTCGATATCAGTGAGGAAGAATACACCCGCCTGATGGATATTAATTTCCACAGTGTCTTCCGCGCCTGCCAGATTTTTGGCGATTACTTTATCAAACGTCACGAGCCCAGCAGCATCATCAACATGGGATCCATGGCTGGAAAAATGCCCATCTCCGGTCTCTTCACCTACTCCGCTGCGAAAGCCGCTGTGCATAACCTCAGCAAAAACCTCGCGCGCGAATGGGCTGAACACGACATCCGAGTGAACACCCTCGTTCCCGGTTTTTTCCCTTCCGCCCAAGCCTCAAAACAAGGTGATGAAACACGCGCTTTGGAAATCCTGCGCCACACTCCAATGTCACGCTTTGGCAACGCCGAGGAGCTGATGGGAGTCACTCTGTTATTAGCCTCGAACACAGCGTCGTCGTTCATCACAGGATCAGAATTCGTGGTCGATGGCGGCTTTTCTTCGATGACAATCTGATCAGGGACAGGCATCAGGAGCCAGACGTCAGGCACGTTCTGATTAATCAACCCCAGCCCGACACTCGACACCTGGCTACCGTCCCCTGAAGTGATTCTCTACGTCCACATTCCCTTTTGTCACCGGATCTGTCCTTACTGCTCCTTTTACAAGCATACACCAGGCGACACCGATCTTCGGGCGTTCATTCAGGCCATTCATAAGGAGGCTGCATGTTGGAGCGCCCTGCCCAGTGACACTGCCATCGACACCCTGTATCTGGGAGGAGGCACACCCTCCATGCTCTCTCCTGGCCACCTGCGCGAGTTGTTCGATGGTTTGCACAAAACACTTCCGTTAGAAAACACCCACATTACTCTGGAGGCCAACCCTGCCACCTTTGGAACCAACAAGGCGGCACTTTTCAAAGAGATGGGAGTGAACCGAACATCTCTCGGGATTCAATCGTTTAACGACCATGTTCTGAAAACACTCGGCCGAGAGCATAATCCGGAGCAGGCTGCCGAGGCAGTGCAACTTCTTCGCGAGTCCGGCATGGAGGAAATCAATATCGATCTGATGTTCTCGATCCCCGGCCAGAGCGATGCCGACTGGCAACACAGCTTGGACAGAGCTGTTTCGCTGAAACCCGATCACATTTCCGCCTATAACCTCACCTACGAGGAAGACACTGAATTCATCGATCGCCTGACTAAGGGTGATTACAAACAAAGCGAGGACACCAATGCTGTGCAATTTCAGCAGGCGCACGACACTCTGACCGCCGCCGGATTTCATCACTATGAAACCTCAAACTATGCCCAACCGGGTATGGAGTCTCGGCACAACCAAGGTTACTGGCATGGAGTTGACTACCTAGGTCTCGGCCCATCAGCCGTTTCAACCATTGGTGATCGTCGCTGGCGCAACCTTCCAGACACTGCTGGATACATTCACGCAGTGAACACCGTAGGCCACGCCAAACGGGAAGAGGAAATCATCGATGAGGAGGCGTATCGCATTGAACGCATCGCTTTGCTACTCCGGACCACCGAAGGCTTACCGGAATGTTATCTTGAGGATTGCCCGGAGGGAGCCGTTGACGAGTTGTTAGGCAACCAATTAGCGGAGATGAACAACGACAAACTGCGATTGATCAACCAAGGTATTTTGTTAGTTGATGCGATTGCCGAGAAGCTTGTGTAACCTTTGTGGCGATTGAAATAATGAAAGGCACCACTGGCATCATTTCCCGCAAGCAGACGGCTGAAATACGTGCCGCCGCACTTGGCGATGTGAAGAAACCCCTTGTCGCCAGGAACAACCATCTATCCGGGCATTGCAAAATACAAATCTTCATCCTGCTCCAGTGTTCCAGGCATCACTTGCTGGTATTGCATCCGCTCCGAGTACGCTCCACCAGCTGGCCATGTGTAGCGCTTGAATACCGCGCTATGGCCAACGGACTGCGATAAACTAGCCAGTTCCTTTGCTTCAAGAGAGCCAGTGATGGTGAGGTATTTGGAAGATTTCTGCCGCTCGTGTTGGTCCGGAGATAGTTTTTTAGCTTGGTAAACACGCACAATCGAAACCTTGCTAACTCCTTATTATCTATCAAGTCCTTCAGGGGGACGCCACACAGCCAATGAGAACAAAGCAAACGGTCCTTGGCAGAAACTTGCGTGGTTCAGATAGATTTAGATATCCCATGAAAATGTTGGATTCGTTGATAATAGGGTCAATAAATCATCATTCCTTTACATTCAATACCGCCTCGGCTCGCTGTTTCGCAACTGGGTCTCTAATTTCTTTGAGCCAGGGTTTAGCCTCGCTAAGGCTTCCATTTTCCGCCAAATATCCAATTAGACTAGCTGTTGCTTCATCGCGAATGATTCCTACAGGCAACTTGACCAATTCATTTGATGCTTTCATTGAATTTTGCCTCATCGCTTGCCGCATCACGAAAGAGGCTGCTGCACGTTTAGTTGCCTCATCGTTTGCGAGCGATACAGCTTTAACCCCCTGAGTGAAACCTTCTTTAACGGCACCATGACACACCATCAGAAATTGCTCTTGATCAAGATGCCCAAGTAGGGGGCTTTGCGCTAGGTCGTCAAGTCGTTTTGCTCCCACTTCATGATAGACTTTCCTTTCGAAAATAATGGATTTTCCGTCCTTGAAATGGTTCACCAGCTTAATTTGTTCTACTACATCATGCTTAAGCCCCAGTATAGATTTCACGCCAATTACCCATATCATTAAATTACGAGCTTCCTGATTCGTAAGATGATTCATCAAGCGCAAAAGAAGAGTGTAGTCTCCGGTATTCATGACGTGAACCTGCAATTCTTTGAACGTTTCATTAAGAATCAGATCTCGTTTGTTTCTGGGGATACTGTCCAACCAAGACTTGATATCCGCATGCTCATCAGATAGAATTTCTGTTAGATTGTTCTGTCTGTTGTTTTTTAAGATATTTGTAATTCGTTGGCTTGGCCGGATTGTTGTGATCGATGATGAATCTTGCTCGGTTTTGTCTTTATCACGAGTTTCATGCCCAGAAAAGTTAGGCTCAATAAGTAGCACGACCACTATAATAACAGAGGTCAATATGGCTATAAACTTCATGTGTGAAACTCAAGAGAGTAGATTTTTAACGCTTATCCAACGCCTTCTCAAGCCTCTCGGCATAGCCTGGTAAACTAAGCTCAGATGCCAAGGACTCAATTGCTTGTTTTTCAGTTTCAGTAATTTTTAAATTTTCGAACTGATAAAGCGCGCTAATTAAATGTCCTAATGCAGCTGTTTTTTCTTCGGGAAAATCCAAATCGGTGAGCCACTCAGTGGCTTGTGAAGCCCCATTTTCTTTCAGAATATGAACATAAACACTACTAGACCAATTGACTCGGGATTTTCCTGGTGGCAATTGTTCGTAGACATCTTTAGCCTCATCAACCTTCCCTCTCTTTAATAGCGACTTATTTAACCCCTGGAGTAAGGATTCGGTATCTTTTCCAGTAGTGTGTTTCGATATTAGTTCCAGCTTAAGCTTTCCGTCCTCGAAGCAGGATATGAGATGAACCACGGTCTTAAATTTCTCTTGCTTATTCGAGTTATCAGGAATCATACGAGAACACGTCTCTAATAAACTCTCATTATTTCTCAGAGATATTTCTTTGAGTTTTTTTCTGATAGCTATTTTTTGTTCTGGCCAGAACCCATGAGAATTTTGTGCCATTAAAACGTTTCTAATATCGGATTCCGATTGATAAACGTACTCAAAGCCTTTATCACTGTGATCCTTGGATGTGCGACTTGCGGAATTCGTATATGAATTATTCTGATTTTTTGAGCCTCTGTGTTGCGCGTCGGATCTATTGGGTTGGTTATTATCGGATTTGCAGGATGCCAGACAAATAGTTGCCAAGAATAGCAATATATTAGATATATGTGCACTCATTTTTCTCTGTAGGTTCAAGTGGATTATACAATCAAAATTGTTAGATTTTAGAGCGTAGCTGCCGAAAAAACGTGCTTCCTTGTCGATGAGGATAACCCGCTTGCGGAAGTTCCTCTAATGCGGGGTCGAATCCTACTTTAACTCTTGCGGCAGTTGTTATCTGCATAATGTGTTGAGCTTGAATACCTGTAAAGCTAAAGACGAGATAGGCTAATTATATTCTACCCGTTAACTACAAAGGGTTTACTGAATGCCCCTTCCGTGCCAGGAAAGACACCTGAGGGAGCTGGTGTTTGGAATTCAGGAAGCTCAAAGCTATAAGGATATGGAGAAGGAAACACCAGTTAGCCGTAGTCTGCAGATAGTAGCCCCGTAAATACGTCTCAAGATACCGAATAATCATAATCCATAGACGTCGCCGCCAAAGTAGTTCCCTTCAGATCTTTTAAAACAGCTGGGATTATATCAGCGAACTCAACATAGTGATAGGGCAAAGTTAAATCAGGATCCTTTATTTTAGTCGTTGAGATCTCTAGAACCAAGGTGCCAAGGAAGTCAGGATGGCAATTCGTAGCAGGGAAAACTATCGAATTTCCTTCCAGATCCACCGTGAGCAGCTGCGAGTAAGTATATAACATTCCCCAGTGACATGTGTGAGTCGTTACGGGTACTGTTGTTCCCCAAGGGGTGGTAAGTTCCACCACCCCCGCCGCCATCGGCCCTGATCAGGCCAGCGAGGATGCTTGGCTGGGCGGCGATGATGCCGGAGGCGAGGGACGTGCGGATGAAGGCGTGGCGTGATGGGCTGGATTTCCTGATTCCTGAACTCATTTAAGCCTTCATCTGGCATGACCAGCAAGGCAGTCTACCGTTGGCAGCAAATCGGCGGAGCGAGATTTATTACTTTTAGAATGAATAAACCTCATTCCATTCGTGCCGAGACCAACGGCGTCTTCGTTTTCGTTCTCAGCAGCCACAAGCTGTTCATTGATCTTTGCCGCGCCAACTGCAGCCATTTCTCGTGTCTCTCAGAGTTCGTCCCCCCCGTGCAGGCTGGTGCGCATTGTTCAGACGGACGCCTGATTACTTGGTTTGATCGATTTAGTCACAATCGAGGCTATCATGCCCATCAGACAAACACCGGTCATCAGGCCGTAGAAGCCCCAAATGACACCGAGGCCGTCGATAAATCCGTAGGAGTGCAGTCCGGTGCTGAGTGAGTTCACATGCCACCATGAGAAGGCGACGATGTTTGCTCCGAAGACAGCAGCGATGTGGATGCCCCACTCGCGCAGGTAACCAGCCAGTCGGGCGTGCAACACGATCAAACACCAGAGCACAATCATCAGCGCTCCATTTTCCTTAGGGTCCCAGCCCCAGAAGCGGCCCCAGGAATCATTCGCCCAGATACCACCTAACACGGTGCCGATCAGACTGAAGAAGAGTGTGAAGCAGACCATTCCGTATGCGATCCGAGTCATGGCACGACGGAACTTGGCATCCCCCTCATCAATTCCTAACACACGGGCAAACAGGTATATCACCGAGAGTCCCGCAGCGGCGAGCCCTCCCATGTAACCGATCGTCACGGTGACCACATGGGTGGAAAGCCAGAAATTCGACTTCAGAACAGCTACCAATGGATCCATGTGGTCCTTGGCATCACCGATCTCGTAGCGGCGGGCGAGGAACATACAACCCATGCCCATGAAGATAGCGAGGCCAAGTGCCACCGCACGGCGGCTCATAAGCTCCACTAACAGCAGCACCAGAACTCCGGTTGCGGCAATGAAGATAATCGTATCATACAGGTTCCCCACTGGAGAGCGTTCCATGATAATGCAACGGTGAATAATACCGGCAATCATCAGAGCAAGAGCGACCACTGCAAACAGCGCCGCCAAGATGTTGATGATTTTCGCAGCCAAACTGCCCGGAGCCAACCAACCGAACATGACAAGCAAGAAGGCCACGATGAAAATGAACAACGCCCAGAAAAAGTAATTCACCTTCACGTAGGTGACTTCGGTAGCGAGCTTGTTACTGACATCCGTTCCTACCCGCTCATGAACTGAGTTTTTCCAAATGGTAAGTTTGTCGGCAAATTCGCTCTGGCCATTCTCTCGGAGTGCGATGCAAGCATCCTCTAACATTTCCATGTCAGAAATCAAATCATCGGCGTGGTCGCGATCTCCCCCGACAACTTTCTCGATCCGCTTCCCGACCGGGCTCCAGAGTTTTTCTCCTTCTTCGTAGGGTGGCAGAATTTTAATATCTTCGGATGAGCGGCGCATGCGCAACTCAAGATCTGAAAACAGCTCCCGTAAATGTGGCGGAAGCTTTCTGCCTGTGGGATCCATTTGGCGAACCGCTTCCGCAAGCATAGGAAACGAGCGAATCCAGTAGCTCATCCGCTGCATGTTTTTCTTGTCGACGACAGGCGTGCCTTCCTGAATATGAACGTCCGCGCGGGCGAAGTCCATGTGGTAGATCAGCTGCATGAACAACCAGACTTTCTCACCGAGATCGACTGTTCGGCGGTCGTCCGAGCTCATCTTGGCTTTTTCCGGCTGGTTTTTACGAATCTGCTGCGCCTTGGCTAGCAGAACAGGAGCGATGGGTTCGAGCTCGTTGAAACTATATCGGTCGCGGCGGTTCTTACTGTCCTTAATTTTCTTAACGGCAGCCTCCAGTTCAGGATCGCTGATACCTGACATATGACGCACCTCTTCAGGTAGGTCATGGGTGGCGAGGGTAGTGATGACGTCTGAGTTATCGATGCGGAAAATAGGCAGCTCCTTCGCGAGGTCGGGTCGGAACAAGCAATCTAACAATACCTCCTCAGGCATCAGCTTTTTCTTTTTCCAATTCCCCTCGTCATCCTTGACTTGGATAGGCATGCTGCGCGCTCCATGGAGCTTCAGCATGGTGAAGGCGGACCAAGTGGAAAATGGTTTGATCCGGCCACCGTCCTGAACGGCAATATCGCGGGAAGCATCGATGACTTTGTCTTTCCAGACTTGGTATCCTTCGATCTCAGCAGACTTAGCCGACACCACATTTTTGCGCATGGTGTAGAGTCCGTACCCGCCGAGGAACAGCAGGACGAGAATAAAGGCGATCCAACGTCCGATCTTCGAGCGCCTTTTGCGGTGATTTACTTCGTGTTCTTGCATGGGTCTCGGCGATGGTTAGGCTTCCGCGTTCGGGGAGGGAGCGGTTGGTGTTGATTGTTTTTTTCGTCCGGCGGACTGCATGATAAACCCGCCCAACTTCATACCGAAGTGGATGAACAGACCTAACATGGCTACATAGAGACTGTACTTTGGCCACTGGTCCGAGGGGTTCTTAACGATGGCAAACCCTGACTGCGGGCGTTCGGTCTCACCCGACCAACGGGCCTGGTAGAGAGTGTATCCACCGTAACGCATCGGCTCGTTCATCTTGATGGTGAACTTCTTCTCATCGTTCCCTGCCAAACGCGTGATGACGCTCATGAAGGAGCTCGGTTTGCGAGTGCCTGGGTAGTATTCTCCCACAGATTCATCGAGTTTGACCCGGAAAGGCATCGGCCAGATTTCACGCACGAGGGTAAAGCCGTAAATCTTGCCATCGATAGTGGCCGTCACGGGATCCCCCACCGGACCGTAGAGCAACAAACGGCTTTTGGGTGACTCTCCGGATTTTGGCAGCACGTTGACATAACACCCTGCAGCATTTTCCTCCTCAGTGGGTTCGACATCCTTATTTTGCAGCGCCAGGCCATCGACAACCAGAGGGTTCGCATCATCGCGAGGAGCTTGAACAACGACGCTGTTTCGCATCCAGTCGGTCACATCGATATCGAATGGAAGATTGGGGAACTCGACACGTCTGGTCTGGTCAGACTCGAGAGTTTTCAAGTATTCGGCCTTCACCACATGCGGCTTGGTCCTTTTTCCGTCGACTATTTCACATACCTCGATGGTGTAGTCGTAATAGCTCTGTGCATAATCAGAGGTATCCCCCTTCATCACAAACATGATGCCTTCCTTGGAATATTTGTGGGAAACAAATCCAGCAAAGAGCAGGCTGATCATACTAAAGTGGGAAATAATGACCCCGATGTTTTTCCAGCCCTTGCGGATGCGGACGATGCCTCCGAGGAAGAGGTTCACAAACAACACCGCACTCACCAGATAGGCTCCGGGCAGTGGAATGAAGAGAGGTTTACCATTGATTTGCGGGATCCACGGAAGATCAGGCACCACATACCAGGCCTCGGCGTCGTAATAACGTTTCTGAACTTCGTAGAGCCCTTTGAAAGGCTGCTCCAAGGTGCTCAACCAGGTGAGCACGAGCAGCAGAAGCAGGCAGGTGACGGCTAGTCCGTAGCCGGATAGGAAACGGAAAACGCGATTGGGGAAGGATGATTTGGTTGCCACGATATTAACTGGGAAATAGGTCTACTCGCCGTCGGTGGTGCTCTCGCCGGTGGAGGCCTCGCCCGGGTGGGCTTGTTCGTCGGGTTGGTTGATACGCAGGTTCTCGCAGAAATTTAGCACCCGTTCGCGTTCAGCCGCTACTTCGTCGGCTGAGCCGATCATTTTCACCGTCAAAAGTCCTGCTCCGTGGTCGGCGATCACTCCGAGCACTGCTGCATTTTCCTTAGCGGCTTTACCCATACCTCCGGCGAATTTGCCTGTGGCCGATACCACCACCGCATCGACTCCGAGCATTTTGATCTTGGGAAGTTCATCGAGAGATTGGAGCGGCGGTTTGCCGAACTGGCCAAGCCAACGATTGACGTTCGGCAGCACACCTCCTCGGGCACGACTTACGTAAACCTCACCATCATCGCCGAATCGGTAGTTGAAAATACGCAGCTGAGTGCCGGGGATCTGTCGCCACTCGGGGGGCATGGGGGCTACCAAAGGGTCGCTACCCTTGTCCCACATTGTTAACTCGCGGGTTTCGGTCACCTGCACAGTCTCTGGAGCCTTGCGGCAAGAGACTATGAACACGGAGAGAACCATAAAAAGCATCGCCCTTGGAATCATGGACTCCGCATAACCTCGCTCCTGAACCCGTGCAAGTGCAATCGACAACGTGAAACCTAAGATGACGCTGTGAGCATTTCATCCCACCGAGAAATACACAGAAACCTCATAACTTGACTCCGAAATTAAGACCCACCACCGACCTTTTGAGGTATTTGGCGTATTTCGCGGTCAGCTTCTGCAACTTCGCCCTTTCCTCTGACGTATCATGCCCCCATATTGCCGCCGCCTACACATTTTCCAGACCATGACATCCAGAGAACGCTTCCTCGCCTCCATCCGCCGCCAGCCCACCGACCGCACACCTGTCTGGGTCATGCGCCAAGCGGGTCGATATCTGCCCGAATACCGTAAGCTGAAGGAAAAATACAGCTTCATCGAGATGGCGCAGACCCCCGAGCTGGCCACCGAAGTGACCCTTCAGCCGCTGAAGCGCTTCCCTCTCGATGCCGCGATCATTTTTTCCGACATCCTCATCATCCCCGAAGCCCTCGGCCAGCCGTATCACTTCCGCGACAAGGCGAAGGGTGGCGGTATTGCCATGGACTACCTCCTCGACAGCGAGGCGAAAATAGACGCTCTCGACGCCTCAGGAATCGAGGAAAAACTCGCCTACCTGCCCGCCGCCCTGCGCATGACCCGACAGGAAATCGGTGAGGACAAAACCCTCCTCGGCTTCGGTGGTTCCCCCTGGACGCTGGCGGCTTACATGACCGAGGGAGGTTCGCTGAAAGACCTCGCCGCACTGAAATCTCTATTCTACTCCGAGCCTGCTGTGTTTGAAAAACTGATGCACAAAGTGACCGATGCTGTGATCGATCTTTTCAAGATGCAGATCGAGGCTGGTATCGATGCGGTGCAGATCTTCGACTCCGCAGGCGCCTACTGCCCGAGCCACCAGTACGAGGCGATGTCGCTGAAATGGATCAAAAAGATCACCGACTCCCTACCAGCCGATTTCCCCGTCATCATCTTTGCCAAAGGCATGGCCCACCAGAAAGACGCACTCTGTGCCACCGGTGCCAGCGTGTTGAGTATCGACTGGACCATCGACCTGCCCAGCTACTACGACAGCCTCCCGGACAACGTCGCCGTGCAAGGTAACCTCGACCCACTCATCCTAACATCCAGTGCCGATGTCGTGCGCACTGAGACACGACTCTTGTTAGAAAAAATGAAAGGTCGCCACGGTCACATCCTCAACCTCGGCCACGGCATCCTCCCCTCCGCCAAACCGGAGAACATGCAGGTGCTGTGTGAAACAGTTGCTGCCTGCGCGCCCTCATGAGCCTTACTTTATTCCCATATGGTTCGGTCCATCCGACCACACAAGAAATACATTGTAAACTCACTTGATACTTGTATTTTCATCATAAGGCTTGCTCCCCTGCAACACAGACTTGTCAAGTTATGAAGATACAACTCACACACATCTCATTTCGCGGCACACCTCACAACAGTCCCGGCTTCTCCCTGATTGCGACAGTGTCCGTCATGACTCTCTTGGTCTTGGTTGCCTTGACCATGCTCAGCTTGTCTACGCTGGAAATCAGGCAGTCGCAACAAGATCTCCACAAGGAAACGGCCAGAGCTAATGCCCGCATGGCCCTGATGCTGGCAATCGGCAGGTTGCAGCAAAGCGCTGGCCCTGATCAACGGGTGACAGCCCGTGCGGATATCCTTGAAGGAGTGGATGACAATCTGGAGCTGGACTCCAGCAAGCGTTGGCTGACTGGCGTGTGGAACACCGCTGAATGGGATCCTTTGAACCCCAATGATAAAAAATTCGTCGATTGGCTGGTTTCCGGCTCGGACGGCGTGGGTCGGCACCACAAGGACTACGTATTCACGCCATCTGGCGAGCTCGTTGTGCCCCTTGTCGGCCAACAAAGTGTGGACGACCAATCGGGCCAGGTTTCCGTAGCCAAAGTACCACTGAGCGAGAACGGCAATAATTCCGGTGCCCTAGCCTATGCCGTCTTTGACAACGGGGTAAAGGCGTCCGCCGCCAACAGCGGCAAGGCTGCCGGAGCTGAGCGAGACCTTGCCAGCCGACTGGCCGCTTACCCCCGCACCGCTCTGGAAGTGACCGACATCAACGAGCTCCAGAATGCCTCAGACAATGAGACTGCGGACCGCACTTTGAGCGATGAATCGCTGGACCTCCTATTTCCTAGCGCTGGCAACATCGTTTCCGACAAGGCCTTTCATGATATCACCCACCTGAGCCGCATGCTGCTGACCGATGTCAGAAATGGAGGTTTGAAAAAAGATCTGTCCTCCGCTTTCGAACTGGATCTGGAGGCATTCAACGCACTGGATGAGTTCCATATGTCCGGTGAACGCAACGTCACGAACTTCTACAGTTGGCTCAGCGATGCCTACTCGGATGCGAAATTTTACGACGGCGACAAGTCCCCGGACTTAGGCTACATCTTTGAAGCACCGGCACCTAACAATTCGAATCTGCGTATGCGCGGACCAACATGGGACATGATGCGAAACCACTACCGTCAGTATAAACGGGAGTACGAAAATATGTCATGGGCCAGACAGATGCGGAATCTGCCTAATGATGTCTTCGCCGCCCGTGGCGAAATGCCTCTGAGCTACGCCACCAGGCGTGGATCTTCACCGGGCACCTTCGCCCTTCACGTCGCGCACGGCGACCTCTATTCCAAGGGCGTGAACCGGGCCTACGCTGCCAACTGCGTATTACCATTGGCGCGCGAACACGGAGCGAAGACCCACGGCACCGTGCCCAGGACCATCGGTCTGGTGGTCCAGCCTACCTCTCCCAAGATCGCCCCCACGGTCCTGCGCTACACGCTGGTGCTCGGAGCAGTGATGCGAAAGGTCAACGGCGAAGACACCATGGCGATTTCCTTTGATCCCTACATCACCATCTTCAATCCCTACAACGTCGCGATCGCCTTCGACAGCTTTGGCATGTTCCACTCGAAGATGAACCCTTGCAGAGTCACTATTGACTACACCAACCAAGAGGGAAATTCCGATCGCGCGGTGGTCGATTTTTCCAACAACTACTTCACGCAGGGCACAGTTTCTTACCGTTTGCGCCAAGAGTCGAAGCCATACGTGCTGGAGCCGGGCGAAGTCAAGGTCATCAGCCCTTATCGCCTGAACCCGGGGGACGAAGCCGAGATCGTCCGCTCTCACGATATCAACCCGTTGGACGGGCGCTTTGAATACAATGAAGCTTCGGGCATCGTGGTGGCACCGGGCAAGACCGTCCGACCGAAGGAAGGAACTCAAGTCACCATGGAACTGCGTGGTAAAGTGAGACCTAACAGAGTCGAGTTGGAGCATCTCACTTTCAACTTGTTTTCCCGTTATGATCACCAAGGTGGTGAAAGGGACATTCGGAAACACTTGCCACCGCTCCGGGGAATTCAAGCTGACACGGATATTTTCGATGACATGTTCGTCGGGCGCACAGGGTTTTACGCACAGGACTTCTGGGCATTTCCCAATCTCCGTGCCTCCCGCACGGTCAATGAAAGCCAGATTCCCAGCCTTAACGAAGACGGACTTTTCGTCGGTGCATTAGATCTGCGCATGAAGCATGCCAATGAGGCAAATGGCGAGAAAGTCTCACCTTTCGCGGACTTCAACTACCTCTACACAGCTGTAGATCCCCGGGATTACGAGGCAAGGAGCCGTATGGCCCCGTCTTGGAAAGTTGAGTTGAAACAAATCACCGACATCAGTGAGCTCCAACTGGTGCAGGACACCTCGGGCCATGGATTATGGGGAGCTGCCACCACCCTGCCCGCCGGCTCCAGCCATATCATCCTGAATGAAGTGCCGCGCCTGCCAATGACATCCTTGGCCCAGTACCAGCACCTCACCGCAGGCCTGCCGAACTCTGGAGGCGCAAAGCACCTAGGGAACTCATTCACCCACCCAGGTATCGATGCCTTGGATCAAGTTGTCCGTAAAAGGCCACTGCAGATCTATTTCTTCATCGATAACCAATGGCAGGTGGACAACAGCTGGGCAGGCAATGAGGGCCTCTGGGACCGGTATTTTTTCAGCGGCCTATTCTACGGAGACATGCAGATGCCTTGGCAGGAGGCTCGTGTGGCTGCGAGTTTGGATGAAGCCATCGAGTCCACGATGCTTGGCGACGATTACCCCCTGTTCAATCCATACATGCGCTACACCCCTTCTGGAAGAAGCGATGAGCGCGACAGAATGATCAGCTACGAACACATTGCCGAGTCGCTCGTCATCGAGAACGGCTTCAACATCAATTCCACCTCGGAGGCAGCATGGAGAGCCGTGCTCGGAGGCATGCGTAACCTCGAATACCCATGGATGGATAAAAATCAGCTCAAGTCAGCCAACGGCAGTGAATATCACGTGGTTGGCCGTTACGGCCTCCCTGGGGCCGAGGCCCAATCACCATGGACTGGTTTCAGAGCCTTGAGCGATCAAGAGATCGAAGCTCTCGCCAAAGCCATAGTCAAGCAAGTCAAGCTGCGCGGCCCATTCATGGGGCTGGCGGACTTCGTCAACCGGCGCCTCACCAACGACGAAATCGATGGTTACGACGTTGGTAAACTCGGCGCTCTCCAGATGGCTATCGAGGCTGCAGGTCTCAATGACGATGTCAGGTACTCGGAAAATGTCGATTACCAGCCCACCATCTACTCGAACAACCCTGGCATCGAAAACAAACGCATAGCCCTCGGCGGCAAATCCATCGAACGCTCCACCATGAGAGGCGCGCCGCAATACCTGATGCAGGCGGACATCCTCACCGGCATCGGTGGCAGGATTTCCGCTCGTTCGGACACATTCACCATCCGCACCTATGGGGAAAGCTATGACAAGACCGGCCAAGTCATGGCCAAGGCGTGGTGTGAGGCCGTGGTGCAACGCACCTCCGAGTGGCTCGAGCCCACCGATGAGCAGGCCACTGAAAAATCGGACGACTATGGATCCTCCAACATCAGCCAGCCGACCGTTCCCTTCTGGCAGGCTAACGATGCCATGCCAGAGCTCAACAAGAAATTCGGCCGCCGTTTCAAGGTAGTGAGCTTTCGCTGGCTGGAGCCTCAAACATACCAGGATTAAATCGATTCATCATCCATGCAGTCATTTCATATCATGCGACCTATAGCCATTTTCCTCAGAGCATTAACTCTCAGCCTGATACTGTCGTCGTCAGTCGCCGCCGCCGAATTTGTCCTAACTTCATGGGGCGACTGGAAAGGAGACGAGCTATTTGCCAAGGTTAAGAGTGACTACGTTGCTATGGATCTGATGGACCTCTCGCTTTCCAAAACCATGACGTATGACAAAGGCCATGGGCTGGTGCTCTACCGCAAGGAACTCAAAGAGGACAAAACCGTATTCGTGCCAGCCGTCAAAGTCTCCGTCCCCGCCAGCATTATCAAACCGCTGGTGATGCTCTACATGGTCGAAGGTTCGGTTCGATACCGCGTCTTAGAGATGTCACCGGAAAAGTACCCCGGCAGCTCCATCCGCTTCGTCAATCTGAGCCCGCGTAATCTTGTAGTCACATTCGGGGAGAAAAATTACGGACTCAAACCCGCTTCAGAAGTGCTCGTCAAACCGCAGATCAGGGAAAAAAAAGCAGTTCAGATCACTGCCTCGATCATCACCGGAGAATCCAAACTCCAAAAGATGTATTCGTCTATGATCCTGAACCGACCGAAAAAGCGCATGGTCATGTTTTTTCATCCTACGGGCCCAAATGAGTTGCATTGCCGCAGTTTAGTCGACTTCGTACGCGACTGACTGCAAACAGACGCTTTCACGTAGTATTATACCCGTCCACATGTTGATGCATTGTGGCCCGAATTTTGTTAGGTAAAATGTGAGGTCGCCATGGCCACATTCTTGGCCACGGCATCCTCCCCTCCGCCAAACCGGAGAACATGCAGGTGCTGTGTGAAACGATTGCCGAGTTCTCGCAGTAGCGACTCACTCAGCGCATTCCCTATACGATCAGCGAAGGGAAATGCGCACGTCCAAGCTGACATCGGTTTCTTCGCCGACTGAATCGACGAGTTCTTGAGTCATGGTGAACCGATTAGCCCCAGTGCCTGGCGAGAGTTTGACGTCATTGACGTAAACATCATATGGCGGCACATCGTCGGCGAATTCCAACACAAACTCGTAACCAGCAACTGGCGCGAATTTGTTATTCTTTTCATATTCCAATGCCGGGCGAATCTTGGCCAAAGTCCCCAGCTCTTTGGGTCGGCCAGCCAGAAGTCGGCTGCGTTCAGCGCGCAGTGTAGCCATCACCTTGGCATCGGCATCCTCGATACGACCCAGATCCTGCAAAACACGGATGGCATGGGCCAGGTTCAGCTGAGCTTGGGCGTATGCAAGCAGCTCTTCTTGCTGCATTTCTTCCGCGATCGCAGCCTTGCCTTTTTCGGTCAACGCATCGACAGCCAATCCTTGAATCACATCGGTCACAAGCGGAGCCTCGCTGACAGGCATGCCCTTTCCGATCTTGGCAAAAGTATTCCCCAGGATCTTTCGTGCTGCGATAAGTGCGGCGCGTTCCTCTGCAATTTTCACGCTCTTTCGGATCGCTGTTTTGCCATAATCCTCCACCAGATCACTGACTCCTTTTTTGGCGATCGTAGTGGCCGCGCTTTTCACAAATGGCTTCACGGATTGAGCATTCGTGTCTTTGGCTGGCACTGCCACCTTACCGGATTCATCCACTTTAGCATCGTAGAAATCCGGCCAACTGAGAGTCACATTCACGATTGATTGAGTGCCGGCAATCGCGATGAATGCCGCTGGATTACCTTTGGACGCGATCGCACTATCGACAATCTGCACGACTGCCTGTGCCGTAGCTTGAACGATGTAGGAGCCTATTGCCGCATTGCGTAACTCGTTGTTAGCTTTATCAGCTGCCGTCGCTGCATCGATGATGACTGCACGCTGAGCGGCCCGTGCTTTGGCCACCTCTGACATGAATGTGGCGTATTCTGAAATTTGCTGATCGATCTCAGCGATGACATCGTGGATATCTTTGTTAGAGGTGATACGGGCGTCCTTGGTATGCAGACCGTTGAAGTGAGGGAAAATGGCGGCAGCAACTCCCGCTTCAACCTCCCTGAGTTTGGCCAAGCGGTTCTGCTCAGGAACTAAACGAGCCAACTCACGGGCGAGCCCGGCGCGTATGACGTCTCTCTGGATGGAGAGGTTCCTCAGCATGATCTTGGAATACCGCCGCTCGTTCGCTTGTTGCTCCGGATTGCCTGCTTCTTTTTTCAACACCTGCTTCAGGCGCTCGAACTCTCTCTGCGCGGCAGCTGCGTATTTTGTCTCAGCAGTAGCCAGATCTGCTCGTTGTCGGGCGATACTACGCTCGATTTCCTCAACCAAGCTGCGCTGCTTGGCGATCGCACCCGAGGCATCATAGCGACGTTCCCGTTGATTCTTCGTCTCAAGGGTGACACTACCGATCCGCGCCATGGTTTTGCTTTCAGGCTTCTTCTTCGCTAGGCCCTTCACATCCAAAGTGAACGGGATCTTGAGGTGATCCAGTTGGAAGGTTTGCATACCACTACTCACCCCAGGCCAGAGTGAGACGATGTATGTCGCGCCGATCTGGTTACGGAAGCCACTTTTTCCTTCACGGTAGATGGGGTAACCAGTTCCGACTCGGAGGGCTGCCGAACCTAGAACAGAAGCTCGGTGAAATCCCCATAGGTTTTCACCATACACTCTGATGTAAAACTTCGGACGGGCATGTGGAAAGCGATTCCCTACACCCCAGCTTTTCTCATCGTATTCACCAGAAACCGTGACCTTGTCGCCAGGCGATATGGTAGATACCACAGGTTTCTTAACGATGGAATCTCCGGAAGCACTGATCAGAGGACCAAATTCTATTTTAGAGATTTTCGGCCGAAGGCGTACCCAAGTTTCGCGTCCTGAGTCTCTGCCTTGGTAGTCCCATGTTCCTTTTCCACTATCACCAGAGAAGGTGAGCTTTGACACCGCACCCCAATGGCCTTTGATGCCTGATGAGTGCTTGAAAATCATCGAATTCCCCGTGACTTTGACTCCTCGGTCATAAATATTATCGTGAAGATACTCAGACTCCCATTCTCCTTGGGGGTCACTTTTATAAATGTCGTGGCTGAAACTGAGTAACTCCGTCTTCACCTTTTTAAGCGGAGGATACATGACGACGTAAGCTTCGTAGCGCTCGTTTTCGGCGCCTCCGTCTAAGACGACTTTCCAGTTACCTCCGATGCTATTGGCGGAGGCATCAAGAGACGGATAGAGCGGGCTTTGGGCTAGTGCTGCACAGGTCAAGCATAGACCTGTGGCAGCAAGACTGGCGATTTTGCGTTGGATAGACATAACTAAGGGGTAGGTTGGGGGTTAGACAATCAGAGGAAGTTTATCATAACTTCCACATTATAGACGAGAGGGAATTCAACCTATGCAAGGAAAGAGAACCTATTTTCAACCCTTGGAAAAAGCGTGCCCTTTCGGCAGAACACTTCCTTTTCTGATCAGCTATTTTGCAGAATTAAAAACTGCGTCGGGCAAACCTCCCAAGGTCATGGAAAACAAGGCATTTCAAACAATCTAACATAACATACTGCTTCTTTACCTGCCTCAGTTTCTGTCTTAATTCTAATCCTATGAAAAAGTCATTATTCCCACTGGCTCTTGTCACCGTGTTGACGACCAGCCACCTTTCCTCGTCTCCGCTTTCTGATTGGTTTGCAAAGTCGGAAGGAGATCGTGGCGCTATTCCGGCTGAGGCGCTCAAGGGTGACTTGAACTCAGCAGAGGCGATTGCTGAGGCTCGCAATCATGTTTGGAAAGCCTACCGTGAAGGTGCCATTAAGAACGGTTGGGACAGTGGCATCCCAGCCCAAGACCGCAGCTGGAAAGAATGGTTCAAAGGGGGTAAAATCGATGGTCTCATCGCAGATGTCGGCGATAAAAAAATGCCCTACGTCGTTCTCGTGAAGGGTGAAAAGCCCGAAGGTGGCTGGCCGGTCTTCATCACGCTGCACGGCGGAGGCGGCAATCCCCATGCCGACGGACCGCACACTTGGACGGTGAACACCCGAGAGTGGCTCACCCAGATGCAGCTTACGACCAAACTCTGGGAATCACCCGGCATTTACATCATTCCGCGGATGGCGGACGATCGCGATGGCCGCTGGTATTACGGCTACAATCAGATTTTCATCGATCGCCTCATCCAGCAGGCGATCCTTTTCAAAGACGCCAATCCTGACCGAGTCTACCTGCAAGGCATTTCCGAAGGTGGCTACGCGGCGTTCAGACTCGGCTCGATGATGGCCGATCGTTGGGCTGGTTCCTGCGCCATGGCTGCCGCAGAACCCATCGGCAACGCTCCCGTGGAAAACCTGCAACACGTCGCCTTCCGCTGCGGAATCGGTGAAAACGATAGGATGTTTAATCGCATAGGACTCGCCCGCACTTACTTTGAACGACTCGATGAGTTGGAAAAAGAAAACCCAGGTGATTTCAAACATTTCTTCGATGAACAAGTAAACAGAGGCCACGGCATTGACTACAAAGAAGGTCCGGCATGGATCACGAAGCACAGTCGGACCGCTGTCCCCAAAGCATTCCACTGGACCGTGATCAAACAACACGACCGCCACCGCGGCCGACTCTACTGGCTCGCCCTCGAGCAATCGCACAGCAAACTGCCGCTTAAACTAACAGCTAAGGCTAACAGAGAATCCAACACCGTGGAAATCAGCTCTCAATTCAGCAAAGATGGAAAAGACACCGCATCTGAAAACATCGGACTTCGCGTCTATCTCAACGACACACTCGTCGACCTCTCCAAAGAGGTCACGATCAAGGTCAACGGTAAAAAAGCCTTCCAAGGCATCGCCAAACCCAGCATGGAAGCTCTCATCCGCAGCACCGCCGAGCGCGGCGATCCAAAGCTGGTTTTCCCCGCTATGGTGGTCATCAAGTAATCGATCCGACGACAAAACCGCACAACTTCACTCCGCTCGTGGTGGGAGGAGGCATAAAAACACCTCTCCGGGCCATGCGTTTCAGAAGTTGCAAGATATCAGTGTCGCGCCTATGCTTCACCCAGTGAAAAATATTTATCATACCCGCCTCCTTGCATTAGCCACCGGCATCATCACGCTTAGCTGCGCGCATGCCGAGACCCGGTCGTTCACCAATACTGAAGGGAAAACTATTGAGGCCGAAGTTGTCGGCGTCTCATCGGGCAAAGTGAGCCTGAAGTTGAAAGGCGGAAAAATTTACACCCTCCCATTCAACACGCTATCCGAAGCCGATCAGACTTACATCAAAGAGTGGTATGAAAAAAACAAAAACAACGTGAAGCCGAGCGACTTCAGCCTCGGCATCACCAAAAAATCCACTCGTATCCGTGTGCCACGTGATAAGGACAAAGAAAAGTCGGCCAAGGGTGCCAGCACGAAAATGTCGATTGAGGAGGTGAGTTATCAATTCAAGCTATCTCAGAGAATATCAGCGCCTACAGAAAACATCGTCGTTTACAGCCAGATCATCAAACGCACCACGACCCGTGGAGACGAATCGGAAGATCCGAAATACGAAGAGGTCATTGATGAAAAAACCATCGATTCCCTCTCTTCGAAAAAACCTGAAGAGTGGGAGTCAACACCCGAAAGTTGTGAGGACATCACCACCAAATCAAAAACCGCGAGCAGCACATCCAAGGAAGACATCGTCGGTGTCGTGACCACTGTCTACGTTGGAGGGAAGGAACTCTTCAAGGAGTATGAGCCCAGCAACTTTGAAAAAGACCTGGAACGCATCCAGGAAAACAACCCTGAAATAGGTCAACCCAAGGGAGCTAACGCACCGAAGGCTGATGCTGATGGCGAGAAGAAACCTAAGAAAAAGGCAAAAGCGGACAAAAAGAAGAAGGATAAACAAGATCCTTAACCGCCCCAAAGATCTCAGACACACTCCACAAAAAAGCCCCCGCCGGATGACTCCGACGGGGGCTTGTGATTTATAATCGGTTAGACCAATTAGCTGACCTCACCGCGGGCCATACCTTTTTCCTCGAGGGCTGCTTGGGCAGCGGCGAGGCGGGCGACTGGGATGCGGAATGGTGAGCAGGAAACGTAGTTGAGTCCGGTGCGGTGGAAGAACTTCACAGAGGATGGATCTCCGCCGTGTTCGCCGCAGATACCGATCTTGAGTTTCTTCTTGGTGGAACGACCGCCTTTAACTCCCATTTCGACAAGCTTGCCAACGCCTTCTTGGTCGAGTGCGGCGAATGGGTTGTTGTTGAGAACTTCGGCGTCCTGGTAGGTTTGCAGGAAGCTGGAGGAGTCATCACGTGACAGACCGAGGCCGGTCTGGGTGAGGTCGTTGGTTCCGAAGGAGAAGAACTCGGCGTGTTTCGCCACTTCTTCAGCGGTGAGACATGCGCGTGGGATCTCCATCATGGTTCCGACGGTGTACTTCAGCTCGCTCTTCTTGAGACCGAGTTTCTTGCGGACTTCAGCGGCAGTTTCATCGATGACCTGCTTCTGGAGCTCAAGCTCACGGGCGTAGGATACGAGTGGGACCATGATCTCAGGGAGAACCTTGGTGCCTTTTTTCTGCACGTCAGCGGCTGCTTCGAGGATGGCTTCCACCTGAGTGGCGGTAACGGCCGGGTAGCTGATGCCGAGACGGCAACCACGGTGACCAAGCATGGGGTTCTCTTCGTGAAGAGCGTGGATGCGCTTGGTGATGGCGGCGGCGCTCATGCCGATCTTCTTGGAGAGATCTTTCTTCTGAGCGGCATCCATGGTGCCGATGAACTCGTGAAGTGGTGGATCCAGAAGACGGATGGTGGCAGGGCGACCGTCGAGGGCTTTGAAGATGCCTTTGAAGTCTTTTTTCATGAAGACCTTGATCTTCTTGAGTGCCTTGGCGCGGCCTTCGTCATCGTCAGCGAGAATCATCTCACGGACGGAGTCGATGCGGTTGCCTTCGAAGAACATGTGCTCGGCACGGGTAAGACCGATGCCCTCTGCACCGAATTTGATGGCTTGCTCGACCTGCTCAGGGGTGTCTGAGTTGGTGCGGACACCGAGTTTGCGGTGGCTGTCGGTCCACTTCATCAGTTCCATGAACTTCTTGTAAGTAGCGGACTTCTTAGCAGCGGCTTTGTTCTCGATGAGGCCTTGGATGACCTGTGAAGGAGATGCCTTGATGTTGCCTTCGTAAACGTTGCCAACGAATCCGTTGAGGGAAAGTTCGTCGCCTTGCTTGAGGGTGACGCCGTTTCCGGTGAGGGTTCCTTTGGCGTAGTCGATGGTCATGTTGTGAGCACCGCAGACGCAAACTTTACCCATCTGACGGGCAACGAGAGCGGCGTGTGAGGATGCTCCACCTTCGGTGGTGAGGATACCTTCGGCAGCGATCATGCCACGAAGGTCTTCCGGAGAAGTGGCCTGGCGGACAAGAATGACGGACTCACCTTTGGCGGCGGCTTTGACGGACTCTTCAGCGGAGAAGTAGATCTTTCCGGATGCGGCACCAGGGCCGGCAGGGAGACCGTTGCCTACTTTCTTGGCAGCTTTCTCAGCAGCGGAGTCGAAGATAGGTGCGAGCAGGTGACTGAGGTCATCGGCAGGAATGCGGAGGATGGCCTCTTCTTTTTTGATGAGACGCTCTTTGACCATGTCGAGGGCGATGTTCACAGCGGCGAAACCGGTGCGCTTGCCGTTACGAGTCTGGAGCATCCAGAGCTTGCCTTCTTCGATGGTGAACTCAACGTCCTGCACATCGCGGAAGTGCTTCTCGAGTTTGGTGCGGATTTTCAGAAGCTCTTTGTGAGACTTCGGAAGGTCCTTGGCCATCTTGGCGATTGGCTTAGGTGTGCGGACACCTGCAACAACGTCCTCGCCCTGGGCATCGATGAGGTATTCACCGTAGAAAACGTTTTCGCCGGTGGCGGGGTCACGGGTGAACGCAACGCCGGTGCCGGATGTTTTTCCGGTGTTACCGAAGACCATGGCCTGCACGTTAACGGCAGTTCCCCATGCGGCTGGGATGCCGTATTTCTGGCGGTAAACGATGGCACGGTCATTGTTCCATGAGTTGAACACAGCGTTCACAGCTCCGGTGAGCTGATCGCGTGGGTCTTCAGGGAAATCTTTGCCGGAGCGTTTCTTGATGAGTTTTTTGAACTCGGCAACAACCCACTGAAGCTCTTCAGCGGAGAGGCCGGAGTCGTCTTTGACTTTGGCTTTGGCCTTGGCTTTGTCGAGGATCACCTCGTAAGGATCGTGGTGTTCACCGGCTTCGGCTTCGACTTCCATGACGACGCTGCCGTACATCTGGAGGAAACGACGGTAGGAGTCCCAGGCGAACTTGGCGTTGCCGGTTTTCTTAGCGAGGGCTTCAACAACTTGGTCGTTGATACCGAGGTTAAGAATGGTGTCCATCATGCCGGGCATGGACTCACGTGCGCCGGAGCGAACGGAGAGGAGAAGTGGGTTCTCAAGGTCACCGAATTTTTTGCCCATGGCTTTTTCAACCTTGGCGATGTTGTCTTCGATCTCCTGGTTGAGAGTCTTAGGGTATTTCTTACCGTTGTCGTAGTAGTAAGTACAAACTTCAGTGGTGATAGTGAAGCCAGCTGGAACTGGAATTCCGATCAGCCCCATTTCTGCGAGGTTAGCGCCCTTACCTCCGAGGAGGTTTTTCTGGGAGCCGTTACCGTCGGCTTCGCCACCTCCGAAGAAGTAAACGTTTTTGTTAGATGATGCAGACTTGGTGGTCTTGCTAGCGGCTGCCTTACGGGCAGTTTTCTTGGTGGCCTTTTTGACGGCCTTCTTTTTGGTTGCCATGAGTATGGTTTTGTATTGTGAGAAGATGGTCCATGCATCTGTTAGGATCCGGCGGCCGATACACTTAGAATGTGTAAAGGACGAATCCTGTCAGAAAACGGAGGCGCAACATAACAAGCAATCCCTAGGGGTCAAGCCCTGCGCAGGTTTTTATCGTTCATTATCAATAACCTTGCGGTGACTCGACCTGTAAGCAAACTACCAGCCACAGAGACCGACCCTAAAATCTGCCACAAGAGATCGCGGAAAACTTCTGATCATATGATCGACAGATCTCAAATTCCACTACGTATTCGCCTATCATTCGCCCCCAATTTAGCATCACACCACGTCCCAAGATCCATGAACCCGCTGAACTCCAGTCGCCCGATCGCCTTAGCCGCACTCGCCATTTTGTCCTTCATCAATTCACCTGACGCCCTTGCTGACGATCTGTCCGGTGATGTCAAAGTGATCAAAGAAGCAGGAGCACCCAAAGTCCTCCGCTGCGTACTGAATGGCCGCCCGCGAGCGTTGGCCATCGAACTCAGTGGTCAGGTGGCAGTGGCGTATGACACCTGGCACGGTGGTATTTTCACGATCTGGGAACCTGCGGCTTCAGGGCAGTTCGTCAAATTGGACGGCGCGGTATACACCGGCAGACACGGGCCGCAACCCAGCACCAACGGCAAAGCGATCTTCACAGATAAAGACCCGGCCGACACTCAGCGGTATCATTTTTCCGACAAAAATGCGTCACTGCACTACCTCGGTCACAAGGTGGGAGAAAACGGCATCGTCACTCTGAGCTTCGCGTTCAGGGATGCGGACGGTAAACAAATCGCACTGATCGAAGACAGCTCGGCAGCAGGAGACAATAACACACTGCACCGTCAGCTGAACGTATCCGGACTAGCCGACGGACAGAACGTTACAATCGATTTCCCCAAAGGTCTCAGCTGGAGCGGTGTGGAAAATGATCGAGTCACCATCACCAGCAACAGCAAATCCACCTTCACCGCCAAACTTCCCTAATCATTACTTTCTTGATCCGATGAAATTTCTATCACTTATCACTCTACTGGCGTGCTGCCTGACCACGCAGGCTGCGGACATCCACCTGCCACCTTCAGCGGCCGTCATCAACGGCCCAAGCGGAAAAAAGAACCTTACCATTGACGGCAAGCTACTGCGCTACTGGTACTCCACCAAATCATCAGCCAGCTGGACGATCAATGTGAAGGGCTCCACCACGGTGGACGTCTTTCTCGACTACGCACACGGCCGCGCAGCCGGGAGCGAGATGGTGATCGAGTGTGCCGGACAGAAACTCCAAGCCACCAGCCAGAAAACCAAAGACTGGAACACCTTTGTGCCACTGAAGTTCGGATCGCTCAAACTTACCCCAGGAAAACACACACTCACGCTGCGCGCCACCAAGTCGGCCGACCATGCGGTTCTCGACACCACAGGCATCCGCCTAACAGGAGCGAACGTGCCAGTGGCTGTGAAACAAAACATCAAGCCATTCAGCGACGCAGCGGGTTTCCAACAAAAACTCAAGGGCCCGCACCCTTCCATGAAGGTCACGGACCTATCCATTCCTGGACTCGAAATCAAAGTAGGCGGCATCGGCTTTCTCAGTGACGGCACGATGGTGGTCTGCTCATGGACATCCGACGGCTCCGTTTATTTCATCAAGGGATATGATGGAGACCCTAAAAAGATGCGTATCAAAAAATTCGCCACTGGCATCGCCGAGCCGCTGGGTATCAGCATCGTCGAGGACCGGATTTTCGTCTGCCAGAAACAGGAACTCACTGAGTTGATCGACAGTGACAAGGATGGCGTCTGTGACATCTACCGCTGCGTCAGCAATGCTTGGGAAGTCGACACGAACTTCCACCAGTTCACCTTCGGCCCGGTTTATCATGATGGAAAATTCTACCTCAATCTCGCGGTGGCCATCAACCCAGGTGGAGCGACTACCGTGCCGCAGGTGAAAGATCGTGGAACTTGCATCGCCGTGGATCCTGATACCGGAGCCTACGAAGTGATCGCGGCCGGGCTGCGCACACCTAACGGAATCACTATCACCTCCAAAGGGCAAATTCTTGTTAGTGATAACCAAGGCGACTACCTACCAGCGAACAAGATGATGCACATCCGGCCCGGAAAATTTTTCAACAATAAATACAAACCCGAACACCCGTGGGCCAGCCGACCTGTTAGTCCGCCCGTCGTCTGGCAGGCTCAGAATGAAATTGGAAACTCCCCCACCGAACCGATCGAGATCCCCAGCGGCCCGTTCAAGGGGCAGATCCTTCACGGAGATATCCACCACGGCGGACTCAAGCGTGTGTTCATGGAAGAAATCAATGGCCAGCTTCAGGGAGTCGTATTCCGCCATGCCCAGAATCTGCGCGGTGGAATTAATCGACTGGAGTGGGGCCCTGATGGAAACCTCTACGCCGGAGTCGCCGGTCACCGGGGCAACTGGGGCAACAGCAAGCGCGATGGTCTGCTCCGCATCGAATATAACAAACCCCTGGTATTTGAAATGGCCGCCGTGCGCGCCAAGAGCGACGGCCTGGAGATCGAGTTCACCAAACCCTTAGCCATCGGCCAAGGTTGGGACCCCGGCTATTATAAAATCGACAGCTGGACCTACAAACCCAATGCCAAATACGGTGGCCCAAAAGTCGACCAGCACACCCTCACTCCCGAGACCGTTTCCGTCTCCGAAGACCGCAAACGCGTCTTCCTCAAGATGCCGCAGATGAAAACCGGCTACGTCACCCACATCGTGCTCAACCGCGAACTGCAGAGCGACGACGGTCAGGCGATTTACTCCGGCGAGTGCTGGTATAACCTGAATGAAAAACCTGCCGAGCTTCCGGGTGAAATCCGTCCGCTGCCATCTGATGCTCTGGTGTTAGGTGAAGTCAGCGAGGAGAAACTCAGTCGCGTGGAAGTGCTGCACAAGACCTTCTGCATTTCCTGCCACACCACGGACGGGAAAAAACTCGTCGGCCCATCATTCAAAGGCCTGCTCGGTAAAAAACAAAAGATTCACCGAGATGGCAAAGTCATCGAAGTCACCGTGGACGAGGAATACATCCGCCGCTCCATCCTCAACCCGGCAGCCGAATACCCTGATGGTTACCAACCGATCATGCCGCAGACGCTTTCCGAATCATTCAGCAAGGAAGATACTGAGAAGCTGGTGCAGTGGATCAAGGGGCTGAAATAAGGCTTCTGTCAGGAATCAAACGGGTCTTCCTCAGCACCGGCATTATGATTAACGTATTGTCGGTAATAGCTGACTTTGCCATCTGGAGAAATAGCGATCACACAACCGAAGCATGTGACGACCAGTTGACCTGATCTACTCACCTCAATGCGACTCGGGCATGAGGGCAGTACAAACCAGAGCTCGATACTCGCGGTGTGCTCATTCGCAGTGATTTTGTACAAAGCCCCGTCGTTCATGCCCATGTGCAATGTGCCCTCGGATGTTAGAATATGATCTCCCCACTGTCTCAGGCCGTAGAAATTTCCGCCCATTAATTTCACCTGTTTGCCTTTCTTAGGGACGTATTGCAATCCACCCGTCCATTCACCTGCAGCCGCAGCTAACAACATACCACCTGGGAGTGATAAACTCTCCATGTTACTCATCATCAGAACCTGTTCCCCGTTGGTATCTCTGAGTCGGATAAAGTCCTCCGCAATCTTGGGTTCCCGTTTGCCAAAGATGGCGAACTCTTCAACTATGGAGTTGTAGGGCATCAATTTGGTCAACTCGGCTGGGATTTCATCACGTTCATCCACAGCTCTCATTTTCATTTGGAATTCGTTATGCAGTTTATAACCATGTTCACCAAAAGTTTTCAGATAGTCAGCGTCTGTCTCGATAACACGCACCGCAGCCATGGCCGTTGTATGAACTAGTGGAAACCAGTGATCTTTTGCCGCTCTCTTTAAGGCTGGCACTGCGGCTTTGCATTGCAGTTGAGCCAAAGACTTGGCCGCCGCTTCAGCCTGGGTCCAATCTTTGCTCTCTGTGAGAAACGGAATCAATTCCTTGGCACCGTCTCGGTAATTGATCGCGCCGATGGCATGAATCACGGCGGCTCTGGTCACTTTGGAATCCGACTTTAACCACGGCATCATTTTTGGACCAAACTTCACAGCTCTGCCACCCTGCTCTGCCAGCTGGTAGATCGCCTGTGGGTTTTTCCCTCCATCAGCCTGACGGAATAATATCACCGCAGCAAAGCTGGTGTTGCTGGCAATCACTGCGCTCTCCACCGATTCTCCCCAAGTGGCATGGTCACGATCGGCCATTTTCAGTAATTCAGGAATCACTCTTTCCGCACTTTCTCCGATGTGGCCAATCGTCAATATTGCCTCTTTTCTGAGTGCCAGGGCTATTTTGTCATCCCTCACCAGATTCATCAGATCAGGAATGGCCACGCCGGCCTTTTCCTCCATTTCACCAAAAACAGCTCTCAGACCATGGAAGTAGTCCGCCTCCTCCAAAGGATCTGCCAGTTCGAAATTTCGCAGTAGGTCGGGGACCGCTTTTTCACCCAAACCTATCAGTGAGTGATATACGGGTGCCATAGTCTGGGGATTGTGCCTGAAATTGTCTGCCAGGTAAGCGATGGCTTTTTGATTGTCGATGCTGCGGATCGCGTAGGGCAACCACCCCGATCCATTTTGGTGACCCGCAATCAACGCATCCAGTTGAGCTGGCACCACACCGTCACGACATACCAGGATCACATACCCTGCGTGGTAGACCACCCTCTTATTCTTGTGTTTCAAAAGTGGTAACATGGCGGCTACCACCTCTTTATGATCCAATTTTGAAAATTTAGCGGTCAGAGCTTGCATCTCGGACCCGACACCTGAGTCAGGGGTGGAAAGTTTCACCAACTCAGCAACGAGGGGCTCCAATTCATCAGCCTTAGTGATTTGAGCCCCCACAAGTAGGATCAAAAGCATGTAAAACAACCGGTGAACTCTTGTCATCGGATGATTCTGACAGGGTGGTCTTTGAAATCAAATAAGATTTACAGCCCGGTTTTTCAAAAAAAGAGCCTTGCAATTACTTAGGTTTTATTGATAAAGTCCCCACCTGAACCAATTCAGCCTCTCCATGAAATCAAAAATTCTCACCCTTATCGCATCGGTGGCAGCAAGTGCCATGGCCAGTGCTTTCACGATCGATTTCAATAATCTGACAGTGTCGGACGGGACTACCACCACCGCTTTCACGATCTCTAACGTTGAGGCGGGCTCTCCGCAGACGGTGACCGTGCCAGGGTATGGTGATGTGACTTTTCAAGTAGGACCGGCTAGCGATGACGTTCTCGTAGTGGGAAGCACCTACAGAAATGATTCTGATACAATCCAGCAATCTTTGGAACTCGGTCCTCCCGAATTTGTAGACGATTCTTCCGAAGTCGTGATCGTAACATTTCTTGGACTCGAAGCATTGAGCGTCGACTTTGACATTATCGGTGTCGGCAGCGGTGAAAACCCCAATCCCGTGAGAACGGCATTCAATGAGTATCAATACGATCCTAACAGCAACGGCTCCGGCACATCTGGTGATGGTGCAGGTATTGCAGCTATCAGCTGGACGACAGTCCCCGAGCCTAGCAGCAGTCTGTTGGTCATGATTGGCGCAGGCACACTCTTGCTTCGTCGCCGCCGCTAGAGAGCAACCAATATTTTCCATCTACCGACTTTCCTCATGGAGAGTCGGTATTTTTTTACTCCCTAACCGAAAACACAAAAAAACCACACGGCCAGAGGCGCCGTATGGTTCTTGGAGATTGCAAAAATGCGGATGGAGTTAGTCCTTCTTACCGAATTTCTTGAAGGTTTTCTCAGCTTCCTGCATTTTCTCACCGAAGCCTTTCATGGCTTCCATGATGATCTTGGCTGCTTCAGGATCTGACATCACGCCTTTCATGGCAGAGCCCATTTTTTCCTGCTTTGCGTCCATGGCCTTGTCCATTTTTTCATCGAGGGCCTTTTTCTCTTCTTCGCTAGGCTCAGGGAGGGCGTCGAGACGTTTGGCGATATCTTGGAAATCGTTTCCGATGGTATCGATCTTCTTGGCAGCGGCCTCAGCGGAATCCTTGTCTTTGACCGACTCCAGAGTGGTGATCAACTCGTCGAACTTCGTTAGAAGTTCATCTGTCACTGAGTCTGGCGTGTCTTTTTTACCGCATGAGGTAAAGAACATCGCCAGTACGATGGAACTCAAAACGGACAGTTTACATAGTGTGGTTTTCATATCTATTGTTGTTTAGTTTTAGTTGTTGGTCGGCGTCTGTGCCGGAGACAAACAGACGTTCGACTGTGCATCCTATGCAAAAAATCAATATACGGGGGAGAATAATCGTATGTTTATTCTGACAACATCGCTCTCGATGAAATATCACATCTAGCAGACAGCAGCCCCCAATGTCTGTTATATAAGCATCTCAGGGTGCTTCGGACGCTGCTTTTTGATACCCCTCATGGGTATTGAGAAGAATCAGGTGGATCCGCTCCTTTTCCCGACGGCTTAACTCTGGAAGCCCCGATAATTTGAGGTCTTTCGTTAGAATCGCGTGCAATTGGCGAAGTGTCTCGGATTTGACCGGTTCCGGCAACATCTTGAATGAGGCACTATGGATCATGTAACTGCAGCGGTATTTGAACATTCGTTTTTGCAGCCGGAGATCGCGCAGTGACCAATCGTTATATGATTTTCCTCGTTTGCTGAACACCTGGGTGAACGCCTCCGATCCCTGCACTCCATCGCCAAGCAATGGCGTTTCGTTAGCGAAGAGCAGAGCTTTAAGAACTTCACTGACATGCGTCCGGATCATCTTTGCGGATGACTCGTCCTTTGGATCAAATTGGCCATCATGCATTGCCCTGCTGAGATAAACCCGCCGGAGGTAATTCATTCTAACCGACGATAGAACGTTATGCACCTCGATCTGGTGCTCCATCACCATCAAGGCAACTATGTCGCTTGTGTTCGTGAGGTAGGCATCGGTATTGAGGTAGTCGCTGAGGTCTTGGACGTTTTGACCGTCTTGCTCCCGAAATTGCTTTTTCCCGTCAGTAGATAGAGTCATCCACTTGTTTCCCATGTGTTTGTCATCGCCATGTTTACCAGTGACATACCACCCTCCCCATCGCTCAGACATCGGGCTGGCAGGCGTGGTGATGAACGAACCCCAATCCAGAAGTGGCTGGCCGTCTTTTTCCGGGTAAACCGAACGAACCAATAGACCCGGAACATCGTGCGTGTTCGCATTCGAGTGGCAGCTGAGGCAGGTGGTCGTTCGTTCAAATCGACGCTTTTCCTGAGGTAGCGAGGTATCAAAGCTGTAGAACATCATGCCTTTCAGATCGTCACAGGCGATCACCTCAATGATGCCACCTGGCACGTAACCGACATAGAAGTCCTGATTGAAATAGAGCACCCGTGGATTTGTCGGGCTTATCAGATCGCGCTGTTTGCTGGTCTTGGAAAAAACCAAGGTCTGGGAAGCGACGGGAATATTCAGTTCATCTAGAAGAGCCTTGAGGATTTGTCGGGAATCGCTGCCCGGCAGAGTCCGGCGCTGCTCGTCCATCGCGGCCTGGAGACGGGTGATGGTATTGTCATCCTTAGCCCTACTGTAATTCACCGGGGCTAGATCATACGCCTCTTTGGGCTGCGCCGTGACTGGCACGGACATCAGTAACAACCCTACGAAAACCCACGCCCGATACAGCATCGAGGGGCTGGATTTTCTTGGGAGGAATGGTGGTTGCTGCTTCATGGCAGGAGGTGATTGAAAAACTGCCGCCTTTAATCAGTATTTCAAGTGCTTATTTTACGCTTATCGGGTCGCTTTCTATCGTATTTTATCCAGATTTTCGCAAAATATCGCCCAAATCCGACATAATATTACTTTATCATGTGCCTGCTTGAAAGTTGGTTCGATAATGATTAGTAAACCACCTCACCATGGCTCGAGCTACTGAAAACACCATCCCCATGCACAACTCCCTGCAAAAGAAATTTTATCCGATTTGTCTTCTCCTCGGCATTCTCGCCATTTTCGGCGTGGCCATTATGCCTCTCTTTGGCGAGGTCGGTATGGCAAACCCGAAAGACGCTGAAAACCTCGGTCTCTGGGTCAATTTCCTTGGCCGCTTTCACCCCCTGTTCCTGCACCTTCCCATCGGAGCTCTGATGCTGGTGTTTGTTCTCGAGGGAGCCAAGCTGCTTAGCCGTGGGAAATACCAGCCAAACACGACAATGGCACTGTTTTTCGCCTCTGCGACCGGAATCTTCGCGGTCGTCTTTGGCTACTGCCTCTACCTCACTGGTGGTTTCGAGGGAGACCTGATTGAAGAGCACAAGCGCGATGGCATTATCTTCACCATCTTGGTCATTGTCGCCTTTCTCGTCAAATACACCTCGGACATCAAACCCGCCACCCAGTTTTACAAACCTCTCTACGGCATCCTTCTTCTGACCAGCGGTGCCGTGATGATGAGTGCCGGCCACCACGGCGGCGAAATCACCCACGGCGACCCGATGAATGCTCTGCCTTCGAAAATCATCGATCAGCGTGAGCAGGTGAAAAATAAACCCGTCGATACCGATCCTGTGGTCTACACCGGCATCGTGCACAACATTCTTGAAGAGAAATGCATCAGCTGTCACGGCGCGGATAAGCAGAAGAGCGGACTCCGTCTGGATAGCTATGCCGCCATGCTCGATGGTGGAGAAGAGGAAGAGTGTCTGGTCCCCGGCGATCTTGAGAAGAGTGCCCTCATCTCCTTCCTGCACCTGCCGATGGATGATGACCAGCACATGCCACCTGAAGGCAAAACTCAACTGACCAAGGAAGAAGTCGAGATCCTTGAATGGTGGGTAAAAATCGGAGCCCCTGAAAAAGCACGACTCAGTGAAGTTGAAGTCACCCCCGCTATTCAGCTGGCATTGGACTCGCTGGTAAGCCCGGAGGAAAGGGCTCGCATGGAAGAAGCACAGCGTGCTGCCATGGCTGCCAAGAAAGATGCTGACCTCAATAAACGCAGCCAGCTGGCGTCCTCACTTAAAAACGTCAACGAGAAGTTCCCTGGCTCGCTGACTTACATTTCTCAGGAGAACACAGACCTCGCATTCACGGTCGTCAGTTTCCGCAAGATCTTCAAGGACGAGGACCTCGCAATCCTCGATGACGTTGCCGACTCCGTGATTGAAATCGATCTCGGCTCATCTTTGATCACCGACAAAGGCGTCGCGATGCTTTCAAAATTCAAGAATTTGCAGTCGCTCAAGCTGAACGGCACAGCCATCACCGACCAGAGTCTGGAAGCCCTCAGCGGACTGGAACATCTTGAGTCACTCAATCTCTACAACACCGCAGTGACAGACACAGGACTCAAATCCCTGCACGGAAAACCGAATCTGCTCAAAGTCTACCTCTGGAATACCAAGGTGACCGACGCCGGTGTCAAAGAGCTGGAGAAATCCCTCACCGAAGCCCGTGCCAAATCCCAAGAACAGGTCAGCGAATCCGAGCGCGATAAGCGCATGCCTGAGCTGATCCGCGGCACTTCCTAAGCATCTCCTGTCAGGGGTCGCGGCCCACAAAAACCAGTCATGCGCGAGCCCCTCGTCAGCACTGTCTCATCCACCTTCACAAGACTGTGGGTAATGATCTTTCTGATCAGTGCTCTCCACGCAGATGAGTTCGGCCTGTTTGACTACGAAGTGAATGATGACGGAGTATCCGTCACCATCACCAATTACCCGACATCAGCTACTGGCCATGTTTCTGTGCCAGCCTACATCGAGGCTAAGCCTGTCACCCACATCGGTCATTCCTCTTTCTCATCTTGCACAAGTATTACCAGCGTAGGTCTACCGACTACAGTGACGACCATTGAGCCCTATGCTTTTAATGCCTGCCGCTCCCTTACTCAGATCACTCTGCCACCTAGCCTCAAAGTCATTGACGAAGGTGCGTTCACTGCCTGTGAAGAGCTCGAGACGATCATCCTGCCTCAGGGGTTGACCACCATTGGACCAAGTGCATTTTACAGTTGCACCGCGCTGACCCAAATTACCATTCCCAATAGCGTCACTTCGCTCGGAAGCAGCGCTTTTGCTTTCTGTGATGAGTTAAATAGCGTGACTCTCCCAGCGAGCATCGGCCTGATAAATCATTCCACTTTCCGCAATTGCAAGAAACTGGCCTCAATCGACCTTCCTGAGGGCATTACGGAAATTGGTTCTCATGCCTTCGGCGGCTGCATCATACTCGATAACCTTGTCATTCCTAACAGCGTCCTAAACATTGGATCTCAATGTTTTTCCTATTGCAACACGCTCAAGGCCATCACTCTGGGTTCAGGGGTCGCCATGTTAGGTGAGCAGGCATTCTCTAACTGCTCCACACTTGAAAATATCATCATCCCGCCCAACGTCGTTGCCATTGATAAAAGGTGTTTCGAAAATTGCAGGGCACTGACCCAGGTGTCTTTCTCTTCTGGCTTGGCCTCCATTGGAGAAGAGGCGTTTTACCGCTGCAGTATGCTGATCAGCGTGCAATTACCAGGGACGATTATTGAAATGGGAACCCGCACCTTTTATGGATGTTCTGCCGTTACCGAGGTCTCTTTGGCCGATGGTGCTACTGTCGTCGGCGAGCAAGCATTTAGCGACTGTAGCTTGCTCGAAACAGTCATACTCCCAGGCAGCGTGATTTCGGTGGGCAGTGGTGCATTTAGCCGATGTGGTAAGTTGACTTCAGTAAGCATGGCAGAGGGCACAAGCTCGATAGAAGCTGACGCATTCACCCACTGTAGCGGCTTAACAACAGTCACCATTCCCAATAGTGTTTCTCACATCGGAGAAAGTGCCTTTGCATACTGCACTGAACTGAGATCCATCACACTGCCTAACAATATAACCACACTCGAGGAAGGCGTGTTTGGCTACTGCTCAAACTTACTCAGCATAACCGTTCCAGAGGGAGTAACGCACATCGGACGCTACTGTTTCACGTGGTGTCAAAGATTGGAGTTTATAAACCTCCCCTCGAGCATCAGCTATTTCGGTTATGGCGCGTTCAACGTCTGTTCAAGTCTCGCCCAGATTGATTTCCCTGCTGAGCAAACTGTCATCGAGCCGTTTACATTTGCCTCCTGCTCAAGCCTCACTGAATTTGAGATTCCAGCGGGCGTGACAACGATCGGAATATCCGCCTTTTCCTCATGTAGCAAACTGACTGACATAGCAATACCTGCTAGTGTGAACAGCATCGGCAGCTCAGCATTTAATGGATGTTCTAGCATTCGCTCGATCACCATCCCAGAGGGCATCACACTGATCGATGCGTTTACATTCAGGGGTTGCATGAGTGCGAGGACGATTCATATCCCTTCATCGGTCACCACCATCAAACGCAATGCTTTTGACGCATGTTCATCCGTTGAGGAAATAAGGATACCAGACGGGGTAACCGCTCTTGAGAATAGCACTTTTTCTGAATGTGACTCCCTAACAAAAATCTGGCTACCCGATAGCTTAACGATGATTGGGAGCTTCACATTTTCAAGCTGTGATAAGCTCAAAGAAATTTTTCTTCCCAAGAACCTCACTTCCGTCGACTTCCGAGCATTCAACGGATGCGATGAATTGTCGGCTGCCTATTTTTCAGGTGATGCCCCTACTCTCGGTCAGTATGTATTCGCAAACTCAGCCGTAGATTTTAAGATCTACTACCTCAGTGACAGCAGTGGATTCAGCCAACCAAGTTGGCAAGGGTATCCCTCAGAGATGATCGTTACTTCGATTGATGGAACAGTTACTTGGTTACTCACTCACCATATCAACCACCAGACTGATCTGGGGAATGATCTCAATAACGATGGGGTAAGTCTACTCATGGCCTACGCCCTGGATTTAAATCCCAATGACAATCTGGCAGGTGAGATGCCACAGGTGCAGGTAGACAGCGAACAGCTTAGCATGACCTTCCATGGTTCCAGCCCTGGAGTTCTGTATGAGGTCAAAGTGAGTCAAAATTTACAGGATTGGACGGATACCGGAGTCACCATCACAGGTCCAGACGCCAGTGGCGTGGTGACAGCTGTCGCTCCGCGTGGTCAGCCCAACTGTTTCATGCGCCTTTCAGTAACTCAGAACCCCTGATTGTATTGAGGTGACTATCCTTGCCGTTTAGCGGCATCTGGCTAGCGTATGCCCCATGGATTCATTGACCCAGGCAACTCTAGGCGCATTGTGCGGTGAGATCACCATGCGCAAGCAGCTGGGGTGGAAAGCACCCGCTTGGGGATTTTTCTGGGGCACCTTGCCAGATCTCGACATCATCGCCTCCCCTTTTCTCGAGCCTCTCGATCGTCTAGGCTGGCACCGTGGACTGTCTCATTCGTTACTGGTGATGTTGGCTGCGACTATTATCTTTGGGTATTTGTTAGCTAAACTTCATCACAAAAAGGGCATCACGCCCGTGCAGGCTGGCTGGTTTATTTTTTTAACATGGAGCACCCATGTGACCATCGATTGCTTCACCACCTACGGCACCCAGATTTACGAACCCTTCAGCGATGCACGAGTGGCATGGAATAACATGTCGATCATTGATCTGTTTTTTACGGTTCCGATGTTACTGGCTCTAATCCTGGTGCTGTTTTTCAAAAAGGAATCCCCTGCCCGCACCTGGATCGGACGGACGGCGGCGATCTGGTTGTGCTGTTATGTTGCTGCCAGCTTCTACATCAAAGATCTGGCTCGGGAACATTTTGAAAAGGAACTCGCCGCGCAAGGTATCACAGCGTCAAAAATGGTAACGGCTCCCACCCTCTCTAACATCTTCCTCTGGCGAATGGTGGCTGAGTCCGAGGGAAACTATCACATTGGATACTGGTCGATCTTTGATTCGGACGACCGCGACACGGCATTCGATCAAATTCCTGCTAAGCACGAAGACTTGGGAACCTTCGCAGAAAGCGCCGAGGTGCAAAAACTGATCTGGTTTTCGCAAGGGTGGTATCAAGTCATCCGGTCCAACAACGACCCGGACTCTCTGCTGTTCATCGACATGAGATTTACTGAAATGCACACACCGGGAAAAAAGGCTCCGGTCTTTGTGTGGAAAGTCACTCGTGAAGGAAATGACTATCAATTCCGTCAGGTTTCATTCCGCGAGAATGTCGATATGAAATCCACCCTTGGATATCTCAGGGAAAGAATTCGTGGCGATGCGCCTGACTGGATGCAGGGTAGTTGGCCGTGGGAGACTGATCAAAACTTACCTTAAGTATCAGCATCTTCCCTCGCCACGTGGTCGGCCACATAGGCACCTCGCTGCCCCATTGGGCGATCGCGGCCTCGAGTGGTATCACAGGTCGTCTGCAGCTCCATCTCACTGTTCAGCTCAGCGCCTAACATGATCGAGAATCCTGTCATGTAAAACCAGAGCAGCAGCAATACGATTGCGCCCAGCGATCCATAAGTCTTGCTGTAATCGCCGAATGATGACGTGTACCAAGTGAACAATGCCGAGGCCAGGATCCAGAGGAGGGCTCCTAGGAACGACCCCCAAGTCACCCATCGCCACTTTGCTTTCCGACGGCAGGGAGCGAATCGATAGATGATTGCCAGCCATGTCATCACGGCCACAAACATCAGTAGCCATCGTGAAACAGAAATAAGAACTTCGGTGAACCAACCCAGCTGAATGTAAGCCATGACCGCTGGCACAACGGCAAACAAACCCATCACCAGAATGACAAAAAACACACCACACACGGTGAGTCCCAGCTCCAAAGATTTCCTTCTAACAAACTTCCGACCATCAGGCTCACCGTAGGCGACATTCATGGAGGTGATCAGGGCGTTCATCGCTTTACTCCCTCCCCAGAATGCCAAGGCAAGCCCCAGAATCAGCCCCCAACCGGCTGCCAGATCATTGCCCGCGAGGCGCTTCAGCTCCACCGCGATCAAATCCATGACCTCACCGGGGATGATTTGATTAGCCCCTTCTAACTGGCGCTCAACGTCAGTCCTATCGGCGACAAGTCCATAGATAGACATGACCGCACCCAGCGCTGGCACCATCGCCAACATGAGATAGAAGGCGATCCCTGCGGCCGTGAAATTGACACGATCCTTCTTAAGCTCAGCCCACACCCGTTTGGTAATTTGCCACCACCCGTGTGCTGAAATATCACTGGGGCTCTGAATATTTTCATCTAGCCCCTCTTCTGGTTCGTTGCTGATTCTCACCGCTGTTAATTACAGATTAAAAACCTGCTGCATGAATATCATCATGTCTTTCCAGCTGCGCTGATCTGCTTTCTCGTTATACGCCGCACCTTTGCTATTATCATTTCCAGCCATTTTCTGGGTAAATGCATGCACTGCGTTGCCGTATTTGACCAGCTGCCAGTCCACCTTGTGATTGCGCATTTCCTCCTCGAAGGCTGCCAAGTCCTCAGCTTTCACATGAGGGTCATCGGCTCCATGTAGTGCCAGCACGCGGGCTTTGATTTTGGCTCCATCAGCAGGCGTGGGTGAGTCCAGTCCGCCGTGGAAGCTGATGACGCCTCCTATCTCGGCTCCGCTTCGTGCCAGCTCGATGACACCTGTGCCGCCGAAGCAATATCCAATGGCCACCACTTTGTTAGAATCCGCCTCTGGAAGTTTCAAGGCCTCAGCTAAGCCGATTTTTAGACGACTGCGGAAAAGACCACGGTCACCCTTGTATTTTCCCGCTTGCGCTCCGGCCTCCGAACGGTCCTTTGGTCGGACTCCCTTACCATACACATCGACGGCAAAGGCCAAGTATCCGAGCTCCGCCAATTGCTTGCAGCGCATCTTCTCATAATCGGTCAGGCCCATCCACTGATGAACCACCAGAACGACTGGCAGTTTCCCCTCCGTGTCCTTGGGCATAGCCACATATCCCTCCAGTGCTGTGTCCCCATCTTTATATTCCACCGATCTCTCAGTAAGCTCGGCTCCGTTTGCAGAGGTAATGATGAGAAGACTGAGCATCGCCATGTTTTTCCATAATGATTTCATATTCCGACTCTAGCACATGAGCTGAAATCTGCATATGGATATGTCAGCCATGACTGACTAACAGGAGATATGATCAGGCTATTACCGCTCTGAAATTTTCGGCAAAGGCACGCTTTTCACTAACTTGTCTGCACGACCTCTAACGTCAGAGGGAGATCCAACAATAAAAATGAGGGATTGGGTCAACGATGAATTCTCGGGCCAATTGGTTTCTATCGCAGGCAGAAGGATGTTCAACCTGTGTTGTGGCAGGTCGAGCTTGTTGAATGCCAACTGCGTCTTGTGATCGTTCTTGGGAATTTGTTTGGCACCGAAAGCGACCGCAAACGCAAGGGTGTCGGAGTGGGCCATGGCCCAGCCCCCAAGCTCTTCAGGTTGCCAGAACTGGTAGCCATTTTTTTTGAATTCGCCACGCCCGTGTGACTGCATCGGCAGAATCGTGCGATTCAACGGCGTCCACCCCTCGAAATAAGAAGTCATGGTTTTGGGCCCGTGATGGATGGCTATCAACCGTGTCTTCTCTTTCTTTTCGCGTTTTGGCTTACCTACATCAAACGTCTTTTCGGTGACATTGTGAAGGGTCCAAGGATGTCTGAAAACCGTGCGTGTGAGTTTTAGACTGCCATCATCGAGCACCTCGTAGCGCGATGTGGTGTCAAATTTTGGCCGACCGTGGCGGTCGAGAACTTTGTAAAACCAATGCTCAATGCGAGATTCGAATACCAGTGTTTTGGTGGCTCCACTTTCGGGAGTCTTGAGCACAGAGCATAGGGCATCGCCGTGATAGCAGCCTTCCATCGTGACGTTGGCACGCACATCGCCATCGCCGAGCTTGTGGGGAAGCGCTTCATAGCGCGAGTTCCAATATGTCCACTGGATCACTCGGTCCGTTGTTTCCCCTTGGAAAGATTCTCCGATCAAATTCTGCTTAGGCGCAATGACAAGATCGTAGATACCATTGATGGCGCCTCCCAAGTTGAAGGTGTAACGAAACCTCTCTTTCCCTTGGACCGAGACTAACAAGACACGCTGATCTGCTGAGTAAATCGCAGTGGTGGCCTGAGACTTCTGTGTGTCTTCAGCAGTCGCTGGAGTCCCATGGGAAAAGAGAAACACCAGACAGATGGCAGCCGCTGGAAATGGGATCTTCATATGTTTTGGGTTACTCTCAAGCATGAGACACGGCAGGCTGACTGAACTCTATCGATACGAGATAATGGGACGTATACTTACAGCTCAGCAATCTCGAAACCGGTTTAGTGTCGAAACCGGAGGATTGTGGCAAATCCTCCCTACCGAATAACCTAACAACAAAAAAGCCCGGTAGCGCGCTGGGCACTACCGGGCTTGTTGATTTTTCGACTTAGCGGTTAGGCACTGGCTTCCTCAGACGGGCTGTCTGTGGCAGGAGTGATTGAACCCTCACCATCTTCGATGATTTCTGCTGGTTCTTCCTTCACTGGCTCTGGCTCTTCAACGGTGAACTCAATCTTGGTGTCACGGTGCTGGTGGAAACCAGTTCCGGCAGGGATCAAGTGACCCATGATGACGTTCTCCTTGAATCCACGGAGGTGATCAACACGACCGATGGTCGAGGCGTCTGTCAGCACGCGAGTGGTGTCCTGGAAGGACGCCGCGGAGATGAACGACTCGGTCTCGAGGGATGCCTTGGTGATACCAAGAAGCACTGGCTCGGACTCGGCGGCCTTACCACCTTGAGCGACGACGGACTCGTTCTCCTTCTTGAAGGTAGTACGGTCGATCTGGTCACCCCAAAGGAATTCGGTATCGCCTGGCTCGGTGATTTTCACTTTGCGCAGCATCTGGCGGATGACGATTTCAATGTGCTTGTCATTGATTTCCACACCCTGGAGACGGTAAACGCGCTGCACCTCGTTGGTAAGGTGCTCCTGGAGCGCTTGTGATCCACATGCCTCGAGCAGATCGTCCGGAGAGACAGGTCCCTCAGTGATCTGGTCGCCGCGGTGAAGGATGTCTCCTTCTCCAACGATGATGTGTTTACCCATTGGCACCAAGTGATCAGCATGTTCGCCGGTCTCCATATCGGTGACGATGACTTTCTTCTTACCACGCACGTTCGGTCCGTAGGAAACTTCACCGTCGATCTTGGCGATGGTGCAGGCCTCTTTCGGGCGGCGGGCTTCGAAGAGCTCGGCAATACGTGGCAGACCACCGGTGATGTCACCAGTTTTAGCGATCTTACGTGGAGTTCTGGCGAGCTGTGCACCACCGACGACACTGGCACCTTCCTTGACGGAAAGGTGAGCGCCCACAGGAATGGAACAGCTGTAGATGACTTCGCCGGACTGCTTGTCAACGATGACGATCTGCGGGTGCAGGTCTTCTTTGTGCTCGGTGACAACCATACCCTTCTTGCCGGTTTCCTTATCGGTCTCGGACTGAACGGTGATGCCTTTGATCATGTCACGGAACTCAACCTTACCGGCTTTCTCGGTGAGAATTGGCACGTTGTATGGATCCCATGTCACGAAGGTCTGGCCTTTCTTGACGGACTCACCGTCTGGCACAGAGATCACGGAACCGATCACCAAGTTGTAGGACTCGAGCACGAGGCCGTCCTTGTTCTTGATCACGATTTCGCCCTTCTTGTTGAGGGAAACGAAGTTACCGTCGGCGTCCTTAACAGCGCGCACGTCTTTGTAAGCAACGATACCAGCGTTCTTGGCCTTGATGATAGGCTGTTTGAACGAGGACGATGCCACACCACCCACGTGGAAGGTACGCATGGTCAGCTGGGTTCCGGGCTCACCGATGGACTGGGCGGCGATGATGCCGACTGCTTCACCAATCTTGGCGAGTTTTCCAGAAGCGAGGTTCAGGCCGTAGCACTGCTGACAGCAACCGCGGTCTGCTTCACAGGTAAGTGTGGAGCGGATCTTGAGACGCTCAAAGCCGAGTTCCTCGATCTTGTTCGCTTCCTCTTCACCGATCATCTGACCGATTTCGAGAACGACATCGCCACTGACGGGGTCGACCACTTTCTCACCGGAGACACGACCGTAGATGCGTGATGCCAGGGAGGCTGCCTCTTCGTCGTTTTCGATGATTGGGATGGCGGTGATTCCGTTGACGGTGCCACAGTCTTCTTCAAAGACGATGACGTCTTGGGAAACGTCGACCAGCTTACGGGTCATGTAACCGGAGTCAGCTGTCTTCAGAGCGGTATCGGCAAGACCTTTACGCGCACCGTGGGTGGAAATGAAGTATTCCAGCACGGAGAGACCTTCACGGAAGTTCGAGGTAATCGGGCGTTCGATAATGTCACCGGACGGCTTGGCCATCAGACCGCGCATACCGGAGAGCTGCTTAATCTGCTGCTTGTTACCACGAGCACCGGAGTCCACCATGAGGAACAGCGGGTTGACGAGCTTGTCGCCTTCGTTGTGTTCCAGTTTACGGTAGAGGGCGTCCGCTATGTTATCGGAAGCGTGGGTCCAAATATCGATCACCTGCTGGTAGCGCTCGTTGTCAGTGATGACACCGTTACGATACTGTTTGGTGACTTTCTCGACTTCGGCGTAGGCCTTGACGAGTTCTGGCTTCTTCTCCTCGGGCACCACCATGTCGATGATACCGATGGAAATACCGGAACGGGTCGCTTCCTTGAAACCGAGGCTCTTGAGATCGTCCAGAACCAGCACAGTGCCGGCCTGACCAGCGACTTGGTAGCAGCGCCAGATGATGTCACCGATTTGCTTCTTACCAACGTTGAAGTTGATGAAACCAAGACCGGAAGGCCAGATTTCGTTAAAGCGGACACGACCAGGAGTCGTGCGGATGATCTTTGGCTCAGGGTCACCGTAGGCTTTTTTGCCGTCGTTGTAATCGGGGTTACGGAGACGGATCCAATCGTGGTAGCCCACCTTGCGTGAAGCAATGGCGTACTCAACCTCTGTGGTATTTTCAAACAGGGGCAGGTGCACTTCCTTCTGCGCCTCAAGCTCCTTCGCAGTCAACTGACGTGCGTAGGTGAGGTAGTAGGAACCGAGAATGATGTCCTGTGAAGGAACCGTGATCGGCTTACCGGAAGCAGGTGAGAAGATGTTGTTAGGCGCAAGCATCAGCTGGCGAGCCTCCATTTGTGCCTCGATAGAAAGTGGCACGTGCACGGCCATCTGATCACCATCGAAGTCAGCGTTGTAAGCAGTACAAACCAGCGGGTGAACACGGAGGGCAGAACCCTCGATGAGCACTGGCTCGAATGCCTGAATGGACAGACGGTGCAGAGTAGGTGCGCGGTTCAGCATCACCGGGTGGCCTTTGGTCACCTCTTCGAGGATATCCCAGACCTCGGTGGTCTTGCGATCGATCATCTTCTTGGCACTGCGCACGGTATGGCAGTAGCCAAGCTCTTTCAAGCGACGGATGATGAATGGTTCGAACAAGGTCAGAGCCATCTTCTTAGGAAGACCACACTGGCCGAGCTTCAGCTCAGGTCCAATCACGATGACGGAACGACCGGAGTAGTCGACTCGCTTACCGAGAAGGTTCTGACGGAAACGTCCACCCTTACCTTTCAGCATGTCGGAGAGCGACTTCAGCGCGCGGTTGCCAGCACCTGTGACGGCACGACCGTGGCGGCCGTTGTCAAAGAGGGCGTCGACAGCCTCCTGAAGCATGCGCTTCTCGTTACGAATAATCACGTCCGGAGTCTTCAGCTTAAGAAGATTCTTAAGACGGTTGTTACGGTTGATCACACGACGGTAGAGGTCATTCAGATCAGATGTAGCAAAGCGACCACCTTCCAATGGCACCAGCGGACGAAGATCCGGTGGGATGACTGGAAGCACGTTCATGATCATCCACTCAGGGCGAGTGTTAGATTGGTCGAAGCCGCGAGCGAGTTTGATACGCTTGGCGAGCTTCTTCTTGGTCTGCTTGGAACGGGTGTTCTGCATTTCCTCTTCCAGTTGCACGGTAAGTTCACCCAGTTTTACCTGGCTGAGGAGTGACTGGAGGGCTTCGGCACCCATCTCGGCTTTGAAGTTTCCTTCACCGTAGGCGTCCTCGGCATCGAAGAGTTCGTGTTCACTGAGAAGCTGACCAAGCGCGAGCTCGGAGCTTCCGACGTCGGTCACCACGTAGTCCTCGTAGTAAATGATACGTTCCAGCTGGCGGGCGGCCAAGTCGAGGACGAGACCGATACGGCTGGGCATACACTTGTAGAACCAGATGTGGGAAACAGGCACGGCCAACTCGATGTGGCCCATGCGCTCACGACGCACGCGGGAGAGAGTGACCTCCACACCGCAACGGTCACAGACCACGCCTTTGTGTTTGATACGCTTGTATTTGCCGCAAGCACACTCCCAGTCACGGGTGGGACCGAAGATGCGTTCGCAGAACAGACCGCCTTTCTCAGGCTTGAAGGTCCGGTAGTTAATTGTCTCAGGGTTGAGCACCTCGCCACTGGACCAGCTACGGATGATATCCGGTGAGGCGACAGTGATGGCGACGTGGTCGAACTGCTCAGGTTTTTCATTGACCCCGAAGAGTTCACGCAGATTGTTTTCAACGCTCATAATATAGATTTTGAAGTGTTAAGATTAAGTTGTTAGGTTCGGTTGTTTACTGCGGTTAGAGTGTGAGGTCATCGAGTGAGAAGTCAGCACCACCGGCCTTCGGCTTGCCACCCGTTCCAGGGCGGACGTCGAGGCAGAGTGACTGCATTTCTTTCATCAGAACGTTGAACGACTCCGGAGTGCCTGCCTCGAGGGTGTTATCCCCTTTGACGATGGCTTCGTAGATTCGTGTGCGGCCCTGCACGTCATCAGACTTGACGGTAAGGATTTCCTGAAGGGTGTAAGCGGCGCCATAGGCTTCGAGTGCCCACACCTCCATCTCACCGAATCGCTGACCACCGTATTGGGCCTTACCACCGAGCGGCTGCTGGGTAACAAGACTGTATGGACCAACGGCACGGGCGTGGATCTTATCCGCGACCAAGTGACCGAGCTTCAGCATGTAGATCATGCCGACCACGACAGGGTTCTGGAAGGCTTCACCGGTGCGACCATCGTAGAGGGTCGACTTACCAGCGATGGTGCCGTCTTTGCCGTCACCGATCCAAGTGTAACCCAGACCTTCTTTCTCGTCTTTCTTACGCTCACGGAGTTCACCGTTATCGCCGACGTATTTGACGCCGTCGACTTGCTTGGCTTTGCTCATGAACTTCCAGATCTCAGCTTCAGGGATACCATCGAAAATCGGGGTAGCCACGGTGAATCCGAGGGCTTTGGCTGCGACACCGAGGTGGGTCTCAAGAACCTGACCGACGTTCATCCGGGAAGGAACACCGAGTGGGTTCAAGCAGATCTCCACTGGAGTTCCGTCGCTAAGGTATGGCATGTCCTCTTCAGGAACGATGGTCGCGACAACACCTTTGTTACCGTGACGACCGGCCATCTTATCACCGACGCTGAGCTTACGCTTGGCGGCGACGAAGACTTTAACTTCCTTGATGGCACCTGGATCGATTTCATCACCACTCTCGAGTTGGTCGAGGCGACGTTCACGGTCTGTGTCCAGCTCTGAGAAGCGGCTTTCGAAGGAGGAAATGATTTCAAGGATCTTGTTACGGATCGGAGAAGGATCGATTTCGATGTGATCGTAGATCGCGGCGAGCTTACGGAGAAGCGTCTTGGTGATCTTACGGTTGGCCGGGATGATGATCTCACCAGACTGGGCGTTGACGACATCAAGTGGGATTTTCTCCCCGAGAAGGATGTCAGAGAGCTTCTCAGTGAGTTGCTCGGTGAGTTGGTCCTTCTTCTTCTTGTAATCATCGTTGATCTTCTTGACCTGCTTCTTCAGCTTGGCTGGATCGAGCTCGTTCTCGCGCTTGCGGGCAAGACCGTGGGTGACCACGCGGATGTCTTGGACGATACCGGTGCAACCGGAAGGAACACGCAGTGAGGTGTCCTTCACGTCAGCAGCCTTCTCACCGAAGATGGCGCGCAGGAGGCGCTCCTCTGGGGCGAGTTCGGTCTCGGACTTCGGAGTGATCTTACCGACGAGGATGTCGCCAGGCTTCACCTCGGCACCGATGCGGATGATTCCGTCGTGGTCGAGATTCTTCAGAGCTTCGTCACCGACGTTAGGAATGTCACGGGTGATTTCCTCAGGTCCCAGTTTGGTGTCACGTGCAGCGCACTCGAACTCGGAGATGTGGATGGAGGTGTAGATATCCTCTTTCACCACCTTCTCGGAGATAACGATGGCATCCTCGAAGTTGTAACCGTTCCATGGCATGAACGCGACCAGGATGTTACGTCCCAATGCGAGTTCGCCGCCTTCGGTGTTAGGTCCGTCTGCGAGTACGTCGCCTGTTTTCACCTTGGTGCCTTTTTTCAGAATTGGCTTCTGGTTCAGGCAGGTTCCGGCGTTTGAACGCATGAACTTACGAAGTGGGTAAACGAAGACTCCTTTGGCAGGGTTGCTCTTCACGGAATTGATATCGGAGAGGAACTTCTCGTCTGAGACTGGAAGCTCGCCGTCCAAAGTGGTGACGATGATCTCTGCGGTGGCGGCGGCGATGATGCCGTCTGCCTCTGCTGTGACCACAGCGCGTGAGTCAGCGGCGGCCTTGGCTTCAAGTCCGGTGCCCACAAGTGGTGCATCAGAGATCAGAAGCGGCACACCCTGGCGCTGCATGTTAGCACCCATCAGGGCGCGGTTAGCATCATCGTGCTCCAGGAACGGAATGATACCGGCGGCCACGGAAACGAGCTGTTTCGGTGAAACGTCCATGTATTGAACCGTCGTTGGATCCACCTCGATGAACTCACCACTTTCGCGGGCGGTGATTTTCTCGGTGAGAAAGTTGCCTTTCTTATCGATCGGGTTGTTCGCCTGGGCAATGAGGAACTCTTCCTCTTGGTCCGCGGTGACGTATTCGATCTGGTTAGTGACCTTGCCGTTTTTCACCTGACGGTATGGAGTCTCGATGAAACCAAATTCGTTGATGCGGGCGTAGGTGCAAAGGGAGTTGATCAGACCGATGTTTGGACCCTCGGGGGTTTCAATCGGGCAGATACGGCCGTAGTGGGAAGTGTGAACGTCTCGCACTTCGAAACCGGCACGATCGCGGTTCAAACCACCCGGTCCGAGAGCGGACAGACGGCGTTTGTGAGTCAGCTCGGCCAGAGGGTTGGTCTGGTCCATGAACTGGGAAAGCTGGGAACGACCGAAGAAGTCACGGATGACAGCACTGAGTGCTTTCGGGTTGATCAGCTTCTGTGGGGTCATACCTTCGAGGTTGACGTCGAAGAGAGTCATGCGCTCCTTGACCAGACGCTCTGTGCGGGCAAGACCGACACGGCACTGGTTACCAAGAAGTTCACCGACGGCACGCACACGACGTGAGCCAAGGTGATCGATATCGTCGAGAACACCCTCACCTTTTTTCAGGCGGAGGAGGTATTTGACAGCACCGAGGAAATCCTCAGGAACCATAACGCGGGCGTATGGATCAACGTTGAGCTTGAGCTTCTGGTTGATCTTGTAACGACCGACGCGAGTCAGGTCATAACGCTTCTCGTCGAAGAACAGGCGGTGAAGCAGGGCCTTGGAGTTAGTGGTGGTCGGCGGATCACCGGGGCGCAGCTTACGGTAGATGTCCTTGAGAGCGGACTCCTCATCGTGTGCGGGGTCTTTCTTGAGGGACTTGAGAAGGATTTCGTCTTCGCGTGAGTCGATGACATCGATGGTCTTGTGGCCGAGCTCATCGAGCTGGCGGACGATACCGATGGTCAATGGCTCGTAGGCCTTAGCGATGACAAGCTCACCGTCGAGGATGTCTTCGAAGGTGACTTTCTGGGCCAGCTCTTCCTCGTCGGCTTTGGCTCCGAGGTAGGTTTTGAGCTTAAGCTTCTCGATGCTGTAGAACTGCTCGCAGAGGTCACGATCGGTCGGCCAACCCATGGCGCGAAGGAAAGTGGTGGCAAGGAACTTCCGACGACGGCGGCGGCGGTCGAGGTAGACGTAAAGCAGATCGTTGGTATCGAACTGGGTTTCAAGCCATGATCCGCGGTCAGGAATGATGCGGAATGAGTGGAGAAGTTTACCGTTGAGGTGAGTGGATGTCTCGAAGCAGATACCGGGTGAACGGTGCAGCTGGGAAACGATGACACGCTCGGCTCCGTTGATCACGAAGGTTCCACGACGGGTCATCATCGGCATTTCGCCCATGTAAACACGCTCTTTCTTGGTGCCGGTTTCGTCTTTCAGTTTGAAAGTGACGTAGAGTGCGGCACTGAAGGTCTCACCGGTCTGGAGGGACTGGAGTGCAGTGGCCTTAGGCTCCTCGATGTCATAGGCAATAAATTCGAGGGTGATTGCTTCATCGTAGCTTTTGATCGGGAAGATCTCACAGAAAACTGCCTGAAGTCCGGTGTCCTCGCGCTGAGATGCGGGGATGGCTTGTTGCAAAAAGTCCTCGTAGGATTTGCTCTGAACCTCGATCAAATTCGGGGGTTCGATAACTTCCTCAATCGTTCCGTAGTAGCGTCTTTCGGCCATAATAATTAGTGGGTATGAGCTGGTGTTTGGCTTGTTTTGACAACGCGAGGCGCAGGCTTTTTCCACGTTCAGCCGAGAGGCAGGTTCGCCCGCACTGTTTCCAGTCCGGGCTTCGTGGGTAGCTTGTTAGCTTCAGGTTGTTAGGTTGTGGTGAATTTCCGGGGAACGTCTTCCCTGGCGATTCACGAGCGGGTTTCAAAGATGGCTGCGGTGGGTTTGCCGCCGTGGTTGACCTGTGACAGTCATCCTTGAATGCCGCGCGTGGAATGCGGTATGGTGATGGGGTTTGGTCCCTTTTGCGGAGGAACCGATACGGGAGAAGTTGAATTTGTCAAATTCTACCCGGATGGCTGACTTGTATGTGGTGCGTGCTGGCAGAGGCACCACACACAAAGAAAGCCTTAGGGTTGCGTAGAACTGGTCTATGCAAGCGCAAGTAGAGGACTACTTGAGCTCAACCTTGGCACCAGCTTCTTCAAGCTTGGCCTTGGCTGCGTCAGCGTCGTCTTTAGATGCGCCTTCAAGTACGGGAACGGGAGCGCTCTCGACAAGTTTCTTGGCATCTGCAAGACCGAGTCCGCTAGCAACTTCGCGCACTGCCTTAATGACAGCGATCTTGTTACCACCGGCTTCTGCAAGCACGACGTCGAATTCAGTTTTTTCCTCAGCAGCTTCAGCAGCGGCAGCAGGTGCAGCAGCGACAGCAGCAGGAGCAGCGGCGGATACGCCCCACTCTTCTTCGAGGGATTTTACAAGCTCAGCGGCTTCAAGCACGGTGAGTTTGCCCAGTTCTTCAGCTAGTTTAGTTAAGTCAGCCATTTTATTTTTCTCCTTTTGTTGGTTACGTCGCGCCCGGAGCTTCCGGACATTTCAGCTCTTATGCCTAAGATCCGACGTGGGAACCTTATTTTGTATCAGGCGCCTCCCTGGAGGGGGTGAGCGCCATCCGTTCAGATTGTTTTATTGTTATTAGAAACAGGAAGTTGGAAATTGGTTGAGTGTGCCGCCTTGGGGGCGGCAGAACTCTTAAAATTAACCTTCGTGTTTTGCTTTGATGACGCGGGCCAGTGATGCGGCAGGCTCGTTGAGGACGCGGACCAGCGCGGTGGCAGGTGCGTTGATGGTGCCTAGCAGGGTAGCAAGCAGGACTTCGCGGGATGGAAGATCGGCAAGCGCGGTGATTTGCGCGGTGTCGAGCACGTCGCCGTCGAGGATACCGGTCTTAACTTCAGGCTTCTTGAACTCCTTGACGAAGTTCTTGATGGTCTTGGCAGCACCACAGACATCGGATTCACCGGTGACGAAGGCTGTTTGGCCGAGAAGCTGATCGCTGATGTCAGGAAGCTTGGCATTTTCCAGAGCTTTGCGCATGTAGCTGTTTTTGGCTACGTGACACTCGGATCCGTTTTCGCCGAGGCGATTGCGGAGCTCGTCAAACTCAGGGACGGTCATGCCGGTGTAGTCAACTACCAGGACAAACGGTGAGGAATTCACGCGCTCGAAGAGCTCGTCGATGATGTATTTCTTATCAGGATTCATGGTCGTGTTTTTCCTTGGGTTGATTAGTTGATGGCGTAAAGGGAAGCTTCGAGAGCAACACCCGGGCACATGCTGGCGGCGAGGGTGACGTTTTCGATGTAGTTACCTTTGGCGGTTGCGGGCTTGGCCTTGATGACGCTTTCGATCAGGGCACTGGTGTTTTCGGTAAGCTGGGCTTCACTGAATGAGGCCTTACCGATGGCAGCAGAGACGTTACCGTTTTTATCGAGTTTGTAGTCGATGCGGCCTGCCTTGACGGCGTTGACGGCAGCGGCTGTGTCATCGGTGACAGTGCCGGTCTTAGGGTTCGGCATGAGGCCGCGTGGTCCGAGGACACGGGCAATCTTGCGAACTTCAAGCATGGCGTCTGGTGTGGCGATGGCGGCGTCGAAATCGGTGAAACCGTCTTGGACTTTCTTGATCAGATCTTCCATGCCGACTTCATCGGCTCCTGCGGCTGTAGCGGCTTTGGCGGCGTCTCCAGTAGCGAAGACAACAACGCGGACGCTCTTACCGGTGCCGTGTGGCAGGGCAACAGATCCACGAACCATTTGATCGCTCTTACGAGGATCAACGCCGAGGCGGAATGAAAGTGTGACGGTGGGGTCAAACTTGGGTGCGGGAAACTTTTTGATGATTCCTACTGCGTCTGCTAGGCCGTATTGCTTGTCGGAGTCGACAAGTTCGGCCGCCTTCTGGTAGCGTTTGCTTTTTTTGCTCATTGTATTATTTGCAGTGCGGGCGAACCGTCCAGTGTGGACTGGCTCTCCTGCGGGTTGAATCAGGCTGCGCCTGAAGTGATCGGTGTGCAGTGATCAGTCATCAGTGAGGACTGTTAACTGCGCACGGAGATGGATTACATGCCTGTGATTTCGAGGCCCATTTGACGGGCTGTGCCGGCAAGGATCTTGGCGGCTTGCTCGGGATCGTTGGTGTTAAGGTCAGAGATTTTCTGGTCAACCACTTCCATGAGTTGCTTCTTGGTGATGGAACCGCAGCTCTTGGTGTTAGGCTCACCGGAACCGGAGGCGATTTTAGCGGCCTTCTTGAGGAGGACAGCTGCCGGTGGGTTCTTGGTGATGAAGGTGAACGACGCGTCTTTGAAGACGGTGATCACGGTGGGAAGGAGATCGCCAGCCTGCTTTTGAGTAGCGGCATTGAAGTCCTTACAGAACTGCATGATGTTCACGCCGGCCTGACCGAGGGCGGGACCTACTGGTGGGGACGGGTTTGCTTGACCTGCTTGGATTTGCAGCTTGAGAACTTGTTTTACTTCCTTAGCCATGGTGGTGGTAGTTAGATGTTGGTGTTTGGTATGGTTAAATGATTCCGTTTTTCACGGCTACATTAAGAGAGAGTGTGTGGATGGCTTAGCCTTTTTCGACCTGCCAGGCTTCGAGCTCCACGGGAGTGGCGCGGCCGAAGATGGTGACTGAGACGAGGAGTTTGCCAGTTTCGTGATCGATTTCCTCGATGATGCCGGTCTGACCTTCGAACGGACCGTCGCCGACTTTGACACTGTCGCCAGTTTCGAAGCTGATGGCTGGGCGGATATTTTCTTCGCGTTCTTTGATCTGGCCGAGCATGCCGTCGACCTCACGCTGACGCATGGGGATGGGCTTGTCCTTGGTTCCGGCGAAGCCGATGACGCCGTCCATCTCTTTGATGAAGTACCAAGTTTTCTCAACGAGGCTGTTGTCTTCAGCGAAGAGCTTCATGTTGACGATGATGTAGCCAGGGAAGAACTTGCGTTTGGTTTCGATCTTTTTGCCTTTGCGATTCTCTTCGACACGCTCCTGGGGAACGAGGACTTCGAAAATGTAGTCGCCCATTTCCTCGGACTCGACCAAGCGATTAATACGGTCGCGAACCTTCTGCTCCTGGCCGGAGAGAACGTGGACGACGAACCACTGCTTGCGGGCTTCTGGGATGGCTGGCATAAGATCGAGTTAGGAAAAGTGGTGATGTGGAAAGTGAAATGCTTTGGCGGGTGCAGCATGCGCTGTGCCGAAGCGGAGGGAAATTTAGTGACCGAGTCCGGTCAAAAGGCCGATGACCTTGGTGGCGAGCACGTCAAAGAGGGAAACGAATCCTGCGAGCAGAATCATGGCGATGAGCACCACGATGGTTGAGTCGATCAGCTCTTTATATTTCTGGAAGCCCTTGGCTTTGGGATCGTTATCCCAGGGCCAGGAGGCCTTGCGGAGTTCGGCTTTAACTTCGTGAATGAAGGTGGCGATTTTCCTAAACATGCTGCGGTTTTGTGTAAGACCCGGTTGGCACAAGCCTTGGGGATCTTGAGTTTGAGTTGGACGTTGGGTTGAAAAAGCTGGCAGGGAAGACAGGACTCGAACCTGCAACTTTCGGTTTTGGAAACCGACGCTCTACCATTGAACTACTTCCCTGTGTTGTTTTGCTTTTTCCAGTGAACCGAGATATCCGGTTCGGGATCGAGAGTGCTTTAGGCGATTGAGGGGCACCCCGGCGGCTATCCACCGGAGTGCCCCTGAAAACCAGCCTTTCGGCAATCTGGCAACCTCGGGGAGAGGCGGCCAGATTTTAGAGGGATTAGACGAGGATATCGCCTACACGACCGGCACCAACGGTGCGACCACCTTCGCGGATAGCGAAGCGCATGGTCTTCTCCATGGCGATCGGTGTGATGAGTGTTACTTCAAGCTCGACGTTGTCGCCAGGCATGACCATCTCAACGCCGTCAGGAAGCTTGATGCTGCCGGTAACGTCTGTGGTACGGAAGTAGAACTGAGGACGGTAGTTGCTGAAGAATGGTGTGTGACGACCACCTTCATCCTTGGAAAGAACGTAGATCTCACCCTTGAATACGGTGTGAGGAGTTACGCTGCCTTTCTTGGCGATAACCTGACCACGCTCAAGGTCGTCTTTCTTAAGACCACGCATGAGGAGACCGACGTTGTCACCGGCACGACCTTCGTCGAGCAACTTACGGAACATTTCGATGTCAGTAACGGTAGTGGTTTGTGTGTCGCGGATACCGACGATTTCAACCTCTTCCATTTTCTTGACGATACCGCGCTCAACACGACCGGTAGCGACGGTGCCGCGACCTTCAATGGAGAACACGTCCTCGATAGGCATGAGGAAGTCTTGATCAACTGGGCGCTCTGGCTCAGGAATATAGCTGTCAACAGCTTCCATGAGCTTGAGGATGTTTGCCTTGTGGTCGGCATCACCTTCAAGAGCTTTAAGAGCAGAACCTTTGATGACTGGAATGTCGTCACCAGGGAATTCGTAAGCGCTGAGGAGTTCGCGGATTTCCATTTCGACGAGTTCGAGGAGTTCCTCGTCGTCGACTTGGTCAGTCTTGTTCATGAATACAACAAGAGCTGGGACACCAACCTGACGTGCAAGCAGGATGTGCTCACGAGTCTGTGGCATTGGACCGTCTGCAGCGGAAACAACAAGAATACCACCGTCCATTTGAGCGGCTCCGGTGATCATGTTCTTCACGTAGTCAGCGTGACCTGGGCAGTCAACGTGTGCATAGTGACGGTTTTCGGTCTCATACTCAACGTGTGCAGTGGAGATGGTGATACCGCGCTCACGCTCTTCAGGAGCGGCGTCAATATCAGCATATGCCTTAGCAACACCGCCACCTGCCTCTGCGAGGATGGTGGTGATAGCTGCGGTGAGAGTGGTTTTGCCGTGGTCAACGTGGCCGATGGTGCCGACGTTAACGTGTGGCTTGGTTCTTTCGAATGCTTCTTTAGCCATGGTATTTTCTTTGGTTTGTTTGCCCTTGCGGGCCGCTGGTTTTCTTTGTGGGTGATGCCGCCCACTTATGAAGCGGACGAATCGGTGATTTTTTCTTCTGACTGGAGCTCCTGAGCGGATTTGAACCGCTGACCTCGTCCTTACCAAGGACGCGCTCTACCACTGAGCTACAGGAGCTTTTCGCCCTAAGTCACTTTCCTTTGATCCTCCTTGGAAAACTCCGGTTTCAATCTCGTTCAACCGAGATAAAAAACAGCGTCTCCACAAGGGTTACCGTGGGAAAGCGGGCGGCAAGCTAGCAGAGAGCGGACTTCTGTCAAAAAAAATCTCTGCCTTTTCTTCTTTTTTTAACCAGTCCCTGAAATTCATTGATTTTCACGCAATCCATTCATCTATATTGATATTAATATTCACTGAAAGAAACTTGCTCTAATATCGCCGAGACCAAGATCTTTCCGACCGTCCAATGCCAATGAACACAGTGAAAAAGGCCACCTCAAGGAGCAAAACCCACTCGCCTCATCAGCAATCCCGAAGGCCCAACATCATACACTAACATGATACGCTGCAAATTCGTGGAAAAAAGCTCCCCGAAGCAGATTTCAGCCTACCCTCCCGCGCCCAAGGGATGAAATGCGTTTCCATGAATCCTAATCGCGCAGGCAGAACACACGGGGCTGAAACCGTATCCCCTATATATAGACCAAGGTCGCCAACGAGCGCCATCCATCAGTCGAAATACCGCCAGTTTTGCCGACATATAACTCGCTCATAGATGCACAACAAAAAATGGAGGCCCGCACGATGGCGAACCCCCATTTTTCCAGACAACTGGATTATCCCTAATCCAGCAAGAATTGGTTAGAACGAGTAGCTGAGTGTGACACCTCCGAAGAAGAGATCTTCACTGCTTCCGTCGTCGTAGTCGTTGCTGAGGTCGCTGCCTGCACCGACGAACTTGATGTATGGAGTCAAGGTCATGTTTTCGCGGACGCTCCATGGAAGAGCCACTTTCGCGAAGTAGTGGTTGAAACCGTCAAGTGGACCGCCGTCTACGTCAGCGTTGTAGTCGAAGCTGTAAGCCGCGCCGACTGCAAGGTCGAGGCTGACGCAAGGGCTAAGCTCGTAGCTCTTGGTAGCTTCAAACTCGAGGTATCCGCCGTCGATGACATCGATGTCCTCGAAGTAAGTGAGCGAAAGACCAAGACCACAGCTGAGCTCGGTGGAAACACCGATGTAAACTTCGTCTGTGTTAGAAGAACTGGCGCCTGGGAAGTCGTAGTAAGTATAACCGACGCTAACGTCGACTTTACCGATCGTTTTAGTCAGGCCGATGTAGTAGTCGACTTCTTCGAAGTCACCGCCTCCGCCGCCGTTGGCATCAGCATACCAAATACCTCCGGAAAGTGAGAAGCCACTGCCAAGGTCATAGCTGAGGTCGATTCCGCCTTCATAGAGGTCGTCACCGAAGTCAACACCACGGAACTCGTAAATGGAGTGGTAACCAGCGTGGATCTCGGTTTCGAGCTCAGCGTGCGCGGAGGTGGCTGCAAGCATTGTGCCGCCGATCATTAGTGATTTAATAACATGTTTCATAATCATTTGCTTTGAATGGTAAGCAACGGCAATCAAGCAAGCTGCGTGCCAACCTTCCAATACAATCGAAAATTTGTTTTAAACCCCAGAATTCCAGTAAACAAAAAAACCAGGACCCCATATGAGTCCTGGTTTTGAAAAGCTAAGGAGCGAAGTAAATAAGTATCAGGCCTCCCAGTTATAAGCCTCCTCACTGTGCTCAGTGCGGTCGAGGCCTCCGTGCTCGACGTCTTCATCGACCCGAACTCCGCGGCAGAGCAATTTAGCGGCAACCATTGCCACGACTGCGGCGACGCCACTCCAGATGACGGTCACAATCACACTTTTAGCCTGAATCCAGAACTGACCAAGGCCGCCCAACGGACCATCATAACCCTCGCGGATGAATACTCCGGTCAACAAGGCACCGACGATTCCACCGATACCGTGAACACCAAAGACGTCCAAGCTGTCGTCATAGCCGAGCATGTGCTTGAGCTTGGTGGCGGCAAAATAACACACTAGGCTGGAGATCGCGCCAATTGCCAAGGCACCTTCCACTCCTGTGGATCCCGCTGCCGGAGTGACGGCTACCAGACCAGCCACAGCACCCGTGGCCACACCCACTGCGGTGGGTTTTTTAGAAATAATCCATTCAAGTGCCAACCATACCACAAGGGCGGAAGCCGTTGCGATCTGTGTCGTCAGCATTGCCATACCGGCAGAACCACTGGCCCCACCTGCGGAACCAGCATTGAAACCAAACCAGCCCACCCAAAGCAAGGCGGCGCCGATAAGAACATAAGGCACATTGTGCGGAACCAGTGACGGCCCTGGGTAACCCTTACGTTTTCCGATGAAGATACAGGCGACCAGACCGGCAACACCGGCATTGATGTGCACCACGTTACCGCCAGCAAAGTCGAGCGCATGCTGATGAACTCCCATCAACCAGTTGCCTTCCTCGCCACCGTTGAACAGGCCGCCGCCCCAGACCATGTGCCACATGGGCAAGTAGGACAGCACCGTCCAGATGATCGTGAAGACAAGAACGGCAGAGAATTTCATCCGTTCGGCAAAGGCACCCACGATGATTGCCGGGGAAATGATCACAAATGTCATCTGGAACACGACCCAGACACTTTCAGGAATGGTTCCTCCCTCCATCACACTCGCCTCAGTGATATGCTTGAGGAAAACAAAGCTGTTGTCCCAGCCGAAGTAGGCATTGCCCTCGCCACCTGCAGCCATCGCGTAGCCGAAAACGACCCAAATCAGGGACATGATACCGGCCATGGCAAAACATTGCACAAAAATGCTCAGCACGTTTTTGGCGCGGACCAAACCACCGTAGAACAGGGCAAGTCCGGGTAGACACATCATTAGCACGAGCAGTGTCGAGGTCAGCATCCAGGCAGTGTCACCGCTGTCAATGGCAGGAGCCTCGTCCTGTGCGGAAGCGAGTGAAGTTCCCGCCATGAACAGCAGAGGAATCAGAGAGTATTTGAAATATAGGGATAATGTTTTCATTGGATTAATCGGTTGTCAGGATTGCGGGTGACTGAGAACGGGCCACAAGAATTTTTTTCATTCTCCGGCAGCATCGCTTTGCACACGCGCGCGAAAAAATCAGCAACCACCGTGCCAACATTATTTTTATTTTATCTTCATCAGACGACTGATTTTGGCACGGCTCATGCTTGGTGATCCTTGTTCAACCAACACAAACCACAGTCCATGACTATCAAATCCATACTACCAGCATCCCTGTTACTTTTAGGTGCAGGCACATTGCTCGCCCAAGATGAACCGCCGACCGATTACGCCAAATTCGAAGGCAGTGCTGAATACGTTAAATTCGCCCTCAATAACCTCTGGATCCTCATATCCGCCGCATTGGTCTTCCTGATGCACCTTGGCTTCGCCAGCCTTGAATCCGGTTTATGCCAGAGAAAAAACACCGTGAACATTCTGTTCAAAAACTGCTTCATCATTGCGATGGGTGTGATCACCTACTACCTCGTCGGTTTCAACACTCACTACCCAGCTGAGTGGCAAATGGACGGCTTCCTCGGACTCGGCGGACCTGCAGGCGCAGAAGCCGGCAGCACCTCATTCACCTCGGAATACAACCCTGGCTACACCTACTGGTCAGACTTCATCTTCCAGGCGATGTTTGCCGCCACCGCAGCCACCATCGTCTCCGGTGCAGTCGCAGAGCGTGTTAAGCTGAGTTCTTTCCTGATCTTCGCTACTCTTCTGGTAGCCTTCGCTTACCCAATCGCCGGTTCATGGCACTGGGGCACCGGTTTCCTTAGCCGCCTTGGTGACGGTGACGCCGCATTCTATGACTTCGCTGGCTCCACTGTGGTGCACGCCTTCGGTGGATTTGCCGCCCTTGCCTGTGTGATCGTTCTCGGACCACGTGCCGGAAAATACACCAAGGAAGGCCTCAAGCCTATCCTCCCCTCCAACCTGCCACTGGCTACCATCGGTGCCTTCCTTCTCTTCCTCGGTTGGTTCGGATTCAACGGCGGTTCCGTTCTTTCTGCTGACGCCCAAGGTGTTTCCACCGTGTTCGTCACCACTGCCCTGGCAGCATGTGCAGGCGCACTGACCAGCATCGCTACCGCTTGGGTAGTGCTGAAAAAGCCTGACCTTTCCATGGCCCTCAACGGTTTCCTCGCTGGCCTCGTAGGCATCACAGCTGGCGCCGATGCCATCTCACCTGGCCTGTCTCTGGTAGCTGGCGGTGTAGCCGGTGTCCTGGTGGTCTTCTCCATCCTGTTCTTCGACAAGATCAAAATCGACGACCCAGTGGGTGCCATCTCGGTTCACGGTGTCTGCGGTATCTGGGGAACTCTGGCAGTAGCCCTCCTTGGAGGCGGCGCCAACCTCGGTTCACAGTTGATCGGTATCGTTTCAGTCTGTGCCTTCGCCTTCGTCTTCTCCTTCGTCCTCTTCTTCATCCTCAAACTCATCATGGGTGTCCGGGTAGATGCCGAGGAGGAAAGTGAAGGTCTGGATGTAGCCGAGCACGGCGCACCAGCATACAATCCATAACGGCTCTCCCTGAGAGTGTTAAACCGGAGGGGTAGCGGTACCCTTCCGGTTTTTTTGTGCCCGGATCACTGACGGAGGTTTTTTCAGCCAGTGCTTCCCTTTTCCCGCCAGACACGCCTAGAATGCCACACCATCATGCGCCTGCTGCTAATCGACAACTCTAACACCCGCACCAAGTTTGCCCTCGCAAGCCGCGAAAAGCTCGAAGATTGGCGGACAACCATCAACACACCGGAGATCTCAGTAGGCTCACTCGGCAAGGAATTGGCGGACATCGAATGGGATTTCAGCATCGTCAGTTCTGTTGTCCCTGCCAAGGCCGAGATTCTGGTGGATTACCTTTCGGAGAAACCCTGCCACTTGCTCAGCCATCGCAGCAAACTGCCGATTGGGATCGATTATCCCAAGCCTGAACAGATCGGTGCCGACCGCTTGGCCAATGCCGCCGCCGCTTTTGAGATGTTTGGCGGCTCTGCGATCGTTCTCGATTTCGGCACCGCTGTCACCTTTGACGTCCTCGGACCATCAGGAGATGGGAAATCCGTTTATCAGGGAGGCGTCATCGCCCCCGGCCTGGCATCCATGACGGAGGGATTGGCCCGCCGCACTGCCTTGCTACCCCACATTGAACTTGAAGAACCCGCTCAAGCCATCGGCAAATCCACCGAGCAGGCGATGCTGGCTGGCGCCGTATTCGGCTATCGGGGACTGGTTCGGGAAATCATCAATCAGATCCGCAGCGAACTGCCCGGTGACGCAGAAATCATCGCCACAGGCGGCGATGCCACGCTTATCACTCGCGGTCTGCCGGAAATAACTCATCATTGCCCGCAGCTTACTCTTGAAGGATTGCGTCTGATCGCCAATCTTAACACCTAGACAATGACTCACTCGCCCACTCATCCCGCCACTTCCCTTGGAATCGACTTTGGAGGAACCTCCGTCAAATTTGGCGTTGTCCAAGGACATAACGTTATCGACAGCGCACCGGCCATTGCCACTGATGACTTCACAGAACCCTCACCTTTGATCGATGCCATTGTTCGCGTCGTCGAGGATTTGCGCCAACACCACCCGGGAATTTGTGCGATCGGTGCAGGCGTTCCTGGCTTTGTCAATTTCCGCACCGGCACCATTCACAATCTTACCAACGTCGCAGGCTGGACCAATATCCCGCTGCGCGAAATCCTCCACCTGCGCACCGGCCTACCGGTAACTGTGGAAAACGATGCCAACTGCATGGCCTACGCCGAGTGGAAAGAAGGCGCGGGCCGGGGCATGAACCATTTGGTCTGCATCACACTCGGCACCGGAGTCGGCGGTGGCATCATCAGCCACGGCCAAATGCTCCGTGGGGCGAATTCCGTCGCCGGAGAGCTCGGCCAGATGTCGATCGATTATCAAGGCCGCCAAGGCGCATATGGCAACCTCGGCTCACTGGAAGATTACATCGGCAACAATGAAATCGCTGCGGACGCGCGCGAATTTTACGCAAGCAAGGGCGTCGAGCGCAGTGTCACAGACTGCACCCCGGCCGCCCTCTCACAAGCTGCCAACAACGGCGATGAAATAGCCGTCGAAATCTGGAAAAACATCGCGGCCAAATTAGCGACTTCTGTGATGAACGCCTGCTGGTTATTAAATCCGGAAGCGATCATTATCGGCGGTGGCGTGGCCAAAGCCGGCCCGCTGCTGTTTGATCCCCTGCTGCAGAGTCTTCATACCCAGCTTTCCCCGGCCTTCCACGAGCATCTGAAAATTCTACCTGCGCAATTCTGCAATGACGCCGGAATTATCGGGGCTGCTGCGCTCGCTCTTGAGGAGTCAGAGAAATCGCACTATTAGGCATATATTTATCGTGCCTTCTCAAGCTTCCGTGCTTAGTCTGAATAGCAGTCTTCTTTTATCATGAGTCAAATCGGCAATCTTACCCTTAACCCTTCTTCGCCCTTTTTTATTCTCGGCCCCTGCGCCTTGGAATCTGAGGAATTCGCCTGGCAAATGGCCCGCTCGCTCAAAGAAATCGCTGAGCGAACCGGTATACAATTTGTTTTTAAAGCATCCTACGACAAGGCGAACCGAACATCGGTCGACTCCTTCCGGGGCCCTGGCGTCAAGGAGGGCTGCCGCATTCTCGGTGAAATCGGCAAAGAGCTCGGTCTCCCCGTCACCACCGATGTGCACACCCCCGAGGAAGCTGAGATCGCTGCGGAAACCATCGATTTCCTCCAGGTCCCTGCTTTTCTCTGCCGCCAGACCGATTTACTCGAAGCCTGCGCTAAAACAGGTCGACCCCTTAACGTCAAAAAAGGCCAGTTCCTCGCCCCTTGGGATGTCTCTAACATCGCTGGAAAACTTCAGCACTTCGGCTGTGAGGATTTCTACATCACCGAGCGAGGATCCAGCTTTGGATATAACAACCTCGTCACCGACATGCGCTCACTCTACTGGATGCGCGACATGGGGCTGAAGGTTATTTTCGATGCCACGCACTCAGTGCAGCGCCCCGGAGGACTCGGGGGAACCACTGGCGGCGATGGCATACTCGCTCCCGTCCTTGCCCGTGCCGCCGTCGCCACCGGAGTCGACGGCGTGTTCATGGAAACTCACCTGAATCCTGAAAAAGCATTCTCGGACGGACCTAATCAGATACCGCTCGATCAAATCGAGGCCGTGCTGGTGAAACTCCTCGCTGTCCATAAGGCGGCCCACTCGGAATAATCTTTCCACTCACAGCTCATGGCTGAAAAACTTCATAGTCCCTGCCAACACTCGATGATGCCGTCTCGGCTTCTCACGGCAGGGCTGACTGCTGCCATCTTGCCGATTTTACCACTGGCACAGGCTCAGGAAAAAACGGATCCGCCCCAAGCCGAAGACCCCACTCAAGGTTCCCTCCCCACCCTCGATATTCTTCCAGAGGGGAGCATCCTACGACGCGTTAGAATCCCTCGATACGATAAGGACTTCAACCCGACCTCACTGCTCAGCGCGGAGACCCTAACTGTGCTCGATGGGGAACGCATTGACGGACTGGGCATCACCATCGAGCTATACGGAAAAGATGGTTCCGTTGAAGCCCGCACCAAGATGCGGCACGCCATTTACAACCAAAAACGCTCCACTCTGCACGCCAGTGAAGCCGTCTTCGTCCAAGGAAAAAACTACGTCGCATCCGGCACAGGCTTGGTTTTTCATTGGAAAACGAACCGGGGATTTCTTCTCGGTCCAGCCTCCACCAAGTTCAAACAAACGACGCCAACCAAATCGACAGCCATGAAGCTCAATTCCTCTCATCCGTCACTCTCCGTCGCAAGCTCTCTGATCGCCCTAACAGGATTCTCCACCAGCCTCCTCGCGGAACCTCCCAAGCGCCTAACATCTGAACAACTGGCCGAGCTGGACCAGCTGAATCGCCCGATGAAACATCAGGTCGAAGCACTGCAGCAGACTACACGTGGAACCGTGGAGGAAGATCTACGCATGAACAGCGAGGCTGACTCAGTCATGGGCCCATTCCTCAAACGCATCGGCCAAAGTTCACTCCTCGTTCAAAAGGCTGGCACCGACAAGGAAACGAAAAAACCAACCGAAGTAGAAGACAAACCAAGCACAGACGAATCAGGAAAAGCAGCTGACGACAAAGCTCCGGCCCCTAAAGCTGCGGCTCCAGTGCCCACACTGAAAGTCGAATGCGATGGTGGCCTCTACTTTGACACAGACACCGGTATCCTAGCCTATCTGAAAAATGTCCGCCTGACAGAACCCCGTTTCAAACTGACCTGCAGTGACGAGCTGAAGGTCTTCCTCGCTCAAAAACCAGCCAAGAAAGCTGAGCCAGCCAAAAGTGACAAGACCACTGAGAAAGCTACTGAGACAGATCAATCAAAGTCCGCGGAGACAGCAACTCCGCCTACCACCGAAAAGAAAGACGCCGACGCTAAGAAACCAGCGAAAGAAGAAGAAGAAGACGCCAAGAAGGACGACGGCCTGGCCGGCTTCGGCGACCTCAAGCGCATCATCGCCACAGGCAAGGTCAAAGTGACCCGCAAGGACGAGAACGGCAACCTCTTCATCGCGACTGCGGAAAGCGCCAGCTATGACGCCAGCACCGGTGAAATGATCCTCCGCGGCGGGCTCCCTCGTCTTCAGACCGGCCCTAACCAATACCTGCAATCACTCGCTCCCGGCCAGTACATCCGAATTCTCGGCAATGGAAAATTCATCACCGAAGGAAAATGGCGCATGGAGACACCGACCAAAACCACCACACCGAAGAAAAAGCCAGCCACACCTCGTAAGAAAACTCCTTGAGACCCGAGGAACGACACTAGGAGCTTGTCTTCTTCACAGTCTGCCTGCTACGCTTCACTTCTGAATTTATCCGACCCATGCACGATACCTCCATGGAATCCATGCCTACTACAGCCCCCGCCCCATCCGGACCCATCCATCTAGGCGGAGCCTCGCGTCGGGACACCGCTACCCTGCTAGAGGCGAAAGACCTGATGAAGACCTACGCCGGTCGCACCGTAGTAAACCACGTAAACCTCACCGTGCGCCAAGGCGAAATCGTTGGACTGTTAGGCCCTAACGGGGCTGGAAAAACGACCTCGTTTTACATGATCGCTGGCCTGATTCCCCCAGATGCGGGAGTGGTCAGCTTCAGTGGCAATGACATCTCTAACTTACCGATGCACAAACGTGCCCGCCTCGGTATGGGTTACCTCCCCCAGGAGGAATCCATCTTCCGCCACCTCACAGTGGAAGGCAACCTGATGGCCGTGCTCGAGACTCGCCGCGAACTCAGCCGGAAAGAGCGCAAGATGCGAGCAGACCAACTGCTCGAACGCTTCCATATTTCCAAACTTCGCAAGTCCGAGGCCCTTGCTCTATCTGGTGGAGAGAAACGACGCCTCACCATTGCCCGCTCGCTCTGCACGAATCCCACGCTACTCATGCTGGACGAACCCTTCGGTGGCGTCGACCCGATTGCTGTGGGTGATATCCAGAAAATCGTTTGCGAATTACGCGACGAGGACGGACTCTCTATTCTAATCACAGACCACAACGTAAGAGAAACGCTACACATAGTTGACCACGCCTATTTGCTGCACGAAGGTAAACTTATACTCGAAGGCGAGGCCAAAGAAATAGCGGCCGACCCGCTTGCCAGAAAACACTACCTCGGCGAGGACTTCGTGCTCTAACAAAAAAACAATCTGAACTGCAACCCCGAAAAACTAACGAACTCAATATTCATTCGAGTTCTAACAACGTAATACAAAAGAAAGGAAAAAATAAGATGCAAACAGCAAATGCCAACACCCAAGTAACCGTCACCGTCCGCCACGAGGAGATCACAGATTCCCTGCGCGATTACGCTACCAAAAAAATACAGGGTCTGCATCTCGACTACCCGAAAATCATCGAGGCCAAGGCGATCCTCGATGTGCAGAAGAACCGTCACATTGCGGAAATCATTCTCTTCTGTGCCAATCACATCACCATTGATGCTTCGACGGAAGGCAAGGACATGTATGCCGCCATCGATGAAACAATTTCCAAGATCGCCCGCCGCATGCGCAAACATAAAACGCGCCTTCTGAAAAAGCACCGACCTAAGCCGGAGGATACGATCAAGCATCTGGACGAAAAAGTCTATGCCGCCAACTTCCTCGACGATCTCAATGACGAAGAGGAGTCCGAGCACGATCCAGAACCAATGATCATCCACCGCGAAAGCTACCGCCTACGCACGATGCTCAAGGAAGACGCCATCATGGCGCTGGAGCTCTCTGACAAGCCGTTCATCGTCTACAACAACGAACGCCGAAACGTCACCCAGATCCTCTACCGTCGCAGCGACGGCGACTACGCGATCATCGAGCCGTAAGCGAAGAGCTTAAGCCATTTATCAAGCCCTGTGTCTCATTCCCGAGGCTCAGGGCTTTTTCTTTCTTTTCTCATCAGCTCTAACTCACTAGTCTGAAATTATTATGAAATCGTTCATCCTACTTACACTCCTATCAATCAGCTGTCTCCATGCCCAAGATATCTCCGAGGAAGAAATCAATCCGCCGGTCAAAGTCGAACGTCCGATACTCTACCCATTTGACGTCACCATCGGAGGCCAGAAGGCCGTGATGCAGGAAGGGAACATTTTATTTGCCGTGATAGAAAACCCGGTGAAACCAGACGCCTTGTTAGAAATCGAAACAGAGGCACCTATGCTCATCATCAATGCCTTCGAGGTGAAAGAAAACGGCGAAGTCATGGCCCCCGGACAACAGCCAGCGATCATCTTCGCACGCACCACCAAGTCGACCAAGCTGGATGCCACCATGGATAAAAAGCCTCTGAAACCAGGACGTTACTTGATCAACGTCGTCGCCAACGGAGCCACTTCTCGTGTTGTTTTTGTGGTAGATGACAAATCCGGAAAGCTGAAAATACCCAGCCTAAAATCTCTGGTGGATTACCTGAAGAGTAAAGGGTAGCAAAACCAAGAGCCATCCTCAGCTTAGATCGGGCGCGTGCAAGGGGCGTCTAACCGCGCTCCAGTTTCTCAAGCTTGACGACTACTCTCCTTGGGAATTTTGACTTACCTCCATTTTGAGAGGTCGCTGTGATGTATTGGTGCTGCCAAGAGAGTTCAACTTGATCACCTGGCTTGAGGTCCTTGATAACTTTACCCAGAACGGTTAGATCATTGCCGTTATTGTCTTTATCCAGCGGCTTTTTGTCGAAGTCACTCACCTGAATCAGATAGGTGGTCTGTTTGGGGTCTCCATACTTCCCCTCTTTTTCATACTTCGTATACTCGGTGATTTCAAATTGCGCATACTCTCCCGAATCTCCGCATCGCTCCGGGCAACGCGATGTTCTCCCCATGCATCGCCGGTATACAAGCCCTTTGAAGACAGCCTTGGTCTCATGAATTGAGAGCACCGCTACCTCCTCAGCCGGTTTTTCAAGGGCTGGCTTGTCTGCTGAGGCGGAAAGAACGGTCAGGGTGGCCACCGTCAGGCACAAAAGTATGTTTTTCATACCTCTCATTGTGCTGCGAGCCACAATTTGTGACAACTAATTTTACTAAATTCTCCGTAGCTGCCCACAATGGGAACTCAGCTTCTCACTGGTTGCGCATGTTGTGCGCTACCATGGTGAAAAAGGTGCGGAGGTCCATCTGGATGGATGCCGGCACCTTGGTCTCATTCATCGCCTCGTCCATCAGCTCCAGCCAGCGCAGGGCTTCTGGCTCGCCAATGGCGAAAGGAGCGTGACGCATACGCAATCGCGGATGGCCACGCTTTTCCAAATATCTCTGATCCCTACCAAAGCGGAATAGAAGGAAGTCACGCAAGCGTTCCTCCGCACCCGCCATATCCTCCTCGGGATACATCGGCCCAATCAAGTCGTCGGTTTTGATCCGCTTGTAAAATGCGGCACACAACTTGGTGAACCCAGCCTCGCCGAGGATGGTGTAGATGACGGCTTCGTCCATTCTTTCAGTAGGCGGTGGGCTACTTGCTCTGGCGAGCACTGGCTTTGAGGCGCAGAGCGTTCAGTGCGATGAAGCCGGTGGCGTCATTCTGGTTGTAGGCTTCTTCTGCTCCACCTTCCATGGTGGCGACGTCTTCGGAGTAAAGAGACAGTGGAGAGCGGCGTCCTGCTTGCATGCAGTTGCCTTTGTAGAGTTTCAGACGAACCTCGCCAGTGACGGTTTGCTGAGTAGATGTGACCAAGGCTTGGATGGCCTCGCGCTCAGGAGCAAACCAAAAACCGTTATAGACCAGTTGTGAGTATTTAGTGATCAGGCTGTCGCGAATGTATTGAGCCTCGCGGTCAACAGTGAGCGTTTCCAAATCGCGGTGAGCAGCTAGCATGATGGTGCCGCCGGGAGTTTCATAGACACCACGTGATTTCATACCGACAAAGCGGTTCTCGACGATGTCGATACGGCCGATGCCGTGTTTGCCGCCAAGGAAGTTCAGCACCCGCATTACTCCGTAAGGTGAGAGCAGCGTGTAGCCATCTTTTTCGCCTTCTACTTTGAAGTCGCCGAGCTTGGTGATGACCTCATCGAGACCATCATATTTGAGACCGACGATGTCTCCTTTTTCAAATAAAAATTCAACATACTCGGGAGTGTCAGGAGCATCCTCAGGAGAGACGGAAAGCACATACATGTCGCGATCCTCTTCGCCGGTGGCATCATGCCAAGTGTCCTCAAGAGCACCTGCTTCGAATGAAATGTGCAGCAGGTTGCGGTCCATGGAGTATGGCTTTTTCTTGGAAGCGGTTACGTCGATGCCGTGCTCTTCACAATAGGCGATCATCTCAGAACGGCCGGGGAACTGGGCGCGGAATTCATCATCACGCCATGGGGCGATCATTTTGATGTCCGGAGCGAGTGCTGCCACGGAAAGCTCGAAGCGAACTTGGTCGTTTCCTTTGCCGGTGGCACCGTGCGCGATGGCATCGGCCCCCTCTTTGATCGCCACATCGACCATGCCCTTGGAAATGCAGGGACGTGCGATCGAGGTTCCAAGAAGGTAACGACCTTCGTAAAGGGCATTGGCTTGGAACATCGGATAGATGTAGTCGGCGGCGAATTCTTCTTTCAAATCGCCGATGTAGCACTTGCTGGCACCGGTGCTGAGAGCTTTGGCCTCGAGGCCGTCGAGTTCCTCACCCTGACCGACGTCGGCGCAGTAAGCGATGATTTCAGCGTTATATTTCTCTTTGAGCCAGAGAAGAAGGACTGAGGTATCAAGACCTCCGGAGTAAGCGACGACGATTTTCATAGTGATACGTGGGTTAAGGTAAAAAGAATGCTGCCTCGGCTGGGAGACGGGCGGAGGAAAGCACATTCAGAATCAAGAGACAAGAGCCAAGAATTCGGAGCAACCTGAAACTCCGGAGATTGGAGTGTGGACAATGATCCGTATCATGTTCATTGATACAATATGGCTAGTTCCACCGCAGCTCACACTCGGCAGCCTAAAGGGAAGCCGAAATGGTCGTCCATCACTTTGGTTGTGCTGGGCCTTGGATGCATGGCCACGGGAATTGGACTGAAACGTTGCTCTGGGGCGGATGCGCTTGCGGCCGAAAGCAGTCGAAATGCCAGTCGGGCAAACCTCGCTCATTCCTCTAACGAGAAGTCGGCACGTACCAGCAGAAGAAACACTCTGGCCGCGGGGAAAAAGCAAAACCTGCCCAGTCACCTCATCTATCTCTCCGATGCCAAACGTCAACTGACGGTGACCGAGGTGCAAGACATCATCGATGAGGTCAAACAGGCATCACTTTCAGAAACCATTCCCACCAATCTAAAAACTCTGCGCCGGTTTCGAGACGCTCAGATCGATCTGGTGGTAAAATCTTTTTCCCGAGCCCTATCACTATCGCCCTCTCAAGCTCAGGAAATGGAGGGCCATCTGGCTAAGTTGGCGGACTCACAATTCAGCGCATTTGCGGAGAAATACCAACTCGGCAAACCCGACTCAGGATTCGAACACGAAGGTCGTAGATACCTCCCTGTTTCAGCCTCGGTCATGATAGCTCTGTGCCACCCCTCGATATGGCTGAAGAGTTATCAAATATTTGAGACATGTTCATTGAACGAGGATCAGGTAAAAATCCTGATGCCTGCCAACACGGGCCAAAGCAGCGGATTCTACGAAGTCCCAACGGGCCGATACGATATCGCCCCGCGAATACGTGACCCCTTAACCGGGACCGTGAGTGGATTCCCTCGTGGCGCCACACCTGATTTCCCGATCATGGGCAACCTTCTACCGCTTACGACCAATCAGGGGTTCCTACTTCAGGAACTCATGGAGAAAAAAAAAGCGAACGAGCCAAATCAGCTCAACCAAGCACTTTTTCTAACAAGAGAACAACTGACTTTGTCGCTGCTATTAGAGCCAGAAGCAATGATCACACTTAAACAGGAATTGGGCGCGCCATCCGATTAAGCTTCCTCGTGTTCCGAATCATCACGGGACTCAATGGCGGGCACGCTCATACCTCCTGGTAAAACCTTGCGCATGAGCTTTTTCAGACCTCCTTGGGCTGCTTCATGCGTGTTTTCAGCATCGCGCATGGCTCTTTCCCACGCAGGGGCAAAACCGGGTGCCTGCTCGCGCATAACAGTGACGGCCGTCTCCATCAGGTGAAGCTGACGCATTTCAGCGCGGCCTGCTTTCTGACCTACCGTGTTTAAATTCACTCTCAGATTTTCATTCTGTTCGCGCAGCTCATCGAGCTGAGTCTGGAGCTGTTCGTTGCCCTTCGAATTGATTTTTAGCTGGGTATTGAGATGCCCCTGAAGCTCCTTGTTCTCGGTAGAAATCCGGGCGTTCTCACTACGCAACATCGCCACGTCCTTACGCATCAGTTTCCAAGTCATTATGACCAGAAACAAACCTACCAGCAGCCCCCAAGTAAATGGCTGCGAGACGATATTCACGAAAGTATCCATGCATCTATCATAAACGGTGCTGCCCGTTGGTCAATAGTCATCAACGGGTGGAAACCAAGCCTCCGATTGTAATCGCCGTTGACACGAGTCTTACATATTCTAACGCCAACCAAGGAGAACCCCATGAATCTGAACAAATTCAAAAAGACGATCGGCAAAACCAATCCTGAAAAAGGATTGCGTGATCTCGCTGGGGCCCGGAAAGCTGAGTATCACCATAACGACCAAGGAGCTATCAGGGTGAAAGGAAAATACATCAGCCATGACTACGATCGCTTTGGCCGTGTGTTCGGTATCACTGCCTACCTGCTGGCTTGGCTCTATGTGCCATGCACTGTGCTCAGCTTCTTTCTCCCTCCAGGTTCGATCTGGAATCCGTTCAGCATTTTCCTCACTGGCATGTTTGCCGTTCACGGATTTGCATTAGTCGCAGACGGACTGAGAAACTCAAACGCACCCTGGGCGATGAAAGGTATCAAGATTTACTGGATGGGAGTCATCCTCTTGATCGTCCTCTCGATGATCATATCGATGCTGCCAAAGGGCTAGTATTTAGCCTCCCGATACCCCATGTAGTTCGTGTAAGCAAAGTAGGCAAAGAAGATCAGTCCCATCGTCATCTGCAGTGCCATCATGATCACGACGACCACGATGCAGGTGATGATGCTGATCTTATGCATCCTCTTCCGCGATTTCACAAACTGATCCATGAACTGGCCACCATCGAGTGGATAGACAGGGATCAAATTCAAAATCGACCACCAGACATTGACCCACACCATGGCATTGAGAAAACCGTAAACCGGCCGGTCATCAGGGAAAATGTTCAGCATATATTCATGCGGAATCATAGTGTAGGTGAGATAATAAAGCATTCTCGTAAATGCCTCCGGAGCTGGAAAAATCACATAGAGTGAAGCGATGCTGATAGCCGCGAGAACCAGTCCGGCACCGGGGCCTGCGAGAATCATTGCGCAGCGATTACGTCTGTCGAGACGACCTCCCTGATGATAGGCAAGACCTCCGAATGCCCAGAGTCGAATCCAAACACTGCCACCGCCTCTTTTCCATCCTGTTAGTGCGTGCCCCAGTTCATGCGCCAGCACGGAAATAAATCCGGCCATCATGAACAGCAGCACTCCCATGTAGGCATCAGGAGAATTACTTTTCAGGGCGTAGAAACCACCACCAATGTAGGCCATCACAAGCCAGAACCACGGCTCTACCTCGACGGCTACACCAAATATTGTAAATCTGAACATCGCTTAGTTAGGCTGAAGTCGTGGAAAACAAATTGGCTGCGCAAACAAGCGCCTTGAGACCCGCCATCTCGATGGATGGGTCTATGCCACATCCCCAGAGAATACGACCATCATCGTGGCGTAATTGAACGTAAGCAGCGGCATTGGCGTCAGAGCCACCGCGCACCGCGTGTGAGCGATAGTCGGTGACATGGAAGTCCTTGAGCCCGGCATTCTCCAGTGCGTGCACGAAGGAGTTGATCGGTCCGTTCCCCTTGCCTTTGATGCTCTTGGTCTCACCATTGACAACGATTTCTGCGATGCAATCGACCATGCCCTTTTCGTCGGTGTGATGCACCAGTTCGTAGTCGGTGACTGCGAGTGGCTTCTCAACATTGGCGAAGTACTCGTAGAAGGCTTCACGGATTTCGTCGATGTTCAGCTCACGGCCCAATTCATCGGCAAGATCGTAGATTCTTTTTCCGACCTGTGGATGCATGGTCTTGGGCAGCTCTAAGCCGTGCTCGCGATCCAAGATCCAAGCGACTCCACCTTTTCCAGACTGGGAATTGATTCGGATGATCGCTTCGTAGGAACGCCCGATGTCTTGTGGATCGATCGTCAGGTAAGGTACGCCCCATGCAAGATCGGCATCCTCCTTGATCTCGCGACTGCGACGATCCAGACCTTTCTTGATCGCATCCTGATGGGATCCAGAGAATGCGGTAAAAACCAATTCCCCGGCGTAAGGGTGACGCTCGCTGACAGTCATGCGGGTGACGCGTTCGTAAACAGCGCGCAAGTCCGTCAGATCGGAGAAATCCAGACCCGTCTCAATGCCGTGGCTGTTCATGTTCAGGGCCACATTGACGATGTCCAAGTTTCCAGTCCGCTCTCCGTTTCCGAACAAGGTGCCTTCTACCCGATCGGCTCCAGCCATCAGGCCGAGCTCAGTGGCCGCTGTTCCGGTTCCGCGGTCATTGTGGGTGTGAAGAGAGATATCAATGCTGTCACGACGATTCAAATGGCGCCCCATCCACTCGATCATATCGGCATGGATGTTAGGAGTCGCCCACTGCACGGTATCGGGAAGATTGATGACCATCTTTTTCTCCGGCGTTGGCTGCCAGATTTCGATCACCTCGTTGCAGCACTCGAGAGCGAAATCGAGCTCGGTGTCGGAGAACGATTCTGGTGAATACTGCAAGACAATCTCGGTATTGGGAACGGTGGGAACCAGTTCCTTGACCAGCTTGGCACCTTCGATAGCAAGGTCGCGAATCTCCTCACGGCTGGCGTCACCAAAGGTAACTCGGCGCTGTAGCGGCGAGGTGGAATTGTAAATATGGACGATGGCTCTTTTCGCGCCATCAATCGCTTCGAATGAGCGGCGGATCAGATGCTCACGAGTCTGCACTAGAATCTGGATGGTAACATCATCAGGAATGCGATCTTCCTCGATCAGGCGTCGGCAGAAATTGAACTCGGTCTCGGCGGCTGAAGGGAAACCGATCTCGATTTGTTTGAAACCAACACGGCAAAGCAGTGCAAAGAACTCGAGTTTTTCCTCCACGGACATCGGCTGGGGTAGAGCCTGGTTACCGTCACGGAGGTCCACCGAACACCAGATCGGGGAGTGGTCAATGACGCGGTCCGGCCATGTTCGATCTTTCAGGTCGACGGCAGGAAACGCACGGTATTTTCGGATACTATCAGGTTTCATGTCGGGGTTTGCATGGGGGTTTTTGACAGGAAATGCAAGCGGCAAGCGGACTGTTGTGCGTTTTCTCGTCACACATTCGTTCTTGCGCAACGTTCTGTGCGGCCACAATATTCCGCTGCGATGAATAAAAAGCTTATCCCAATCCTCAAGTTATCTGTACTGGCGGCTCTCGCCTGTTTCGGATTTTCCTCCTGCTCGACTCCTGGTGGCGGTAATGCCATGGCTCAGTATGAAGCCTACGACCGCCCAGCCACCCTGCCGACCAACCCTTCCAAGGTTCGGGTCAAGGTTTCCCTCAAAAATCAGATGGCTTACGTCATGGAAGGCTCTAAGCCGTTACTGATTATGCCCGTCACCATTGGTACTGCGGCAAACCCAACTCCTCGCGGCAACTTCCGCCTTTTTAACAAAGAGCACTACCACCGCGCGAACACACACGGCTACGCCTACACTGGCAATACTGTGCGTCCTGCCTATCTGCGCAACAAGCCAGCCGGATGGTCATTCAAAGGAACCCCAATGCCTTACTGGTGTGAGTTCAAGCCAGCCTACGGATTCCACACTGGCTGGATGAAGCCGTTCCCAGCCTCCCACGGCTGTCTGCGCATGCATAAAAACGTAGCTCCCAAGTTCTTCCGCTTGGTTAGCAACGGAACACCCGTGAACATCTCCAACACACAAGCTGAAGATGCTACCATCGGGAGAAACATCCCCCGCCCTCCTGACTCCACTCCTTTCCCAGGCAACCCTGATGCGATGATGCTTACTAACAAGTTCTTCACCATGCATAAGAAGCCTACCTACGAGTAGACCTTCAACATACACTCTGACCAATCAGGGAGCTTTCTGAGGAAAGCTCCCTTTTTCTTTGCTTAGTTCAATATACCGACTCGCTCTGAAGTCAGAATCAATTGCCCAAGCAGTAGAGGTAGCCGTTTTTCGATCCTGCGTAAACACGACCGTTCCAGACGACCGGAGTGGCATCAAACATTGGGCCTGAGAGACGATCGAGTCGTTGCAGCTTCCCAGCGGCGGTCACCTGATAGAGGTCCATGCCGTTGTCATAGCCAATGATGATGCGGTTACCGACAAAAAGAGGAGTGGAAATCGAGCCTTTGGGGAGCTTGACTTGATCTAACACAACTGGAGTTGGGTAACGGTTCTGGCCACGCGGACCAGCCACCATGACACCGGGCTGAACTTGCTTGTGATTCACCAACGTCAATCGGCCATCCACACCAACAAAGCAGGCGAGGTCCTTTGAGATACCCGAGTTATACCGATGGTTCACCGCTGGTGAGCCGACCATTCCCCCGCCCCACTCGTAAAATCTTACATTCGGCTGTGGGAAATACCAGACAGGTCCTTTGCCGGGTTTGATCTTCATCACTCCGCCTTGACCCGAAATAAACTCTCGCTCAATTCCTAACAGAAGATGACTGTCATTGGTCAAAGGCATGGTCCCGTTGAGATCCCCGCCTGTATCCAAAGTCCAGCCAATGCCGCCCCATCCAGTGGAGCAGGCATAAACCCGCCCACAACCGGCGGCGACATAGGCCTTGCCACCATAAACAGTGGGTGACGACTCACAAGACAACTCACTTCCATAGCGGGCCAGATCGTTAGGCGTGTAGAGCTTCAGTTGCTTGTAGATCTTTGGTGCGGGAAATCCATTGACCATCGAGGTCTTCGAGGGACTCGGTGAGAATACGGTGAAGAATCCATTCTCCAGTGGCACGCAGGCCTTCGAGCCGATCATCACCGCAGAAGCATCGACATCGCGGCTATTGCTTTCCGTCCTTACAAGATTATGGCGCCACAGGTGTTTGCCCGTCATGTAGGACACCCCATGCAGCCCATACGCTGGATCTGTTAGGAAATTACAGTTACGCCCCATCCTGCTGCCGGTGATCAAAACGTATCGGTTTTCAGCGTTACTGCCGCCGACATCTGCAAAAGTAGGCGTGCCCTTAATCGCATCTCCGACATCCGTGCTCCAGATCACTTTGCCATCACGTGCCCTGATTTTCTTAATGTGATGACTGAGTGAGCCGATGATCAAATAGGTTTCCGCACCTTCACGAATCACCAGCGGCTGACCTGTCCAGCCTGTGCCACTCCACTTTTTGATCGCACGTCCCACCCGCGTCGTAGCACTCCCGAGATGAGTTTTCCAATGCACTCTTAAACGAGAAGGAGCCACATTGCCGTAGTAGTTTCGCTGCCCGTCCCCCAAGTAAGTGCCCACCAGCGGCTGGACTTGAGCGCTAGCTAGAGGCGGAACAGCGAGCAACAAACATGTTAGAAACAATCCGGATTTCATCGTGGTTAGGGGGTAGCGTTAGTTCTGTGGCTGAATAGCACTCAGAGGAATGGTATCCGGGTATTTGTGGTAATTTTTATCGATATAGTGCCACCACTCGGCGGGCAGTGGGTAGAATCCGGCGGCATGCATCGCACTCTGAAGTATTTGCACATTCCGCAGCACTTCAGGGTCTTTATGCGTGTAGTTACTGGCGGCGTTGGCTGTGAAGGCGTCGAATCCAGTTGGCATCTTTACGGGCTTCCCTCTCGACGTCACCAAAGTCACGTCCACCGCAGTGCCACAGGAGTGTTGGGATGGGGCGCTGTTAGGATTGGCTACAAAGGTATCGTTATGCCCAGAGGCATGCCAGAGTTTCATCTGAGCACTTGGTGGTCGGTAAGCATCCCATACCAAGATCCGGTAGCCGTGGCCTTTGACCAAGTTGTTAGCCTTTTTCAACCGCACTGCGGTTTCGGGTTTCAGTAGTGCTTTAAAATCGCTGGAATAGAGTGGCTCTGTGGAGATGGGCGATGCTCCTTTATACTGCAAGTCGACGAAGATCGAACGATCAACTTCTGCGATCTCAATAAGTCCTGCCTTGGCTAGCACGGGGTCCTTGGAAACCGGTAGCTCTTGGGAACCTTGTGGTCCGGCTGACGGGGTTTCATTCATCTGACTGGAACAGGCTGTGAGAAAACAACAGAGACCGAGAGGAAAAAGAGCGCGCATGAGACTTCTAACTATCAGATATGTATTTCAGCGTCCAGCGAGGAAGGCCAATGTTTACTCCTCCTGCTGCTCTTCGCGTTTTCTTCTGCCAAGCCATTTGGAAAACACATTGGAAAAATGCAGGACCAAGCCGGCAATCATTCCGATGCCAAGAATCATCCAGATTTGAGTGGAGCCGAATACCTCGTTCGGGGGATTCATCCCCCCAATCGCAGCCAAAGTGGCTACAGGGAAGAAGAAGGCGACTAATCGGTTCAGTAACCGCGCTTCGTCACCAGCTTCCTTGGATGCCCGCGCCTGCCTTTCGGCGCTTTCCGCCATGCAGAAATCCATCCCGTGACGGGCGTCTGATGCAATGAATTCAGTCGATCGTTCGAGACCGAGAGCCCAGTCACGCAGGGACATGACATCGGCATCGGCCGGCAAAACATCTCGTAACTGTTCCAGCACGTTGAGCATGTTACGGCATGAACGATGCAAAGGTGTGGCTGCGCGAAGCACTTCCAAATAATCTCCCGCATCTGTGGAGACATCGAGCTTGGCATCCACTTTCTCGACTGCTTTTGAAAAGATCCCGACGTGTTCCTGTAGGGCTGCAATGCCGTCGCCATGTCGCTTTGACTTCCACTCGCCCTCAGGATTTCTCCAAAACAGAGATCGCTTACGTCTGCCATCGTCACCAAGTACTGGCAGTTGGTGTAAGATCAGTAAAATGTGACCGTCCTCCTCGATCATCTTTTGCCGGCCCGCCTTCTTGCCGATGCCGTGGTGCATGGACTCCGGTACAGCCCAGGACTCAGGAATGATTGATTTTGCAGCAGGCTTTTGTTTCATCGTGATTTATGGCTGCACTTGCATGCCACCCCGCTCTTTTTACACGGATAAACGCCACTAGACAAAGATATAAGCTCAGAGTGAGGAAGCCCCCGTTTCAAAGAGTCCTAGCTGACGAAATCGATCAAGCTATTTCACAGGCAAGTGCCAAGGAAAGGAAATCCGGATAGGCAGGCTTCCATCCTAACGCCTCGATACGCGCGCTGGAGACATATTTACTGCTATTCCCCCGCTTACGAACTGTGCCATCAGACTCAACGCTGGGCGGCATCGGTAATGAGAAATGATCTGCCAGTTGTCGGTAACAATCACGCTGCGTGACTGAACCAGCGGAGACGTTATAGAGACGACTTTCTCCTGACATTTCCTTCGAAATAATGGACAGAGCACGCGCTGCATCGTCTCGGTGGACGTAATTCATCACCCTGTCACCTTGACCATCAAGCTTGGCTTTTCCTGCTAACAGGTTTTTAAGAATGTGGCATCTGGCTGGACCGTAGAGTCCTGAAAGTCTGGCCACCGCGCCACCAGAGGCTAACACTTGGTCTTCGGCTTGCTTCAGGATCTTGCCTGTGACTGTGGTTGGTTCAGCCGGACTACTCTCATCCACCTCGCTGTGATCCGCCTGCGCGTATACCGATGTGCTGGATACAAAAATAAACTCAGCATCAGAAAATCTACCTAACAGGTTTTTTGAACCATCGAGATAGACTCGCCGATAGCCTTCTTCCCCGCCACCACCCGTGGCCGCGCACTGGATCACCAGATCATAGCTCCCTGGCAGAGCGGAGACTTGGTCCGCTGCAGAAATATCACAGCGGAGATTAGCCTCATCACTCCGGCTTAGAGTTGTTATTTCCCAACCAGCTGCGGAGAACTCTCTCGCGAGAGCCTCACCGAGAAAGCCGTAACCGGCGATGAGCAACTTAGCCATTCATCGAAATACCTAACAGCTCCTCTGTAGCCTCACGCGGACGGGCTGTGAGGATGTCTGGTTTTCCTTCAGTCACGAGTACGGTGTGTTCAAAGTGAGAGGAATACTTTCTGTCATTGGTGATGACTGTCCAACCGTCATCAAGGATGGTAACATCGGGCACGCCGGCATTCACCATCGGCTCGATGGCAAGCACCATGCCCGGACGGAGTTTGGGCGAACGGCCGTGGGGCCGGAAGTTAGGAACCTGGGGTTCCTCGTGAAGATTGCGACCAACACCATGACCGACAAACTCGCGGACAACGGTAAAGTCATATTGTTTAACGTGCGCCTCAACCGATCCACAGAGATCGGCCAAGAGAACACCGTTGCGGGCGTGATCGATGGCTTCGTAGAGAGATTGCTCGGTGGCACAGAGAAGGCGTTTGGTTTCGAGGTCAATCTCGCCGGCGGGCACGGTAGTGGCGTTGTCGCCGATCCAGCCTCCCTTGGTGATGCCTACATCGATTTTGAGAATGTCACCCGGTCTGATGATGGTTTTGTCAGAGCCGATTCCGTGAACCACCTCCTCGTTGCGAGAAATACAGATATATCCGGGGAATCCACGGTAGCCGAGAAAGGCACTTTTGCAGTCGCGCTCCTTCATCAATTCAGCGGCGTAGGCGTCAATTTCCCCCGTTGTCTTACCAGGGGCTACGGCCTTGGCACAGAGCTGGAGAATTTCACTCGCTGTTTCACAAGCGACTCGCATTTTGCGGATGTCGGCTGCTGATTTGATGGGAATGCGGATTTTTTTAGCCATGGTCGAATAAAGTGTCTGGGGCGAACAGAAAACAATGACCTGAACTTGGTCAGGTCGGAGGCAGGCAAGGGATACTGCTTTTCTTTTAGATTAAAAGAAAAAAGCCTCACCGGATCAGGGAAGATCGGGCGAGGCTCATAAAAATTGGAATCAATTAGCGTGATGCGGTGTTTGTGCGGTCTTCTAAGACTTTGTTCAAAAGGTTCCGGTTATTGGAGTCCGAGCGGACCACCACACCGTCAACCAGCACGTCAACAACAACACCGATCATGTTATCCACCCGGCGACCGCCAGGTACGTTTGGACCACATCATCCGCCGCCAGAGGGGGCCTTGATCTTGCGCACGATACCTACTTTATCAGTAGCCACCGTGATGGTGTCACTGCTGTATAGTTTACCAGTGGCAAGGGTTCCTTCTTTTGTCTTGGAGATAATGCCTCCTCTCACAAGGTCACCTTGGTCGTAGTAGAGGGTGTATTTCAGTGAAACGTTATCGACTGTGACTTTACCATTATTACGCACCTCGATGGAGTAACCGGTGGGCACTTCATCGCCATTTTTGAGTCCCTTGTCCTCTTCGATCGTGAGGCGAACGTTCTTGGCGATGGCTAGGCCGGCTTCGTTTGCGAGCACATACTTCTGGCATTCAGGGGAAAGCACATCGAGAGAGAAGTGCTTTGACCGACCTGGGCCTACGGATACGGTCACCGTCTTGGTCTTGGAATTATAACCAGTCAAGGTGGCCTTGAAGGATTTGGACTTATCAGCGCTAAAGAACTCTCGCTGCTCCAATGCCTGCGACGGCAATGCAACAGCCATGAGAACCATGGCGATTAGGTGTTTCACTTTCATGTTGCTGTTTCCGTAGTCTTTATCCTGTACGGTGTCAAATACTAACCCTTGGGGATGTGTGGTTTAGAGACTAAACCAGTCGCCTTTTTCAAGACCTCCAAAGCCCTGCTTCTCTCCACCGGTAGGGAGCCCGCGTCTTTGGTTTCAATCACCGAAATCAGGGATCGCAATCTGACGTCGCTGAGTTCACCGGGAGTGGATGTATCGGCGATCAGCATGCCGGTGGCGGCGACGGTGGAAGCGAATCTGAAGTCCGGGCTGGCATTGAGCCAACTGCTGACCTGACTCTCTCCCAGCGTGGTGGACTGACTTGGCTTATTCCCCAGCTGCAAGGTGACAATGGCATCCGCGCCCGCGTCCGACTCTGCCGCAGTGGGATTCAGCTCCACTTCATAGATGACGTAGTTCCCATGGGATTTGGAAACGCGCCGTAGTGCAGCCGTCGCGTCGCCAGCCGGGCTTATTTTCCCAGCGTAACCGAGCAGTCTCACGCGCTTCACATGGTCGGAATCGAAAGCAAGCGAGGCTGAAGGTGAAGGTCCGGCCTCAGAGGTTGCGGCAACATGGACGGCCAGAAGCATCGTGGATGGATTCCATGGGGTGTGGCAGATCTCTACGTCTGCAACCAATCCATCACCCTTCAGTTGGCTTGGTGTTTTGTAGTCAAAATGATTCACCAACTCTTCGATGCGCACGGCGTTTTTCGGAGGTAGTTCGTTCCGCTCATTAATATAGCGCACTAACAACGGCCAGCTGACAGCGCCGGAGGTAAGTGGCACTTGGAAGGTATTAGAGCTTGTCGAAGCAATATTCTCCCATCCCTTATCTACCAATTCCGGCAGCTTGACGGGTGATGAAAGGTCTTGGATCTTAATCCTTTTTTCCAGCTCCTTGCGGAAACTGAGTGTGTCCTCACTGATGGCGGCCGCCACAGAGCGGGCTGAGTCGTGCGAAGCTACTTCGTCGTTGGTGACGTTGGGTGTCGGGATCGATGGATCTCCATGATTCACCACGGAGGGCGATGTTAGATTTTCCAGATCCACCTGTGACCAGTCCCAAGCTTGATTATCAGTCACCGCGCTTGAAGATGCGTCACCACTGGGGCGGTTTGTTAGAAAAATACCCAAGGCCACCGCAGCGGCCACGCCAATTCCAGCCACCGCCGGTTGTTTCCAGAACGGAACTTTGGCACTGGCAATATCCGTGATCTTGGGCCCTTCGCCAGCGCTGCGCACCGCCGCCCTCTGGTCCGCGGTAAGCAGGTGGGTTTTGCCACCACCTAATGTATCGTGTAGCAGCGAGGCAGTGTCGCGCACTTCATCCACGGCACTGCGGATACGTGGATCGGTTCGCATGGCGCGTGCGATCTCAGTAGCGTCAGCTCCGGTGAGCTCGCCTAGTGCGAATGCGGTGATGCGTGGGTCATTGACGTCGATTTTCATCTCAGTGGTTGGTCAGGGTGTTTTTGGAAATTTATTGAAGGTCGTCAGGCAGGATTTCGCGCAAGCGTTTCATGCCGGTATGGATGAGAAAGCCGACGTTACCGGTGCTGAGTCCGGTCTCGTCACTGATTTCTTGGTAGCTGTATCCTTTTTCGAATTTGAGGATGATCACTGTGGCTTGGTTTTCAGGGAGACGTGCGAGGTAGGATTTCACCAACTCCACACGTTCGTTGTCGGAGGTGATGGTATCGGGGGAATCGACCCCACTATCGCGGGAGGCCATTAATTCGTCCTCCATTGGCACCATTCGTTTCTCCTTCCGGAGCACATCAAGCGCCCGATTCCGGCAGACGGTGAACAACCAGGACTTCAAGCCATCGCTCACCTTACCGGCGTCTTGCTGGTAGAGGCGGATGAAAGTGTCCTGCACAACGTCGCGAGCTCGATCGAGATCATGCACGATGGTCTTGGCGTAGCCGATCAGGGGTGACTCGAATTCCGAGATCGCCCGTTCGACCAGTTCTGAGCTGGTTTCCGCCATATCTTTTTCGTTTTTGACGCCCATCGCAGGCACTTTCTACGAGGTGAAACGCGGAACCCAAGAATTTCTTGGGTAAAACACAGAAAAAAAACTTATTTCCTGACGAAGTAACTCAGGTTCTCCAGCTCAAGCGCCAGATCAACGTTGTTCACTGTCACATCGGCGGGCACTTGAAGCACCGCTGGGGAGAAATTCAGCACCCCTTGGATGCCCGCATCCACCAGCACGTTCACGGCCTCTTGGGCGTGTTCTGCGGGCACACACAGGATCGCCATCTGCACCTTGTGCTCTTTGACAAATTCGGGGATCTTGTCAGATGAATGAAGCGGCACAGGGATGCTTTTCCCCGATAGAGTGGCAGCGGCCGCATCAAAGGCCGCGAGGATATCGTAACCCTCCTTTTTAAACCCCTCATAGCGGAGCAACGCCCGACCAAGGTTACCCGCACCTACCATGATGACGGGTTGGAGTTTAGCGCGACCCAAGCCCTCGTGAATGGCGAGTCGCAGTGCCTGAACCGGATATCCCCGACCTCGAGTTCCGAATGTGCCGAAATAGGCTAAGTCACGACGCAGTTGGGATGGCTTCACCCCTGCAGCTGCGGCCAGCGCTGTCGAACTCACCATCTCGTGGCCATTCTCATGGAGACGCTCGAGACACCGATTATACAGCGAGATTCTGTAGATCGACTTTTGAGGTATTTCCAACTTTTCCACGAGGACAAGATGCCTTGGTTAGAGCGTGAGTCAAGGCTCCTGAATGGCTACCATCGTGTGCACACGTTTTAAAGTAGCGGATTATTTGTTGAAGCTCGAGGTAATACGGTTTGTGATATCCAGCGCCAGATCCAATGCAGCGGCACCTTGTTGTCCGGAGACCTCCGGGGCTTTGCCTTTTTTAGAGCACTCGACGAATGAGGCCAACTCTCGCTTCAGTGGTTCGTCCTTTTCAACATTCACTTCGACCTTCTCCACCCCCTCTTTACCCATACGATACATCCCCGCGCTCTGCTCCTGATAATCCAGTGATAGATAGCAGTCACCTTGGAACACCCGGATTTTCCGCATCCGCTCGGGACTGATTCGGCTCGCGGTGACGTTGGCCACACAGCCGTTTTCAAACCGGATCCGCGCATTGGCGATATCCTCACGTGCTGTCATCACAGCCACCCCAACGGCATCAACACTAACAATCGGTGAGCGCACCAGATGCAAAATAATTTCCAAATCATGGATCATCAGATCAAGAACCACACCAATATCAATGCTCCTGTTAGGAAATGGGGAAAGCCTGTGGGCTTCGATGAAGCGAGCCTCCTTCAATCGATCTTCGAGTTCGCGCATGACAGGATTGAAGCGTTCGATGTGGCCTACTTGAAGAATCCTGCCGTGCTTTTGGGAGGTTTCGATGAGAGCTGTAGCATCGTCGAGTGTGTCGGCGATGGGTTTTTCCATCAGCACATCCACCCCTTTTTCCATAAGCTCACAGCCAACACTGCGGTGGGCAACGGTGGGCACGGCCACGGTGGCGGCGTCGACTACCTCAGCGAACGCGTCCAAGGAATCAACGGCAATTCCACCAAATTCCGCGGCTACATCAGCGGCGCGCTTCTTGTCCTGATCGTAGACAGCGGCCAGCTCGACCCCCTCTAATAGTGAAAAAACCCGCGCATGATTGCGCCCCATTGCTCCTGCCCCTGCTACTCCTGCGCGTAAATCCATGGGCTATTGCTAGATCAAACCAACCCCGCTGACAAGACCCTGAAAAAAAAACTCAAAAAACACCTAAGAAGATCCCAAGCTCGGACGTCTCCACTCAATGTCCCACTGTAAGACAAGTCACAACCGACTAGCTATCAATGACCAAACCCATCCAAACCACCTCCACCAAGAATCTGAAATATCCCGTTTTTACGCTGGCCACTTAGAAAGGCCGATCTATATTCTCCATCTAAAGCACATCCCTCCACTTGGAGTCCCCCCTCACACCGAACACCTAATTAACTCATGAGCTTACACGCCCAACTGTCACCAGAAGCCCAGGCACGCCTGGCCGCGCAACAGCGCAATTCCACCATTACCAGTATCATTATCTCACTGTTAGTGGTTCTTTTAATTGGTATTGTCCTCCTCTATTTGCTGTTGCCGCCAATTGACAACTTCACGCCTGAGATTGTTTCTTACCAAGCTGGTGCCGATGACAAAGAAAAAGTCACCAAGCGTGAGATGACACGTGCCGTAGAGCGCAAGCCCTCTGCTCCATCATCTTCCATGGCCAAGGTCATCGCTGCAAACACCACCTCTCCTACTGCGGTTCCAGTCCCCGAAGTTGACGTTCCGGATCCATCCACGGATTTCGGAAACGGCGACGATTTCGGTGACGGCTGGGGCAATGGCGACGGCGATGGCGGTGGTGGCGGATTCGGTAACATCCCAGCTACCATGCGTGAGCGCTGTTCTAAGGACGACCGCTTGAATCGCCTTGCTAAAAACGGCGGTAATGAGAAATGTGAAGAAGCCGTGATGAAATCACTCCGCTGGCTCAAGAAGACCCAGAACGCCGACGGCAGCTGGTGCGGCCAGAAAAAAGTCGCTATGACTGGATTCGCCATTCTTGCTTTCCTCGGCCACTGCGAAACACCTAACTCCGAGGAGTTCGGCGACGCCGTCACCCGCGGTATCGTTTACCTTGTGAACGTCAGCATGAAAAACAACGGTAAAATGGCTGACGACTTCAAAGACAACCACTGGTGCTACGATCACTCGATTGCCACATACGCACTCGGCGAAGCTGCTACCTTCTGCATCAAGCTCGGTATCAACATCCCAAAACTGAACGAAGCCACCAAGGCATCTGGAGACTGGATCCTTGAACACCAACACACATCCGGTGCTTGGGACTACAAATACGACATGTCCGGAAAACGCGGAGGTGATACATCCATCGCTCTTTGGCACATCCAGGCGCTCAAAGCCTGCAAGCACACAGGTCTCTGGGAAGAGAAAGTATTCAAAGGCTGCATCCGCAACGCCCTCGATTACCTGAAGAGCAAGCAAGCCTCTGACGGAGGTGTCGGATATGCATCCCCTAACCCACACGGAGATGTCGGTTTCACCATGACCGGTGGCGGCATGCTAGCCTTCCAGATGTGGGACAAGAGCCATGACTCCGTTGTCCGCAAAGGCGCTCGCTACATCAAGAAGAACGCTAAGCTTGACTACAACACTGAGCACGCAGACCTCTACCGTCACTACTACCACGCCCAAGCCATGATTAACCGTGGCGGTGCCGACTGGGAACATTACAACAATCTGTTCCGCGACCAACTTCTCAACAACCAGAACGCCGACGGCACCTGGAAGAATGTTGGCGGTGGAGCCAAGGTTAAAGCTGTAGCTCCTCAGTTCCAAGGCGGCTCACAAATGGCCACCCACTACCGCACCTGCCTGGCCACCTTCATGTTGGAAGTTTACTACCGCTTCCTCCCTGCTACAGGGGCCAAGCACTAATCAGCACTTGAATTTACCCAACGGCTCCGCATTCACGCGGGGCCGTTTTTTTGTACCATCTTCATCGGATTTTCATACTTCTCATCTTGCCCAGAACCAATTCCGCACTAACATGGTTCCAGACTTATCATTTAAATGGCCGAAGAACAGACATGGCGTGCAATCGCTCGCAGAACATCACGAAAAATTAATTTCGGCTGGTGGCTGCAAGTGCTGTCCACTCCTTTACTGATCACATCGTTGATTATCGCTTGCGGCATCTTGATTCTAAGGCGCGAGTTGGACGCTATGCCATGGATGCAACTCGTTGGTGGAGCAATCGTAGCGTTGGCACTCACTGGGCTGGCATGCTGGCTTGCCGCACGCGCCCATTTTGAATCCTCGAAGCAGTCACTGGTTCGCATTGAAGCCGCCATGCGACTTCGCAACGCACTGACAGCTGCCGACCACGGTATCGCCCCATGGCCTGCAGTTCCGGTTATGATCAACGACGGCACAAGCTGGCACTGGAAACGACTCCTTCCTCCAATGATCGGTGCCGCCATGATCATCGCCTGTGGGTTTATGATCCCCGTGCATGCTAAATCCATTGCATCGGATCCCGCTCAAGAGCCATCGGCATGGAGCGAACTCGACACCAGTCTGGACCAGCTCGACAACCAAGAGGTCATTCAGGATGACTACGTAGAAGAAATGCGTGAGAAGCTCGAAAAGCTTCGCGAGCAATCACCGGATGAATGGTTCAGTCACTCTAGCCTAGAGGCCACGGATACCTTGAAACAGAATCATGCCAAGGAACAGGAAGCCCTGAAAAACAATCTGCAACGAGCCGAACAGAACCTCGCCGAACTCCAGAATGGCGGTGCAAAGATGAACGAACAGAAGAAGCAACGACTCCTCAACGAGTTCGACGAAGCACTTAAGAAAATGGAACAGGGAGGCATGAAGCCAAACGAAAAACTCCTGAAGCAGTTAAAGAAACTCGATCCCAAACAGCTCGATCAATTAACTCCAGAACAGCTCGACCAACTGCGTGAAAATATGCGCCAACATGCTGAAAAACTTAAACAGCAAGATGGCGGAAAAGGCGACCAGCCTGGTGAAGACGACTGGATGAACGATCAAGAAGGAGAGGGAGAGGGTGAAGACGGTGACGCTGAAAAACCCGGCAAAGGCGGAATCAACCGTGGCCCAGGAACCGCGCCTGATGTTCTTGGAGCCCCCCATGCAGATGCAGGTAAAGGCAAACTGGAGAGACTGAAAAACGATAATAAAGAACAAGCCCTCCCAGGAGACTTACTCGAGACCAGCGATGACAAACACGAAGTCGATGAAACCAAGCAGGGGCCGACAGCTGGCGGCAAAGCCACCGCTAAAGGAAAGGGCGGAGATCGCGTCTGGAAGGACTCCCTCCTCCCCGAGGAAAAAAAAGCCCTTAAAAAATTCTTCGAGTAACTACTCCCTAAACTTCACTCTGACTACTTTTACCTACCATGCAATTTGCCACTGAATCCGAGATCGCCGCTGCCTGCAAACATGTCCGCTCACTCAATACTACACTCAACCAAGTTCTCTTTGGACAGGAGGAACTGATCGACTTGGTGATCACTGGACTGCTCGCACGCGGACATATTTTGTTAGAAGGTTTGCCTGGATTGGGTAAAACCGAACTGGTCAAAGGCCTATCCAAAGCACTGAATCTCGATGCCAAGAGAATCCAGTTCACCCCTGACCTCCTACCTGGTGACATCACCGGCAACCCAGTGCTTCAGGAACAAGACGGACAGCGTAAGTTTGTTTTCCAGCCTGGACCGCTATTCACTAACATTCTGTTAGCCGACGAAATCAACCGAGCCTCGCCGAAAACTCAGTCGGCTATGCTAGAAGCGATGCAGGAACGCCGCGTGACCGTGATTGGAGAAACTCACGATTTGCCAGCTCCATTTTTTGTCCTCGCCACGCAGAACCCGATCGAGCTCGAAGGCACCTACCCGCTACCAGAAGCCCAGCTGGACCGCTTTCTTTTCAAACTTGAAGTCAGCCGTAACAATGTCGAAACCTTGGAAAAAATCGTCAACCACCGTGAACTCGGCACGGAACCTGAGGTAGTCTCCATGATGGACCCCGCGCAGCTTGATGAGGTTCTAACGATGGTCCGCCGGATATACCTTCCGGACGTGGTGGCTAATTACATTGCGCGCTTAGTAGACGCCACTCACCCTGGCCAGTCGACCGCATCCGCCGGCATCAAATATGGATCCAGCCCGCGTGCCGCACTCTCACTCGCCTCAGCCGCCAAGGCCCGAGCTCTCATGAACGAACGCACCCATGCCAGCTTCGAAGACGTCAAATACGTGGCTCCGGCTGTGCTTCGTCACCGCATGATTCTCGATTACAATGCGCGGGTGGAAGGCAAAACCACCAATGACACCATCTACGCATTGTTAGAGGAGGTTCCATTCCAAGCAAAGGAAGCTCCACGCACTATGGTCAGCCAGTAATTCGAGTTTCCCGGCCCATCATGATTTTCAAGAGCACCCGCCTCACTCCTTGGTTGTTTTCACTGACTGCCACAGCAGCCCTACTCCTGACTCTGTTAGGAGCTGGTCGACTTAGCGCCCAGTATCAACTGACTCGACAAGTCTACGAGACGAAGACCAACACTTGGGTGCAAGTCACCAGCTTGTTTGGCAAACTCCCGGCCTATGGCTATGTGCCTATTCGGGTGGAAATCAATAATGGCACCAAGGTCGATCGAGACCTCAGTTTGGAATTCACCTCGAAGGATCTATCCGCTTTCGGCACGGAAACCGGTAGCCGCATGTCATCGAGTTTCGAATGCTCCTGCGAAGCAGGAAAACGCGAAACGTTTGATTTCCTAGTTCCTGTTACCACTGTCTTTCAGACCAGCGGTTACGGCAGCGGTAGTGAACTGAGAATGAACATCAGCTGCAACGGCTTCCCGACAACGAGCGGCACCATGTCGACCGAACTCAGCAATCAGTGGCCTTCCGTCATCGTCAGCAGCGCACTCTACGTGCCCAACGCATCCGCCCTAACAAGTCAACTCAGTGGAGGCTCGATGTCGTCTAGCAATATCGAGTTTGGTGGCAGTTTTGATCCAAAAAGCATGCCGACAGACTGGCGCGCATATCTTGGCCAAGACGTGATTATGTTAACCTCTGATGATTGGTCTAAACTCGATCCTGGAGCTCGCACAGCGATCCTCGAGTGGAACCGATTCGGTGGCAGGCTGATTATTTACAGCTCCAGCGCTTCGGTCAATTTCGGCAGTCTCCAGATTGACAGCGATGAAGCCGCCGATACTGGCTCCCGAATCATCCAACGCAGCATGGGCACTGTCAGCATATTGTCGTTGCCATCGTCAGGTCGGCTGGATGCGGCGAAAACCTACAGCATGCTAGGTGCCGGCGTTATCGCTCCATCAAGACGCTCCCAACCCGTAAAACCAGGTTTTGCCAGCTCAGGCTACAGCACTACCTATTACAGCATGCTCTATGATTACGCAGGCACATGGCCACTGGAAAACATCCTTGGTCAAAAGCATTTCAACACGGCCTTCTTTGTTCTCATCCTACTTGCCTTCGGTATCCTGATCGGACCCGTGAATCTGTTTGTCTTCGCCAAGGCTGGCAAACGACACAAACTGTTCATTACCACCCCCATCATCTCACTTGGTGCCAGCGCGCTGTTAGTTATTTTGATTTTATTCCAAGACGGCTTTGGCGGACGAGGTCATCGGGTGGTTCTGATGGAAATCCAACCGCAAGAAAACAACGCCTACATCATTCAAGAGCAAGCGGCACGGACCGGAGTTCTGTTAGGAAGTTCATTCGAAACATCCGAGCCTGCGCTGATGTCCCCTGTCGCCCTCGCTCCTTCCCGCTGGGCACGAGTCGTCACAGATGGCACCGCTCCCAGCTCCTACACGGCTAATGAAGGTGACGATGGACTTAAAGCCAGCGGCGACTGGTTTCAGTCACGCAGTATCCACGGTCACCTCCTTAAAACCGTGCGCCCTACCCGAGGCCGTATTGAGCTATCCCCCCGCGCCGGCGCTCCCGTTCTAACGTCCACCTTCGATTATGACCTCGGCACTATTTACTATCAGGCTAAAGACGGTTCGTGGTGGAAAGCGGATGCACTTTCCAAAGGGAACTCAGTCACCTTGAGTCCCAGCAGCGCCTCAGACTTCCACAGCTGGCTACTCGCACAGTCGCAGCTTTTTTCCAAAGGCAACGCTCAGCACATCAATGACCTCGCCACGCTTCCCGGCCGCTTTTTCACCCTCACGGAAGATGCGCCCGCCATCGAAACATACAATTCCGTCAAATGGCTGAGCACTAAAACGCTAATGACGGGACGCATCGCTCGTTAATTTTCCAACACCAAGTTCCAAATTTTATTTCCAGCATGAGTAACGCGATTGTCGTCAACAACCTCTACCGCTATTTCGGACCACTGAAGGCCGTCGACGGGATTAATTTTGAAGTTCCTCATGGTTCAGTGTGTGGCTTTGTGGGTGCCAATGGTGCTGGTAAAACCACCACCATGCGTGTTCTAGCGACCCTGGATTACCCAACGATGGGCACCGCAGAAATTTGCGGAATCAATGTCGTCAACCATCCTGCCAAGGTCCGGTCACTGATCGGATGGATGCCCGACCACTTCGGCAACTACGAGCACATGACGGTGCTCGAATATCTTGATTTCTATGCCCGGGCACTAGGCTACAGCGGCAAAGAACGCCAGATGCGCATCCAAGAGGTGATGGAATTCGCCGACCTCATCCCTCTGGCCGATCGGCTTTCTAACAAACTCTCAAAAGGCATGACCCAGAGACTCTGTCTCGGCAGAGCTCTGATCCATGATCCACAGATTCTCATTATGGACGAGCCTGCAGCAGGTCTCGACCCCAAAGCCCGAGTGGAGCTGAAGCACCTGATTCGTATTCTTGCAGAGGAAGGAAAAACCATCTTCATTTCCTCCCACATTCTCTCTGAGCTTGGTGAAATGTGCGACAGCCTGCTGTTCATCAACAATGGCCGCATCGTACACCACGGCGACGCTGAATCTCTACGACAGGGAACCGACACGTTAGGTGGCTATTTCTATGATGTGCAGGTGTTAGGTAATGCCCAAGCGGTATCTGACTGGGCGGTAACCAACCCCTACGCCGAATTTATCGAGTCCCGAAAACAAGGCGGCCGGCTCCGTATCGAGTCAGTTGAAACCGCCTCTCGGGTGCTCGCCAGCATGATCAAAGACGGACTGCAAGTGGTGGAATTCCACAAAGAGCAGCGAAACTTGGAAGACGCATTTATCGACATGCTGGATAAAGTGAACACGCCTCCAACGATGCCCAAGAATTCGTAATCGCCATGTCCAGCATCAAGCACATCGCAGATTTCCCAGACAAGCTCAACCCGATGTTGGTGAAGGAGCTTCGTCAGGGCTTGCGTGGTGTCGGGTTTGTCATTCTGTTCATTACCCTGCAGGCCTTCCTTGCATTTATACTCTTGGTCACTGCAGCGAGCGCATCCTCCCAGAATGCCGGTCATTTGTTGTCGAGGGTGATCTTTTTCTTTTTCTCCTTTGCCGTGCTCATTGTGCAACCACTGCGTGGCATCTCGGCTCTTTCCTCGGAAGTGAGAGGAAACACGATCGATCTCCTATGCCTGACCCGGCTGAGTGCCTGGCGCATTACCTTTGGAAAATGGATCTCGATTGTGAGCCAATCCGCTCTCATTCTCACTGCGATTATTCCGTATCTGATTCTACGGTATTTCTTTGGCGATATGCAGATGCTCGCTGAAGTCTTGTTCTTGCTCAGCATCTTCCTGATTTCCATCACACTGACTGCATTCACGGTGGGATTCAGTGGCATTAGTTCAACTATTGTTAGAGTGCTGTTACCCATCACCGGAGCATTGATGTTGTTTATCTACATCTGGGCGTTGTTCGTCAGTAACCGCTATCTCTTCCAGACCATGGTGCAAAGGCTCACTCTTGACACAGGAAGCGCCTGGTTAGGATTTTTAGCGTTTGTTGTCATGTGCCTTTACGCCGGATGGATGTGTCTTGATCTGGGCACATCGCAGATCGCTCCCGTCGCGGAAAACAGATCGACTTTAAAGAGGTCCGTCAGCCTGTTCTTTATCATGCTGGCCTTGGCTGTGGTCACTCTGGCAATCGACCAAGTCTACATCGCCATTATTTTAGGACTCTGTCTCTGCGCTCCGATCAGTTTGATATGTTTAACTGAAAACCCTCATTTGGTGCCACCGATCGCCGCTCCGTTTGTAAGCAAAGGTATGGTTGGCAGAACCCTCGGACGGATCTTCTACCCCGGATGGGCGACTGGTTTAATTTATGTTCTCATCCTGTTTTTACTGATGCAGGGGGTGATATTCATTTTCTCACTCAAAGGAGCTACGATTGACGACACCACCCGGATGATGGTTCCCGCCGTCTTTGCCATGCTACTCTTCCCTGTGGCGATGACCCGCTTGTTTGCTCGTAAAAATGATAACCGTTTCGGCCTCTTTGTGCTCTTCATCTGCACACAGGCCCTTGTCTTCGCCGTGGTTATATCCTGTGAACAATGGGCCTCGAATCTTGAGCTGATGCACTACTTCTGTTGGATTCCTCTGACACTGCCATATCTAGCAGAGCAAACGATATTCTCGTCGACAACCTTGTTGAATATCGCCTATCTCAACGCTGGAGTCTATTACCTCATTGCTCTCGCCACCACACGCCCTGTTTGGAGGCAAGTCGGCGAAGTCGAGCGACAGATCCAGCCCGCCTTTGAAGCATGACCCACGAGCAACTAGCTACTCTTTACCACAAAGCGTCCGTCTGCACGGAACGCCTTACCCTGCCGTTTCGCAGTCAGGTATGGCGTGGCATGGCCGGTGAGTTTCAGGGGGCTGGCACAGGATCATCGATCGATTTCCAAGACCACCGTGCTTACGTGCCTGGTGATGATCCTAGACATATCAACTGGCAAGCATACGCGCGCACGGGAAACTACTCGATGAAACTTTATCGGGAGGAGGTAAGGCCTGTGATCGACATCATTATGGACGCCTCCGAGTCGATGTTTTTCGAAACAGACAAAGCAGAACGCAGTGCCGAGCTGTTTTACTTTGCCGTGCTCTCTGCGGTTCAGGCAGGCGCGTCCACACGGTTGCACGTTCTACGCGGTGACGGATATCGTGAAATACCGATGGACGCAGTGAACTCACACCTCTGGTATGAAACGGCGAAAAACATACCTTCCGAAAACCCAGCCACATCCCTGGCCCTCGACAAGGTGCCGATGCGAGGCAATGCCATTCGCGTGCTAATCTCGGATCTTCTATTTGAAGGTGATCCCACGCACCCGCTGCGCTTACTCACTCAGCAGCAGGGCAAAGCCATCATGCTGGTTCCATTTCTCCAAAGCGAAGCCCGGCCTGAGTGGGAAGGAAATTACGAATTTATCGATGCCGAGCAAACCAGCCACCATCCCCACCGGATTGAAAAATCAACATTGAAGCTCTATTACAAAGCCTACGCCGAACACTTCGCTCAATGGCACTCGGCAGCGCGCCGGTTCAACGCCCCCTTGGCTCGTGTCAGCGCTGATACCGATCTCCTGGAGGCGCTCAATGAAGAAGCCGTCACCGCAGGAGCTCTCACCATTTCTTAATCCCAACTTGCCATCAACCTCATCCTAACAAATCTACACGGTCTCTGGGCGCTACTAGGCATCCCAGCGGTGGTGTTGATTCACTTTCTGCAACGTCGTGCGAAGGTGCAGGTTGTCAGCACCCTGTTCTTGCTACGTCAGACCCAGCGGGAATCAACCAGCGGTCGGCGATTTGATCGGCTGGTTAATTCAGTGCCACTGTGGCTGCAAATTTTCGCCGTACTGTTAACCACTTGGTTGTTAGTCCAGCCACGTTATGTGAAAGCCAAGTCTACACAGCGCATAGCCATCGTTTTAGACAGCTCCGCGTCGATGCGAGTTTTCAAAGACAAACTTCCGGAAACCCTTCAACGTGAAATCCCACGTTTACAAGGTAACGCTGCGAACATTGAAGTCTGGCTCATGGAGTCAGACCCCTCGAAAGCAAAAATCTATCAGGGGAAATCCATGGAGGAGCTGCTGGCAGCACTCACTAGCTGGCAGCCAAGCTCCGGTGCCACTGAGCCAGGAAACACTCTGCGTGTAGCCCGTAGTTTGGTTGGTGCTGAGGGTGCCATTTCCTACATCACAGACACTCCGCTATCGGGTGTAGCACCTTACAACAGCTCTACCATTTCCATTGGAGAACCTACCGACAACTGTGGCTTCACTGGTGTTAGTTTTGAGACATCTGGCACAGACCTCGTGTGGAAGGCGATCGTTAGAAACTACTCGGACGAAGAACAAACGCGCACATGGAAGCTGGAGACCGCAAAAGGGTCTAGCAATACGAGAAGCGTCACACTCAAAGCAGGATCATTGACGACTCTTCAAGGTGCGTTTCCAGCCGGAGAAGAACGTTGCAGGGTCAGCCTAAACGGAGACGCCTTCGATCTCGATGACAGCCTGCCACTGGTTCGCCCTGCCCCGAAACCACTACTCATTCAATCCACCCTTCCCAAGGAAACCGTGCTCCTCAGTGACCGGATGATCGCCAGTTTCCCCAACCTCAAGACCGTGGCCAATGGCACCCAAGCTGATCTGATCATCACATCTACCGAGACCACTCCGAAAGACCATCACCTGATGGTTTTCCCGCAGGACAAGGCTAGCTCAAGGCCCTATCTCACTGGCAACATTGTTGCGACAAAACACCCGCTCACTGATGGCCTGAACTGGCAGGCATTGCTGGTAAGGAACAGCATATCGATCCCCCATGACCAGGCAGATGAGGTCTTGCTCTGGCAAGGCAACCGCGCATTGATTTACCTGCGCACCCACGAGATCACCGGACGCAAGGCGTTGATTTTCAACTTCGACATCAGACGCTCTAACGGCATGAAGCAACCGTCCGTCGCAGTCCTGATGCTGCGGTTCTGCGAACAGCTTCGCCAGGAGAAAATTGCGCCCGAAACCCGAATCACCGAGACCTCAGAGCCGCTGGATCTCACGAGAAGAACAGGGAAAGATACTCCGCCCCTAGTCAAAAACATCTACGATCTCAATGGCGAGATTCTGGAAACCAAATCACTGGACTCCAGAGCGTCAGGTCTGACCGCTCCTGAAACACCCGGATTTTTCACCCTGAGCCAAGGAGATGAAGTATTGCTAACTTCTGCGACCTACTTTGCGGATACGCGTGAAGCAGACTTCTCGCAGTGCGCCTCCGATGAAGTGCCGGCCACCGCACTAGCCACTGCCGTTGACCGCCACACGCGAGACGACCATCTATGGCGAGTGTGGGCCTGCCTCATTCTACTTGCTGTTTTGGCTGCCTGGTATTTCACCAAGTCAGGAACTCAGGTGACTACCACGACAAGTGATTCTCAGACTACCTGACTCCACCGCTCTTCGGATTTTTCAAAGCAGGATGTTAGATCGTGGAGAAACTCACCCTTGAGCCAGCGGTAACGCAGAATCTCGATTCGTTTATTCGACAGTTTCACAAGATGAAATCCAGCTGGTTCACCTTTGGTTCGGGTTGAACATGCGGTGGCCGCTTGGGAGACCACTACGTTTCGATCCTCATGCTCTAGCTCGATCACTCCGGAATAGGCCTGATGGAAATGACCGGCAAAGACGATGTCGACTTTCCCTATCGACAGGGATCTTTGGATCAGCGGAAGCGGTGATATGAGGACTCTGGATTTCTCATCGCTGCGATGAAGAGGATGATGAAATGTCACCATTCTCAGTCCATCAACGCCCTCAAAACCGTTTTCGATTCGCAGTCCTTGAAAGGGAGATAGGAATCCTCTCGACCAATCAACGTGCAAGCCAAAAGGCGTGGATGAATTGAAAGCCAGCAAGCGTCCCACCGGCAGATCGGCAGTGGGTTCAAGGTCCTCGTTGATGTATTTTTTATACCGACGGAATGGGCGAAAAAAACGATCGATGGGCTGGTTCAACAACGGCACATCGTGATTCCCCGGAATGGTCAGCTGTGGTTGAGGCAACCTGCTGAGCCATTCTTGAGCAGCCACCATCTCACGTTTCCGGGCACGCATGGAAAAATCACCGGGCAGGAGAGTAAAGTCCGGCTCTAACTTCGTAGCCATTTGAACGACCGCTTCTGCTTGAACAAGATTGGCTGCTCCAAAATGAGGATCTGAGAGCTGGAGGATTTGATACATTCTTACGGCAAAGTTTCAGGTTGAGGGTGAAGTAAAAGCAGTGCATCTGGAACGATTTCAATTTTCAAAGGTGTCTCTAACTGGGTCACTTCACCATCGATCATAATTTTAACGTGTTTCTTACCTTTGAAATCAAGAGTGCCGCTGGTGACGGCGACTGCTTCCATATCCGGATCGTCTGAACTCTGCCCCAGCACATAAGCCAGCATTCCACGTAACATGGCTATTCGAGTAAGATGCTGGAAGACATACACTGTGGCCTCCTTACCCGAGGTGCTTTTGCGCTCGGGGATAAGTCCAAGTGTATCGCGATACTCGCCCGGCACGATGGCTAACATTCTACTTTTGAACGCGTGTTGTTTAGTCTCTTCTGTATCTTGGTTTGAAATCGTGAGCCGATAGACGGTCGACTTGGCAAAACGGAACACCGACCAGCCCAGAACTCTGAGAGATTTCCGCCACCATTTTTTTCCATGATACTCGTCGATCATCCGGGCCATGCGCGGGTAAAACCCGATAATGGATGTGCAAAGACACGGTAGACCGGAAATTTTCATGAGTTGATTGCTCTGCATCTCTGCAGTGGCGAGGGCATGTAAAGCCGGTTCAAATTCCAATGGCACATCGTAGTCTCGGGCTGCCAGGTTGAATGTTCCCATCGGGAGAATTCCCAGCGCGACTCCGGAGTTCTCCATCAGCCCGGCGGCGGTATTCACCGTTCCGTCTCCACCTGCTACCAAGATCGCGTCTGGTTTTTCGTCAATGGCTCTTCGTAGGCCATCTACCAGATCCGCTCCACGGAAAAAACGAACATCGCTCTCAATGTCGTGGGAACTTAGCACATCTAACACTTCAGCCGTGATTTTCCCAGGATCGGATTTCTTGGCTGTGCCCGACTCCATGTTGACGATGACCAAAAATTTCCGCATATTCGTTTTCGTTAGGGTAATCTTGATTACCCATAAATCAATCTCCTTCCCCGGCTTCGCCAATCTGAAACCACCCCATGCCACTCGAACTTATCTCAAAAAGCTCCTCAGTGAGGAAATTTCGCCATCCGGTCCTGTTTATTCACGGAGCGGGCATGACGGCAGGTTGCTGGAAGTTGTTTCAGGATCACTTCTCGGAAGCTGGCTGTGACACGCATGCATTGAGCTTACGCGGTCATGGTTCCAGCGATGCCGATGGAACTGTGTTACTGAGGGGCTGCAGCGACTACCTCAATGATGTCCGTTCTGCTGTTGAGCAGGTCGGTGAGCCAGTGGTCATCGTTGCGCACTCTTGGGGAGGTTATCTGGTGCAGCGTTATTTGGAGATCTATCACGATTGTCCGGCTGCGGTGCTCATGGCATCGGCTCCACCCGCTAGCAGCGGGCCAAGCTATTGGAGCATGTTCAAGAAGTTCCCTTGGCTCGTCATCGTAGCCCATCTCACCCTCCGCCCGCACCACGTATACAGCACTTCTGAAAGTATGCGGGAGCTGCTTTTCCGCCAGGACACCAGCGAGAGTGAGATCGAAGAACACAAGCGAGCACTCGAGAAAATCTCACCCCTGCTATATTTTCAAACCATGCTACGTGCTCCACGGGCTGATGCCGTGACAACAAAAATGTTAGTCCTTGGGGCGGACGCCGACCGCATTTATACCACCGACATGGTCGAAAGCACCGCTGCAGCCTATGGCACCGAAGCCCAGATAATCCCTGAGATGTGCCATATGATGATGATCGACCCTGATTGGAGACTGGCTGCTGACGCCATCCTCGATTGGCTCGACTAGGCTTTTTTCGTTAGCCCATCGTTGCAATTTCTGACGGGCAGGTCATCTTCACATGGTTGCGGCATGAAGCTGCAGAACTATCGATGACTTTCAGCGCACCAGAGTGGTTTTTCCTCCTCCCCGTCTTCATCCTTCTGGGATTGGTCTGGCGTTCACTCCGCCTTTGGCAGCCACTACGGGCACTGCTGCTGATTACGGTCACCGTATTGCTCGCAGATCCTCATATTGACCGACAGCAAAACGCCCTCGACCTCTGGGTGATGCTGGATCGCTCAGAATCGACCGAGGACCTCGTAGACAAAGGTCTGCCCGAGTGGAAAAAGCTGCTGGAAAAATCGAAACCCTCCAGACGCGATCAACTGCGCTTCATTGACTACGCGGCTGAGGTCGTCGAACAAAAGCCGGGGACGGAAACCGCGGTGTTCACAGGCAGCCGCAAGCTAACACGCACCAATCTCGCCATCCAGAATATCATCGCCCTTGCGCCAGAGGACAGACCTTCTCGCATCTTGGTATTCAGCGACGGTTACTCCACCGAACCTCTTGCTGAAGCCGCCGCAAAACTTTCGAGCATGGGGATACCGATGGATTTCCGTCTGGTGCGAGAGGAAACCACCGATGACTTCCGCGTTGCGCGCATTCACCTTCCGATCCGTTCTCAAGTCGGCGAGCCGTTTGTGTTAGGGGTCACCGTGAGAGGCCACACTGATACCACTGTGCCTCTGATCATCAAACGTAACGGCCAGACACTCTCAGAGACTCAGGTGAAAATTGTTAGCGGCACGGGCCGGGCTGAATTTACCGATCGAATTGCGCGCAGTGGTTCCTACGAATACACCGCTGAGATCAGACCTGAAAAAGATGCCCACCCGGGAAACAACCGAGTGGAGCGATGGATCGAGGTCACCGGTGGCCCACGCGTTCTCTTGGTGACCAAATACATCAATGACCCGCTGGCCGCAGCGCTGAAGGATCAGGACTATGATGTTCAGGTGGTGACTGAGCCCGGCAATTTGCGAGTCGGTCAACTGGCTGGCGCTCGTTCCGTGGTCTTTAACAATGTGCCGGCTTTTGAAGTCCCGGTTCCTTTCCAGGAAGCTCTGAACTTCTACGTGCGCGAGCAAGGAGGCGGGTTCATGATGGTGGGGGGTAAACAATCATTCGGCTCAGGTGGCTATTTCCAATCGGCGATTGATAATCTGCTACCCGTTTCCATGGAGTTGAAAAACGAACATCGCAAGTTGGCTGTGGCGATGGCTATTGTCATGGACCGGTCAGGGTCGATGGCCATGTCTGCGGGAGCGGGCAAAACCAAAATGGATCTTGCGAACACCGGCGCGGCACGAGCCGTAGAGTTGTTAGGACTGATGGATCAGGTGACCGTATTCGCCGTTGATAGCGAAGCGCACAAAATTGTGCCGCTGATTGACATCCAAGATAAGAAGAATGCAATCATTGGAAAAATTCGCAAAGTTCAATCCCAAGGTGGTGGAATTTACGTATACACCGGATTGAAGGCCGCGTGGAAAGAACTCAAGAAATCCACCGCCGGCACACGTCACATCATCCTCTTTTCAGATGCCGCCGACTCCGAGGAGCCCGGTGCATATCGTCAATTGATTGCGGAGATGACCAAGGAAGGAGCATCCGTTTCTGTGATCGGTCTAGGTACTGCCGCTGATACGGATGCCAAGTTTCTGCAAGACATCGCAAAACTGGGCAAGGGACGTTGTTTCTTCACCACGCGACCAGCAGACATCCCCCGCCTCTTCGCTCAGGAAACAGTGACTATAGCACGGTCCGCATTCATCACCGATCCAGTGGGCACCCGACCCACCGGCAAGTGGAGCGAAATTTCCAACAAACCGTTCAATTGGCTACCCCAAGCGGATGGATACAATCTTTCCTACGCCAGAGAAGACGCCACCACGTCATTGGCAACCACAGATGAATATCTGGCACCATTGGTAGCGCACGCCCGCCGAGGCATCGGCCGGACGGCAGCTGTTTCATTTCCTCTGGGTGGAAAATACTCCGAGAAAATTCGCGCTTGGCCTCAATATGGCGATTTCATTCAAACCCTGACGCAGTGGCTGATGGGCGATCAGCTCCCTGCGGGAATCGGACTGCGTCATCGACTCGAGGGCACACGCCTAACAATCGATTTACTCTACGACAATGAAGAGTGGGGGCAGAAGTTCGCCATTCACCCGCCGCGCATCAAACTACTCAGCGGCGAGTCATCGGGCACACCTTATGAAGTTGCATGGAAACGCATCGCACCGGGACGATTTTCCCTGACTCAAGATCTAGAGGAAGGAAGCTTAATACGAGGTGCCATTCAGGTGGGAGAACACGCTATCCCCTTCGGTCCGGTCATCGTAGGCTCCAGCACCGAGTGGGCGTTCGATCCTGATCGTCTAGCCGAACTGCGCTCTGTTTCGGCCCAAACAGGAGGACGTGAACTTGTCGATCTCTCAAAAGCATGGATGAGACCTCCCGTCATTCACGAAACCGACCTTCGTATTCCCCTTGCCATCGCCGCACTCGTTTTCCTTTTGTTAGACGCATTGGTCACACGCACAGGATGGAAAATGCCACTGCCATCGGTGGGCAAACGGAACCAAGCGAAATCCACGAAAACGCTCACCAAACCAGACTCACCAGCTGAGCTGTCTATTCCGTCACCAGAAAAGCCACCCGTTCCTGAACAACCTCGTGATACCCCTGTCGCGTCTCCACCCGCACCATCGCCCACTACGGCTCGCAGCTCACGTTACGATCGGGCAAAGCGCAAAAAATGATCAAAAACCGCATGCACATCGCAGAAGCTGATGTAGCGTTTATCTCGATCCGCGCATTCATTTCGTCCAATCCTCTATGACTTCAGATCCTTCACCTCACGCAAATTCCAAGGCCGTCGCTTTGTCGATTGCTGGGTCTGATTGCTCGGCTGGTGCTGGAATCCAGGCGGATTTAAAAACGTTCCACCGTCTCGGCGTTCACGGTTTGACCGCCGTCACAAGCGTTGTCTCGGAGACACCTCTGGAAGTCAGACAGATCGAAACCGTCGCCGTTTCGCTGCTTCAGAGCCAAGTCAAAATCTTACTGGAGACTTATCCAATCGGGGCCATCAAGACCGGCATGCTGCCTACTCGGCCTATCATCATCGCAGTTTGCGAACTACTTAAACAAGTCGGTGTTCCAATCATCACTGACCCAGTGATGGTAGCGTCCAGCGGACCGTCACTGATTCAAGACGACGCATCGATCGCCCTAGCCAGTCGACTACTTCCAATGACCACGTTGGTAACCCCGAACATGCCTGAAGCATCCCTACTTCTCGGCCGAAAAATTCTCGCCGCTGAGGAGCTCGAAACCGCTGCCCGCGAAATTTCCGAAAAATTCCAAACTTCCTGTCTTCTCAAAGGCGGACACCTACCTGGCACAGACGACAAACTTGATGTTCTCTGGCACGAAGGACGAGCCCATCATTTTAGTCACCCTGACGCCGGCATTGGCGAAGGCGTTCATGGCACCGGATGTGCATTATCATCTGCCATCACAGCAGAGATTGCCCTAGGTCGCCCCATTGAGACAGCCGTGGCCAATGGCATCGAACTAATCCAACAGCTGATTACCGAATCTGATGTGTGGAACCACCATGGAAAATCCGTGCGCTGTCTAGGCTGGTAAAAGCAGCAACCATCATCTTCATAAATCGATCTATATATTTAATATCCATTAACCAGATAACTTAGAAACCCTTGAACATCGTGCTCCGCACGTTGTCTTATAATTACATCGTGCAAAACCTGCACAGAACTGATACCCAATACCTATGAGAGACTCCCAAGAAGTGACGAACATTCCACGTAAGTTCGCAAGCATGAGCCTCACCCTTACATCCTGTGTGATCCTTGCATCATGCAGTAACTTCAGTGCTGCTGACCTCGCCAAAAAATCTGTAAAATCCGTTTCCGGACTAATTCCATCGCGTATGCCGATCGCCGAGGTCAGGCCAGGCGATTTGAAGAAAATGCCCACAGGTGCCGATCGTGCACTTGCTTGGGAACGCCACCTGAACAAAAAGCAATACGTGTATAACACGAGCAACTGGGTGGCTCCTAAAAATTACAAGGCCCCCACTCTTCCCGAAGAAAGCGGCTTGCCCGCCGATGGAGGACTGCTTCCACCACTGCATCCCGGACAAGGTTCGGCTCTCGATAACGGCGGTTCGCTTCCGGATTAATCATCCATCTCTATAGGGCTGCTATTTGCTGTCCATCTTAATCACGCCGTCCCATCCGGACGGCGTTTTTGCGTCTATTTCGCTGAGCTTGATTTGCTGCAGGTAGAAATTCCTAACACCTGAAAGCGGGCCCTCCACATCCATCTTGGCAAGAGTCTCTGATGAAGTGCACAAGTCCCCTACTCGGAATAAATCCAAAGCTGCATTAAATAGCTCTCGCTGTTCAGGAACACCGGTGACGTAAGTGTAAAGTGAAACTCCGGCACCTCTCCCCTTCACTCTGACCTCACCTACATTGAGCCATGATGAGGTATCACTCAAGAGATTCACCAACGATGACGACACTAGAAGATCCAGTCCCATCATTTTTGTTAGTCCCTCAATCCTCGACGCTAGATTCACCGCATCGCCGATGACGGTAAAGTCCGTGCGTTGCTCTGAACCCACTTCTCCCACCACGGCCTCACCATGATGGAGGCCTATTCCTATTTTGAAGGGATCCAAACCCTTCTTCGCCCAAGCTTCATTCAACTTGGCAAGTTCTTCTAACATCTCCGTGGCCGCCGTCACTGCAGCTTCGGCAAACTGCTCAGCGGGTCGGCCACCGAGACCACCCCATGTCGCCATGATCGCATCGCCGATAAACTTATCCACCGTGCCACCGTGGGCAAAAATGACCTCCACCATTTTACCCAAATATTCGTTGAGCTGACTAACCAATTCACCGGCGTCCTGGAGTTCTGAGCGCTCAGTGAATCCGCGGACATCTGCGAACAGAACCGTCACCTGTTTACGATTTCCTGACGCAGCAGTATAATATCCTTCGGGTGCTTTGACGATGGCATCTGCCACATCCGGAGACATCGAACGTTGCAAATGCCTATGCAATTGCTGCCTCCTGGCGCGCTCCGTCATCGCCTGCCAGATGATTGATCCGAAAATGCCAGACGAAGTGGTGACCAGCCATGGCACACCGGCGATGAGCGCGTAGGTATGATCTCCTGCTAGCAAGTATCCTGACAACCATATGACCACCACTGCTAGCAGCCCTAGGAAAAGTGGCAGAACGCGGCTCCAGCCCAGAACAATGGGGCAAGCCACCAGAAATGCGAGGAAGCACATCATCAGCCATAACACCTTGCCGTCACCTAACAACCCCTCTTGATACCAGGCATCCTCGAGAATGGCACCGAGAACGTGCAGGTGAAGTTGAGCGCCGTATACCTTTCCTGCGGGTGTGTCATGGGCGTCTTGAAATGTGGGGGCAGCTGGCCCGATGATCACCACCTTGTCTTGGAAGTATTGCCCCTGCTTGTATTTGTGTTTCCAATCATCACTAACAAAAATTCGATAGATACTCTGCGGTTCATAGACCTCGTCTACATTCTTGCCCTTGAAACGTGCCATTCGAAACCGTGCGCGTTTCCCCTCTGGCTCTGGATCTTTCCCTAACTGCCGTGCTGCGGCCACTGCCATCGCGACAAAAACATGGTCGTCAGGATGCCTCGGCTGATTATTGGCCTCACTCAGAGTTTTACTAAATTCCACCTCACGCACGATTCGATCATCAGGGTGCGGCCAATAGTTGACGAATCCGGACGGGGTTTCATTTTCCAGAGGCCCTAACAGTTTCTCTGTAGGTTCCACCACCTGCGTCACCGTTTTCTCATTCCCTTCCGCCTGCCCCATAAAAGCGGAGGCCAGAACCACCTTATCTCGATGTCGGGCAATCGCAGCAGCAAAGGCATCATCTTCCTCATCGCTCGCAGCCATCGGGAACACGAGATCCACAATAATCAGTTTGGCTCCGGCAGCAGCGAGACGATCTATCGCTTCCCCGTAAACGCTTCGATCCAACGGCCAGCCCTGCGCCATTTTGGTAAGCGTAGGGTTTTGTTCTATCACCTTTGGATCCAACCCATCGAGAGTCAGGCTGGCGTTATCGATCCCTAGAAAAACAAAGTCCTCTCTGGGAGCCAGACGCATGTCATTGGCTGCAATGGAATCCCGCAGCATCCGTTCCATTTTTCGCAGAAACGTGCCTGTTCCTGGTGCCCACCACGATCCTGCCGCAATCAGGCCACAGAGCAGACATGCTAGAAGCCGTTTTCGGGCGTCACCATCCCAACGATCCGACCACCATGATCCTCCACTTGCGGTGTCAGCCTTTGTGTGTTTGCTTGTCTGTTTGCTTGTCATCCGCTGCAAGTGTGCCCTAGGCTAACGTACGTTACCCAGATGTAACCACGACAACAACCATTCCGCCATGCGAAAAACCACCCTTCTGCCAAAATCCACCCTCCGGCTACCCGCCGCTTTCATTGCTGCGTCTATCACAGCCAGTGCCGCCACAGCCTTGGCGGTCGACGCGCTTTCGCCCATTGAACGCTTTCTCGGAGACGGCTTCGATCCTGATGAATACAGTGACCAAAACCTGGATCAACAGAAGCGTTTCGCCCCGGAAAGCCCTGCCGATACCGATCTCGGCGATCAGTTAATTCTCAAACGCTACGAGGGCAACGCACCACTTCGCTTCGACATTTCCACCCATCTCTTCTGGACGGATAACGTCGCCAGCGCCTCGACCAATGAAAATGACGGCACCATCTGGAAAACACGGGCCGCGCTCTCATGGAAACCTCGGATCGGAGACAACCTGTTCGCGGATGTCACTCTGAACCAATCGATCTATCGTTATGATTCTCCCAGCAGCCTCGACTTCGAACGGACCGATGCGCGTCTTGGACTAGTGAAAATCGTGCCGGAATTCTTCGATGTCTTGTTTTTCGCCCGCTACGAATACGCACGCGTCACCTCTGGGTCACTCAGCGACGGCATTTACAATGCCCACCGAGTGAGAGTGGGAGCGCATAAGGTTTTTCTTAGCACCCCAAAACACACCGCCTACGTGGCATTTGATTACGCTCACGATCTCAGCACCAGCCCGAGTCGATTAGAGCGAGACGAATACAGCGCCCACCTAGGCTACACCTATCAGATCACCGATGATATCAGAGCGGTGTTTTTCTATCATCTGTCCCTGTATGATTATGATCAAGGTGGACGAGAAGATCTCAACCACGTCGTGGGAACTGAGATTTACTGGCAGTTGAGTGAATCTACCCGACTGCACGCCTCGCTGCTCTATGCTGAAAACGATTCTAACCTCGCCGCAGGGGCCGCTGACTACTCAACACTCCAAGGCGGTCTCGGAGTCGGCCTCACGGTTAAGTTTTAATCCTCCCATTACTGCATAAACTCGCACGCCATCCGTCAAACCAGTAGCCCCTGAATAACGCACCAACAACCACCAAGTTATGACTAAATTTTCACTCCTCACCAGCCTGTGCGCGGCCAGCATCGCGATCGGCGGTAGCGTTTCAGCCGAAACTCTCCAATCGGCCAAAGTTACCACCCGCGTCAATGACGTGCGCCTGCACCAGCCCGATAAATCCCGCCAAGCCAAACTCGGTGATACAGTGCGCGGCCACACATCCGTCCAGACCGGACGCCGCTCGCGTGCAGAACTCACTTTCCAAGATCGTACCGTCACCCGACTGGGAGCCAACTCGGCCTTCACCTTCCGTAAAGGCAGCCGTGACATCAATCTCAACCAAGGTTCCATTTTACTCCAAGTTCCTAAAAGCGCCGGTGGCGCCACCATCCGCACCGCCACCGTCACCGCTGCTATCACCGGCACCACCATCCTGATGGAATACAATCAAGGCAAGTGGGTAAAGCTCATCACCTTGGAAGGCACCGTTTCGCTGAACCTCGGGCAAAAAGGAGGACGCAAAGGTGGCTTTTTCCGTCGTGGTCAAAAGGTCAAGGTTCCTGCCGGAAAAATGATCGTCATGCGCCCCGACGGGGAAATCATCACCCGCCCCGTGGATGTGGATCTGAAACGTCTTTTGAGCACCTCCCTGCTCGCTGGCAATAAAGTGTTCGGCCCCCTTGCCCCTGAAGCGCAGCGGCACATTGCCGATGCTGTGGCAGCCCAAGAAAAACTCAAACGCAGAGGCATTCTCGTCAGCGAAAACCAAGTTGATCGCCACCCAGGCTCACGCGCCATCTCAGACCGGAACACGGCCCGCGACATTCATGACAGACCGTTCCAAGAAGACATCACTGACGGGAATGACGGTCAGGACACTACTGGCGGAGATGACGGCCAGATCGATACTGGCGATGGCATTTTCACCGGTGGCGGACAGACCACAGGCCCCTAACATCGGATAACACACTCGGATTCATCCGCATGACTGAACATATTAACGATAGCAATCTCGTCACGGCGGCTCTCTCAGGAGATGCCGCCGCCTGCGCGCAGATAGGCAGCAAGGATACCATCAGCTGGCTGGAAGCCGTGCTGGTTAAGCGCGGTGCCAGCCGTAGCGAGGCATCGGATATCACTGCGGACTTAATCGCCGATTGCTTTGGCGGTAAGACGGGCAAACCTCCTCTGCTTGAAAAATACAACGGCAAGGGCAAACTCCGTGCATTTCTAACCCGGGCCGCCATCAACCGGCTGATTGATTACAAACGCCACGCCAAATTCCAAGGTCAGCTACCTAACCGAAACCTCGACTCCGCGCCGACCGATGAATTTGATCTCCTCGCTGGAGATGACCATGCCAGCCAGCCCGACGAGGACCAGCTGGTGAACCTCTTGCGCGATGCCTTGGTTCACTCCTTCAGTAAATGTGACCCCTTATATCTGTTGCTGATGCGTCTTGTGGTCGTTCACGGAGTCCGGCAAGACACCGTGGGCACATTATTTGGCTGGAGTCAGTCCAAGGTCAGCCGGGCGATTACCTCCGTCATGGTCACCATCAAAGAAGAAACCATGGCCGAAATCAAAGCCGCCGATCCATGGCTGGAGCTGGAATGGGAGGATTTCCTCAGTTTATGCCGCTCCTCCACCGGATTTCTGGTCGGGGCGATGGGGACGTAATGCCGCTTCAACTTATTCAAATAAAAATCGAAAAAACTGCATAGACCTCCCAGACAGGCGTCAGATGGGAGAACAAACCAACCTGCATACCATGAACAAAGACTCAAACAACGATTTCACCACCATCTCCGAATTCCTGTCTGCCTTCGCTCCCGAGGTATCAGGTCGCTCCACCGATATCGTCACTCCAGAGCTCCACGGCAAACTGGAGAACCTGGCTTCTGGTAAACTCGGCGAAGACGAAGGCCGCAGCATCTCACGTGAGATCCTAGCCAACGAAAACGCCATGAAGACTCTTGCCGGATTACTCAGCAACGACGCATAATTCGCCCTTACTCACATGCCCCCTGAAATCGACGACGCCACCAGCTCACTCCTCCTTGAGGTGCTCAGACGCTGCTGTGGCGTTGTCCATTGTACGGATTCTGCTCTCTGGCTCGCCGACACTGACCACTTGCACCCGGTTATCGGTTTCGGTCCGCACTCGGAAACATTCATCGGTAGTTACAGTCACCCCCTTGAAGAGGGATTGATGAGTATGGTCTATGCCTCAGGCCAGCCGTTTTGCGAAAACAACATTCAGTCGAATCCGCAGCACAGTTCGCGTCTCGATCAGCAGCTTAGCATTCAGACCGATGCCATGATGGTGGTTCCCGTCGTCTCCAAAGGTGAACTGGCAGGCGTCATCACCTGCGTTCACACCAGTGCTGTCGGCGCTAGCACAAACGAAGCTCGGGTCTTCAGTTCCCAAGACATGTCCGAGCTTGAATTCACCGCTGCGGTAGCTGGGCGGATCTTGGAAACATCAGTCTGACCGGAACGTTGAAGTCGTGATATAAGACACTCTATTTTCGAGAGCTTCTTGCAGAACGCACACTACCTAACCAGATGGCTATCTGGATAAAAACTTGCACCCGCAACAGCCCATGCGAAGGGTGTAGTATGTTTAAAACTACACTTACAGCCCCTCATCGAATCGACATCGAGCTCGATGGAAAAATCGAGAAAGAGGAGATGCGTAGCATTCTAACAGAACTTCTCGCCAAGACCGGCCACATCGAGAATGGCCTGATGCTGTATCGAATTAAAAATCTCAAATTCCCATCGATTGGAGCCTTGGCCGTGGAATTCTCGATGATCCCCCAGTTATTCAAAATCATCCCAAAGTTCAAACGTGCAGCCGTGCTAGCGGATCAAGAATGGGTCAGAAGAGTCAGCGAACTAGAGGGCAAACTCTTCCCAGGCTTGGAAATCAAAGCATGGGAGTCGCATGAGGAAGACAAGGCGGAAGCCTGGCTCACCAGCCCGTAGCCAAGGGCTACTCCTCTTTAAACGACTGAATAAGTTTCATGCAGTCCTCGCGTGATTTGTCTGAAGCCCCAGCGGGCAATGTGGCTTGTAAAATAAACACTCGATCCTTTGCATCAATCGCCACTAGGTAGAAGCCCATTTTTTGACCATCAGCCTCCACGATCACAGAGGCGAACTGTGCTTTTTTACCATCGATGGCTCCCTCTTTCATCGCCGGATCACCGACCACTTTCATGCTTTTCTTGAAACCCTCAATCATGCTGTTGAGCGTGCCTTTGAGATCAGCTTTAGCGTTTTCTGGAAGCGCGAGTTTAGCCACGGCAAACGAAGCGTCTCCTTTTTCCGTTTCCTGATAAACCAAGGCATCCTTGCGAGCTTGGTCCGGCTTTTTCCATCCGTCAGGGAACACCACGGAATACTTTTCATCAAAAGTCACTTTCCCAGCCATGACAGGCAGGGTGAATACGAGTATTAAGATTGCAGCATATTTCATCATGCAGCCAACCTAGCACACCCACAGAACATGGCAATCTCGGGGATGCTGACAGCGAAACAGGTCAAAACCAGATGCTAACAAAACATGCGAAAGAGACACGAAGCAGAGACCGTTTAGTTATTTGGAAAATCCTGCTGGTGACGAATGCCATGATGTCTAAAGTGATCATATGAAGAAGGTGAGAAAGATTTCGCTAGTGACTCCAGTCGTCACCCTGATAGCCGGATTTGGTCTCGGTTTCTGGACACATGCCATATCTTCGAACTACGCCAGCGGTGGTGACTCACAAGAAAACAATGCCTCTGGCGCACGAGCCATGGCCCGAACTGCTCGGCCGACACGAACCTCATCTCACACGGCACAAACCGAGAAGGAACAAACTAAGCTCGCAGAGCTACTCAGGCAAGTGGAAGCCATGAAGGATTCTGACCCGGATCCAGCATGCTTGAGGTTGGAATTAGCCTATGCATTCGCCGATCAAGACCCTGACGCTGGGTTTGCATGGTTGACTTCATTAGACCCTACTGGACCGCATGCTAACAGCATGATGATAGCTTTTGCCATCCGCTTAGGAATCAATGACTCTGAGAAATGGAAAAAGTATCACAGTCAACTCAACCGTGGGTCACTGAAAGATGCGTATCTAAGTAGTGCCGTCATTGGAGTTGGGCATAACGACGCCGTGAAGGCATGGCGTGATTATCAAGCGTTGGCTGATGAGACATGGAATCGTCAGTCGACGGATAAACATGTATTCGACCGTCTCGCACAAGCGAACCCTGAAAGCTTTTGGGCAATCGTTCAGGAATTGAAAAAGGAACATGCTGGTAAGGAGAATACACAAGACTACGAAAAAGAATTTTTCACCTATGCCGTTTTCGAAGACCAACAAGTAGCGGTCCGTCTCTTGGAATCGGTCACGGATGCAGATCTCAAAAATCAATATGTGCAGATGTGTTTAAAAAACTTATACCGCGAAAAACTCGTCGAATTTGGAAATGCGGTGATCACGGGACAGTTTATTCAAAAAGAAAAAGACAACGTGTTGTTCAACATCGCGAACAGGGTCTACAGCAACAATCTGGGAGAAGGCGCAAAGCTAGCTATGGCTATAGCTGATGATGAATTGCGGCGGAAAGTCATCACACAAATCAGATTACATGCCCAAAGACAGGGGCCTGACATTGAGCAACGGATTGAAAAAGTTCTAGTTTCTACAAAATGAAACATCCTCCCCACCTAGTCTCAGCCGGAACACTAACCGTATGAACATTTCCTAACACCATGACTCGAAACATTTCCAAACTAACAATTCTCACCGCAATTATCACGATGGCGTTCAATATCTGCCGTGCAGATGAACCGATGGTGGTAACAACTTGGAACATCGAACACCTTGGATCTCCGGGCAGAGGATTTGGCGGCGGGTTCGGTGGATTTGGTCGCTACTCTCAGCCATTGCGACGTGATGAATTACCGCGTCGCACACCTGAACAGTTAAAAAACATCGCCAAGTTTATTCACACGAACTTGAAGTCGGATATCATTGCGCTGCAAGAAGTCGCCATCACGCATCAACGCCGACACAGGTCCCTGAACAAACCCTTGGATCAAATCACCGCTGAACTGAACATTTTACAAGAGGGCGCCAACTGGTCGTATTTCCTACCTTATACTAACGTAGTTCCCGAGGAGGAGGATGAGCGCAATATGTTTGTCGGGTTCTTGTGGAACCAGAAACGTGTGCGACTCGTCAAAGTTTTCGAGATGTCGATGGTCGATCAGGTGCTGGCCGGAAAAGAACTCTTCGCACGCAAACCCATGATCGGCTACTTCGAGGAAGTTCGTGAAGACGGCAGCCCGGGAATCGATTTTGTGTTAGTGAACATTCATCTCGCCTCTGGGCAGGAGCATGATGAGAACCACCTGATTGCCATGACTTTGATCGAGTTCGGCATCGCTATGGATCTCGCCAAGCATGCCGTCTCAGAACCATCGGTGATCATTCTCGGTGACTTTAATGAAAACCCCGAACGTGAAGACGAAGAAGGAAAAGCCCTAACCAGCCCAGCGATGGCTGAGCATATGAAGTTCAAAGGGTACATCAACCTGACTTTGCCTACGATGGAATTTACCCGTATGAATAATAAACTCAACAGCTTGATCGATCACGTCATGGTCAATCGCTCAGCTCAAGCACTTCTGCTAGAACCAAAGGCTGAGGTTTATAAACCTGGTGGTGGATTGCTCGGAAACAAAGAGATGTTTGCCCCGTGGCGCCAAACTTATAGCGATCACTTCCCCCTTTCATTTAAAATCAAATCAGGGCACGATAACGACTCGGATTTTTTTGAATAACCGCCCACACTTTCATCCATCATGAAAACTAAAAATGCAGCCTCATCGGGTCGCTACGATTTCAGCCAATCTCCTCCGGTCGATCATGTCGGCATTGCCGAGCGCGCTGCCCGCTTTACCACTCGCAGCATCAAAAACGAATCCAAACGCGCGGGCTTGGACATGGTGCTGAATATGATCGATCTCACTACTCTTGAAGGTGCCGACACCCCTAACAAAGTTCGCCAGCTTTGTTATAAATCAGAACATCTTCACGATTCCATCCCTGGCCTCCCGACCACTGCAGCGGTTTGTGTTTACTCCCCATTTGTGAAAGTTGCGCGTGAGGCACTTGGGGATCGGTCACCCGTGAAAATTGCCTCTGTCGCCACCTATTTCCCGTCGGGCCATGCCACGCTGGATCAGAAACTTGAGGAAACCAAAACCGCCGTGGGTGATGGCGCTGATGAAATCGATATGGTGATCTCGCGCGGCCGTTTTCTCTCCGGTGACTACAATTACGTCTTCGATGAAATCGCCGCTGTGAAAGACGCCTGCGGTAAAGCCCGATTGAAAGTCATCCTAGAAACGGGTGAACTGGCTACTCTCGATCATGTGAGACGAGCCAGTGACATCGCCATCCACGCCGGTGCTGATTTCATCAAGACTTCCACAGGAAAAATCGCCTCCGCCGCCACGATTCCGGTAACTCTGGTCATGCTGTTAGCCATTCGCGATCACTATTTCAAAACGGGTCAAATGGTCGGCATGAAACCTGCCGGTGGCATTTCCAAATCCAAGCTCGCGCTGCACTACCTCGTCATGGTGAAGGAAACCCTCGGTCAGGAATGGCTGGACAACCAATGGTTCCGCTTTGGTGCCAGCAGCCTGGCGAATGATGTGCTGATGCAAGTGGCCAAACTCGAAAGCGGTCACTACCAGGCCGCTCAATATTTTTCCAAAGACTAATCCATTTTTATCATGCCCAAGAAAAAATCATCCCCAGACTGGAGCTACGCCGCTGCGCCGGAGTCCACGCCGGTCAACATCTCCAAGCGCTACGATCACTTCATCGGTGGAAAGTGGACTGCGCCTTCAAACACAAAATACTTCAGCACCACCAACCCAGCCACCGGCAAGAAACTTTCCGAAGTCGCCGAAGGATCGGAAGCCGATGTCGACGCCGCCGTCAAAGCCGCCCGTGCTGCCTACAATGGAGCTTGGGGTAAAATGAGCGGACGCGAGCGGGGCAAATACATCTACCGCATCGCCCGCTTGATCCAAGAGCGCGCACGCGAGTTTGCCATCATCGAAACCATGGACGGTGGCAAACCGATCCGTGAATCACGCGATGTCGACATCCCCTTGGCCGCTAACCATTTCTTCTACTACGCCGGTTGGGCCGATAAGTTAGACTACGCATTCCCCAACCAGAAAGTCACTTCCCTCGGAGTCGCCGGACAGGTCATCCCATGGAACTTCCCCTTCCTGATGGCTGCGTGGAAATTAGCTCCCGCACTGGCGACAGGTAACACAGTCGTCTTAAAGCCAGCAGAAACCACACCCCTAACAGCCCTCAAACTTGCCGAACTCATTGCTGACGCCGGACTACCGGACGGCGTGGTCAATATCGTCACCGGCGCCGGAGAAACCGGTGCTGCCATTGTTAATCACCCAGACGTCAACAAGGTCGCCTTCACCGGCTCCACTGCAGTTGGAAAGCTGATCCAGAAATCGGTAGCTCACACGGAGAAGAAGCTGACTCTGGAGCTCGGGGGGAAGGCCGCCAATATCATCCTCGAAGACGCAGCCATCGATCAGGCCGTGGAAGGCATCGTCAATGGGATCTATTTCAACCAAGGCCATGTCTGCTGCGCCGGCTCCCGTCTGTTTGTGCAGGAAAATGTCTTTGATGAAGTGATGTGGAAGCTCAAACGCCGCATGGACACCCTCATCGTCGGTGACCCACTGGATAAGAACACCGACGTCGGAGCGATCAACTCCAAGGGCCAGTTAAAAACCATCCAGCGCTACATCAAAGCAGGCGTCAAAGATGGCGCGGAGATGTATCAGCCATCGTGTTCGCTGCCAGAGAAAGGCAACTGGTGCCCGCCCACCGTGTTCACCAACGTGGCTCAATCATCGATCATCGCGCAGGAGGAAATCTTCGGCCCAGTGCTCGCCGTGCAGACATTCCGCACCGTGCCAGAGGTCATCGAAAAAGCCAACAACACCCCCTACGGCCTCTCCGCCGGAGTCTGGACCGACAAGGGAGCACGCATGTTCCAGATCACCACCAATCTGCAAGCAGGCGTCGTCTGGGGCAACACCTTCAACAAATTCGACCCCACCTCCCCCTTCGGCGGCTTCAAAGAAAGCGGCTACGGCCGAGAAGGCGGCCTGCATGGGCTGGGAGCGTATCTTAATCTGGAAATCTAACACACACCGATCTGTAAAAACCATTCGCCAAATTCGCAAGATTCGCGGTCCAGCGCCGCAGGCATCAACCCAAGCAAACTTTCGCGTATTTAGCGTATTTCGCGGTCAAAAAACAAAACAACCCACCACCATGGAAAGAATCGAAGTTTTGAAAACATACAAACTCTACATCGGCGGCCAATTCCCGCGCACGGAGTCGGGCCGCTACTACAGTCCCGAGGGCAAAGGCGGCAAAAAACTCGGCAACATCTGCCAAAGCTCCCGCAAGGATTTCCGCAATGCCGTAGTCGCAGCCCGTGGAGCACTCGGTAAATGGGCACCACGAGATCCATTCAACCGCAGCCAGATCCTTTACCGCATTGCAGAAATGTTAGAAGGCCGACGCGCCCAGTTCGAAGACGAAATACAACGCCAAGGGGCAACACCCGCGGCCGCACGCAAGGAAGTGGCAGCCGCTGTCGAACGATGCATTTACTACGCCGGATGGTGTGACAAGTATCAGCAGACATTCTCCTCGGTGAACCCGGTCGCCAGCTCTCACTTTAACTTCTCCGTGTATGAACCCACCGGAGTCGTCGCCGCCATCGCGCCTGAAAAATCGTCCCTACTCGGTCTGTTAGTAACCATTCTCCCCATCATCACCGGAGGCAACAGCTGCGTGGTTCTCGCCTCAGAATCGAAACCGCTCTGCTCGATTACCCTGGCTGAAGTCCTCGCGACCTCTGATTTACCAAGTGGCGTAATCAACATCCTGACGGGTAACCGCACAGAACTCCTGCCGGTCATCAGCACCCACATGGACGTCAATGCCGTGGTCGCCTCCGACCTAAGCGACGAGGAAAAATCCTCACTCCGTGAGGCCGCGACCAGTAACCTGAAACGCATCGTCTTCTGCAAACAAGACCCGGCCACCACCGAATCCCCCTACCCCATCCTCGCGACCCAGGAGATCAAAACCACCTGGCACCCGATTGAATCGAGCATCGCGGGCGGTAGTGCGTATTGATCAAGTTTGAAAACCCTGGCACCCGTTTTCAGTCGAACTGTTTGATATCCTCAATCACAAATCTGCATTGGATTATCAAAACTGAACAAAGAATACTCAGCGTTGAAACGCCTTCATCTTATGGCCCCGGTTTTGGCTTTTGCTTTTTCCATGTGATCGTCTTTAGGAACGATAAAATCTCTGACGGATGTTTTTCAGCATCCGGTCCGGTGTGAAAATACCAGAGTGCGTGGCCACCGTGATTCCCGTAGCCCATGGTCGTCAAGGCCGACCCATTGCCCTCATCAGAAATTACACTCGCATCGTAGGTGATGAGAAAATGAATTTGATTTTCGACCGAGCGCTCGAAAATTTTAGACACTTTTCCTATCGTCACCTTACTGTCTCCGTCTTTTACCGCGACACCTAACTTTTTCATAAGGTCTGCATGTGAGTTCTCCGCGCGTTTCTTTGAAAAGGCTGGGTTTTCGGCAACACCGACTCTTCGAATATAGTAAATTCCGTTCCCATCATCGGTGTAGATGATATGGGTATTTTCACTTGGAATAGGGCTAACCTTCGCCCCTTCTGGTAATGGAAATTGAATCACCTCATCCGAGTAAATTTTCTTAGCTACGTCGTTAGGCTTTTTCTCCTGATCTTCTTGTTGTCCGGAATTCTGCGCAATCGCATTTGCGCCTCCGATCAAACACCCGAGAACAATCATCCATCGAATCATACCCGCATCATGCGTAGTCGGATGATATTCCACAATAAGTAAATAACCATACGCTGCATACCTTTATCCCCAAAAACCAGCTTGTGCCGTTGAATCCGCCAAGACGGTGCTGTTATTATGCATCGCATGGACAACATTTTCTCTGGAACTATTCCCGCTCTGATGACCCCCTGCGATGCCGAGGGGAACCCGGATTTCGAGGCCCTCGTTGCTACAGCTAAGGAGCTCATCGCCGCAGGCATGGACTCTGTTGTTTATTGCGGATCGATGGGCGATTGGCCACTGCTCACTGACGAGCAACGCCAGACCGGAGTGAAGGCACTAGTCGATGCCGGTATCAAGGTGATCGTCGGAACTGGCGCTCAGAATACCAAAATCGCCGCTGCCCATGCCGCTCATGCGCGTGATTGTGGGGCGCACGGATTGATGGTGATTCCTCGTGTGCTCTCACGCGGTGCTTCCCCCGCTGCCCAGCTCAATCACTTTACCGCCATCCTTGAAGCTGGTGGACCTAATCTTCCGGCGGTGATTTATAACTCACCTTATTATGGTTTCGAGACCAAGGCGGATCTCTTTTTCAAGCTGCATGAGAAATACCCTCAGCTGGTTGGATTCAAGGAGTTTGGTGGTCCGGCTTCGCTAACGTATGCGGCTGAATACATCACCACGGGCAATGACAAGCTGACTCTGATGGTGGGCGTCGATACCCAGGCATACCATGGATTTGTCAATTGCGGTGCAGGTGGAGCGATCACCGGTGTGGGTAATGCCCTGCCTAAAGAAGTTCTTAAAATGGTCGACCTCTGCCAGCGCGCTGCTGCCGGAGATGCCATGGCGCGCGTCTACGCCAAGGAACTCACGGAGGCGATGAATGTGCTGAACACCTTTGATGAAACACCTGATCTGGTGCTTTACTACAAACACCTCATGGTGCTCGAAGGTCACGATGCTTACAAATACCAGATCTATGCCGACGATCAGCTAAGCCCCGCACAAAAGGCCCACATCGAGGCCCAACATGCCCTGTTCCGCAACTGGTGGAACTCCTGGGAAGGCAAAGACGCCTAAGCCTGGAGATTCAATTATAAAGCCAGTCTTCACCTCTGTGGAGACTGGCTTTTTCGCAACTCCGTAGGAGTGCCAGAGACTAGCGCGGGGTGCAAACCCCGGGAATTTAGTCGCAATTACCATCAAGTCCTGGAGGGACGGCAGAAGGGGCTCAGACCTTTATCAATCACCGACCTTCTGTCACCCCTCCGGGGTTTGATGTGCAGACCGATGTCTAGACCCGGGGTTTGCACCCCGCGCTAGTTTCTTTCGTCCCGCTGGGACTGGTTGCACTGCCCTTATACTTCGCTGCGCTGGATGCCCAATGGGTTTCCATCCTGGAGTTCCGCAGGGAGCAGTGCTTCTGGGCAGTCTTGCCAGCAGACGGCACGGGTGAAGCGATAGATCGCCATGGAGCCCACGGAGGTGCTACGACCGTCCGAGGTGGCTGGGAACGGGCCGCCGTGCACCATGCTAGAACATACTTCAACGCCTGTTGGGAAACCGTTGTAGACGAGACGACCGGCGCGGTCTTCCATGATCGCGGCCAGACATTTGTTAGACGTCAGCTCCTCATCGGTGCCATGCACACTTGCGGTGAGCTGACCGTCGAGGGATGCGATTGCCTTGAGCATATCAGCCTCGTCCTTGTAGGTGACGATGATGCTGGCAGGGCCGAAGACTTCGTGGGTGAGATCTTCCGATGTGAGAAATGTCTGAACGTCGGTTTGGAACAATGCCGCGACGGCTTGGTTAGATCCTTCACCGGCAGTGGCCTTGGCAAGCTGCTTGACTCCGCTGTTGTTTTCCAGAGCTGCGAGACCGCCACAGTAGGCATCACAGATACCGCTGTTGAGCATGGCACTGCTGGCGCTGGTTTCTACGAGCTTGGCGGTTTCGCTGGCGATGACATCAGCGTGGTCTTCATGCACGAAAATCAGGCCCGGGTTGGTGCAGAACTGACCGACACCGAGAGTCATGGAGCCATGCAAACCTTGGGCAATTTGTGCTCCGCGCTCTTCGGCCGCACCGGGAAGAATGACGACCGGGTTGATGGCGCTCATTTCGGCGTAAACTGGGATAGGCTCGTCACGCGCAGCGGCGAGGTCCATTAAAGCGCGACCACCGGCGTAGGAACCAGTGAAGCCGACGGCTTTGATCACAGGGTGCTTCACCAGTGCCTGCCCGATGGTACGGCCACCTCCGTAAACGAGGGAGAACACGCCATCAGGCAGATTGCAGTCGGCTACAGCTTTTTGAATGGCGAGACCGACGATTTCTGCGGTGCCACTGTGAGATGAATGAGCTTTGACAATCACCGGACAACCGGCGGCCAGAGCGGAGGCGGTGTCGCCACCGGCGGTGGAGAATGCCAGTGGGAAATTGGATGCAGCGAAGACGGCTACCGGTCCGAGCGGACGCAGCATGCTACGGGTGTCCACCTTCGGAAGCGGCTGGCGTTCTGGCTGGGCGCGATCGATGCGAGCGTCTACCCAAGATCCTTCTTCGACGAGACCAGCAAACAAACGAAGCTGACCACAGGTCCGGCCGGCCTCACCACGGACGCGCATTTCCGGCAGGCCAGTTTCGAGTGGCATGCGGGCGACGAGTTCCTCGATCGATGCTTCAATGTTCTCGGCGATGCTGCGCAGGAACTGGGCTTTATCGGCACCACTGGTGTGGCGGTAGGTCTTGAAAGCTTCGCTGGCCAGACTAACAGCCTGCTCAAGTTCTTCACTGGTGGCCGCCATGTAAGTCGGCTCGAGTGCTTCGTTAGTGGCTGGGTTGATGCTGTTGCCTGCGGATTCGCTGCCTTGGCCGCGACCGGAGCCGATGATGGATGTTCCTTGGAGTGTCATGATTATTATATTTTGTTAGAGTTTGGAAATTGGTTTAGTGATTCATTTGCAGGGCCGGGCGGATGCCATAGCGAAAGGGATCGTGATCTTGGATAAGCAGCGATGCCTCGCAATTGACAAAAGCAGTGCCAGAGATAATCGGCGTGATTCGCCCGTTTTCAAGCTCTTCCACCTGACATGTGAAAACAGTGTCCAGAATAGAAGCCTGTCGCCATGTCTGGCCAGGCTTGAGTTTGCCATCGGCATGGAGGCAGGCGAGCTTCGCGCTGGTGCCGGTGCCACAAGGAGAGCGGTCGTATTGCAGGCCAGGACAAAGTACAAAACTACGGCTGTCAGACACACCCGATGTGGGCGCGCCGAAAACCTCAACATGATCGATCACACCGCCATCGGCCCCAGTGATGCCTTGATCAGCCAACGCTTGGACGATAGCCGCGCTGTAGGTGGTGAGTTCAGGAATGTTATCGGATTTCACCTCAGGAGCGAAATCAAAGTCGTCTGCCTGAGTGAGGAAAAACCAGTTCCCGCCCCAAGCAACGTCACCGGTAATTACGCCATAGCCAGGGACGTTTACCTCAGCTGAGTGAAGGTGTCGATAGCTCGGCACGTTAGTCACAGTCACCGCGCCCTCGGCGGCGATGTCTACCTCGACGATGCCCACCGGCGTTTCGATGAGGTGTTTGCCTAGACCAATGCGCCCCATGTGTAACAGAGTGACAGCGAGACCAATGGTTCCATGCACACAGCCGTTGAGATAACCGACATTGTTGAAAAAAATCACTCCGGCGACGCAGTCCTGATTGACCGGTTGGCAGAGCAGAGCTCCTACCATGGCATCATGGCCACGGGGTTCGTTAATACACGCACTACGAATCCAGTCATAGCGTTCAGCTAACAGGCCGCGTCGCTCCATGAGAGAACCGGTGTCGAGTCCGGTGACGTCCTCGGGCCAGCCAACAACAACACGCGTGGGCTCGCCTCCTGTGTGGGAGTCGATCACGTTCAGCTTCCTATGTTCGGTATTGCTCATTTTCAGGGGTCACTATAGCATGTGGGTCTTGTGGAAATCCGCAGACCCGACCAACCAATCAGCACAGCAGAAAAATGAATCCAGCCGATGAAATCCGCGAGGCCTTTTTCCGTCGGCTCGACCGCCCGCTACTCGCGGAGCAGCTCTTCGATCAGGTGCCTGATATCGCTTTTTTCATCAAGGATCACCTAGGCCGCTATGTGGCGGCTAACAAGACCTTGATTCAACGCTGTGGCCATTTCTCAAAGAACGATTTGATTGGCAAAACAGCTGATCAGATTTTCCCCGCTCCACTGGGAACCGCCTACGCTCAGCAAGATCAGCAAGTCTTGAAAACCGCTCGCAGCATCAACGGTCAGTTAGAGCTGCACCTTTATCCAGGTGGTCGCGAAGGCTGGTGTCTCACCTACAAGGAGCCGATTCTGGACAGTAAAAAAATGATCATTGGGGTTTCAGGCATCTCGCGTGATCTTCACTCCTCCCTGCAACACGGAGACGGTCTGACCACTATTTCCAAAGTCCTGAGTCATATCAGGGAAAACATCGACCAGCCGCTGCGATTACCCGAGCTGGCTGAGATGGCCGGGCTCTCGGTCTATCAGCTGGATCAAAGAATCCGTGCACTCTATCAGATGTCAGCGGGGCAATGCATCACTAGGGCACGCATTGACGCAGCTTGCCACATGCTGACTACCACAGGAAAAAGCATCTCTACCATCGCACTCGACTGCGGCTACTCGGATCAGTCAGCGTTCACTCGCCAATTCAAGCAAACCACGGGCCTAACACCGAAAGCTTACCGAGATCGACGCGATAAGGATTAATCAAAGCGCAATGGATCCAATTTTCTGATGTCCATGCAAGGACTGTCAGAACCCAGAATTTCAGCGACTAACCGACCCGTCACCGGCCCCATGCTAAGCCCCATCATTGAGTGACCACTGGCAACTGTTAGATTGGAATAACCTGTGACTCGTCCGATGTATGGCAAGCCGTCTGGCGAGCAGGGACGAAGACCGGCCCACGGCTCGATGCCATCGAAATCGCTTTCTTGGTAGTTCGGAAAATAGTTACTAACAGATTTAATAATCCCCTTCACTCGTCGTGGGTTTACCGAGAGGTCATTACCGCAGATCTCCATCGTTCCGCCGAAGCGCAGTCGTTCACCCATCGGGGTAACGGCGACTTTGGCTTCGCATAAAATCGAACAAAGCTTCGGAAGCTCGCGTGGATTTTTCATCGTCAGCGAGTATCCTTTTCCTGCCTGCATCGGCATGCGATGTCCGAGGGACTTCATCTGCTCTCCGGTCCATGCGCCACACGCTAACACAATGTGCTGACCTGGAGGCGTCTCGACGCCATCAAGTTTTACAACACCACCGCCACGTTTGCTCAGGCCGGTTACTTCGACACCCTCGACAAATTCAGCGCCCATTTCCTTCACCTTGGCGCGCAGTCCAGTGACAAAGGCGGCCGGGTCCATGTGGCAATCGTTTTTAAACCATACGCCACCTTTGACCTCCATTTGGATACCGCTGTCGAGTTCCTTCAATCGCGCCGGATCACAGACTTCGGCACCAACTCCAAGCCGGTTCGCCATCTCCGCGACTTCCGCTTCCTCATCGAGACCTTTGTCAGAATTACAAAGCATCAGCAGACCTTTTTCGGTGAGTTCGATGCCAGCCTCCTTGGCCATGTCGACAAAAAGCCTGCGACTTTCCACATTCAAATCACGGATCAGCTCGCAGCTCGCATCGACGTGTTTAGCAGTAGCGTGGCTGGCGAAAAGTTTGCACCAGCGCGCCAGAGACGGGCTGAGACGAGGACGGATGTAGAACGGGCCTTCTGGGTTCGCGAGCCATTTCAGACCTTTGGAAATCATACCCGGAGCGGCCAATGGAATGAAATGACTGGGCACCACCATACCGGCATTGCCGTAGGAGCAACTGGTCTTGGTTTCAGCGTCGCGATCAATGACGGTCACGGGTCGGCCAGCCTTCAGCAGACTGTAAGCCGAGCAAAGACCGATGACACCGGCACCCACCACAATCACTCTGTCAGTTTCATATTCCATCGGTAACAATCTACCATCATGGTCTAGTGAGGATTCTGAGTTTCCGCCCGTGTATCGGCATAATGGAATTAAGTCTGAAAAACTGACGCAGGCAGAAAGAGGTGATGACGAGGGAAATGATCAAGGCCACCATCGTCGGCCAAGATCCGACGTAGCTCACTTTCGTCAAGTATGTGGTTCCGTCGGGGCTGGTTTTCATCGATTCAAAATCTCGCCATTGGAGCCACTCGTTCCATGCAAGCAAGCTCCCTTGAACCACGGAAAGGATCGCTATGATTAGAAAATTCCACTTCATCTCAAATGGAACGCTTGAGAACGCGGATTTCTTTGATTGCCCAGCCAAGTTCCAGCCATAAAAAAAACGCGGCAGAATGAACTGCCGCGCTGAAAGTATTAACACTGTCTTACTTGGTAGGCGGAAGCGCGAGCAGAGCGTTCGACATGCAGAATGCGTTGCCCGCTGGCATGCGTTTCATCCCGTGACCAGCACCCCAAGAGTCAGTGTAGATGAGTTCCTCGGTTTTTTCATTGTAACCAATGATCAGACGCATGTGACCACCAAAGCTCTGAGGCAGGTTGCCTTCTTTGAACATCCCCAGTTGGAGACACCAGCCGACGGGCAAACCTTGATCGATGTATTCCTTGATCTTGTTATTGAAACGCGAGTAGCTGGACTTCGCAGTCATCACCTCACGGTAGATGTCTTTATCACACTCACGTGCGAACTGCTGTGGATTCACGACACCTTTTTCAAAATCATCGGCAAAGGTCTTTTTCCCCTGTTTTTCGGCGATCCTGTTGTATTTCTTGATATCGCGAACGACCTCCTTGAGCCCGTTGTTGTAGTTTTTGATCATGCGATCGTATTCTTGGCCGGAAGTGTCAGCATCGGGATTCTTATCGGCCAAGCCTTTAGGATATTCGTAAAGCACCAGCACACGGGAGTGCACGTGGCGGGTGACCTTTTTGAGAGACTCGACCATTTCTCCGAGTGATGTTCCGCTGTTAGGGCCGGTTCCGGCGATCTGGGCGAGTTCGTGCTGATCGACTTCCAGACCGTAATAACGATACACGCGAGCTGCAGAAGCAACGGCGCAGTATCCCTTCCGACCTTGGTCAACCATGGGCACATCCTTGATGTAAACATCCCCTGTGGCGCGGTCTTTGACCACATTGTCGCGCAATGACGAACGATTGGCCATGCCATCAGACTTGGCATTTTTTGCTTTCATCCGGACGCGCATGAACTCAGGGGTCTTGCCGTCACGGCTAACACTTTTCTCCAGGAGGATCGCTGAGTTTTCCCACATCCAGAGCTGACGAGCCAGCTCAACGGTGCCACGCTTACTGATATCACGTGGCTTGATGCCTGTCTTCTCGTTGAGTTTGTTGATCGCGGCATTGTAATTCGAGTTGAACACTGACATTCCAATGCTGCCATTATCACCTCGGTTATAGAGTGAGATGGAGATGGACTCGATGACACCATCGTCTGAACGAATCACGACCTCTCCAGCCTTCTGCCCGAAGAAAGTGAAACCGTGGCCAGCCGAGCGTAAGGAATTTTTCTGAGCAGACATATACTCGAAGCCATTGGCCCCGTGCTTCTTTTCAAAGTCGGCGAGTTTGGTTTCCCATAGATCCTTATTGAGCACAATATCCTCTACCTTCATAGGCTTTGGTTTGGTTTTGACCTTTGGATCGGCGGTGACGGCTCCGCACATCAATGCGGGCATTAGGGCGAGTAACAGGGATTTTTTCATAGGATGTCTGGATGGAATAATGGGAATGACGCCTTTCGAGCTAAAAGCCTCAAACACGATGTGTATAGTGTTTGGCGGCGAACAACATTAAAGGAAAGGAAATAAATGTCTCAATTTCTGACTTTTTTTAGAATCAATTGATATTTCGGAACGTTATATCCTTTGTCTGGCTAGAACGCCGCGAATGCTACGTATTGTTTATCAGCCTTCATAAAAATTCATCCTCTAACTTCCGCAACCATGCCTAGAATCAACGTCAGCCAACCTCATAAGGACCAGCAACCATATCGTTTTGATATGAAACGCATGCGCGTCATGATCGGTCGAAGCAGTTCGAATGATATCACGATCGAGCACCGCTCGGTGTCTAAGGACCATTGTTTTATCGACCGGATGAAGGGCGGCTTCGTGCTGCGCGACAACGGCTCTACCAATGGAATTAAATACAAAGGTCGCCGTGAAGAGTTTATCACCCTGACCAATGGGATGGAGATTGAAATCGGTGACGTGCCAGTTGAGTTCACCCTCACCGATGAGGAATGCGATCAGTTGACCGAGGAGCGCTTCAAAGAGCGGAAGGAAGAAATCCCAGAAGCCGCTGAATAACCCTGCGCTTGCAGAAAGCGCAACCAGCATGTATGCGCCGTGGCATGAAAGTGCTTAGCCACAAGGATGCCGCCTACGCGAAATTCGTCCGCAGCCTCGACCGCCGTGCCACTCCGGGTGGCGCTGGTAAAAAGGTCGAACAAATTGTCACCGATATCATTGCCGACGTTCAGAAGCGTGGAAATGCTGCTGTCTTCGAATACACCGAGCGATTTGATGGGCTTAAGCTCAGCGCGAAGTCACTTTTTGTCAGTCAGGACGAAATCGACGAGGCCTACGCGGCTGTTGACGCCGATGTGAAAAAAGCGGTCGCCACGAGCCGACGCAATATCCACGCCTTTGCCAAGCGCAGCATGCGCAAGGACTGGAAGGCGAAGAACCGTGAAGGTGTCGAAGTCGGGGAAAGATTTACCCCCTATGACCGCGTGGGTGTTTACGTTCCTGGCGGAAAAGCTCCACTGGTTTCCTCCGCGCTCATGACCGCCGCCTTCGGCCAAGCTGCTGGTGTCCCGGAAATCCTTGCCGCCACCCCCGCTGGCGCAGATGGAAAAATCAACCCCGCCCTTCTGTATGCCTTGGTAGAGTCAGGTGCCACTGAGATCATCAAAGTCGGCGGCGCTCAAGCCATCGCGGCCATGGCTCTCGGAACCAAGACTGTTAGACCTGTGGAGAAAATCTTCGGCCCAGGAAATAGCTTTGTGGTCGAAGCGAAACGCCAACTCGTCGGTGCCGTCAGCATCGACCTCCTTCCTGGGCCAAGCGAGGTTCTGATCGTCGCAGACAAGTCCGCCAATGCCAAATTCATCGCTGCCGACATGCTGGCACAAGCTGAGCACGGCGGCGACAGTGTCATCGGATTTGCCACCAACTCGAAGCGACTGTTAGGGCAGGTGGAAAAAGAAATCGAAAAACAAGCAGCCACTCTCAGTCGCGAAAAGTATCTCCGCGAAGTGCTGAAAAAAGGAACCTTCTGCCTACTCACCAAGTCATTGGAAGAAGCGGTGGACATCTGCAACGCATTTGCCCCCGAACACCTTTCCCTCGTCGTCGAAGATGAAGACAAGTGGCTGGATCAAATCCGCACAGCGGGTGCTATTTATGTCGGTGCGCTATCGGCGGTCGCCGTCGGGGACTTTGTCGCCGGTCCCAGCCACACCCTACCCACAGGAGGTTCAGGTAAATCATTCTCCGGTCTCCGCGCCGATCAGTTCCAACGCCGAGCCAGCATCGTTCGCATGGATCAAAAAGCGCTGCAAAAATCATTACCCACCGTAGAAACCTTCGCCCGAGTCGAAGGTCTCGACGCCCACGGCCGATCGGTGAGTATCAGGGTGGAATAGCTAATTGACCCTGCTAAGGTATTCTGGTAGATGTCTTAGAGTGAGTAAAAAAGCATGGGGCCGCATCCTATTGACCCACTTTGCAGCGGTCGCGGTAGGGGCTATCGTGGCATCCTATTCGTCTGAGGAAGACTCACAATCTGCTGGAGTCGATCGTCCGGCCACGCGAATGAACCGTGCTGCTCCACGCACGAATATTGGAGCACAGGAATTGCTCGCAGCGTATCGCGACAATGAATACAACATTGAGGCCATCCAACGCCGCAACAACGCGCAACAAAGGACATCGGACGGTCCCCAGGGAAAAACTCCAGAAGAGCTTGCGGCAATGGTAACTGACTTCAAATCCCACATGGATGAAGTCATTGCTCGATTGAATTCTGATGTTCACTCTCGGCCTGCCCCCCTTTACTCTTGGCACACCACGTCGCTCGTCATGACAAAGTGGTTAGCTAACGATCCTGACGCAGCCCTTACCTGGCTCGGATCTACGGACTGTGAGGCACTCTGGAATGACATTTACAGCTTGCCATTAAAAGGGCGGTATTCGGACGATCCGCTCGGATACTACAAGCTGATATCGGATGGTTGGAAAAAGCGAAACCAAGGTTTCGCGTTTAAAGGGCTGGCACAGTACTGCGCCATGTCGAAACCGGAACATATACCGACCATGTTGGCAGCAATTTCCCCTGACGAGAAAAAGAGATTTCTCTCAATTGCTACCCGCACGGCAAGACCCGAGGACTGGCGAATGTGGTTAGACACGCTGAAAGATTTGGGAATCTCTGAATCATGGCGTTATGATACGGCCAAATTCGCTGCTCTTTCACTTATGCAGTTCCAGTCCAAGGAGCAGGTAGGGATCTCTGACCAAGTACTCGAAGCTGTTTCAGGAACTGAACTAGAAGCACTTTTTAATAAACAGTATACCCTCTCAAAATCGAAGTGGGATGAGCAGGTCAGGTCCTCACAACTGCATCAGCTGGGGAAAGAAGATCCTATTGCCGCCTACACTGAGTGGGTGAAGATCAAACAAGCTAGTGGCATGACTGAGGCTCAAGCTCAGGCATGGACACTCGGGCAAGCAACATGGGGCCGCGAATTTATCACCCCTCATCTCCAACGCGTCCTGCTTGGTGAAGCCACAGTCGGTGAGGCGTTCCAAGAGGCTAGTAAAAACATCTCAAATGCTCCTCCTGAACTCGCTGCAGCAGTGACAGAAAAATGGTATTACGATGCTCTCATCGTAGCCCCAGAGGACACTGTCCGTTACGCCCTTGCAAACAATGCTGAACCCGTATTGCGCACCGCTTTTGATCAATTAGCAGATAGCCACGACCGCAGCAGCCATCAAAAGAGAACACTCCTCCAGCAGACGATGGGCACTGAGCTCTGGGCCAGCCATCCGAATGTGAAAACCAAACTCAAAGAGCAGTTAAAAATATATTACAGCGATAACCCACAAGCCGCGACCTCATGGGCTCAGTCCCTCCCCACCGCTGAGCAACAGCAATTTGCCCGTCAGTATCTTTCCGAACTTCCAACAAAATAGGCAATGAAGTTACCGTTCATTTTAGCGCTCACAGCCAGCCACATCGCAGCGGGAAGCATCGGCTGGCTGGCTTTTCACTCTGTCTCAGGACTTCCAGAACCGTCGGACGACAAAGTTGAAACCCCAAAGCCTCGGGAAACTCAACGTCAAATCCTTGGTGCGCCAACATCCCCTAACCCCATCTTCAGGGCTACCTCATCAGATTTCCGAGACGCATGGATGCAGCAACTGAGACAGAGTGGGCACCCGGATATTGGTTTGTTTCTCGACTGGTGCGAGGTCGATCCGGAAGCGGCCATTCTCGGCTTGCAGCATATATGGGCTCCTGAATTTCAACATAACTACTTAGCCAATGCTACGCATGGGTCACTTGCAGCGACACTGGCAGAGCCTCTCGTTATCCACTGGCAAAAATTCAGTCAATTGCCAACCAGCAAACTATCTTACCCGTTAGCTTTATCTCTCAGAGCCCTCGCCAAAGAGGATCCAGAACGGAGCTGCGACCTTCTTTTCATGTTACCCTCTGAAATGCGCGAAAACGTATACGGCAGCTTGTTTAAATCGATAGACGTCCCTCGATTAATGATCATGGCAGAGAAGATCAAGTCTCATGAAATCTCGACTCCAGAAGAGACTAATAAGATGTGGTACAGTCTCATCTCTGCGATCAACCAGCAATCAACCGTGAGCGAGACACTGGATCTGTCGCCGGCTTTCAATTCAGATGAAGCCATGGCCACATTAGGACCTATTCTTATCAACAAGGCGACTCGCTTTGATCAGTGGAACGCTCTTGTCTCTCATCCTCAACTCGCCAAAAGGAACTCGCCTCTCAGGCAAGGTCTCGAAAAAAGTCTCCATAGAACTTATCAAGGTCGCCACTCATTGCTACCAGCATTAGAAGCATGCGCTAAGACTGATGACTGGTCTTTGTTAGAAAACTTACCCACCCCAGTCATCCCCTCACATCTAAGGGTAAAGAAAAGCCCGGATGAATATCTGAAGTGGCTTTCAACTCATCAGGATAACTCAAATCAAGGCACGGCCACAAGAGTGGCGATAAGGTTGGCGATTAATGCCAGCCTCCGCGACACTCTCAATTGGATATCAGAGCAGCCAGCAGGACGATCACGAGATCTGGCGCACGTGGAAGCCGTCAAAGCCATTGCCAGAAATAAGTCACAAGACAGCTCATTGGCCAGTCAACTAGCAGCTGCTATCCAGGACAAATCTCTGCGTGCTGAGGCAGATCAAGTGCTAACGCCTTAACAGGTTTAGCCCAAACTGAGATTCGGGGATTACTCCGTCTTACCCTCAACCTCCACGCCCTGAAGCATCATGTTCAACATGCCTCCTTTGTTTTCGAGGCTTTTGCGGTATTGAGCTTGCTGGGTTTCATTGAGAACGGGAGAGAGTCGCTGCACTTTTTCATCAATCTGCTTCTGACGGTTTTCCTTCATTTGCTGGATCACGGTTGCTTGATCGATATTGCCGCCGTTATCAGGACTGGCCAATGAAATCACGCTGCCCATATCCATGTCACCTAAGTCCATTTCCATGCCGTAACTAGACATCATGGCACGGGCAACATAGTCGGCATCGCTCTGTGCATCCATACGCTTTTCTGCATCCTCCATCAGGATGCCATAGACGTCGTCTTTTTGTTCCTGAGAGAGGTCGAGGTTCTGCTGCAGCTTCGCCAGATCCTTCAGTGCAGCCGATTCAATTTTGCTTTTCTTCTTACGCTCTTGGTAGGCCTCCAGTCCCTCCATCTGATCCTCCGACAGATGGGATTTCATGAAATCGTTCAACCCGTCACCTCGAATGGCTGCTGCCATTTCCTTCATCTTGTCAGGGTCTGTGCCAAAACTGGCCATATCTGATAGGTCAATTTTCTTCAATTGCTCGGCATAGAACTCGCGCAATGCCTTTTCCTGCTCAGCGTTCAGACCGAGGTCCTTGACCATGGCTGCGATCTTCATATCAAACTGATCACTGAATCGTTTCCGCATCATCTCACTTTGCCGTTGCTGCCCCTCAGCCATCGCTTTTTTCGTTTCAGGGTCCAGGTCATCCATCGAAGTCGCGCTCTGAATGGTTACTCCACTGCGGGTGAGTGATCTGGATTTTTCCTCGGGGGATGTATTCGCCACAGTGGATGCACGTGAAGCTGGGCGCGGTGCCTCTGCTGTCGAAGCATCAGCTTGTTCAGTGGTTGGTTTGATAAACCAAGCGGCTGCAAAACCTAGGGCGATACCGGCGGTGGCAGTGAGTAGTGTATTTTTCATGGAGTGTTTTGTTTGTGCTATACCTACAGCGCGTCACCTCTCCCAAGTTTGTCTATTTATAGCCTTTAATATGGTGATCTATGGCTCGACTGCTGAAAAAAATCCGCTTCTGGAAATTTTTTTTCGTCCCAATTCCCGCAATTTCAATCGCTGTCCCCCACCACCCAGAATTCAAACACACTAACAGGGCAAGCCACTCAAACGCCTGTTTACAACAAACTACAACGATACCGCTTTCAAACATGAATTCAGAATCAGCCTGACGATCAAGCCAATCTTTGGAAATTACATAATAGTTACGTAAATACAAAACGAGTTTTATGGAATACGTTTGTTTGAGATGTCTCAAACCTAGGTATGTACAGATCAACTGTCTTGGCCATCACAGCCCTAACTTTGGGTTCTGTTACAAACACCCGCCCAATAATGGGTTCAAAACAAGGTTAGAGACTGCTCCTGCAGTCGAAGCCAAGAAACACAAAAAAATGAAAACAAACACAACCATAACCATGGCTGCCGTGATGGCAGTCAGCCTACAGGGACTGCAGGCATCAAGCCACAGTGATGCGCCCTTGATCAAGCAGGACCCCCAAGCAAACCTTACCGACGTTTACGCGTTCGTAGGAACCAAATATGACGACCCCAACGTTCGGGTTCTCAATGTTCTAGTCAGTGTCCGACCTTTTTCTGAGCCTGGAGACGGTGTCATCTACGAACGATTTGCAGATGACGCCCGATATAGCATCCACCTGACAAACCCGGCCACGGGCAGGGAAATCACCCGCTATGATTTCGAATTTTCCAGTGTCACCGGCAATTTGAAAAATGGAAACACGATCCTTTCATATGGTCGCGGCTCCGACAGCGCTGGCCCCATCTTGGAAATTGGAGATGCCCAACAAAACTACACCCAGACCTACACCTTATCTCGTGCCATCCCCGGCGTCAGAAGAAGATCAACTTTGGGACAGAATCTGCTGACACCTCCGCCAAACGTGGGACCTCGTACTACTCCTGCCTACAACGGAGAAGATGGCCTGCCGATTTCGGGAGCCACTACTCTGGCGGAACTCGATAAGTTCACCCGAGATGCCATCAGTGAAACTCCAAGTGGAGTCGTAGCATGGGCCGGCCCTCGTGAGGACGGCTTTTACGCTGACACTCCCGGAATTTTCGATTTCCTTGATCCCCGGATCATCCAGGGAGCAACCAACACCTCAACCAACTTTGGTCAACAAGGTGGTGGAGTCGATGGGTTCATGGGCTTCAACGTATTGACCTATGCTATTCAAATTCCCATCGCTCAGCTGCAAACCAGCGAATACGACGATGTATTTGGAACAACCCACACCGGTGTAGGAGTCTACGCATCAGTGAGCCGCAGACGTGAAACCATCCGTCGTGGTTCCAGAGGTGGCACCATTAACGGAGGACCTTGGGTTCAAGCAAACCGTCTCGCCAACCCATTGTTCAACGAAGTGCTGGTAGCTCTTCAGGACAAAGACAATTACAACGTCACTAGCCCCACTAGCGACTCAAGCGATTTCGCCAAGTATGCAGAAAATCCGGAGGTTGCCTTCCTGATTAATGCGGTACTTTTCGAAGACCCCACCGGACAAGCACCGCTTGCCACCACTGGGCGTGCTGACCTGGTTGCTATCTTCATTCCGGACGTAATCCGTGTCGATACGACAACAATGCCTGTGCCACTTCCTACCCAAGATGGCTACAGCCGTCTGGGCCTATTTGGAGGCGACTTACTGGGCTGGCCTAACGGCCGCCGTATTGGTGACGACGTTGTAGACATCGCACTGTCTGCCGTCGCCAGTGGACCGACATTTGAGACCATTATCATTGTAGGGGACAACACTCCCAGCAATGACCAAGTCTATAACACTGTATTTCCATACCTTGCTACTCCGCATGCGGGACCAACAGTTAGACAGCGTCAATCACAATCACAGGCTCCAGTAAATAACTAGAACCTGACCGACCATCTCAAGCCGGGCTCAAATGGGCCCGGCTTTTCCAATTCTCATCTCAAAACAACCACTTCCATGAAATTCACTGCCCTCTTTACCACAACCTGCCTGATCATCCTGATGCCATCTTCATCCGAAGGGCATGAAAACCACACTCACCCAGAAGCAGACAAGTCACCTGAAAAACCAATCACCCGCACAGCTACGCAATGGATCAAAGTGGGTAATGCTCTGATGCAAGAAGCTAGAAATACACTCTCGCACGATTTCTCTGAAGCTGGTGCAGCCTATACACAGGCACTGAAGTTAGAGCCCGAAAACTCGGATGCCATGTTAGGCATGGCGTGGGTAGCTAACTCTAACCACGATTTCAAAGCTGGTAAAAAGTGGTGCGAAAAAGTCATCGCTGTATCCCCAAAGCAAGTAGACGCCTACTCACTCATGGGTGATGGCGCAGTTGAAAAAGGTCAGTATGATGAAGCATTTCAACATTACCAATCCGCCCTTGATATTCGCGTCGATCTCTCGACCCTGAGTCGATCTTCCCATCTCGTTTGGATCACCGGCAATTCAATGAAGGCTCGGCAACTCATGATGAAAGCCATCAAATCGGGTGGCCCCCATCCGGAAAACACCGCCTGGTGTCGCGCTGAGCTCGCGCTCATGCTCTTACATGACGGCGCAATCCCGTCAGCCCAAAAAGAAGCCGAAACTGCCGTGCTGACGGCGCCTAAAAATCCACGCGCCCTCTACGCTGCAGCCAAAGTCAAAATAGCGCTCAAGAAATATGAAAACGCGATCGTGATCTTGGAACGCTCACTGAGTATCCGAAAAACTCATGATGCCATGGCTACCTTGGTCAAACTCTACGGACTCGTTGACAACGACGAGAAAAAGAAAGCCATGACCCAGCAGTTGATCGCCTTCCACCAGACAGGCCATCAACATGCAGATCATCACGACCATGATCACAGCCACGATCACGGTCACTCTCACAGCGATGTCGGCAGCAGCCAGTTCGCCAAATTCCTAGCAGACGAAAACCTCGATCTCGATCTGGCACTCAAACAGGCCGAACTAGCCTATGAAAACTTCCCCAATGTCTACTCCGCTGACGCATTAGCGTGGTGCCATTTCAAAAAGGGCGATTTCAAAAAAGCTACCCTCTACAGCCGTCGTTCACTCGCTCAGCAAACACCCGATGCCTCATTGCATTTCCATGCCGGCATCATCGCAGAAAAGTCGAACCAACCCTCACTGGCACGGAAACACATCTCCGCAGCACTCAGCATGAACCCTATGTTTGATCCAGTGGACGCGGCAGAAGCCAGAGCTGCCATGGCCCGCATAGCCGCTAGTCAAAAAAGCGAACCGGCTCCTAAAAAGTAACAGATTTTTTGAGACTTCAGATATCGACGGAGTAGCACCCTAACACCGCTTGAACCATGGCATTGCCGCTGGTTTTCTCATCGTGGAATATGTGGTGCACTCCTTCTTTTTTCAGCAACTCCACCTCGGGAGAAAATTTCGCCCGAGCGTATGTGACGATGCCAGGATTGAGCGTGCGGGCTGCACGGATTCCAGCGCAGGCGAGTTGTGGTTCTGGGAAGGTGAAGGCAATGGCTCGCGCGGTGTCCACCTTGGCAAGTCGCATAGTGTCTTCCTTGGTCGCATCGGCAAACATCACACGCACGCCACGTTTGTGCAGGTCGCGCACCGTGTCGGCGTTCATTTCCAAGATCACCACCTGCACGGATGCCCGTTCCATGGCCTCGTGCAGTGTCTGCCCCACAGGACCATAGCCACAGATCACCACGTGATCTCGAAGAGCGCTGGCATCCGCATCATATGTAAGATCTGACTTGCAGGTTTTAGGTTTACACCAGCCGCGTGCCTCAAGCTTGCTCGACAGAGGAATCATGCCGCGCATCAGCCCTGGAACCAAGGCCATGGAAACGGCGGTGCAAGCTAACAGCATCTGCTCAAGCTCTGCTGGCAGACCTCCGAGATCAGCAGCGCGGCTCAATAGTACCAAGGAAAACTCACCACTACTGGAAAGGGCGGCACCGGCTAATAATGCCTGGCGTAGACGCAAGCCCATCTTCCGCCCGATGGCGATCACCACCATGCCCTTGACTAGCAAAATTACGCTCACTCCCAACAGGATGATCCACCATGATTCACGCACCACGGAAAGATCGATCATCAAACCCACGGAGACAAAAAAGACGGTGAGAAACAGATCCTTGAAAGGAAGAATATCGGCTAACACACGGTGGGAGTAGATCGATTCACTCACGACCAGACCGGTGGCAAAGGCACCCAGTGCGAGACTCAGGCCAAACCAGTTCGCCACCCAGGCGATGCCAGCACACAGAGCCACAACAGTCACAGTAAACAACTCTCGGCTACGCGACAGCGCCACTGTGTGCAGTAAGTGCGGCACTCCTACTCTGCTCAAGCCCCAGCAGAGGAAAAGGAAAAGGACCCCTTTGAGTAATGACCAAACGATCGGCATGGCCCCTCCCGCCCCATCGCCGACCAGCGAGGGCAGCACGACCATGAAGACAATCACCGCGAGGTCTTGAAAAATAGCGATACCAAGAGCCATGCGCGCACCGGGCGTATCCGGCTGACCCAGGTCTTGGAATGATTTGATACTGACAGCAGTGGATGAGAGAGCCAGAGCAAAGCCCACAACTAACAGAGTGCTACCTGAAACTCCTAACAACAGGCACACCCCCATCGCCAACATCGTGGTGACAAGCATCTGCATGCCTCCCCCACCTATCACCACACGCCGCAAGTGGAGCAACTCGCGGATGGAGAACTCAATCCCCAAGGTGAACATCAGAAGAACGACTCCCAGCTCGGAAAGCCCTGACACCGCATCTTCCGGATCGGCTCCCAGCCACTGAATCGCGCCGGTATTGGCAAGAATGACGCCGCAGATAAAATAGCCTACAAGTAAGGACTGCTTGAACTTGATCAGAAGCAGTGAAACCAAGACCACACCGCCCAAAACCATCGCCATCAAGGCTACGACTGGAGCCACCTCATTACCCGCTGCTAACAACATCGGCTGAAACTAGCATCCAGGGAGCCCGCTGTCACCGCATTGTTGGTGAGTTTTTGTGGCATCCATCTCAAATCGGGAGTGTATGTCGGAAACTGAGCGAGGAAACTAACGCATTTCCAGTTTGGTCTTAGCCCACATCCATTTTTCGATTTTGCCGTCCTTGATCAAAGCAATGGCATCGTGCTCTTGGACTCCGAGAATGGTTTCGGCTTTGAAGGTGACTCGACCGGTCTGATAAGTGTCTCCATCAAACTCCATATCGTCCCCCGCTTTCCAAGCTGTGACTTGAGCGGCTTTGAACTCGGTTACTTTACCTTCGGTCACGCTGGCCTTCATCGCAGCGACAATAGCGGCTTCATCTAGTTTGTCGGAGACGGGCTCTGGTTCGGGCGCAGGCTCTGGAGTAGGTTCGGGTTCAGGTGTTGGTTCTGGCTCTGGGGTAGGCTCAGGCATTGGAGTCGGTGTCGGCTCCGGATCTTTCTTCGCCACCGCATTCTCCAAACGCTTCAACATCATCGGAACGGCCAGCTGCTTGAAATCGGTCTGATCCACATTGATACGTCCTTTGACCGGAAAACCAACGGGCTGGATCTCGAGCTGATTTCCATCAAGGCGCAGGGGCTTCACCTTGCTTCCTTTTTTCAATGACATCGTCACGCCACTGGCTGAATCCGTGATGGTGAATGGGATCTTCAGTGAAACTTTTTCAGGGAAATCTTCGGACGTGATTTTGCTCAGGTCCACAGGAATAACATCGGCTGGAGGAGGTGTCGGTGTGTCAGGTTTATCGACCACTGCGGTGCCTCCGTCGGTGGTGTCCTCCACCTCGGCGTGTTCCTTATGCTTTGATCCAGAGAAGAAAATAGGTTCAAGCACGTAGCCGATACCCACGCTGATGAGGATGAGAATAATGGAACCGATGTTTGTCATGTTCCGTAAGATCTAGCACCCTGCTGATGATCCTGCAAGGCGGGAATGGCGGTCATTGGCAATACCCGAAAAACCCGGCATACTGGTCTGTCATAGCCTAGAGCCTATGACATTGAGCTATCGGCCTTGAGTCCACAATCTACCTGCGTTTTTTCCTCAGGAAGGGAGGTATATCGAGGTCTTCTCCTTCATGGAAATTGGGACTCTCTCCCTCAAATTTTCCTTTCGGGCCTCCATCGAGTTCGAGTTCCGGTTGTGCGACTTCCTTGCGTGCGCGGACCGGCGGTTTAACATCAGCGTCAAGATCAGGTATGGGATCCTCATCGATCTCGCTGACCGGAGGTTGTTCATCTTCCTCCGAGCTAATCTCTGGTTCCCATTCGTCTTCATCGACTGGTTCAGGTTCTTCGATAAAATCAGACTCAGTGATTGGTGCTACTCCGCTGACGGCAGGCACGAAGGCCTCGTCATCATCATTGTCCTCCGCAAACTCATCCTCCTTTAGGTCTTCCGGGCTTTTGGAAAATGGATTATCCGATGGTGCCGGGTTCGGTGAACTGAAGAACGGATCGTCGTCCATGTTAGATTCTTCGGGAGCTTCTTCAGGGCTTTGTTCTGAATCGGTGAATCCTTCACTAGGCTCCATGAATCCCTCGTCTTCCGGATGATCGATGAGGGATGCAGCAGCCACAGCAGCGGCCACGGCTTTCTCATCGTCGGCTACCTCGGAGGTGGGTTCGGGAGTGCTTTTCACTTGGACACGGGTGGTCGTGCTATCCGGGTTCAGCTTATCTTCAGGAAGGGCGCTGACCAGAGTCACACTGAGGCTGTCGCCCATGGCGGGATCAACCGCGGCTCCGAAGAGGATATGGGCGCTGTCCGGAACATGCTTGGCCAACCCCTGCATCAGAAGTTCCACCTCGTAGAGCGTCAGGCTTTCACCTCCACAGATATGGACTAGCACAGTGGTGGCATCTTCTAACAAACTACCTTTATCGAGCAACGGGCTGGTGAGTGAGCTCTCCAAAGCTGCTTGCGAGCGGTTTTCGCCCTCCGCAATACCGGAGCCAAACAGGCAGCGGGAGCGCGTGGTGTTCAAAGCGGCCATTAGGTCGTCGAGACCGACATTGATCAGACCCGGGCGAACAACGAGACGGGTGACAGCTTTGATCGATTCCGAGATCATACGATCCGCTGCGGCGAAGGCTTCGTGGATGCCTTGTTTTGCCAACACAAGCTCGCCCATACGGCCATTGTCAAAAGTGACCAGAGCATTAGACAGCACGGCTATTTCATTGAGTGCCGTCTCGGCCTGCTCACGGCGGCGGGCGCCTTCGAACGAAAATGGCATGGTTGCAAAAACCACGACGAAGGCTCCCTCTTCACGAGCGATCCGACAGATGAGTGGCGCAGCTCCGGAGCCAGTTCCGCCGCCTAGCCCCACACAGATGAAGACCATACTACGGTCGCGAAGAGCATCGCGGATTTCCTGTTCTGATTCTTGCGCCGCTTTTAAGCCGAGAGCAGGATCGCCGCCAGCTCCCAGGCCTTTGGTGAGGTTTCTTCCAATTTGGATTTTCTCGCCGGCTACTGAGCTCGAAAGAGTGCGCATGTCTGTGTTCACACAGAGCATTTCGGCGCCGGTCATACCATCGAGCGCGGCTCGGTCTAACATGTTTGCTCCGGCACCGCCGAGGCCGAGGATTTTAACGGAAGATTCTGGAATGGTCTGCTGAGGATCGCGTTCGTAGGAAATCATTGTGTTCAGGTGTCAATAGTCGGGGACAGATGTCAGGGGGGAGTCTCTCGACTCCTACAATGGGATTGGTTAGGTTTTCTTTAACAAATACCTCGTGGAATGGCGAGTAAAGAATCCCCCAACGTCATCAGGGGGCCAGCCTGGAAAGAATGCCGGGCAGAATGGACCGCCATGCCCAAGCCTTGGTCGCCGCCACCACCGCTTCCTCATCGCTGAGTCTGGGCAGGGTTCGCTTTTTCTCAATCACCACGCAGGCCAACTCAGCGGCTTGCCGTTCTGCAGTGAGGGTGAAGATCTGGGCGCAAGCGGCGAGGGCGAGAGAAGTCATCACGATCGCGAGAGCCCAGAGCGCGGGCACTCGGCCGACCACTAATGCAAAGACCATGACTACGGTGGTGAACACTGGAAAGACATGGCCAAAACGGATCGCCCAGGCACGTCTGGCGATCGCCTTTGGATCACGTAAGGAAAGCAAGTAGAGCCCTACTTTCATGGCCGACTCACCATGCGAGCGGGCGCTGACGCCGGTGGCGGTGTCCGGAGAAATGATCAGCCACTGCTGGCCGAGATCAGGGGATGCTACCCAGCGGCGTGCGGGAGATTTAATTTCCACTGCCTGCTGACTAACGGAATCTAACATCTTTCGTGCCAGATCTCCAGCCGAGATGGTGAGCCGCTTATCCTTGATGGTGTGCAACACTCGGTCGCCGTTAAATTTCCTCAGTATCACTGCAACCAATAACGGCAGTAATGAGAGGAAAAGCAGAAGGCGGTGCATGAGATCAGAGTCCAGAGATCGATTCCAGAATCAAGAAGAATTAGCGCGGCATAGGTGCGTTCTTGAACCGGTCCAGCTGCTTGCTGAGTTGGTTGTAATTGATGATCGTTTGTTGCTCGCTGCGAGGAGTTCCTTGGGCATCTGAAATGCTGGCATCGACAGCTTTCTTAGACCATTCGACAGCCTTCTCGCGATTCCCACGCGCGAACCATACCTCAGCCATGGTGTCTAGGTAGGCACCCTGAGACGGGCGGATTTTCAGGGCAGCCTCGGCATGTTGGTGGGCGTCATCGAGTCGGCGCACAGCACGGGAGGCCAACCATGCGGCGGTATTCCGGGAGTTATGTGAATCAGGGTAGAGTTCACAGGCCGCATTGACATGACGGTAGCTTTCCTCGAACCAGCGGTTGTAGACTTCGCCTATCCCTGCATTTCTCAATGCGGGGAAAAAATCATCTGCCAGCGAGCCATCGCCGGGGATCAGTTGGCGGCATTGGTCGAGCTTCTCGATCGCCACAGCGCGTTTGCCATTTTCAAAGAGATGCATCGCATGGGAGAAATCCGCATAGAACCGGCCACGTAAAATCCGGTGCAGGTAGCTGCCGCTGCGACCGCGCATGAGAATGCGGGTGTAAACCTCTGCGATGGCAGCTGCCTTTTTCCACTGTTTACTCTCATATAAGTGCTGACCATATGTGGATAAATAAAGGATGGCCTGGCTATACTCAGAGTCTTGTCCAGTGGACATGATGGCGGAGAGTTCCCAGAGGGCTACGGCCTCGGCATCATATCCGGCCCCGGAAAGTTCGGCACCGATTTTCCCCAGCGCAGCGGAGTCCCCCATGGTGAGCATCAGGGATCGATCGTAAGCTTTGGCGGCCTCATCTTCTTTTCCTAATTTCCGCAGGGCGATCGACCATTTGATCAGATTCAGATATTCGCCCGGGTGCTCCTTGGCTAAATCGGCGTAGACAGGCGCGACTTTCTCCCAACGTTGCAGGGCAGCATCGAGAAAGGTTTTTGATCGCTTCCAGCGTTCGTCTTTCGCGGCGAAGATGTCTGCCAATCTGGATGCCTCGGTGAGATTATTCCGATTGATCGCAAAGGCATAGAGAGCCTCGGATCGGGCTTTTTCCATCACCTCGGGTTTGGCATTGGGACCGACGATTTCTGCGAGCAGCGACTGGTGAATTTTCTCAGTTTCATTCTGAGTGTCGGCAATGATCCCAGCCAGCAATGCTATTTCGTGTAGGGCTTTATTGATGTCGTCCGGGTGACGTTGCTTTAGTGCGTTCCAAATTTCTGTGACTGATGAATTTTCTCCAAATAATTTGCTTACAGCCAGATTCATCTCGCCGTCTTCATTGCCACGCGCTTCGACAAATTTGATCGCCAGCCAGCCCAGATCATAGGCGCGCATTCTTGTGAGGATGTCAAACCACGCATCCGCACCATCTTTTTCCAAGGCGGTCATCATGGGCTTCATCACGGCCATGGAATGTTCTCCCTCGCCATGGCGGTCGAGAAAGCCCGCGAGTAACAACAACCAATCATAAAGCGCCTCATCCTCTGATTCCGTGGCCTCTTCCGTGACTTTGTTTACCCACTTGGTGTAGGGAGGCTTGGCATCTTTTTCGATACCTAACAGCTCAAGACAACGTTCGGGCATCTCAATGTTGTCAAAATAGTCAAAGGCTGAATCCATTTCATTGGCCGACAACAATCGAACCGCTTCTTTCGAAAATCCGTTCGCTGCGAGACAGATGGCGGCATGTGCGGATGAGTCTTCATCATTTGCCATCCTGACAAGTTCTCGGGCGATGATAGAGGCTTTCTTGTCCTCGCCTAACAAACGGGCTTTTTGAATCTGATAACCAAGACCAAGGATGGCACTTACGCGCCCTCCATCGTTGCTGGAGTTCAACCATGGTAGGGCATCACCCGTGAAGACACGCATAGCATCGGCCAGATTTGTGAGACCGGCTTTTTCAGCCTCTTTCACTGCGGCTTTGACATCGCCTCCTGCGCGGTGAAGTGACATCCGCCAGATGGCACCTTTTTTACCAGGCATGTCCGCCGCTTTGGCCAGGCGTTGCTTCAGCTCACCTTGACGAACATAGAACCAGGCACGCATCGCCATGTTCTGTTCATCATCTCCAGTGAGTTCGAGGATCTCACCCGCCTTATCGAAATCCCCCTTGATAATCGCCTCGCGAGCAGCTTGTGAGGCGGAGGCCTGAACGACATCCGCCATCCGGGAGCGCGCGGCCGGATCTTTTTCGAGCCTGGCAAGATGCAAAACCTGGTGCCACTGTCCCAGTTCCATCAGCTTGCGCAAAATGGTCAGTTTTGAGTCGACCTCACTGCGGGCAAACTGGATGACCAGCTGTTTCACCTCTTCGGGGCTATCCGGAAGGACGCCGGCGGAAATATAGAGAACCAACTCGGTAGCCCTGCTGCTGACCTCGGGGTCCGGCCCCTCGGCTGCGCTGCGAAGTGAGGGCAAGGCAGCATTACCTAGCTTCCAAAGTGAGGCCATTGCCTTCTCGCGAGTATTGTAAGATTCATGACCAAGATCGGCGACCAGTGTAGTGATATCGCGTGCTGGCTCTGCGGCGGCTTCTTTTTGATCCTCAGCCACGCCATCTTCGTCGGCAGCGGATACGCTCAACGGCAAGGCCATCAAAAGTCCTGCCGTCAGCGTACAGACCGGCAACCAACGTGCTTGATCGGTTAGTCGGAAAAAGCGAGCCACGGAATTGGTTGAGCTTCTGACCTTGGTAAAATGCATGCGCTTCACATTCATATCTACGTCCGAATTTGCAATGATATTAGTAAAAAGCAAGGGCGCTCAGCAGAACAGGCGAGAATAGCCACCAGACCGCTGATCACTTGAGCTTCTTAATCCAGTCGACCGTATCTTTGAAAATAGTCTGCCGGTGGGCATCGTACATCAGCAGGTGGTAAGATCTCGGATAGTATTTCCGGGCCTTTGGAGTAGTCTCGGGGAGGTGCTCGTAGAAGTTTTTGACACTATCCTCGGAAGTGAAGATGTCTTTGCCGCCATGCAGAACCAGAATTGGGCAATCCACAGCCTCAGCCTGCCTGGGCATGATTTCCGCGAGATCACCTAGCTTCAGCAGTAGCCGCAAGGTGTAACGTGGAATATACCAGGCATTTTTCGCAGCCTGCTCCTCGTGAATATCATCCTGGGTGACAACGGCTCGCTCACCATTGGAAAGCGATTCGAGCGAAATGCGAAGTGTCGGCATTAGGAAGGTGCTAATTCTAACAGCAAGAATTTTCCACGGTGCCAATTTGGCCTGAACATCGATGATAGGTGAGGAGACGATCAGCGCATCTGGCTTTGGCATTCCTCGAGGCGCGTTGGTGTAGGCGTTGACCACAATCAATGAACCCATGCTCTCGCCGAACCAGATGACTTTGGCTTTGGGGTGCACTTTGCGCACTAGTTGGGTGAAAGTGTAGAGGTCTTTATACCATTCCTTGACCCTGCGAATATCGCCACGGCGTTCTACTTTCGGGTCCAGGCCTTGGCCTCGTGTCTCGGCTGCGTAGAGTGCTGTGGATTTGCTGTTTTTAAGCAAATACTTGGCGAAATTATCATAGTCGCCGGAGTGCCCTGAAATGCCATGCACTCCGATGATGACGGTCTGGGGTTCCTCCTTTTCGGGCAACCACTTGTTATAGCCTAAGCGGTCGCCATCGTAGGTGACATATTGTTTTTCCTCGAGCTTCGGCATCACTTTTCGAATCGGGTTTACGGCAATCGGGTTGGCACATGATGACAACGCAGCCAAGGTGAGACAGGCTGCGACGCGGCACAAAAAACTGTGCTGTCTGGAAATCAAAGCGAACATCAATGCCGCGCAAGCATGATATCGATCGACTTACATGGCAAGCCCCCATGTTCCGTGCGCTGCTCGCGAGAGTGCTTGATCTTTTTGTCTAGCGGGTGTTTCATTCTCGCGTGCTTCAAATAGTATTCAACGAAATCAGCGCGGCGGAGATCTCACGCCTCGGCACTCTCGAGCAGCTCGAACTTCTGGACGCTTTCAAAGTGACTGAAGCCGATCTCAAAGATCTCGATGGCGAACACGGTGACGACGGCCAGCATCTCGGCAAGATGGTGCGTGACGGCAAGACTCTCTACCGTTTCCGCACTGAGGATTTCCGCATCTACTTCGAAGTCGTGGATGGCTCGGTGACCGTGCACCGCGTGCTGAATAAGAACACCTTCTCGGATTTCATGTTCCGCTCGAAAATGCCGCTGTCCGAGGATGAAGAGCTATCGAAGTCCAAGCACTTCTGGAAACTGATCGACGAGGGCCGTAACGCCCGTAGGATGTAGCCTACCTGTTAGACTCTGAATATTGGATGAAACTTTGTATTTCATTCACATTCTATCTTCCCCTGCCGAAGCCCCTGTGCTAGAAATTTCTCCATCATGACCAAATGGATCGTCCATGGACTCGTTTTTCTCTTTGTCGCCGGCGTTGTCACCGCAACGTTTATGAACACGAATAGTGAGGATGACACCAGTGCTGTATTTCAGTTGCCTGCGCTGATGCTTGCCGGTGTGTATGTCGGTATCCTTTTCATCATGTATGTGTTACCTGCCATTACCGAAAAGGCCACCCACATGGTCTATGACTCCGGCGAAATGGTGGAGGAAGATGCCATGCAGGGAGCCCGTGCTGCCTACGCCCGTGGTGACTATGAAGAAGCGATCGAGGTCTACCGCAGCGTGATGGATGACGATCCATACAACCGCCTCCCATGGGTGGAAGTGGCCAAGATCCAACATGATAATCTGGAAGACCCCGACGCTGCTATTCAAACCCTGCGCGAAGCCTTGGAAAGCCACGAGTGGCCGGTGAACGATGCCGCCTATTTCATGGCCCGTCTTTCTCAGATGTATATTGAGGACAAGGAAGATCGCGAGTCAGGAGTCGTGATTCTGCAACAAATGATCGAACTTTTCCCAGAAACTCGTCACTCAGCGAATGCCACGCACCGTTTGCGTGAGTTAGGTGAGATTTAAAATCTCCTAACAATCTGACTTTCCGACCGCAGACTCAGTAAGTGCGGTCTTGCCCCAGCGGGTCGCTCTGCTAGAGTGATTTCCTTGTGCTCTCGTCGCGCTCCATCGGCCGGGTCTTTGCTCGTTGTCCGCTCTGGTCACTACTGATCGGAGTGATCGCTGGCGTGCTCATTGGGGATCATTACGGGACTGAATGGTGGTGGCAGGTGGCGGTATGCGCCGGCTTGCTCGCGTTGATTTTCAGAAAAATACCCGTGTCTCTGTTCTTGTCGGGACTGGTTCTGGCACAGGGGTTTCACGGTAGAGAGATTGCTCATCAGCAGCGCTGGGTCCAAGCGCTCGATCCGGAATACCAAACCAAATACATCAAGCTCAAGGGAGTGATCATCGATACCGGGGCGCGAGGAACCGGCCCGTATCTCGTGAAAGTCACTGATTCTGATCAGAACTTGCCGACAGGTGTGCGTGTGCAGCTTTCCTCCCTCAGCAAGCACCACACATTCATGCAAGAAAAGCCCGAGCCGTTGGAATACGGTGACCGCGTCTCAGTTACGGGAGTTTTAACACCCGTGCCAATTCTCAGAAACCCGCACGGATTCGATCGGGCACGCTGGCTACACAGGCAGGGGGCCGATCTAACTATCCAGCCAGAGAAGTCACCCGATGTTGAGGGTGTCAGCCTATTCAGGATTCCGGTCAGGATGATGTCTCAATGGCGTATACCGCTTCGAGACGCAATGACTGCAGGGTTGGCATCCGAGTCACAGGAGGCCCAACTGATCCGAGCCGTCGTGTTAGGGGAGCGCCCGCCACAGCCTTCTGCGATGCTGGATGATTTCAGAAACAGCGGAACCTTACACGTTTTTGCTGTTAGTGGATTGCATGTTGGAATGGTGGGCACGATCATCGGTTTACTGCTTTGGTTCCTGCGAGTGCCACGCTGGATGTTGATCACACTGACTATTCTCGGCATGGCGATGTATGCAGGCATCACTGGGCTAAGACCACCTGCGGTCAGAGCTGTTCTGATGGCCGCCGTTTTCCTATCAGGCTTTCTCATTTTACGTCGGCCAACGCTCATCAACAGCTTGGCGGCTAGTGCGGTGGCTGTTCTATTATGGGACGGGCACCAACTGTTTACACCCGGTTTCCAGCTCTCTTATGGGGTATTACTTGCGCTGGCTGTTCTCGCTGGCATGTGGGCGAGGGCCTTGAAACCCATGGCCGAAATCGACCCTTTCATGCCGCATCTTTTACTAACACCATGGCAAGAGCGGATGTTAAACGGGAGGAAGTGGCTGAAAAACTCCATCTCAATTTCGCTGGCGGCGTGGATGGGTTCTGGTCCACTGATGTGGTTTCATTTCGGCATCATCACGCCGATTGCCGTGATCGCAGGCATACCTTTGATGGTGATGGTATTTCTGATTCTTGCCTTCGCCATGTTCGGCATTTCGGCAGGCGCCGTTTGGCAACCGATGGGGGAAACCGTCAATCGGACCAATGCCCTGATCGCTAAAGCGACATACAGCTCCGCGGCTTTTTTCGCCAATTTACCAGGTAGCCACTGGTATCGAGAACAGGGTGTGGCATCTGGCAATCGCATTATTGTCTTCGATATTCCCCAGGGTGGCGGTGCCAGCTTCATCGACCTTGGCGGAGGCATCTTATTAGACAGTGGACGAAGGGATCAGCTACGTCATCATGTCTTGCCCACGCTGAATGCATTGCACAGATCCCCGGACTCGCTGATCGTAACGCATGCAGAGTCAGGTCACAGCGGAGGGATGAGTCAGTGCCTGACGAATTTCCATCCGAAACAAGCGCTAATCCCACGCACAGATCTCCGCAGCCCCACGTATCAGGATTTTCTAACACAGGGCACGCGGGAGGATTGCAAACTCGTCATCCCACGACTGGGTCAGGTTTTTCAAATCGAACCCGGTGTGCACATGGAAATCCTCCACGCCCCCGCCGAGCTAGACGGCTACGGTCTGGCCGATGACACAGGCCTCGTCATTCGCTTGCACTGGCATGGCTGGAAAATCCTGTTCACCGGAGATGCTGGATTCAGGACAGAAAAACGCATGCTGTCGTCGGGAATGGATCTGAGCGCGGATGTCATCGTGATGGGGAGAAATACGGGTGATTTCACCGGGAGTCATGAGTTTTACCAACGTATCGCCCCCAAAGCGATTATCACCACGAACTACCACTACCCTGCCCATGAGCGGATTTCGGAAGACTGGCTGAAGATCACCGAGACGCTGGATATCAAGGTCTACGATCAAAAACAGTACGGGGCGGTTACGATTACGCTCAACGATGGGGAATTGACGCTTTCGCCTATGCTCAAAAAGGAAGATATTCTCACTTTACGGCACTGATCGGGCATTAGGGCGGTTGGTGACGGGACTATTCGATGGACAAGCCGCCTCAGAGGTATCATTTTTTCGCCGCCTAGAACAACCGGCATCGACGTTATCGTTAGAAAAAATTTCAGCCTACTCCTTGCCCTGCGCTATTTAAACCCACTGCGCACGCATGTCTCCGTCATCACATTAATCTCCCTGGCGGGTGTCGCCATCGGGGTGATGGTCCTCGTCGTGGTCCTCTCTGTTTTCGGTGGGTTTGAAAAACTCGTGAAAGAAAGGGTGCTCAGCTACACGCCGCACATTACCATCGAACGTGTTGCCCCGTGGCCAGATCCGGAGCAGTTCCCCGAATACAATGCCCAGGAGGAGTGGCGCGCCGTTGAGAAATCAATGAGCTCGCTCAAGGGGGTGGAGAGCGCCTATGCACTGGTGAATGATTTCATCCTACTCGACCGCGAAGGGGCCGTAGCACCTGCATCCATGCAGGCCATCGATACCACCAATGAGTCTCAGCTCAAATCATTACAAGACCTCATCAAAGATGGTAATGGCAATGCGGACATGGGACTCGGCGAAACGGCGGTCATCTCATCGCTCACTGCGGAAAAATTTGGCATCAGCGTCGGCGAAACCATTCAAATCCACACCAACCGCAACTTGAAGCAACTCCAGCCTGTGCTTGATCGCATCGGCTCAGACTCAGCCTACACCACCTTCAACGTCCAGATCCAAGCCTTGGAAAAGGACATGAAAGAGGCCGTGAAGGCCGCGGGAGAACGTGAAGCTGTCGCAATCACGACCATCGAAGACCTTTATTACAACCGTCTGGTGGCCCTGCAGGAAAGTAACCTGCGAACTGCGGAAAAGGACATTGTGCAGTCGGTGCGAGACCACTTGGCCGACAGCCTTGAGCGCACCACCGAGCGTCCGGACAGTAGTGGCGACTATATTTTCAATAAGGGACATATGGATAAAGCCATCGAGCTTTTGGAGTCCCTCAAGACCGTCGACACCAAGGAAGGAGACATCAACGATGTCAAACACATGAAAACAATCGTGCTGCCGAAGGACTTGAAAGTCATCGGGATCTATCAAGCTACTCGACATGCCTACAGCCCCGATGTTTTTGTCCCCCTCCCCACGGGTCAGGACTTGACCGGCCTTGGCGACGGTGTGCGCGGCATCGCTCTGCGTCTAGACGATCCCTACCATGCGGCCAAAGTTCTCAATGAAACCATTCTCAAAAACATGCCGGAAAGTGGTGCCTGGCAGGCCCGCACTTGGATGGAAGATCACCAGCAGCAATTTTCCCTGATCAAAACACAACGTCAGCTCCTCACCTTTTCGCTTTCCTTCATCATGATGGTATCCGCTTTCTCGATCATGGCGGTGATGTTCACAGTCACCATTCAGAAAAAACGTGAGATCGGCGTGATGAAAGCGCTTGGTGCGGCTCCGGCTCAGTTGGTTCGTGTTTTCCTCTATCAGGGCATCATCATCGGCCTATTCGGTGGCTTGATCGGCCTCGGGCTTGGTTATTTTGTGATCGTCAACCGTCAGGCGGTGCTGAACCTTTTCGCTTCATGGGGCTTCGATCCCTTCCCATCAGAATTCAATGGCTTCGAAGGGCTTCCGGCGATCATGCAGCCAGCGGAGTTCATCGGAGTGTTCGTTTTCGCCTTTGTCATGTGTGTGTTCGCTACGCTCGTGCCAGCCATTGTCGCCTCTCGCAGCGACGCCGCAAAATCGTTGAGAAATATGTAATTTGCTCGGCGTATCCCTATTTCTACTTATCACCTCTGTCTCGTTCGATGATTAACTCGTATTTGAAGCTCCACCTTATTTCTCTCTGCTTTGCTAGCGCTCTCGTCCCGGCTCATGTGCAGTCCGCGGTCACTCGTGCACCATATCTACAGCTAGCCACACCCACCTCGATCAAAGTGGTCTGGAGAAGCGATCGGGAGGTCGTTCCCAGCGTTCGCTTTGGCAAAAAAAGGGATGACCTCGACAAAGTATGCCACGGGCCTCAGGTCCTCCACCGAAGGATCCAAAAGTTTGCCGCCCCCGGCACACAACCACTTCACTCAGCCCCTGCAAACACCCATCAGTTCGAAGGCTCCATCACAGGTCTCGAGCCGGACACTCTTTACTACTACGCCGTTTATCATGGTGAAAACCGCGTCACTCAAGATGATGGCAGCTATTACTTCCGCACCCACCCGAAACCTGGAGCCAAGAGAGACCTCTACTTTTGGGCAGTTGGCGACTCCGGCACGGGCCGCCCCATCCAGCAAAAAGTCCATCAGGCGATGCGCGAGTATAACATCAAGAATAAGCTGACTCTTGATATGTATATTCACGTAGGCGACATGGCTTACACCGATGGCAGAGACAAAGAGTTCCAAAACAGCTTTTTCAATATCTACAAAACCACTTTGCGCAACACCGTCTGCTGGGCTGCCATGGGTAATCATGAAGGGCGCACATCGAATGGAAACACCGGCGTCGGTCCGTTTTATGACGCTTACATCAATCCCACCCAGGGAGAAGCTGGCGGGGTGCCATCAGGTAAGGAATCCTACTACTCCTATGACTACGGTCGGGCCCACTTTATTGTGCTCAACTCACATGACCTCGATCGTCGACCCACCGCCGCCATGGCTCAGTGGCTGCGCGAAGACCTCGCCAAAACATCAACTGGGAAATCCGACTGGATCATCGCCTTCTGGCACCACCCCCCATACACCAAAGGCTCACACGACAGCGACAAGGAGCATCAACTCATCGAGATGCGGCAGCACATTATGCCCATCCTTGAGTCTGGAGGTGTGGATCTCGTTCTAACTGGCCACTCGCACATTTATGAACGCTCGATGCTAATCGACGGCGCATATGAAACCCCTACGGTAGCCGAGAACAAAGTGTTAGACGATGGCGATGGCGATGTCACTGGCGACGGTGCCTATCAGAAGAGCCCCGGACTCAAACCTAACCAAGGCACCGTGCAAGTAGTCACCGGACACGGCGGCACCGGCCTTAGACGCAAAGGTTATTCCCCTGTCATGAAGCGCAGCATGGTGATCCACGGATCCTCTCTGGTTCATATTTCAGGCGACACAATGAAGGCCTTGATGCTGGATAGTGAAGGCAACATTCTCGATCGTTTTTATATCGAGAAAAAGAAAGAAGTCACCCCCAAGCGCATCGCCAAGCCGTGGAAACCAGGTCCACCGAGTGAGGGCAAATACCTCATCAAGAAAAACGCCGATTGGCATTTTCTGGCAGGCGCCACCCCACCTGCAAACTGGACCGCAGCAGACTTTGATATTTCCAACTGGAAAATTGGCAAGGCTGGTTTCGGATACGGAGATAATGATGACAGCACGGTGCTGGACATGCGCGGCAAATTCAGCACCGTTTACCTGCGCAGATCATTCAAAATTGATCAACCTAATGACGCTCTCAAACTCTGGCTCGCTATCAACTACGATGACGCGTTCATCCTCTACCTCAATGGTAAGGAAGCCATGCGTAGAGGTGTAGGCAAAGGAAACGCAGCCAAAGCCAAACAAATATCATCCCACGAAGCTGGAACATTTGAGTTATTTGATCTCAAGCCGTATGCGCATTTGCTCAAACGTGGGGATAATGTCATCGCCATCGAAGGGCATAACGTGTCGTTGAAGAGTTCCGATTTCAGTCTACACCCAGCGCTCATTCTCAAAACCAAGTAGATGTTCGCCCGTATTTCATCGATCATGCTAGCCTCGGCTATGCTGAGCCTGACTGGTTTACGAGCTCACGAAAGCGCCGAGCATACTCTCGAACACCTCAATATCGAGCTTAAGAAGGAACGCACTCCGGCTCACCTCTATCAGCGGGCGCTGGCTTACCGGTCTCTGGGCCAACTTCAAAAAGCCAAGCCCGACCTGCTTGAAGCCATCAAGCTCGCGCCAAAGAACCTGGGATATCGTATCGAGTTAGGCAGTCTGGAATTAGCGGCACACAACTCTGACGGAGCCCTGCAGTCGGCGACTCAGGCGATGCCGCTTGCAACCACACCTGAACAGCGCGCCGCTTTACACATGCTCCGAGCCGAGGCCTATCATGTCAGCAGCAAGGCCAAGCCATCACTCCAAGCATGCCAACTCGCTTTCAAAGAAAAACCCAAAGGTGAAATCGAATGGTTCCTCCTGCGTTCTGAGAACCAGCGAGTTTTGAAGCTCCACGATCAGCGAATTTCAAACCTAAAAACCGGTATGGAGTTGCACCCCAGCGCCGTGCTCAAAGCCCACTGGGTAGACAGCATGATCGATGCTGGGAAATTCCAAGACTCACTAAAAATCATCGATTCGGAACTCAAGGACCGACGCTGGAAATCAGACTGGCAGGTCAAGCGCGCCCGAGCCCTCTACGGACTCAAACAGAACGCCCAAGCCGAAACAGCCTTATACTCTGCACTCGCTGAAATCCAACAACGCTTGAACCCCAAACGCCCTGATCCCTTGCTCCTCGCCGATCAAGGCACAGCCCACGCCCTATTAGGCAATCGAGCCGCTGCACAATCGTGTCTTGATAAGCTGCGCCGCCACCGTGCAGCCCCTTGGATCACCTCGCCCTTGGAATCTCTGCTCAAGTAATCCTTGATTCTTGAGTCCTGATTCTTAACTCTCCTCACATGCGCGACATCGTTTATTTTGACTTGGAAACCCAGCGTAGCTTCGGCGACGTGGGAGGGGCCAAAAACAAAGATAAAATGGGCATCTCCGTCGGCGTCGCCTACTCCACCCGCACCGAGCAATATCACATTTTCGGCGAGAACGATACCGAAGGCCTAGTCAACATGCTCACCCGCGCAGATCTTGTGGTCGGCTACAACCACATGTATTTCGATTACCCCGTGCTCCAAGGCTACACCATCCTCGACCTGGCAGACAGCACGGTGAACCTCGATATGCTCATCGAAGTGGAAAAAATTCTCGGTCACCGACTGAAGCTGGACTCCCTCGCATCCGCCTCCCTCGGCATGGGCAAATCCGCCGACGGCTTAGACGCCCTTCGCTGGTGGCAGGAGTATAAAAAAACCGGCAATACCGAGCCGATGATGAAAATCGCCGAGTATTGCTGCTACGATGTCAAAGTCACCAAAGAGGTGCACGAATACGGCATCAAAAACGGATTTCTAAAATACCACGACCGCAACGGTAATCCGACCCAAGTGGACGTCGATTGGGACTAAACCCCATTTTCTAACATAAACAATCATGAGCAAGTCTTCCTCGTGGGACATTGAGTCGTCCAACGATCTCTACGGAGTCGATAACTGGGCCAACGAATTCTTCAGCATCGCCAAAAACGGCGAGCTCCATGTGCATTTGCACGACGAAGGAAAAACAGCCTCCGTCAGCATTCCGGAAATCGTCGAGGGCATCCGCGAGCGTGGCCTGGACACTCCATTGCTACTCCGTTTCCACGATCTCTTGGCCGACCGCATCCGCAACCTGAACAACGCCTTCAATTCCGCCATCAAGGAAAACAACTACCAAGGCAACTACCGCGGAGTTTACCCCATTAAGGTGAACCAACAGCAGCAGGTCATCGAGGAAATCACCGAGTTCGGCGAGCAGTATCACTACGGTCTCGAGGCCGGCAGTAAACCTGAACTCCTCGCTGCCCTCGCCTACATGCACGATCCCAAAGCCTACATCATCTGCAACGGCTACAAGGATCAAGAGTTCATCGACCTCGCCCTACAAAGCACCAAGATGGGACTGCAAATCATCCTGGTCGTGGAAATGCCCAGCGAAATCAGCCTCATCCTCGAGCGGTCCAAAGCCCTCGACATCCGTCCGATGTTAGGTGTCCGCGCCAAGCTCTCCACCTGCAACAACAGCCACTGGTCACACTCCAGTGGCGAGAACAGCGTCTTCGGCCTGACCACTAACCAGATTCTCAACGCCGTCGATACGCTTCGTGAGAACGAAATGTTAGACTGCCTCAAACTGCTCCACTACCACCAAGGCTCCCAAGTCCCCGACATCCGTTCCATCCGCGAGGCCGCCACTGAAGCCTCACGCATCTACAACGAACTGGTCAATGAAGGCGCAGCCATGGGATTGTTAGACATCGGTGGAGGTCTCGGCATCGACTACGATGGCTCCCGAAGCGACAGCCACAGCAGCCGGAACTACGGCATCTACGAATACGCCGCCGACATCATCGACGTCGTGAAAACCGTCTCAGACGAAGCCGGCCACCCCCACCCAACAATCATCAGCGAATCCGGCCGAGCCGTCGCCGCCTACTACTCCGTCCTCATTTTCAACATCCTCGATGTCAACAGCCCCTCCGCCGACTCGGTCCCACAAAGCATCCCCGAGAAAACCCACCCCCACCTCAACAAACTCAGCGAAGTAGAAAGCTACCTGAACGAGGAAAACCTCCAGGAGTGCTACAACGACGCCGTATACTACCGCGAGGAAATCCTCTCCCTGTTCCGTCACGGCAACGTCTCCCTACGCGAGAGAGCCTACTGTAACTCCCTCTTCACCCGCATCATCACCCGCATCCATGAGATCGCCAAAACCATGGAAGACGTGCCAGAAATCCTTGCCGACGGTGACCCATTCCTCGATGTCTATTACGGAAACTTCAGCCTCTTCCAGTCGCTCCCAGACTCCTGGGCCATCGACCAGCTGTTCCCGGTAATGCCCATCCACCGCCTCAACGAGGAACCCACCGCCAAAGCCACCCTCGCTGACATCACCTGCGACTGCGATGGCCGCATCGATAACTTCATCATCGACGGCGAACACCAAAAGCATATCCCCCTCCACGCCCTCAAAGAAGGCGAAGACTATCTGTTAGGAGTCTTCCTAGTCGGAGCCTACCAAGAAACTCTAGGCGATCTCCACAACCTGTTAGGCGATACCAACGTAGTCAGCGTCGGCGTCAAAAACGGCAAAACCCAATACCTCCGCGAACTAGCAGGCGACACCATCTCAGACGTCCTCTCCTACGTAGAATACGATACCAAGAACCTAGAAGAACGCTTCCGCTCCCTAGCCGAACGTTCCGTCGAAGAAGGCAAAATCACCCCCGCCCAGCGCCGCCAAATCATGGACGCCTACCGCGAAAGTATCGGCGGCTACACTTACTTCGAATCCCACAACTCCTAACTCCAACTCCCTCCACCCCAGTGGAGCTAGCACCTATTTCCTAATCCCCAATTCCTGTTTCCCATAAAGCAATCCCAATTTCCCATGTCCCATAAACCATCCACACTCATCATCGGAGCCGGCGGCGTCGGCCGCGTCGTCGTTCACAAGTGCGCCCAACTCCCAGACACCTTCGGCAAGATCACCCTAGCCTCCCGCACCAAGTCTCGCTGCGATACCATCGCCGCCGAGATCGACTACCCGATCGAAACCGCCGCCGTCGATGCCGACAACGTCGCCGAAGTCGTCGCCCTGATGAAACAAGTCAAACCTGACATCCTCATCAACGTCGCCCTCCCATACCAAGACCTCACCCTCATGGAAGCCTGCCTCGAAGCCGGTGTTGATTACCTGGACACCGCCAACTACGAGCCGAAAGACGACCCAAAATTCTCCTACACCTACCAGTGGCCCTACCACCAACGCTTCGTAGACGCCGGTCTAACAGCTCTTCTTGGATCAGGCTTCGACCCCGGCGTCACCAACGTCTTCTGCGCTTACGCCCAAAAGCATTTCTTCGATGAAATCCACACCGTCGACATCATCGATGCCAACGCCGGCGACCACGGCCTCCCCTTCGCCACCAACTTCAATCCAGAAATCAACATCCGCGAAATCACCGCCAAAGGCCGCTTCTGGGAAGGTGGCGACTGGAAAGAAACCGAGCCGTTAGAAGTCCATCAACCATTCGACTTCCCCCATGATGAAGTAGGCACCAAAGACATCTACCTCCTCTACCATGAGGAAATGGAATCCCTCTGCCAGAACCTCAAAGGCCTCAAACGCATCCGCTTCTGGATGACCTTCTCCCAGAACTACATCAATCACCTAACAGTCCTGCAAAACGTCGGCATGACCGCCATCGAACCCGTCGATTTCCAAGGCCAAAAAATCGCCCCCTTAGAATTCCTCAAAGCCGTCCTCCCAGATCCAGCCTCCCTAGGCCCCCTCACTAAAGGCAAAACCTGCATCGGCTGCGTCATCGACGGCGTCAAAGACGGCAAACGTCTCCAGAAATACATCTACAACATCTGCGACCACCAAGAGGCCTACGCCGAAACCAATTCCCAAGCCATCTCCTACACCACCGGAGTCCCCGCCATGATCGGCGCCAAAATGATCCTCGAAGGTCACTGGAAAACACCAGGCGTCAGCAACATGGAGCAAAACGACCCAGACCCCTTCATGGAAGCCCTAAACCAACACGGCCTCCCCTGGCAAGTAGTCGACGGCGCCCCATTCCTTGAGCAGCTCAAAAAACACAACCCCTGAAACTTTCCGTAAATTCCGAAATTTCCGTGGTTGAAAAATCGAATAATCAACCCAAGAAAAATTCGCCCAATTCGCAAGATTCGCGGTCCAGCGCCGCAGGCATCAACCCAAACAACTTTCGCGTATTCAGCGTATTTCGCGGTCAAAAAAATCATGTCCAAAGACATCCTAACCATCTGCGCTCGCCCGTCGATCCCCACCCCTTGCCATCTCCTCCACCGAGGTTTGTTAGCCAACAACCTCAAGATCCTCGCCGATGTCCAAGAGCGCAGCAGTGGCAACATCATCCTAGCCCTCAAAGGCTTCGCCACCCACTCCACCTTCCCCCAGATTGCCAAGGTTCTAAAGGGCACCACCGCCAGCTCCATCAACGAAGCCAAACTCGGCATCGAGGAGTTCGGCGGAGAAATCCACACCTACTGCGTCGCCTACAAAGGCTCCGAAGTTCGCTGGCTTTCCACCCGAGCCAACCACATCACCTTCAACAGCCTAAGCCAATGGCAGCGCTTCCAAAGCATCGTCACCGCTGAAGAAAACAAAGCCTCCTACGGCCTCCGCATCAACCCGGAATACTCCGAAGTAGAAACGGAAATCTACAACCCCTGCCGACCCGGCACCCGTTTCGGAATCACCGCCGACGTCCTCAACGAAGCCGACCTTACAGGCATCGAAGGCCTCCACTTCCACAGCATGTGCGAGCAAGGAGCCGACACCTTAGAGCGGACTCTCGAACACGTAGAAAAGAAATTCGGCCGTCATCTCCTCAACATGAAATGGCTCAACATGGGCGGCGGACACCACATCACCCGACCTGACTACGACACCGATCTCCTAGTCCAGCTCATCAAGCACATGCGCAACACCTACGAGCTAGAAGTTTACCTAGAACCCGGCGAAGCCGTCGCCCTCAACACCGGCTTCCTAGTCAGCACCGTCCTCGACCGCTTCAACAGCAACGGCCACGAAGTAGCCATCTTAGACACATCAGCATCCGCCCACATGCCCGATGTGTTAGAAATGCCCTACCGCCCGGAAATCATCGGCGCCGGCGAAGCCGGCGAAAAACCCCACACCATCACCCTAGGCGGCCTAACCTGCCTGGCCGGCGACATCATCGGCGACTACTCATTCGACGAAGACCTCAAGGTAGGCGACCGCCTAGTCTTCACCGACATGGCCCACTACTCCATGGTAAAAAACACCACCTTCAACGGAGTCAACCTCCCCTCCATCGCCAACTACGACCCAGCCTCCAACCGAATCGACCTAGTCAAAGAATTCACCTACGAATCCTACCGAGACCGGTTGTCCTAGGGGACGGTGGTCAGTGGTTAGTAGTCAGTAAGCAGTAAGCAGCCACACACAACCCAAGTCTTCCTTTCGCGCATTTCGCAATTTTTCGCGGTCAAAGCGCCGCAGGCAACATCCCAAGCACGCAACCCAAGCAAACTTTCGCGTATTTAGCGTATTTAGCGGTCAAAAAAAAATCATGCACTTCCTATCCTCCGAGTTCCCCCAGTCTACCCCAGAAGACGCCCTCTTCCACATCATCCCGATGCCCATGGAACAGACCGTCTCCTACGGCGGTGGCACAAACCTCGGCCCCGAAGCCATCCTCGAAGCCTCCTACCAGTTAGAAGCGCACGATGGCACCAGTTACCCCGGCGAACTCGGCATCCACACCACTGACGCAGTCGACTGCACCTCCTCCGCCGAAACCTGTTTCAAAAACCTCGAAACCGCCTGCACCCCCGTTTACGAAGCAGGAAAAATCCCCGTCACCCTCGGCGGCGAGCACTCCCTCTCCATCGCCCCAGTCCGCGCCCTGCACAATCTCCGCCAAGACTTCGGCGTCGTCCAAATCGATGCCCACGCCGACCTCCGCGACGCCTACGAGGACTCACCTAACAGCCACGCATGTGTCATGCGCCGCATCCACGAGCTCGGCGTCCCCATTTTCCAAATCGGCATCCGCAACCTCTGCCAGGAAGAAATCGAATACCGCGCCGACCAAAACATCGCCTACCTAGACGCCCGCGAACTCGCACGCCACGGCATCCCCGAAAACCTCCTCCCAGCCGATTTCCCCAAAAACATCTACCTCACCTTCGACGTAGACGGCCTAGACGCCTCCCTCATGCCCGCCACCGGCACCCCGGAACCCGGCGGCCTCACTTGGTGGCAAGCCCTCGATGCCTGCGAAGCCGCAGCCAAAGGCCGCAAAATTCTCGGCCTAGACGTCGTCGAGCTAGCCCCCCGCCCAGAGCTCCACTCTTGCTCCTACACGGCTGCCAAACTCACCTACGCCCTCATGGGCATCGCGGCGCGCAGCCGTGATATCTAACGTATTTTTATTATCAGCCCGTCGTAGATCCAGCACCTTGCGTCGGGACTGCAAAAAATACGAACATTTGTAATAGCACGATGTAACCTTTTCCTGTTTTATCACATCGTCGTGAAGGAACTCTGGGAAATCGCTATACAACCACACAACTTACCGCTGACCTGTGTCGTCGGTTTGTTCATGCTCTACTGGATCAGCTGCATACTCGGCATCTTTGGTGTCGACTCGCTAGACATCGACCTCGATCCCGATCTGGATCTCGATGCTGACGTAGATGGCGACAGCAGCAACGTCCCCTCACCGATTGCCTCCGCCCTGCGCTTTGTCAACGCAGCCGATGTGCCCTTGATGGCCATCCTAACACTGCTCTCCGTCTTCATGTGGGTCTCCTCCATGATGGCCAATTATTACCTCAACCCCGAGCACCAGGACTGGCTCGTGCTGGTGATCTTTTTCTCATCCTTCGTGGTTTCTGTCATCTTGGTAAAAATAGCCACTGCCCCACTGGTTCCTGTTTTCAGAAAAATGAAGCAGTTAGAAAAAGCAGAACCGGCAGTCGGCGGCACCGCTACGGTGGTATCTGTCGAAGTGACTGGAAAATACGGACAGTGTGAGCAGAAACGCACCTCAGGCGCTCCAGCCACACTCAGCTGTATTACCTCTGAAGAATCTCCCATCCCCCGCGGCACCGAGGTCGCCGTCGTAGCCTACGATAAAAAACGCGGCCTTTACACCGTCAGAACCCTCTAACTCAAATAATCCAACAACCAATAAAATGAATAGCATGAACATCATCGCACTTGCCGGACCCGAATGGATCTGGGCCATCGTCATCCCCATCGCGATCCTCATCGCCGGCCTCTTCGTCCTCATCCTTCTGTTCTATCGTAAGGTGGAAAAAGGCACCGCCCTGGTGGTCACAGGTCTCCCCAAGACCAAGGTGATCTTCAACGGCGGCACCGTCATCCCCTTGTTCAACCGAGCCGAGCTGATGGACATTTCCGTCAAACGCATCGAGGTCGACAGAACAGGGAAAAACGGCCTGATCTGTAAGGACAATATGCGCGCAGACATTAAGGTCGCCTTCTTTGTTCGAGTTAACAATATCGAGGACGACGTGCTCCGCGTAGCCGAGTCCATCGGTTGCGACCGCGCTTCTTCTGAATCAGAAATCCGCGCCCTCTTCGATGCCAAGTTCTCCGAAGCCCTGAAAACCGTCGGTAAGAAATTTGATTTTATCCAGCTCTACGAAGAGCGCGATACCTTCCGCGATGAAATGCTAAAGATCATCGGCACAGATCTGAATGGATTCGTGCTAGATGATGCCGCCATCGATTACCTCGAACAGACACCCCTCGAGTCGCTCGACCCCGATAACATCCTCGACGCCGAGGGTATGAAAAAAATCCACCACCTCACTGCCGAGCAGGCGAAACTTTCTAACAATATCCTGCGCGACAAGGAAAAGGTGATCAAACAACAAGACGTCGAAGCCCGCGAGGCCATCCTCGAGCTCGAGCGCCAACTCGCCGAGACCGAGGCCAAACAAAAACGCGAAGTCGAAACCGTCCAGGCCCGCGAAACCGCCGAGACCATGCAGGTGCAGGAAGAGCAACGCCAGAAGGCCGAGCAAGCACGCATCGCTGCCGAAGAAGAAATCCTCATCGCCGAGGAAAACAAACAGCGCCAGGTGCTCGTCGCCCTGCGCAACAAGGAGCGCACCGATGCCGTCGAGATTGAGCGCGTCAAACGCGACCAGGAACTCGAGTCCATCGAACGCCAGCGCATCACCGAGCTGAAAGACATCGAGAAAGAGAAAGCCCTCGAGGTCCAGCGTAAGGAAATCCAAGACGTGATCAAAGAACGCGTCGCTGTCGAGAAGACCGTGGTCATCGAGCAGCAGAAAATCCTCGATACCGAAGCCTTCGCCGGAGCCGACCGAGACAAGCAAGTCAAAGTCACCAACGCCGAAGCCCTCGCCCAGGAAATCCTCATCGAGCAAATCAAGCGCGCCGAGGCTCTCAAGGAAGCTGCCATCCTCAAAGCCGACCAGGAACTCTACGAAAGAGTCAAAGCCGCCGAGGCCGATAAACAAGCTGCCGAACTCCGCGCCGAGGAAATCGTCGTCGCTGCCGAGGCCGAGCAAGCCGCCGCTGAGAAACAATCAGCCGCCAAGAAAATGCTCGCCGAAGCCACCGCCAAGGAAGCCGCTGCCGTCGGCATGGGTGAAGCTGAAGTCATGGTCGCCAAGGCCGATGCCTCTGAGAAACAAGGCACCGCAGACGCTACCGTCAGTCGCCTGAAGTTCGAAGCCGAAGCCACCGGCATCGAGCAGAAAGCCGCCGCGATGAAACTCTTCGAGGAAGCCGGTCAGGACCACGAGGAATTCAAACTCGAACTCGAGAAGGAAAAAGCCGTCGACCTCGCCCAGATCGACGTCCAACGCCAGATCGCCGAGCAACAAGCCATCGTGGTGGGCGAAGCCCTCAAGTCTGCCAAGATCGACATCGTCGGTGGCGAGACCGAGTTCTTCGATCGCATCACCAAAGCGATCACCACCGGCAAAGTGGTCGACCGCACGGTCAACAACTCCCGTGTGTTAGAAGACGTGAAGGAAACCTTCTTCAATGGCGACCCGGAATACTACAAGAGCCAGATGGCCTCATGGATCGATCAATACGGCATCGAAACCGAGGACATCAAGAACCTCAGCGTAGGAGCCCTGTTAGGAAACCTAATCACCCAAGCCAACGGCGAAGACCGCAGCAAACTCCTAACCTTCCTAAACGCCGCCGAACGCTTCAACCTCAAAGAAACCCCCGCCAAGGATTTCATAGGGTAGAGCATTACGAACCACGGAAAGAACGGAATTCACGGAAGTTTTTGTCATGAGTTTACTATTCAAGGACGAGAGCTACGCCCTCCGGGGCGCTTGTTTTGAAGTTTACAAAGACAAAGGCAGTGGATTCCTGGAAGATGTCTATCAAGAGTGTTTAGAAATCGAATTCACTCTGCAAGGTATCCCCTTTGCAGCTCAGTCACCTCTCGGCCTGAGCTACAAAGGCAAGCCTCTCAGGCAAAGCTACAAACCTGACTTCATCTGCTACGATGAAATCATCTTAGAAATCAAAGCTGCCAAAAACATCGACGACACCCACCGTGCCCAAGTCCACAATTACCTCAAAGCCACCAACAAACGCTTAGGCCTCCTAATCAACTTCGGCCATCACCCCAAAGTCCAAATAGAACGAATCATCCACTAATCAAAAAGTTCAAAAATGATCCCTCAACCCAAGGAATCCACAACCCAAGCACTTCCGTGTATTCCGTGCCCTTCCGTGCCCTTCCGTGGTTCAAAATTGAATTATCAACCCAAGCAACTGACAACCCAAGCAATTCCGAGCTTTCTGTCTGTTCCGTGGTTCCCAATCGATTAATCAACCCCAGCAATCACAAAATAAGATCCGTGGTTCAATAAAATGTCAGATCAACAACAACTAGAAGGCGGTGCCTATGAGGTCATTCGCGGGCGCATGGAGAAACACGGTGCGGTCCTCCAGGAGCGTATCGATTCCCTCAACGCTGCCCGCAAGGACATCTTCGGCGCGGTCGATCCCGCCCTCATCGCCACCGAGCGTGTCAGCACCGAGCACAACTGTGTCTCGCGCGACATGGTATCCATCGGTGCCAACCGCTTTCTGTTTGGCTACAACATCCAGTTCGGTCTGAAACAAACCACCGATCCGGACGACGTCTTTGCCTGTTATGATTTCGAACCGGAAAGCCACACCTTCACCAAGGTCGATCTCGCCACTGTGCTCGGCGGTGATTTTCCCACCGATTTCCAATACATCTACAAGTATTACAAAGAGGCCACCTTTGTAAAATTCATGGTCATCGGTGCCCACCTCTACATGGGCATGCGCATCGGCAAGGGGCTCGATGACATCAAGACCTTCAAGTGGCTGCTCAAGGGCGGCGGCGAGCTGGAATACCTCGGCAATCGCTTCGACCACGAATACAAGTTCCCCCAGCAGCAGGAGTTCGATTGGGTTCGCGCCCACCGCGATATGCAGCGCCCCGGCGAACACCCGCACATTTCCATCGAGGACCGCATCTTCGTGGAAACTGTCGGCGGAGATCTAACAGTCAAGATCGAGGACAACACCGCCTCCGGCCACGGCATCTATCAGGAGGACGTCACCGATCGCGATCAGACTCTCGACGATGCCGAGATCTTCTACGCCATCGTCGGCCCGCTCATCCTGCTGAAAATCCTCCCCTACCGCGAGGAGTTCTACCGCTATCTGGTTTATAATGAAAAAACGCAGACCGTGCACCGCCTGGACTCCATCGGTCACTCCTGCGTCCTTCTGCCGGACGATCACGGCATCATCTTTTCTAACGGCTACCTCCTGCTCAGTGGCGAATCCAAGACCTTCGATCACGGCTTGGACGACATGCGCTTCGACAAGCGTATCGCCTCCGCCAATGGCGAGGACACCCTCTACGTCTTCTACAATCGCTCCAGCGGCGACTACGTCCTACTCTCCTACAATCTTATCGAACGCAGTGTCGATACCCCCATCATCTGCTCCGGATACTCGCTGTTCCCCGATGGGAAATTGCTCTACTTCCGCTCCGAGGACGGCGCCCAGAAGCACCACGTCATCCAGGTCTGGCAGACCCCCTACCTCGACGAGGACTTCAGCGCCACCGTCACCGATGAGAACAACAGCTTCCTCTTCAAGTTAGGTAATGCCGACATCGTCCGCTGCATGGCCGAGTGCCGCGAGGTGCTGAATTTGTTAGGAAAGGAAGACTCCTACGCCGGCCTCTACCTCGATCTGGTGAAGAAGACCGGCGACATCAACGACACCTACTTCTGGCTCAGCAAGGACGAGGCCTTCAAGCTCTCCGAACCCCTGCGCGAGATCAACGCCGCGGCGAACTCCGCCATCAATGAGTTTGAAAAAGTGGTGCGTCTGCGCGAGTCCACCGCCGAGAGCACCCAGGAGATCCAGGAGCAAGTGCAGACACTGCTGCGCCAGGTGGAGCACTCACCGCCGGATGACATCCAGGGATACGTGCACCAGCTCTCCAGCCTGCGCACCCTGCGCGGCGATATCATCGGCCTGCGTGACCTGCGCTATGTCGATCTGGAAACCGTCGCCACGCTCGAGCAGCAAGTGGTCGAGGCCACCGAGACCGTTTCTAACAAAACCGTCAAATTCCTCCTCACCCCCGAGGCGCTCAATCCCTACAAAGCCGCTGTCGATGAGCAGAAGAAAGCGATCGCAAAGCTGAAAAAAGTCACCGAGGCAGACGAGTCGAGCGAGAGGCTCGATGAAGCCGGCGCCGAGCTGGAAATGCTCATCGATGTGGTTTCGAACCTCAAGATCGAGGACGCCACCCAGACCACCGCAATCATCGATTCCATCTCCGGCATCTACTCCACGCTCAATGCGGTTCGAGCCGAGCTGAAGAACAAACGCCAATCGCTCGCCAAGGCCGAGGGCACCGCCCAGTTCGGCGCCCAGATGAAGCTGTTAGGCCAGGCCGTGGTCAATTTCCTCGACCTCTGTGACGACCCGCAAAAATGCGATGAATACCTGACGAAAGTCATGGTCCAGATCGAGGAGCTCGAAGGCAAGTTCGCCGAGTTCGATGAATACGCGGAGGAACTCGCCGCCAAACGCGAGGAGGTTTACGATGCCTTCGAAACCCGCAAAACCTCCCTGCTGGAAAAACGCAACCAGCGCGCCGCGAATCTAGTGAAGTCCGCCGAGCGCGTGCTCTCCGGCATCAGCAAGCGCGCCGAAGGATTCAAGGAAATCAACGAGATCAACGGCTACTTCGCTGGCGATCTGATGATTTCCAAAGTCCGCGATATCATCGAGCAGTTAGAAGGCCTTGGCGACTCCGTCAAAGCCGCCGACATCCAGACCCAGCTGAAAACGCTGAAGGAAGACGCCGTCCGGCAGCTCAAGGATCGGAAAGAACTCTTCGTCGATGGCCAGAACATCATCCAGTTCGGCAAACACAAGTTCAGCGTGAACACCCAGGAGCTGGAGCTCTCCATCGTGCCTCGCGATGGCCACATGTGCTTCCACCTCGCAGGCACCGACTTCTTCGAGCCCATCACCGATCCCACTTTCCTCTCCACCCGCGCCATCTGGGACCAGGAAGTCATCTCCGAAAACAAAGCCGTCTACCGCGCCGAGTATCTGGCGTATCAGTACCTAAGGAGCGCGGGTTTCCAACCCGCATCAAAAAAAACCGGCAACGCCGCAGACCAAAATCTTCAATCTTCAATCTTATCTCTAGAATCCCTCCAACAATTCGCCGCCTCCCGCTACACCGAGGGCTACACCAAAGGCGTGCACGATCACGATGCCTTCAAGATCCTCCAAGCCCTGATCCCGATCCACAACGAAATCGGCCTGCTCAAATACTCCCCCGCCACCCGAGCCGCCGCCATCCTTTTCTGGAACACATGGGACAGCCCTGAAAAAACCACCCTCGCCCAGCAGCTCGCCTCCCACGCAGCCATCCGCAAATCCGGCTTCACCACCGGCACCGATTCCCAAGTCTACATCGCCCAACTCCAGTCCGCTTTCGAAGCAAGCCACTCCCCACTGATCACCGATCACGGATCACTGTCCACTGGCGTAGCCACTTACCTCTACGAGCAGCTCTCAGCCGGCACAGCCTTCGTAGTTTCCCCCGAAGCCGACCAAATCATCACCCACTTCAAAAAATCCCTCACCGCCAAATCCGCCAAAGGAGCTGAAAAAGCCTACGAAGAATCCATCGCCAACCTAACAGGCCAAGCCAAATACCGCACCATCCTAGACTGGCTCCAGTCCACAGAATCGCAAAGCGATTCCTCCCCCACTGATCACCGATCACTGCACACTGACTACCTCCGCGAAGCGGCAGCCCACGTAACATCCGGCAATCCGGAAAAAATGGCGGTGCATCATGTAACCGTCACCGCCGAAATCCCCGGCCTCCTAGGCTCCCACTCCGTCATCCAAGAAGGCGAATACCACCTCCACTACAACACCTTCATCGACAAACTCTCCCAGTTCGAAGCCGAGTCCGTTCCCACCTACCGCGCCTACCTGAAGAGCAAACACGAGCTCACCGAGGCCAAGCGCGCCGACATGCGCCTCTCCGAGTTCAAGGCCCGCGTCATGTCCTCGTTTGTGAGAAACAAGCTGCTCAACGATGTCTACCTCCCCATGATCGGCGACAACCTCGCCAAGCAGATGGGAACCGCCGGTGCCGACACCCGCACCGATCGCATGGGCCTGCTTCTCCTCATCTCCCCGCCCGGCTACGGCAAGACCACGCTGATGGAATACGTCGCCGATCGACTCGGCCTCACCTTCATGAAGATCAACGGCCCCGCCATCGGCCACGCCGTCACTTCACTCGATCCGAACGAAGCCCCAAACGCCTCCGCCAAGGAAGAGGTGGAAAAGCTGAACCTCGCACTGGAAATGGGCGACAACGTCATGCTCTACCTCGATGACATCCAGCACTGTAACCCCGAGTTTCTGCAAAAATTCATCTCCCTCTGCGACGGTCAGCGCAAGATTGAGGGCGTCTACAATGGCCAGGCGAAAACCTACGATCTACGGGGGAAAAAAGTCTCCGTCGTCATGGCAGGAAACCCCTACACCGAAAGCGGCGGCAAGTTCCAGATCCCCGACATGCTCGCCAACCGCGCCGATACCTACAACCTAGGCGACATCATCGGCAGCAATGCAGACTCGTTCAAAGCCTCCTACATCGAGAACTCCCTCACGTCGAACAGCGTGCTCTCCAAGCTCGCCTCCCGCAGCCAGAAGGACGTCTACGCCGTCATGCGCATCGCCACCACCGGCAGCCAGGAAGGCATCGATTTCGAAGGCAACTACACCCCCGCCGAGATCGAGGAATTTGTCCAGACCACCAAGCACCTCTACACCGTGCGCGATACCATCCTGCGCGTGAATCTGGAATACATCCGCTCCGCCGCCCAGGAAGACGCCTACCGCACGGAGCCAGCCTTCAAGCTGCAAGGCTCCTACCGGAACATGAACCGCATCGCCGAAAAGGTCCTCCCCATGATGACCCACGAGGAAGTGCGCGAGCTCGTCATCGATCACTACGAAAACGAATCCCAGACCCTCACCACCGGTGCCGAGGCAAACCTGCTCAAGTTCAAGGAAATGGAAAACATCCTCACCCCGGCGGAGGAACAACGCTGGGCCCAGATCAAAAAGGACTTCAACAAAAACAAATTGTTAGGAGGAGCCGGAGAAAACGACCCCATCGCCCGCGTCGTCGCCCAGCTCACCCAGTTCAACGACGGCCTGGAGTCCATCCGAGACGGCATCACCACCGCCGGCACCAACTACTCCCAACCCCAAAGCCTGGCCAAAGACACCATCAGCCAGCTAGAAAAAATCATCTCCGGCCTGAGAGCTGTCCCTGTTGAGGTGGACATCAATCTAATCGCAGACCAAAGCGACGGAGTCGAAGACCTCGAAAAAGTATCCAGAAAGAAAACGGCTAAGAAGAAGTCACCTATTCAAATAAAGCCTGATGTGAAACAGGGGGAATAGCCACTAAATGCATCGTCTCTCTCCTTTTCGTCGCTTACTCAACCGGTATAAGTATTGCGTAAAAGGTCCCCCCCAATTTGCGCGCCTCTACTTTAACCTTCAGGTGATCGAGTGATCCACCACGTGAGTCGGTCCAAAGTTCAAGATTTTCAATAGCGCCTTTCCGTAAAGCTTTAGATGGCCTGTGAAACACATTATAGATCAATGAAGTCTTTGGAACACGGTAATTTTTAGGGATGTAAATAGAGTAACGGTCCATTAAATCGTTGCCGAAGGCACGAACCACACGCAGTGAGGGCTTAACTTCTTGGTTTCCCGCTTTGCGCTGAGCTTTCTCCTTTTTATTAAATCCTTCGCCAGCTTCCAAAATCAGGCAAGGATGCTTACATCTTTCCATACAGGTGATGAGTGTCGAAGTTAGGCTGGCTTCATCGGAGAATTTCCTCCTAACATTCTCAACTACCGAAAACGACAGGAGCCCTTCATTTTTTTGCAACTCCATTCCTAAAATAGGGTCAAAAATAGGCCCATAAAATGCTAAGTCTTTGGCAAGGTAGTCTGTAAGGACTTCAATCGGCTCCTTTACTTTAACTTCAACTGTCGTCCTCCTCAGGGGTAACTGAAGCTCTTTAACTGCGGTTAGACAATGTGCAATTTCGTGCCAGAGCGTCCAATGTCTCCTGTATTGCTTCTCTCCTCGGCAATCGATAACTGCGACCCAAGGACACCCATTTTCGTTAGGCTTATCTAACATTATAAAAATACCAAAAGCATCCGGGGACAATTGTTGGCTTAATGCAGCAAAAATAAACTCGCCTTCATCGACATAAGATTTAGCAACACGATTTACCTCCTCGTCTGACCAGACACGATGCACTTCGAGTTTTAAACTTTCACAAATACGATCTTCAAATTGATCAATGTTAATGACTGATCCTACGCCATAGACTATAGTTCTCACTTTCTCACGGCAGTATTGGCGAATACTTTCGACAGGATCTCCTTCGTAAAGCTCTAAAGAGTTCGCTAATCCAATAATGTCAGGATGTGTAGAAATGTTCATTTTAAGTGTTCTTTAACTGCTTCGTAAAAAGGTTTCCAATCGAAATCTTCAAGATCTTCTGACTTCGATTCGCTGCGAAATGCCAAAATTTGCTTGCGTAATTGGAGCAACATAGCTGTGTGTGAAAAACTAAGATCCTCGTCTTGAGCAAAAACTGCCAAAGAAGCTGGTATATCCAGTTGGTTATTTGTTTCACGCAATTTATTCTCTCCTGTTATAAGATAATCTGCAGATACACCGAGGGCTTTACTCAAAGCAGCTAAAGAAGTTCCATTTGCCGTTTTCCGTTTGTCGTTTTCCAAGTCGGAAAGAAAGCCTTTGCTCAAGCCTGATCGAGTAGACAGTTCGGCTAAAGTCCACAGTAGTTCTTTACGCCGATTCTTAATTCTTTGACCTATAGTATTTATCACTGGAAGAACATTGCATCAGTTCAGAATACCATCAAGAACATTTATTCAAAAAAGAACTTGAAGTTCGCACCTGCGAACTTTATTATGTCTGCGAACCACCCAGAAGAGGTGGAACAATAAATAACCATGGCTACCAACCCACCAACAGGAGACAACGCCCGAAAAGGCGCCGTAAGACAACGTTCACAAACCCTGAACCCGAAGAATAATAAATGGATCAAACGAAACACCAATACAGGCCAGTTTATGGATCAAAAAGCTGATAATAAACCGTTCAAAGGCGTACGTAAGGAAAAATAAGAAATAACAACTTTTAATCACTCTTATGAACCAAAACAAAGAAGACAAGGACACAGACCTCGAAGACCTCGAGGTCTGCGCCAAAGAAGGGCGGAAACCACGCTGCGTGCGTCGTTACCGCATCCGCATCGACAAAGATCGATATATCGTAAACCTCAGTCACATGACTGGCCTCCAACTCTTAGAGAAGGCTGGAAAATGTGACCCAACCTGTTGGAGGATTCACCAAAAACTCAAAGGAGGAAAGCTCGTAGAGATTCAGCCTGATGAGAAAGTGGATTTTACAACACCTGGCATTGAACGGTTTGTCACAACTCCATGTGATCAAACTGACGGCTCAGCACCACGGAGGGAGTTCAGTCTCCCAGCGTGTGATGTTGACTACCTCAATGACGAAAACCTGCGCTGGGAGCTCATCGGAGCTCCCGGCAACGGGTATGTTCTGGTTAATAACTTCCCTGTTCCCAAAGGCTACAACCATAGCGTTGTCACTGCAGCCTTGAGGGTGGAAACAAATTATCCCGATACTCAACTCGATATGGTTTATTTCTACCCTGCTTTACAACGTGTAGACGGAAAAGCCATTCCCGCACTCGCAGGGAAGACTATTGACAACAAATCCTACCAGCGATGGTCACGGCATCGCACACCTAAGAACGCTTGGAGACCAGGTGTTGACTACCTCGGAACCCATCTAGTGCTTGTCCGTCACTGGCTTGAACGCGAATTTACCAAACGACCATGAACATATCACTCAGACTAACAGGGTTACAACATCTCAGCCTTAAGAGACACCTTTTCCCTGGAGATGGGAAAGAAGCCGTGGCCATTGTTCTTTGTGGACGTCATTCAGGCGATGACCGGCATATTCTTACAGCATGCGAAATCCATCCTATCCCTCACGCACTGTGCAAGGAAAGAACACCAGACCGTGTTCATTGGGAAACACGACATATCGATCATGTTCTGGAATCTGCTATGAACAAAAAATTTGCAGTTCTGAAAATTCACAGTCATCCCACTGGATACAATCAATTCTCCGAATTCGACGACGACTCCGATCAAAGGCTCTTTCCAACATTCTATGCCCACGCTGATAACGAGCTTCCTCATGTGAGTTGCGTGATGCTCCCCGATGGTAAAATATTTGGCAGGCATGTCGCTGAGGACGGAACCTTCACTCCACTAAACCGTATTCTTATCGCTGGCGACGATATTTTAATTTGGGATGATTCTGTAGCTGAAGTAGCTATCCAAGAACACACCGTCAGAAACGCCCAGGCATTCGGCACCGGCACAGCCCAAATACTTCAAAGCCTCAAGATAGGCGTTGTAGGCTTGTCAGGCCTCGGTGCACCGCTGGTCGAGCAACTCGGTCGTTATAGTCCTAAATGCATCGTTATGGTTGACCCTGAAACCGTTGAAACGGTAAACCTGAACAGAATATCCGGCGCAACGCTAAATGACGTTGGAAAATATAAGACAGATGTTCAGAGCCGCGTGATTAAATGCATGGGCATGGATACCGAAGTATTAACCTTCCCTACTGACCTAACAAACCGCGATGCAGTTCTTGCTCTCGCTGATTGCGACATTGTATTTGGGTGCATGGATGGCGCAGGAGGTCGGCACTTATTGAATCGCCTGTGCTCAACCTACCTTATCCCTTACATCGACATCGGCGTTCGCCTTATAGCCGACGGCGAAGGAGGGGTGAGCCACATATGCGGAACTGTGCATTACCTTCAGCCGGATCAATCAAGCCTCCTAAGTCGCGGACTCTACTCCATGGCCAATGTTGAAGCCGACGATCTGCAGAGATCCGATCCAGAAGAGTATGAAATACGCAACAAAGAAAAGTATATCACGGGAGTAGAAGAAAAAAGTCCCTCTGTGGTTAGCATCAATACTCTTTATGCAAGCCTAGGCGTTCTTGAACTCTTGGCTCGCCTCCATCCATATCGTGACGATCCCAATGCAGAGTTCGCCGCTTACGGCGTGAGCCTAACTGGCTCAGGTCTCACTCAGAGTGAGGAAACTGAACGCTGCCAGGTGGTAACAAGATTTGCTGGTAGAGGTGACATGGAGCCTCTGCTAGACCTCCCCGTGCTCTGCTTACCAAAACCTATCTCCAAAACAGCTTAGGCAATGAGACTAATCTCAAAAGCATCCGCATGGTTCATTCGTTTCTTTACCAAGGGTGAACCACCTTACAAGGTCGTTTACGTTGAGGAACCTCCAACAGAACTAAACAAGAACTACCTATATTTGATTGGCGAAAACGAACACTTGTGGCACATCGTGCTACTTTGTCCATGCGGATGTAATTCACATATATACCTAAACCTGCAGCCCGAAAACCACCCTGTTTGGACTTATAGAATCCAAAAACAAAGGATATCAATAAAGCCGTCGGTCTGGCGCACGAGTGGCTGTAGATCTCACTTCTGGATTACCTCAGGAACTGTTAAGTGGGTCCTACTCTGAAGGACACAGGCCTAGCGCTCAGGCTTCTTTACGGATAAAAATTATGTTTTCTACAAATACGGTCCTGACTGAGGAACTTCTCACAATGGCCTTTACCGACTCTTCATTCTGCACAGAAATATTTACGGACACATTCTCTACCGACTTTTTATTTGCCCAATCAAGTAGTGGTTCCTGCTTTGCTATCGGTTTGGTCTGAGTTTTCTTCATTTGACTTTATTTTTGTTAAGGCTTCCGAAATAGAACGCTCAATGTGAACATACGTGTATGGCCGTATTGCAATTCTTGGAACTGCTAGCTTGGGTATGAACTCTACGACCTGACCACAGCTCTTCTTTCTCTTTATAGCTCCACCAGCACTTAAATTCATAGAAAATAAATTAAAAAACTGCCTAGGCCCAACACCAATGAACGGTCTGAATTTTATTTTATCTAGGTAAGCGTCATCAATTCCGTAAAATTCAAGCGTTCTGCTTTTGGGATAAGGTTCGACGTAAACTATATTCGTGATGCCTGCTGCAATAATGTGTTTTGCACAATTATGGCATGGAAATGTCGTTGCATAAAGGGTTGCCCCTCTACAGCTCACATTGGTTCTGCTACAGCAAAGTAGTGCCTCCATTTCGGCGTGTACCATCCGCCCATACTCAGTTATATCGCTCAAACCAGTATCCTCGAGCGCGTGCAGCACTTCACCCTTATCCACTTTTTCGCAACTTTTGATTTGGGTGATCGAGTTAACCGCTTCATTGAAAAGATCCCCTCTAACACTTGTATTCATATCCTTCCCTACCGTATAATCTCTGCCTCCTTTTTCATCATAGTAAGAAGTCTCATCCATTTCGCGCCAAAATAAACCACCTTCGGGTCGCGGGCAATCATTAGCTCCCATCGCTAAAATCTCTCTATTCGCTGCAATTACAGCCCCTACTTGCCTAGACAAATCAGCGCTTCTCAAAGAAGCTGAGAAGGCATGAAACATAGCGTATTCATCAAAACTTGGTGTTTCAAAAGGATGTCCAAATATCAGATCCACTATTCGATTAATCTGTGCTTTAAAGAAATCTTCATTTCCCGAGTCCTCTACGAAAAAATCCGAAAGATGGAACGTGTCTCTGGTTCGTTGACCATATTCGCCCTTCTCTTTCTCATCAATTTTCATGAGGGACATGGCCTCTTCAAGAGTCATCCCGCCGTCCTCACAAGACAACCTCTTAGCGCGTCTTTCAGGATCAGCATATACACCAATCATATATACTCCTCGTGGGTATACACTCCTTAAACAATCCACTTCTTCAGGCCGTTTTAGGGATGAAATTATTCGCACCCTTTTATCCAGAACAACATTAACACCGTGTTCCACTTTATTATATTCGGCATCTTTTACACGCGTTTTGTAAATAGAGTCTAATGCTCCAAGAACTAGTATTGAGTTGTCTTTATATTGTTCTCGGAGCGCATCGCCTTCATCGATTAGAAACTTCGCTCTTTTATATTTCCCTTCAGGAATCACCTTATTGGAAAGATCAGGTATAACCTCCCTACTTATTTTTGTTACAGATGAACTATAGTCATATTGCATGAATCGACTTTCCAGAGCTTCGATCACTTTTTTATGGTCGACTCCTAGCGCACCTACGATGGCTAAAACAATCTCGCTTCCACCCTCTTTTTCGTAATTAACACCATCCATTGTTTTTGTTGCTTAGGATTATCAACTCACGACTATTGTGCTGATTGTTTTATACCTGACCCATAATTATCTATCAGTTTTTGAGATCAAGGCTTAAATGGCTAGTCACACTGAGCGAGAAAGGGGGCAGATAGGAGGCAGACATAGAAATGCATCATCGACACCTCACACTCCCCTTATTTCCTCCGGTAGAATCCCCTCATGCCACGCCAAGTCAGAGTCCAGTTCGAAGACGCCATTTACCATACATCCTTCGCATAGGGCCTCGGAGGATAGGTGTGATGGCGCGGGGGAACCCGCTGGACAAGATTGTGCGCAGTGACGCGGACCGCGAGGTCTTTGAGGCGACGCTTGAGGAAGTGGTGGGCACTCAGGCCAGTGGCCTGGAATGTTGATTCTTGAATTTTGAATTAGGATAGAGCGGTCGCTACAAGGTGCCTCGGTGGCTGCCAGCAACTTCCTCGGACCTGCCGCCGTGACCGCGTAGCCAAGATGCTCCAGCCCGGCACCGACAGCTGGCCACTCCCGCTGTTTTCGAAAAAAATAGCGAAAATCATGAATAAATTGCGGTTCTCGGACGCTTATTATTTGAACTTCTACCCATTCTGGAGTAGTTCAAGACTCTCTCTAAGAGGGGAAAAACTAAACAATACATAAAATGAAACTACTTATTACTACCACATTCGCCTTTGCCGCTACGTTCGCTACGCTTTCAGCCGAAGGTGACGGCTGCTCGGGTGATGGCTGCAAAAAGAAGGGTGCCACTACTTTCGCCGTGCCTTCTGAGGACGACGGTTGCTCCGGCGACGGCTGCAAAAAGAAAAAAAAGGAGGCTACACTCAACACATCTTCAGAGGACGACGGATGCTCTGGGGATGGATGCAAAAAGAAGAAAGAAGCCTAATTCTTGACTCTGATTCTACCAAATTCAGCCGTTTCGGAAGTCCGGAACGGCTTTTTTTATCGCTGTATTTGGCTGATATTCGGAATCCCAAGGGGATTGAGCATTCTAGCCCAGGGTTGGCACAACCCTGGGACTGTGACCAGATTCTAGGCAAACACTGAAGGTGTTTTGCAGTGTTAAGGCGTATGGCGACCTCGCAGCTCCACAAGCCCTACAGGCTTGGTTTCATCATCGGGGCTCTATCCTGGGGTTGGGCCAACCCCAGGCTCGGGTGCTGAATCCTGTTGGGATTTTTCGCGTGTTTTCAGGCTAACCAATTCTTACGAACTCAAGCAGAGACGCTTGCATGATGGTGTAGAGCTCTGCACACCATAATGAAGGATATTGGCTGGGCCCGCGTAACGTGAACAAGCCACGCCTAGAGACTGCTTGCCACAGCACACTACCCGCTTTTTCGATTCATTGACAGTTGTTGGAGCTGAGGTTATAAAGTCAAGCTAACCAGCAATACAAACCACTTCAACAATCCCCATGAAAGTAATACTTTTTATCTTCGCCTGTGTCTTCTTCGCGCCCCAAGTAACCGCGCAATACGTTGTCGATTGGAAAAATGCACCACTGAATCCTAACCCTGTGATTTATACCTTAAATCACTTAAATATCTCAGGCCCAGTAAAGATGTATGAAAAAATTATATTACCCTCGGTTTCAGATACTTTTATTTTGAATGAAAAAGGACGTATCACTGTTTTTTCTGCTTCTGTGCATTCATACGACAATAAAGGATTATTGATAACGATTAAGACCAAATCTGGATCACGAACATTTACCAATAGTAAAGATGGATTCATAAAATCAGACCAATGGAATATCAGTGGTCAGATATATAATTACGGATATGAATACAATGAAAAGGGTCTGTACATTAAAAAGATAGATCTTGATAACAACAACGCACTTCTTGAAAAATTCGATTACGATACCAATCAACGAGTGGTTAAACAGGAATCTTGGAGAGCCGGGAAAATCATCAAAACCATCACCTACACGTACTCGAAGGAAGATGATTTCTTGAAAGTAATCAAAAAATCCACCACTGATGATGCTCCAGCCGTGGAAACAATTTATTTTGACTCCCGTGGAAATAATTATGGCGCGAATAAAAATCTGAAAGTTGTTAATGATTCTCACGGAAACCGACTTCACTTTCTCAATCCGAAATCAAAGGAAATGGTTAAGCAACAAAAGTTTTCTTATCACTAAATCTTGATTTAGTTGAAGCATCAATTGAATGCTTCCTTAAGCCCTGTTCAAGATACTCGCTAATAAACCTCCAGAACCAGCCTCTAAGCCTCCACCTTCCAGTCATGGTTGTTCGCTTTGCTGAAGGAGTGGACGATTTTTCCGTTTGCGTCGATGTGGCGGAAATGGAGTCGGCCGCTTTGATCCACAATAAACACCCGCTGCGAAGAATTTCCTTGGCACGGCGGGTAAGGGAGTTACATTCGAAACCAAAGTAAATACAAGCGGTGCTCATCAAAACAGTAACAACTTCTCCCTTTACTCTTCCAGTGAGCGGCATTTCTAAATTGGGAATCCCTAATTCACTACCCCCTCTTTTCCCCGCCCCCCTTATCACCCCATGAAAGCCCCTCTGAAAACCTCACTCAAAAAACAAATTCCTAGCAGTCCTATGTTAATCAATAAAATCACTCTAACTTGTGCTACTTTAGCTTGTGTGACCAGTAATCTTTCGGCAGCGGTACTACTCACAACATCAGTAAACGATGTCGTTAGTGAGACAGATGTCTCTACTCAAGGCACCTTGATCAAAGCGTATAACTTTACCACACTAGCTGGAGCGAACCCTGTGGCGAGTTCCACGGCGAATGGTGTAGATTTTCTGCACGTAACGATGGGTTCGGGTAATGATAATCTACGTAGCGGCACTACGGAGTTATCGTATCTTGATGGCAGACCATCAAATATTACAACGAGTCATGGTGCATACGGAACTGGCGGCTTGTCTGGTGGCTATGGGGAACTCATGAATTCAGCTATTTATCGAAATGGGACTACTTCAACGGGATTTCAGTTTGGACTCGGTAATCTCGCTGCAGGGACTTATGAATTGCAAATCTGGATTAGTGACACTCGGACAGCTGGGTTTAACCGGAGTGCTTCCTTGAGTTTGACTACAGGTGTCAATTTACAGACGAATACGACATTCTCAAGCGGTACTCAAAATTTGGGAAATTTAGGAACTATCGACTACAACGTTGGTGATACCGTGGGTAATTTAGGGCAATACATTACAGCTAGGTTCGAACTCACTGGAAGTGAAAATGGGCTAGTCATAAATGGAACGGCTTCTGGTGCGAATCACCAACAAATCAATGCGTTTCAACTACGTGCTGTCCCCGAACCATCATCGTCTCTACTATTGTTAGCAGGAGCCCTGGGGTTATCTTTGAGAAGACATCGAGCTTAGTGCTAGTATCGGTGGTCTTGTAGCAAGAATTCATTTTTCATCAGCCTGACTTATAGTGGGGTCCCACGCATTTTAGTTATCGTTTGAGGTCTTATACAGCTGAAGGGTGATAATGATGTTCTTTGTTTAACTTCCACAAGCCTTGAGAAACTCTTCAGATAAACTACCTAGAATATAGGCTACCACTTGGCGGGTAAGGAGGCAGGTATCAATAAGCAGCCCGGAAATAAGGCAGGGCTTGGAGGTATTCTTCTCCTTGTTTTCCCCAAGAATTGGTGTGAGCATCAGGGAGAAACGAAGTTATGAATAACCTCAGACTATACCGTGCATTCCAATTTTTAGTAATACCTTCACTGGCGGCATCATCGCTGGTGACCGCGAAGGAGTCGGTGGCTAAGTTAGACAAGAAATCCTTGCGTATAAGCGATGGGACCCAGTTCGTGCCGAAAGATTTTTTCCCAAAGTTCAGTTGGGACACCACCCCTACCTACTACATGTTCGGCGACAAAAATCGCCTCCTGCGCCCTGAGCAAGTTCGGTTCATAGCAGAGCGCACGGATTTTCTCTGTATCGAGAAATCACACGGCATGAGCAAACTGGGGGCGGCTGAACTGGGAGCCAAGCATGAGGCGGCTGCTTTTAAGAAGGTCAAACCGGAGATGAAAGTGTTGTTCTATTTCAACGCCGCCTACGCTTGGCCATACACATCCTACAATAAGGACTTCACCAAGGAGCGCATCGCAGCAAAACCTGAGCTAGAGAAGTTCCTGATTAAGAATCCGAAGACAGGAAAACTGGCCGACCGCTACGGTGCATTTTGTTTTGATGTATTAAATCCCGACTTCCGTAAGTGGTGGGTAGAAACTGTAGCCAAGGGAGTCAAAGAGACTGGCTGTGATGGTGCCTTTATCGATCAAATGCACGGCTCTGTTAGCCTTCGCAAAAACAAGAAAGTGGAGATTGAAAAAGCGATGGGTGAAATGATGGCCGCTCTGAAGAAGAAAATGCCTGCTAATAAAATCCTCCTAGCGAACAATGCCTATTCTCCTGATGCCAAACATGTTTTCCCTGTTAGTGATGCGATCATGTTTGAAAATTACGCAACCGTCAAATCCAGCAAAGAAAGCCTGTTGTCCGAGTGGGGTGAGATGCTGAGAAATGCCAAAGCAGGAAAAATTTCTGTGTTCCGTCTCGGTGTCGAAGGCACTGGCCGAAGGAATCTCAAACCTAACATGCCAGCGCTTGCTAAGAAAAAAGTGGAGTTCTCTCTGGCGTGTTACCTGATCGGAGCGCAACCGTATTCGTATTTTATGTATAGCTGGGGCTGGAAGTTATCGTCTGGCGCACTGGTGGATTTTCCTGAATTGCAAAAACCGCTCGGTGCACCCAAAGGCGCCTACAAGCGGACGAAACCAGACGGCTGGGAGTTCACGCGCGAGTTTGAACATGCCAGTGTCTGGGTGGATACAGAGAAACGTGAGGCCAAGATCACTTGGCGCTGAAACAAGCAGGCTTAGGAATGGCGCATCCCCTGCCTACTCGCTCAAAAAATATTAGAACCGGTCTCTATACCTCGACCTTCCAGTCGTGGTTCGTACCTTTGCTGAAGGAATGGACAGTTTTTCCGTTGGCGTCGATGTGGCGGAGATGGAGTCGGTCGTTCTTGATCGAGAGGTGGGAAAAGCCATGGGCGACTTGGTAGAAATTGCCCTTATGTTTTTCCTTTCCTCCTCTGACGTGCGCACCACCGCCGCCAGAAATGACAAAGGACGTTCTCAGGCCTTCGAGTTCGAGATGTTGGAGATCATGTTCGTGTCCGCTTAGATACATGTGGACGCCGGCCTTTTCCAAGAGTTCCCCGATCTCCTCGATGAGCGTGGGTGTACCCTGGTATTTGCCGTTGGAGTAGAGTGGGTGGTGGCCGAGCACCACGGTGAAGGGGGCGCGCTTGGAGGCGAGTTGTTTCTTGAGCCAGACCAGTTGTGCCGCTTGTTCTTCCAGAGTCAGCCAGCAGGCAACCTTGGGTCCGTGCAGGGGGCGATTGATGGATTCCAGGTTCGTATCCAGCATGAGAAAGGTGACCTGTGGATTCTTTGCCGGAAGATCGACGCGATAATACTTCGCCGGCATCGTCCAGCGCGTCTTGCGGTCGAGCGATGCAGCGTAGCCTAGCTGCACCTTTTCGTTGTTAGGAGTGTCTCGGTAGTCGTGATTGCCGAGAATGGCCCAGCAGGGATTCGGAAATGCTTTGGCAGGATACATTTTTGAGAATCCGGTGACCCAGCGTTTGGACTTCAAACCTCCTGCCATCTTGCGATAGAAATTGTCGCCTAACATGAGGAACCCATCCGGTTTCTTCCCCAGCTTTTCCGAGTAGCGCATCATCGACCTCGACACAGCTTTTTGCTTCTCATCCCCACTGCCAAAATCTCCGAGGGCGAACAAATCCAGCTCTGCCGCCTCGACCAACTCGCTCGCGGCAGAAGACGAGGCCAAATTCAGGTTCATGGCCACGCTAGAGCAGAAGAGAGTCTTCAAGACCCGGCGGCGTGAGATCGGAAGGTTAGGTTCCATGACGTCAAGGTAGATGAAGCTGCCTGCTGAAGTCGAACAGTTTCCCCCCATATCCTTACTAATGAAGTCTGTCCGATACGTTGGAATGTTGGTTTTTTTGAATGTTAGTGTTGAGTGGGATCCGCTTGGTTTGTCTCGGGGTGCAAACGAAGCTGGAGAATAAAAGACAGGAGCAGAGGATGTGGTGTAAGATGGCGGGCATGTACCATTTTTATATCTATTCTCTATTTCCTCTGCAGAAATAACACGAACTCACACTATCCCCTTTACCCCTTCATTTTCATATCGTAGATAGTTTCAGTGTATACCACGTTGTTTTTCAGCAACATGCCCCCCCTTTTCATCCCGTTCAAGCCTCTCCGAACACCTCATTCAATAAACAAATTCCCAGCAGTAGTAACCTTAATCACAGAAACAAACTATGCAAATCAACAAAACGCTCCTTACCATCGTCTCCAGTGCGGGCCTCGCAGCCAGCGCGTCGGCAGCCATCACCTCCACCACCTACACGGTCAACACCGATGTAGGTAACGGCACCCAGTTCTTCCAAGAACACAATAATGCTGCGGCAACATGGACCATCAACCCAGGCGTAACCGTCACCGGCGGACGCTACTTCATTGGTTCAAACGCGGGTACAGGAAATGCAGCCAGCCCGGCCGCAAGCTTCACCATCACCGGCGGCGGCACTCTTGAGATCACACGCAGCAACACCTTCAACCTCCGTTTGGGTCAAAGCAACAGCTCCGAACCCGGTAGCCTCTTCATCACCGGTGGCACCACTCTCCATATCTCCGGCACCACGGCAGGGGAATACGAGGAGCAGGCGGGTTCCTTCATCGAGCTCGACGGCCTCGGCAGCACCTTCTCGTTTGTTGATGCCACTACCGGCAGCCGTTCATACAGCGCCATCGACGATTTCTCCGGCAGTTACACCAGCCAGAGTGGTGCACCTGGAGCAATCCCCTTCCAACTCAGCACCGCCTCACAAAGCGCAGGCCATACCCTTGCGTTCTCATCCGCGGGAGGCGTGGGCACTCTTACTGTTGTGCCCGAGCCATCCAGCGCCGCCCTGCTCGGCCTCGCCGGTCTCGGCTTCATCCTGCGCCGCCGGAAATAAAACAATGTAATCTTTTTATATGTTCAGCCTCTCCGGGATTCCGGAGGGGCTTTTTTAGTCTTTGGTCTCACGTCAGATTACTTGGCTGTCTCTCTGCTGCTCATCCCTCTTCTGCTCCTTTTTACCTTCCACAACCCCAGGCGGTTGCTGAACTTCTTTGGAATTTTTCTGTGCGTGGCTTGTTGGCCTTTTCTAAAAGATTAAAAATTGGGTCTGCAAATCGAATATCTACGCCTTGCAATCATAAACCGGACACATCTCATATTCGAGATTCCCCAGGCCAATCTAGTGGAGCGCTAACTGCACATACTATTGTCACCTCGGTCAATGTGCGAGATATCCCCTTTGAGACCCCTATCCTTTCCGCTAAGAGAGCAGGTATGGAATGGTGCATCGACAAACTTGCACCGCCCCATTTCATCCATTCGAACCAAAGTGACAGACCCATCGTCCTATGAAGGGAAAGTCCTGTTATGGAATATGGTGTCTGCGCCGGATGACGACCATGGTCATCGCTGATATCATGAGCAAGCAAGTCGATGTAGGCTCTGGCACGCTGACCAAGGATACATTGTCATAGAAGCCGCCACCTCCTGCAGAGCTAAGACTGGAAGGCCCACCTAGGCGGATTGAGTCTACTCCATTCGGATGCCATGAAGCCGCGAGAACCGTGGTGGCATTGACAATTCCAGTGCTGCCGAGATCCAGCGTAAAAGTTGCATCGGTGCCATCCAAGACCACTTGGAAGCGATGCCAGCCAACGACGGGCGCGTTAGCAATCGGGTTCCCCCCGTCATCCATGATGTTATCAAACGCGACCCAGTTTGGTCCGGGCAACACCGCGCGCACGGCATAGTGGTTAGGATCATCGTACATGCCCATCTCGAGTAAGTTGGCTACGCCGGCAGATCTCAAACCAGCAGTGAGACGTTTGTTGGCGGACGCTCCATCATCATAGATATCGACCGTGTATATTAGTGGTTCTGATGCAGTAGCTTGTTGAGTGCCTATTGTGATGATGTTATCGGTACCGCCTGGATGTGACATGGATTGCCCGGAATTTCCAAATGTGGTGTTCAGACTACCTAAACCAGCCGCGCCCCACACTGTCTGCATGGAGGCTGTGTCGGAGTATGATTCAAAGTCGTCACTAAAAATAACGGTGGCAGCATCCGCACTCTTCAGGCCGCCTGCCAAAACTGCGATTACTACGAGGCTTGGTATTTTCAAAACATTCATGGGTTTTTCCTGTGGTTCACCTCTTCAGAAAGTCGTATTTTACAACGATGTAGGTATCATCTGAAAATCAAGCAGCGGTTGGTATAGGTATCAAGAAAAAACACCGCTATATGGATTCCTCGTGTTGCCTCGCTGAAGCGGACATCGAAATGAATTCGCTTCAATGGCTGTCCTTTCTGAGGATCTTCGTCTCAAGCACCCGGACCCGTCTCTGTAGTATCAGGGAAAATTCTCTACAATCGTGCCCTTTTCTTGCGAAAACGATGTTTTCAGGATGAGTCTATAATGTAATGACACCATTTCCGCGCAAGAATTTCTTCTGTTCCGATCAATGTAAGCTTCCGCTATGGTCAACCGCAGTTCGTCTGCAGAAGAAGGGATTTGCTCTCATCTCAACAGTAGTGATCATGACGCTCCTGATATTGATTACTCTTGCTCTGTTGAGTCTTAGCGCGATTGAAACGAGGGCGACCCAGACAGATAAGGATCTACTTGAGGCACAGGCAAATGCCCGGTTGGCTTTGATGATTGCCATCGGAGATCTGCAGAAAACGATGGGACGAGATCAGTTTGTCAGTGCTCCGTCCGGTCTACTTCAAAATCCATCCGGAACAGCATCAGTGGCCAGCCACTACACTGGTGTATGGGCCGCTCGTGAGAACCCACGTGACGAGGATGCTGCGGATGCTCTGGGGAAGGCTCCTAGTTACGATAGCTCGACGGCATTTGTCCAATGGCTTGTATCAAACACAGATCTCAACCTGCTGCAAAATGAATCTTCTGACCTAACAGAACAACTTCACCAGCCTATTACCATGGTAGGAAACGGTAGCACGTCTGCCAATGGTCACGTGATCGCTGGGGGTGTCCCTGTCACCAGTGCCAACGGTTCTCATCTGGGGAAATACGCGTGGTGGGTCAGTGAGAATGGCACCAAGGCGCTGATACGCAACACGGATCTAGCCATGCGTGAGGTCCAAAGCAAAGCGGACGCCCTACTCTCCTTTGCCTCTCCCGGCACCTACGGCATAGAGACGCTCGATGAACTGAATATCAAATCCAATACTCCCGAGTCTGATAAATTAGTCACTCTCCACACAGCTGATCTTCTCGAAGGCATTGATGGTTCTCCCGTCACCAGCGACCGAGTCAAAAAGCATTTCCACGATATCACCCACCACTCAAAATCACTCCTGACTAACGTCACTACTGGTGGCCTGCGCAAGGATCTCAGCCTCTTTTTTGAGGGCGCTCCGGAGGGTGGGTCTTGGACCGGAACTGTCATTGGAGGCAATGCTCCACTTGGGCCATACGGAAACGATGCACTCAGCCCTCGCAATGAATTCGACGTCGGGCACTGGAAAAGCCTGCGTCAGCATTATGCCATGCATAAGACGGCGGCATCGACTAACAGCAGTGAGCTGATCAGTGGAAATATCGGCGAAACTCTCAATGCCGTGGATGATGTTAGACCAACTTCAGGAAACCAGCATCCCTACCCTAGCTGGAACACTCAACGCAAGCTCCTCAAGCCAACTCTCGTTCGCCTCAGCTATGTGCTATCGGTCAGTGTGCAGGATGCGAGTAGAGGACGTGTCTCAAAAGAAGATCTTCAGAAAATCACTCCTCGATCAAAGCCATACGATGAGACGACTAACAAATACCTCGTGACCTTCCATGCGTTCCCCGTGGTCTGCCTATGGAATCCCTATAACCAAAACCTCAAGTGCCCAGGCTTCTCTGTTGGGAACATGGGTATGTCGGTGGAACACGATGTCACGATTGGTGGAAGTGCGCCGATCGATTTTCAATGGATTGTGCATAATGACAGGAACGACACTGCGGCCTACCACGTGCATGGCATGAACGTGGAGACTCCCTTTACCATGAAGCCTGGTGAGGTAAAAATGTTCTTTGGCTCTGGAGATACTTACAAAAGCGGCGCTCAACATTATACCAGAGGCGTCATTTGTCAGGACGCTACTGATATCGATTTTGACCCTTCCCCTGGTAGCTCGCTGTTCTCGGCTGGGCTGGTTCAGAATGGAGTGATCGGAGCCACCCATGACAGCGGCAACCCTAACTACCGAGGCTGGGAAGTGCTCACGGGGCTCTTTGGCAGCATCACCGACACTATCGAGATAGACACAACTATTTTTACCCCTCAAGGATCTAGAGCGAGTGGGTCTAGGGCTGATTACAACGGACTACTCTATTACGCCACCTACTCATCAATGGATGTGCGCATGACCAGCCGCTCAATGAGTAGCTGGAGGTCCGAGGCACTCTGGTGGGTGCAATGGGGAGGTGGTAGAAATCGGCATCAGGCCTCCAAATGGTCTAACAAAATCGGCTGGCGTAACGATGAAGATAACCCAGTGATCCTCGGTCAGCCGATCAAGGCGTTTGCCAATATTTCAGATCTAGCCACAGGTCGCAAACAGCCCTACATGGTAGTCGACCTTCGACTCAAATCCACTGGCGGGGACCCCGATGAACGAAACCCGAACTTAGTCTGGCTCCATAACATCCCAGGCCACGGCTATTCAGGAGTGAGTGGGCAGTCGATGTCTGAAACACAAGTTTTCGGTGCTGGCAACACAGTGACGGATAGCCATGCGCGACCCTACACCGTTGTTTACAGCCCAGTGCAGTCTGCCAATGAGGCATGGAATACTTTGCAACTCGATTCAATCGAAGATGAGCTACGTTCCTATTTTGGAAACAGCTATCGACCTGACGGACAGCACAAAGCGATCGCTGCAGAGATCCCTGTAGCTCCACTGCAATCCATCGCCCAGCTCCAGCATGTGCCCCAGACTCCTACCGATGCCACTCGCTGGTCTGGTCTTAGTTTGCAAAATTACGCGATTGGTAATTCCTATGCGAACCCTAACATTTCAGCGGATCAAATCCGTAGTGATGGCTGGAGCGTCTGGCTAGACACCCGCGTCGATAATGCGGATCACCGTTCCAATCAACTCCCTGATCTGGATGGCAAGAAATGGCATGCCACGGTGAACGGAGAAGGTCCGCCAACAGAACACTTCAAACCCACCAAACACCTAGACCGTAGCTATGCCGCCAATACGCTACTGTGGGATGACTTCTACTTTTCTGGAATGGCCGCACAGACCGGCAGCTATTTCACCCAAGGCCTCAATGGGGAAGAACGCAGTCTGGAAGATGTGGTCAACGGCTTCACCCACAGTGAGAAACCTCTGGCCAATGCACGCTACAAACTGGATCTGCTGCAAAAAACACCAGATACTGTTGGTGCCGAACTGCTTGGGGATGAGAACTACCGCAAGTCGGCAGCCTACATAAGTGTCATGGGAGGCTTTAATGTGAACTCCACCTCGAAAGCAGCCTGGAAAGCATTCTTCGCCTCGAATCTGAAGAAGAAAACAGTCACGCTCACTAACGACGGAAAGCCAAACGGAGCTATGGAAGAAAGCACTGCCACGGAGTATATCGTCAGCCGCTATTCACTCGCTAGCGGTGAGGGTCACGAGAGTTCATCGAATTCTAACAAAAAGTGGCTAGGCTATCGCATCATTAACGATGACGACCTCGATGACCTGGCTGAAAAAATGGTGGAGCAGGTCAAACTACGCGGACCATTCCGATCCATCGGTGAGTTCATCAACCGCAGACTGGAACAGGAATCAGACCTCGCGCTTCGTGGCGCGCTTCAGTCAGCGCTCGATCACTCTAGCATCAATTCCCATTTCACCAACGACCCCATCACGGAAGCTGAAATTAATAACACTGACTACGCCTATAAAGACGCAGCCTTGCTCTCGAGACATGCCGGCACCCCACCCTACATGATGCAAGGAGATCTTCTGCAAAGCATCGGCTCAGCCATCCAAGTCCGCTCAGACACCTTCACCATTCGTGCCTATGGAGAGTCATCGGATGGGAAAACCAAGGTCTGGTGCGAAGCCGTGGTGCAGCGTGACGCCAGATGGACCGACGAGAGTGATCCAGTTGAAACGGAATACAATAATCTAACAGACATCAATAAAATGTTCGGGCGTCGTCTCAACATAGTCTCCTTCCGCTGGCTTTCCCCATCCGAAATTTAATGCCAGAATCTCCACACCATCAGCCTTTGAACCAAAGCATGCTCCTACGAATCTTCACATTATTATTGCCCTTCCTGATCATCACCCAGCCAGTTCTGGCGGATCAAAAGGCACCCTTTAAGATCAGTTACCGGATCACCTCGCTCGTGCCGATCCAAGGGAAATCTTACACCAACAAGATCGGTGGTGACAGCGTTGCCATAGCTAAACTTCATGTCAGCAAGCCCATCAACGCCGAGTTGAGGGAGGGTGGATTTTTAGATTTCTTTGAGGACACTGCCAAACCTGAAACTCCGCCGGCATTCTCTGTGAAGTTCCCTCAAAGCTCGAATAGTGGAGACCTTCTCATCATCATGCTCTCCAACAAAGGCAAGGTAAAGTATCTGCTGCACGACCTCAACGCCCTGCGGATTCCTGGTGGAGGTCAGTATGTCCACAATCTACTAGTCTCGCCCATTGCGGTTCAGTGCGGCAAGGATCAAAAGCCCGTGGTCATCCCAGGCAAGCAACAGAAAGTGATCGCCGCCCCCAAGAAAGACAAAGTGATCCAATCCGTTTTCTACAAGACCGAAAAACAGGCCTATCAGAAATTTAGTAGCAACCTCTATTTTAAAGACAAAAAATCACGCTACATCGTATTCTGCCACCAAGAAAATGGCAAGAAATCCCCCAGCCTAACACAGATCGCCGTTTACGATCAACCACCAGTGGAGGATAAACCCTAGAGCGACCACCTTGCCTAACAGACGAAGCCCACCAAAAATTCGTCACCCTGATATCAGTAAAAACGGGCATCAGGAAAGGGGGCAGCGACTGTCTACCGCCGCCATAACTTGCTAATGCTCCTTTCTTATCCTAGACTGTTTCATGAAAACAATCCTAGCATTCGCCCTACTCCTTTCCCTCTCCACAGCCCAAGCCCAAGACACTCCTTACGACTTCGTCACCTACGACACCGTCCGCCAGTATGTCAAAGAGCACCCCGTCGAATACGACACTTGGGTCCGCGTTTACATCTACAAAGTCAAATCCGGTGCAGGCATCACCCACCCCAAAGAAGGAGCCATCTACGCTAACAAAGATGAAGCCCAACAACTAGCCAACATGCTCTCCTTTTACGCCTATGTCAGAGAAAACAAAGGCCAAACGCTTCACTCCATCACCGACAAATTCATCGTCTTCAACTTTCACAAAAAAGCCCCGCTCCCCCAACCACCGATCTATCGCACCAGACCACAAAGATAATTTCATCAAAACCTGAAATGGGGAGGGAGGAGTATGAACCCTGACTGTGACCCGATTTCCTATGTTCTTCCCACAAGCCAGCGCGTGCTATTCGGAATCCCAAGGGGATTGAGCATTCAAGCCCAGGGTTGTGACAACCCTGGGTTCGTGTGTTGTTTTTCGTTGAACGCTGAAAGCGTTTTGTAGCCTATGGCCTCTTGCTGGCCTCGCACATGCACAAGCCCTTCAGGCTTGGCTCCATCGTGTGGGCTTTCCCCTGGGGTTGGATCAACCCCAGGCTTGGCTGCTGAATCCCATTGGGATTATTTGTATCGAGAGCTTGAAATGGGGGCGATTCATCACTAGCAGAAATTTTTCGCCTTCCACTTGATCTAGGAAAATTGCTGTGCCACTTGTGGACGTATGAATAAACTAACACAAATGACACAATCTTATCTCAGCGGAGTCGCTTGCACAGGCGCAGCCTTGTTGATCTCTCTAACTTCCGTTCATGCCCAAGATGGCCATGCCGATCACGGGCACTCGCACGATCATGCCCATCATGCCGTGCAAGATGTCAAACAGCTTGTTGCGGTGCTGACCCCGACCAGTGGTAACACAGCGAACGGCACACTCATCTTCACTGCCAAGGCAGATGGCAAGGTTGAGATCGTCGCCGAAGTGAGTGGCCTCAAACCCAATGCCAAGCACGCCTTCCACATCCATGAGTTCGGTGATATCCGCGCCAAGGATGGCACGGCCACGGGTGGTCACTATAACCCAGAGGGCCACGACCACGCATTGCCAGACAAAGCGAAACGCCATGCGGGCGACCTCGGAAACTTGGAGGCTGATGCCGAAGGCAAGGCGAAGCTCACCATCGTGGTGGATAACATCTCACTCTTCGGCAAGAAGAACCCGATCGTTGGCCGCGCCATTATCGTGCATGTCGGCGAAGATGACGGTGGTCAACCAACAGGGAATGCCGGAGCTCGCATCGCTCAAGGTGTGATTGGCATTGCCAAACCTGAATAGTAACCCTGGCGCACCAACGCTTTGGATTAGTATTCCCACCAGCGAGGGCTATTAGCCCGTATTGTAGTCAAGAGGGCAGGCGCAGGATGATATTTCATCGGTGCCCTGCCCTCTCCTATTTTCCGCGAAGGGAAGTCCGGCAACTGTCGACACCTTGTTAGATACGCCCCCACGTTTCTAACACCGTCAAGTTAGACTTCCTCTCGATCCATCACAAGAATCCGGCATCCTTTACTAGACTAAGATTGTCTTCTTGACGGAAGGTCTCACATTGGGGAGTATGACCAATGATCATATTTATGGTGAATTATTCTGTATTTATAGCGTTTGCAGATAGTTTCCAGCGGGTGGTCATCGGTCTTGGAAGCACCACAGGGGACTGGGTGTCGTTGATAGTAGCTTACTAAAATAACTAACAAATAATGAAACATACAATTGGATGGATGCTGGTAATGGGGTTGGTCTGCACAGCAAATGCAGGCATCTCGGTCTATGTCGATGGCGACGGTTATGACAGCAATAACAAGGACTGGCAGAGTAACACCGTTGACGATATCGATCGCAATGGACTCGGCACAGACGGTTACATTTTCTTCGGTAACTTCGATGGTATAGGCAACAATCAGACTTATACGGGTGGCCCAGGAGGCGATATCACCTTGATCTCCTCCGAACATGTGACCGACGTATTACCTAGTTATGTTTCAGCCGCTACCATGGGGGCTGATTGCAATGGCAAAATCGGCAGCTTCCCTGCCTATGAAGCTCTCGACAATCCACTCATTGGTGACGGCACCGATGGCATCTGTGGCAATATCGTTGTCGATGGAGATGAAGCTCTGAACTTCACGGTAAGCGGTCTTCCTGCTGGGAACATCATCCGAGTTGGGATTGTGACCGTCTTGAATGACAACGCCCGTGGACGCTTTGACACCCCCGTCATCAGCTTGACCGATGGCACTAGTACTGTTTCCTCCACCAACCTGCCGAACCTTTCGAGCAACGCCAACGGAGACGGCCCAGGCTGGGTATTTTTCGATATCGACAGCGATGGTGACTACACCGTGCTGATCCCTAATGGTTCTGCGACAGATAATGGTGCTATCGGTGCGACTCCCGTCAACGGTCTCGGCGGCATCACCTTTGACTCCTTCACACCTCCTGCTGGGTCGGGCCTGCTGGTGTCACCGGGCGAACTCTCACTCGATCTGGATGCACCGGATACGAGTATCGATACCATCATCAAGGCCACTTACTACGCTGGCCAGAGCAGCTCAAACGATGTGCAAATCCTCTCGCTGGCTGTGGACTCAGGCTTCACCGCCACAGTGGTGGATAACTCCCTGGGTCTCACTGATAAGTATGAAGACATTCAGGTGACCTACAATAACTCCGAAGTCGGTCTAACTCACGGTCAGTCCGCAACCGCCACGCTGGAGGTGACTTGGACCGAGGTAGGATCAGGCGTCAACAACACCACCAACATCCCTCTGCAGGTCACCTATCGAGCCGCTCTCATCGGCTACGTCAATACCGAGGTGACCGAAGAAAATTGGTATCACTTTGACTTCGACGGCAACTCCACATTCACCTCCGCAGATCCCTCGGGTTATAACGTCGATATCGCAGACGGCAGTGACGAGCAGATATTCCCTGCTGAAATCCAGCAGTTTACCACCGGATTTGATATCAGTCAGGTCGGGCAGAAAATCACCGCCGAGTTCGATGTGGTGATGAATTCGGGTGTGGCTCCTTTCGACAAGGACTTCCGCTTTGGCGTTTTTGATACGAGCAAAAATGTTCAGGTCATCTCCATGAACGACCTCGGACCTGTGTCAGGAAGTTTTATGAACATCAAAATCGGTAACTCCATCAGCTTCGATAATGGCGACGGGGAAAACTTTGTTCCCAATGACTATGCCACGCTGGCTGTCCTCTATGGCAGCGCCCTTAGCAGTAATACCGGCAACAAAACCAATGGGCTGATTCAGAACGAAATGAATCACTTCAAATACTCGATTGAGCGGATCAGTGAAACGGAACTCTATCTGGAAATCGTATGGAGCGACAGCGTAAGCACATCCATCTGCGCGACAATCATTGACGAAACATCCACAGCCAGCGGAGTGGCCGAGTATCTGCCAGCTGGTGGGTATGAAAGCTTTGACGGGTTTGGTTTTCAGATTCACGAACGCTATTCCGCAGCAGACTACACAGTTTCCAATTTCAACCTCACCTACACCGTCCCACTGCGCACTGGTTTCGAGTTTCAAATTGCTTCGACAGAGAGGGCCTCCTCCGGTGATGTGACACTCACTCTGAGTAACCCGGTGGTTGGTGCATCGTATCTGGTCAGGGCAAGCGATGACTTGGTCGATTGGGACGAAGTGGGCACCTATGTCGTCGATGCAACTGGCGTCATTGTTCTACCAGCAGCGGCTACCTCTGCCTACGTGAATGACGACGAAGGCTTCTTCCAAGTGAAGATCATAGCCACTGACCCAGAGTGATTCTGTTGATCGCTGTTACATAGGGCGGTGTAAATGGAAAACATGCACCATTTCCATGCCGCCCGTATGTTAGATGATCGTGGCTGGGCTTCTCAATCTGGTCGAAGGAACTTCTTGATTTTTGACTTCCTAACCAACCATTGAAGCAAGGCGTTTTTCTTCAGTTTGTAGACAAGGTCTGTACGGTCTGAATACCATACCCAAGAGCGTTTCGAGTCGCTGTCCGATTCTTTTTTCTGTGCAAAATGGTAGTATTCATTGATTTGTTCACTATCGAAAGATTGCTGTTCAAACCAACGCGGAACGAAGACATTACATAATACGTCGACATCGTTGAGAACCTTGGAAAGACCAGTTCCAGTGGTCGGGCTTACGCTTTGATAGGCGTCGCCTATGGCAACTACCCCATTGATATTGGGCGTTAACATTTGATAGAAATGGGTCGCAAACATTTCCACTTTGCTGGTGACTTTAAACGAGCCAATGAGTGACTCCAATTTGGGGAAATACTTAATGAGTGAAGAATGCGTGTTAGTTTTTAACTCTTTGACTCTTGGATCGGGGCTTTTTAATTGAGTGAACACATTGGCCCTCATCACATCGCCAATTCTGAAAACAGTGATGTAGTCGATTTCGTTCTTAGCCGGCTTGAGAAAGTAGCCGTATGCGTTCGAATCAAACGCAGACTTGTCAGTGCGTTCGATATCGAATCCATAGGATAATGATGCCAAACCTTTATCCTCTCGGTATTCGACACCGCGTTTCTTTAATAAAGAACTTCGATAACCGGATGCCACGATCACTAACGGTGCATTCAGAGACTCGGCATCAGCTAACTTGATGATTTGAGATTGTCCATTTTGAGGGTCTTCATCAATGGATTCCACTTTAGCGACCCGGTATTCAACAAACTTAGACACCTCGAGTCTGAACTGATTCACGGTATCATGGTAGCGAATACCGTATTGCTCGACATCATGGTCTTCGGTAATCCTGCCCTCGCTGTAATTTACATTCACCCCCAAGGGCTCGGCCAAGGGACGCCTTTGAGATAACAGATCAAATTTCTGAAGAAGGTCTATTTGATCTTTCTCTAACTTCTCGGCTCTGAATACCGGAGGCGACTGTTCATATTTATCAACAAGAACAACCTTCAAACCTTGGGCAGAAAGTAACTTGGCCGATATGCACCCAGCCATACCGGCTCCAATAATCACGACATCTGCTGACTTCATCTTTTGCTCACATTCAGGTTTGGAGTAACGCTATTCACAATGATCGGTTGCGATGAACAAGGTATTTGATTCTAGCAGGTGTTCTTGATTGGAATCTGAAGTGATCGCCTGCTTGTAGCTAGCCAAAAGTGAGTTTTATTGATGCTCTACTGACCTACTCTGGGGCATGGCGAAGGGGGGAAATCTATGAGCTTGCTGTTTTGAATACCCAGTCGATGAAACCAGCCCTTGGTGCTTGATGCACGGTGTCGATCAGTGTTTCCTAACGCATGCTCCGGCTCTCATCCATGCCGCCTGCCCGGCGGATCGTCATCGGTCTTTTGCTATCCGCTTCGTTTGTGTGTGGTCAGGTTCAGACCGCGCCGCCAGCCGGCGATGATAAAAAAACACCTAATGCCGACGCATCCGCGGCTGAGCCTTCTGATCCACCTGCAGCGGAGGCTCCGGCTGCCGTTCCTGCCAGTCCGCTGGTATGGTGGAACCGGGAAATTATTATCTTCCGCTCCACGACAGCGAAGCTTTCCCCGAAAGCCAGGAGTCATGATGCTCTCTTGCGCATCCAAGAATTCTCCGATCTGCTGCTCGAGAAAAAAGTGACCACTGAAAGAGCTGAGGTGCAGGGTGAGTCAGCCATACGGTTTCTGGTAGATGGCAACTACCTGTTTTCCCTGTTGCCCTCTGATCTCGATCCGCTGTCGGGCGAATCCGCGGAGGAAGAATCAGAGATTATTCTTGAGCAGCTTGAAAAAATTCGTCAGGCCCGCATTGAGCAGAGTTCCGCCGAGGCCATCGCCAAAGGGATCACTGCCGCAGTCATCGCGACGGTTGTATTTTTTGCAGTTATCTTCGTGCTACGAATTGTGACACTGAAGGTATCCAAGTTCGTGGAGACCCGGGTGCGCCGTTGGCGGAGACTCAAGCTGAGGCGCGCGGATCTGCGCCCTCATATCGGGCTGTTGGGAAAACAATTTATCAAAGTGCTGGCATTCTTTCTGGGGCTTTACCTTTTTTGCATCTGGATCGCATTTGTCTTTAACCAGTTTCCTCTGACCGAGCCGCTCGGGGCGGCGTTCACTGGTCGCCTGCTCGACTTTGCCAAAGGAATCCTCCTCAGCATGGTCGGTGCCATTCCGGGTCTTGCCACCGCGGTGTTAATTCTTTTCATCACTCGTTGGCTGGCACGTCTGATCGACCAGGTCATACGCAGCATGGGAGATGATGAAAATGGCATCATGGCTAGGGATACAGCGAAAGCCACCCGCCGCATTTCCGTGGCCGCGGTGTGGATTATCGGCATCGTTCTCTCATACCCATATCTTCCCGGCTCCGGCAGCGATGCGTTCAAAGGCATCAGCGTACTGCTCGGACTGATGGTTTCTCTGGGATCCTCGGGGATGATTAACCAGATCATGAGTGGATTTGTGCTACTCTACTCTGGGTCGGTTCGCACCGGGGAGTATGTGAAAATTGGTGAAATCGAGGGCACGGTGACCGAGATGGGGATTCTAGCTGTCAAATTCCTCACTCCGTCCGGCGAGTATATGACCATTCCTAATGCTGTGATGATCGGCAATCCGTCCACCAACTACACCAGGCTCTGTGAAACGACCGGGGTGCCAATCACCTCGGTGGTAACGATCGGCTACGACGCGCCATGGCGTCAGGTGCACGAGTTACTGATCAGTGCCGCGAAAGAGACTGCGGGAATAGAAAAACACCCTGCGCCACGTGTCATCCAAAACGCTCTGTCCGACTGGTATGCGGAATACACACTGATCGGATACGCCGCAGCACCCGAAATGCGCACCCCCATTCTCTCGGAGCTCAATGGCAAGATTCAGGATGCATTCAACGAAGCCGGTATACAAATCATGTCACCACACTATCAAAAGGACCCGCCCGAACCTCTGGTTATTCCCAAAGAGCGCTGGTTCCCCGGGGGACCGGAGAAAAAATAGGCGGAATGCTTTCTGAGAAAGGACTCCGAAGCACAAGAACCTAACACCTCCTTTCTTCGACACGATGGATACATCACCAAAAGCGAAAAAAACTAACAAACTCTCTCGCAAGCGGCGGTTTCTGATCAGGGGGGCGTTGCTTGTCGCTATCCTCGCTGGGGCATATTACCTTTTTACAACCTTCTGGTTTTCTGGTCGGCGCGATGCCTACGAGGCCGTAGATATCGATCACCTGATCGACTGTGTGACACGCGCGAATTCCAGTTATTACGAGCACGATACAATCCGCTACAAGTTCGGCGACCACATTGATGTGTCCGACTTTCCATCCAGCGGGCTGCGCGTTTTCATCGACCGAGAACCGGGAGAAACAGGACGACAGTGGATTGTCCTACGAGGCACCGTCAACCTAGCGAATGTGCTCGCCGATCTGAACTACGTAGAACGAGACGAACACGAACTGGGCATCCGGGTACACAGCGGATTTAATAGCGCAGCCCAAGAGTGTCTGCCTTGGGTGCAGGAGAGAATCGTTAAGGACCGTCCGATCTGCATCACGGGTCACAGCCTGGGAGGCTCAGTGGCCATTCTTCTCGCCGCGATTCTCGATCACCGAGGTTATGAGGATGTTTCAGTAGTGACCTTCGGGCAGCCCAAGATCACCGATTTCCACGGGGCCGAATCACTTAAGACACTCAACGTACTTCGTGTCGTTTTTGAGCAAGACCCAGTGCCGCTGATGCCTCCGGTGGTGGTCGCCGACCAGCACATCGACACCTACCACCACTTCGGACCTGAGATAATTCTGTTAGAAAATGGTCATTTCTATTACCTCGACGAGCACGATCACGATCGTCTCAACGTCATGGATTTCTGGTCCGAGCTCAGTCGCATCCACCCCAAGACCCACCTCCTCGGCAACAGCTACATCCCCTCTTTGAAAAAAGCGAGGGAGAGATTCGGTCGAGTCAGGAAACGTTGAAGAACGTCAATCCTGTCATCTTGATGTATAATCAGGTCTGCTACACCAAATAAGTCTCACTATCTCTCCAAACTATCTAATATTGAAACAATGGGAGCAGACGTTTAACCCAAGGCAAATGGATAAGGAGTATATGAAAACGCATCACTGTTTATCCTGTGCCATCATCTCTTTGGTTCAACGACTGCGCTGGGCTTTGATAGCGGTCCTTGAGTTCTTCAAATGCCCACTGGAAGGTGAACAGATATTTCCAAGTGATGCGCAAAGGAGCGGCATTCAGTAAGTAAGGAAAGCGGCGGCGGAGTGGTGTGCTCTTGTGAAGTTTTTTCCTGCTGCTGGTTAGCTTGTAATGAATGAAATATGCTACCGCAAAGTGAAGCCTCCAGAAGAGCCATGCCAGTTTACTGTTAGTTGCGACTGATTTTTTGAGAAACATGCTATAGCGAGCATGACCGATCTCAGAGAAGAACTCCTCCTTTTTCAGCCCTGTATGACTGGTCATCTGCTTTTTGGTTCCAAATTGCTCTCTGGGAATACCTGCCTCCTCGGCAATTCTGCGCGCGGCCGGGCGATCGTATTTACCACCCACAGACCACGTCGCCATGTCGTCTGCGCTAAATATTTCCGCCAGCTTGAGATTGTGTCTGCCCGCGATGACTGAGGGGTCCAGGCTGATGTAGCCAACCCTGAGACGGAACTCGCTATGGCTCGTGCCCGCGCAACTGCGCGACCATGGAGAGCTGAGCTGATCCATCAATGCCACATGCTCATTGGTCCATATGTCGCCACCGTAATGACCGCAAATCACGATGCGATCAGAGAGCATATCCTCCATCGCTGAGAATGGTGCACTACACGTTCCTGCCATGAAGCAAAACTCAGGCTCTACGGCGTGCTGCGATTTCATAAACGCCCAACGATCAAATTCCATGCAGGACATTCCGAGTGATGCCGCATTTTTCTTCCCGCTGTCGGCGTAGGGCGTGGCAGACTTGGAGTCGTAAAAGGTAACCGCCTCGGTGCAACCAGCCGCACTGGCAATGGCAGCAGTAGCGGAGGAATCATAGCCGGTGGAAATGGTAGCGATACTTCTCAGGGGATATGCACGGGCAGGATCCAGGCCATTCTCAAACACCTTAGTCACCGTCCTGTGTAAGATCTCTCGGTAGCTCTCAAATGACGTAGGTCTTTCTCCTTCAGCGAACGTCCGGTGCCTAATTTCGCCGCTGGGCAGCACAGAGCTGATGCAGCTGAAATGAACGTGCAGTTGATTCCCACCCATCAGAGGGATCTTTCCACTCAGGCAGTAGAAGCCCTCACGAATCATCGCCAGAATATCGTGGTGATAGTAGGGGTAATGGGGAATGTAGCGTGTCTGAGAAAGGCTCAGAGCGTAGATGATCGAGTTTGAAAAATAGATGTTATCGTCCTTACTCACGCTGAATAGTGGTGCCACTCGGTCCGTGCTGCTACAGAAATGCAACTCCCCATCTGCTTCGCGCATACCGGTGCCGCTGAGGGTCGTGCACAGGTGGAAGTCGAAGTCTGAGAAGTCTCCGTCCCATGCACCCTCGACCAAAGCCAGACCATCCGCTGATCTTTCCACACCACTGCCGTGATTCACCGTCACGGTGTTGTCTTTAGGTCTTATCACTGCGCCCCAGGCAAAGCGTGGCAATGCGCTCACAGCATTGTAGGAAATCTGATAGATCATGGATCTGTTAACCGCCCATGGCGGAAGCGGGGTATGGGTTTAGTTATTTTCTACCCAGTAGCGATCGTATCCCATACCGGTGTCAAAGCAACATCCAACCTAACAAACCCGACTCATATTCTATTTATTCATAGAGCAAAAAAAATACCGGCAACCCGTGTGTGGGATGCCGGTGTGGATAATCAGGTGGCATTTTTAGCCGTATTATGCCCTGCGGCGGCGAAATGCCATGGCTAGGCAACCAAGTCCCAGTAGCGCTGTGCTCGATGGCTCAGGCACTAGAACCAAGTTCCCCCTGAGTTCACCACCCGGATTCATGGAGGTGTGGACATTGATATAGAAGAGGCCGTTTTGCAGGTCGGCGACGTCGCCCCCGGCGATCGTTACCGTTCCTGTGAATCCTCCACTGCTGGCCGATGAATCAAATCCCGCCAATCCATCCAGCCCGTATTTGACACCTGCGTTAGAAGCAAAATCAGCGGGTCCATGGAGGTGCATGACTGTTGCCGCGCCCGTCATATCGGAGAAGCCATTGCCACTTCCCCAGCCAACATCGAGGGAAAGTATAGAGGTATCCGTGTCGAATGAAATTCCAGTGAGGATCCCTCCGGAACCCGTGCCTATGGCAGACGGGACTTCATTACCTGGCAGCAGTCCAGTGCCAGCCAGACCTTCCAAATTGAACAGAATCGTGGCTGCCTGTGTCGGCGGTGATGCCATAAGCGAAACGCCAATGGCGACTAGTGTGAGCGATCTTCGGGTATGCATGTTGGTCTCCTTGTTGGGTTGAAATGACTATATAAGCCAGAACATCGAACATTATTGCAGAACTCCATCGTATGCGTCGACACAAATTGCATAAATCGTTCGATGCCCTCTACAGGGGAGCTGGAATAGATGTGCATCATTGGCACATTGCTCGCCCACATTTCCGCCGGCAGAACTACCGTTTATACAGTGCGAAATGTTGGATTTGGAACATCCTCCTCCAACTCATGAAAATTGCCTTGTGCCCATATTTTTCGTCCGCTATGAATGTCAGTCGTATACACGTTACAAATGTCGATAGCCACATAGATCCACTCACCTAGAACTTAAAATCCAGTCATGAAACCTCCAACTCTCCTCTATTCGATCGCAGCCAGTGCAGTACTCACTATTCCGACCACCCACGCGGCTGCTGTTGTTTTAGTCGGAACCGGTAGCGGTGCATTGGTTCACAACGGAACGACCAAAATAGATATCACCGATCCTGATGACGACCAAGTTATCGATACCGCCGAATGGGGTACGGCTCCGATCGTGACAGGATCGATTCAGCCAGTAGGGACATTCAACGGCCCCAACAACAATGGCGAGCAATGGGCTAAAATATTTGACGGCCAAAATACAGGAAGCGTTACAGGTCCATGGGGTACAGGAAGATCGAAAGTCTGCTGTGATTTCACTCCCGGTGTGACATCCGTCACGATGACTTCTTCGACGACACAGTATTCGCTGACAGGTTACTCTATCTCCAACGGTGGTGACACACCGAGCCGGCGCCCCACTGCTTGGAGGCTATTTGGTTCCAATGACGGATTTGCTGTCGAAACCGTTCTTTTGGACACAGTGACCCTAGCAGATATCAATGGTGGAGCTGGATGGACTGCTCACAATCAAACTGGTGAAGTTGTTTTTGTAGCGCCCACTTCTGGCTTCAGCTCTTTCCGGTTCGTTTTCGACGACAGCCTCGACGACAGTGTGGAGAATGACGATTTTCAACTCAATGAAATCGAGCTGATCGGCACCCCAGTTCCTGAGCCTTCCTCATTCGCTCTTATTGGACTTGCCGGCCTTGGCATGCTACTGCGCCGCCGTAGAGCATAACGATGCTCAAAAGCTTCCAATCAAAAAGGCGGTACGATGTGCCGCCCTTTTTGTGGTCTTTTCGACGAAAGGCCGAATAGATGGCTGGGGAATATAGGGAGCAAGGGGCAGGGTTCGAAACTTATGAAGATCAAATCGCCATCACGCTAAAGCTAGGAATGACAATATTGCATGCGCCTACTACTGTTAGAGCTTGTATCTGCGGTTGGCCTCGAAGTGCTTGTAGCTATCAACAGGACGGAAGCCTTTTACTTTGGTTGTCACCTTGTAAGAACCGGGCTTTACCTTGGTAGATTTATCTGATCTCGCTGGTATGGTTACGTCTTTGTGGGTGCCATCTCCGACGTGCCCCAGTCTCACGGTCATGGGTTGGTAGAAGTCATTGCTGATCTTGACCGTTGTGGTTTCTCCCTGATGTGATGCTGCGGCCGCACTAGGCAAGGACGGCATCGTTCCACATGATGTGGTCAAAAGGCATGCCAGTGCTACGCTGGATAACAGGGTGAAGATATGGATTTTATTCATGGTCAGGTATTCGTGTTTGGGGTTCAGGGCAGATGGCCTGCAAGAGCAGATGATTCCGAGATTGTCGAACTAGGCGTATCTTATCAAACGGTCGGAACGTGGCCACTCTATTTGAATCAAATCCAAGGCAGGGCCGCAATGCCAATGGAAAGCCAACAGCTAGCGTCTATCAAGGTCTTTACTTTCTGGTATGATCCGAGCACGCCCTTTTCCCCTACCCTAGCGACCTCCGGTTTTCCTGAAGACCAGCAAAACACATCAACATATTGTTAGAATATTGGAACGTGATAAGGAAAAAATTGCTATACACTGTTAGAAGCGAGCACTCGGAAATGTTCAAATCTATCTCGACGCATTCAGCATTTTTGTTAAGATGTCACATCCCTGCCATAAAGGGCATACACCCTGCAGAATGATCAAGCCCCACTATCAGTCATGAAAAAAATCCTCATCTCCAATCTGGCTCTGGCCGCATCGCTGGGCTTCGCCCACGCGACTACATTCGTGCTCATGCCTGAAATCTTCGTCAACGTCTCCGACGATGGCTCGGCAACATCGGCAGGCACCGTCGACTCGGGCTCTCTTACAGGTACTTACCTCACCCGCACCCGCAGTAACGAATCTCAAAACGGACTGCAAATTTCCAGCTTCATCAAATTCAACGAACAGAGCCTTGGCCTTACTCCCGCGCAATACAACGAAGCCTCGTTCTCGGCCACGGTGAATGTCACTTTCGCATCGAAATTGAATTCTACGAATGGGTCGCAGACCCAGCTCGGTGCTGTGGTGGATGGAGACTGGGACACCTCAGGAACATCTTTCCCCCTCTACGACTGGGGCCAACCTGATGCAGACAACCCAACCACAGCCAGTGGCTCCACTAATCTGGGACAATTTACGGGAGTAATCGCTGGTGTCGTCGGCACTACTTACTCGGTAGATGTCACCGATGAAGTCCGTGCATGGCTCGACGGCTCTGATCCCACCGATTACGGCTTCTCCATCTACAACTTCAATGGCCCCAACAACGGAGCAGGCTACAATAATGCCAATCTCACCATCACGGCAATCCCAGAGCCCTCATCAGCGGCTTTGCTAAGCTTTGCCGGTCTCGGACTTGTATTCCGCCGCCGTCGCTAATGCGCGGTTATCAACCGCTAGTCAGATACATTTCAAAAAATGCCGCAACCTTTTCAGGCACGGCATTTTTTCTTAATACGTGGTAAGCATTGAAAAGTATAGGATCTCTACTTAACGGCTTTAGGTTTCCTTGGCTTGCGCGGCTTTTTAGGTTTTCCCTTGAGCACGCCTTCATCGGTCCACTTTGTGGAACCTTCTGTAGCGGGGAGCTCTTTGATTTTGATATCTTTGAAGTGCACCAGGAACTTACCACCGGAGTGGGCTTGAAGCGCTAGGATCCCGTCCGCTGCCACTTTGTCGTTTTGCTCGGTATAGTCGTGGGCAAGAATGCCATTGATCCAGGTCTTGATATTTTTGCCGTTGCAGATGATTTTGTAAGAGTTCCACCCCCACTGCTTGACGCTTTTCTTGAGCTTATCCTGGTTTTGAGCGGTGACGATTCCACCACGGCGGTGTTCGTCCCAGATGTTTCCCCAGTACCCCAGACCATCATTGATGACCGTTTTGGGATGCGTAGGACCGGCATCGATTTGATAGCCACAGACGCTTTTCCCCATGGGGAGACTGCGAACTTGGACTCCTGAATTTTTCAAACCTTCACCACCGCCATCGGTCAACTTGACGGAAAAGGTGAGTTCGAAATTTTCATAGCTCTTCTCTGAAATGAGCCAAACATTCCGAGGGACCGGCTTCTCCAGATCTCCACCGGTGATTGTGCCATCTTTAACAGTCCAGAATTTCTTATCAGCTTCAGATGTTTTCCAACCCGTCAGCGTTTCGCCGTCGAATAGTGATACAGCGTCTTCAGATGGTGCCATATCGGCATCTTGCGCGAAAGCAAAGGCGGTCGTTGAGACGAGAGTTAGCAGTGTAAGTTTCATAGGATATGGATCTATACTGATCCAGCCTCCACCAAATTACAAATCCACTTTTCCTTTAATGGGTCATGACCGCAGGAGCCTATATTCACACTACTTCTCTACCTCGGACGCATTAAGCTAGGTCCTGAACGTATGGAAAAAGTGAAGGAATGAAGTAATGTTAGCTTACTTGCGGCGGCGCAAAAGCAATGCAACGCCTCCCAATGCCAGTAGACTGCTGCTGCCGGGTTCAGGAACGGCTACGCCATCGATAAAGCTGGAGAACGCTCGAACTTCGGACACGTTGAGAGTTTGGCCATTTTCAGTGACCACGATTCGTCCAACATTACGCCAATATCCATCGATCCCATAACTCGCTGCGAGGTCATCTGCTCCAGTGATGCTGATGCTTTCAATGAGTGATCCTGATGTAGAATAAATTTCAATGAGATCCCCTTTACGGTTGTTGAACCCGGAACGCGCTTCAATCTCGATACGATCAATTAAAGCATTGGCAAAATTGGCCGTGAAATCCAATTCAAACATGCCACCCGCACTCTGGGAATGATAGTTAGTGTTGCTCTCACCACCTGTACGTCCATCAACTGCATTATATGGATCTGTTCCAAAAGCTGCATGTGTCGAAGAGGCATTGATGATCGCCAGACCAGCCATATTGTATTGGCCATTGGCGAGGTCGAAACTGACATTATCAATGCGGGTATCCAAACTACCTGTTGTCGCTCCATCATCTGAGAGTCTAACTGTCGTCGTAGTTCCACCAGCGAGAATCAGTGACTGCGGGCTGGCCATACCTCGGTATCTGTTCGTGGTGCTGGAAGCCCCACTGGTCAGGGTGCTGGTCACTGCTACCCCAGAGCTGTCACCGCCGGTGTGGCTTGCTTGTTGCCAATCAAGAACGTACCAACGATTGGCTGAAGTGGTCACATCTTGTTCGATATAACTACCAGTCGGACGATTCTCACCGTTAAAATTCACCATGTTTGACTGAACCTTGATAGCACCTTGGCCTGTAGCGAATCCGGTCCAACCGGTTGGCACTTGATTGTTAGTTGCAGTAGGTGATCCAGGGTCGAGTGTACCACCTGTACCACCTGAGAAATCACCATTGACGATGAGATTAGCTGCGGAGGCTGGTAATACCGCACCAAGGGCCAGTGAGGCGGTCAACAGACGGGAAGGAACAAGACGTGAAACCGTTGAAGTTAAAGGGGAGTGTGTGTGTTTCATGAGTAAAATTCATATAATAACACCACATGATGTCAAGTTCATGAATTACAAAAAATCCGTTAATGGACCCGAGTGTCACATGCTGGACCATAGCACACTGAGGACCTGCACAGACGAAAATGGGAAGTCGCTCAGCCCCGGGGACTGGCTATCCATCATCAACACCCCGCATAGGAGGGGCTTCGTAACTAACAAAACAACAAACTTTTCGTTCAACAGTTGAATTCTCACTAGAAATGTGAAAACTGGTGTCACTCTCCAATGACTATACCTCATCAATATCTAGCAAAAATTATCGCAGCGGCTGCACTTGCAGTTGGTGTATCCTGTTTCAGCTCATGCGGCACCAATACATCCGGCCCGGCTGGCACTGCCTTCTCCTTTGACCCTCCCGTGACCCAACCGACCAATCGCTCGGCGGTCAAAGTCGCAATCAGCACCTCTGCACAGAAGATGTATATCGTGGAGGGCGACAAGGTGCTCCTCGCCAGCCCCGTCGCCGTAGGCAAAGCGGCCACCCCCACCCCCAGAGGAACCCACCGCATCACCTCCAAGACCAAACATCGTCGTCGTCAAGGCCAGCCTGGCCGAGGATATCCGATGACCTACTGGATGTCATTTTACAGCCCTGCTTACGGTATGCACTGGGGTTTTGTGAAACCATACCCTTGCACTGCCGGTTGCGTCCGTATGCCTCTCAACACCGCACGTAAGGCATTTGACCTCGTCAGCGTGGGCACTCGGGTGAACGTTTCCAGCACGCAGCCTTGGGACTCCACTGTCGGAGCCAACCTCCCTCGTCTGGACGACTCCGCTCTGCCCGACCCACCCATGTCATACATGAAAAGCGGCAAAGTCTTTGAAGATGCGGAACGCGGCAAAATGTGGAATTTTTAGCGTAGCCTAGGTTGGTTCTATGAGGCTCTCGAACCTGTGGCAGGCAGAGGCTAATCCCCCTCTTCCTAGTCACACCAGTGCTCACCCCAATCAAGCTCAGACTAGCGCCGACGGCGCAGTATGAGAGCTAGTCCAGCTAGTCCGTATAACGACGTTGAGGGTTCTGGCACTGCAGTCAGGTTCACATGGAATACACGATCCACACCTCTATCGACGAGATTGCTTAAATCCGGCGTCCCTCCGGCGCCACTGCTTATTGCAGTCCCGCCACCATAAATATTGCCGTCCAAGTTGTTCACGGTCACGAAACCTTGGGCGGCTGTATCCCATAGAAAGCCGTAGGTGGTATTCGCATTGAGTAGTAGTGGGGTATCAAAATTGAAAGTAATGTAATCGTTGGGTGCGTAGCTCGGGGCAACGGCAGATTCGGTCGTGCCTATCTGAGTGAGGACCGTGCCTGAAACTGAACCGAAAATGACACTGAAGGTTGGGCCGGTGGTAATAGTGTTGTTGAGATTTTTCAGGGTTACTGCATCGAGCAGGTATCCTCCAGTATTGGAACCGGTGACAATAGTTTGCCCTTGAAGTGGCCGGTTACTCCAGACGTGTCCCTGATTCCCCCCAGCATCAACAGCCCCATTGTCGTTGGCGATGTCGGCGCCATCAACGGTCGGAGCTGTCGCTGAAATTGAAACGGTGGCCGCAGTGGCAAGGCCTATGGTGGCTGCGGAACTTATGATGACAAGGGGCGTGATTTTGAACATGTCGGTTGGGGCTGGATTGACTAAGAATACGTTAACTTCTTATTAAAATTCATCATGGCTCAATTTAACATGCTGAGTAAAGCAATTCTACATCTTTAGATCAATAATGGTAATAATTACTGCTTCATAACCGCAGTTTTGGCATCCTCGGTTGCCCCACTTCCCCAGTCGGAAGTTTTAGCCCCCTTTAACTCCTTTCGGACAGTTATCGCTATAGCTATCTCTCTCCGATTTGTTAGAAACTAAGGATATCGTTATTTGAAACAGTGGAATGGTAACTTTAGATCTTCCTTCCTGATACGACTGCAGATGGAACGACTCTGAGTAGTTAGTTTTTCTCTTGTCATCGCATACCTTTTGTATTCATAATGACAGTTCAATATTTGGTCCTGTTTGATCCTGACGTGCATATACTCGTGGTATTTTCCACGGCAAACACACAAATCTGTTAGGAATCATATCATGATCCAATCACAACACTAACACCTCGCATGCTAATATAACACACTAACCATTCATCATACCATGAGCCTAACAAAAATCATACTGACCACTATGACTGCATCCGCGTTCACGATCGCTGGTGCGCAAGCTGCCGCTATTACCGTTGCTTACTGGGACTTCGACACTGGAGTCGGAAACATCGAGGATTCTGTCGGAGGAATCCCAACAGTGGCTGTAGGGAGTCCAGACATTAGCACCCACGCCACCTACGGAGCTTCAGGTGGCAGCGGAGGAAACTCTTTAAATACCGTCATCAGTGGTAGCGATTATGTCTCAGGCGACGTCTTTGGGATCGGCTCATCATCCGCTCTCGACTTCGGAGTGGGAGACTTTTCCGTGAGCTTCTGGCTCTATAACGATACCTCGGATAGCGATGCAAGAGGTATGCGCGCTTTTGACATGATGGATGGCACAAACGCAGGTCTTCAAGTTCTGGCAACGGATACTCCTGGTCCCAATATTCGGGTAGAAGGCAGTGGCGGTTCGGAAATCATCATCAACCAAGGTATCTATCTTGATGATGTTTGGCAACACGTTGCGATCACAATGGACCGGGCTGGTGATGCTTCGGTGTATGTCAACGGCTCGCTCTCTGGTATCGGCATTGATATCACTTCACTTGTGGGCAACGTGAACCCGACGCGTGACATCACCATCGGTGTCAACACCATCGGCGGAACTGCAGGTGGCACCCAGAGTGGGGCGATCGACGATCTTGCATTTTATACCGGTATCTTAAGCGCCGGCGAAATTTCAGATCTCGCCGCTGGCACCATCACCCCAGACCAAATTCCCGAGCCCTCCAGCTCAGCACTGATCGGTCTGAGCGGCTTGGCTCTGTTGCTGAGACGTCGCCGATAAAAATCAATCCGAAGAACTGCTCAGGAACATATTCAGACCAAACCTGATTCGTATCAGTCTATGAATCCATCTGGCTTGGCCTTGATGGGTTCAATATGAAAAAAGCCGCTGTCCGTTAGGACGCGGCTTTTGAGCTGTCATTCATTACCTCTCACAAAGGAAAGGTGGCCTACAAACTAAACTACCGTCTGCGGCGGATGATCAAGACGAGACCGGCCAACCCTAGCAGAGCAGTGCTGGATGGCTCTGGAACATTATCTGTCTGATAGAGAATAAGTGCCTCTTCGACCCCCTGATTATCGAAGGAAAATGCCACAGTGGGAGCTGCAAAACCGTCAACTCCCATGCCGGCTAGCGTTTGATTCTCAAACGTCATTGAGCCAGTAACTTCAGTTGTAGCTGTGTAGCCTGCAGGTCCTACGTAAAAACTAGTGCCAAAATGGCCAAACCTATCTCCGGATGTTAAATCAGCGATGAATGTACCTGTGATTATACCCGTGAAATCTGTAGCCATGAACGTCTCGGTTTGATTAAAGCCTATACTCCCCCCCTGATTATTAAAATAATTAGGGGCGACCTCTGTTTGCGTGAATAAGGGCGCATTACTGTCTGCATTAAGCCCCATTTCTCCAGAATAGCTGGCTACTACATCATTCCCTACCTGCGACCACATTACTAACACTACAGCTTGCGATGTCGCAGACATCATGGTGGAAGCCAGCACTATACTACCTAACAATCGTAATTTTGAATTCACTTTCATAAGGGTTCATAGTGATTAAAACACCTTTAACGTCAATACCTAACAGCACTTTTTAAAATGGTCGAAATTAATCAAACCTTACCACTTGATGAATTATTTTAATCTCACTTTTTTATGGAAGGTATTTCTCCATCGAACTAACCAAAATTTTGATTCTGAATCATCACGCACAATAAAAAGTGTGACCCGCGACGAAGCGCAGCACATGTGTGGTGTAAAGTGGTAGTATTGAATCTCATCTATTTTGCTCAAATTTTTGCAACAAACAAGCACCACGTGTAAGCTGAAACAAGCCGATTGGAAGCCTCGTGGATCAACGTGATGCCAAAGGGTCATTTTCTACCCCTTTTGATCCGTTTTCGGTTCTTCCATAGTGACTTTGGTGCACTTACCCACCCGCACGGCAGTTTCGCACTTCCACTCCTTTTATGTATTCTTCCAAACTCCATTCCTGCGCTCTCGCAGTCCTTTTCTTCTGCACAGTAAGCCTGCGTGCCGACGAGGTTGTGCTGGCTGGATGGCATGATTTCTCGTCCGGTGACCAAGCTCACAAAACGGAGAGCAATGCCAAGGCGGCCATTAGCAAACTCCGCGATGTATCCGGTTCGCTCTGGGGCGGCCACGGCGCGCGCCACACCTGGGGATCGACTGATGGAACCTATGGCCCGACCCAACCAGTCGACAGCTCTGCGACGGACGGCTCCATGAGCATGCGGGTCGATGCACCCTCGTTGTGGTTCACGGTGAAAAACGGCACCAAGCGAAACATCCACCTAAGCAAGGTGGTGTTCGATTTTGCAAGCGTCAGCACCAACGCCCCCAGAAATCTCAGCATTTACTATGAAAGCGGCGACCTCTCGGACGCGGATGAAACCTTGCTGGTGAAATGGGAATCCATCTTTAATGGCCTGGCGATTGTTTCCGACTACGAGGACAAGGTGCTGGATCTGAGTATGCTGAACGACCAGATTCTGGGGCCGGGCGAAGAAGCGACTTTCCGCTTCCAGGTGGATACCGCCTACGTCAACCATCAGGCGCTTGGGATCGACAACATCGCCATCCTCGGGGACTACGCGGATTTTTCCGTCGTGACCTACAATATCCAAGGTGGCAAAGGCAATGGCGACAGCACTTACAACAGTCAGAATATCATCGATTTCCGTGATAACTTTTTGCAAGGCGAAGATGTGATCTGCCTGCAGGAGGTCGACTTCCAGAACGGCTGGTGGGATGATATCAAAAGCATCCTTCATGAATACCCTTACACCTACCAGACGATCAATCGCACGACCAAGTACTACCCCTTTTCCTACAAACAAACATCCGTCGCCATCCTTTCGAAGCACCCCTTTGAAACGACCCACAGCCAGTTAATTCAAATTGATCCGGAAGGCGACGAGTGGCAGCGCCATGCCCAGTACGTGACCATCAAGCTGGGCGAGAACACCGTGCATATTTTCAATTTTCACAACACCTACAACTTCAACAACAACGATTTTGAGTCTGAAAAAGCAGGCTTGGTGAAATTCCGAGACAACTATGTCTTTCCCCAACTCGGCATCACCGCGCTCGACCAGGCTGACCGCTTGATCATGCTCGGGGACTTCAATCTCTTTCACGCTGACGTCAGCGCCATTCTGCCATCGACCGAACACAAATACAATGGACGCGACCACATCAACAGCATGCAGAACCACAACCACGAAGGGCACTACACCACGGTCGCGGCTGGTTTGTCCGATCACCCTGCCGTGTGGGCATCGATGGACCTTCAGGCACCTAGCCCTGATCCCATGACCTGGGACTCCACGCCCGCTCCATACGGTGCCGGAGCCCTGAAGATGGAGGTGACCGCAGCAGCCGATCCCCACGAAGTGGAATATTATTTCACTAACACCACCATTGCTGACGGCTCGCATGACAGTGGCTGGCAAGACAGCCCGGTCTATGTGGACACTGGTTTGAGCCACGGATTCACCTATGCTTACACCGTTGTGGCGCGTGACAAATCAAACAATGCCAATGCCACCACCTCCCTGGCCGGCTCTGGAATGGCGGTCATCAACAGGCTCACGCCACCTTACGCGGAGAGTTTCGAGACAGGCCCGACCACCGACTGGGCACAAGCCACCGATGATGACTACGACTGGTGGATCCACAGCGGCGGCACGGATACAGCCGCAGCCGGACCTGATGGAGCATCGGATGGAACCTACTATCTTTATGCCGAAGGCCACCAAGGACAGGGGCGATACAAAACCGCTTCTGTGGAGGCGCATTTTGACTTCAGTGCGATGAGCGCACCAACCATGACGTTCGACTATCACATGTTTGGCGAGTTCATCGACTACCTTGCCGTGGACGTGCACGATGGCACCCAATGGATCGACGGAGTTTGGATCAAAAACGGACAGCAGCATGCCAGCAGCGATACCCCGTGGTCCACAGCGACTGTCGACCTCTCGGCTTACGCTGGCAATGCCAATATCAAGCTACGCTTCCGCACGGCCAACGGACACTGGAACGCCGCGGACCCAGCAATCGATAACATCCGGGTGGATGAGCAAATGACCTTTCTCTACGAGCCGTGGGCTGAATCGTCTTTTGCCAGCGCACCTGCCGGAACAAACAGCTCACCTACTGGCGATGCAGACAACGATGGCATCAACAATGAAACCGAATGGTTATTGAACACGGATCCAATGGTCGCGGATTCGGCTATGTCCTCGATGCTTCCGAGTGGAAATATGATGACCTTGGAATACAGTCGTCGAACAGTCGGAAATGTCACCATCCACGCGCAATGGTCACCGGACCTCACCGAATCCAGCTGGAAAACCACCGACCTCACCGAAGTGGTCATCGCTGACGATGGTGAGATTGAAACAGTCAGAGTGACCCTGCCGATGGACGATGATTGTAAATTCATCCGCATCAAGGTGCAGAAGAACTGAACACCCTGATTTCACCACCATCCCTAAAATAATTTGGCCTCAGAAGATCATGGTCTTCTGAGGCCTTTGATTGGTTGATGCCCAGGCTAAATAGTGAGCCTAGGCTGGCTTAGGTGGGTAATTACTTGTTCTTCTTAGGCTTTTTAGGTCCCTTTTTGCCTTTTTTCTTATCTTTGCCCTTGGCTTCACCTTTGCCACCGAGCTCTTTCTTGCTGAGGAAACCGTCGCTGTCTTTGTCTTTCTTAGTGAATACGGCCTTAGCTTTTTCTTCGTCTTTGGCCCCTGCGGTAAATTCAGCCAGGCTGACTTTTCCGTCTTTGTCGGCGTCGATCTCGTCAAAGGATTTCTTGGCTTTGCCCCCTTTAGCGGAAGCTACAGAGCAAAGAAGAAGGCTGCAAAGACCGATGCTGAATAGTTGGTGTATTTTCATAACAACAGCAAAACCACGACAAGATTCAAAAGTTGCATGAGAAAATGAAATTTTTTTCATAGCGTTGTGCCGCAGCTAGCTGGGTAGAGATTTCCCTCATCGGCCACATGCTTGGTGCCTACTCAGCATCTGGACAAGAGTAGCTCGCCATTTGGAATATCTGCCGTATTCTGTCCACTCTACGGAGTCCCTATTCCATGCCCAAACACTCCGTGGGCTGCACTCACCATGACGATTCTCGAGATATCCCTATCCATCATCACCGCCGTTCTCATTTTTATGATCTGGCGGCTGACTCGCCATCAGGAGTGCATTTATCATGACAATCCGGAAGGCGATATTGAAAGCTCCCTCCACGCCTTAGCCGGGGCTACCCATGGAACCTTGCTGGCAGGCAATACGGTTGACCTTATCCGAGATGAGCATTTTTTCTCTGAAATCACCGATGCCATCAACCGGGCTGAGAAGACCGTGCATCTGGAAACGTTTCTTTGGGCTAAAGGTAAGGCTTCTGATCTGGTAGTCGATGCCCTCCTGGATGCTTCAAAACGCGACCTCTGGGTGCGTGTGATTGTGGATGCGCGTGGTGGCTCGAACATGGGTAAGGACACACGCAAGAGACTGGAGGAGGGCGGTGTGGAGCTATACAATTTCCATACGATTTCACCGATGAATTTTGGCCGTTTCAACATCCGTGACCACAGGAAAATTCTAGTCATCGATGGCACTCTGGCATTTGTCGGGGGGCACTGTATTAAGGACCACTGGCTTGAGGACCAGGATGATTTCAGTCGGTTCCAAGACGTCACCGCCAAATTCACCGGGCCTATTGTGGGTGCGATCCAGTCCACCTTCGCGCTCAACTGGGCGGAGGCGGCTGAACAGCATTTCTTGGATCAGGAGTCATTTCCACCTCTCGAGCCCACCGGTGATATTTCGGCGCACGTGGCTGCCGTCAAAGCGGACAACACCCCCTCTTCTGTGCAGATTCTGCATTACCTTGTGATTGCTTTGGCCAAGAAATCCATCCGCATCCAGAACCCATACTTTCTGCCGGATGCATGTGGCCTCAAGGCATTGAAGCTAGCCGTGGATCGAGGCGTGGATGTTCAGATTATGACGCCCTCACCTGACGCCACCGACTCGACTTATGTCACTTATGCGGGTCGGAAACTTTACGACGACCTTCTCAGCAGCGGTGTCCGCATCCATGAATACAAGAAGACACTACTGCATCAAAAGGTGATCACCATCGATGGCAAATGGGCTGGCATCGGCTCTTCGAATTTCGATGACCGATCATTTGAAATTAACAACGAGATCACCGTCGGCATCGACTCCGAAAAGATCGCTGGAGAACTCGACCAGTTATTCGAAGACAATCTCAAGCACTGCGAAAAAATCAAACTCGAGGAGTGGAGAAAACGAGCACTCATACCACGCGTCAAAGAGCGTGTTTGCCACCTCTTCCATGAGCAGTTTTGAAGCGACGGGTAACCCCTAACAATCCTTGCCCGTTGCCGCGCTAGATCGTGTCACCGTTTCGTTGGCTTTCCATGATTTTCAGATACTCAACGCCTAGTTGATCTTTCTGAGTCTCTGAAAAGACCTTGCCTGAGAATTGGAAGAACGTGTGTTCTTCGTCTTCGAGATGGTGCTCCACCTTATCGACCAATTTTTTGGCGGTCACTAACCAGCCGGCGGAACTCATCTCTGTCTTTTCCAACTCTTCGATGAGTTCATCGATTTCGTGGTGCTCGGCGATGCCGTGTCGGGCGTGTTCCTGCATCATATCATCGCTAATGAGAGGTTTGTAGAAATGTCTCTCCTCGGCATTCGCATGAAACTCAAGTTCGTCTTTGAATGCCTTGAACAGCACCTCACGCTCCGGTGTGTCACCCGATGTTTCCAGGAGTTTTTTGCCTAAGTCTCTCTGCACATCATGGTCGGCTCTTATCGCTTCGTAAATTTTCATCCCTACCATCTTAGCCTGTCCTTCTATCAGCGCAAGTGGTGATCGCTGAATGTTAGGATGGATGACCACAAAAGTTGAATCATTCCATTGAGTTCGTGCAAGGCGTGTGGATACTCTGTTGCACGCCACCCTCAAACGTGAACTCTGGCTACCAGCAAAGATGATGCAGATAATGACTTACAACGTCCGCTATGCGAATGACGGCATTCGTAAAGTCAGGCATTGGGCGAACCGCCTGCCGCTCATGGCAGAACACATCCGCCGACCCAGCATTGTCGGGCTCCAGGAAGTCATGCCCAGTCAGCTAGCCGACATCAGGGAGGCGATGGAAGGCTACGCCAGCATCGGAGCCGGTAGAATAGACGGCACGCAAGGAGGTGAGCATGTTCCCATTTTCTACAAAAAAGACCAATGGGAGGAGGCAGACGGCGGGCATTTCTGGCTGTCCGCCACTCCCGAAACACCAGGCTCCAGAACTTGGGGAAACAGAATCCCCCGCATGTGTACCTGGGCTCGATTGATCGATCGGAAAAGCGGCTGCGGCATCTATATTTACAACACCCACTTCGATCACCTGTCATGGAAGTCCAGACGTCTATCTGCTCAATTTTTGTTAGATACCATCAACGGACGCGAACACCCAAGTGATCCGGTCGCACTGATGGGCGACTTGAATTGCAAACCGGGCAGCACGCCGATGAAACTTCTGTTAGCCGATAAGACAGTTCTGCTAGACAGCTTCACCATGAATGATCCGGACCTCGCCAACAGCAGCACATTCAATCGCTGGAGAATGAGCAAGCGAGGCAGGCGGAAGATCGATTACATTCTTGTCTCACCAAATCTCAAGGTGATGGATTCGGAAATCCTGTGCATTGGCCAAGATGCCATTGCGGCCTCGGATCACAACGCGGTGGTGATTACGGTCGATTGGCCGTGAGTAAAAATCGACGATCGCAAGTCAGCACATTACCCATTTCTAACACTATGTAATTTCCTGAATCCTGCTATCATAGGCGACATGCCCTCACACAATTCGTCGTCTTGGATAACGCACCTCGCACGTGCCGGATATGCGGCGAAGGGAATCGTCTATGGCACGGTCGGTATCATGGCCATATTAGCTGCGGCAGGAACTGGCGTGGCAGCTACGGGATCATCGGGAGCGTTGCGTGAGATTGCCTCGAAGCCATTCGGAGCAATCGCGTTAATCATCATCGGAGTGGGTTTACTCGCTTACTCGGTCTATCGCTTCATGTGCTCGATCTTTGATTCAGAAAGCAAGGGTGATGACGGTGGCGGTCTGGCGAAACGTGCCGGCTATCTAGGCAGTGCTATTTTCTACGCTGCGCTGGGGGTGTCAGCTCTCACAGGTCTGGGCGGAAGTGGAGACAAGGAAAAGGAAATGACCTCAGGTGTGCTCAGCATGCCAGGTGGAAAATATCTCCTCGGCACTTTAGCGATCGCTATAATCATCGCAGGAATCTTCCAGTGGATCAAAGCGCTGAAGGGCAGCTATAAAACCAAATTCACGTTAGATTCTTTCGCCTCAGGCAAGCGGCATTGGATTGAACGCTCAGCCAAGTTCGGACTGATCGCACGCGGCATCGTTTTCCCAATCATGGGGGGATTCCTACTCATCGCTGCCATACAGTCTGACGCCTCAGAGGCTGTCGGATTGGGTCAAGCACTTGAAAAACTCCAGAACCAGTCCTATGGTTCCATACTCTTAGGAGTTACAGCTGCTGGTCTGATCTGTTATGCCATCTATTGTGAGATCTTGGCTGTGTATGGAAATTTTGAAAACTCCCACTAATCTCTGAATATGTCCGCCACTAATTCGCGGCTTCACTAACTTCCGACCAACTACTTCCTGAGCTAAACCTGCAATAGAACTTGCTTCTCACTCAGCACCTTGACGTGCGTATCACATGGGCGAATGTGCTTGGCAGTGATAACCGTAGAACTATCTTCCAACCCAACGAATTTGATGCCTTATTTTCCCATCCAGTTCACTACCCACAGGAGCTTATACACTTCCCCCTACCCCATGATGCTCGATTCACCCACGGCTCTTTCTCCTGAGCCACTTGTTACTGAAAAGAGTTCAGACTCGTCTTCTCAATGAGTGAATCATCGACATCTGCACCGACCGAATTGCACGGTATCGGTGTTGCTCCCGGAGCCGCCATGGGCACTGCGTTCGTTCTGTCCGCGGCTGACCGCCAGGCTCCTGATCGCGACATCACGGATGAAGAAATCCCCAACGAGGTCCTACGACTCCAAGAGGCACTGCTCATCACTCGCAATCAAATCAGCGACATCCAGAAGCAGATGACGGAAGCCATCGGAGCCGAGGAGGCGGGTATCTTTGACGCCCACCTGATGATGGCGGAGGACCATTCCTTTATCGAAAAAATTCTCAAAGGTCTCAACGAGAGGAAGAAAAACGTCGAGGCCATCGTGCGCGAGGTGGCGGATGATTATGCCAATGCATTTCTAGGGATCGATGACGACTACGTCCGTGAGCGTGTGGCCGACCTACGTGATGTGACTCGCCGTATTTTACGAAACCTCGACAGTCCGGAAGAAGCCGATCCGTCAACGATGGCAGAAGGAAGCATCGTTCTTGCCCAAGACCTCTCACCCTCTGAAACCGCAACGCTTGACCGCACAAAAGTCATCGCCTTTGCCACCGACCAAGGAAGTCAGACATCCCACACGGCGATCACCGCACGTTCGTTGGAGATTCCGGCTGTCGTCGGACTCGGTGAAGTCACTTCACGCGTCAAGCACGGCGATCCGGTTCTGATCGATGGAACTCAGGGAGTCGTGATCGCGAATCCGACTCAAGAGCAACTGGTCCATTACGGACACCTCACTGAGGCGCGGAAAGAAATTACCGACCGCCTGCGTGAGTTCGAAGACCGATCTGCTGAGACGAGTGATGAGAAGGAAATCTGGCTCGGGGCGAATATCCAATCGCCCTCAGATGTGTCCGCTGTGAAGGAACATGGAGCCAGAGGTGTCGGTCTGTTCCGCACCGAGTATATGTTTCTGTCCCGCAGCGATCTGCCCGATGAGGAAGAACAAACGGCGGCCTATGAAGAAACGGTCCGTGCGCTGTCGCCTGATCCAGTGGTGATCCGCACCCTCGATATCGGTGGGGACAAAATAGCGACGAGTATAAAGACCCGACCAGAAACCAATCCGTTTCTCGGCTGTCGCGGCATCCGTTTCTCACTCGCTCAACCTGACATTTTTCTCACCCAGCTGCGTGCTATTTTGAGGGCCAGCGTTGCCGGTAATGTTAGAATCATGTTTCCGATGATTAGTAATGTCGGAGAAGTGTTAGAAACCATTGCCTTACTCGACCGCGCCAAGGACGAACTCCGCAATGAGGGGCATGATTTTAATCCTGACATCGAGGTCGGTGTCATGATCGAAGTGCCCGCCGCTGCGCTGGGAGCTAGGCTGATCGCCCCGCACGTTGATTTTTTCAGTATTGGCACCAATGATCTGATCCAGTACGCCTTCGCGGTCGACCGACTGAACGACAAAGTGGCGCCGCTCTACACCCCCACCCATCCAGTGATTCTCGATCTAATTGCTAAAACCGTTGCCGCCGCCCGTGCGCATAAGCGACATGTTAGTGTCTGCGGTCAGATGGCGAGTAACCCCATCCTCGCGCCCCTCCTCGTCGGTCTCGGTGTCGATGGCCTGAGCGTGAGCCCACCATCCGCATCGCTGGTTAAGCGTGCATTGATTGGAGTGAAGCAGTCTGAGTGCACTGCCCTGGCAGAATCCGCTCTGCATACAGAGTCCGCGGATGAAGCGCTTAACCTCTGTCGTGAGCTATGCTTAGCCACCGCTCCGGAGATCATCGAACTTCTCGGATAAAACCATGAATCGCTTACGTAAAATCCTGTCTTGGTTCTTTGTGTGCAGCTACGCAATCCTCTGCCCGATGTTAATCGTGTACGCCCTTGGCTACGTGAAAGGCGGCTTGATCATTCTCGATGTCACCCCGCCGGAGGCTGAGGTAGAGATCGCAGGTCAAACATTGACCGGACCTTGGCCAAAGACAATTTCGCGCCTGCCGACGGAGAACCTTCAAGCCCATGTGCAAGCACCCGGACACGGAGAAATGACACGCGAAGTTTCCGTTACTCGAGGCGAGGCCACCGTCTTGGACCACCTGTTACTACTTCCTGATCCGCTGGTGCCACGCGTCGTCATCCCCGACACGACGTTCTCCCACTTGCAAGCTCTCGATGGAACATCCCACCTCCTTCTAACAAAAACTAAAGGACCTACCTTGCTGGCCTTCGACTGGAAAAAAGGCGAGGCAGTCCCCGTGTTACCATCGGATTCCGAGCTTAACGCAGCTCCGGTCAAACACATCGATACCGTCGATGGCAGCGAGTCTGCCGTGGTATGGTTCCGCCATAAAAAGCATGGTGGTGCGGTGGTCGATCTCAGCCACACTCCAGCCGTCGTTCGCGTCGTTCCGGAACTGGCCGGCAAAAACCCACCCAAAATCCTTTGGGGAGGAATCAACCCGGAGGCCTTTTTCTTGGTCGAAAAAGGATACGTGCGGCGCGCTTTCAAAAAGAACAAGGGAGCCGCCGTGGAAGAGGTCGAGGACGGCTCGCAGCTCATCGGTAGCTCGACGTGGCGTGGCTTCGGCATGGGTGACAGCGAACTCTACGGGCTGGATGCCAGCTGGCAATTACGCCGGATGGATCGGTTCGGAACGCCGTTAAATACAGACGAACCGGAGCCAAGAGCGGAGGAGGTTGAAAAGGCGCGACTGTTGTTTGGTGAGAAGGAGTTTTTCAGCATCATCCCCATCAACGACGAGGCGTTCTTTTTCCTCGGTGAAAACGGAACACTATTGCAGAACCAGCTACCTCATCAACTAGTGGGTGAAAACGTGAAGATCCGTGGAGCCAAGCTCGCTCCCAATTCAGGCCGCGCTCTCATCTGGCAGCCTAACAAAGCCGGAATCATCAATGAACCGATCCCTAGACGACACCGTGGTGGACAACTTCAGCCGGGCCGTGTCGTGCGCTGGTTTTATGAAAAGGGATCTAACATCAGGGCCGCCTATTTCGTCCACGATGGCTCACACGCCTTACTGTTAGATGGCGATCGCGTGTTACTCGTCGAACTTTTCCCCGGTGTCATCGCCGCCAAGCGCGAAATCACCAAGGTGAAATCCGGCAGCTCCATCGCCTATTCCGAGGAGTCAGGAACCTTGTTTTTCCTCGATGCCAAGCGCGGCCAGCTCAATGCACTCCGGCTTCTCCCGGAAACGAAAGTTAAAACCCCAGCGGCGAAGATTTCCGTGATCAAACCAGCACCATGACCGAGTCAACGGACAGCAGTGAATTTGTGTATGGCTTGGACGGGCTCTCAGCTCGCGACGAGCGGCAGCAGCGATTTTTTGAAATCCTACCGGGTGCGATCAGTTGGGGCCTGCTACTCGGCATGGTGGCGCTCAGTTGGTTCAGTCCGATCTATGCCATCGTGTGCATCCTCGCATTCGACCTGCTATGGGTCTTCTATCTCGGCTACGCCGCATGCGTGATGATTGCATCGGCGCTACGCAACAGGACTGAACGCGATACGGATTGGATGGCACGTCTCAAGCAGTTCGATACCGCAGTGGCGGATTCGGCCGCTCTTACGGACGCCAAACCAGCTGATTTTTTCCAACGCCTGTCGCAGAAAATCCACCGCCGCCAACTGAACAGTTTACTCAAGAGCGGAGACAAGGTGCCAACCTCCGAATCCATTCATCATGTGGTCATCTTCACGATCTCCACCGAGAGCCGGCAAAATATTGAATCGGTGGTGGCGAGCTTGTTAGAGCAAGATTTTCCACTCGACCGAGTGATGGTCATCCTCGCCCCACACGAAGGTGCGCCTAAGGCCGTTAAAAAAGTCGCGTGGAATATGCACCGTGAGCACTACGAGCGTTTCGCCGCATTTTACGTAGCACCACACCCGTCTGCGGAAGAAGGAAGAAGCCCGGTCAAGGGCGCTGCCGTGAACTTCGCTGCCCGCATGGCAGCTACGGCCATGGAAAAAGAGGGTGTTGATTCATCCAATGTCATCGTCTCATGCCTGGAAGCGAGCAGCTACCTCAGCACCGATTACTTGTCCTGCCTCACGTGGAAATTTCTAACATGCCCGGATCGCGAGCGTGTTTGTTTCCAGCCGGTTCCTGCATATCACAGCAACATCTGGAAGGCTCCTGCCATTGCGCGGCTTCTGCATGTCGGTTCCTCTTTCCTGCACCGTATTGAAGCCACCGATCCAGTAGGCCTTGTTAGCTTCGGTAGCTATAGCATGAGTCTGAAGACGATCATCGATGCGGGATACTGGCCTGACGACGAACTGTTCTTCGGTGACTCGGAATTTTTCTGGAAAGCATTCCTACGTTTTGATGGTCGCTTCCGCACAGTGCTAACAACATCGATGATCTCGCAAGACATCGTCAGTCCTGACACGTTCAAGAATACTGTGGAGACGGTTTATTTTCGGAAGGAAAAAGATGCCAAAGCGATCCGGAACTTCCCTATCGTCATGCGTGGATTCCTTCAGCAACGTGGCATTCCGCTGATCACCAAACTCCGCCACAGCGCGACAATGTTGATGAAACAAGTTGGTGCAGCCACGTGGGTATTTCTCTTACTGGTGATCGGTTGGCTCCCCGGATTGGTAGCCAACTGGGTGGCCCCCAATTCCTCCTTGAGTTACTTCGCGCCAAGGATTCACGCCATTGTCGCCCTGTTCGCCCTCATCACCCTGGCCATCGTCGCATTATTGAGCCTCCTCCAGCTGCCCAAACGCGAGCCTGGCACCAAAAAGCGTTCTCTGCTGACACATCTCTGGATCTGGATCGTCATACCACCACTTGCCATCATTCTAACGGCCTACCCTTACCTTTGTGTGCAAACTCGGCTTATGCTGGGTAAAACTCGACGTTGAAACCGACCAGTCGGGAATTCATCACAACTCAGATCACGTTTTCAATTTCCATCGCGAAAAATTGAAACGCCTTTTAAGTCGAACCTCTCCGATCTTCATCTATGAATCGTTCAGGATTGGAGTCCATTACTCACTTGGTTTTACAGAATGGCAATAAACCGATTTTTCTTTTCCCTTTCTTTTCTGACGGTCTGCGATGTAATCACATAGTTCACTATTCATGAAATCTCTTCCGACCATTGTCGCGGCGTTCCGGGAAAACCGGATAGACCGCATTAACCTTCGAGCTCTCATCCGGCTACTCGCGGTGCTGCTTTCGTTAGTCATTTCCTACAGCATTATTTTCCATATTCTGATGCTGCGGGAAGGACAGGAGCACAGCTGGCTGACTGGCTTCTACTGGACCCTAACAGTAATGTCGACACTCGGCTTCGGCGACATCACTTTTCATTCGGACCTTGGACGTTTCTTCTCTGTCGTGGTGCTCATCACCGGTGTCGTCTTTCTACTCGTCCTTCTCCCCTTTACCTTCATTGAGTTTTTCTATGCCCCATACATCCGAGCCCAGGAACGGTCGAAAGCTTCAACTCAAGTTTCCACAAATACGGAGGGCCATGTGATCATGACCGAGTATGGTCCTGTCGCGCGATCTCTTAGCCGCTTACTCGATGACTACGGCTATCCCTACTACGTGCTCTCTTCCACATTGGATCAAGCACTCGATCTGCAACACCAAGGGGTGCCTGTCATCCTCGGCGACTGGACCGATCCTGACAGCTTTTCAAAGCTAAACATAAAGAAGGCCCGCATGGTGGTCACCACTCGCGATGACATCACAAACACTAACATCACCTTCACCGCGCGCGAGCTTTCCGATGACGTCACCATTGTCGCGTCCGCATCCACAAATGGTGTGCGCGACGCCCTCGAGCTCGCAGGAGTCACCCACATTCTCCAGCTTGAGGATCTCATGGGAAAAACCCTCGCCCGACGTGTGATAGGCAACGATGCCAATGCCCATGTGATTGGAGCCATCGACGACCTTCGCATCGCTGAGACAGGCATTGCACGCACTTCTCTGCCTGGAAAAACAGTCGCAGAAAGTGGCATCTTCGAACAAACTGGCATGGTCGTGGTCGGCAGATGGGACCGGGGAAGCTACTACCCTACCGACCTAACAACACCGCTGACACAGAGTTCTATTCTCTTATTGGCAGGCACCGAAGCCCAAGTCCAAAACTACAATGATGTCTTTGGCGTCACGACAGAAAAAAGCTGCAAAGTTGTGATCGTTGGAGGTGGACGCGTAGGTCGCGTGCTCTCTCGCGCGCTTACCGAGGCAGGAATCGAATGGATCATTATCGAAAAAATTCCGGAGCGAGTAGACAACATCGACCACAAAATCATCGGCGATGCATCCGAGTTTGATGTGCTGGTAGCATCCGGTATGCATGACGCAGCATCAGTCATCATCACCACCCATGACGATCCCATCAATACTTTCCTAACCATCTTCTACCGGCGCCTGCGTAGCGATGTTCAAATTATCTCTCGTTGTACCCAGCCCCAATATGCCTCACGACTCCACCGTGCAGGAGCTGACTTGGTTCTCTCTTACGCCTCCATGGGTGCTAACACCATATTCACCTACCTTCGTGGCAGCGGCACCGTGCCGTTAGGAGATGGCGTCAATGTGTTCACCATTCCTGTTCCTCATTCACTGGTCGGCGTCTCCATCGCCCGATCTGAGGTCCGCTCAAGAACCGGTTGTTCCATCATCGCATTAGAAGTCGACGGCCAACGGCAGTTCAACCCCGGACCTGATCAGCTGCTTCCTGAGAATTGTAGCATGGTGTTAGTAGGAACACTCGAAGCCGAACGTGAGTTTCTCTCGACCTTTTGCAGCGGGCACTAGACTGACAGGCCTAGCTACCTAACACAGGATTGTGGATAACCAATGGCTTCACCACCGCGCCTAACAATGACAGCCATGGCCCCGTCCACCAGCATCGTATCCAAAGCTCTATTTCAGAACCTTATTGAAGGCCCACCACTTCTCGGAGATCTCCCGGAAGGATCTGCTTTCCCGTGCCATTCCTTGGTTAAACCAGAGGATGAACACCCTCTGAACCTGCCGCAAAAACTCGGGCATCTCTACGAAGATGCGTTAGCCGTGTTATTGGCAACCACGCCTCAATATGACACCTTAGCACAGAGTATTCAGATCCGTCAAAAGTCGGGACTTACGCTGGGAGAACTGGATTTTTTGGTGAGAGACCTTATTTCAAATCAACTGATTCACCTTGAGCTAGCAGTGAAATTCTACTTGGCCGTCGAAACGGAGAACAGGCTGTTACTGCCGGGGCCAGATGCTCGGGATAATTATTTTCGGAAGCTGGAAAAGATGAGGTCGCATCAATTGCAGCTGACCAAAACTCATCGCGATTTACTGCCTGAAAAATTTCGCGGTGAAGAGATTGTTGTCCAGCAGTTGGTGCATGGTTGCGTTTTCAATCATGTGAATGCCAGCGAACCGTTGGAAGTGGAATTTCTTAATCCTGATGGGCGACGCGGAAAGTGGCTGCATGCGGAAGAATGTGCCGAATATTTCGGAAACGATGCTCGGCTAGAGGTAATTCCAAAACCCCTCTGGCCAGTCCCCTTGGAAATCATGTCAGGAATAAAATTGAAAAAATGGGAACCCGATGAAGGCTTGGATCGCTGCGTGATGGTGCGGGCTGAGGGAGGGAGCACTCCCTATTTCATTGCCCCAACTGGATATCCCTCAGTTCACGATTCTGACAGAGGCTGAGGCATTCCATGGATGTAACCCAAGCTCATCACTCATTCACCTAACATCAGTCATTTACAAGTTCGCTTGTGGCACCTCCAACGTTCTATTAAAGTCTAATCATGAAAGCTCTTATCCCTCTGGTTATCGTATTGATCGCACTCACCGACAATGCATCTGCTCAGACTTGGAAAAAACATACCGTCACTGAGCAGGGGCATTGCAATACCGCTGTGGCTATGGATGCGAACGGCGACCGACACCTCGACGTGATCGCCAGCATGAACGGCAAGGTCAGTTTGTTCATAGCACCGGATTGGAAGGAAATCATCCTGCATCGATTCCCCGGTGAAAAGAGAGGCTGCATCCACAGCGCTGTGCTCGACGTTGACGGTGACGGCGATCTGGACTGGGCTGGAGCGCTTGCGCACGGTCATCCGTTCTGGCTCGAGAACCCAGGTAAGGAGAAAGCTCAGAACGCTGCTTGGACAGCACGCGTCATTGACCACGAGATCACAGGCATTCACTGCATTCTCGCCTCCGACATCAATAACGACGGCAAGCTCGATCTCGTGATCAATAACTTTTTACCGGACAAAGGCATCGGTGACTCGATCGCTTGGTTCAGCGTTCCCAAGGACTGGAAAAATGCCAAGCAATGGGATCGGCACGTTTTTGCCAACGGTGACGCCCGAGGAGGAAGTCACTACATGGGCGCAGGTGATATCGATGGCGACGGCTGGAAAGAGATCGCTGTTGGAGCAAAGGGGAAACCTTTCGAAGATGGAAACTGGTTTGCTTACTGGACGAACCCAGGCAAGGCTGGCGTGAAAGGAGCCTGGAAAAAAACGATTCTTGCCGAAAACCAACTGGCAGCGACCAACATTCTCCCGGCCGATGTCAACGGCGACGGCAAAGTCGATTGGGTGGCCAGTCGTGGTCACAGTGCAGGCGTCATCTGGTTCGGGGCTCCTGATTGGAAAATTAACGAGATTGATCCCGACATCAAACAACCACACAGCCTAACCCTCGCAGACCACGATCAAGATGGCGACATCGATGCTGCCAGTTGTGGATACGGTAGCGAGTGGGTGCGCTGGTATGAGAATGACGGCAAAGGAAAATTCACCATTCACACACTCGACAAGGGTCAGCAGAGCTACGACCTCCGAAGCATCGATATGGATGGTGATGGCGATCTCGATTTGCTCAACGCCGGCCGAGGCTCGAAGAATGTGGTCTGGTATGAGAATCCTCTGAAGTGAGTCAACAAAACCGGTTGAAAGCCACCGCTTTGCCCGTAGCTTGGAAATATGATAAGAAACATTTCAGGATTCGCGACGGCTTTGGTATTAGGGATTTCCGGTTTGGCGAGTTCCGCGCCTGCTGAAGAAGTGAAAGCGCTGGGAATACGGCTTGAGCATTACGATTACCCGTTTGAGGTATCGATGTTCAAATTCAAGGACCAGCAGCAGGATCTCGAAATGGCCTACATGGATGTAAAGCCGGAGAAACCTAACGGTGAAACGGTGCTGTTACTCCACGGAAAGAATTTCTGCGGAGCCTACTGGGAAACAACAGCGAAGCGGCTCGCGGCGGATGGCTACAGGGTGGTGATGCCGGACCAGATCGGTTTCGGAAAATCCTCCAAGCCTGCGCATTATCATTTTACCTTCCAGTCCCTCGCGACTAACACACTCGCGCTGCTAGATAAGATTGGGGTAAAGAAAACTCACGTGCTCGGGCACTCGATGGGCGGCATGCTGGCCAGCCGGTTCGCGCTGATGTTTCCAGAGCGCACGCAGTCGCTGATCTTGGAAAACCCGATCGGTCTTGAAGATTGGAAAACCAAGGTGCCATACCCTGGAGTCGACCAATGGTACAAAGGTGAACTGGGCAAAACCAGTGAGGGCATTCAAAAGTATCAGCTGGAAAGTTATTACGATGGTAAGTGGAAACCTGAATACCAACCATGGGTCGACATCCTCGTCGGTATGGTGAAAAGCGATGGCTATGCCGCCGTGGCTTGGAATCAGGCGCTCACCTACGACATGATTTTCACCCAGCCGGTGGTCTATGAATTTCCTCTGATCAAGGTTCCTACTCTGTTGATCATCGGCCAACGCGATACCACAGCATTGGGCAAAAATACGGTGCCGGAAGAGGTCGCGAAGACCATGGGCAATTATCCAGAGCTGGGAAAAAAGACGGCTTCTGCGATCCCTGACTCGAAGCTGGTGGAGATCAATGACATTGGTCACCTGCCACATATCGAGTCTTTTGAGAGATTCATCGAGCCGCTGCTCACTTTCATTGATAAGAAATAAGGGCACATGTTGCCAACGCATGGATTGCATATATTACCCCCTGTAAATCCGTCTTTCAAAATACCCTTTTCAGGGTATATACTAATTCTGTAATCAGTTGATAATGATCGACCGATGGCAGTTTCCTATCCAGGTGATTTGTTGGTTTTTGCTCCCGAGAATAGACAGCTAAGATACCCACAGTGACAGACTCCAATATTCCGATGCGTAACCGAATAATTCCCCCTATCCCAATTCATGCATCAAAATGAGCCGGCATCAAACTACTCGCAAGAAACACGGCCTTAGTTTGCTGTGCCTTGTTGCCAGCCTTATCCCCACTGCTTCAGCCGAGGAGGTTACATTCGATGGCCATATTCAGCCGCTACTAAAAGAGTATTGTTACAAATGTCACGGCGAAGGTAAGAAACTCAAGGGAGACCTGGACCTCACTACTTTCACCTCTGAGAAAGAGGTCTTTGCCAAACGCAAAATCTGGCTGGAAGTGCTGTATCAGATCGAAAGCGAGGAAATGCCTACTAAAGAGCCGCTGCCCACGGCTGAGGAGCGTAAAGCCATGGTCGCGTGGCTCAATAAAAAGCTCAACAACGTCGACTGGTCAAAAGTGCGTGATGCCGGCCACGTCACCATCCCAAGGCTCACAAAAACGGAGTATAACAACACCATGCGCGACCTGCTAGGTGTTGATCTTCGCGCCGGACACATTCTTTCTGATGATGGCGAGGGGCAGAGCGGGTTCACCACGGACCGCGCCAATCTTTTTCTCAGCCCGGCTGCCATGGAGAAATATTTCATGGCTGCCAGAAAGGCGTTGGATACGCTCACCGCAGAACCGATTAAGCCGATTAGTAAACAGGTGGAAGCCGAAACCATGTTCATGACGGAAACCTCAGTCAAGCCGAGCAAGGTGGCAGGCATCACCGGCTACAACCTCAGAATCGGTCAGATGACACTCTACGAATCCGTAGATTTCCCAGCCGACGGCATCTATAAAATCCGCACGCATGCTGTGCCCACAGATCTCTCAGTAGGTTCGCTGACCATGCGGATCGATAACGAACCCAAGGGCACTCTTAAATACACCGGCTCATCGCCATCGATTCAGGAAATCACCTGTTTTGTGACCAAAGGAGCCCATCAAATCTCGTGGAATATCGCTGGCAGAAACGGCAAAAAGGAGAAAAAGAAAAAGGGCCCAAAAACCAAGTCGCCTAAAACAAACGGCCCCGTCACCGTTGACTGGGTGAAAGTGGAAGGCCCTGAGAATTCAGGTATTGGTGTCGATAAACGACATGTGTTTCACGTCCTTCCCGGACCCGATGTCACGGAAGACCAGGCGGCTCAGCGAATCATCGCCCGTTTCGCCCAGCGCGCAGCAAGACGCCCGATGAGCGGCTCGACTACGAACCGGTATTACAACCTCTACAAAAAGGCATCTGCCAAAGGCGAGAGCTTCGAGGACTCCGTCAAACTAGCCCTCACAGCCATTTTAGTTTCTCCGCATTTTCTCTACCGTAACGAGCTGGCGCCCACAGGAAACGATGAGGAGTTTGCGTTAGATGACTACCAGATCGCCTCACGTCTGTCCTACTTCCTCTGGATGTCGATGCCAGATGACGAACTCTTCACGCTAGCGGAGGGAGGAAAACTCCGCGATCCCATTGTGCTACGACAGCAAGTCAAGCGCATGCTGTTAGATCCCAAGGCTCGCGATTTCACTTCCGCCTTCCTCGGGCAGTGGCTTGGTTTCGAGGCTCTCGGAGTGAATGTCTTACCCGATGAAAAACTGTTTCCTGAATTCAATCCCCAACTCGCCGAGGCGATGAAACAGGAAACCGTGCTCACCTTCGAGCACCTCATCCGCAATGGACACAGTCTACTCACTCTCCTAGACACCAATGCCACCTACCTGAACGAGGATCTGGCCAATCACTACGGCATCCCCGGAGTGAAGGGCGCTAAGATGCGTCCTGTACTGCTGAAAGATTCGAACCGAGGCGGACTACTCGGAATGGCCAGCGTGCTCACCGCCACCTCCAGCCCTACTCGCACCAGCCCAGTGCTGCGTGGCAAGTGGGTCGTCGAAACCCTTCTCGGCGAACGCATCCCAGAGCCACCGGCAGACGTACCTGAGCTAACAGCCAATGCGGGGCTGAAGAAAAACATGACTCTGCGCGAGGAGTTAGAAGCTCACCGGAAAAAGGAAGAATGCGCCAGCTGCCATGATCGAATCGATCCCATCGGATTCGGCATGGAGAACTACGATGCCATCGGGCGCTTCCGCAAGAAGGAGGCCGGAGGACAACTCATCGATAGCTCAGGCACCTTGGACGGTTTCAAATTCAGCGGCGCAGCCGAGCTAAAAGCCTGGCTAATGAAAGAGCGCAAGAAGCAGTTCATTCGCAATATTTCGGAACGCATGCTCGCCTTTGCATTAGGTCGGGAGATTGCCACTTTCGACGAGGCGCCTTTGAGAAAAATCACCGCCGCGCTGGAAAAGAACGATTACCAGGCCTCGACATTGATCGAGGAAATCGTGCTCAGCTATCCGTTTCTGCATCAGAACAACTCACCACCAAACCCAGACGAAAAATGAACAAACCATGGATGATCTCTAGACGCAGAATGCTGCGCGGTATCGGAGCGATGCTTGCATTGCCACATTTGGAAATCATGGCCGATGCGGTCGGGGCTTCTGGCACGGTGGCGACACCGAGCAAAGCGCCATTACGATTCGTAAGTATGTTCCAGCCGAACGGAGTGTATCCAAAAGCATGGGATGTTAGTGGTGTAGGTGCAGGATATGAACTCTCCCCCATCCTCAGACCTCTCGCAGGTCTGCGTGATCAGTTTTCCGTTCTCTCCGGACTGAACAATGTGACAGGCGGAAACCACGTGCAGATGACGACCGCCTTCCTCACTGGACACAATTTGAAAAACGGCAAGGCCGGCACGTCCATCGATCAGAAAATCGCCGCACAGATCGGCCAAGACTCTGCATTCCGTTCCCTAGTGTTAGGCACCGAGCCACCACGCCAGGGCAACGCCGGTGGTCTTGCGATCTCTATTGCCAACACTGTCACCTGGAGTTCCCCCACCACACGCGTCTCTCCCGAGATCAACCCTCAGGTTGCGTTTGACCGCCTCTTCAGAGGTAAGTCCGGCCCTGATGCTGTGCGTGATGCCGAACTGCAAAAGAGCGTGGTCGATCTCGTGTTAGAAGATGCCAAATCGCTACGTAGACAAGCCAGCTATCTCGACAAACATAAGATCGACGAATACCTCGAAAGCGTTCGCTCTGTCGAGGTTCAGTTAGAACGCACCATCCGCCCAAAAGAACGCGCATGGGTTCCACCTACCGAGCCTGGCGAAGAATTCTTCGTGCGCCCACCGTCCGGTATCCCCCGCGAACGCGACGTGCATCTTCGTCTCATGTTAGACCTCATGGTGCTCGCGCTGTGGACCGATACCACACGCGTCTGCACCCTGATGACCGCTCACGGATTCAGCCGCCAGAACTTCAGTTTCATCGATGGCGTCTCCAGCGATCACCACGGCATGTCCCATCACAAGGAGAAAGAACGAGCCGTGAGCCAGTATAAAAAAGTCAGCGAGTGGTACATCGGACAGTTAGCCTATTTCCTGGAACGACTCAAAGGTATCGATGAAGGAGGCTCAAGCCTGTTAGACAACTCCGTAGTTCTCTACGGCTCCGGCATGAAAGATGGCAACGGCCACAAACGGAACAACCTTCCCATCATCTTGGCCGGTGGCGGTCAGAAGCAGATTCCTTTGGGACAACACATCAAACTTCCAAGCCAACCGCTATCAAACCTCCACTACACCATCGGACAACGGTTCGGAATCAAAGACGACTTCAACGGCATCGGCTGCAAAACAATTTCTCAACTTGGCTAAGATGATCTCGTGAAATCTTTCTCTATCATCCTTCTGCTATTCTTGAGTGCCGCTGTATTACATGCCCAACAGGGAGACGAAGGCAAAGTCCACCGTCTTCCTGACTCAACCGCCAAGGAAGCAACTTCCCTTAATCCCGACTACTATGTGTTAGGCGAATCTCTAGCAGCTCAGAAGAAGCTCCCTCTTCTCATCTTACTGCACGGCGCTGGTGGCACTGGGCTCGACATCAGAAAGCCCCGAGGGCTCGCAGTCAAAGTGATGCGCACTCTCAAAAAGGCAGGCATCGAAGCTCTCATCGTCGCTCCACAAGCAGCCAAAAGTCCGGCCGTGGCAGGGGCCAAAGGAGGTTGGGTTCCCGCCGATCTTAATAAACTTCTCACACATCTTCTGGCCACCCTACCCATTGATCCCAACAGAGTGTATCTATCAGGAAACAGTATGGGCGGTTACGGCACTTACGCCTGGGCCGGCGCCAATCCTGAACACTTTGCCGCCATTGCACCCATAGTTGGAGGTCTGGGCGCCCTCGGACCCAAGGACATCACTCCAAATCTTGATCAGTGGGGTAAAAACCTCGCCACTCTTCCGATGAGGTCTTACTACGGAGAAAAAGATCGCGTTGTTCCTGCCGACCGGGGAGCCATGGTTCTCAAAGCCATCGAAAAAGCAGGCGGCAAACAGGCCAAGGTCATCGTGCTAGATGACATGGGCCACAATGCCGGAAAGATCCCCTTGTCTGATCCAGACTTCTTCCGCTGGCTGTTCAGCCACACTCGCAAGAAGCAGTAGCTTTGGACTAACAAATCAGTCAGACCTCAGTGAATGGGACCGCACGGCTGCTATACCACCCGCTGAAGGCCGCTACTTATTCGTTTTAGCGGCTTTCTTGCCCTTTTTATCCTGCTTCTTCTTAGGCTGTGCTGGTTTATCAATATCGAGTGTGTCCCCCATCGCTTTTTGTAACTCTTTGAGCTCGGCTTTGAGTTCTTTGATCTTGGGGGCATACTCCGGCTTGCTCGCCAAGTCGTTCATTTCATCCGGATCTTTCTTGGTGTTAAACAAGCGAACCACTCCGGCTTTAGGATAGGCGATCAATTTCCAGTCCCCTTTGGCAATCATGCGCTGCAGGTTGATATATTTGCCATAGATGCTCTCATACTGAACTTTCTGTTCCCCCTTGATGAGTGGCATCAGGCTTTTGAATTCGACTTGTTCCGGCTTCTCGATGCTGGCCAAGTCCAGAGAGGTCGCCATGGCGTCTTGCAAGTAAATGGGCATGTCGAATTGGCTGCCCGGTTTGATTCCCGGTCCGCTGATCATGAACGGAACACGCATGCTGTGATCATACATGTTTTGCTTCCCAAACAGACCATGGTGACCACAAGCGAGTCCATGGTCGGCGGTGAAAATGATATAGGTATTATCGGCTTTGCCCGTTGCCTCCAAGGCATCCAAAATGCGTCCGATCTGCGCGTCCATGTGGGTGATGATCGCGAAGTATTCCTGACGATGCACTTTTACCGCGAACTCGGTGCGTGGGAATGGTGCTAGCTTTTCATCACGCAGACCAGGGCCGCAACCGATCTCATCTTTGTATGGATAAAGGTTAAGATAGTTTTTTGGCAGCTTGATTTTATCGAGAGGATACATATCGATGTATTCCTTGGGTGACTGCCGGGGATCGTGCGAGGCATTGAAGGAGAGATACATGAAGAACGGCTTGTCGTCTTCTTTCGCCTGCTTGATGAAATCGAGACTGTGATTGGCGACTACCTCACTCCAGTGAGTGCCTCCTTCCCAGAAGCCTCCTTGTTTTTTATCCCAGGGTTTCCAGCCGTTTTCATAGTCTTCCTTACTTTTGGGTCGGTTGTAGCCAGATCCTTTGGGCATCCCTGCTGTTGGGAACTTGACGACATCAAAGCGCGGAGCACCCGGCACATGCCATTTTCCGGTCATGTAAGTTTTATATCCTGCCTGTTTCATCATTTCAGACCAATGCGGCTTTTCCTTGATCGCCGCTTGAGCCCGGTTGACAAAGGCCCCGCTGTTTATCATCGCACGGCTTGCCACGCATACCGCACCACCCCACGCACCCATGTTGTAGGCATGAGTAAACGAGGCTCCGTTTTTGACCAGACGATCGAGGTTGGGCGTCTTACAATCGGTCAGCCCATAAGCCCCGATGCTTTCAAAGGTCAAATCATCGGCGAAAACAAAGACGATGTTTGGTTTTTCCGCCGCGATGGCGGTGTGGATAGCTGAAACGAGAGCCAGAAGAGTAAGCAGTGACTTTTTCATAGAATAGAGGTGTATCTACGCAGTTATAGATTGCGATGTGAAGAAAATACGCTGAGGCCTGCGACATACTTTCTTCTAAATCGTGCACAACGCAGAATCCGAGTTCAACCTTACCTAAGTTAGCTGGAAGCAGCTTTGGGCATCCAAGAAGACACACTTTTCAATGGCAAGCTCAACCAGGGGGTATCATATTAGCAGCAAGATGAAATATCATACAGGTTTGATCCTCACCATCGGCTTGCTCTCTGTAGTATGCTCGTTATTTGCAGCTGACAAAAAACAGACTAACATTGTCTTCATCATGGCTGATGACTTGGGCTGGCAGGATGTTGGCTTTATGGGTAGCAAGTATTTTGAGACACCTCATTTGGATGCATTGGCAAAGCAGAGTCTGGTTTTTGAAAATGCATACATGTATCCGACCTGTTCCCCATCACGGGCGGCCCTGCTCACCGGAAAACAGTCCTTTCGAACCGGCAGTTATACCGTGCCAGTGTTAGAGAAAGGTAACAATCGGGACAATATCTTTTCAGCATGGACGGTGGGCCTTGAGCACCCGCTCTATGCTCAACCACTGAACAAAGCAGGCTATCATCTGATCCATCTGGGCAAGTGGCACATTGTAGGACCTCACCCAACGAAGGAAGGTAAACTCCCTCTGGCCAAGAAACTCAACCAGCCCAAGAACGGTGACCTCAGTTGGCTGGCTGCGCATCAGTCTCCAGAGATTAAGAAATACTACCCCACGGAACGGGGCTTCCACGAAAATGTAGGCGGCACTTGGTGGGGGGACCCCTCCCGTGGATACAGTCAGGGATACAATGCGCCGGGTGGTGGTTATGTCGCCCCTTTCAAAAATCCGTTCATCAAGGACAAGGAAGACGATGAATGGCTAACGGATCGACTGACTACCGATGCGATTGATTTCATGAAACGGCACAAAGACGGACCGTTTTTTATCAATCTCCACTACTATTCTCCGCACCGACCATCCGTAGCACGCAGCAAGGAATCGCTGCAACACTTCATGGAAAAAGCGGCCGATCCGGAAACTGGCCAAGGCGAAGGAAAACGCAAAGAAATCGCCGCCTATGCTACGATGGTGAAATCTTTAGATGACAATGTGCAGCGTATCATTGATTACCTCGATGAATCCGGACTGCGCGAAAACACCGTGGTCATCTTCACCTCTGACAATGGCTTCAATGGCATGCAAAGCGCGAACAAGAATCTCCGCGGTGCCAAAGGTTACGTCTACGAAGGCGGCATTCGCGTCCCGGCACTGGTCAACTGGCCTAAGACCATTGCTCCGGCTCGATCCGATGAAGCCATTCAAGGACTCGACTATTTCCCAACATTTCTTGAGCTTGCAGGCGTGACCGATTTCCAAGGCACACTCGATGGAGACAGTCTGGTCTCCCTGCTCCATGGCAAACCCATCAAAGACCGCGCCCTCTTCTGGCACATCGCCAGCACTTACAAGAATCCCCCATGTTCAATCATCCGCAAGGGAGACTGGAAGCTGATTCAGTTTCTCAAGAATGGTAAAATTGAGCTCTACAATCTGAAGGACGATTTGAAAGAAAGTGTTAACCTCGCCTCTAAAAAACCGGAGGTAGCTCAAGAGTTGGTGAAAGAACTAGCCCAATGGCGGAAAGCTAACAAAGTTCCTCTGCCTCCGAGTTCAAAGCTTCAGTTTTAATATCCCACGCGGACACACACAAAGACCCATGAGATCTATCACTCTATTCCAACGCAGCATCCAACTTCTGATTGTTAGCATCGTATCGCATGCTGTTGTTCATGCCGAACCCGCTGAATCAAGACCTCGACTGCAAATCATCAATGCCAGCGCTGAAAAAGCCGACATCTTTTGGCTCAACGAGGAGGGAAAAGAAATTCCAAATGGAACCGTAGAGGCTGGCAAAAGTCATCAGATATTGACCACCATCGGCCACCGCTTTGCTGTAGTCGGACAACAGAGCAAAACACGTCTAACCACAGAGAGCATTGCCATGGTGCAAGGATTTCGGTTTGCACCTGGAGAAAAAGACGGCATTCCAGACTTCTATACCCAACGTATAGAGACAGGAGGGTTTCCCATTGTCGCATCCGCTACGGTCAATCCTTATGCGCTCAAAGAAGCTGCCTATTTGGTCGATCAAATGCTTAGCCAGAGAGATGATGTTAGAAAAGCCATGGTTAAAAGTGGCGCGCGACTATGCATCATCGCCTACAACGAATACACCACCGACCTGCCGGAGTTCACCGGATTTGCAGATGGGAAAAGCCCCTACCCTGGTGTTAGCGCCAAGGACTTCTGGGATGCACGTGCCCGGGGCACCGGTGGCAGTGTCAGTGATCCTTACTGCACTTGTGGTGAGGAAAACCTGCTCGGTTATCCAGGTGACCCGTATAAGGACGAAAATATCCTCATCCACGAGTTCGCTCATAACATTCACCTGCGAGGCATGACCAATATCGATCCTACATTCGATCAGCGACTCGAAAAAGCTTACCAAAAGGCAATGGCCGCAGGGCTATGGAAAAACAAATACGCTGCGACCAATCGGTTTGAGTATTTTGCCGAGGGGGTGCAATCATGGTTCGGTAATAATCGCGAGAACGACCACGATCACAACCATGTCAACACGCGTCAGGAATTGATCGAATATGACCCCACGCTCGCCAAGTTCTGCCGCGAAGTGTTCGGGGAGACCATTCTAACTTACACCAAACCAGCTACGAGACTCACGGGGCACATGAAGGGCTACGATCCCTCCAAAGCCCCCACCTTCAAATGGCCAGATCGTCTCAAAAAAGCCAAAGACGAAATCCGCAAAGCGAACATAGCCGAGGACCAACCGTGAGAAATGCGAAGCCAGTTCGCACCATCTAACAGAACAAAAAGATCAATCAGCCTAAAACTTTATTGACTTATACCACTTTCTATACAGGATGAACGGATAATCATCGCTCCACCCCAAAAGTGGCGCTACCCCCAACCCAGAATGAATCGTATGACAAAATTATTCACTCTAACTCCCGCACTTGTGTTGATGGCAAGTGGTCTCTCGGGAGCAGCAATTGTTGTTCCAGGGCATAGCCCAGTCAGTGATGGCCTGTTCAGCTACCGCATCATCGATATCAACGGCAGCGGAACAGACACCCAAATAAACACCGCAACTGAAGCGAAAACAATCGTCAGCACGATAGGTTCAACTGCAGCACCTGGGATTGTAGGAAACTACGGCTTCTCCGCCAACGATACAGGAACGATTGGTTCAGTCGACAACGGCAGCGCCGATAGACTTTATACTGTTTCCCAGCTTACCGTGTCCACATACAGCGGTTCGGATTTCGTGATTCAATATACTGGCGGCATCTATTTCCCCGCTGGAGATTATTCCATTTATGTCAACGGAGATGATGGTCACTCGATCTCCATTCCGGGAGTCACATTCATTAACCGGTTCGGGAACGTCAGCGGAACTCCAGCCTCCGATGAGCTTCTGCATGATGGTCCGACGGGCAGTTCTAATCAAGGAGCTCAATTTACCGTCGGGCCAGGAGGGTTGGTTACTACTTTCGAGGCCACTTGGTATGAACGCGGAGGGGGAGACTATTTTGAAGTGGAATTGAGAACCGGTTTTGGAACCAAATCAACTGGTGCTAATGCGGAGTGGGACATTCTGCGGGAAAATGCAGACAGCAGCGGCATTGCTATCAATTCCACGCCCTTCGTCGTCACTGCGGTTCCAGAGCCATCAAGCGCTCTACTATTGGCCCTCGGCTCCATATCACTCCTTGGCCGACGCCGGAGATAAGTCTAAGATTACGAATTCTTCTACAAGCGGTTACGTTCATGACGTAGCCGTTTTTTGCGTTTAGTCTGAACACTCACCTGTTCTCGTAACAGATATCAGTGTCCGTGAAGGTTCAGATCTTCGCTTTCGAGCATCTTCACGCGCTTGCCCATCTTCTTCTGGATTACTCTGAAATGATGCATCTCGTCCGGTGAGATCAGCGAAATGGCATCACCTGGGGAGCCAGCCCGCCCTGTCCGACCGATGCGGTGAATATAATCCTTTGGCGATCGCGGGAGTTCATAATTGATCACACAAGGGAGGAAATCGATGTCGATGCCCCGTGCTAACAGATCCGTAGTCACGAGGACACGCAACTTGCCAGATTTGAAAAGTCTCAAGTTTTCTTGCCGATACTGCTGGCTAATCTTGGAATGAACGGCAGCGGCATCAATGTTGTTTTTCGAGAGTTTGTTCGTAATGGTATCGACCATGCGAATCGACGAAGCAAAAACGAGTACTTGCTGTAAATCTCCCTGATTGATCAGGTAGCGCAGTAGTGGGCCTTTCTTTTCGTCTGGAACGAAGTAACCGAGCTGGTTAATGAGTTCGACAGGTTCATCATGACCGTGATCTTCCCCTTGGCCTGTCGGCAATGTATCTTCAGAAATTTTAATCACAAGAGGATCGTTCAGTAGCTCTTGCTGAACAGTATCCAAGTCAGGATTAAGTGTCGCTGAGAACAAGAGAGTTTGCCGTTTCTTCGGCAACAGGGAAAGAATACGATCAACCTCTAGCTTGAAACCAAGATTGAGCATTTTGTCTGCCTCATCTAACACAAGCGTGGTAATCGACGATAGCTTTACAGCGTTCTTTTCCACGAGATCAATCAGGCGTCCCGGAGTGCAGACGATGATATCGGCCTTACCGATGGCTTTCATTTGCGGATTGATCGACACGCCTCCGTGAACAGCAAGGCATCGCAGGCTATTCTGAATTGCCGGAAGAAAATCTTCAAACACGCCATGAACCTGAAGAGCGAGTTCACGAGTAGGAACTAAGATCAGCACTGCGGGCTCTCGATAGCGAGTAGCCTCGCTCTTCGGTAATCTTTCCAGAATAGGCAGCACATAGCTTGCAGTCTTACCTGATCCGGTTCGCGCGACACCTAGAATATCACGACCCTTCAGCGCTGCGGGAATGGCCTCCTGCTGGATGGGAGTGGGACTTGTAAGCCCTTGAGCACCCAGAGCCGTGAGCAACGAAGAAGTGATACCGAGAGATGAAAATGACATGATATAAACCGCTATGGAAGATCAAAGGATATGGTCGGAAACTAGAAAAGATGCAACTTCTATCTAGTTTCTGGGTTTCCTCACTCGATGAAGCTGTTGATTTTCATGCTCGCTCTTTCACTTGTTCAAGCCGCTTTTGCCCAGCGGCATCGAGTGGATAACGCACCGAAGGTGGGAGACCCGATCCCCAAGGTTTCCGCTGTCAGCCTGGTCAAGAAAGAGAAAGTCGACCTTTCCAAACCGGATAAAGTAACAGTGCTCATCTTCGGATCCCACACGTGAGGCCCGTTCATGAGACAGGCCGGGCGCCTGCAGGAACTCTACGAAAAGTATTCGGGCAATGCTGACTTCTGGTGGATCTACATCCAGGAGGCTCATGCATCCGATGGTCGCCGCCCTAGCAGAACCGTTAAAATACCACTGCACAAAACTTTCCAAGATCGTGAAAAAGCAGCCACCGGGTGTTCTGCCTCATCTAGTTTAAAGGTCCCCGTCCTCCTCGATGACATGAATGATTCAGCATCTAAGGCTTATTCCGCTTTGCCCGAACGGTTCTTCATTCTCGGCACCGACGGCAAGGTAGCCTACGCAGGAAAGCGGGGCCCTCACGGCGTTGATCTAACTGCTCTTGAGAAACGCTTGAAGGAACTTACCAGTGGAGGGAAGGAGTGAGTCGCATTTGCCTATGTCGCGAACACTCAGGTTGTGATTAGCGACTACGCTTGGCCACATAAATGCAGTGTCTTGCGCGCTTCGATTTCTCGTGAGGTTTGGCTGAATGTTCTTCAACTCGAAATCCGGCTTGGACTAGGCATTTTTTGAATTTTGGAGCCGGCTCAGAGAGCCAGTAGGCTACACAACCATCGGGTTTAATGAGGTCGCGGATTTTGGCTAGAAAGCTTGCGGAATAGAGTCTCGCATTTCCGGCTGTGATTAAGTCGTCTGGGGTATTATCGATATCTAACAATAGAACATCGTAGCTACTCTTCGGCTTACCGGAGATCGTATTGAACAGATCCCCTTGAATGATCATCGTCCGCTTGTCTTCCAACAAGGGTCCGTTGTGTTCGACAAGAAATGTTCGATTCCACTCGATCAATGGCTCCATCAACTCAGCCACTTCGACTGTTGCCGGGCGACCAACCAATTCCAGTGTCCGCTTCAACGTGAAACCCAATCCCAACCCTCCGATCAATACCTTTGGGTGTTTTGGTCTCGTTGCCTTGCCCTCGAGGATTTCCTGACAACCGACTTCGGCCAGCATTTCCTCGGAGAAAGTTAGCGCTGTGCTCATCAGGTCAAAGCCATTGTATTTCAGGTAAAATTTACCATCGTGCTTGTGCAGTGAGAACACGGTTCCATCTGACATCTTCGACTCACCGAGCTTCACATAGGGCTTCATGTCGATGACTCTGACTACAAATTCACTTTCAACAAGGCTTCTGATTCATTTGAGAGTCATCCCCTAAGCAAGGGATGATTAAAGAACGCTTCCAAACGGCGAGCTTGAACTCTATTTGTAATCAAAGTCGACAATGACGCCTTTGTGATCCGAGGGCCAATCATCGCGCTCAAGGAGGTGGTCGTCTTTTGATTTCGAGGTGCGTTTCAGTTTGCCTTTCACATAGTATTTCTTGGAACCGGCAATGAAGGCGGCTTTTACCACTAGGTTTTCCTTGTTGTAGTAGATGAAATCAATGCGTTCACGATCATCGGCTTTTGGAGTCCAGTTGACGACTTTGTTTCCTGAGTTTTCAGACGGCCACGTAAGCCCGGGGTAAACTACAGGATCTGGATGAATTTCTCGGTAGCTGTCGGAAAAACCATTGTCTGCAAGCGTTTTGGAATTTTTCCATTCGATGACCACGCCGTTATGGTCGAAAAGTTTTGCCGTTTCCTGAGTCCAATCGAGGTGTGAGGCTTCATTGAAGTCACCGGCCAGAATGACGTCGGTATCAGCGTGGGACTTCGCGTATTTAATAAATCCTGCGATGGCTTCGTCTCTGGTGGATGCGGCATCCATGGCGTGCAGTTTCGCGATGTCAGTTACCGGAATAGGCTGACCACTCTTATCAAGTTTGATCGGCTTAAAGCTGTTACCATCATAACCTCTTGGCAGGTAAACAGCGTAATTGGTGTATTCAAGGTGGGCTGAGCAAACGATGAGAGGTTTCTTATTAGGAAGCTCAATATGATATGCGTAAATGCTCGTTTTCGCGCTGCTGGGAACCGCTTCGGTTTTGATCACAGGGTATCGTGAGATAAGACCGACATCTCCCCCTGCGTATTTTCCGTAGAATGTATGTTTTCTTTTCGCCAGGGCTTGAATGATACGTTCGTGGAGATCTTTGCCCTTATAATTTCTAACTTCAGAGAGGGTTATGATGTCAGCTTTCGACTCAATAATGAGGTCGATAATTTGATCGAATCCATTGGGAACGCTCGTTCCCTCCTGCCAGACATTGAATTGAAAAACACGTAACTTGTCCTGTGCTGAAGAACTGTGCACAAGACAGATCAGGATAATGATAAAGCTGATGATCGACTTCATGGATGATAAATATATGGGATCTTGTCTATTCGCGAGCAAAAGACGGCCACATCCTACACGCAGTAAGACATGGCCGTCAGGATCACAAATTGATTGATACAGCGTCTATTTACTTCGCTGGCGTGGCGTGTAGATCGAGCTTGATGACCACTTCTTTTCGGATCAGATCGTCTGTTTTACCCGCATATTTGATGTCGAAATCGAATCGATTGATGAAGAAGTCTGCGGTGATGCGGATCGCATCGTCGGACTTGTCCACCTTGACTGGGAACTCGATCGATTTCTCCACACCGAGCAGATTGAGATTACCGGTGAGGGTGTCGTCTTTGAAACTCGTTGCTACGAAGGTCGCTTCCGGATTGTTCGCCACATCAAAGAAGTCAGGGGATTTCAGGTGCCCTGTGAGTTTTTCGGAATCTGAATACAAAGAACTCATATCAATAACCACCTTATGGCCCGACGCAGCCAAGGTTTCGCCGTCGACATGAAAGTGACCGCTGAATTTCTTGAATCCCCCGTCGTGACTACCTGTGACTTTGGAGCCTACGAAGGTGATCGTTGATTGGTCCGTGAACTCCCATTTCTGACCACTGGCCTCGCCGGTGGGGACCGCCTTAGCCTCGGAGGTGTTGGCTTCGGTGGATTTCTCTGCCGGATTGTCACAGGAGACTAGTGACATGGCGGCGACTGAGGTGAGTATGAATAGTGTTGTTTTCATATGGTGTAGGGTTTTGCCCTGATTTTCGTAGATGTCTTTTCTTATAGCATGACAAATTTGACGCACTCTATTCTAGTTAGATCATGTGTCAAATAGTGATCTGAGTGGTAAAAGCCTTGGCTACTGCACGGTGATGCATCGACCAAAAACACAGCCCCGCCGCCCAGTGGCGGTGGAGCTGGTTTTACCATATCGCGGATCTTTATCGATGATTCACTGAGATCCAGCTTTTGCCATGTGGGCGGTAGTAGGTTCCGTTGTGATAGTGGTATACGACACCACGGATTTTCACCTCACGGCACCCATGTGGCAACCGACTGATCACTCGGCCGTATCGCTTACTAGCTGAATGGTAGTGGTTGGTTAGAGCCTTGGGTTTTTGAACTCGCACATAGCCACTGCCACTTCGAACGTAGCAACTGTCCCCTGAGACATGGTAAGTCACTCCGCCATATTTCACGGCCTTGTGGGAGCTTGGTAGACGAGCGACTCGGCCATGGTCAGAGTGGTTGTGCTTTTGCACACTGCTGCGTCCGCGATCATTTCGATGATCATGTGACTTTGCAAAAGCTCCGATCGAACCGAGGCCGAGTAAGACACTGCTGAGGACGACTGTTTTGGTATATTGTATTGTTTTCATATTTTGCATTGTTTGTTGCGAGGGATCAAACAAGGCGTTGCACGAAGGGTCTCACTTTTTCGCGAACTCTTTTATTCAATCTATTTTTACATTTTTTGTCATACCTAGCAGCTTCACAACAAGCTCATCTCACATGATTCGTTAGACCTAACAAGCAATATATACCTGTCACCGACATCACTTCACCCCATTGTAAAACTTGACGAACTCACACTAAGCGCTGGACAGTCCGCCTGCTTGATTCAGATTTTGTCCATGAGTAAAGCAGAGGAAATATTGAGAGCAGCAATGGAGGAATTCGGTTGTCAGACTGGTACACTTCACAAGGCTGAGGGCGAATGGCTACTGTTAGTTTGTCAGGCAGGTATCCCTGATTCGCTACTCGATAAAATTTCGAAAATTCCATTTGGAAAAGGTATCGCAGGAGTCGCAGCCGAAACCAAGCAACCCGTCGAACTCTGCAATCTCCAACAAGACCTCGGTGGCGTTGCCAAAGAAGACGCGAGACAAACAGGCGTATCCGGATCCCTTGCCGTGCCAATACTATCTCAGGAAAACGGCACAGCTCTCGGCACGCTCGGAGTTGGAAAAATCGTCCCCTACGATTTCTCGGAACAGGAAAAATCTCTCCTTACGGAAATCGGTCAAAGTCTGATCACGCACCTCTAGCCACAGCTACATCTGATAACGTCATAGTTGCCACTGTGTGGAAAAGCTCTCAAACAGATGTCACAATTTACTCTATCAACGACAATTAGGTTTATGAAACTTATAGTTCTCACCATAGCCCTGATCACAACCTGTGCTCATACTTCTGAAACCATGCAAGATGGTGCCAAATACAAACAAGCTCTGACCGAAGCTGTAAAAAGCGCCGATCAGATCGTCATCATGGAACATTCCCATTCCGATGATTTTCGCAGGGCAAATATTAAAGCGCCGGAAAAAAACGTCATCTACAAAAAAGCGTCTCTAAATGCCGCACAAACGAAACTGCTGCTGAGTGATCTGGAAAAAATGCCGGGAACCACCAAAAGCAAATTCGCCGCATGTATCTTTTGGCCGCATCACACGATCCAGTTCTACAAAAAGAAAAAACTCCTGAGCTCCATTGAGCTTTGTTACCACTGTGACGACTCAGAGTGGTCATCCACAAAACTAGTTCCTCCAGCCAAGCTGCTACCAACGCTTTCACAAACCCTCAAACGCCTCGGCATGTCGACCGAACGCAATTGGGTCGCGCTCACCAATCGAGTCAATTAGAACTCACCTCCCCCGTCGCAACAACACCTACGTTGCTAGAGGTAAAAATGTCCCAAGTCAGATATTCGCTCGATACCGCACACGACATTCGGTAGGCTGATTCTATCAGCAGACCATGACCGAGCTCATACTCAACGAACAGATTCACCAGAGGGTGATTAAGGAGCTCATCCCTGAGGCTCGACATTTTCTGTGGATTGTCACTGCGGATCTCAAGGATATGCACGTGTCCAAGGGGCGCCGCTTTGTTCCGTTTTTAGAAGTGCTCTCTGGTTTGGTGCAGGAGGGCATCGGTGTGAGATTATTTCACGCCAAAGAGCCTGGTCCCAGATTCCGATCGGACTTTGATAAGTATCCCGCATTAGTGGAAAGTGATCTGTTCGAACGCATCCTCTGCCCCCGTATCCACACCAAGGCTATCATTGTTGATGGTCGGGCTGCATTTATCGGATCACCCAATCTGACCGGCGCTGGCATGGGTGCCAAAAACCCGAACCGTCGTAACTTCGAGGCTGGATTTATCACTGATGAAAAAGATCACCTCTCTCCATTGTTAGAATGGATAGACACACTTTATCTCGGGGACTTTTGTAGGAAATGTCAATTGAGGGCACACTGCCCTGATCCCATCGCATGAGCCACTCACCATCCAGATGGCAGCATGTCGTTCTGATCATCGGCATTTTACTGATTGGGATGAACCTGCGTCCGTCCATCACCGCGCTCTCAGCTCTTGCTGAACGGATGCACTACGATGGGCTCAGCCGGGAGACGATTGGCAGTCTGACCACCATTCCGTTGATACTATTTGGTGTAGTCGGACTATGGGCAGGGTGGATAGGAAAGCTGATGGGCTTCGCCAGAGCACTTGGCTTGGGGTTGTTTCTTATTGGCATAGGTTGCTGGATCAGATCTCTGCCAGGTGATGTTGAAATATTCTCACGTTTCGGTGGCACGATCCTGCTCGGCGCCGGCATCGCCTTGGGCAATGTGGTCTTACCCGGACTGGTAAAAAGCCGCTATCCTAACCACGTCGGCATCCTAACAAGTTTATATGCCACCTCGATGAATTTAGGTGCTGCCTGCGGGATTGCCTTCTCTGTGCCTCTTGCTGAACTGCTGCCTGGCGGATGGAGATCGGCACTGGCTGCCTGGGGAGGCTTCGCCATCATTGTCTTGTTACTCTGGTCGCCACAAATGTTTGCCCGCCCCACGACTAGGAAAAGTGAACATCCTCTGGCTGGCGTAATGGTGCTGGCCAAGCAGATTCGAGCCTGGCAAGTCGCCGCGTTTATGGGGCTCCAGTCATGGGTCTTTTACTGCTCCGTAGCCTGGCTACCCACCTTGTTACAAAGCAAGGGAATGGCAGAAACGACAGCCGCAAACTGGGTGGTAGGCATGCAGCTGTTAGGATGTGCTGCCAGCCTCACAATTCCCACACTCGCAGGACGGTCAAAATCTCAGAGTTCATGGGTCGTAGGGTGTGCCCTGTTCAACGTTGTAGGACTTACAGGCACTTTACTACTTCCTGGAATCTGGCAGATCATCTCATTGCTGATCCTCGGGCTTGGACTGAATGCAGGTTTCGGACTGGTGCTGTTACTGATCCCACTCCGCAGCAAAAACCCAGAAACGGCAGCCAGCCTGTCATCAATGGCTCAAGCAGCAGGGTATCTATTTTCGTCCCCCGGACCATGGCTAGTAGGCCTACTCAGCACGACCGCAGGTGGATGGCCGTTGGCCTTTGGTGTGGTCATCGGCATCGCTGTGTTAGGCGGCATCGCAGGATTCCTAGCAGGTCGGCCAGGTGAATTATCGCTAGACTGATTCAACCGGTTCGATCAGTCCACTAAGTCACGTTTGTGAATCAGGTGGGTGACCAATGATGTCCAGCCCGTCTGGTGGGAAGCTCCGAGTCCCTCCCCTGTTTCCGCATGGAAATATTCGTGGAAGAGTATGAGGTTATTCCAATGGTCTTTCTTAGCGTATCGTTCTGCTCCGCCAAAGCAGGGACGCGACCCTTCCTTATTAGGAGTGAACAGACTGACAAGGCGACCGCACAAGTCGTGTGCCACCTCGCGGAGGTTTGCCTGTTTTCCTGAGCCTTTGGGATATTCCACTGTGAAGGAGTCTCCGTAGTAGAAATAGTAGCGTTCCAAGGCTTCGATCAGAAGGTAGTTGGTCGGGAACCAGATCGGACCTCGCCAGTTTGAGTTTCCGCCGAACATGTCCGTGTCTGACTCCCCTGGCGTGTATTGCACTTCGTTGATCTGACCGCCGTGCGCAAAGATGAACGGCTTGGCTTCATGCGCCTTACTGAGAGAGCGGATACCGTAGGGTGATAGAAACTCATCCGGATCTAACATTCTCTCCAAGGTTTTACGAAGACGTTCTTCGGAGGCGATGGATAGAAGTGTAAGTCCACCCAGACCACGTTTCTTCGCTCGGCGGAAGGAGATGTATTTCAACATGTCCGGCCTATTAGAAAGGAACCAGTCGACTCGACGCTTAAACTCTGGCAATTGATCGATGACCTCCTGCGTGAGAGTCATAGTGGCAAACAGAGGCAGCAGCCCTACCAAGGACCGTGTGCGCAAGTGCATAGGCTGCTCGTGACCGATAATCAATTGATCGTAATAAAAGCCATCCTCTTCATTCCATAAACCAGTACCACCGAGCGAGTTGATCGCGTCCGTGATGTTAACGAAGTGCTCGAAAAACTTAGAGGCGATGTCACCGTAAGCCGGATTTTCCGGTGCCAGCTCGAGTGCCATCGCAAGCATGGTTAGACAATAGCTGGCCATCCACGCAGTGCCATCCGCCTGGTGCAAGCTGGATCCATCCGGAAGCGCATGAGACCGGTCGAAAACTCCGATGTTATCCAGACCCAAGAATCCTCCACCGAAGACGTGACGCCCTTCACTATCTTTACGGTTCACCCACCAAGTGAAGTTGATGAGCAGTTTTTGGAACGCTTTTTCAAGGAACAACAGATCGCGCTCACCGCGAGGGGCTCCGATTTTGTAGACTCGCCACACAGCCCAGGCGTGAACGGGAGGGTTCACATCCGAGAAGTTCCACTCGTAGGCGGGAAGCTGGCCGTTCGGGTGCATATACCACTCGCGCAACAGCAGAAGTAACTGGCTTTTGGCAAAGTCTGGATCGATCGAGGCAAAGGCGATCATGTGGAAAGCGGAATCCCACGCGGCAAACCACGGGTATTCCCACTTGTCGGGCATGGAAAATACGTCTTGGGCGTAGACGTGTTGCCAATCGTGATTACGCCCCTGCAATCTTCGCACCGGAAGCGGTGCCCCGTCAGGGCTATGGTTGAGCCAGTCTTTGACGACAAAGTGATAGAACTGCTTGGTCCACAGCAGGCCGGCATAGGACTGTCGACAGACCTGTTTTTCCTCATCCGGAAGATGCTGTGGGATTTTTTCCTCGTAGAACTGATCACACTCAGCCACCCGGGCAGCGAGGGTTTCCTCAAACTCTTCGAAGGCTTGGAATCCATTGTTTTCCTTCTCACGATGGAGTCTGCAGCGAATGGAAACAGAGGCTCCGGCTGGAATCAAAAATTTGAACACTGGAGCGGCCTTGGTTCCCTCCGGCTTAGGATTAACCACTCCCTTTGCCCTGTCGACGATGTGCCGGTGGAAGGCATCCTTGGTGTAAGGGCTCTTGCTCTTACGATTGTAAATAGCCTCCTCGTTGGTTTCGTTCTCAGTGAACAGCCATTCTCTGAGCGGGCAATCGGTCGTGGATTCAGAATGAAACACGAAGTTCCCAAGAGTTTCATGTTTGATCTTTAAAACTCCATCCTCGAGGTATAACTGAGGTTTCCTATCGGGCTTCTCGTTTTTATTTCCACCTTCCCAGATGTTCCGCAGCCAGACCATAGGTAACACATGGATGGGAGCCCGGACGGGTCCGCGGTTGGTCACCGTGATCTTCCAGAGAATATCCTCCGGTGTTCGTTTCGCCACCTCTTGAACCACATCGAAATAGCGGTCGTCGTCGAAAATTCCGAGGTCCGCCAGCTCCAGCTCAGGATCCTTGCGTGACAGTTGGCTGTTTCTCGCAAGAAGCTCTTCGTAGGGATACGCACAATGTGGATACTTGTAGAGAGCCTTGGTGTAGGAGTGGGATGGCGATGAATCGAGGTAATAGTAACATTCCTTACAATCCTCACCGTGGTTACCCTCGTGGCCGCCGAAGCCGTAGAGCCGCTCCTTCAGAATGGGATCCTTACCATTCCATAATGCGGGAGCAAAACATAAGCGCCCACGTCGGTCCGACCAGCCGTTCAGCCCGTCCTCACTCCATCGGTAGACTCGACTCCTTGCTTGGTCGTGAGGAAATGCAGACCAGCTGTGGCCGTGCTCAGAATAATCTTCACGCACCGTCCCCCACTGGCGTTCGCTGAGATAAGGCCCCCAACGCAACCAATGTTTAGTACGTTCGCGGTTTTCTTTGATGCGCTGGTTTTCTGGATTCATAAGGGTTGGTGCGCGGAAGCACTGACGCTGCAATAACCAAGGTCCAGCAAGCATCAAGCCAGAAACACGGCATTCGTGTGACGACTGTTTTACACCAGAGTCAGGCTGGCTCCGAAGTAGGCTTCTTAGCGAACGCCTCTACTGAGAATTCAAGGCGCTGTTTCCAGTCTTGCTTCGGATGAGCTATCGCTTGAGCTTTGGCCTTTTCAAAGCGATGCCTGAGGCCGGTTGCATTAGCCAACTGGATCGCCAAGCCGGGCCGGGCGTTGAGCTCGATCACCACCGGTCCACGCGTTTCATCCACAATCAAATCGGCACCAAGATAACCTAGGCCGGTCATTTCATACCCCTTGGTCGCCATTTCCAGCACTTGATCCCAGCCGGGGATTTGAAGACCTATCAGCTCAGTATCAAGATCCGGATGTACGTGCACGGAGATGCCGTGGTGGATGGCGTGAATGGTTTGGCCGGTGGCAAGATCAATGCCGATACCGATCGCTCCCTGGTGAAGGTTGGCTCGACCATCCGACTGCCGGGTGGCCACGCGAAGCATCGCCATCACTGGATAACCATGCAGCATGATCACTCGGATATCAGGGGCTCCTTGGTAGCTTATCTTTGACAAGCCTTCGTGAGAGTTAATACAAGCCTCGACCATCGCGACATCACGCTGCCCCCCGAGACTGAACAGACCACCGAGAATTTCCGAGGCATGACGCTCGACATCTTTAGCGGTGATCACCACGCCGCTGGCTTTGACAAATTTTTCACCGCGTCTGCCCTTGATAACCAAGACCCCACGACCACCACTCCCGCGTGACGGCTTCATGACAAATGAATCGTGACCAGCCAACGCCTCGGATAGATGTGTTAGCCCATTCTGGGTACGGAACACGTGATAAAGTTCTGGAACGGCCAAGCCCATCTCCTGGGCCAGTGTTTTGGTCACCAACTTATCGTCCACCTTACGGTAGAACTTACGGTTATTGTTAGGTAATAAATACCTACCGTTCCGTTGGTTCAAGCCGATCACCCCGAGCCTGTTAAGCTCGCTTGGAAGGATCAACCATCTGTGCCACCACTTTTTCATAGTTCCATTTCTGCGGCGTTACGGAATCTGAACAATTCGGATAGGCGGTATCCTGTGTAGCGACCTAACAATAGGATGATCGCTAACAAGATCAGCAAAATCTCAGGGAAAAATTCGACCCAATACTGCGCCAGCTGAATTTTCATCATGAGGTAGGAAGCGACAGCCGCCACCAAGCTGCCAGCAATCTGCATGATAGCACTAACAGCACCTTCCTCGTCCCAGATCAGCGACATACGCTCAATGGTCCACGCTAATACAATCATGGGGAAAACCGTCACACGTAGTCCATCGACAGCACCCAGTTTGTAACTCAACAAACTCACCCCCATCATGAAGATGGTGACGATTACCACGCAGGCCGCGACCCGGGGCACGACTAACAGGTTGAACTTGGAAAGCACGGCGCGGAACATCAGACCTCCGAACAGCATCGAAAGAAGCATGATGAAAGCTGCGGCCATTGGCAGTTCAAGGAATGCCAAGCCTAACAAAACTGGCATGAACGTGCCCAGCGTGACAAGACCCACCAAGTTTCTCAAGAGAACCACGGCGAGCACGCCTAGCGGAATCAGGGCGGCATATCTGAAAGGTGCGCGTTCGCTTACCGGAAGGGCTGAAATCGTCGCCACCCACCATGGAGCATTGGCCATCCGATCTGCGGCTCCTGCTGGAGCACGTTCCTTGATCGCGGTGAAGTTGACCTCGGAATCCTTGCCTCCGTATACCTCGAGCATCGTCTCTGATCTCGTCCAGACGACGATATTTTCCATACTATCCCCACCTGGCATCACCACGCGCCAGACCTTTTCATTTCGGTCATAGTACTCGATTAGATTCACCGGTTTGTGAGAGCCTCGCTCTTCGATGAGTCTCACTCCGAAACAAGCACGGGCGGCGATGCCTCCCTGCCCTAACAGGTCAATAGCCAGCTTCTGCTCCCATTTTACAGGGAAATTCTTCTCGTAGTATCTCTGAAGGAAGGAAAATTGACCGTCCGTGGGCTTTTCCGCAATGATTTGTTGAACCTGCTGCACATAGGTCTCGTCATCGGCGGACTTCTGACGCGCGACTTCGCTGAGTGCGCTCAATGCCACTTCACGTGAGCCTTTGGCGCCGCTGGGCACAACCTCAGGAACGCCTTCCGCTCTGGGATGAGGAAAGATAAACCTCTCCGAGCCCTCTTCTACCAGGACGCGATAGTAGATCAACTCACGCCCCTTGGGTTCTCGAGCTGACCACATTCCCACCGCTTGACCGTTTTCGATTTCACGTTTGAAGCCGTAATTCTCCAAGGACACCTGATGCCCTTGCTGCGCATTATCCCAGCCCACACCTGGCATCGCCAAGCGCACCTTGACTGGTTTTCCCTGGGCCGTGTAAGAAACCCGGGCTTCCACCAGCCAGACTCCACGCTCGTGATCCGGCAGCAGTGGCACTTGCAGCACCCGATTTTTATAAATGATCCCTGCCGCGCCCACTACTACGAGCAAGCCAACGAGACCGGGAAAAGAGAAAAGGCGTTTAAACATATGAAAATTCCCAGAGGGTTAGTTGCCAGCAGGCACCTTTTCAGGAGCCTTCTTTTTGGCGGGTGCCGGCTTTTTCGGTTTGGGTAAAAGATCGGTACGGCTTGCATCGACGTGGCCCAACTGTTGCAGGAGGTTCCGGCCGATGAGCACGGCACAGGTCATGGTGCTGCGGTCATTCAAGGTGAATTCGCCCTTAAATTTCTGGTCGCCAATCTGGAACACCAAAGGAACCACATATCGAATATCCAGCCCTCCGCTATCATTTTTCACCTTGGCCATGCGTAGCACTGGGGCCTTGTAGCGCAATCTGGTGGTGGACTCACTGTCTGGCTCTGAGATGGTGAATTTGACCCATTTCTTTCCGTCAATTTCGAGAGGTTCGAGGTTAGTTGCGTGGATCGAGCATGTGCGAGCACCGGTGTCTAACTTGGCACGGAGAACGATCTCTGGCTTAACCACCCATACCCATTCTTTCCAACCATACACACGTGTTTTCTTTTTCGGTTCCTCCACAGGCACAGCCTTCTCTTCGCTCGTCGCGGGCTCTTCCACTTCCGGCTTGTTTTCATCTTGGGCCATGCATGGAGCCATCAAAAAAGTGGCTGTCATCAGTATCCCAATACTTCCCTTCGCAATCATCATGGAGGCTAGACTATGAATTATACCTGCCCTTGTAGAGCAATAAATCGAGGTGTTTAGTCATTTTCATTTCTCGTGAAAAACCGTCATTTTCCTCCGTAAGTGTAGGCTGAAACCATCAACTACCCGATCTCTGCCCCGTATATCACCGCATACCCGTTGACCTTTCAGGTTTCGGGCTGTAGCTTCCCTAACATTATTTCAACTAACTATACTCTCGTGTGATCTCACTCCGACGCCAAGCCCTGATCCTAATCATACTTCCCCTCACAGGTTGCACGCCCCCCTCGGCTCTGGACGCCGACGGTCCGTTGGTTTCGGGGGGGATTCGATATCAGGAAACCAGCGGACGCACAGTGGGAGGCAGCAGTCTCTGGTGGCGCAGCTTTTCTGATTCGGGATTAAATCGCGACATGCAGACGGCGCTCCAGGGGAACCTGGCGCAGCAACAGTTAGGAGCTCGGATCAAGCAAGCCTCTGCGAGTTTGCGGGCAGAGAGAGCTGCCCTCTTTCCTCAGGTCGATCTCAGCACATCCGCTTCTTACGATACCGAACGCCCCGGCAGCACAGAGAATGCCGCCTCGTTCGGAGGTTTGTTCTCATGGGAAATCGATGTCTTCGGTCGAATCCGCTCCGGCGTCACAGCCAGCCAACGTGAATACAACGCCACCATCCAGGACTGGTTAGGTGGTCGGCTGATGCTCTCCGCCGCAGTGGCCGAAACCCGCTTTCTCGTTCTCGAGCAACGCGCCACCCTCAAGGTGCTACGCAAGCAAATCGAGACGAACAAAACTTTGCTAGAACTGGTGCAGTTACGGGTCGGCCAAGGTCTCGCATCTCGCGTTGACCTTCTCCAGCAAGAACGCCAACTCGATGCCACCAAGACACTGGTCCCACCCGCTGAGGCTGAATTGGCCGCCGCCGAGTATGCGCTCGATGTGCTAACTGGCCGCGCACCCGGCGGTCGCACCCGTGATACGCGGTCGACACTACCTGCGCTGCCAAGCACGCCCGGAACCGGTGTTCCCTCTGATCTGTTGAAAAACCGGCCGGATTTACTCGCCCAGTGGAACCGCATTCTCGCTCTCGACGCCAAAACCGGCCAAGCACTGGCTGACCGACTGCCAAGGTTTATTATCGGTGCATCCCGCAGTGCCTCCAGCATCGATAGCGTGCGTTCAATTATCTCCTCGATCATTGCCGAAGCCACCGTGCCCATCACCGACGGAGGAGCACGTCGGGCCGAAGTAGCTCGCAGCAAAGCCGAACTTCGGGCCGCACTGCTGGAGTATTCAAACAGCTACCTTGAAGCTATCAGAGACGTGGAAACGGCATTGGTCCGCGAGCGGAAACAGTCCGAGCGGCTCCGCCTAACCAACCGACAACTAGACACCGCACGTAAGGCTCTCGAAGAAACCCGCATCCGATACAGCCAAGGCCTGAGCGATTACCTCCCAGTAATCGATGCCCTCACATCTGTGCAGACCCTTGAGCTTTCCGTGCTCACCCTACAACGTCAGTCGCTCACTCTGCGTGTGGCGCTGCACCGCGCTCTTGGCGGCCCGATGCCTAAAGTTCAAGTCCCCTGAGCCACAAAAAAATCGTCATGAAAAAGCATAATCCTCTCGGCGTCATTCTAGGCGTGGTGATCGTGATCGCCGCTGCCCTAGTTTCCTGGTGGCTACTGCGCACCGCACCAGTTCAAGAAAGCACGGATAAAAAACGCTCCGCCAAGATCGTGCAAACGGTGAAAATCTCATCAAAAGACCGCGACATCGTAGTCACCGCCTACGGCAGTGCCATTCCTGCCCGACAGCTGGCTGTAAAATCGCAAGTCAACGGACGCATCATCTCCCAACACCCTTCACTCATTCCTGGAGGGCGGATTTCCAAAGGCGAAACGCTTTTCACCATCGACGATACCGATTACCAGATCGCGGTCAAAGAAGCGAAAACCGCACGGGCCGAGGCCCAGGCGGAAGTGGATCTGGAAGAAGGCCGCCAGACCGTGGCCAAACGCGAGCTGGAGCAACTCCGCGAAGACTTGCCCGAGGCCGCCATCAACAAGGCGCTGGTTCTGCGCGAGCCATTCAAAGCCCGCACGCTGGCCCAGCTCGATCGCGCCAACGCCGCTGTTGCCAAAGCCGAACTCGATCTCAGCCGAACCAAGATGGTGGCCCCCTTTAATGCGGTAGTCATCGATGAATCTATCGAGACCGGACAGTTGGCTCAGTCCGACACCAATCTAGCAACACTCGTAGGATCAGATGTCTACTGGATCCAAGCCAGTGTTCCAATTTCCCAACTGAAGTGGATCCGTCTACCGAAAGAAGGTAAGGAAGGTGCAGAGGCAACAGTGACCTTGTCAGCCGATGGAGAATCACCACTCACGTGGAAAGGCAAAGTCGTGCGACTCCTCGGTGATCTGGAAGGAGCCGGTCGCCAAGCTCGGGTACTGATCGAGGTGCCAAAACCGCTCGACGCCAACCCATCGCAGCCGCTACTGTTAGGATCTTATGTACAAGTAAAGATCGATGCTGGCACATTGAAGCAGGTTTACGAAATTCCACGCGCCGCTCTCCGTGAAGGAGATCGTATCTGGCTTGTGGGACCGGAGGAAAAACTGATCATCCGCGATGCGGAAATTCTCTGGCGCAAGGAGAACACCGTGGTCATTCGCAACAGTATCGCGGAGGACGAGGTGCTGGTTGTTTCTGATATTAGAGCACCACTTCCAGGAATGGCCGTCGCTCCAGAACTCATCCAGACCAACCAAAAGCCAGCCCCTAACAAGTAGCCCAAGATGATCTCCCAGGATAAAGGACTACTGGCTTGGTTCGCGCGAAATCATCATGCGGCGAACCTGCTGATGATCACCGTGCTGGCAGTCGGGATCATTTCTATTTTCAACATCAAGCAGGAGGTCTTCCCTGTCTTCGCACTCGATACTGTGGAGATCGAAATCCAGTACCGCGGTGCTGGTCCGGAGGAGGTCGAGCAGTCCGTTATCGTCCCCATCGAGTCAGAGTTACGAGGGCTGGAAATCATCCGTCGTTTGGAGGCTACCGCATCCGAGGGTAGAGCCACGGTTGTCGCCGAACTCTATCCTAGTTTTGATAAAAATCGTGCGCTCCAGGAAATCACAGCTGCAGTTCAACGCATCTCGGTGTTTCCCGATGAGATCGAGCCTCCAGTTGTTAGGCTTGGTACGGGTCGGAGGCGTGACGTCATGCGCATTTCCGTGTCAGGAGATCTCAATGAACGAGACCTCGTCGATTTCGCCCACGAAGTGGAAAGCGGCCTGCTCTCCCAGCCAAACATCACCTTGGTTGAACTCAGGGGCGTGCGTGACGCAGAAATTGGCATTGAGATCACCAGTGCGCAGCTGCGCTCCCTCGGGCTGACTCTCGGTGATGTGGCGAGACGTGTGGGAGAGGCGGCACTCGATGTGCCGGGTGGCACCCTGCGAACTCCCGGAGGCGACCTGCAGCTACGCACCAAAGAACGCAGAAATAATGCGATAGGTTTCAGAGATATCCCCGTGATCAGCGGCACGGACGGCACCAAGGTTCGACTCGGCGACATCGCCAAAATCACCGACGGATTCGAGGAAAGTGAGCAAGAAAGTTATTTCTACGGCAAACGCGCAGTTACCATCGCGGTCTTCAGTTCTGAAAATCAGGCGCCGTTAGAAGTGGCCCAGGAGGTGCGTGAATTCATCGAACGCGAACAGAAAAAACTCCCAGACTCGGTGAGTCTCAGCCTATCGAGGGATCGTTCGGTCGAGTTTGAAGAGCGTGTCGGTCTACTGATGAAAAATGGTGCCATGGGACTGGTGTTGGTCTTGCTGGCACTCGGACTGTTTCTCGATCTGCGGGTCGCATTCTGGACTGCGATCGGCATCCCCATTTCCATCCTCGGTTCCATCGCGCTGCTCCCCCTTGGGGGATCCACCATCAACATGATCTCGCTGTTTGGTTTCATCATCACACTGGGTATCGTGGTCGATGACGCCGTGGTCGTGGGTGAGGAAATTTTCCACCGGTTGTCCCAGGGTGAATCACGCGCTAGTGCAGCCATTGCTGGCGTCAAGGCAATGACCATGCCAGTGATCTTTGCCGTCACAACTAACATCATCGCCTTTATGCCCTTACTGTTTGTTCCGGGCGAGAACGGTCAGTTTTTCGAAGTGCTTCCGGCAGTTGTGATCGCAGTCTTCACCGTTTCATTGATCGAGTGCCTGCTGATTCTTCCAGCCCACTTGGCAGCAGCCGGTGGAAAGGAGAAAACGGGCGGCTTGTTTGATAAAATCAACGGAGCCCAGACCCGACTGAGACATGGCATGGAAAATCTGATGGATCGCAGCTATCAGCCGCTGCTGGATTTCGCCATCCGCCACCGGGTCCTAACGTTGGCCATCTTTGTGGCTACATTGATCCTGACTGGGGCATATCTGGCGAGTGGTCGACTTGACTTCAAGTTCCAACCACAGATCGAAGCCGACTTCATTCAGGCGGAGATTGCCATGCCGGCAGGCACACCCATCGATCGCACCCGCGAAGTGATTTTCATCGCTGAAGAGGCGGCTAAAAAGGCACTGGAGCTGGCTGGCGAGGGAGAGATCACCACCAGCATCTCGGTCGAAGTCGGCGAAGACTCCTCAAACCTCGGTGAGGTCGCAGTCACCCTGGTTCCGCAAAGCCAGCGCAAAATCACCGGCGGTGAGTTCGCTGATCTTTGGCGTAAGCAGATGCCTAAGATCCCTGACATGGAATCGATATTCTACGACTACCTCGTGGGCCCGGGCGGCGAGGCCGAAATCGATATCCAGCTAGCCCACCCTGACCTCGACGTACTGAGACAGGCCGCAGACGAAGTAGCCGATGCCGTAGCCGCATATCCGGGCACAGCGGACATCCGTAAAGGCGCCGGCCGCGAGACTCCGGAGCTGCAGTTCGAGTTGACTCCAGAAGGTCGTGCGCTCGGCCTGACCTCAGAGATGTTAGGTGCCCGAGTGCGTGATGCATTCCTCGGAGCAGAGGCCCTTCGCCAACCTCGCGGACGCGAAGAAGTCCGTGTGATGGTGCGCCTTCCTAAATCTGAACGCGTCTCACTGGAAGGACTGAAAAGTTTCCTCATCCGCACACCCGGCGGAGGGGAAATCACTCTGGGTGAAGCGGCGAAAATTACGACCACCAGCGCTCCCTTGCGCATTCGCCGCGTCGATGGTGGCCGGGTGCTTAAGATCACCGCTAACGTCGTTCCCGGAGTGACTACCGGAAACAAAGTATTAGCCGCACTTGAGAAAAAGGAACTGCCTGAAATCCTCAACGCCTATCCGGGACTCAGCTACAGCTTTGAGGGGGAACAGCGCGAACAGGCGGATGCGATGCAAAATCTTGGGGTGGGTTTGGTCGCTTCACTGTTTGCCGTATTTGCCATTATGGCAGCGCTGCTACGCAGCTACATGCAATCGTTCATCATTCTGTTAGCCATTCCTTTCAGCCTGGCAGGAGCTGTGATCGGACATGTGGTCCTGGGATTCGACATGTCCATTTTTACGATCTTCGGCATGATCGCACTCTGTGGAATGGTGGTGAATGGCGGCTTTGTGCTCGCTGTCACACGGAAACGATTCATCGATGAAGGAATGCCCATCGAGGAAGTTACCCGTCAATCCGCAGCACGGCGGTGCCGCCCTATCCTGCTCACCTCGATCACTACGTTCCTCGGTCTTGCTCCGATGATCTTGGAGAACAGCGTACAGGCTCTTTTCCTCGTTCCCATGGCCATCAGCCTCGGAGTTGGCACGCTTGCCTCTTGCCTGGTCATTCTGCTAGTTATCCCTGCGGCTTTCACCATGACCGAAACTATCAAGAGCTTCGATGCTCAGGGCACTGTGGATCGAGATGACCAAGAAATCTAATTCACGAAACCATCATCTTTTCCTCACATGGTTCGTGTTTCAGTTCCATGACGGATATGTATGGAGCTCGCCCTTGTGAAAAAGCGGTTACTGAAGCCCACACATCCGCATCAATTACACTGAGCAAGGGCTGTTCAACTCGCATCACCCTTGCCATGGCATGTTGGATTTTTTCATCCCATGCGCGGTAATGCATGTCGATGTCATTCCTCCTGACAAATTTTCGACAGCGATTACAGCCGCAGCTCACAGGCATATCGTATTCGAGATTGAACAGGCCATAATCATCGGTAATCTCTTCACCTTGCCGGATGTCACGAAGGGCAATCTCAAAGCCCCATCCGGTGCTCATGGTATTGCAGTCACATCGGTGGTTGACGTATTTCCCAAAGTCCCAACTCAAGATACGGTCACCAAGTGATGAGATGTAGGAGTATTTTTCCACCATCTGCTGCATCTGCACATTCAGCAATGTGTATTCAACGGACGAGACCACAATCTCGAGGGGGTCCTGAACGTAAACGATCGTGCCTTGCGGAATAAATTCAGTCGCAAAAACACCGTAACCAATATCATCACTAACAAGCCGAAGCTCAGTCATCGGATGGATCATATATGTAGAATAAATCAATAATCTGACGTCATCATTTGGCTCCGTGGATTTCCGACACTAGCCGGATGGTGTTGACTGAAACGGATCTGTTCCAGCTGACACTTTCTCCCGTGAGGCCACAACTTTGACCTGTGTGATCTATAGTTTTCCCATGTTGGATTCGTCAAATCAAATATCCAAGCCGAGCACCAAAAATCACGGATCAAGACTGCGACTTTGATTGACAAATCAGTGGCAACCCCTCATTGCAGCCACCTGCCAAACCGCAGAGAGCCCTGTTTCGGCAGGGCATTGTATAGAGGTCTCCGGCTGCTCCGCCGGAGGCCTTTTTATTTGTTATCCACGCCGATTATGCGTCGATCTTCCGGTAGGCGGCGATCAGATCTTTGAGCCCCTGCTCCCCCTTGCCTTTGACGCCGTGCTCCATGCCGATGACACCCGTGTATTTCTTCTCACGGAGCCACTGGGTAACTTTGCCGAGATCGAGTTTTCCTGTGCCTGGTTCCTTGCGCCCAGGGCTGTCGCCATACTGCACGTAACCGACCTGGTCCCAGACCTTCTCTGCATTTTCAATGAGCTTGTCACCGTTGCCAATTTCTCCCTCGTGATAGAAGTCCGCGAGTAGCTTGCATGACTTTCGATTCACTTTGGCACAAAGCAGATGCCCATCGGCAAATGATTTCAGCAACGGCTCCTGTCCTAACATTTTATGAGAAACTGGCTCCTGAACGAGAATGATGCCACTATCCTCTACGATATCGCAGCAACGTTTCATGGTATCCACGGATTTTGCAATCTGCTCATTCCGCTCCATATCGTTGCGACCGCCGGGGATCATCGTCATGCAGGTCTGACCTGTTAGTTTGACCATTTCCACACCCTTTTTCATATCTGCCTCTAACTTGGCGAGGCCTTCTTTTGTAGGGTTTGAGAAATCCATCTTGTGCCCGAGTGTGATCACCGCGATGCCCATCATCATGCCTTTGTCTTTGGCAAATTCACCAACTTTCTCCCAAAGTTCAGGTTTCTGACGCATCAGCCAGTTGTCTTCCCAAGCGCGGAAGCCGTGATCGTAGGCAAACTGAAGTTGACCAATGTAATCCTTGGGCCCGGTCGCGAGCTGGCCGGGTGACGGTGCAAAGTTCGCTTTGAATGCTTGATTCTTGTCCTCGTCCGCCCTGAGCGCCCCCACTTGTGTCGTGATTGCTCCGGCGGCCAGTAGTTTTGTGAATTTCCTTCGGTTCATTGTAAATAGATTAGTAGCAGAGACAAATACGACGGCAACCTGCTTTTCCTGTCATGGTGTGCGTTTCGACCACGCTTCCTCGTAGAGCTTCAGATTCGTTAAAACTTTCAGAACATCTGGCTGATCCGTTTTTTCCAGATAGCAATAACTCGGAAGCTTAATCGCATCCGCTTGTTCCTGCGTGACGAGACATTCGTGCAGTCCGGTAAAACCCTTCGAGAAATCTGCATTTCCTAACATCGCACTGGTCAGATCACAGTGGGTAAACTTGGTCATTTGGTAGGTCGCACCACGCAGGTCTGCATTCTTGAAAGAGTTGCGCAGAATGAAGACTTGCTCCCAGCGGGTATTGGACAAATCAGCATCATCGAAAGTGGCGTCTTCCATGTGCAGCGGCTCCGCAATCTTGGGATCCCATGAAAACTCAGCGCCCTTGGCATTCATTCCTGAGAAATCCACCTGTCGAGCAGAGGGCAACCAGAAACGGGAGTTTTCCGCCGTCACTCCACGAAAAGAACTACCGTCCAGCCATACGTTGAAGAAATTTGCTGATGCAAAATTACCTCCATCGAACACAACCCTTGTTAGATCCGTAGCGACCTCGCCTTGCTTAAGACTCAGGTGACTCCCGATTGTTAGAGCAACATATTCACCGCGCTGCAAATCCACTTTCCTGATGGCTGGTAGTGCGGTGCGTTCATCTTCAGACCACCGTTGTTTTTCCAAAGCAATATACGACATCATGGCAGCGGAGCGCACATGACGGTGATACCGTGGAAAATCCTCAAGTCTTCTCTCGGCACCCGTGCCAACCCAATGAATCCGATTCGACTGCAAAATATCCAGAAACTCTTCGCGATCACGCCGAAATGAGTTCATCTCTTCTGCTTCAAGCTTGGTAATCATGGTGTTATTCTGCACACCTAACAAAAACAGAGAAATCACCGCTGGAAGAATGGTAAGCGTGGCAATGATTCCGATCCAAATCCGACGAGAGATAGCCCTCGCCACCAGTCCGTCGATCACTTGAACCACATCCTCCACAGGCAAGCGCTTTCCGCCCTCTCTCACCGTGACAAACAGCCTTTCAATGCGACTATCAAGTCGACAGCCCACGAGCGTATCACCGGCCAATCGCACCGCCCGTCGTCTGGTCACGGCTGCAGCCAGTTCATTGCGTTCAAGCTGTCGTTGGACCTTATCTATCTCCCGTTTCAAACCCCGATGCAGATCATCCAGCGAGGATAGATCCATCGCCGAAAGTTCAGCCAATCGTTTTTCATGTTCCGGTTTCTTCATGAGCCACCTCCCGGATTAGAGTTCATCGGCACAGCACCGGCTGCCAGTGGATCAAAGCCATCCGGCCATTGCGTCTCGGCATTGAATTTGGCTCCCTTGAAATCACAGTTCTTAAACTCCGCTCCTTTGAAGTTCACACTGAACAGTGCCGCTCCGGTAAATACGACTTCATCTAACACAGCATCACTAAAATCCGTCTTGATCATCAATGACTGATCAAACCAGCACTCACTTAACTTGCACCGGTGAAATGAGCTGTTGAAAAAGTTACTGGCCACGAAACTAACACGCGAAATTTCTCGCTGAGGTTCGGATTTCATCGGTGAGAAATTGACTCGACCCAGTGGTGCCTGGGAAAGATCCACACGCCAGAGAAACGGTTCTCCTTTGACTCGTTCGGCCTCACGATACGAGGCGCTGTCCATGGCGATGAGCTTCAGAGCAGACTCGGCTCGGAGCGAGGACGAATAGCTGGGAGTGATGAGAGCATCGTTAGGCGATTTTTCCTCACTGGAATAGATCGTCAGCAACAGATCAAGACGTAATCTGTTTTCAATATCAGCCAGCGTGTTCTGAGTCTCGCGAGCGACTACGGTGTTTTGCTGCCATATCAAAATCAGGGAGATGATACCCGGTAGAGCCGCGATTAAACCAAAGGTGATCGCCCAGCGTTTGTAGCCGGTCATTCTTCGGCTAGCGGCGTCCAAGACGTTAGCCAGTTTGGCTCCCAGCAAAGGTTCTGTTTTCTCACGAGCAGAGTGCAGCAGGGCTGCCAGTCCCTTGGTTAGACGAGGTCCAAATAAGACATAAAGCAAGGTCCTGTTAGCCACGGATGCAAACCGACCTACTTTCTGCCGAGACTTCGCCTCTTTCATACGAAGGAGCTCCAACTCTTCCTCAAGCGAGACGATCTCCTCCGAAATGACCAATCGGTTTTCTTCAGATATGGGGACGTTCATCAGAGAGGTATTCGGGTTTACTGCGTTACACCATCACTTCCACATGGCATATACCCTATTAAACTGCACTGGTTCCCCACAATTTGTCATCCATGAAGTTAGAAAAATCCACTCATCGGATCATTAGAAAACATCAATGAAATTGTAATATCCAGAAAAAGCCAACTACGCGATATTCCATTTATCAATAAACCCCACCGTCATGCCACGTATTATGCCAGAGATCATCCAAGCTTCGGAAGACAACCTTCCGAATGCATTTCTGCGACCACAGTGGCCACAAGATATCCCCCAACAGTGCCCGCACTGTCAGAGCGAACTGCATCCGCAGATTAATCTGAACTACGGCTTTGGTAAAACCGGAAGGGCCTGCAAGTGGTTATCATGGTGGATCACGCTGCCGTGGATTCCGACCATCTTTCTGGTGGTCTTGCCCTTGATGTCGGATCTACCAGGCGGAAATGGAGCTGCTTTTGCTCTCTGCATCATGTTTGTCGTGCCTGCCGCTTTTTTCGCTGTGCTAGCACCGCTGTTCCCACGCTCCCGCAGAGTGCGTTGCTATCCCTGCAAGTATTCGAAAGATTATCCAGCGCAGGCAAAGTGACCACCGTCTGGTGAGTTGCACAGCTGTGAGATTCCGCGTAGTGTGAATCCACGATGATTCGTCTCCCGATATTCTTCCTGCTGGCACTCGCCTTCTCCTCATGCGCCTTGGTCACTGTGCCTGTGAAAGTCGCAGGCTCCGTCGTCACTACCACGGCCAAAGTCACAGGAAAAGCCGTGGGGGCAGGCTTCGATGCCATGCACAAGAGCGACGAGGAAGAGGCCGCTGAGGCAGCTCGAGAACGGGCTGCCAATGAGGGTGAATAAACTCAATTCGTCTCAATATCCATCTCGTCCCGGTCGCGGATAATCACAGTTTACGGCAGATGCCTTAAATTCTGGATTGCTCTGAGGAGTTATTTAAGCAATCCTAAAGATCTTCCGCGTCGTATCGATGCTGCGCAGAAGACTTCCCCCCGGAAAGCCCTGGCATGAGGTCCAACAAACGATCGAAGTCGCGCCCAGCACTGAGCCGACGACCAAGAACAACTCGCACCCGCAACAGTCGGCGTTCGAATCGTCCCACCCTGCGCGAGGCCTTCCACAATGCCAATGAACGCGCCAAGCAACGGGCGAATCGGCGCTTGGGAAAACGCGAGGGGCTGACATCGGTGAAAGCTGCCATCGCGGGAGTTTCTGATGATGGCATGATCCACCTGAGCATGCCGCAGCGCTTACTCCGCTGGTTGCTCGCCATCGCTCTGCTGCCGCTCTGCGTGGTTACTACGATGGCTTTATTCAATGTGGATGAGGCTGGGGCCGGAACCCAGACGTTCTGGATGGACCTGCTGCGCACGCCACATTTTCTCTATTTTGCTATCGGAATGATTCTGATGTCCGGATGGTTTTTCTCCGGCTTATTGGAGCGCCTGTTTCTTTATTTCTACGTGCTAGGTCACGAATTGACACATGCCATCTTCGTCTATGCCTGCCTCGGGCGCGTCGGCGGAATCAGCGTCAGTGCCGACGGCGGCTACATCATGACCAACAAGAGCAATGTGCTGATCGCTCTGTCTCCCTATTTCGTTCCGTTTTGGACTGTGGTCATTCTGTTGATTTCCACACTGATCGGATTGGTGACCAACATCCCCTATCACAGCGAGGCGCTCTACCTTCTGATCGGGGGAAGCTGGGCCTTCCATCTGCTATGGACGCTCTGGATGATCCCTCGTGATCAGCCCGATCTTAAGGAAAACGGTGTATTTTTCTCACTGGTGGTTATTTATCTGGCCAATGTCATCGTGCTTTCCGTTCTACTCTGCCTCGCTCCGGGGAATCTGACTTGGCACCACTGGGCGAACCAATTCCTCGATGCTTGGCATTATCTCCAAGATTTCGGCCGCAATGCCGTCAAATCAGCGATGTAGCAGTTTTTCGCCATGATAGCGCGACTCTGCACCGGCCCCCATTTTTTTAAAAGTTTTTCTCGGAAACCATTAATATTGAGCCGTTTACCTCCTTAGGTGATGCGTAATGTTAAAAATACATGAATTTTAACTTGCTTCCCTCTAACTTTTTGACATTATGCACCCATCGCTTAGCAATAAGCGGTATTTGGGGGGGAACAGCCCCGTCAGTAAAACCTTCGGGTGGAGTTGGCGGGGCTGTCAATTGTACAGGTGTCGCGGTTTTCTGGCACGACCCATCGGTGATCCAGTCCAACTAGAATTCGTTGGCGTCATCCTCCGGCACGGGAGGGATCAAGTCCTCACGCATCAGAAGTCGCTCGACGGACAAATCGTCCAGCAAATCTGCCGGAGTCTGTTGAACGATCGCGGCATAAGGCGTGATCCGATCGACCTCTGCGATGGCGGCATGCACCATGGAGGAAATGATATCGGCGTCGAATTTATCACGCTCAAAGAGATTCGTGATGCGGAACATCAGCTGCGCCCGATCCAAATCGTATTCCAAGCTCCCGAGGGTGATTTTTTTATTGGCCCGCGCCAGAAGTTCCAGCACGACGATTTCATTTTCATCATCCAGATCCAGAGGAGTTTCCCCTACGATCGAGAGAGCATTGAGCTGCGGAAACGCCTGGGCGTGCAGATGCACCTGGGTGTGGTAGGCCTCAAAGGCAGTGCGTATGACATCCTTGCCTTCTAGGTGCTCAAACTGCCAGCTTTGCTTGCCGAAGGCGTCCATGACGGACTGAATCTGAATGGAAGTAGGTCGCATGTGGGGGCTGTTCTAGGTACTAAATTTCAAATTCCAAATTCTAAATTGTGCATATACGAGCAGATATGCTGTGGCCGGCACAGGAAGAGCACCCAAGTCTCTGCCAAGATTCATGGTAATACGCGCTGAACAAGTTAGGAAAATATTTGCCATAACCTCTCGAATTCGTTTGTATACGTATAGTGCCTGCAAGTAGGCCGTGAACCTAAAAACATTTCAGACGCATGAATCGAATCAAACGAGCAACCCTATCGATCATCACCACTACCAGCCTTGGTATTGGAGCTGCGCAGGCCGCAGTCGTGATTTGGGACAACGACAGCAGTAACAATTCTTGGCAAACAGCTACAAACTGGGATCCAGACGGCGTGCCTGCATTTAATGATGACATCACGATCGGCAATGGTGACGCAGTAACTCACACCCCCGCTAGCGATCTACAAATCAACGGCGGAGGATCACTCACCATCAGCGGCGGATCATCATGGACACAGACCACCACCCACTGGACGCAGATCGTCGATGGCACCATGACACTGGACAACGGCACTTTCACACGATCCAGTGGTGGCAATCTTGTCTTGGCATTTAATGCCAATGACAACGGAGTCATTAATGCAACGAATAGCTCCATCAACTTGGGAGGTGAGCTGTGGTTTGGTCATAATCTCGTTAGCAATACTGGTAACCAAGTGGCGCAAGTAACGCTCAACAATTCCACAATCGATGCCAACGGCACGGTCGGAATTTGGTTTTGGGACACTGATGCTACTGACACCTCCATGAGCATCAACGTCATCGGGGCTGGCTCCACCATTGAAGCGCGCGTAGGACGAAGAAACACTGGAGGTTCAGACAACACCGTGACATGGGAAACGCTCTGGAATGAAGGTATTCTACAATACAATGGCGGCAACGACGGCAGCTTTTCCGATCACTTTATTACCTCAGGCACCGCAGGAACCGTTGGCTATACTTTGACATCAATCCCTGAGCCATCCTCTGCAGCTCTTCTCGGCCTCGCCGGACTTGCTCTGGTCATGCGTTACCGCAGGTATGGAGACTAACATCCATCCCCAACCCCCGTTCGCCACACCGCGAATGGGGTTTTTTACGTCTCCGTAATTTTTTACTCAATAGCTGAGACGCCCTCTGCCGGTCTCTGTTTTTTGCCTCCAAAATAGAAAATTCTCTGGAACCTAACTCTAAACCGTGCAGGATGGCACAACATCTACTAAGACAGAAAATTAGATAATATGAAAATAAACCACAAACTACTCGCCCTGATCGCCTCGGGCGCTGCGGCAAGTGCCGCATCCGCAGCCACCATCACGGCTGATCTCTCCGACGCAGAGGCCACTTCAAGCGGTGGGTCTGGCGCGGGCGGCAACCAAACCATCTTAGCTGGTGTATTTTACAGTGGTGGCCCGGGCCTGACGCCGGTGTTCGCCTTTCAACTACCTACGCTGGCAGCCGGTGAAACCTTTGATTCCGCCACAGTCACCTTGAGTTTAGATCGGTTCTCTGGAACGCCCGCATTCAACAGTGACCTCATCGGCCTCACACGTATTGACGCCAGTCCCGCAATTCTCGGCACGGATTGGAATGGCCCAGGCACCCTGCTACACGATGATTTCCTAACTCCTGCTTCATCCTTGGGAGCGAACACCTCCAATGATTTTACGTCATGGCTGATTACGCAATATGATGGAGGTGCCAATGCCGGTCAGTTTATCTTTATCCAAGCTGATTCCGCCGGACTGACAACAGGCGGCACCGTTGGCTATCATCTTGATACTGCCAACAATGTTACAGTAGCTAACCGTCCGGTGCTGAACTACACCACCGTGGTTCCCGAACCATCATCGGCTGCACTGCTAGGCCTAGGTGGCCTCACGCTGATCATGCGTCGTCGCAAGTAGCCCAAGAAACAATCACTCATTACTCATCCCGTTCGGCTACAGCCGGGCGGGATTTTTTTTTGTCGCCGGTCAGTAGCCTAGTGATTGAATACTGGATTCTAACACTTTCATATGCGGCGAAAGAAACTCCTCATAGGCCTTCCACCTGCCAACGGCTGACCGGTAAACAGGTTTTGCCACCTCGGCGTAGGTTGGCGAGTGAATCGTTGTTTCCTGGGTTTGAAGGTCCTGGGTGCATGCCTGCCAAGGTAACTCGAGAAAATCGACCACCTCCCGAGATACCTCTTCCGTGTCCTTGACCAGTTCCTCGTAACGCACTTCTAACCAGCCAGTGGGCAGCATCTCCCTGAGGCGGAGCCAAATTTCCATGATATCGCGATAGGATGTCATCGTATCTTCGATACTAAGCCAAGAAACATTCGATACCGCCACCCCGGCCGGATGCTGGAAACAGCTCCAGCAAACGTCACGCGGGTCACGTAGCATCATCAGCATTTTCAACCCCGGCATGAACCGCAAAGCCACAGCGAGAAACTGAGTCAGCATCGGATTTTTATCGATGATGAGGTCAGACGATTTTGCCCCCTCATGTGAGAACTGCCGGATGGCATTCAAATATCCTCGTTGAGCCTGCTGGCGAGCACCGGCAGTCACCGCAGCGAGATAGCCAGACTCAAACAACTTCGGTTCAGCAGAGTCTTTCTGGAAAACCGATCGGAAGATTTGATTCTCCATGCAGGCGGTTTCCTCGATGCAGCTAACCTGGCTGTGGCGACCCACAATACTACCTAACAAGGTGGTGCCGCTGCGCGGGTGCCCGGCCAACACGGCGGCAGGAAAACCAGCTTCCGCACCATCCATCCAACCTTCGAGCATCCGCGGCGTCAGCTCCTCCATCAATTGACGGATCTTTCCCGATTTAAATAGGAACGTTGCACGTGCGGCTTTGATCTCTGCCGCGTAGTCATGTTCCATGCCTTGTTTCGTGGCCAAAAGAACCTGAAGGGCTGAGGCATGCTCTCCTTGTCGGTCCAACACCGCGGCCAACTGGTGTCCCGCACGCCAGTGGATCTCCCGGTCGTGGAGACCACTTCCTAACAAATCACAAAGGCATTGCTCCGCCTCACCCCAGCGGCCCATCCTGACGAACAAGAATGATTGCAGATAACGCCCGCGCTCGGAACCAGCATCACGTTTTAGTGCCTTCCTCACACTCTCGGCTGCGGCCTCCAGTTGCCCCATGCGTTCCTGGATCGCCGCCGCTCCAAGCCAGCCAGCAGTGGTCGTTTCCTCCACACTGGCACAAAGCTCATAGGCGTCGAGCGCCCCATGTACGTGGCGCATTGCATACCGCAACTCTGCCACAAACTTCAAGACCTCCGCATTCCCGGCATGGACGTCAAGTAACCGACTTAGGCAACGTTCCGCTTTTTTAAAATCAGGAAGTCGCACGTAGGCCGAGGCAAGATCAGACATCAACGAGGCGTCGTTGCGCCACTTGGCATTCGCTCGTCGCAATAGCTCAACCGACTTGGCAAACTCTCCGCAGTCGGCTAAACGCGCCGCCTGTTGCCGTTGACTCTCGATTTGTAGGCTCTCTCCGTGCATGCCATTAGGGGGTTTCACGTTTTTCTAGTGTCCCCAGCACCGCCTCCTCTAACAAATGGCGACGACCTTCAGGGATCGGTTTCAGCGAAGCGATGACACCGCTCTTTTTTTCCTCGGTGAAATGCAACACCATATTCTTAGCATCCGGGGTGAACTCCGCATCGGCCACTTGACTCCAGTAGACGACCTGCAGGTTCTTAGCCGCATTAAAGAAGGGAAATATTTCCACACCCAGTGGACTCAAAATGATGTAGGCATGACGAGTACATCGCAGACCTAACCGGATAAAAAGGTAACACAGCACCAGTCCAATCACACACAGCCACCACCAGCCCTTGAGTGGCGGATCATCCATGCCCCAGTCTTGAGTTGATAAAATAAAAACAGCGACTGTAGCGGCGAAGACTCCAACAGAGAGAGCAAAGAACAATGGAGCCTGAGCAGCGCGAGTGAAACGTAATTCTTTCTCCGGCTCAGCGATCGACTTCGGCCCGCGCGGAATCACTGCGGCCTTCACCTTCTCACCTAGTTTTTCCTTCTCATTATCCTGCATCTTCGCCCTCTTTGTTGTCCGATCTGAGTATTTGTTCAATCTCTGATCTTATGATAGTGATGGTCATGATATCCGAGCAAACCAGAACCATGCTCAACTCAGGTGTCGACAGCTCACGGCTCGACCACGATTATCAACGACTGAAGGGGCTCGCAAGGTCATCGTTAGGCTACCCCTGCAATCAGGCATTTGATTACAGGGAGCTGCTTCCGTTTCTCGAGATGCCACTCAATAACGTCGGCGATCCTTTTCAAGAGTCGTCCTACGCATTGAACACCCTGGACTATGAGCGCGAGGTCATCGATATCTTTGCCGATCTCGCACAACTTCCGCATGGGCAGCACTGGGGCTATGTTACCAATGGAGGAACTGAGGGAAACATGTATGGCCTCTATCTTGCGCGGGAATTGTTCCGGCATGGCATGGTCTATTTCTCCGAGCAGACCCACTATAGTGTGGCCAAAATTCTTCGACTCCAACACACCCCCAGCATCATGATCAAAGCTCAGGAAAACGGGGAAATGGATTACGATGACCTCAGGGAATCTATCAGGATCAACCGTCATTTACCTCCGATTATTTTTGCCAATATCGGAACTACCATGACGGGTGCCATTGATGACCTAACAAAAATCCACAACATCCTCGACGAACTCGCCATCCGTGAACACTACGTTCATGCGGACGCCGCCATGCACGGACTCGCTCTTGCATTTATCGATAATCCACCTGCCTGGGACTTCGCTGCTGGCATCGATTCGCTGTCGATCAGTGGTCACAAATGGTTAGGCTCCCCTATCCCCTGTGGCATCGCCTTGGCTCGATCCAGTCATGTCAAACGCATTTCCCGCGCCGTCGAATACGTCGGAGTCAACGACACCACCATTTCCGGATCGCGCTCCGCCTATGCCCCCTTGATGATCTGGTACGGACTTCGCAAACACGGTGAGGACGGGTTGAAAAAAATGATTAAAGACAGCATCCTCCTCGCGCAATACACCGTGGAGGCATTCCAAAAAAAAGGCATACAGGCATGGCGCAACCAAAACTCACCCATCGTGGTCTTCCCCAAACCTAACAACGAAGTCATCCGCAGATGGTCTTTGGCAGTCGACAGGAACATTGGCCACATCGTCTGTCTCCCCCATATTGAAAAGTCCACTATCGACACCTTCATCGAAGATTACCTAACAGGCTCCCCAGAGCCGCACTAAACCCATTTCCAAATCCCAGTTTCCCATTATCCATGAAACAAATCATCATCCCCACTGAAAACCGCCCGGGTGAAATCGCCACCATCACCGGCATCCTCGCAGAGCACTCGGTTAACATCCGCGACATCGACGCCATGGAGGACGGCGACCACGGGTTTATCATGCTTTGCGTGGACGATTATGACGAGGCGCTCGACTGCCTGCGCGCCGCAGGTTACCGCCCGGTGACCGAGGATGCCATCGTCATCCAAGTGCCCGACGAACCCGGTGCACTCGCCAAAGTGGCCAGTCGCTTTGCGGAAAAAAACATCAACGTACGCAGTCTCCATATCATGCGCCGCCAGAATGGAAACATCCACGTGAGCCTTTCCAGCGACGACAACGTAAAGGCAGCCGAGGTCGTCTCTGATTTAATTGTTAGGTAAACGAACGGTCCGCCCCTTCGATCTTCCCTTTACCGGCTATCCACACTCAGCGTTTCTGGTTCTTTCGCTCCAAATATGACGGCCGCACAGCCCTCGCCTCGCGCGGAGTCATGCCACTACGCTTTTTAAAATCACGGGAGAATTCCTGCACCCGCGAGTAACCCACCCGGTAGGCAATTTCGGTAACGGTCAAACTTGAGTGCTGCAGAAGATTGAGCGCATGCGTATGTCTCAGTTCGCGTATTCTTGCCGCCGGAGGCATTCCTGTGGCCGCTTTACAGGCGCGGATGACAGTGCGTTCACTCATGCCGACAATTTCGGCAACTTCCTTCAACTTGAGCGGTTGATCTAACATTTGGCGCATCTTTTTCTCTGCCATCCACCAACAATCTCGCGCATTGAGCGGATACACCGGCACTGCGTTTAGAGTGTGGTGCCCTTTGATATCCATGATCAGCTGCAGCAGGATGATCATGGCGTTGGCATCCCTGGCTAGCGAAGAGCTGTCACCATCCTGCCATAGCTCCAGCAGACTGCGCGCTAACACCGCGGTATTTGCACCAGCTCGCATCACCCGCTTGTCATCTGGAGGCGGAGCCATATCCACAGCTTCAAAATTAATCGTGATGAATCGCCACGGCGCGCGAAGGATTTCACCACGCACTGGTTCGTTTTCGTGATACCAGACCACATCTCCTTCTCCAAAGTGCTCCGGCCGACCTTCCGCAAACTGATTCACCTCGCCAGCTAACACCACATGGATGAGGTGTCCGGGCAAGCTGTTCGACTCAAAGTCACCGGTCGTTTGACGCGTCACTTCGTCGACTAACATAATGCGTTGCACTGGCGAAATGATCTGTGATGACGCTTCTCCCACGATGCATCTAAGATAATGTCTCATTACTCGAAAACAAGGCAAGTTTTGCGACATTTTTTAATCAACCCAGCGAAGACATCATTTCTCATCAGTGTAGACTTGGGTTCGTGAAAAAGATCTACTACATCGGCGATTGGGCGGTTCAGATCGGCCCCGTCTATGCCGAAACATCCTTCAACCACGCCCCCAAGGGACTGGATGTTATCAACTACGGCCACTGGCTGTTAGACGCCTTGGAGTCCACAGGCGAGTTCAGCGTCAAGAGCGTGCCCACCTGGGACTTCTACAACATGCAGCCCGGTGAATACGAAAAGGTACTGGAAGAATACGACGTCATCATCTTTTCCGACGTCGAGGCGAAGAACTTCCAGCTCCACCCCCAGTTTTTCAACCGCCAACTCTTTGGAACCAAGGTTCTCACTTTCTCAGACCGCGTCAAACTCACCGTAGAAGCGGTGAAAAACGGCACCCACATGATGTTCCTCGGCGGCTGGCTCAGCTTCAACGGCGAAATGGGCAAGGGCGGCTGGGGTCGCACCCCGCTGCGCGAAATCCTCCCGGTCGAATGCCTCGAGGTCGAGGACCTGCGTGAAAGCACCGAAGGCTTCCAGGCCGAACCAGTCGAAACCAGCCACCCCATTCTCGACAGCATCGACCTCTCCACGATGCCTCCGATCCTCGGCTTTAACCGTGTCAAACCCCGCGAAGGCTGCCCCGTCCTCGCACGCTGGGTCAATGAAGGAGACCCCGCCATCACCGTCGGCCAGTTCGGCAAGGGCCGCGTGCTCGCCTACACCTCAGACCCCGCCCCCCACTGGGGCTGCAACTTCGTCTTCTGGAAACAATACCAGCGACTCTGGGTCAACGCCGCCAAGTGGTTGACCCAATAGCCCCCCTTGAGACCTGACACCATCGTCACGATGCGCCCCATCCTAACAACGCTACTGGCAGCCCTGCTCTCGGCCATTTCCTGCCATGCCTCCGACGAGGTGTCGGCTGCCCGCGGCGTGCTCGAGCGCACCTTTGGCGATGACGGCAAGGATCTCGTCGCCGGCATCGAAATGAAGCTGGTCAAAGGCACACCCAACCAGCCCGACAGTTATGCCTACCATGCCAAAAACGGCAAACTCACCCTCGAGGGCACTAGCCCCGTCGCCATCTGCCGCGCTGCCTACGACTACTTAAAAGCCAACAACCTCGGAACAGTCGGCTGGGCGGGCCCCCGTTTGAGATTGCCCGACGGCCCGGACAAGTGGCCGGATGCCCCACTCACCCAAGTCACCAGCCCCTTCCAATGGAGACATTGCTACAACGCCGTGACCAGCGGCTACACCACGCCCTACTGGACCTGGGAACGCTGGGAGCAGGAACTCGACTGGCTGGCACTGCACGGCTTCAACATGGTGATGGCACCGGTCGCCTTCGAAGCCATCGAGTTCCGGGTCTGGAAACAAATGGGCCTAACCGACCAAGAAATCTCAGACTTTGATACCGGACCAGCTCACCTTCCCTGGCTCAGAATGGGCTGCATTTCTAATGTCGGCGGCGACCTCAACGAAGCATGGCATAACAACCAGATCGCCCTGCAGAAAAAACTGCTCGCCAGAATGCGTGAGCTCGGAATCGAACCTGTCGTGCAAGGCTTCGGAGGATTTGTCCCCCACGCCATGAAGCGCCTCCACCCGGACGTCCGCTTTGAGAACACCCTCTGGAACGGCGGCTTCCCTCCCTCACAGCGACCCTACACCATGCTGCCCGACACACCGTTGTGGGGCGAGATCATGCGACGTTGCATTACCGAGTGGAAAAAGGAATTCGGCGAAGCCAAATACTGGTTGGTCGACAGCTTCAACGAACTCCAACTGCCCAACACCGGCGAGCCTCCGGCGGAAATGCTCGCCAGATTCGGCAAGGCCACCTTCGACGCCATCCGCTCCGCCGACCCCGACGCCGTCTGGGTGCTCCAAGGCTGGATGTTCAATTACCAACGCGACATCTGGAACAAAGACACCGTCAAAGGCTTCGTCAACTCCGTGCCAGCAAACGATCTCATTGTGCTGGATTACGCCAATGACTACAACCCGAACTGGGACGACTTCTCCGCCTTCCACGGTCGCTTGTGGATGATGGGTTACGTGCCTAACATGGGAGGAAAAACCGCCTACTGCGGCAAGATGCAATTCTACGCCGACCAGGCGGCAAACACCCTCGCTAGCAAAGAAAGAGGCAATCTAACAGGGTTCACAATCTCAGGAGAAGGTCTGGAAAATAATGAGATTCTCTACGAACTCATGAGCGACACCGCATGGACCAGCAAACCGGTGGACCTCGACACTTGGCTACCTAATTACATCGCCAACCGCTACGGCCGTCCCTCGGATGAGCTCGCCGAAGCATGGAACGGTCTGCGCAACAGCGTTTACAACAATTTCACGCCGCACCCTTCCTATGGCTGGCAGAAAATGCAGTTGGCCCACGGATCAAGCTACCGCGGCGCGGCATTCCCGTCAGCCATCCGCAAATTTCTTGCTCAGGCGGAGGAGTTCGGCTCACAGTCAAACTACCGCGATGACGCGGTGGAAATGGCAGCCCAAGCACTGGCACTGAAAGCCGACGAGTGGTTGGTCTGCGCCCGAGAACTTCAATCCCAAGGCGATGTGGAAGGCTTCAAATCCGCCGTCGACCACGCCTGCAAGCTACTCCTCCAAGCCGACCAACTGCTCGAATCCCATTCCTACCTCACGCTGGAAAACTGGATCGCCCACGCCCGCAATCACGAAGGCACGGCAGCCGACAAAGACGCATGGGAAGCCAATGCCAAACAACTCATCACCATCTGGGGCCCTCCAGTGAATGACTATTCCTGCCGCGTCTGGTCCGGACTCATCCGCGATTTCTACGTGCCCAGGATGCAAGCGATGACTTCAGCCATGGCCGAGGGCAAAAATTTCGACCGCCGCAGTTGGGAACGGAACTGGGTCGATTCCACTGGTATCAGCAAAATCAAAAAACTTGAAAACCCAGCCGCCAGCGCGCGCGACTGGGTGGAGGCAGCCTATCAGAAACCCGTCCCCAGCCCCCAGCTCGCTGGAGACGTGATTGGCACCTGGGAACCCGGTAAGGTTACCACCGACTGGACCGAGGTAGAATGGCCACTCGACGTGGCGCTGCTCAACGATCTCGCAGGAGTCCGCTTCCAGTTCACCGGCGGCAACCACCGGCTCGACATCCGCAAGGCCTCGATCATCGCAGACGGAAAAGCGATCTCCACTGACAAACATGACGGAGAAGCTGGTGAAATCCACCGCAGCAACATCTACCGCTTCAACATTCCAAAAGGCACCCGTGCCAACAACACCCTCGTGCTGAAAGCCGAGGTCCGCAGCCTTTTCCAAGCCCAATCCAACGGCAAAATCTTCGCCATCAAAAAGAAATAAACGTTCCCATGAAACACCTCATCACACTTCTCGCTGCCGTCACCTTGCTGGCTCCGCTCCACGCCGCAACCACTCCTGCCGACCAAGCCGCGCTCGATCTCATCTCCCGCGTGATCCCCAAACACGCCAAGCACTTCACTGTCGACACCTCCCTGCCACAAACCAACGGCAAGGACACCTTCACCCTCTCCGACACCGCCAACGGCAAAATCCTCATCAAGGGCAACAACGGCGTCTCCATCGCCACTGGCTTCAACTGGTATCTCAAAAACCGCGCCAACTGCCACGTCTCCTGGTGCGGCGACCAGCTCAACCTGCCCGCCGAACTCCCGAAAGTTGGCGAGCCCGTCACCATCGTCTGCCCGCTCAAATACCGAGTCTACTTCAACTACTGCACCCTCAGCTACACCGCCGCCTGGTGGGACTGGGAACGCTGGCAGCGCGAGATCGACTTCATGGCCATGAACGGCGTCAACATGCCGCTCTCCGTCGTCGGCCTCGAAGCCGCATGGTATCACACCCTCATGCGTATCGGCTTCTCGGATGAGGAAGCACGCGCCTCACTCAGTGGCCCCGCCTTCGCTGCATGGCAGTGGATGGCCAACCTCGAAGGACACGGCGGCCCGCTCCCAAAAGCATGGATCGATAACAGCGTCGTGCTCGGCAAGCAAATCATCGAACGCCAGCGCCTGCTCGGCATGACACCCATCCAGCAGGGCTTCTCCGGAGTTGTCCCACGTCTGGTGAAGGATAAAATCCCCGGCTCCAAAGTCTCCATTGGCCATGCATGGTGCGGCTTCCCCGGCCGTGCCCAAATGGACCCACTCGACCCTAACTTCCTCAAAGTCGGCGGTATCCTGTTAGAAGAACAACAGCGCCTCTTCGGCACATCTCACCTCTACGGCTGCGATCCCTTCCACGAAGGACACCCACCCAGCACCAAGATAGAATACCTCAATAAAGTAGGTAAAACCCTCGAGAAGCTCATCACCACCCACGACCCCAAAGGCCGCATCGTCATGCAGTCATGGTCGATCCGTAAAGACATCGCCACCGTCATCGCCAAAGACAAACTCCTCATTGTCGATCTCGCAGGCAAGAAGCACTCCAGCACAGGCAATTTCTGGGGCTACGAATTCGTCACCGGCCGTCTGCACAACTTCGGCAACCGCATCAAACTCCACGGCGACCTCGCCCTGCTCGCCAAGAACCCCTTCGGTCGCTTCGGCTCCAAAGTGAAGAACTGCGTCGGCGCCGGACTCTTCATGGAAGGCATCATGCAAAATCCCGTTTACTACGAAATGGCCTTCGAAAACTTCTGGACCACCCAACAGCACAACCCGCAGCAGTGGCTCAATAAATACGCCCATCGCCGCTACGGAGCCGAGTCCGCCAACGCCAACGAAGCCTGGAAAATCCTCCTCTACGGCCCATACCGCCGCAACACTGACGGCACCGAAGCCTCCTCCATGGTCTGCGCCCGCCCCGCCATCGCACCCAAAAAATCAGGCCCTAACACCGGCTTCAAGTTCCCCTACAAAAAAGAGCAACTCCTCATCGCCTGGGAAAAACTCCTCGCAGACGCCGACAAGCTCGGCACCTCCGATGCCTACCGCTACGACGTCATCGATATCGGCCGCCAGGTCCTCAGCGATCACGCCCACACCATCCAGCCACGCATCCGCCACGCCTGGAACAACAAGGACCTCGAAGCATTCGACAAAGCCGCCAAGGAATTCGAACAACTTCTGTTAGACCTCGACACCATGCTCGCCTCACGTCAGGAATTCAGCTTCGCCAAATGGGTCGATGACGCCCGTTCGCACGGCACCACCGAGGAAGAGAAAAACCTCTTCGAGAAAAACGCCCGAGGCCTCCCCACCATCTGGGGACCCTTTGATGAAAAAACCGGCAAGATTATTATCTTCGACTATTCATGGAGAGAATGGAGCGGCCTGATCAAGGACTTCTACGTCCCCCGCTGGCAAAAACACAACGCCATGCTCCGCTCCCACATCGTCGCTGGAACCAACTATACGGAAAAAGGTCTCCCGCAGGCCCACGGCCGAGAAGCCTTCCGTGCCAACGGCTTCTACAACGAACTCGCCGACTGGGAAGTAGCCTGGGTCAAAACCCCCGCCCCCTACGGAGACCCAAAACCCAAAGGTGACGAAATCGAACTCGCCCGCCAAATGCTCGCCAAATACGCCGAAGACATCCGCAACCCACGCAAGTTGCCACAGCCGGAAGCCACAGCCAAAGCGCCCGAAAACGCAAAAGAGATCGGCAAGTGGAGCCCGAAAACCGTCACCACCGCCTACAAAGCCATGGTATTCCCAATCACCAAATCCCTCGATGGCGACGGCACCTACAAAGTCACTTTGCTCTACCAATCCGGCCGCGCCCGCCTGAACATCACCAAGGTCGAGTTGCTTGCCAATGACGACGTCGTCGCCACCGATGCCCACCAAGGCTTCACCGGCAACGATCACACCGGCAACACCTACACTCTCAAGCTCGACGAGCACGCCTTCGGAACCGACTACAAAATCCGCATCACCGCCAAAGCCGACGGATCAAACGACTCCAACGGCGTCATCTACCTCAGCCAGTAAAAAACTGGAAAAACCGTGAGTGCCTCCTCCTTTAACGTCGGCTACACCACCATAGCCCCCCGCTTCGCATCTATACGGCTCACCAACAGCCTCGGAAATGATACGCGCGATTGGCACGATATGCTACATATTAACGCCGATTCCGCGAAGACACCCGTCCGGTTCTGTCTATATTACTGCATGGTCTGCAGCAACATCGCGTGCAAGCTATAAACCTAACATAATCATTGGTTTGGCGCAGAAAAAACCTCGGGTGTTAAGCCAAACACCCATCTAACAAAAACACACATAGAACCATGAAAAAAACCAATACCATCCTTCTTCTCTCGGCTGCTTTGGCGAGTTACGCCAGCGCTGCCTTAACTCTCCAGCACTACTACGGATTCGAATCCAGCGGTGTCGGCACAGACAGCGTGGCGGGCCAAGATTTCACTGTAACAGGCATCACCTCAACTACGGGCGGTGTTTACGGCAACTACGGCGCTGTATCCAATGCGGCAGGCAATAACGCGACTGGCGCTGATTGGAGCACAACCTTGGGTGCCAATACAACAACATCAGGCACCAGCTACGCCATCGGTTTCTACGTCCGTTCCGCCGGCAACAACGGCACTAGCAATTTCACTCTGAACACCCATAGCACCGGACAATCCTTAGTCTTCACCATCAGCAGCAGTGCCGGTGGCGCTACTAATGGAGATGTCTACGCCGCGACGATCAATGGCCAGTTCTGGATTGGCAACTACAACGGTAATAACGAGGCAGCTTCCCCGGGCGGAAATAACACCCCGATCCTGGTTGATCCGAACCAATGGCAACAGCTCGTCGTCATCAGCGATGAAAGAGTCGGTGTCAATACCCACCGCTACTTCATCGACGGAACCTTCATCGGGCAGACCGCCAGCGAGGCCGGAACCACCTTCGGCAACGCGTCTATCGGCGCCGGCACGGCTCCCTTCGACATGGATGACCTCAGAGTCTACAGCTACGACCCAGCAAATGACTCGGAGGCCGACGTGCTCAACGCCTTCGCGACTGCCGTTCCGGAACCATCCTCTACCGCTCTGATAGGCCTAGCAGGCCTCGCATTCATCCTGCGCCGCCGCCGCTAACTTGGAAACTCACTTAACAGTAATCATCACCCGAACCCGCGCGCTCATACAAACCCACCAAGTAAACCCTATATGATAAAAAAATCCTTCACCGCAAAAATCCTCGCCATCATCACGATGACACCGGTCTTCGCCTCTAACATACAGGCAGCCAATGTCGCATTAGGAAAACTCTATTCTTATTCCATCGCACCAAGGTTCACGAACACAGCAGGCGGAAATTTCAATACTTACACCGACAAAAGCCGAGGTCATGCCAGCTACACCACGGCCGGAGCTTTCGATACCGGTGAACTGACTGACAACTTCATCCAAACCACCGACTCTCCCGTTTCCAACATCGGGCCAACCGCTGGTGACGCTGTCGTCGGCTTCGGCACTACCACAGGCGGCACACCTACATTCATCTCCGACATCACCATCGACCTAGCAGGTAGTTTTCTTATCTCAGAGGTGACTATTGGGTCGTATGTATTCACTCCCAATGCCAATGGTGCACCATCCTCGCTGCAAGTCGCATTCAGCACGGACGGATCGATTTTCACACCGTTTACGACTAGTAACTTTACCGGAAGCACGACAACTGGCCACTACCTCCTCAACACTGGTGCAACCTCCGCCAATGCGGGCTTCGTCCGAGTGCGGATCAATGGTGCCAACCGCCAAAACGGCAATAAAGTAACCATCGATGAGATTCGAGTAGAAGGCGTAGCCATCCCCGAGCCATCCTCTACCTCTCTGTTAGGCCTAGCAGGTCTTGCCCTAATCATTAGGCGCCGCCGCTAGTTCACCGATAGTTCGCTGCAGCAACAAACAATTATTAACCAAGCAATTATAATGAGCACACCAAATCTTCCTTTCAGAAATCCCGTATCACGTCGTCTCCTCACCGCCGGTTCCCTTATCGGGTTTACGCTCTCAGCCCACGCTGCTGTAACCGTAACGGACAACTTCGATGACGGTGTTTTCCCCGGCACGAATTGGGGAGGCAACACAGCGGCCTACTCCGAGGCATCACCGAACGGTCCATTGAACACAGTTACCAGAGGTGGCTTCGGCAGCCACATCGGGAACTCCACTGCATTCAATATTACCACAGATCCGATCATCCATGTTCAAGCGGACTTCCTCGTCAACAGTAATCAGGGAGGAAATACTTCATCTGGTCTCAACGATTTCATTGGTCTCGCAATCCTCAACTCTACCGATACCACCGGATACGCGGTGCGCTACAATCGGAACACCACCACCAACAACGCCAACTTAGGTGAATCGAGCAATTTTGATGCAGCTTTCAATGCGGTGGCAAGCAACCCCTCCGGCCCAGGAGTGAATGGCAACACCGGCGGACTGGTGACGAACCATATCTACCGCGTTACCCTCGATTACAATGCGACCACCGGCGCTCTCAACAGTAGCTTGATAAACCTGACCACGTCCACGACCATCCTAAGCTTGGCAGGTAACGATACCACTCCGATCGGCACCATGAGTCATTTTGGAATCTACACCGGTGGGGCAGAAACCAATGATATCTCTATTCTTAACTTTTCAGCTTCGGCCGTCCCAGAGCCTTCCTCCACAGCCCTGCTCGGCCTCGCAGGCCTCACCCTCATCCTGCGCCGCCGCAGATAGACATATCGGATCAAACTACGTCAATACACGTCATTTAATCAAGACGAAGACGACCATAGGGTTGTCAAACCTTTGCCAACCTATCCCCTAACCTCACCTCAAAAATGAAAACCCATCTGCTCCGAATTTCACTAGCCGCGATATGCTTGTCACCGCTCACGTCGACCGCTGCCTTGGTGTTCGCCACTAACGCCACAAGTCGCACTTTAAGCGGACCCGCTGCCGCTAACATAACAACCACTGGGGATGGCAGCGTCACCGTCGGCCCAACTACCGCAATTGCGTCCACAAACTACCAGACAGCCAATAGCGCGGCGAACATACTCACGCCTAACATCAACACTGATACCGGAGGAGAATGGCAGATCACCATTCCCTTCGATCTCAATGTTACCGCGTTGCAGATCGATAATATCACTCTGTCCGGTGCCATGTATAACAACACTGGACTTGCCCAGACTGTACAACGAGACACCAATATCCGAGTCTCTTTTGTCGGCTCCACCAGTGGACAACTCGACGTAGGAACTTTGCTAGTCGGCAACCCATCCGGCAGCAACCAATGGACATCTGGTTCCTACATTCCTTCAAGCCCACTGGTGCTTTCAAATGCGGAAACATGGACATTCCAGATTGAGACGGTGAATCGCACTGGCCCGGGCAACTTCACCGGCCTTCGTACCTTCGAGGTCAACGCCACCGCCGTGCCCGAGCCATCCTCTACCACTCTGCTCGGCTTAGCTGGTCTTTCCCTCATCCTGCGCAGACGTCGCTAATTCAAAACATCAAAATACAGTAATCCAAAATCCGCGCCTTCCTAAAGCGCGGCTTTTTTGTGCCCATACGCTACATTGGCAGCCGAAACTACGGCAACTTTTGCTACATTTCACCGCATTTTTTGCGAAGACAACAGGCTAGTATCGGTTATCATAATCAACCGTTCCACATGCTCCGTCACATCCTCAGCTTCATTCTATTCCTCACTGCTTTCTGCCATGCCGCAGAGAAGCCTAACATTCTCGTCATTCTAACAGACGACCAGCGCTACGACACCATCGGCGCTCTTGGCAATCCTCACATTCACACCCCCCATCTCGACACCCTCGCCAAGCGCTCACTCGTCTTCGACAACGCCTACTGCTACGGCGCGCACGTTGCCGCCGTCTGCATCGCCTCACGCAATCAGATCATGACCGGCCAGGTCTGGCACCGTTGGGCACCAAAAAAATTCTGCCAATCTAACGGTGACACCTTTCCCAAGGTCATGAAAGCCGCTGGCTATGAAACCTTCTACCGGGAAAAAAGCGGCCGTTCCAACCATCCGCACATCCTCAAGCAGTTCGATCACTTCAAGGAGGTGAATTCAATCAACGCCCTGATGACCGGTCGCGCCTGCAAACCCTTCGTCGATGACGCCCTCGCCTTTCTCAAAAAACGCAAGTCCGACAAACCATTCTTCATGTATCTCGGCGTCGCCGGTCCCCACGACCCACGCTACGCGGAAAAGCGCTTCCGCGATCCCTACACCCTCAAGGACATTCCCCTGCCAGAAAATTTCAAACCGCTACACCACTGGGACATCGGCGGAATGACCGTGCGCGACGAACGACTCGAAGCTTGGCCGCGCGACCCAGAAGCCACCCGCAGCCACATCTTCGACTACTACGGCATCATGACCGCCATGGACCACGATCTTGGTCGCCTGCTCGACTACCTCAAACAAAGTGGTCTCGATGAAAATACCATCGTCATCTTCACCTCCGACCACGGCCTCGCCATCGGCAGCCACGGTCTATTTGGAAAACAAAACGTCTACGAAGCCGGCATGAAAGTCCCCTTCATGGTCGCCGGCCCCGGCATCAAACCCGGCAAGACCGATGCCTTCGCCTACCTCCACGACATCCTGCCCACCGTCGCCGACTTCGCCCAAGGCAAGATCGGAAACAAAATCGACGGCCTCAGCCTGCGCCCGGTCATCGACGGCAAGGAAAACAAAGTCCGCGCCCACGCCGCGCTCGCCTATCAGAACAGCCAACGCTCGATCCGCGAAGGCGACTGGAAACTCATGCTCTTCCCTCTCATCAACAAACACCAACTCTTCAACCTCAAGACCGACCCTTACGAAACCAAGGACATCGCCTCCGAGCATCCCGACCAGGTCGAGCGCCTCACCAAACTCCTGCACCAGGAACAACAAACTCTAGGCGACATAGACCCACTCACCGTCAAAAAACCAAAGCCTGCTGAATTCACAGTTCCAAAAATACCCGTCACTCCACGCAAGCAAGCGGGAGGTGAAGCAAAAAATCACACCACAGACTAACTCATCCCACATCCAATCCATGAAGTATAATAACCATCCCCCCAAAGGTAACAACCGAATGTCCCTTCCCCTGGCCGCTGCCCTTTTCTCCATCACCACCTCCACGCATGCCACCATCGTGCTCATCGACTTCGGTGCTCCTGCCCCAGGAGGAACGCCCCCACCAGCAGGTATAGATGGTAACGGCAACATATGGAATGAGGGCAGCACGACCACATTGTCCAACCTTGTAGCAGCTGACGGCAGTGGTGCCACCACTTGGGACTACGCCATCACCGGGTTCTCTGGCCCTGGAAGTGTTCGCTCCAACTTCAGCGGCAACGGTGCCAACGGCCCTGCAGGCCCAGCTCCATTCGACCAAGAGTTCGCACACATCGACGGTATCTTCTCGCAAGGCACTTCTGCTCCCGCCACCATTACCTTCACTGATCTCACACCAAGCACCACCTACTTTTTCTCAGCAATAGGAGGACGTCGCAATGCTAGCGACGTAGTGAATGGTGAAAATGGCCTGATCACCGTCACGACCGGCATCAGCAATTCCGCGACCTATGGTCTGGCGAATGACGGCACTCAGGCTGACTTCTCTATCACTTCTAACGGCAGCGGCATGATCGCTTTCAACTTCCGTAGCACTGACAACGCTGGCGGTGGCGGTTCAAGTAGCAATGCTGCCAACATCAACGCCCTACGCATTTCTACCGTACCCGAGCCATCTTCCACCGCTCTGCTCGGACTCGCCGGCCTCCCCCTCATCCTGCGCCGCCGTCGTTAAAAATCGCTTGGGGTTTCACATCCACTTCTTGAATACCAACACAAAATAAGATATTATCTCATCATGAAAGCAACTCTCATATTGGCAGTAATGACATGCGGTCTACCGATAACCGTGGAAGCTGCTGTCATCGTTCAATATCCTTTGGATGGCAATGCTCCCGCTAACTTTGTGGATACAGCGAACCCGGCCAATGCAACCGTAAGTGGCTTAACAAAGATCCCTATTGCCGGGGGTGACACTAACAATGGCGCGTTCCGGCTCAGAACAGACAACTTCAACGTTGATACAACAACAACTCCCCGAACCGCAGACCCCTCCGACCGCATCTTTAGATGGGATATCACTGCGGATCCTGGCTACACCATCACCCTCGATCCTACGAATTCTGTTTCATGGACCATCGGAGCTCAAACAACTAACCAATTCAGCCAGTCCAGTTACAGTGTAGTCTACATCAGTGACACTTCTGACTTTTCCAACATCCTTGCCATCTCGGATGTTAAAGTAGCATCAAAGCCAGGTGGGTCAGGGACAGCCTTCACCACGCTCAATTTTGACGCGGGCTCGATCGGCTCCTATGGAACCCTCTACTTCGCCATGGATGTCACGGTAAACAACAACACTAACAACAATTCTAAATTCGTGCTGTTCGAGGATATCACGGTCAATGGCAATGTTGCCGTGCCCGAGCCATCCTCCGCCGCACTGTTAGGCCTTGCCGGTCTCGGGCTAATCCTGCGTCGCCGCAGGTAACCCAACATTGTGAACTAAACACTCAAAACTCAAAAAGCCGCGCCCTCCACAGCGCGGCTTTTTCGCGCCCTCGACGGTGTCCATTCCTCCAGCTCGGCCAACAAGCTCCAGGCACGATTTTTGCCAATCTAATTGGCAAGCGTTGCGACATTTTATTGTCACTCCAGCGAAGAAAAATAACTCATAAGGTCTATGTTAACAGTCATGTGAAAATCACTATTATAACGAACCTGTACCATTTCCGTACAGATCTCAGTTCGCTATCCACCATTTTCATTTCCATGCACGATTATCATCGCGCCCACATCCTTCAACATGAATAACTTTTCTAAACCAAGCCATCAGCCTGGATTCGCATTAGTCGCCACCATTTCCATCATGGTCTTACTGGTGATGATCGCCCTTGCGCTACTCTCTCTGGCCACCCTTGAGAGCCGTTCAGGGGACGACGATAAGGCCATCGCTCAGGCGAATGCTCGCATGGCTCTCATGCTTGCCATCGGAGATCTGCAGAAGAACGTCGGGCCAGACCAACGAGTGACCGCCACTGCCGCGATCTTGGAAGAGCCGGAAGGTCTCAACACAATCCAAAACCGACATTGGGCCGGCGTCTGGCGCACTGATCGGCTGAAAGCGGAAACAGAAACCATCACCGGACAAAGCCCGCTGATTTATCGCAAGGAGGTTGAATCTGGTGCCCTAGAATCAGACTCCGGCACGATAGTGGATCGGCGGATGGAGGACTACGACCGCAAGGCCGAAGTGCTGACTTGGCTGGTTAGCCGGCCCGGTCTGTCGCAGCTTCCTGACCCTCTAACATTCGCATCATCCGATGCGGTTGAGATGGTGGGTAATGGCTCGGCGTCCAGCTCGGATCATGTTCGGGTGCCGAGGGTAAGCATGACTAACGGAAGCTTCGCATGGTGGGTATCAGACGATAATGCCAAGGCTAGATTCAACTTGTCAGGAACAGGCAACGACGAGGCACCGGCATGGCTGCACCCGGTAAAAAACGGCATCGATGTCATGACCAATCTGGCAAATTACAATGCCTTTTCTCGTATCGATCGTGCTCGTTCCGTGACCAATGGAACAGGCGACCTGTCGCTTCGTGTTAACGGAACCTCATCGGAAGATTTTAAAAAGCGGTTCCATGATGTCAGTTTCCAGTCGGCTGGGGTCATTGCCGATTCCTTGAACGGTGGTATGCGTCGGGACCTCACAGCATTCATCGCCAACGGCACCTTACCCGCCGCCGGACCTTTAAAACCGGAGATCACCGCAGACACACCTATTATCGACGCCACCACACTGCGCGAAATTTCCCCCAAGTTCGGAATGCTCAAAACCTGGGCTGAGCTGGCTGGCCAAATCACCTCGCAAGATTCCATTGATGTCATCCCCCCCGAGGCTGCGGCCAATGCCATCCAAGGATTTATGACAAGCCCATCGCAATCTAGCGGTGGCCCGGCAATCCAGTCACAAAAAACGGCACCAGTGCATCCGGTCATCGTGGATGCAGGCATTACCTACGGCATGTCGCTCGTCGATATGGGACCAGCCAGCGACTCTGATCCTTCGATACGGCGCTGCCGCTTCCGCTATCACTATTTCCCCCGCGTGGTGTTGTGGAATCCCTATCAAGTGGAACTCAAGGCAGCAGACTATGCTGTGCAAATTTCCATGCCCCACGCCTTTTCCACTCAGGTTAATGTGGCCGCTACGGGTTCCACTCCGGCGAGGACCATTAATCAACATTACTGCACGCCCAATGCCGTAACACAGAACCCTAACAACAACCTCCCACACAGGCCGGTATTTTCCATCAAAGGAGCCAAATTCTTGCCTGGTCAGGCTCTGCTCTTCACTGCGGACTCCTCCGCCGTCAACGGCCCAGGGGACACCATTGCATGGGGTCCTAACAGTGTTTCGCGTAAAGATGACTCAGTCACCTCCGTGACCTCATCGATCTCCAGCTACCCGCTTTCCTGCGACAATCCACTTCCGTTAACCACGAGCTTCATGATGGAGTTCCACTATGTTTACCACTTTGACCCGAAGGAAGTGACCTACGCCATCCTTCCTATCAAGGACGCGGGCAATGGCGGTGGATATAAACAATTCTGGTATAAACTCTGGCAGGTGAAAGGCAATGACGGACCGGGCTCCATCGCTGCCATCCAATCTAACAATACAACCGACTACCCACCGCTGCAATTCATCGCCCAGACCGAAGATGGCACTTGGGGATCGGACGCCCCATGGATCGCCGGCATCCCCTCCGCATCCACAGAGAAGCTCAGCATGACTGAAGATGGAACCCGCCCCTACTACCGAGGCAAATGGGGGCACCGCCTCCCTTGGTTGATAGAAACGAATGAGAATCGCACCATCAAAGCTGGGGATTACAACATTCCGTTCCTAGATTACAATCTGTTAGGAAATCACAACATCAGATCTAACTGGTTCTTCCGCTCGCCTGTGGAAATCGGGTTCCGTGCGTCCGCCGCAGCTGGTCGTTATTTCCATGGTTACCTGATGGATGATTTTTACAGTTGGGATTGGAATGACCCCACTCTAGGGCCGGTCTCTGTTGCTGGCGTTAATCAGGTTTCGCCTTTCGGCGCCCCTGCCCTCTTCGGTAACATTCGCTTCCCTCTCATCTCCGTGCCCACCCGCAAAACCCCGCCACTGACGGTGGGAGCTTTCCAACATGCGCCACTTTCTCTCTTCGCCTGGCAGCCCACCTTCGCGGTCGGTAACAGCCTGGCTGACATCCGTTGTCGGCGAGACCGGACGGTGAATTACGTTCCTCCTGGTCAAGACAACGTGAGCGCCCCGTCAACGGCTAGTTGGTCGATGGGAGTCCACAGGCGTATGTGGAGCAAGTACAGGCAAACTCAGCTCGACTCTGAAATGGATCGTCAGGCATTTATTTATGATCTCTCCTACGAGGCGAACCACGCGCTCTGGGATCGGTATTTCCTTTCCTCTTTGCCGCGTAGTTACACCGCGGCCGACACACCTCCCAATCAACGGATTTTCTCTCTGCTAGGCCGCACTGATCCAGCTACTGATGCCCTAGATGGCAACAAAGCCGCCTCGCAGCTGATGATCGATGGTGCCTTCAACGTCAACTCAACCAGTGTAGAAGCTTGGGCGGCCTTGTTCGCTAGTTTCCGTGACGCCTCAGGACTGGACATCGACGGCTCGATATCTGGAAACGATATCTACAGCCACCTTCTTCAACCGACAGGAAAGAAATACTCTAACGGCGGAGCTTACGATGAAGCTTCATGGAACGGTTACCATCAACTCAACGACACGCAGATCCGCGAACTTGCCAAGGAGGTGGTTGCCGAGGTGAAGCGAAGAGGCCCGTTCTTGTCGCTCTCCGATTTCGTCAACCGGCGGCTCGTTAATCCACCGTCGTCGAGCGGTTCCGAAACCGATGTAACTCGCACCGGACTCAAGGGAACTTTGCAGGCTGCGCTCGACCGAACCGAAATCAACCAAGCGGCTCTGGAAACTCAGCCTATCGCCAAAGATGAATACGTCATGCGCGCCGGTGGAGAAGGCCAAGTCGTTTACGGCAACACCTACCCTGACCCCACTTTTCCACTGGTAGGCGGTAACGGTTCCCATGGGGCCAAGCCGGACCACAACCATTTCGCAGACAGTAAAATGGTCGGGACTCCTGCCCAGCTCACACAAGCCGATATGCTACAGAAACTCGGCTCGGTTCTTTCTGCACGCGGTGACACCTTTACCATCCGTGCCTATGGCGAATCCAAAGACGCAAACGGTAATGTCAAAGCCCGCGCCTGGGCCGAGGCCGTGGTGCAACGCACTCCTAAACCTATTTTGGCCGATGATACTGGCATTGATTGCGCTCCAGATGGTGCCGGTGTGTTCGGCCGCTCTTTCGTCATCGTCTCGTTCCGTTGGCTCAACCCTGAAGAAGTATGAAGCATTTCCTATTCCTGTTACCCTTATTCGTCGTTCCACTCTTAGCTCAGACCGAGGAGGATAAAGAAAAAGCCGCGCTAGCATCGGAAATCCGCGTCATTATCGCTGGCATCCGCCCCGCCCCGGTGTTCGAGAAGCAAGGCGGAGAATATGTCGAGGTGGAGCCACCACTGAAGTCCATTTACCCCACCGAGATTTCCCTGCTCGCAGGCGAAATCGTCAAACCAAAGGGTGCCGAAAACAAAAAAAACGACCTCTCGATTTGGCCCAACCAAATCCTCAATGTCAAACCCTACAAAGGCCCCGCCGCGATGAAGCTGGGACTGTTGAGGCGGTATCGTGCCGACAGAATCGAGCAGTCCGTGGAATTTGACATCGGCGAAATGATAACCCCGCTTGCCATCATCCATGCCGACCCTGGCACAGCTGGCTGGGAAAAACCCCAGGTCAAACTCGTCGAACTCTCACCGGAAAAGGCACCAACCGGCTCTGTCATCATGGTGAACCTCTCCGGCGTTCCCTTAGCCGCGCGATTTGAATCCGTAGCCGATACAATCAAACCCGGTGCCGTAAAGTTTCTCAAGCTGCCTGCTAGGGAGACCGATGTCTTCCGCTTCCGCATCGATGTGCCTCTGGCAAATGGCAAAACCTACCCACTGGCAAACTCCAGCTATCGCATTCGTAAAAATCAGCGACTCATTCTGTTAGCAATCCACGATCCCCAAGCCCCCAAGGGATCTCCTCCGTTGAAACTGCAGATGATCTTGGATTCCTGAAACGCCATGCCTCAGTGCTAGGCACCCCAAGTTGAGGGCTTGCCAATGATTCAGCCCTTATACTCATCATAGAGGGCAAACATATTTTCCAACGACTCGTTTTTGAGTGGTTTGGAAAACAGGGTGATTTGGTCTTGAGGTAACAGACAGTTGACGACCTCCTCGGCCTTGAGTGAATCGACCAATGTAATCACTGATACATTGGTTAAGTGTAATGGAGTCAGGCTTCAGCCGTTTCTGATCGAGTTTGTCCCATCAATCTCGTTGAGCTTCGAATCAATGATGAGGTCGATGGCTCTCCTCAGCAAAAATACTGCTGCTCCCATCCTGCCCGGGCGCCAAATCATCACTCGCTCTTCATGCTCAACATACTTGAAGGCGTCTTCTCTCTAATTGGTCAGCATGGCTATCTTTGCGACATCGCGAGGCCCAGCCAAAGCAGGCAATCATTCAATGGTCTGCATATTACTCATCAGTGCTTAACTCACCGCAGTATCTCTTTTCGGTGTCCTTATCCTTCAGCAATAAAATCTCAGCTCAGATCTTACAAAGATCAGAAACTTCACCGGCATTCATCTTACTTTAATCTTCACCATGCTAAACAACTGAAAACACCACACATCATCACTTATGAACACCAGCATCACCGTTGAATTTCCCTGCAGCCTCTTCCTCCAGCACACACATGGATTATTCTAAGATCGCCCCCCGCTTCGTCTGCAACGCGAACCAGTAACCGCGATTCTGCGGTATGATATCACGATCAGCGATGATCTCAATAAGTGGAGGACGTTACACGAGCTGGGGTTCAGATATCTCCCCCATCAATATTAACACCGAGGATCTCGGCGACGCCTACGAGCGCGTCACCCACACCTTCGAGATCGTCGATGACGAGACAAAGCGGTTTACCGCCTCCCCCTTTCTCCGGAATCAGTATCTCCGAGAGTCCGTAGGGACTGTTGAAGCCTCTGCTTCACCCCCAACTCATTCTAACCATCCTTACTATGAATCTTCGTGCCATTTCCTACACCCTCTCAGTTGTTCTACCTCTTAGTGTTCATGCCGCGATTCAGGCAATCGGGGACACCACTCCTACACCGGACAATGATTATTGGAACACGGGAACAGGTTTCAACTCGACTGTCTATGTTGGATTCAACAACCCGGGATCCGTAATTGTCGATGGAGGGAGTTCAATCACCTCGCACACGCTATATGTCGGTGAGAACGCGGGTGTGATCGGCGATGTTAATGTGACTGGGGCTGGAAGCGTTTGGAACATCGAGAACACTTTGGAGATTGGCTATTTGGGAGTGGCAACATTTAGGATCGGAGACGGAGGCGTTGTTAATGTTGGTAGCTTTGCTGGTATCGATGTACACGGAGTTGGCGGTAGCGGAAAATTGATTCTCGATGGTGGAACGCTTAATGCGTCAAACTGGATATCAGACACAAACGAAATTGAAGGCACGGGAGTCATCAATGCGAACGGCTACGCCGGAAACGGATTTCCAACGAGCTACACTTTTGATGGGTCGAACGTCTTCAGCTTTCTGATCGATAATGATCGCTCCGATGCGATTACATTTAACCTAACTGCAAATCCCGGATTTGTCATGGATCGTAGCGCGGTGGTTGAAGGCGGCGCCGTATTTACGATTCAAAATGCCACCATTGGTAACGACGAAATACTTTCGCAGTCGCTTGATGTTTCAGGAGCGGGGACCGAACTCACCATCTCCGAATCCCTTGAAGTGGCAAAAGCAGGCGACGGATCGGTAGAAGTTTCCGGCGGGGCAACACTGCAGGTAGATGGAACAACTTCGATTGATCCTAATGGTGCACATACGGGTTCTATTTTACTTAACAACGGCACTTTCAAGACGGAGCTGCTCGTGGGAGATGCCATCGACTTTTCGGGGCAAGGAAGTTTGGAGTTAGGTGGTGTGATTGGATCAGGTTTCAGTTTCCAATTTTTAGGTAGCAACGCCGGAACGCAGTTGATCGACAACGGGCGCGGCGACCTCGTTTCTGCGACACTGGATGCAACCAACATTCCGGCCTATACCGGTTCGCTGTCATTGGCGAATGGCGCGGTGCTAACCGCGGTCGATGTGACTGGAGGGCGTTTGGTTGGTGAGTCGGATCAACTCACGCTTGCTGGTTCTGGAACCTCGCTGAGTATCTCAAATCAACTCACTCTGGGTGATTTGGGAGAAGGTGCTGCATCGGTTCTCGCCGGGACGGGCTTGGATGCGACAAAGCTGGTCCTGGGGAACTCGGAAGGAAGTCAAGGCAGCCTAAAAGTAGAGGGCGCCGATGCCTTGCTTGATGTGACTGGCAGCATGATCGTCGGCTTATCAGGAGCCGGCTCGATGTCCATTAGCTCGGGTAGTGACGCTGACGCGGGACTCTTAGTCCTTGGGCAAAATACTACAGCAACGGGAACAGCGAATATTAATGGAGGAGCAATCTCGACCGGAGAATTCATCGCCGGGCAGGGAGGTAGTGCAATTTTCAATATCAAGAACGATGGGTCGCTGACTGCGACAAACGTAACTCTTGCACAGAGTTCGACTGCTTCAGCAGAGGTTAGCATCGATGGATCGGATACAACGTTCGATGCTTCAGAGCAGTTGATTGTAGGTGATGCGGGGGCGGCAGTCCTGAGTATTGGCGGTGGTGCCACTGCTACTGCAAATGAAGTTTTCGTGTCCAAGAAGGATACGGGTGCTGGCTCGGTAGTCATATCGGGACAGGGTTCGGTGCTTACGGTCGATGCTGATTTGAATGTAGGCTCTGGAAATGTGGGGTCGGTTGAGATCGCTGATGGAGCGGTCGTCGATATCGGTGCTTCGACGATCGTCTATTCTGGCAGCGGTCTAACATTTGACATGGGCACACTGAACACGAAGGCACTGCACGCAGATTCGGATGTGCTTCTCGGAACGGGAACAATCAATGCGAATGGCGTATTCGGGACTGGTTATAATTTTACATTCGACGGGCAATCGGAGGCTTCGCTCCAGCTAGTGAATGGTGAAGGAACAATTGACGTTCATCTGGATGTAAGCACGGGGCTCGCTCCCCTTTCAGGAAATATCTCAGTGTTGAATGGCGGGCAAATTTCCAGCACAGCAGGGAGTATAGGCCTAACGCCAGGGGTATTGGAAAGTTCGAGCGTGTCGGGGGCTAGCTCATCGTGGTCGATTTCCGGCGATCTTAGCGTCGGCGATCTCGCGGATGGCGAACTCTTGGTTGCTACCGGAGGAGCAATGTCTAGCAACGCTCTGTATTTAGGAAGACACGCGAATGCCGAGGGCGATCTATCGGTAGAAGGAGACGGCTCGATTTTCACTGGTTCCGGTGACCTGATTGTGGCGGAGCATGGAGTGGGACGTTTGAGTGTTGCCTCTGGCGGGACGATGGGCGGTGTCCTAAATGGTTATGTTGGCTTGGAGAGCGGGAGTTCTGGAATAGTCGTTCTTGATGGCAATGAGTCGAGGCTTCAACTTAATGGAATCTTCCAAATCGGAGGATGGGGAGATGCCCAAGTTTCCATCACTAATGGCGCTTCTCTAGTGCACGCAGGCGTTGCGAATCTCTCTGAGTGGGCCAGCTCCACCGCGCGGATGGAAGTCAAAGGTGAAGGGTCGGTCTGGAAGGCGGGCGAGATCAATTTGGGTAGGCGTGGCACGACCGAGATAGTTATTTCGGAAGGAGGTGTCGTGCAGTCTGGTGCAGTTCGTTTTAGTGGTTCGCGCAACTCAGAAAGTTATCTGACGGTGAGGGATACGGGCAGCCGTTTGGTCAGTTCGCAGAGTTTGGTCGTGGGCAACAGTGGCTATGGAGAGATGAATATTCTAAACGGTGGCGAAGTTCAAAGCCACTTCGGTTACATTGGTCTTAATGGTGCACCAAGCGGCCATGTCTTGATCTCCGGAGAAGGCTCGGCGTGGAATATGACTCGGATATTCCAAACGGCGAACGTAGCTCCTAGCTATCTGAAGATAGTGGGCGGAGCGTCATTGAATGCACAGTTTGCGGAATTGGGAATGCAACGTTACAGCGAGACACTCGTCTCCGGATCGGGAAGCAAATGGACTATCAGCAACGAGTTCGATCTGGGCCTTGAAGGTGAAGCCGTTTTCGAAATGGAAGACGGTGCGACCGGAACAAGTTCGACCCTTCATATTGGCCGTAACGCGGGCGGCACAGGAGTTCTACGACTCAAGGACTCCGGGACTCAATTCACCAACTCCAATGCTGCCTATATTGGAAATAGTGGCCGCGGTTCCCTGGAGGTAACTCTGGGCGGGGTATTGAGCACCGGTGCGGCTTCATTGGGACATGATACGACCGGCGTCGGAAATGCGACGATTGAGGGAAGCGGTTCAAGGTGGACGGTGCGCGGTGGTCTGGATGTCGCTAACGCAGGGGAAGGAAATCTTCTGATTCGGAACCAAGCCTCCACACGAGTGCGGGATTCGTTGAACATCGCGGTATCAGGCGAGGCTTCAGGCGAGATCAATATTTTCGCCGCTGAGTCTACCCTGTTGGAAGTCGGCTACGACGGCAGCGGGGCTCTCGTCAACAATGGCTCGCTTCGCCTCTTCGCCGGAGCGGAACTCGCTGCTGGCACCTATTCCCCGGCCATTTCCGCCGACGGTTTTTCGGGATCAGGAAGCTATCAGGCATTTGGTGGTAGCTGGGATATTGCTACGGGAGAGCTTGCTGTGAATGCGATTGAGAACTCGGCATCAAATTCGCTCAACGAAGATCTCAGTGGGCGAAGATTGGCCTTTAATGGTGGAGCTCTAGTTTCTGCCTTTGAGCAGGGCGTAGGCATGGAAAGCTTCTCTGTTGATCACTTCAATATTGCGGAGATCAACTTTGGCCGAGTGGTCGAAAGTTATTCTATTTCTCTTTCTAAACCGGCTTTACTCTCTTTTGATCAGAGCAGTGTTGTCGATACCGAGAATCTGCAAGTTTACTATCGCGCGGGTTCGGGTGATGAGTGGCATCTCATCAGCGATACACCTTCGCAGCAAAGCGGCAATTGGTATAGTGTTCTTGCAGAATCAAGTGGCGACTATGCGCTGGTGTATACCGGATACGAAAATGCCTTGGTCGCCTTTCGCGATATCTACGGTCTCGCCGAAGACGGCGCGGACGACGATCAAGATTGGTCGGGAAATGGCATTCCGAATCTCCTCTACCTCGCCTTTGGTCTTGGCGACCCGAACGGGGTGAACATCGATCGCACGCGACTGCCAGCCATCGGCGAGGGAAATGCGGGAAACACGATTGCGTTTAGCTTCGTCGAGCCAATTGCCAACGACACCGGCTTGGAGATCGAAGTCCGCACCAGCGAAGATTTGAGCCAATGGTTCACGCCAGATGAACTCGGCCTTAACTACCTGCCGGTCAACGCGACAACGGAAGACCTCGGCGACGGCTATCAACGGGTGACGCAAATCTACGGGATCCTCGCTGGAGAGGACGGCCGCTTCTACCGGGTAAAGGTCTCGTCAGGAACCAGCATCACCACAGATCCTTAAAAATATGGCTGACCCGGTTTTGCTGCAGAATGCGGAATCGACATTCCCTCTCATTTTGGTCGCGGCACAAGGTACCGGTTTCCTGAACGAATTTAAAAAAGCAAATGCTTCAAACCAAAACCACAAGGAAACAAGCCTCAAACTCATGTCAAAAAATACGGAATACGCCCCTCTAACTTATATCCTCAGTACAATGAAAAAAATAATCGATAACAAATATATTACATCCATAGCAACTATCCTAATAATTTCGGGAACCTACACTCCTTCGCAAGCCGCTATCGTTATTACTGGTAATACTGCCGACGGCGGCTCTACCAATGGGCAACCGGGCGTCATTGGAGATGACTCAGCAGGCTCGCTTACTGTAGATTCCGGCAGTGATTACACACCTGAGACAAACATCGTTTTTGGTCGTGAATCGACTGGGGAGGGCACAGGTGTGATTACCGGCCCGGGTTCCACCCTGGTCGCCGGCACCGATACCTTTGGAGATCTAACGATTGGCGATAGCGGAACTGGCAACCTCACTGTTAGTGATGGGGCGAGCGTCTCTTTGTTTCAGTCCGGCAATATTTGGGTAGGACGCGAAGCTGGATCAAACGGCACCCTTACGGTAAGCGGTGCCAGCCAAACGGCCACCGTCAATACTGGGCGATTGATTTACATCGGAGAAAGCGGCACGGGGACACTCAATGTTGAAAGCGGCGGGGTCGTCCGTGTGCAACGACAAGGCGGCGGGACATTGGAAATGGTTGCGGGCCATCTCGAGGGTTCGGAGGGCACCATCACAGTGGCTGAAGGCGGTAGCATTAACTACGTCGATCCCGGCTTTCTTGATCTGGGCGCCGCCGGTTCCGGCACCATGTTTCTCGCCGGCCAGGTGGGCGATGTGCAGCAACTGCGCCTCGGTGTGGATTCAACCGGTGAAGGAGAATTACATATGACGGGATCCTCCAGTCTGACTTCAGATTTTTACGTAACGGTTGGCGATTCTGGCACGGGCAAATTGGAAATGTCAGGCACCTCCAGCCTCACTGTAGGCACTTCGAACCCTCTAACCAATCTCTACATTGGCGCGCAAGATGGCAGCGACGGTCAAATGACAATATTAGACTCTGCCTCGGTAAGCGTTCTAAAGGATGTTCACGTCGGATCCGAAGGTAGTTCGGTGGGGGCATTGACCCTGGGGGACGACGGCCAGATTTCGGCAGATGGCTCATTCTTCGTGGGTAGAGACGACAGTAGTATCGGCAGCCTCACTCTGTCAGGGAACGCTGCATTGGAAGGCACGGGTGTAAGTATCGGCACCAATGGGCAAGGCACGCTGGAAATGTCAGGCAACTCCTCCATCACCACTGCCAGGGTGCATTTCGGTGAAAATAACGGAGCGAACGGCGAGGGCACACTCTCGGGCAACGCCAGTATTGATGCGAGCGCGGCCATCTTTATTGGCAATGGCGGAACAGGCTCGCTCACCATGAGCGGTGGTTCCTCGATCTCTGCGGACCGACGTATTTTTGTGGGTCGAGACGGCATGGGCACCCTCACCATGGAGAGCGGTTCCCGAGCTACCGCTGACGACGTTTTCGTCGCCTTTGGCGCAACTTCGGGCACGCTTACCGTCACGGGCAACGGCACGCTTATGACCGTCGCCGACGAGTTAGTCTTTGGCCGTGGTGGAAATGGTGCAGGTGAAGCAACTATATCTCTCGGTCGGGGCGGCCGCATCGATAACGTCAATAGCGGGGCCGCATTGTTTATAGCTGCCGGTTCAGAAGACTCTGCCTGGGTTAACTTTGTCATTGGTGATGATGGCACCGGTTTCATCGATTCCGGCCGCATCGATACCACGAGCTTTAACATAGGATCAGGCATGGCAGAGTTTGGTCTGCATGTAGACGACGATGTCCTATTGAGAAAGGGAGATAAATTTACGCTTATCGATTACGGCAACTACAACGGCGTCGAGTTTGGCAACATTGGAGACGACGGTATTTTTGTGACAGACCGCTATAGTTTTCTCATCAACTATGACAATGATATCGGCATCAACGACCGAGCCCTGACTGCATTGGTCGTCGCCGCCCCGGTCGTCGCCGTCCCTGAGCCGAGCCAGGCTCTGCTTTTGGTATTGGGCCTCACCGCAGCAGCACTGGGTCAGCGAAAAAGAACTGTCTAGAAAGAGATGTTTTCTTGGTTGATTGTTGCTCTCATCGACCTCACGTCAAAGCAATCATCATCTGACTTCACGAGCCGATCTCTACCGACCATCTTTGTCTCGGCAACTTCTTGGCTTGAACCAAGGTGGTCAGCGTGGGGAAATAAGCGGGATTAAGCCGAAAGCACAGAAGGCCCATCAGCTGAGGATGTCTTTGATCAGGTGTGGATGGATTACGCCGGTGGGTTTGAGATCGACACCGTTGATGACTTTGGTCAGGCGGTTGGAGTCGACACCGAGGCAGTGACAGATCGTGGCAATCAGGTCGCGCGGGTGCACAGCTTTATCAGGATCCATGTTATTGAAGGCAAAGTCGTCAGTAGCACCGTAAGTCATACCCGGTTTGACACCCGCTCCGGCAAGCCATGAGGTGAAACACTTGGCATGGTGGTCACGACCATCGCCCTGCGAGTAGGTGGTGCGGCCAAACTCACCACCCCAGACTACGAGGGTATCATCCATCAGACCGCGTTGCTTGAGATCTGTTAGGAGTGCATAGGTTCCGCGATCGGTGGCATCACAGAGTCGTTTCAGATCCCGATCCAGCGCTCCGTGGAAATCCCAGCCACGTTGGTAAACCTGGGTGTAACGCACACCGCGCTCGGCGAGTCGGCGCGCCATCAGGCAGTTGTAGGCAAAGCTACCCGGTTTCTTTGCATCCTCACCGTAGAGCTGCCAGGTGCTGGCAGGTTCATTGGACAGATCGGAAAGCTCGGGCACAGACATCTGCATGCGGTAGGCCATCTCGTATTGCTCAATTCGCGCATTGGTCTCAGGGTCGCCGATTTCACTCAGCGTGCGATGGTTCATTTCTTCGATGCCATCGAGAATGGAGCGTCGCAGCTTTCGGCTCATGCCGCGCGGGTCGTTGAGATAGAGCACCGGATCATGGCCCGCGCGCAGCGGCACACCGGCGTGTTTGGCATTGAGGAAAGCGGACGACCACAGTCGCGGCGTAACCGGCTGACCGGAGGTGCCAGGAACGCGATTAGAATTCAGCACCACAAAGGACGGCAGGTTCTCATTGAGCGATCCCAGACCATACGAACACCAAGCACCCAGCGCGGGCCGACCAGGCAGCATGTTCGCCGTGTTCATTAGCATAATCGCCGGCTCGTGGTTAATGGCATCCGAATACATCGAGTGGATCATGGTGAGATCATCGATGCATTTCGCGGTGTATGGCAGTGCACTGGAGACGTAACGCCCACTCTTGCCATGCTTTTGGAATTTAAAACTGGAAGGGCGCACGGTGAAGCGCGACTGACCGGCGGTCATGCCGGATGGTTTGAAATCGGCACCAAGAATGCTCGCAGGAATGTCCTTGCCGGCAAACTCCGCGAGGCGCGGTTTGTAATCAAACATGTCTTGGTGCGGAGGCCCACCCGCCATAAACAGGGAGATAACGCGCTTAGCCGATGGGTTCTGATGCGGCGCTTCAAGGCTGCCTCCGGCCATTGCTTTGTTACCACCTAACAGATGCGCAAGACCCAGCCCACCGAGCGAGAGCGATGCCTTTTTCAGGAAATGCCGTCTGGTGTAGCCGTCTTTCCATTGATGGCGAAGCTCGTCCGGAAGTGGCATATCCCAAGGAGTCGGGCCCTCACCGAAGTTATCGGAGCAAGGCATGTGATTGTTAGATTCGTGGTGCACGGTTTAAGGAAGGGTTATTGGTTAACGAAGGCGTCACTATTTAAAAAGGTGGAGGTCAGACTCATCCAAACGGCGCTTTCGATCGGATCGATGCCATTCGGCTGCGGTGCTTCACCATACTTGACCAGATGGGCAGCCTCTTCCGCAGTGATGAGCTTCCGGATTTCATCGAGACGACTGGTGAGCGAAGTCACCTCTTCGGTATCCAACTCTCTCGACCAAGTGCGTTTGGCGATGTAATTGAGCCGTTCTCGGGTGTCTTTGTGATGGGAAAGGGCTTTGTTTCCAAGCGCTCGTGCCGCTTCAAGATAGGTCACATCATTGAGCAGCGCAAGGGCCGCCAGCGGTGTGTTCGTGCGGTCGCGACGGACACAGGCGATGAGACGGTCTGTAGCATCAAAAATCCCCAGCTCCGGATGAAGGGCAGTGCGTTTGACAAACTGATAGAGCGTGCGGCGATAGATCAACGGCGCGCGGTGCTGTTTGTAAAAGTGGGTGGACGAGGGATAGGAGTCCTTCCAAATCCCCGCCGGCTGGTAGCCGAGAAACGACGGCCCGCCAAGTTTCTCACGATTGAGCAAACCAGCCGCCTGCAGCGCGGCGTCACGCAATGTCTCGGCGTCCATGCGATAACGCGGAGCACGGGCGTAGAAAAGATTGCGCGGATCCTTCTCCACCATCTCATCTGAAATCCGGTTGCTCTGACGGTAGGCCATCGACATCACCAGCATCCGATACATGCGCTTGAGCTTCCATGCTTTGTTAGAGTCACCGCCACCGGTTTGGAAATCAATGGCGAGGTGGTCGAGTAGCTCCTGATGCGTCGGGCGCGCGCCGACAATGCCAAAGTCCTCCGAGGACTCAACGATACCAGTGCCAAAAATTTCCTGCCACATTCGATTCACCGTCACCCGTGCAGTGAGCGGGTTTTCCGGCATGGTCACCCACTGGGCAAGTCCGAGCCGGTTCTTCGGCGCATCCGCCGGCAGCGATGGCAGAAAATCAGGAGTATTCGCATAGAGTCGCTCGCCGCGTGAGTTGTAGTCACCCCGATCTAGCAGGTGAGCAAAAGCCGGAGTGTCTTTTTCCCGGCAAACGAGTGTCTGCGCTCCGAGTTTGCCTTGATACATCGCGGCAAGATCATCGCTGACTTTTTTACCTTCGTTGATGTTGTTCGCTCCTTGGTAGTGGTGCACCTTCACCTTGGATTCAAGCTCCGCAATCTGTTTCTTGATTTCAGTGATACGCGTATTCAAGGCATCGAGCTTGTTATTGCTGGCGAAATAAAGTTTCCGCGCTGCATCGACTTCGAAGGGTGTCCACGCATCGGTGTCTTTCTTAAGGAAGTCCGGCTTGCGCTCGGCGACTCTGGCAATGGGGTCCATCCACGGCAGTCGCGCCATTTCCTCCGGTCCTAACAGTCGCTTGTAAATCCGCAGATCCTGAAACGCCGTGCCACGCAGCGGGCTGGATTTATCATCCGGGCCACCGCGGCGAGCGAGGTGAAACGGCTTATTGATCTCGATCTCACCTCTGAGCTTATCGACAACCACCTGGGTGGCTACCTTTTCCCCGTTGAGATACAATTGAATCCCAGCCGCCTTTTTGGAGCCGTCATAACTAGCCGCAATGTGAACCCACTTGGTGCGTGGAATTTTTTGTGCAGCTTTTACGACGACCGCATTTTTCTTCGACCACTCAGAGATGAGATGAACCATCACCGTTCCATCGGCGAGAAAAAGGTCATACCCTTTCAAATCACTACCCGTATCCATGCGCGAGAGCAAAGCACCAGTCATAGACCCCTGCCCCAAGGGAGCTTCATTCCAGCGAATCCAAGTGGAGATGGAAAACGGCTTGTCAGCTGTTAGTTTTCCGACGTCCGCCATCGGATAGCGCGTGTTGTTATCAATGCGGAACGAACTGGCAAGCAGCGGGTATTCATCCCACAGCGGAGGTGCGCTTTCGTATTTGTAAGACTTGTTGGTGACGGCGTCTTTGATCGTTTCTCCTTTTCCCTCAGCCATGGGGAAGTGATGCGCGAGAGCCTGATTATCGACTTTGACCGGTTTATTGTTAGATCGCAACCACTCTGCAATCTGTGCATCGGCCGTAGTCAGCGTCTCTTTCTTTTTCTTCTCGGCTGCGCTGAGTTCAGCAACCAGTCGATCATACCCAGCTCGGTCGTCTTTGTTAGGAATGGTGACCACAGGCGCCCAGCTGTCCATATCGTTGTGATAGGGCTTCTCATCGATGTTTCCGAAATAGGCGGTGAGTGAGTAAAAATCCTTTGCGGAAAACGGATCGTATTTGTGATCGTGGCATACCGCACAGTTGGCGGTCATGCCCATGAAAACCGTGCCAAAGGCCTCGGTGCGTTCACGTTTGTTATTCACCCAAAGCTCCTGGGTGATGGTGCCGCCTTCCGAGGATGCCAGTCCGGCTCGGATGAAACCAGTCGCCACCACGGTATCTAACGATTTATCAGGCAGCAAATCACCAGCCAGCTGCTCCTGTGTAAAGCGGTCATACGATTTGTCCTCGTTGAAGCTCTTGATGACGTAATCACGATACGGCCAAATGGTACGGTAGGCATCGACATGAATGCCATGGGTGTCACCGTAACGCGCATAGTCCAGCCAGAAGCGAGCGCGATGCTCACCATAAGCGTCCGAGGCTAACAACCGGTCGACAACTTTCGCGTAAGCGGCGTCATCATCCGCCGGGTCATTGAGGAAATCATCGACCTCTTTCGGAGTAGGAAGAAGACCTATTAGATCAAGTGTTACGCGGCGAATCAACTCTGATCGGCCAGCCGGGCCATTGGGGGTGAGGGATTTTTCCTCCAGCTTCGCGAGGATGTAGTGATCGATGGCATTTTTCGCCCAGCCTTTGTTTTCAACTTCAGGCAGCGTCTTTTTTTGAGGTTTCTCAAACGCCCAGTGATCGCGGAACTCGGCACCCTGCTTGATCCATTCACGCAGCAGAGCAATCTGTTCTCCTGAAAGCTTCTTTTCCGGATCCTGTGGCATCAACAGATCCGGATCATGGGACTCGATACGACGGATCAGTTCCGACTCATCCGGCTTGCCAGGTACGATAGTTTTGACGCCTTGTTCATTTTTATACGACAAGGCCATATCACGCAAATCCAACCGCAGCGGAGCCCCTTTCGGCTCTCGCGTCGCCGTGTCAGGTCCATGACAGTGATAACAATAGTAAGAAAGGATCGGCTGAACATCGCGGTTGTAGTCGATTTGTCCATGACTTGCTGCCTTTGAATCCGCGACCTCATAATCTCCCCTCGACGACTCCGCTGAAATAATCTCCTTTTTACTACAAGCCGTCATGAATACGGCTGCAGATAGTCCTATAACTGGCAGGTGGCGTGGTAACATAGCGATCAATTGAATCATATTACAAAGCTTTGTGTGGAGAACTTTCGAGGGATATGCACATCCTCGGACTTATTACTTCAAACAAGCAGCTTACATACCAGTTCAATCGATGATTTGGCATTTTTTGCTACATCACACTACCTTTTCAGCGAAGACAGTGATCCCTTTTTCGGTGTATGTTGGTATTGAATTACGAACCCACCACATATCTCCATGAAAAAAACAAACCCGTTTCTTATTACCGCCTGCGGCATCGTTTCCCTAATCATGCCTGCTACTGCCGCCATCATTTCCCAAGACGGATCGCTTTATACCAGCGTTTCGGGTAGCCCTGGTGCTGCAGGAGGTGACTTCGGCGCAGACAATCTGTTTGATCAGAACCTCAACATCGGTGACGATCCAGGTTCGGATGCCGACTCCGGTCGCTCCTGGGCAGCCAACGCCACCAATCCGGTTGTCGAGTTCGAACTCGATCAGGTCTACATCATCACTGACTTGGTATACGGCCAGCGCCAATTCGGCAACAACCAGGATCGCGACAAACACACCACGGCCAATATCTGGGCGAGTGAAACTACCGCGTTTACTCTCACTCCTCCAGCCGGTCCGGCGGATGCATCCATAGCCTTAAATTTCACCACGGCAGGTGACACATTTACCAACTACAACCTGTCCGCACCCATCACAGGTCGCTATTTCTACATCCAGTTCATCGAGGCCCCTAATTCAGGCAATACTGATCCCACTGGTGGATCCGAACTCCGTTTCCAAGGAGACGCTGTTCCAGAACCATCATCTGCACTGCTTGCCTCGCTGAGCGGACTATTGCTCCTGCGTCGTCGCAGATAAATACCTGTCGCTATCAAGGCAGATTAATTAAATCACACAGGGGGAGGACGCGTTCCTCCCCCTTGTTTGTTGAAACTAACCCCCAGTTGAAACCGCGGACCTAACATACTCATCATGACACAAACCCAGAAATTCCTCACCACGATAGCCATCGCCTGTTTCAGTGCATCCTTCACTGCCCACGCAGAAAACTACGTCGAACGCATCGCCGTGGTCGATGCCAAGCCGCAACTCATCGACTCCCTCTCAGATACCGTAGGGAATTTCTATCAGATCAAATCCGTCACCCGCGAGGACTTGGCCGCAGGCAAAGGCCTGACTCACACCGAGCAACTGCTCGTCCGCGTAGACTCCAAAACCGATCTCAAAGCCACCGTCACAGACGCCCGCAAACTCCCCCACCTCAATCGCATCAACCTCCTGCCCGATCCGACAACCGACGAAACCACTCTCACCAAAATGGCCGCCCTCGTCGCCGGGCTCAACCAAGCACCCGCAGAAAAGCCCGAAAAACCCGCCGCCGCAGTCATCCTCCACGATCCCCGCAGCCCCGATGCCAGTGCAGGAGAAGGCGAAATTGAAGCCCTCGTCCGCCTCGGTCGCAATGCCCTCATCATCCCGCGGACGACACCCGGCCTCTCATCCGAACTCAAGCGCTTTGGCAAGGACACGGTCGCCAAACCCTACGGCACCGGCCACCAACGCATCACGAGTGCCGACACCGGTCTCGAAATCATCGAACCCCGCCACCCAAGGGCTGGCGGTCATTGGTTCCTCATCGACGCCCCTGCTGGACTGGACAACGAAGCCCTGAAACCCTGGGTCGCACTGCTTCTTGAACGTGGCTACTACCTCGTCAACCTCAACTTCCCCTCGAACATCACCGCAGATCCCGAGAAACTCACCGACCAGCTCAAGAGAGTCTTCGGCATGCTACGTGGCTCGAAACTCTCCAACTCACCAGGCATGCTCACCGCCGGCGCGGACACCGAAAGCGCGCTTGCCCTCGCCGCCCTCGCACCGAAGGCCTGGCACCGCCATCAGTTCGACTGGCACCAACTGATCGTCGTCGACCCTCCCGCCAAACTCAGCGACGACTGGGAAGCTCTGGAAAACTCACTGATCTCCCTGCGCACCAAACACAAGTCACTCACCTTCGTCAGCGATGACTTCGTCGACCCCGATCCAGCCAACTGGCTCTGGCGTGCGCGGGTCACTTGGGAGCAATCTTTCTCCACCTTCAGCCATGTCGGCACCCCGAGCAACAGCATGGATTTTCTCATCATCGCCGACCTCATCCTTCGCGATGGCAACTCAATGGCTCGCCCGATGGAAGTTTACGCCCACCGCCCAGACATCAACCCCGCCTTCACCCGCGTCTCTCCCGAAGAAACACTCAAACGCTTCCGCGCCAGTGGCGAAGGCACGCAACTGGGCAAGCTCAATCCGAACCCTCCGTCGAAGAAGAAATTCTTCCCCGAGAAGTTCGAGGAGACTCAAAACTTCTGGCGCAAAGAGATGAACCTCAAGCGCAACGCTGACGGTTCGGTCACCGGCCACCCTTTGTTTGTCAGCATACCAAAGGATCACCCTGAACGAGCGTCAACGATAGCCCATGCCATCCACTCACTCCACAGCCTCTGCTCGGCATGGCGCGAGTCAGCCCGCACCGCCGAAGACCGTGCCGCTATCGAACCTCTGATCCGCGATCTCGCCGCTCACTGCGCCGAATCCCTTCGCATCGAATCCCACAACAGTGGCGCTATGAATTCGCTCTTCCGCCAGCGGAAAAAACTCGGCGGTCCATGTGCCTCCATTTCCAAATCCGCTCACCTCATGGCACCCGAGGACACCGAGGAACTCGGACGTTTCATCCTCGTCGGCCTCAAGGATCGCTGGGAAATCGAGCCCTACCAGAACATGGACGTCTTCCGCTACAGCGCCAACGCAGCGGGTGGCTTGAACCTCTTCCAAGACGACGACACCCTATACCGCCACCTGTTAGAACGCGCCGACTACGCCGACCGCGTCTTCCGCCTCAGTTCCGGCATCAGCCAGGAAGGCGGCCCGAGACACCACGGCCTGATGCATTATTCCTACGCCTCCTACAGCTACTGGGCGATCGACCGTTTCATCCAGCACAGTCTGTCACTCGGTCTCTACCTCAGCCGCGAAAGCTACGACCGCATCGAACGCCTCGGCATCCTCTCCACCTCACTCGGTATGCCGCGCTACTACAAAAATATCGTGCCTCTCAACGCCAACGCCCGCACCGGCACCCCGCTCGGAGCTGGAAGTGCCGAAAAAGCACTCAACACCACCGCCAAACTCGGAGAAGGCGACAAACCCGGCAACTGGAACCTCAAGAGCCTCGCCCAACTCGACTGGACCATCAACAACAGCAAAGTCGCCGCCGAAGCCAAAAAGGAAGGCGTCGATTGGTCATCCGTCCACCCACGCCGCCAACGCACGGTCAACACCGCCACCCTCGCCCTCCGTCAGTTCGACGAACTTCAGGCCTGCGCCGTCGGACTGTCCCGCTCGCTCGGTTCCTGGGTGGAAGTCTACTTCCAAAAAGCCGGTGAAGGCTACGCCCTCTACCACAAGGCAGGCTCGCTCTACCTGCGCGCCCCCGGCGAACAGCGCGCCGAACGCTACATCGTCAACAAAGGCTACAACCACACCTTCACCCCCGGCACCACCAGCGAGCCACGCACCGGCCAGTCGCTCAAACTGCGCGGCGGCAACGGCAAAATCACCAACAACAACGGAGCCGGAGGCGGCACCCACCTGCCACCCGTCGACGCCAACACACCAGCCACAGACGGCATGCTCGCCGTCGATCTCGACCGCGGCCCCGCACCCGGCTGCTACAAATCCTACTTCTTCTTCGGCGACAGAATCACCAGCCTAACATCTAACATCGAGCGCTTCAGCAACGATGCCAAACACGTCAAAGGCCACGCCTTCATCCAGATCCTCAAGGACGAAGACCGCGTCGGAAAACCCATCCTCACCACCCTCTTCCAATGGCCGCTCGACGCCACCAAGGAGGAAGCGGAAAAACGCACCGCCAAAGACAGTAAACAACTGCCCGTTCCCTTCCTCGACGACACCGAGTCCAATCAAAAAATCGACAACTACCTCGTCCGCAACGACCAATTCGGCAACGCCTGGGTCGTCCACCCGGTCAAGGACGCCGTCTTCCACTACCGCCGCGGCACACAGGAATACGACTTCACCGGCGACGACAACACCGGCCGCTGGGAGAAAAGCTGGATCGTTCACAACAAGCCCGACGGCACCGACGCCGCTTCGCTGATCTACTCCATCATCCCCCGCACCGCAAAAAAGGACGCTCTAACAGATCCCAAAGCCCTCGTAAAATCCCTGCAATCAGACACCCCAGCCTACTCGGTCTGGCGCTGTGACCCAGTCGCCCACATTCTGCGCGACACCGCCAGCAAGGCCACCGGCTACGCCATCTTCCACCCGACCACCAACCCCGCGCACGACACCTACCTGCCGCACACCGTCGAACCCGACCCGAACGGAAAAGCAGTAGAACTCACTGATAAAGGAGACCTCATCTCCTCCTCCTCACCTTCCTTCGTCATGATCCGCGAAGAAGCAGACGGCGCCCGCGCCCTCAGCTACTTCAACCCGCATCCCATGAAGGTCCGCCGCGTCATCCTCACCCTGCGCGGTGCATGGAAACTCGACAGCGCCTACGCGGAATCCGACCCCGACACCCTCTGCGAAACCCTCATCAACCCTGACGGCACCACCCAGGTCCACTTCCTCGCCGGTCCCAAAATGCGCAACGACGGCAACGACAACCGTCTCCCCGTCATGATCCGCCTCGTGCCCGCGAAATGAAGAGGGTATTTCACAGCATGAAGAATGTCTTAAAAATCCTCACCTTCGCCGCCCTCGCGATCCTTCCTGTGCATGGGCAGGAAAGTTCTGCCGTATCTTCCTCCACCGCCCTCGTCCAGCGCGTGCTACCCGACCACTCCGCCCATTTCATCTGCGAAACCCTCCCCGCAGAAAACGGCAAGGACGTCTTTGAAATCGAATCCCGCGACGGCCAAATCGTCCTGCGAGGCAACAACGGCCTCAGCATCGCCTCCGCGCTGAACTGGTATCTCAAATACCACTGCCACGCCCACATCTCCTGGTGCGGCGACCAGCTCAACCTGCCGAACCCACTGCCCGTGGTGCAGGAAAAAATCCGTCGCACCACCCCGCACACCTACCGCTACGCCTTCAACTACTGCACCTACGGCTACACCATGGCATTCTGGGGCTGGGACCGCTGGCAGCGCGAGCTCGACTTCATGGCGATGAAAGGCATCAACGCCCCGCTGATGGCGGTCGGCGCCGACGTCGTCTGCCGCAACGTTTACCGCGATCTCGGCATCCCTGAAAAAGAAATCGCCTCCTACATCGCCGCGCCACCCTACACCGGCTGGTTTCTCATGGGCTGTCTCGACGGCATGGGCGGCCCGAACCCCGAGTCGTGGTATCAATCGCAGGAAGCCCTGCAGAAAAAAATCATGGCCCGCGCCCTCGAGCTCGGCATGAAACCCGTGCTGCCCGCCTTCACCGGCCACGTGCCGCCGGGATTTAAAACAAAATTCCCCGACGCCAAAGTCACCCGGCTGAAATCCTGGGGAGGCTTCCCCGGCGTCTATGTGCTCGACCCCATGGACCCGCTGTTCCGCGACGTCGGTGCACGTTTTGTTAGAGAATCCACCAAGCTCTTCGGCACCGCCCACCTCTACTCCGCCGACACCTTCATCGAGACCGATCCACCCTCCGCCGATCCCGAATACCTCAAGGCCATGACCAAGGCCGTCTATCAATCCATGGCCGACGCCGACCCCAAGGCCGTCTGGTTCATGCAGAGCTGGCTATTCCTGCACAGCAAATTCTGGAACCAGCCGCGCATCGAAGCCCTGCTCTCCGGCGTCACCGACGAACAAATGGTGCTCATCGATCTCTACGCCGATGCCAAACCGCAGTGGAGCCGCACCAAGGCCTTCGCCGGCAAACCCTGGCTCTGGTGCATCCTCAACAACTGGGGCGGCAAGCAAGGCATGTATGGCCGCCTAACCCAGGTCGGCGTGGAAATGCCCAAGCTCATCGACAACCCGGAAGCCGGAAAACTCACCGGCATCGGCACCGCCAACGAAGGCGGCGACAACAACCCGATCGTTTACGAGCAGCTCTACGAAATGACCTGGCGCAACGAGCCGGTCAACATCGACCAGTGGGTGGCCGACTACGTGCACGCCCGCTACGGCAGCCGCAACGAAAACGCACTCAAAGCCTGGCAAATCCTTGTGCCCACCCTCTACGAGTGCAAAGACAAACGCCACGGCCCGCAGGGCAACTTCCTCGCCATGCCGCCATCGCTTGCCAAGAACGGCGGAGGCTTCGCCCGTGCCGACATTTTCTACAACACCGCCAATGTCCGTGAAGCCTTCAAGCACCTGCTCGCCGCCTCCGACGAACTCGGGGAAAAAGACACCTACTGCTACGATCTCGTCGACCTCGGCCGCCAAGTGATGTCCGACATCGCCCAGCAAAACCTGCACGTCGAACTCCGTGCCTCCTTCGCCGCCAAGGACAAGCTCCGCTTCCAGAAAGCCTGCGACGCCTGGTATCAGGCACTGCGCGACACCGACACCCTGCTACGCAGCCACCGCATGTTCCAGTTCGGCTACTACCAGCAGTTCGCACTCAACGCCGGAACTACCGACGCCACCCCCGAGGAGCGCGCCAAATGGCAAAGCAACCTGCGCCGCATCATCACCCTCTGGGGACCGAAAAACTCCCCCCTCTTCGGCTACGCCCAGCGCCAATACGGCGGTCTCATGGCCGACTACAACCAGCGCACTTGGAAAGTCTACCTAGACGCCCTCGCCGATCATCTCGACCACGGCAACAGAGTCCCAGTGGATGACATCATCCGCACCGAAGCCGAGAAATGGGTCAACGAACAAACCACCTTCCCAGTCGAAGCCGAAGGGAACCCAGTCACCACCGCAAAGATGATCTGGGACAAATACGCCTCTCAAGTTTCAGATAAATAGCACGCTGTCTCAATAATCACTTTAACAACTTGAACCCTCCATCACTTTACGTGAGAATGCCACCTCATAGGCATTCAGCTCCAAGAAACCTCCAAAACGTTGTCCCATGAAATCCCGTCTTATCCCCGCACTAAGTCTGCTCACATTCTCGACCACTCACGCCGCCACGACCACCCTCCTCGATTTGGCCTCAGCATCCCCTAGTACGACAATTGCAGCAGGAAACGCCATCAATTCCAGCGTTTGGTCGACTGGCAGTAACAATACGAAGGACGTCACCTTCCAGTTCAGTGCTAATTTACTCAGGCCGGCTACAGGTGGCAATACCGTCAACCTCTTCGAGTTTGGCGCCTCCAGTTTCGGCACGTCACTCGTTCTCCAATCATCGCGACTTGTAGTGCAGACTGATGCTGACGGAGCAAATGCAAGCAACACTGGCAGTGTGCTTGGCGGCAACAACGGCGGCGCAATCCCAACTGCATCCGTTCCCTATGACATCACCGGCAATACCACGACCACCATCACGGTATCCCTGCATATGGACAATGCCACTCCCGCCAACTCAGTGCTCAATCTCTTTTTCAATAACGAACTCGTCCTTAGCGCCACTCCAGTCACGGGAGGCTCGGACACCTACGGTGCACAAAACTGGGCCGGAGGAGACAACGGAGCCTACATGCGTGCCTCCGCTGGAAATGGTGGGTTGTTTCCGGCCGGAACCCAGGGAAATTTTATAACCCCCACACCCGCCTCCAACCCTTACGTCTCAAGCCCGTCCGGCCTCGACATCTACTTCGACACCTTCGTCGCCACCGTGCCCGAACCTTCGACCACCACCATGTTCGGCGCGGGTCTTTGCGGTCTCCTGCTACGCCGCCGCAGGGAATAATAGCTAGGCACGAGTTGCACTTTTCAAAAGTCGAGTGAGTGCAACAGTGACTCGCTCGCATTTTTGTATGCCGCTACTCGCCTCGGCACTTTTCCCATATGGGTTTCAAGTAATGGAACTCAGGCTTGCCCCCGTCGGCCCAGAGCCGGAAATGTTTGATTACCTTGGACTCATCGTGCCGAACTCGGTGAATTACTGGAGAAAACCAATCTAACATTTTCGAATCCAGAGTAGCCACTACATCTAACTGTTTCGGGAGCTTGATCCCCGAGGCCATGCAAACTCCGATCAGAGATAAAATTTCGGACTCGCGCATACTCATCACGGCCGTTGCCTTGGATTTGGCGAGATGCTTCAGCCACCATCTTTGCCAGTCCATGACATCCGGTAACGGCAATACCGGACAAAGCCCTTCCATTTCCTGTTCACTCAACACATCCCCCAGCACTCGGCGATACACCCGACGAGATATTTCCGGATAACTCGTTCGGTCCGCAGGCTGGGGAAGTAAAATGCGACTGTGCCCCAGTTCCCTGAGCTTCACCAGAGACAGCTCCACGACAGTCTCCAAGTCCATGGCGTAGCCACTCACCTTGTCCGCCAATCCCATCAGTTCACCGCCCAAACAAAACATCGGCAAACCTGTTTCGTGTAAGGCCTGTATCCAGTTTCCCGGGCCCATGAACACCGCTATACGATCCGGCGCGAACTCTTTGATCCAGCGCGACACCTGATGCCGGGCCTTGGCCTCGCCACTTCCGCCGGCCCGCACCCACACCACATCGTGGCCTGCCGGTCGCCAGACGTCATCCAGCATTTGACTGACCATCGCTTCGTCCACTGAGTCCATCTGCACCGTCTCGGACAGGATAAATAACAGCAGCTGCTTCGTCCCCACTCCATCTCTCCGCATCCCCGCGAGAATCCGGCGCTTGTGCCCTCGTCTGCCAGCCGCCACTTCGCCCCGGTCTTCCAGCTTCTTGAGTGCAGTGCACACCGAGCCATTACTCACACCATAATGGTCGGCCAACGTTCGTGAACCTGGGAGAAACTCCTTCCAAACACCATCAGCAACATCACGCCGAATTCTATCCATCACCGCCTCAGGGACAGATTTACCACGCACTGACTGGTCCATATCGCACGCTATTCTTAATCACCCCAACTCAAAAGCCCAAAGTTTGGGCTATCACCTTTCGGGGCGACTTCGTTGTCAATCAGTTGCTTACAAACTATCTCAGATCCGTCCGGTCAAGAATCAGAGGATTTTGGTCGGCCTAACACAACACCTCCTACCAACAACAACTCAATGAAAAAGCAAACATTCCTCCTTGCAGCGACGGCACTCACCGCCGGCCAACTGCACGCAGCCACCATCATCAGCCAAAGCTTCGACGACGATCAGGATTTTGGAATCGGAAACAACTTCTCAGGAAACTACCAAGATCTCAACAACGATGGCGTTATCGATGCAGATGAAAACGGCGTGGACATCACCCAAACCTACGGCGGCTCAGGTCTCGGCTTCAGCGGCTTCGGAACAGAAAGCCCTGCAGGCGCAGACAACGGATATTTCGGCACAGCAGGCGGCACCCTTCAGGCCATCCACCTGACCAGCAACTCCAGGCGCGTTCTGGAAACTGGAAAATTTGGCGTCACATTCAACAACCAAGCAGACTCAGCCGCATTTGTCTTCAACTCTGCCTCTTTGACCGGTTTCGTTAACAACTCATTTTCGATGACGATTTCCCAAAGCGGCACGGTTGACGGAGACGACGACCTTGTCGTACGCCTCTATCTGAACGGATCAACCACCGGCACAGATATCCTCAGCACCTTAGGTCAGACCGACGGCACACTTGCCAATGCGGACGCGCTCAACGGTGCTGCATTCGACGGCACCAACCTCACATTCAACTTCGACCCTACCGTGACTTCCGCACAACTCTACATCGCGATGACTGCCGATGATTCTAGTGGAGGTGTGCCAGAGGGCTATATCTTCGACAACGTCCTTTTCCAAGGCACTGCCGTCCCAGAGCCAAGCTCGACAGCCCTCATCGGCCTCGCCGGTCTTGGATTTATCCTCCGCCGTCGTCGATAGTTCGTCACTCAATACTTCAAAAGCCGCGCCCGCCACAGCGCGGCTTTTTCACCATTAAAATCCTTAGTAAACCCTCCTAGCTATCATCCACTTATGAACGCCAAATTCCTTGCTTCTCTCGTTTTCAGTGTCGGTCTCGCAGCCACTCAAGCAGCTTCGATCAGCGTTAACTTCCGCATCGGCAACAACGATAATAACTCCGTAGATGCTGGCGAATCGGCGACTCAGTTCGAATCGGTTGACGGTGCCAACTGGAACAACATCACCATTGCGGCTTTCGGTAACACCAGTAATACTAACAACTTCAACAACACCAGTTTAGTCAACAACAGCGGAGATGCGGCGGCTACCTTGAACACCACCATCCGCAACGGTGGTGGCACCGGATATGCCAATTACGGTTTCACCAGCGAACCCAACCAAGGATCAACCGGTGAAGCCGGTCTCATGCATTCATATCTGAATTTCGGCGGCACACAAACGGGAGAAACCATCACCGTTAACAATCTGGCTTCAGAATTCACCTCCAAGGGGTATAAAGTTTACATTTTCCACGACCTCAACCAAGACCGGAACTACGGCTTCAACATCAATGATGGTAGTGTGTCCCAGAGTTTCTGGACTCAAGATTCAACCACTGATGCCGATGCCAATGACGATGGCATCATGGAGTGGGTAAGAGCCACCGGCACCACCTCCGGAACAGCCACTGCCAATGGCAACTACTCCCTTTACACCGGATTTAGCGGCTCCTCGTTCACCATTACCGGACTTTCATCCGAGGCGCGAGCCACGATCAACGGTTTTCAAATCGTGGCTGTGCCAGAACCTTCGTCCACCGCATTACTCGGACTTTCCGGTCTCGCTCTCCTGCTCCTCCGTCGCCGATAGTTCATCCACGCATTACCTCAAAAGCGGCCGCCCACTGCCGCGCGGCTCTTGCTTTATGAAATCAATAGGTAATTGACCTTACGGCTGCCCCCCTCTATAAGAAACACTCATTCAAATTGAACACCATGCTCAAACCATCTACCCTCATTTCCAGTGCCATTGGAATGTTCGCCCTCTCTGCCCAAGCTGCGACGATTAACATCATGTTTCACAACGGGCTCACCACAGTGGGCAACCTCGACACAGCACCGGATGGAACCATTGTCTCAGCCGGCTCGAACGGTTCCGACGTCTGGAACAATGTGGCGAACAACGGCGGTGACGGCCTGGTTTTCACTGGTAAGGCTCTCAACTTCGCAGATGGGTCAGGCGCCTCCGGTGCGACACTTGATGTCACAGCAGGCACCTCCACCTTCAACGGCGGCAACGCCAACGACGACCAGATCATGATGAACGGCTTATACGGCTTCCTGAGTGAAGTGGGTGGTGGTGGTGAATCACTCACCATCAACGGTCTCGGCTCCGTATTCTCCAGCGGCTACCGCATTACCATCTATGGAGAGGGACCTGACGACAACGCCGGCAACCCCCGTGTGATGGGATACACCATTGACGGAACCACCAAGACGATTTCCGACGGCGGAGGCTTTACCGGTACATTCACCGAGGGAGAAAAGTTCGTGGTGTTTGACAATCTCTCCCTCCAAGACGTGACCATCAGCATGTCCGCCACCGGCGGAAGCGGCACCCGCTCCCTCATCAATGGCATTATCATCGAATCAGTTCCAGAGCCCTCCTCCACCGCCCTCCTCGGCATCGGTCTCTGCGGCTTCCTGCTACGTCGCCGTAGATAATAGCTCATATTCACACAAGGCCAGCTCAGTTGAGCCGGCCTTTTTTCGATTCTCGACAAGACAAATGTTCACCGCCTCCAGACACACCAAAAATCACCTCTTCGTGGAGCAGGCATAAAAAACCACCGTCCAACAAAGTGGAGCGGTGGTTGAAAGATGACTTCTACTCTAAGATATTATGCGCGGCGGCGACGCATGATAAGCGCCAACCCACCGAGGCCAAGAAGCGCTGTCGAGCTTGGCTCAGGCACAACATCCAGCGTAACCTGGCTGATCATGCTGCCCCCATCCGAGCCTTGGGTGTAAATAGCGAATTTGTAACTCTTTGATAGATCCATCGCTGTGGTCCCAGTGCCAGCGGTCGCGCCGTTTAAACTGAAGCTGTAATTCCCAGCGGCATCCACAGTAAGCACCATGGTCTGATCCGTTCCGGTGGTGACTGTTTGAGATCCGTCCAAAAGATTACTTGGACCTGTTCCGTCACCATACATCAGCCCGAGTGGGGCACCACTTCGCTCAGTCAGATTTAAGCCTATCCCCTCGTAAGCACTGAAGCTGTGAAATCCTCCCAAAGTAGCGACATCCACTGATGATTCCACCAGACCAAAGGAAAAACTGTTCGATGGATAAGGCGGGTTTCCAGAGTTTGCTTGATTGGAAATCGAGTAGGTCACAGACAGCGTATAACCCGGTGCGATGGCGAAACTATTGTTCGTGACGCCTTTTCCTACCATTTGCCCCCCCGCGCCTCCACTGGCCGCTACTTGGCTCATATTGCCACCTGCTTCTTGCAGTGGACCTCCAGTATTCGAACCTGTTCCAGCGATAATTCCACCTCCAGTTCCGGGGTTACTTGTAAGATCTGTGTCGCTAAAGGTGTCTTGATAAACAACGACTGCCGAAGCGCTGGCAGCAAAGGACAATGCCATCGTCGCAGCGATACTTGTTTTGGTAATTATGGTGTGTTTCATGGTTTTTGTGAGTTCGCCTTTTAAAGTAGGCAAATTTGATCCCGCCGCCAGATCACACCTTCCGAGCATACAGGCTATTTTTTTACCCATCCTTTGCGCTGGTATGCTTTTATTGGTATCCGACACCGCTTGAGAACAGGACGACGGGGCAAGGCGCCTTTGCGCTGGTATGCTTTTATTGGTATCCGACACTTGCAGGACGTTGTCATCTGCTCGAATCTACGATAGCGTGCCCTCTCTTCAGCACACCTCGAAATGCCTTTCACTCTCAACAGCGATTACTCACCGTCCGGCGATCAAGGCCCTGCTATCGAAAAACTGGTCAAGTCCATTGAGGCAGGCAATCGGCACCAGACATTGTTAGGTGTCACTGGATCCGGTAAAACGTTCACCGCAGCCAATATCATCGAACGCGTTGGCAGACCGACTCTGGTGATGAGTCATAACAAAACCCTCGCCGCCCAGCTTTACTCCGAACTCAAAAGCTTTTTCCCTAACAATGCGGTCGAGTATTTCGTTTCCTACTTCGATTACTATCAGCCTGAGGCTTACATCCCTCGCTCAGATACCTATATCGAGAAAGACAGTGCCATCAACGATGAGATCGAGCGACTTCGTCTCAGTACTATGGGATCCCTGATCACTCGCGAGGATGTGATAGTGGTCGCATCTGTCTCTTGCATTTACGGTCTGGGATCTCCCGAGGATTATCAGAACATGATGTTGCCGGTGAAGACCGGCGATGAGATGGATCGCGAGGAATTTCTCGCCGGACTGGTTAACCTGATGTTCGAGCGCAATGACATCGCTTTCTCACGCGGCCAATTTCGAGTGCGTGGAGATGTGGTGGAGGTGCATCCGGCATACCTTGAAGACACCGCCATCCGGGTGGAGTTCTTCGGAGATGAAATCGAACGTATTTCTCAGATCGATGCCCTAACAGGCAGCCGGATGGATACGCTCGACAGCCATACCTTTTTCCCCGCCAAGCAGTTCGTCACCGATAAGGACAAACTCAACACCGCGATCCGAGCGATCAAAAAGGAGGCGAACGAAAGAGTCGAATGGTTTGAAAAACACGACAAACTCATCGAGGCCCAACGCATCCGTATGCGCACCGATTACGACATCGAGATGATGCAGGAAATGGGCTTCTGTCAGGGTATTGAGAACTATTCACGTCACCTCACAGGCAGAGCGCCAGGCGCCCGACCATACACGCTGTTAGACTTTTTTCCTGATGACTACCTCCTACTCATGGACGAGAGCCACGTCAGTGTGCCTCAGGTTGGCGGCATGTATGAAGGCGATAAAAGCCGGAAGACTACCTTGGTGGAACATGGCTTCCGTCTTCCCAGCGCATTGGATAACCGTCCGCTCAAGTTTGATGAGTTCATGCAGATGACCAATCAACGAGTCTATATCTCCGCCACCCCTGGCCCATTTGAGTTCATCAACTCCCGCCCGGACAACAAACGCTTCATCCCATGGAAACGAGGTGAGATTTCCGCCGCCCAGGCACTGAAACAGATCCGTAAGAACATCACACCGAGCGGAGCCGATCAGGATGTCGACGACTTCGATGTCAAGTCAGCTGGAACCAACTTGGTGGTAGAACAAATCATCCGACCCACTGGCCTGCTGGACCCCATTCTCACCCTCAAGCCGCTCAAGGGACAAATTGATGAAACCATCGACATGTGTCGTGAGCGAGTCGAAAAAGGCGAGCGGGTGCTGGTTACCACACTCACTAAAAAGACCGCCGAGGACCTCTCCGAATACATTCAAGAAACCGGGCTGAAGGTCCGCTACATTCACGCCGATGTTGGCGCGATCGAGCGGGTGGAAATTCTCCGATCATTGCGTAATGCTGAGATCGATGTGTTAGTAGGGATCAACCTGCTGCGTGAGGGTCTCGACTTACCGGAGGTTTCCCTCGTTTGCATCCTCGATGCCGATAAGGAAGGTTTCCTGCGTAATGAAACCTCCTTGATCCAGACCGCCGGCCGTGCCGCCCGCCATGTCTCAGGTGAGTGTGTGATTTTCTGCGATGAGATAACTGACTCCATCCAAGCCTTGATCAACATCACCGAATACCGTCGGGCTCGGCAGGTCGAATACAACGAGGAACACGGTATCACTCCGCAGAGTGTGATCCGTGGTGTGCAAGAGAGCCTCAGCCAGGCCACCCAATACTCGGAAAGCGCCGATGAGATCAACCGCGCGGTTCTCAATGAGGACGAGGCCACTTATAACGCGGTGCAGGTGATCGCCGAGCTCGAAGAGGAAATGCGTGAGGCCGCTGCCAAGTTAGAGTTCGAACGTGCCGCCCACTTACGAGATCAGATCAAGCAGCTGCAGAAATGAGGTGATTGTTGGGCGGGAGGCTATTTACCACCCTGCCCCAGACTCTACACAGTTCTTCAGCTCTGATGACTTCTTAGTCCGCGATGCAAAGAATTGAAATATTCATACGTTCAGTTGAAAGCTCAGGCACATGTTGAGGAGTATTGATACGGATGCCCTGTGCGCAGCATCGGTTGTTGCCAAACAGGGGGAAACCATCATCTAGTATCATTATGGAAACGAATATCAGCGACAAGGAAGCCGTCGAGAAATTACACGCCGTCTACGGGCGGATGAAAGAGGAGCTTTCCCAAGTCATCGTGGGGCAGGCAGATGTAGTTGAGCAGGTGTTGATGGCGATCTCATGTCGAGGCCACGCGCTGCTGGTCGGTGTGCCCGGCTTGGCGAAGACGCTGCTGGTTTCTACTCTCAGTCAGGCTCTCGATCTGAGTTTCAAGCGTATCCAGTTCACGCCCGACCTGATGCCGTCCGACATCACCGGAACCGACGTGCTTGAAGTCGACCAGGAAACCGGCCGACGCGGCTTCCGCTTTGTGCACGGACCGATCTTTGCCAATATGGTGCTCGCTGATGAAATCAACCGGACTCCTCCCAAGACCCAAGCATCTTTGTTAGAAGCGATGCAGGAGCATCATGTCACGGTCGGTGAAAAGACGTTTCAACTGCCCGAACCATTTTTCGTGCTCGCCACACAGAACCCGATCGAGCAGGAGGGAACCTACCCCTTGCCAGAAGCTCAGCTCGACCGGTTTCTTTTCAACATCGTCGTGGACTATCCAAGTGAAGAAGAAGAGCGCGAGATTATCCGTCGGGTAACAAGCCCTAGTGACGCCACTGTTTCCGCTCTGATGAATGCCGAGGAAATCGTCGCCCTGCAAGGAATCGTCAAACGTGTGCCTGTGGGTGACCACGTGATCGACTTCGCGGCCAAACTTGCTCGTGCTACCCGGCCAAAAAGCCCTGATGCACCGAGCTTCGTGAAAGAAATGGTCGGCTGGGGTGCCGGACCGCGTGCAGGTATCAGCCTGATATCAGCGGCCAAGGCGCATGCTGTGCTTCGCGGCAGATTCCATGCCACCACTGGAGACGTCGCCGCTGTGGCTGCGCCTGTTTTACGACACAGGATACTGACCACTTTTAACGCCGAGGCCGCCGGGGTGACCAGCGATGAGATCGTCAAAATGCTGCTCAAGGAGCTGGCTCCGAAGGAAGAACTGGCGGTGTAAGTCGGATCATTGTTAGAACCACTGATGTCCGAATCCTTTCAGCTCCCCGAAAGCATGTCTCTCCTCCCGGAGGAGACCATGAACGTGTTGCGTCGGCTTGAATGGCTGGCACGCAAGCGGATGCAGGGAACGCTTTCGGGCAAACACACCAGTCCCGACAAGGGGTTCTCCGTCGAATTCGCCGAGCACCGCGAGTATTCACCGGGAGACGATCCGCGGAATCTCGACTGGCGGGTAATGGCGAAGAACGATCGTAATGTCATCAAACAATACATCGAGGAAACCAATCTGCGGGTCACCTTCGCCGTGGACGTCTCCGGATCGATGAATTATCGCGGCGAGCAAGCGGCTGAAATCGATGGAGCTCCGCGCTCGAAGTTCGAATACGCCCGCTACCTAACAGCCGCCCTTTCCTATCTCTACATCAAACAAGGCGACGGTGCGGGCTTGGTCACCTTTGACAATCAAATAAAAAGCCAACTCCGCAGCGCCAGCCGTCCCAGCCAAGTTCGCCGTATTCTCGATACCCTCTGGGAGTCAGAGCCCGGCGAGGAGACTGAGATTGCGGGCGTGCTGCACGAAGTCGCAGAACGCATCCCCCGCCGAGGCCTTGTCGTGTTGATCAGTGATTTCTTTGATGACCCGAAGGCAATGATTGAAGCTCTGCACCACTTTGATTTCCGCCAGCATGAGTTAGTCATATTCCATCTGTTAGCCGAGGAGGAGCTGACATTTCCGTTTAAGGATTTCCAAAGGTTCAAGGACTTGGAAAATATCGAACCCATGTTGAAAATCGATCCTCAGGCGGTGCGCTCAGCTTATTTGGAGCGCCTGCGCGATTTTGTGAAAAGCATGGAATCCACCTGCGGAAACCTCCGCGCCGACTATGTGCCGGTGACTACCAAGTCACCGCTACAAGATACTTTAATCAAATACATAGGAAAGAGAATGCACGCCCGCCGATAGCGGCAACTGATCAGTATGCTTTTCCTCAATTCCATTTTGTTAGCCGGTTTGGCGGGAGTCTTGATCCCGATCATTCTCCATCTGATCCGCCGTCAGGCCGCCAAGCCAATGGACTGGGGCGCTATGCGTTTCCTCTTCGACACCGTGGCGATGCGACGTCGGCGCATGGAGTGGGAGGACATGTTACTGATGGCGACCCGCTGTCTGCTGATGGCCTTGATCGCTTTAGCTATCGCCCGTCCTTTCGTGCCGCCGAATTCCTCAGTGCCGTGGCTGGTGGTTCTACCTCTTGTCTTGCTTGGCGTTGCGGCCGTAGCCGGTTCCGTGGTGCTCTCAAGTAAAAAGGCCAAATGGCTGGTCCGGCTCGCAGGCATCGCATGTTTGCTGCTTGCCGTTGCTGCCGTATTGATGGAACACCGTCTGAACTTACAACGATTCCGCCTGGCTGGCGGTCGTGACGTAGCCTTGGTGATAGATGCTTCAACTTCGATGACCATGCCCAACGGCGATAAAACATCCTTCGAGGCCGCGGTCGATGAAGCCCGTCAGATCGTCAAGGACGCGCCACGAGGTACCGCATTCACAGTCATCCTCGGTGGGCCTGCTCCTGAATTGAAAACAGCCACGCCTCTAACCCATCGCGCTGATGTCCTGGAAGTGTTAGACCAACTTCGTCCTGTCGGCGGTCCTTTCCGCGCCCAAGATGCCCTCGGTATGGCCACACTCAGTCTGGCGCAGGGTGAAAACGGTGGGAAAGAAATCCTCATGCTCACCGATAGCCAGCGGATCGGTTGGCGGACCGACAGCCCCTCGGCCTGGACATCGCTTGGTGAGGCAATCGATTCCCTTCCGCGCAAACCTCGATTGATGGTTCGCAATTTTCCACCGCCAGAAAACCTGCGCAACGTGGCCATCAGCGGCATCGAGGTGTCACGACAAGTAGTAGGCACCGACCGTGAACTCCGCCTGTTAGTCACGGTGGAAAATACCGGCACCGAAGCCGTTACGCCGGGCAAGGTTGATCTCAGTGTGGCTGGAAACAAGCTACCGTCTGACACCCTCGGACAAGTCGGACAGCTCGTTCCCGGCCAGCAAGAGACCGTCGAATTCCGTTATCGGTTTAAAAAATCCGGCCCTCAGGTGGTCGAAGCCCACATTGACGTGCGCGATGATTTGCCGGGGGACGATCGGTTTGAGCGTGTGATCTCGGTAAAAAAACGTCTTCCGGTGATTCTTGTCGACGGCAATCCATCGGGCAGCTTTTTCGAACGTGCCGCTGGCTTCACCGCCTTGGCACTAGCCCCGACCAGCAGTCTTGTCCGTGGAGAAAAAACCAAGCAAGGCTACCTGATGGAGCCTGAGGTCATCGCGGCACCTGATGTCTCCACCCTCAAGGAAATAGCACCTCAGGGCGTGATCGTGCTCGCTGATGTGCCCAAGCTTCCAGCCGAGGTTGCCCGTCGTATCGAAAGACACGTCGCCAATGGTGGCGGGCTTCTGATACTCGCCGGACCTCGCGCCGACGAGTCATTTTACAACGCATGGGAAGGCGCTGACGGCCGCCTAACACCAGTGGCTCTTGGGGAAATCCTTACTGAGAAAAATGGCGTCTCCCCTGCCCCATCGACATTCGACCACCCCACGCTAAAACTGTTTTCCGATGAAAAGAAAAGCGACTTGGGAAGTTCACTGCTTTCGGTGATTAGAGAGGTGGATGAAGAGGATTCGGCCCGCTATGTGATTGGCCGATACTCAGATGGCAAACCATTCCTAACAGCTAGGACATACGGACAGGGACGTGTCGTGATGGCCACTTGCGGATTCGACAGTCGGAGCGGTAACCTGCCTGGCAAGGAATCGTTTGTGCCTTTCGTCCACGAGCTAGTCACCTGGCTCGCCGGTGCCAGTGGCGTCGATCTCAACGTAGCCGCCAGCTGGAGCCCCGCCGTTTACTTACCCGGAGGCGGCGGACTCAAGGGTGAGTATTTCCGTGGCACCGGGCCCACGAAACGCGCACACATTACCCGCATCGATCCAGCCATCGATTTTGATTGGAAAAACAAAGGACCGGACAAAAGCATGCCCAAAGACCGGTTTATCGTGCGATGGACAGGAAGATTGCTACCGCCAGCCGATGGCGAGTATCGCTTCAGCGCAGATGCCGATGATCAGTTAGAAGTGGAAATCAACGGCAAGCGCATTCTCTGGGCGAAAAAAAATTCTGACACCGAAGGCAAAGTAACCCTCGAAGCCGGCAAAGCCGTGGATATCAGAGTGACCTACCAAGAAGACTGGGATGATTCCCATGTGCGCCTGTTCTGGACTCCACCAGGAGGCAGCAAATCCATTCTACCCAGCTCGGTTCTATTTCCTCCCGTCGACGATCAAGACGGTGGCGAAATAGTCATGGAAACAACCGAGGTCATCGACCCCCAAGGAGTCACTCGTGTGGCAAACCTCGAGGCTGGTCGGCGCGGCCGCATGCTCAGAGTTTCCGGAGCAGCTATCCCAGGCATCTATCAGCTAAAAGTTCCGAAAAGCGCCGAAACTGAACTCGGTGCAGCCGCAGGAAGCCAGATCCCACTCGTGGTCACACGTGATGTTGCAGAAAGCCGCATGGACACCCTGACTGACGACGACCGAACCTTAATCCGAAAGCACCTCGAAGTGGTCAATGTTAGAAATCGTGACGACATCCTCGCTGTGCTCAGCGGCAAGGGTTTTGGTGAAGAGCTTTGGAAGGTTCTTGCCATAGCAGCCTTTGTGCTACTGCTTCTGGAAGTCGCCCTAGCGCGATGGATTTCAAAATCCAGACGAGCAGGAGACGATGTGAAGATCGACTTTGAAAATGCGGGAGAACCCGATCAAAGCTTCCTCAAGGAATTCCACCGGATGAAAGGAGACGGCGCATGATTCGACGTATTCTTTTCTCAGCCCTTCGCACCCTGATAGGTTTCCTGCTATTGTGGGCTTTGTTCGCCTTGTTAGGAAAAGTGGTCCAGTATGGCACGAGTTGGCGTATGACCAGTATCGCCTTGTTAGGCGCTGCAGCTGCGGAATTTATTTATCTGCTCTATCGATACGAACGCAACGCCGTCACCGCCAAACGAGGAAAATGGTTATTAGCATTACGCCTGTCAGCTCTGGTCGGGCTGCTCTGGATGCTGCTGCAGCCGGTCTGGAGTAGGATGGAGAAACGGAATATCCAGCGTGAGGTGGTCGTGCTAATCGATGATTCAGCATCCATGCATCTCAAAGACGATGGAGCATCAGCCAGCCGGATCGACCTCGGCCAGAGAGCTTTGGCAGACAGCGGATTAAGCACTTCCTTGGAAGGAAAAGTGAATATCCGAACTCTCCGTGCCGCTCGTAAAGTGCTCGCCGGGGAAGAATCTGCTGTTGACGGATGGGACCAGGCCACCGATCTCGCTGGAGCTTTGGCCACGGTGTTAGAGCAGGTGCCAGCCGATAACCTGGCGGGTGTTGTTCTCGTCAGTGACGGACGCCACAATCGTCCTGGCCGAGTCGAGGACGTTGCCCGCCGTTTCGGCATCCTTGACGCACCCATCGGAGTGATTCCTGTGGGTAGTGATCAATCGCCACGCGATGCGGCCATTCTCTCGGTTAATTCACCTGATGCCGTTTATCTTGGTGACCGCATCCGCGTTTCAGCTCGATTAAAATTCGACGGCTACCGTGGCAAAAAAGCCAAAGTCAAATTACTCCAAGGTGATAAGGTGTTAGAAGAAAAAGAAATCGACATCCCCCAAGACCACCACCGCGAAGAGGTCCGGTTCCGACACACCCCTGACAAAGGAGGAGTCACCGGCTACCGTCTGGAAATGAGCCCACTTCTAGGAGAGCGATTCGCCAATAATAACAGCTGGAATTTCGAAACCGCAGTCACTGACGCTCGCACCAATGTTTTGATCATCGATTCCCATGCGCGTTGGGAATTCCGGTATTTACGCAATCTCTTCTACGGTCGCGACAAGTCCATTCACTTGCAATACGTGCTATTGAATCCGGACCGGATTGAAGGTCAAAAGGAACAACAAATCCCTGCCTCAGCCGCTCGTCCGTTCGGTGATGCCAAGGCCACTCAGCTACCGACATCTGCTGATGAATGGCGAAAGTTTGATGTCATTATCATCGGCGATATCAAGCCAGACACACTTAGAAGTGACGATTGGAAAACTCTGCAAGTCTGCGTGCAAGATCGTGGCGCTATGTTAGTTGCTATCGCCGGCCCGCGCTGGATGCCTCATGCATTTTCAAATCCTAGTGTGGATCAGCTGTTGCCGATTACTTACGAGCATTCAGTTAGAAACTATTTTAATGCTGACATACCAGAATTTAAAATGGCCCTGACATCAGGTGGGCAGGTTCACCCAGTCACAGCACAGTCGGACAGCCGATTGGAAAACGAACAACTCTGGAGCAAGTTCCCCACCCTGCGCTGGAGACATCCGATCACCGGCATCAAGGAAGGAGCCGAAGTGTTATTAATGGCACAATCCGCCAACTCTCAGGCTAGGTCAGCTCCAACCTCTGCCGACCAACTCGGCAACGCTCTGGAATCACTCAGTAAACGTAAGCAGGAGGAAACTCAAAACGCTCTGTTAGTTGCCAGTCAGGTTGGAAACGGCAAGGTGGCAATGCTACTCACCGATCGCACTTGGCGTCTGCGTGAGGGCGTCGGTGATTTGCATCATCACCGATTCTGGGGGCAACTGGTGCGCTGGGGTGCCGGACCCAACTTACGCTCCGGATCAGGTGGTGTTAGACTAGGCACAGACCAGCTAACCTACTCGGGAGATGATCGCATTCAGATCACAGCACGTCTGAGAGATAAGGAGTTATCACCTGTAAAGGACAAGACTCTGCGTGCTCACATCATCCTGAACGGCCAAAGAGTCACCACCGTGCCGCTAAGCTACGTCGAGAACTCAAACGGCTTGCATCAGGCGGTAGCGGGTCCTTTTACTGATATCGGCAGCTACGAGATCAACCTGGAGGGAGAAAAAATCGATGGTCTCCTCGATGAGAAAAGCACCCAAGTCAGCACCGGCGTCCGGGTTATCGGAGCAAAAAGCCCTGTCGAACTCTCTGAAACTACCCTGAACCGACCATTACTGGAGACCATCGCCGAGCTCTCTGGGGGCCGTGTTTCCAGCAGCAGCGATCTCACCAGCCTCCCGGATCTGTTTCTCACCGGTGAAGAAACCCGTGAGGAACTACGCGAAACCACTCTCTGGGATCACTGGATCCTACTTCTATTTCTCCTTATTGTGCTGACCTTGGAATGGTCTGTAAGGAGAAGTGGAGGATTGCCGTAAGTCATTAATGGCGCTAGCCTTATCCACCCACCACTATGAAAAACGACCTCCCTCCAAAAATCACGGACCGTCTCCAAGCTATCCTACGCCGAGTGCGCAGGTTGCAGGTGTCACGTGGCATTCTCGGCGTTTTGACGATCTTTCTAGCAAGTGTGCTGGTGGTGATGGCGGTGGATTTCTTTTTAGCCCCTGTCCCACCATCTGTTAGACTTGGGCTTTTTATTGCCATTCTCGTTGTCACATTAGTCTCCGGCTGGGCACTTTTCTGGAAACCGCTTCGTCGGAAAATCGGGCTATTACAGATCGCAAGATGGCTCGAGGTGCGTCATCCGGAAATGCAGGAGCGCATCAGCACCGCTATGGAACTCGCAGGAACATCCGGTGCGGGGACATCAGCATCACTCTTGAATGAACTGATCGCCGAAGCCGAAGTCGATGTGCAAGATCTCGACCCGCAGATCGAAGTGCGCGCCCAAAGAGTGAAAGCCTGGCTGTGGCCCACTGCCGGACTGATCGCGGTGTTCCTATTACTATTTATCGTCTGGCCCGCTCAAACGAGCCGCCTCCTAGTCCGCGCAGTCGCCCCGTTCTCGGAGACCGGTAATGCAGGTGCCATTGCCTTTGATATCCGCCCTGGGGACATGGAGGTATTAGAAGATGATCCGGTGGAAATCAAAGTGCTCTATCAAGGCAGCATCAACGACACACTCACGCTTGAAACCACCCACGAAAATGGCGAAGTCACCGAGGAGCGCATGGCATTCACAGGTGAGGAGGATGGTCAACACGTGGCCGTTTATCAACTACCCGCAGCCAGCAAGAGCTTCCGTTATCGAGTCCGGGCAGGTCGCGATGAAAGCGATGCATACAAGGTAACCGTCTGGCCAAAACCACGCATCGCCGGTCTTGAAGCGATCTATGATTTCCCTGAATACACCGGATTTGCACGAGCCAAGAACAAGATCCAAAAAGCGGGAATCGAAGCTGTTGTCGGCACGAACATCCGCATCGAAGGCACCGCCAATACTCCGGTCGAGTCTGCACGTTTTCTCTTAGATGACCAAGAAGTCGGCAGCTCCCGTATCGATTCACGTGCTAGCGGAGGCACTCTCAACATCGACTTCCCATTGTCGAAAGCACAATCGGGCGTAGGTAAAATCATGCTCAAGCACCGTCTTGGCGAAGAGGTGGAAGTGGCCCGTTTCCCCGTTAAAGCACTGCCTGACGAAGCCCCAAAGATCAGCATTCTAACACCTACCCAGCGCGAACTCAAAGTGCGACGCGACGATCAGTTACCTATCACCTACCAAGTCGTCGAACACATCGGACTGCAGTCGGTTGAAATCGATCTCGAAATCAACGGCCACCGCGTCTCGCCTATGTCGCAAGTTTTGCCCACACGAATCAAAAACTCCAAACAGGCTCTCTGGAATGGCGAGTCGCGCATTTACATCGGAGGGATTCTCGAACGCCACCCCAAAGCACGAGAGGTCAAACTTCGTCTCAGGGTGAAGGACAATCGCCCCAGCGATCTCGGAGGCCCTGGTATCGGTGAGTCGGAAACCATCGTCCTGAAAATATCACGCAATGCTGAATCCCTAGTCCGCCAGGAACTTCGCGCTCAGGAATCCGATATCCGTGAGGCAACCGAAAAGGCCAAACGCGATATCCAAGATGCCGCCGCTCGCATGGACCGGCAGAAAGAGAAGGTCGAAAAAGGAGAACTCGATAAGAATACCAAAAAGGATCTGGAAAAAGCCCGTGAGAAACTAGCCGAAGCTGAAGAGAAGCTGGAAGAACTTGCAGAGCGCATGAAAAACAGTGTGCACGCCCAAAAAGCCAAAACCGTTGAGAAGGCTGCGGAAAAAGCCAAAGAAGCTCGTGAAGCAGCCGAGACCTTACCACTTAACGACACGCCGGAAGCTCGTAAAAAGGACATGGAAAAAGCCCGCGAGGCTGCCGAAAAAGCAATCGAAGATCTGGATAAACTCCAGCGCCAGATGGAACAAGACCGAGAGAAAGTCGAGGACTTGGCCAAACTCAATGACCTTGCCCAGAAAGAGCAGGAATTGGCACGCAAGGCTGAGGCCCAGGCTCGAGAGGAAGCCAATCAGCCGGATCAGGAAAACAAAGCCGACGACCAGTGGAAAAACGACCAGAAACAGGTGCAGGAAGATCTACGCCGAGAGGTCAGTGAACGCCCTGATGCCAAAGCCGAGGCCTCCCAACAGCAGGCCGAACAAGCGCGCGAACTCGCCAAGGAAGCGCGTGAACTCGGCGAGCAACAAAAACAACTCGCGCAACAAGCCGATAAAAACAAACCAGATGATGCTGAGGCGAAACAACAGCAAGACGCAAACGCCCTACAGAAACAGTTAGAAAAGGAACAGAAGAAGATCCTTGAAGAAGCCAAGGAGCAACTCGCCGAAGCACAGCAGAACCAGGAAAAACGAGCCGACCAACTGCCGGAAGCGGTAGCCGAGGCCAAAAAGGCCCTCGACGAACTTCAGAAGGACCAACCCAAGGCAGCTGCTGAAGCCGCCAAAAAAGCAGCCGAGAACCTCGACCAACTCGCCAAACCTGAGGAGCAAGCCAAGGGAGAAAAAGCGGATGGAGACGAAAATAAGCAGGCTGGCAATGAAGAGGCTCAACAAGCCGGCGAGGAGAAACAAGGTGACCAAGCCGCACCCGAACTCAAGGACCTAGCCGAGCGGCAGGAGAAAGTCGCAGAAGCACTCGAGGCACTTGGAGAAGGCAACAATGCCGAAGCACAAAAAGCTCTGCAGGAACTACAGGCTGAGGCCGCCAAGGAACTTGCCAAAGACGTTGCCGCCATACCGGACATCGATGGTCGGTCGCCCGAAAAAAACGAGGCTTTGGACAAGGCCCGCCAAGCCGATGACCATGCCCGCGAAGCCGCGAAACAAGCTGGCGAAGGAAAACAGGAAGGCGCAGCACAACGCAATGAGGCTGCCGCAGAAGCACTCGAAAAAGCCGCAGACGCACTCGAGGCCGAAGCCGAACGTCTCGACGAGCAAGCTGCCGAAGCTGCCAAACAAGCCAAAGGCCAGCAAGGAAAACAAGCGCAACAGAAGCAAGCCCCCGCCGATGGCAAACAGCTCGCTGACGCTCTCCAAAAAGCAGCCGAAGCTGCTCAGGCCGACAACGCCGCCGAAGCAGCGGAAGCCGCCAAAGAAGCCGCGGAAGCTCTCGACCAGGCGGCCCAACAAGCCATGCAAAACATGAAGTCCGGCCAACAACCTGGCCAAAATCAAGGCGAACCAAAACCCGGTGAGCAACCAGGAGAACAAATGGCGGATCAACCTGGAGAAAAACCGGGTGAACAACCTCAAGAGGGTGATCCACAGAGTCAGCCGGATCCAGGCGTGCCGCCTGAACTGGCCAAACTCGGTGTCTCGGCCAAGGACTGGGAAAAACTCAAGACCATGATGAAGTCAGATGTCGCTGGCTCGGGAGCCGCTGGTATCCCCGAAGATTACCGAGGGCTTGTTAGGAAGTATTTCCAAGAAGTGGCCAGAGAAGGAAAGGAGGGAAATTAGCATGTTAGATTTTTCAACTCTTTCTCGGACGACATCTGCTGCAGTCGCCTCAGCCCTACTATTTACCGCACCATTAACAATATTGGCGCAGGAAAAATCCCAGACTGTCTTCGAAAAACACCAGAGCAAGATTGAGCCCAGCATTGAGCGGGCTCTTGAATATCTGGCGAAAGTTCAGGACCAAGACGGCTCTTATCCTGATCGATTTGGGAAATCGACCGGCATCCCCGCTCTCGCCGGCATGGCCTTTTTATCGAAAGGCCACATGGCCACCGAAGGTCCCTACGCTCAGAACATCAATCGCTGCATCGACTTCATCATTGCTTCCCAAAAAGAGAATGGTGTTTACGAAGCGGCCAGCGGAGGCAGCGGTCCGATGTATGCTCACAATATTTCCACTCTCTTTCTATCCGAGGTTTCCGGCATGGTGGATCCAGGGAGGCAGAAAAAAATCGATGCCTCCCTGCCCAAGGCTCTGAAACTTATCTTACAAGCTCAGCAGGTCAAAAAGAGCAGCCGTCACCAAGGTGGTTGGCGCTATCACCCGGGGTCAAGGGATAGCGACACCTCATGCAGCGGTTGGGCGCTGATGGCGCTTCGGTCGGCTAAACTCAATGGGGCCGCAGTGCCGGATAAAGCGATCAAAGATGCCGTTGACTATCTCTATCGGCATCACGATAAAAAGACCGGCTCCTTTGGCTACACCGACAGCCAAGGCCACAAAACCACCCTAACAGGCATGGGACTTCTTTGCCTGGAACTCTGTGGCGAACACGGCAAACCCTCCACTATCAAGGCTGGGGAGTTTGTCCTGAAAACCCACCGTTCACTGCCTAACAATCAGTTTGAATATTACGGCAACTACTACAACGCCCAAGGAATGTTCCAACTGGGTGGGAAGTTTTGGGAGCAATACGCCACATGGATGTATGAAAACTACCTCCCTAAACAGAAAGACGACGGTTCATGGGACAGCCGTGAGGCAGGCAGTGTTTACGGCACCTCAATGATGGTACTGGCCTTCACCGTTCCCTACCGCCAGCTGCCGATCTACCAGCGCGACGAAACGGTGGATGAGGAATGAGTAGAGTGGGACAAGTTTGTTACTTGGTGGCAACTCATGCTCCACTCGGATGTTCTGTTAGTAAACTCGCCAACCTGGCCTGAGCATTCACATATCCTGCCGACAAGTTGCAAACTTGTCCTACGAGGCACTAGTCCACCACCGACAAGCGGTCGCGCACTGCTGAATTGCTTAACTGGCCGAGCACGTAATTCACATGATCCTGACCTGCGGGGGTGAGGAAAAATGTTTTGTGAGAGTGCATGCCCTCGCTGCTGGTTTCCATCAGTTTTTTCTTAGTCAGCGTGTCCACAATCTTGGTGGTATTCGCCGGCTTGCGATTGAAGCGATGGAGGAGAATGTTGAGTCGCTTAGTGTCTACCTCATCATCGCCCTCTAACATCTTATAGTGGCAACCTAGTAAAACACTCTCACTGCCAGAGAGCCTGTATTTCTCATCATCGAGAATACCGTGGACTTGGCGAAGACTTTCGGATCTCCGGTCGTCACCGGCATCTTCTTCAGCAGCAGCGGCACGGAATGCTTCCTCCGCCAGCTTCGCCTCGAATTGCCGTGAGATCATCTCCTTATAAAGACGAAACTGCTCAGCGCTCATCTGATCGCTCATTTCACCAGCTAATTGAGCTAGTTTTTGCATTATATCTGTCTCAGCCACGGGAGAAAATTAGCAAACCTGTAGCATCAGAGCAAGTAATATGTTAAAAACTAGCCCAAACCTGAGCCATAATTGCTAAATTATTTAGAATTCAATATGTTTAAGTAAACTTAAATTACCAAATTTTTCCTTTGTTTTATAATGGATTGAAGATCGTTCATGGTAAATCTCATTGCCTTAATTAGCCATTTTTATCATTTTAGCTCCGCAGATTAGCCACTGCGCCCTAAAAGCCATGAACCGACGTTTTGAATTCAACCACCCCCTTCGCGGACGTTCCATTCCTAGAAACCGCATCGACGCCTCTGCCCCAAGGCAAGCCACCCGCCATAGCAAGCCAGCTCAGCGCGAGACAAAACCTTCCGATACCCAATCGGAAATGCCCCTGTTCACGGAAAACACCGAACTCAATCTTGGTGATGAAATTTCTGCTGAGGAGCTCAATAGCTTTGCCTGCGCAATGTTCGCTCAGCTCGGTTACGTTCGTCAGAATAAATCGCTCAATTCCCAGGAGGCTCAGAATCTGATTCAAGACGTCGTGACCAAACTGCTCCCCGGTTACGTGTTACTAAAAAACGATTACCAGCTGACCTTGGAAGCCAAGAACGATCAAAAGGAAATCACCGAACGTCTGGTCAAGGCGACCGAGCCGGTGCTGAGCAATGCCAGCGTCTCCGAGGCCGACAAGCAGAAGCTTTTGGATGCCAGCTACATTGTGGTGGAAAAAATGATGCAGCTCAAGATGCGCACGTCCCACCTGCAGATGCGGGTTGATTTTCTGAATCAAGAAGTCCCCGGCTACCTGGCCAACCACGGTAAACTGATGGGCTACTCAGAGCAGCTTTGCAAGGAAGCCGCCCAGCTGACACAGGCAGTGCTGCAGAGCTACTAACCCTCGGCCTTCATCGACTGAAGACGCTTATCGTGTTCATCGAGGATGAACATGGATCGCTTGAAATCGATCAGGTCTGTTAGTTTTCTCGCTTCGATGCGGGAGCGCTCGTCGATATGAAGAACCATCTTTCCCATGTCGACTCCGGGTATGTCTTTGACCAGTTCGGGAGATTCAATACGGAGCACAATTTGCCGGATCTTGAACCATTTCTTCACAAGTTCGACGTGTTCGATTTCCCCGTAGGGTAGACCGATGGTGGTCATCTCGCCTTTACCACCCTTGAAGACACTGCCCTTCAAGCGCCAGCTGAGCATGACTTGCTCCGGCAGAAAACGCAGTTTTCCCAATACCTCCTCGCGGCCTAACGGATCCGTGGCTGGTATATGGAAGTGGATGTTGACAGGTTCGATGGATATCATCGCCCAGGCAGCATAGAAAAAAACGACAAACGGGCAAGCCGCACTTTTGATCAGCGCGATTTGCCCGTTGTCTAAAAGGAATGAAGTGAACTGTTAGTTCACAGCCACGGCATCGCTTCCGGTCTCGCCGGTTCTGATACGGATGGCTTCTTCAACGGCGGAGATAAAGACTTTACCGTCACCGATCTTGCCGGTGTTGGCACTCTTGACGATGGCTCCTGCGACGGTTTGGGCATCCTCGTCATCGACGATGATTTCCAACTTCACCTTGGGGAGAAAGTCGACGGTGTATTCACTGCCTCGGTAGATTTCGGTATGGCCTTTTTGGCGGCCGAAACCTTTAACTTCCGTGACAGTCATTCCCTGAACGCCGACTTCGGCAAGGGCTTCTTTGACCTCTTCCAATTTGAAGGGCTTGATGATGGCTTCGATTTTTTTCATGGCTCGGTGTGACTAGTTTATGTCCTACGGATTTCAAATCAAGCAAGCATCGTGCCAATTTTTGCGGATCAGGTTTATTTCGTGAAATGAGCCTATTTTCTAGCAAAGCGACTGCCGGGCAGCTGTTTGACCAAACCCATGATCTCCAGCTTGAGTAAAGTGGCGTTGATTTCAGGTAGAGAAAGGCCTGTGGCGCTTAGAATTTCGTCCATCAGCAGAGACTCATTTTCCAGAACTGAAAAAATCTCATGCTCGGCGCCGGCCAATGATGGCAGTGGTTTCGGAGGCTGATCTTGGGGGGATGATGCTTTCCCCAGAGGCAGCGCGGAAATATCATCGAGGATATCGTGGCCACCGGTGACTAGGATGGCTCCTTCACGGATGAGTGCATTGCAACCAGCCGACGTGGGCCGATCGATCTGGCCTGGCACGGCATAGATTGTCTTGCCCATTTCCCCGGCAAGGTTCGCAGTGATTCTGGCACCCGACCACTCGGGACACTCGACCACAACCACCGCTTGAGACCAGGCTGCAACGATGCGGTTGCGCATGGGAAAGGTCTTTTTACTCGGTGCCGTGTTGAGCGAGAATTCGGATACGACGGCACCTCGGCCGTTGGCGATTTTCTCGGCCAAGGCCATATTTTCCGGAGGGTAGACTTGGCCAAGCCCGGACCCGATCACAGCGATCGTGCGTCCGTTTTTAGCCGCGATCGCTCCCTCGTGTGCATGGGTATCAATGCCACGGGCAAGACCGGAAACAATGGTCATGCCGCTGGAGGCCAGTTGGAAACCGAACTGCCGCGCGGTCTGAATGCCGTAAGTTGATGTTCTGCGAGAGCCGACGATGGCTAATGCATGACGATCTCTTTCGGAGAGGTCGCCCCAGACATAAAGTGCCAACGGTGGATCATAACATTCACGCAAAGCCACCGGATAATTATCATCGGCCTGGGTAACGACACTCAATCCGCGCCTTTTCACCTCATCAAGTTCTTGGCTCAGATCGATTCTATTTTCCCAATCATGAATGATCTCCGCCGTTTCAGCACCGATGCCCTCGACTGACATCAGACTGCGGCTGTCTGCTTGTAGGATTTTTTCAGCCGAGCCGAATTGCTCGAGTAAACGCCTCACTCGCACCGGCCCGATCTTGGGCAGCATGTTCAGAGCAATGGTCGCCTCTCGGGTGTTCATGTGTGCAGTATAAGGATCAAATTAAAAATTCCAAAGTCCAAATGTTGGGAAATCTCATTGTCCATGATCTGCCTGAGATTAGATTACCTGCGCATGCATGACGATCCATCACACCAATCTCGTTTTGTAGTCATGCGTGGGCAAGAGGAAAGCTGGGCGGCTAAACACTGCCGGCTGACTCGCATCCTCGGTATCAGTATGATCGCCGGATTTGTCTTTCAGATCGCCTCGGCAATTTTCACCGATCATTTGCAGGTCGACATCTTCTTAATCATCGGAGGAATCTCCATCCTGAAAGGCTCACAAGCCTGGTTGAGGTTCTACATCTTCTTCACCATCCTGATGTGTGTGTCACAATTCATTGGCATCGTCGTGCCTCTGATCAAAGGTGAACCACTGGAAATTTCACACAAATGGGTGGATTACCACGATCTGGCATTCTGGCTGGAAGCAGCACTGCCACTGGGATTCTATATCGGCTTTGCAACCCTCTGTCTGGTCACTCTGAAATCTCGCCAGCTGGTATTCTGGACCCGAACATGCAAGCGCTGGATCCGCAGGGTGATCTATGTAGTGGGTGCTATCTACCTGATCATATTCATCCTTTGGCTCAGTAACAGGAAGAGCTATCAAGCGCGAGTCGAGCAGGCCAAGCCATCACTCCAGGCTGTGGAAGATTACGTGAATACTTACGCAGCTAGCAGCGGCTACCCTCATACTGAAACGTTGAAACAGCGCCTCGCTGACGACCCCAGTATCCTACAAGTGAGCATCTACTACTCCCCTAACAGCTCGATGACCCTCATTAACCGGAACGAACATGATGGCTACGACGAAGACTGGCACTACGAGCATTTCGTCAAAACCACTTCGGGAAACTGGATTCTTATTAGAGCGAAGTTGAAGGAGTGACTATCAGCTCCAGAGCCTCCCGGAGTATGGAAAAAGTTCTTGGTTGCCTGTAACGCCACATTTTTGTATCTACATTGTAACCTTGTAAGTATTTGCCGAGGAATACTTATGCATTCAACAACCGCGCCATGACTATCCATCAATATGCTATCACACTCTGTTTCTGCATAGCCCTACTTGCCCATTCCTTCGCAGCGCCGGTGGACGCGAACTTTGCGGTTGATCACATCCATTCAGGCAATGGTAAAACCAAGATCGCATTCGATGCATCCGGACGCATGTATGTGACAGAAAAGCGGGGACGTGTGCTGCTTTTCGAACCCAATGGCTCGGGTGGTTTTCAGGCCCCTACTGTCATACTGGATATATCAGCCAATGTGGACTCGACCCAAGAAGCCGGACTCCTCGGTTTTGAAATCGATCCGGATCATGCCAACAACCGGTTTATCTATCTCTTCCATACCACTGCCACAGATCAGCGGTTGGTTCGCTACACCATGAACGCGGCCTTCAATGGGGTCGAGAGCGGATCTGCCGTCATCCTGCTCTCCGGTCTTCCGCGCAATGTCACGTTTCACAAAGCTGGCGACATCGGAATTCACCCGCTTGATCCCTTCGCCATTTTCATCGCACTTGGTGACGATAACCAGATTTGGCCTGATCCCAATCTGCCGCAAGATATCGATAGCTATGTTGGAAAAATCCTGAGGGTAGACACCTCCACCGGATTAGGTCTGCCTAGCAATCCTCACTACAACGGAGTGCAGGACTCAGTGCGCTCGCGAGTATGGGCATCGGGTCTCCGCAATCCGTTTCGCTTTGCATTCCACCCTACCCGCACCGATACGATTTATGTCTCCGAAAATGGCAACTCCACGGATCGCGTGGCGATGGTGAAGGCTGGGGGCAACGGTCTGTGGAATGGTAATGACGAGGGTGGCTTCTTAACCGTGAACACGCCATTGTTCAAAGTTCTCCACACTGATGGGCCCTCGCTGATCGGCATCGAAATTGTCACCAGTGGCCCGCTGGCCCACAACGCCCAGCCCACTCTCTATGTGGGAAATTGGCTAAGTGGTATCAGTCGATTCACCCTCTCCGACAGCACAGATCCACAGAGTGATGAATGGAATACACTGACGCCAATCCCAGGGGGAGGAGCCAGCTATTGGGATAGCTCTGGCACCGCTATGGATCTCCATTTAGGTCCGGATGGACATCTTTATTTTACCCAGACAAATGGAGACGCCGCTCTGGCTAGCTGGTATGCACTGCAGCGCTACCGCTTCGCTGTTGGCACTCCTCCCGTGGCATCTTTTACTACCTCACCTGCCTCTGGATCGGGCGCAGCGCCTTTACTCGTCACATTCACTGACTCATCCGTGCAAGGTAGCAACAGCCTAACCAGCTGGCACTGGGATTTTGGCGATGGTAACAGCTCCACTGCCCAGAACCCGAACCACAGTTACACGAACTCGGGAATCTACGCAGCCACCCTAACCGTGACCGATAGCGTAGGCCTAACAGATACATTCCAGACCCAATTAACAGTCACGACTGACACCTCCGTTTCACTCTCTCTGGACATTCAGGATGGAAGATCTCTGCCGCCGATTCCGGCCAGTTCCGCATTCACCATTTCCTTTTTCCAAATCGATGGCAGCACCCCGCTTTCGTTTTCAGGTGGAGGTGGCAGTGAAAGTAATCAACTGGTCACTCTAACCGACGGAACATACAACGGCGCGATCACACTACCGTTAATCGGTTCCGGCTTTGTGATGGTGGCGGAAAACTCCAGTTCACCCGGATTTCAAAATGTTACTCGTGGGGTAACCGTCTCCTTGGGCGAGTCCAATGCGATCAGCGAAACATTTTTCGTATCCACCGCTTCCCTCTCCGGTCGGGTGCTTTCGCTGCGCGGAAATCCTGCGGTCGTCGACGTCGGTATTCGCTCGGCCGGGTTACCTTTTTCCTTCGCTGGAGCCAGGGACTACCTCGGCGACACCGGTCTTCCCGCCACTGGTGTCGACCATCGAGTCACTACGGATGACTTGGGTTATTTCTCCGTTCCTGTGCCAGTTTCGCAAACAGGATCCACGCTCGAACTCACCTTTGCAGTGGATACGGGTCGGGAAATGTATGCAGCCAGAACGCAAGCCATCGTCTCGCAGGCAGATACGAATCTAGACGCCTCCATCACCCTCTCCGAGTGGCGAGGCGGACCGGCTGACGATCTCTCCGGACAGACTTACACACCCGCTGTTAGTTTCGCCACCATCCAGAATATCTTTAGCTCGAACTGCACCGGTTGCCACCGTGCCAATACCACCAACAATGGCAGCCTCGATCTAACACCTGGAAACAGTTATGCTGAGCTCGTCGATCAACTGAGCCTCTTCGCTCCCGGTCTCAAGCTGGTGGATCCCGGCAGCCCGTCGAGAAGTTACCTCTTTGAAAAAATCAACAGCCACACTCCCCAGCAGGGAACGCGAATGCGCCCCACGGACTCATTGCCTCTAGCCGACCAAGCCCTGATCCGCGACTGGATCACGCAGTTGGCACCCAGCTACGAAAACTTCGTCTGGACCACCCTCAGCACCGCGCCCGGCTCAGCCAATACCGGCGTGGCAGATGACTTCGACGGAGACGGAGAAAGCAACGGACTCGATTACACCGGTCTAAAGTTCGGCCCTCTAGCCTTAGCGACCGACGGCACCGATTTCCATGGAGAACTCCACTTCGATGCTAACAGCACCGGATTAACACTCCTCATCCAGTCTTCTGACGATCTGGGAAACTGGCAAACTGTAGCCAGCCGACTACGTGGTCAAAGTGTCTGGCGAGTCGCACCCGGCTACACTGTCAACGAAAGCTCGCCAGGAGTGATCCAGTTCACTGACTCCTCCGTGGGGATGAATGCTCGGTTTTATCGGTATGGGGTTAGAGAAGACTAAAAATGGAGCATCCCTCCTCATCATTTATCTTGTCCGCGCTCATACTAACAGACTAAGGTCTCTACCTGAAATCCCTACCACCCGAATCAACTAATATTACTGCTAGCTCATGAATATCTTCACTCAATGGGAACAATTGGAAGCGTGGCTCTCTGACAACGCTCCGCCACTGCTAGAAGGTCTTCGGCCTGGTGCGACTCCAACTGCGATTGCAGAGGCTGAAGCCTCGCTGGGGGTGAAATTTCCTGAGGATTTTCGGACCTGCTATCTGATTCATGACGGCCAAGACCCGGACACACCTTGGCTTTTTGATGCCTCAGAGTTCCTCTCTCTTGAACGAATCGTAGAGGAATGGACTGTCTGGAAAGACTTACTGGATGGTGGTGATTTCACTGACTGCGAAAGCACCCCAGACACTGGGGTAAAACCTGATTGGTGGAATGCCTCATGGATTCCTTTCACCTACAACGGTAGTGGAGATCACCTCTGTATTGATCTTGATCCGACCAATGACGGGACACAGGGACAAGTGATTGAAATGTGGCACGACATGGACAACCGTCCCGTTGTCGCAAAGTCGTTTTCCGAATGGTTTAGCGGCCTAGTCGGAGGGGTTCTCTCTGGGGATTATGTTCTTTCAGAGGAATACGATGGCCTCATCCACAAAGACAACTTGTAGGACACAGGCTGCACACCTACTTCGAGTCGAATCAGGGCATAAAAAAATCCCTCCCGGCACGAGGCAGGGAGGGACTTTGGAAAATTGATTTTGTTCTGAAGCTTACTTGAGCTTTGGCTTGCCGGCGCGGCGGACTGCTCCGAAACGCTTCTGGAACTTGTCGATGCGGCCTGCGGTATCCACAAACTGCTTCTGTCCGGTGAAGAACGGGTGGGTGTCGGCGGTGACACCGGCAGAGATGATGTAGTGATCGACACCGTCGATTTGCTCGATCTTGTCAGACTTGGCAGTTGAACGGGTGATGTAACGCGTGCCAGTGGTCATGTCCTGGAATGCGACGGGATTGTACTCGGGATGAAAGTCTTTTTTCATGATTAATTTTGGTTGTGTCCACCACGTTTCCAGCGCAGCGGGACGGGGAAATTGCAGGAATTTGAGCCGGTGTCAAGTGGGAACGTTTTTTTGGTGGTTTGGGTTTTGCTTTTTTGACCGCTAATTTTGCTAATCTCGCGAATCATTTCCTATTCTACGTCGATCTCGCGGAGGGCCAGAGAGATGCTGTTTTCTGTGAATGGCTGGCTGAATTCCAGGCGCAGGTAGCGGACTTTCGCGGGTTTCGTCAGTTTGACGCTTCGTTCTGCCTGATAGCCTTCCCATGTCGCTTCGCCGAGCAACTTCGGCTGCTCCGTGAGTGTGTCCGTGCCGAGAACCACACATTTTTGTGCGGCTCCTTTGTCGCGCTTGAAGGTGATCTTGACGCCGTTGAGATCCATTTCGCCACCGAGATCGATCACGATGTGATGGGGGTAACCGGCAGCGTCTTGTCCGATATCGGTCAGCCAGCTGTGGCTGAGTGAGTGGTCGATGGCATAGCCTGCACGCCGAACCGCCTCGGCTGGGTCTTTGTGCCCAGAGGCCGCCAGAACTTTCCAGCCTGCCTTGGCTGGGCCAAAGTTAACGGTGGTGGTTTCACCTAGTTTGATTCCATCTCCGATGGCTCGCGCTTTGACCGTGCCTCCGGCCGGAAATTCGATCGGTTTCTGGTAGATGGCCGAGTCTTTACTCGGCTCGCTGCCGTCGAGGGTGTAACAAATTTTCGGTCCGGGGAGTCGGCATTCCAGGGCGACATTGCCAGCCTTGTCCCTGCGAACAATCACGGGTGATAGAGGCGTTTCTAGTTTGGAAACATCGAGCCAGTTGCGTTTTTCACCGCCGGTGATGAACAGCGTTTTCTTAGGGGCTGCAAACACCAGGGCGTAGGTGGCATTGATCAGATCCTCGGCGCCCATGTAGGGCGCTCCCATGTGCGGCATGGTGAAGCGCAGGCCGAACTCTGGCTCCCATGCGAGGGCGAACCACCAGCCATAGGCATTTAAAACTTCGGTGAAGTAATCGGGTCGGCAAAGGTTCAGTGCGATCAGTCCGATCGATCCCCCCGGCTCGCCGTAAGCGTGTGAGTTCCGTATCCAGGGGTGATGGCCGCGCATGAAGCTGATCATCGCGTCTTCCATATCCTCACGCTCGCCACGGAGGTGGGCGGCCATGGCAAAGAGACCGGAACGCGACCAGAACTCGCCTTTGTCTTTATAGGAGGCGTTGTAACCCATCGCGCCGTGACCACCTTTTGCCGGATCTGACCATGAATGTTCCATGTAAGGTAGCAGCACATCCCAGAGGCCGGACTCGATACCGCATTTCTCCGCGAGCGAGTCAAACACCAGGGCATGAGCCGCGGGAGCGACCAGGGCCTTCTGTCCATATGGCAGACCGCCGGTGCCATGGCCAAGGCAGAGCATACCCCACTTACTGGTGTAAACGCCGCTGCGAACCCAGCGAAGGATGGCAGCCATTCGCGGCAGCACGCGTTCATCGCCAGTGGCTAGATAATATTCAGCATAAAGAATCCCCGCGTAGGACGAGTGCCAGTAGCCGAGGTTGCCAAAATTCTCAGGCTCCGGGTATTTGTTCAACATCCAGTCGACCGCATTTTTAATCCGTGGGGCATGTGCCGGATCTTGGGTTGCCAACAGAGCCAAGGCGGAGAACGTAGTCTGGATCGGGCCTTTCCAACTTCCGTTCTGATGCTGAGTCTTGACTAGGTAATCGATCATCTGCTGATGCATCACCTCCTTGTTTTTGCTGCTGAGAATGTTCTCAAAATCCATCGGCTGACTCAGCTGGCAACGTAGGCTCGCAGGCTTTCCGCTGCGCAGGACTTCGAGCGATACCACTCCCCTGCCCTGCGGAGGTTTGGTAGACCAAGAGGCGGCTACGGCACGGCCAATCGTTGCTTCATGACTGTTGTAAAACCAGTCCCAGCTTGGGTTCAGATTGTTGACAGGCAGAGGCTTCGAGGCGACTCCAATAATCTGGTCACCGTCCTTGAGCCCGGCTTTCTCAGCTGGGCTTCCTTTGCGCACTTTGATCACTGTTAGGATATTCTGGCGGTGCTCGGTCATGGCATCAAAGCCGAGCGAACCAACACCTAACAAATCAGGACCACTACCGCCATTGGAGCGACCAAAGAGTTTTCCGCTAGGCTGACTGTGCAATCGACTCAATGAAACGCCACTGACGACCACAGGAGTAGAACCTTTGACTGAAATACGGAGTTCTAATTTTTTCCCCACGAGTTCTGCCATCTCTTTGGCCGAAAACTCTTTCCAGACTCGGAAGGTGGCTGGCTTTTCAGCATCCACCTCGTAGCCAGCCTTGGCGGTGATCGAGTCGATTTTCTCACCAGTGGCGGCATCGTGCAAGCTGGCCTCACATCGTGCCGTTCCTTTGCCCACGGTTCCGATGTGGTCCAGGCTCAATACACCAGTCCAGTCGCCTTTGACCTTCGCCTCTTTCTCAGTGAGCTCCGGCACATCGAACTGACAACTGAGGACGACATCTTTGGAAATGGCGACGTGAGAGATTTCTTCACCGTGCTGAGTTTTACCCACCCACTTGATGCAGTTTGCGTTATCGCCCTCGGCCAGCTTCCATTTTGCAGGTATTGCAGCAGCACCCGCATCGGTTTTCTTCCCTGGAGCGAGTGTCGAATTCGGAATCGCCAGCTCCAGTGCGGAAGCAATTGATCCAGAGAAAACACTGATAATGACAGCGTGGCAAATTAACGAAAATTTCATCATAACGGTTGGGTGATAGTGAGCCCTTGTGGCAGCAGAGTAAACGCAGAAGGCACGCTTACTTCTTTCAACCTTCTGAAACCAAAAAAGCCCCCTACCTTTCGGCCGGGGGCTTGATTTGAGAATAACTTCGGAGTCCTAGCAGCAGCTGTCGCCTTCGCAGCACTGTGAGGCATCGGAGGTTTTGGCGTAGTCTTTGCCCTTAGTCTCGCGGGGGTGGCGGAGTTGGGTGCCTTGGCAATCGCCGAACGGTTCGGCCTTATCGGCGGGGATTTCCTCCAGGGGGTCGATGAACTCGAACGATTGGGCGTAGGGTTCTTTTTGGTAAATTTCGTAGGTCTTGGCGCAGACGGCGTAGCGTTTGCCCCGCTCCATAGCATGGCCATCGTCATCGAGCACTTTTTTGAACGGGCCTTTGTAAACAACGGCCTGATTGCGCTCCATGCATGGGCCTTCTTTGCCTTTCCAAGCGCGCACAGTGACCGAGCGAAACTCGATGCCCTCGACGGTCTGCCACGGCTCGGTCTCGAACTTGACGTATTCCACGCCGTAGAAGCCTGCGTCTTCGAAGGCTTTCAGAAATGCTTCCTCGGTCATGGCTCCGGAGATGCAGCCGCTCCACAGACGAGCGTCCTTTTGCAAATGCTCCGGCACTTCTTCATCAGCAACGATGTCAGAGATCACGGCACGGCCGCCTTTTTTCAGAACTCGGAAAATTTCCTGGAACATCTGCTCCTTCAGGTGGGGCTCGACGAGATTCAGCACGCAGTTGGAAACCACCACATCGATGCTGTCGTCAGGAATCATGGTCTGCTCGAGTCTAAGCTTCTCGGCAACACCCTCCATCTCAAGCCAGCCGTTGGCATTCTCCACGGGGGTGGATTTCAGGGCTTCTTCCAGCAGGTTCAAATCCAGCGCAAGATCCTGGATGCGGCCTTTGCGGAACTCGACGTTCGAGTGACCGATGTTTTCAGCGACGATTGGTTTATTCCGCTCGGCCACTTCTAACATATCATCTGTCATATCGACACCGATGACTTTTCCTTCGGGACCCACCACCTGACTGGCGATGAAGCAAATCTTGCCGGTGCCACTGCCGAGATCCAGCACGGTATCACCCTTCTGCACCCAGTTAGACGGGTCGCCACAGCCGTAGTCTTTCTCGATAACTTCGGCGGGGATTTTCTTGAGATACTGAGGATCGTAATCAACAGGGCAGCATAGTGCGGCTTCTTGTTGGGCGGCGGCGGCGGCGTATCTGTCTTTGACAGCAAATTCGGTTTTCATGGAGGATAATGCGAGGTACTAGAAATAATTAACCATGTCAGCTCTGCTGGCGGTCTTTTCCTTAGCCAGCAGGATGAAGGTATTTTCCTGATTACGCCAGCGGATAACATTCCAGTGAGTCACAGGACAGGTGTAGCAGTCCCTGGTGGTAATTTTATCCATTGCCGGCAAATCAATGTCACTGACAGCGTCATTCTTGACGATAACCAAATGAACGGTCTCATCCTTGGAGGCCACGAAGCAAATCAACGAGGCTTCCTTACCTCCGGGCAATCTGATTTTTTTGCAGCCACGAGACTTCATTTCCCTGATTCCGGGAGGCAGCATGGTAAGATCATCCGGTGCTGGAAGGTTTTGATCCTTCAACCACGATGCCAGATGGGTGGTGTTGCTGTCTTGGACATCAAAAGTGACGCCGGCATTAAGAATCCGTCCGGCAGCTTGCTGGATCTTGTGAGACGCCAGCGGTTCATCACTCCCGATATTAACCTGGGTAGCGAAGAAGACACCCAGCACCAGGGCCGCAGCGACTGCGGCCACATTGATCCACTTGCGCAGACCGAATTTCACAGGGATGACCTTATCCGAGGCGCCCTCTCGGCTCGCCTTTTTCTCGACTTCCATTGCGGCCAGAATCTGATCGCGCAACCCAGCCGGGGGAGTTACCTCGGCGAGAGCTCCCTGCAGGATTTGGTCCATTTCCTCATACATGGAAGGATCATCCAGAGTCTCACCGTGCATCACGGCGAGGAGGCTGAGGCGGAGCGATTCGGGAATTTTAATATCACTGAGCGCGGCGGCAAACTCGGAGTCGGCGGCGCGTTCGTCTGCAAGCCATTCACCGAGCTCGCGGTCTTCCACCGCAAGCTGGAGGGCTTCTTGAAAATCTGCGTCCCCTGCATCTGCACCATCCGGGCGGAAGCTATGGAGTATGAATTTGGCTTGTTCTTTATCCATGGTTTTCGAGAGTGTCGGGGTTCATCTGAAGCACCTTTTTAGGTGCCGTGGCGGGCTCTTTTTGCATTTGCTTGCGCAGCTGCTGCTTTCCTCTGGAAATACGCGACATGATCGTACCTATCGGCACATCAAGAATCTTGGCGATTTCCTTGTAGCTATGTTGCTGGAGGTAAAAGAGAGTTAGCGGTGCGCGGAAAATTTCATCGAGTTTGGATAGGATCTTAACGGCGCGTTTACCGTCCAGCCGTCTGGCGCTGTTGTCTTCATGCGCCGGCAGCTGGTATTCTATCTCATCGATATCACTGTCCGAGTATCGCGACTGTCTGCGTGACTGGGCCAAGTGCTCACGGAACAGCGTGGTAAAGAGCCAGGTCTTAGCCTTGCTCCGGTCTTTTAGCTGATGCCCCTTCTGCGCCCAGATGCAGAATGTCTGCTGGACGAGGTCAGATGCGCCATCCGGATTTTTCGCCAATGAATAGGCAAACTGGTATAGCGGCTGGTAGTGAGCATCGACGAGTTCTTCAAATTCGGACATTACGCAAGGTATGATGCCGCCGGTGTCTAATTATTCCCACAAATAATCTAAGCCCCTGGTTTTTCTACCAAAGCGCGGATGGCACTCACTGGCACGCAATTCCGAATCACCATCTGAAACGGGCCTTGTTTGTCGGTCTTTTTCTTCGGTGGGTAATAAATACTCTGAGTGCTGGCGACCATGCCAACCACATTACCATTCACATCCATCACCGGGCCGCCACTGGATCCTCGGGCGAACTCAGCGGTAACTGCCATGATGGCAGGACCTTCACCGTCTTTGGCGGGCATGCGCTTCCGGTAATATCTGGAGACACGACCCGATGTGTAGGTGTAAAATCTGGAATCCGGATGAGCAATGATATGGAGCTCTTCCCCTACGCGAGCATCCGGGCCCAGCGCCATGGGGATGAATCCTTTACCTTCGACGCGGAAAATCACCACGTCATCACGTTTACTGGCTGCGAGTATCTCCACCACGGGTGCCACACGTCCGTCTCTTGTGCGGATACCAAATCCGGAAACATCCTTACCTCCGAAGACGTGGTAATTTGAAACCATCACGCCGTCAGCGGTGAGTATCCATCCGGTCGCTGCCCCACTGTTATGCCACTCGGTGCATTTGTTGCATTTGTAAACAGAAGCGATCGCCACCACGCTATCGGCACATTTGTCATAAATGTTACGAGGCTTTTCGGAGGACACTGTGGGGAGATCAATTTTACAGGTCTTCTTATCCAGCTGGCTTGCGAGCTTTTTGGACGTCGGCACATTTCCCTTGTCGATCAAATCACCCAGTCCGTTCGAGAGTGACTTGATGATTTCCGAATCGTCTACCACGGCGGGCAGTGGTTTGGCTTGGGCAACCGCGGTAATGCCGATTAGGACGGCGACATATGTGAAGAGTTTGTATTTCATGGACTTATATATGTTGAATATTAGGAAGCAGAAATACCCTACCTCGCCATCGAAGCCAGCACGTATTTCGATGGACGGAAATTCTCGATCACCGTCTCCTGCTGATCGCCACGTTTCATCCGGACTTCTTGGATGTTAAAGTTTGGCGTTTTGTGAGGGGCGAAAAGGATGTCGTCATGCGTGCTGTTCTCATGTTTTTTAAACATTTCCGGCACGATATCGCCGCCCAGATGATCATCGCGCCCTGTGGCGAGGTGGCAGGTTCCTAGAATTTTTTCGTCCTGAATATCCGATTGAGAAACAGGCAACACCTGAGTACCGAACCCAAGTTCACCGAGGGTGCCGGTCATGGGGTCATCGGCTAGTCGCTGATTGTGTTCGTCGATGGTAGACTGATTTCCCTCGATGAGAGTCGAGCTGATGATGTTTCTATCAACCACTTCTAACACACCAAGGGTTCCGTCCTCATATTTCATGGGAAACTGACCGCGAGCATCCTCCGGAACAAAGTAAACTTCACCCGCAGGCAGGTTTGCTACGTCAGGTGCGGTTCCCTTACAAAGCCCGTGGCTCTTCTGCGCTTCCTGACCGCCCAAACCTAACCAAGCAGTCAGCACTCGACCGTCTTCGAGAGCAAAATCGATTTCAATTTCATCGGCATGATTCAGAGCGAGACGCACACACTCGGCATCGGCTGAGACGTCGTCGTAGTTCACCGCCAGGCCTGAGTTCAGGATGATGTCATTGACGCCGTGGAGCGTGGCTCCGCGGAAGCCGAACTCTTTGCATTTGGCTGTCAGTGGCGCGGTCGCACTCCAGTCGGTGATGCAAAGGATGATGTCGTAGTTCGGATAAATATCCTTATCGAGAGAAAGCTGATTCCCATCGACATCCCAACAGGGGTCCTGCATGTCGAGGTTAGAACCATTGGTGCAGTAATAAGCAAACATCTCACCGCCGTTCATGCCTAGTTCCTCCATCACGCCGTCATGAAGCGCCTGATAGAAGTGCTTATAGGCGTTTTTCTGCACAGGAAACCCATCGCTCTGAAGGTATGCGTGATCCTTCATCATGGTGGCTGGGTCATCAAAGTCCGTAAGAATACAAACTCGGCAGCCTTCAGTGGGCTCAAATACGGTGCCTAACAATCGGCTTAGGCTGAACTCCTCGAACTTACGTTTGCTGGGATCGGAAATTATCTCTTCGGTGATATAATCGGGCGACGACATGTCGCAAGCCTACGCATGATCGCTTTGACCGCAAGGCGAACTTGTCCCTCAAAATAGTCACACCTCCATTGCCCTAGCACTGATTTGCGGAGTCACGGCTTTGGAAAACTCTCCATCCCTATCCATCACTCCCAACTCCTGCGGGGACTTCCCCACCCACTTGCTTTCACGCCCCTGCACCTGCACGGTATTCGTTTCAGGATCAAATATCAAAGTGGTGAACAAGACATCGCGGTAAGGGCATGTGGATGAGATGTTTTTGTGCTGGCTGTGGACTTCCGGAGCGTAACTCTGATGGCTAAATTTGCCACCCACCCAGTAATAGGAGGCGGAGTTGATATTGAGATATGGGATTTTCCCCACCATGGTCAGGGCGTCGATATGCACGTGCCCATTCACCGCCAGAATAATCCGATCGTCGTATTTGGCTAACAATGTCTGGATTTCCTCCGCATTGTTCACAGAACCAGGACCGACCAGCGCCTGATGGGAAACAATCACCGTGGGGGCCGTGCTTTTTGCCAGTTCCTGATCAAGCCACGCTTGCTGAGTCTTACCTATATAAGCCGGGTAACCGCCCTTGTGGTTGAGCGAACCTTTTTCGTTTCCGTCTAACACAATCACACGTAAACCCTCTACTTCTGTGCTGTAGTAGGGTTTTTCGAGACCCAAAAACTGCATGCATTGCTGCTGCGTATAACCACCGTCGGTATCATGATTCCCGATGACATGAATGACTTTAGCGTGGGCCTTGTTCAAGCGGTCGACGGTCGGCTGGTTCTGTTTCTTGGGGATGGCAAAGTCGCCGAGTTGCATCAAGGCATCCGGTTTAACGGCCTCCATAGCCTTTAGGAACACATCCAATCGCTCAGCGGTGTCATGCATGATATCCGCATGCAGATCAGCAATGACACCGATGCTCACTTTTTTCCTAAGCCCTTTCATCTTGGCGGCCACCGAGCTTGGCAGCAGCAGACTCATTGAAGCAGCCGATGACAGGCGTAAGAAATTCCGCCTCGTGGTAGGTTGCGTTTTCATAGGCTATTTCATTTTTTTGGTTTCCACTGAGAAAAGATTGATCACACCGGTGGGGTCAACGCCTCCATTTCCGTATGCTTCGATGCGCATCGAAACGGGCTGTGGTATCCATAGCTGAGTAATTCTTGAGGTCTCTTATACATAGGGATGGTAGAGAGTAAAAACAATAGCCCCCAGAGCAGTTGAGAGCTGGCAGCGATCAACAAGTAATCAGCAAGCATGCTTTATCCTTTCCACCGCCTTAGCCGCCGCTTTAGGTTCAAGCTCATGTTGAAAATACTCGCCCTTTTCGTCGTATCGTTGCTGTTGTGTAGTTGCGGAGGCATCACTCACTATCAGCATGATGAAGTTCCCGCTAAATCTGGAGCCAAACTCTCACCAGTGACGATCAATGTCGGGCAACGGGTTCGTATTTTAAAACATACCCGCGGTTTGATGTGGGGCGGCTACATCGAAACGGTCGCTGTTGAAAACACGAGCATCGCGATAGCCACTCGCGGCAATGGCACGGCGGCCGACCAATCATCTCCCAATGTTTATCTGACAGGTCTAAAACCCGGCATCACTCGGGCAGCTTATTGCAACGAACTTGGCTCGTTCAGTTTCGAACCTGAGCATCTGACTCCAAGTATGCATCGGCGGATCTTCGAAATCCGCGTGCAAGATCCTGGCTATGCGACCCCTCGGAGCGAATAATTGTGGAGATTCAATATGTCATCGTGCTGATAGGACATTGTAGAAAGTGGGTTCAGCGGATTAGAATCGCCCCAGCGAATCACTCAAATTGATGACAGAACACTTCCAATCAGAATATCCGTCGGTAGAGCACCTAATGGCCAAGGCGAAAAAACGCATGCCTGGTTTTGCCTATGACTACTTGGCAGGCGGCTGTTTTTCCGAGGTCAACCTCGAGCGCAATATTGATGATCTCAAGAAAGTCCAGTTGAAGCCGTGGTATCTCAGAGATTTTCCAGGGGCATCACAGAAGACCGAGCTTTTTGGTAAAACCTATGATTCTCCATTTGGCATGGCTCCCGTCGGCTTGCAGGGATTGATGTGGCCGAATTCCTGTGAGTATTTGGCGCAGGCCTGTGTTGATCACAATGTGCCGTTTGTTCTGTCCACGGTTGGCACTGCGAGCATCGAAAAAATCGCGGAAATCACCAAGGGCGAATTCTGGTTCCAGCTATACCACCCAGCCGAGAATGAGCTCAGAGATAAACTGTTAGAACGTGCATGGGAGGCAGGCTGCAAGACCCTGGTGATCTTGGCTGACACACCGACCTTTGCTTATCGACCGAAGGAAATCCGCAACGGTCTTTCCATTCCACCGCGCATGACTCTGCGCAACATTTTCCAAATGTGCACCCACCCGACCTGGTCATTCAGTCAACTGGCGGCAGGTGCTCCCGAGTTCAAGACGATGAAGGAATACATTCCGAAAGGCTTGAATATGAAACATCTGGCCCAGTTTATGAACAAGACCTTCTCAGGGCGCTTGAACGAATCGAAAATCACCGCATTGAGAGACAAATGGAAAGGTAACTTGGTGATCAAAGGCATCGTCAATCCGGAAGATGCTGATCTAGCTGTTAGACTTGGCTGTGATGGCATGATTGTGTCCAACCACGGTGGTCGTCAGCTGGACCGTGGACAGTCCACCATCGTCCCGCTTGGCGAACTCGCCCCTGAATTCAAAGGCAAGATCAAGTTGATGATCGATGGCGGCATCCGCGGAGGAGACGATATTGCCTCTGCCATTGCAAGTGGCGCAGACTTCGCGTTCATGGGCCGGACTCCGATGTATGGCGTCGGAGCGCTAGGCAAATACGGAGGCCATCATACCTTCGAGATGGTCAAGAAACAGCTCCAACAGGTGATGGAACAAGTCGGCTGCGAGCGTGTGGACGACCTGCCGAAGCATCTCTTATAAAGACTCTAGCAGCTCGTAACAGCGACCGTGCAGCCGCTCGACAGTTAGAGTTCCGTGATAGTGAGATCACGGAATTCAACCTTCGCAACTCCCCCCGAGTGGATCTGAACTGCGATCACACCTTTGGCTGGGATTTTAGGATCTTTCTCGACGTATTCAGAAGTGAGCACGCCGTTGATGTAGAGCTGATGAAGATTGCCTTTACAGCGAATTATATATGAGTTCCAGCCGTCTTCATTCAGGACGTATTTCAGCTTGGACTCATCGCCTTTGACTAACTTTTTGCGGCGGTGTTCATCATAGATACCACCCCACCAATCTTTGCCGATGTCTGCTTGGTAGCCGATGATTTTTTTGCCACGAATGATCGAGCGATATTGAATCCCTGAGTTGATGAGGCCGGTGCTGTGGTCGCCTTGGAGCCGAAACAGGCAGCGGAACTCAAAGTCGCCGTATTCCTTGGTGGTGGCGAGGTAGGTGTTCTTAGCGATCTTATTTTTGCCATCTCCCGCAACGATCGATCCGTCGACAACTGACCACATTTTGGCGAAGGCCGGGTTGACGGTTTTCCATCCGGTCAGGGTTTTACCGTCGAAGAGCTCGACAGTTTTTGGCGCTTCTTGAGCAGACGCGGCGAGGCTGATTACTGCGAATGAGAGGAGAGAAAACAGTTGTTTTTTCAAAGTCTGAAAATGTTGGATACTAAAGGTCAAAATCAAAGACCACGAGGCGCGCAAGACGCGGCTGGACCAAATCAACGACTTTCAAGTGATCCGGATGAGGCAAATAATTGTCACGATCCTCTGCAGTATCAAAAGTCATGATAAAGCCGTGAGTGAATCCATCGTTCAGGCCCTCGTCCGATTTGTAAGGACCGTGCTCCACGGATTGGAGTCCGGGGATTTTGTTTTTCAGGTCAACAAGCGCCGCGAATGATTCATCGATCTGCTCTTGGGTGATTTCTGGTTTGAATTCGAATACTCCGAAGTGTCTGGTCATCGTGCGAGTAGATTAGACTCGCATTCGGCATGAGGGGAAGGGATATATTCCCACATTTGCATGTGCATTTTCCACATGCTGATTATTTTTCAGGCTTGTCGGTCTGGATGAAGACGAACACGCCTTTTTTGTTCCCGACGACGATATCCATCTTTCCATCGCCATTGAGATCGCCCGTGGATATCTGTCGACCGACTCCAGAGTTGTCATCGATTTGATATGGGATGAGTTCTGTAGTACCGTCTTCGTGACGAGTGGTGCGGAACCAGTAGAGCACGGCGGGCTGCTCGGCACCTGGGTCACGACCATTGTGAGCGTAGAAGCATTTGCCGGTGACGATGTCCTTGATGCCGTCGCCATCGATGTCTGTGCATGCCATGGCGTGAAGCTGGCTGAAGCAAACTCCGTAGGGATTACCCTCCGATTTGTCGGTCATGATGGTGTGTTTTTTGAAGGATATTTTGCCTCCTTCTTTGATCTGCTCATACCATGCGAGCCCCCATGAATGGGCGTTGAGGGCGGTGACAACGTCGTTGTCTCCATCGCCATCGATATCGTAAGTAAACATCTGAGCACCGCCTTGCTCGGGGGCGAATGGGTAGGGGTGAAATTCCCACGGCGTCTTGCGATCCCAGTTGTCAGGTTGCTGCCACCAGCCGCGTTTTTCGAGGATGTCCGGGAGTTTGTCGCCGTTGATGTCGCCCGCGCCGAGTCCGTGGGTGTACATCTGCAGAGCGCCATCTTTCGGTGAAACCTTGTAGACTTCCCACGGCTTGGTGGGGTCTATACCAGGTTCGGACAGGGTGATGTGATTGTGACTGAAGGCTAACAATTGATTGCCTTTGCCTAACACATTGAGATGCTGCGGTGATTCATTACAGATATTATCCTGCGCCTTGCAGTGCTGGCATTGGTGCTTGGTGTTGCTAGCAATGAACGGCTTTACCCCAGGATTGATCGCGAGGTGAGCAGGCTGATCTGGTAGACCGACCTTGAGAATATCGGTCCATTTGTCCTTGGTGATTTGATCAGGGAAGGTGAAGAAATTCGTTGAGTAGCCACTGAGCCCGGGGCCTTTGATAGGATAAGCTTTGAAGGGGGCGTAGGAGAAAGATTTCTTAAACTCTGGTCCCTGCCACCAGAGTGGGCCTGCGATGACGTCGGGCCTACCATCGGCATTGACATCACCGATGGAAGCTCCTTCTGTGATGTATTTATCAAGGAGTTGGATCTTCTTGAAACCAACGGTGGTGAGCGGCAAATTTTTGGCTACGGCAGCAGAGGCCACGAGAAAGAGGCACAGGACATAGGAGGTGAGATTGTTGTACATATGATGTTCTTTATAGTGAATGATGACTCGGAGCTGACACGATCAAAGAGTCGGTTTTCTGCGAGGTTTCTGAGAACCTAATTCACTGGTTTGGTGGGTCTGTATTTTGAATGTTTATATTGCTGAGCGAGAGTTTTGAGAGGGACGCCCGTCAATTGATGAAACAAACGGTCATCATATTTCCCATTGTAGATGGCACGAGATACCTGAGCCACGATGGGTTTCTTAAATCGATCTTCCATCCATAGGAGGAAACATGCGGAGTTCCAATAGTGGCCAAATGGCTTATCATTATTCATGTGCTTTCTCTGGGTATTTGCCCAGTGCCGATCTGGATACTGTCGGTAACGGACATAATCGGCCGAACCTTCGACAAACCAGCTGGGCTCATATTTCGGGTATTGCTGAATAATATGAGCTAGTTCGTGTACAAAAACGCCTTCGGTGTCTTTAGGATGACTACGCAAATGCTTGGCACTAATAGTCATTGTGTGATTGGCGGCGTGGGCAGGATGTGAGAGTGTTTTCACTAGAAAGACGTCGATATCATGAGGAACCTCATCTCCTGGCACTCCGAGCCATGTGACAAGCTTGGGCCACACCTCGAAGTAGAGTTTTGCCATTTCCTGAAACCTCGGCTTCAGGTCATCAAATCCTTCAAAATCTGTTGTGATCGTCAGTGGCACTTTTTTTCCACGGAAGGATGTTGTTCCGGAGATGGTATGTTGCGTCAAAGGACTATTAGAAACGGAGATATGGCGGATAGCTACCCAATGAGTTGTGTGTTTCGTGACACGGATACGGTAGTGAGCTGCGCTGCCATGTGTTTTAAGCTCAAGTTTTCCTGCATGGAATGCTTTGATTTCACGCCAGGTTTTCCCCTGATCTTCTGACACATCCAAGACTGCGTCTTGAAGGTGGTCACCATCCTCCTTGTCCTTCAACCCAAGGCCGCTGTAAATCTTGAGGGTTTTCCCCAGGGGGAGTGGTGTATTAAACACCAGATTGATTGTGTCTCCCTGCTTGAGCTTGCAGCCTGACCAGTAGAAAGTTTCCGGTTTCCCATCGGTGATCATCGAAAGGGGATGCTTTTTTACGCTTTGCTCTTTGCTGGTGATTGTTGCTGTAATCACCGTCTTATCCAGATCAAGCGGCACCTCGGTTTGAGCTTCCAGTATCTGAGTGACCGTAAGGAGAACAGCCCCTGCAATGCAGAGAACTTGAAATGTGAGAGTGTTTGTTTTACCAATCATATTCGTGGTGACATTGAGGCAGTAGATATTTTTGTTAGGTATCTATACTCGATAAGTGTTAGTGAATGAAGTCGTTCTGCTATTTCTGAGATTTTTTGAGCTCAAGCAGATACTCGGCAACGAGGTCTAGATCCTTTTGTTCCATGTGTGGGAAACCTGGCATGGCGGGGTATTTCTCACGTTTTTTACCAGGGGTTTTGATCCACTTGATGATGTCGGCTTTATTGTTGTAGACTCGGGCGATTTCCTCAAGTGATGGTCCGGGCTGATCTTTTCCTGGTGCGTGACAGGCGGAGCAGACCATGAAGACTTGTTGCCGCGCCTTCAGGTGCTGTTTGCGGATCGCGGCGAGGTCAATCTCCTTGAGACCGAACTTGGTATTGAGTTCAGCGATGTACTTTTGAATGATTGGACTTGTTAGGAGACTGGCCTTGGCAACGAGTGGTTTCCAATTTGCTGGAGCGGTGACTTTTTTCTGCTGTATGAGAGACTGGCTGAAGACTCCGAGGGCATCACCTAGATTATTGTTAGAATCCTGCATGGCAAAACCCATAGCTTGATTGAGATCGAGCTGGGCGAGCTTCCAGAAAATGGACCGGCGCAGCGATGGCTGAGGCGTCTGCATGGCAAGCTGGGCGGCGGCTTCGCGATTTTCAGCAACATACCGGCTATAACTATACCAGATCATCTTGGGGATGAATCGATCATCAGCGTCCTCAGACTTCATGGCTAAGGTCTCGATGATTTGGCGGGCGTAGGGTTCGGCTATACGACTCTGGCAGGCACCGGCGAGGTGGAGGCGAAGTGTGGCTGAGGGGGTGGTTTTTGCTAATTGCAAGAGCTGTGCACCAAAGGATTTTGTTTCTTCGCTGGGTCTCTCGGTAAGGTAGATGAGGGCGAGCTTGGCGATGTGTTCATCCTGATCATTGAGTAACTTTTGATAGGTTTCATCGGTAATTCCATCCACCGCTTGGAGAGCTACTAGGCTGCGGAGGCGATGCTGGCTGCTTGGGTTTATAACGAGCTTACGGAGCTGTGCCGAAAGGGTGGTGAGATCTTCTCCAGCGACTCTTCGCTGGCGCAAGATGTGCTGCACCATGTGTGAATACCACTCGTTCGTGTGCGAGAGGTATTGGATCAAGTCGGCAGAGGATGTGCTTGTTAGATCAACTTTCGCCGGCTTGAAGCTTTCTTTCCACGCCATGCGGTAGATCCGCCCATTGGTGCGATTCCAAATTTTAGGATCGTTGCGGTGGCACTGTTGTTTGTCTGCCCAGTCGGAGATATACACGGCACCGTCAGGACCATACTTGAGGTGCACACCGAGGTATTCCGGATCGGATGAGTAGAGCTGATCTTTCCCATGAGAATAGGAAAGGTAGGCCGAGTCTTTTTTTACAAGAGTTTCACGGTTCATCTGGCTGCCGTGGAGGTTGAGGGTGAAAAGATTCCCCCGGTATTCCTCGGGCCAGTTATCACCGAGATACACCATGGTGCCGACGTGTGAGTGACCGCCGAAAATGGTTTTAGATCCACCTATTCCAGCACCACCTTCGCCGTGTCCGTATGCGGCGATGGATGTCATGAAGTTGGTTTCTGAGATGCTGCTTCTTGTGTAACCGCTTGGAGGGGCAGCGATGAACGGTTGGTGGTTTCTATTGGCTTGCGACCAGTAATGGCCATCACGGAAAAGCTGCGTAACTGGACCCAGACCCCATGCACTGCGGCAGTGGGTCATAAACATATCACCGGTGGCATTGTAGCTTAAGCCCCATTGGTTAGAGCCACCATGAGCGTAGATTTCGAACGCATGTGAGACAGGGTGAAATCTCCAGACGCCTGCCTCGATGTAAGTGCGTTTCTCTTTGGGCGTGCCAGGTTTTCCAACCCAGGATTTATTGAAAACTCCGTGGCAACCGTAAAGCCAACCATCGTTGCCCCAGATGAAGGAATTGGGTGTCTCGTGGGTATCGGCAAGATCCCAGCCGTCGAGAAGCACTTGTTTCGGACCATCGGGTTTGTCGTCGCCATTTTTGTCCGGAATGAAGTAGAGTTCTGGTGCAGCACCTACGAAGACGCCACCGTAACCGATGGCAAATCCGCTGACGAGATTGAGGTTCTCGGCAAAAACTTTTTTCGTTTCGAAAGAGCCGTTGCCGTCTTTATCCTCAAGGATGATGATGCGGTCTTGCCCTTTCCCTTCCGCCTGGCGGCGCGGGTAAGCGAGGGCTTCGGCTACCCAGATGCGACCTTTGGCATCGAAATTAAAACTGATAGGCTGGCGGATATCAGGTTCAGAGGCAACCGTGGTGACTTCGAAACCAACTGGAACATCCATGCCGCGAACCGTTGCTAATGGGTCTTTCTGATTCGGGTTTTTTTGCAGATGCCAGAGCAGTGGGCTGCCAGTGAGACGGGCGTCACGAGTGACAGGTGGATGATGGTGGAAACGGAAGTCATCATAGTTGATATGCCCCCACCCTCCTGTGACTTCATCGGTGATGCGGATGACCATTTTTTTTCCTATGTATTTGCTGAGATCAACCGAGACGCGGCGCATGTTTTCAGAGTTTTGACCACGCACAGAAAAAACAGACTTGGAGGAACCATCGACAAGGAGATCCACATGAAGGCCAAAGTGATCGCCACCACCGACGAGAAACGATGCCCAAGGATGCGTGACGGTGAATGGAGCGGAGGTAAGGACGCCGGTAGCGGCATCGGTTTTGCTTGGCTCGTATCCTCCTAACCAAAAACCGCCTTGATGTTGACTGGAACCTCTACCGCGTGCGGCGACGGTGTCACCTTTGACGGGTTGCCCTTTCCAAGCATCGCCCGCGCTTTTCCAGCCTGAGAGATTGCCTTTTTCAAAGCCTATATTGGGTGCGTCCTTAGGCACGATGCCGATATTACGTTCGGGGGAAGTTTTATCAGGATCCGAGACAGGCAGCTTGCGCAGGAGGATGTTTTTGAACTGCACCTTTGCTGGCCCAACACCGGAGTGGATCTGGAATGCAAGCAGGCCTTTGAGATCAAGTTTACCCGTCTCATAATCTTCCAGTGTCGAGAAATGGACACCATTGATGTAAATCTCCGTGCGATTTCCTCGGCAGAAGATTCGGTAGGTGTTCCAGTCGTCTTTTTTGGCATGTTTCTCCAAGCTGTTAGGATCAGCAAAAGGGATGGCGTGACGTTTGCCCTGCGGAGATATTTTAGTCAATGTGCCACGTTCTAAAATGAGTGCGCGTCCATGCTCATCGTAGATACGCCCCAGCCAGGTCTTGCCTGCATCGATGTCAGCTTGATAACCGGCAGCATGACCATTCGAATTGCGTTGACTACGGAACTGGATACCAGAGTTCGCCGTGGGGCCTCCCGTGATGCGATATTGCAGAGTAAGATCAAAATCGTGCATCTCCTCTTTCCAGAAGATAAACTCATTTTGGCTCAGTTTTTTTCCCGCGTCGATGGAGGCGGTGATCGCGCCACCTTCTACTCGCCAGACCGCTTCATTTCCTGACCATCCGTTAAGGGACTTGCCATCAAATAACGATTCAATTTTTTGAGCTTGAGTGGATACAATGGTTCCAACGAAGATACATGATAGGATGATTAATCGGGTCATTTAAAAATATGCTAGGTGTCGCGTCTCAATAAGCAGCTCTAGTTCATGGCAGAACTCTGCTGCAAAAGACAGGGATAGAGTCCACCAAATGGGCTTAAAATGATTGGCTCTATGAGACAAAATTTATGAGAAATGAGACATTTTTCTCAGCCTGCTTGCGCTTGGGATCTATATCGACGAGGTGTCAGCCCCATGTGCTTGCGAAACTGCAACGTAAATGAGCTCTGATCATAGAAGCCGAGACTGAGGGCTATAGTTGCTAGGTCCTCATTACTGTCGCGCAATAACTCGCATGCAGCTTGTACGCGCGTTTTGATGAGGAACCTTTGAGGGGAAATTCCATATGTCTCAGCAAAACATCGACCAAACTGCCTGAGCGAAAGTCCTGCGGTTTTTGCAAGATCACTAATCGTGATTTTATCGCGGAAATGTAACCGAAGGTATTCCATTGCGGGGGCAATACGAGCGTAGCTTTGGTTATGATCATGGGTTCCTGCGTGGCTGCGTATGATGCCCATAAGCCCGATGACTTTTCCTTTATTTGAGAACAGAGGTAGTTTGTTAGTGATATACCAGTCGGGTAATCCCTGACGGTTAAAAAAGAGTTCGATGATGTGGAGTTTGGGCTGCCCGTTGTTAATGACTTCCTCGTCATCTTTTTTAAAGTGATCGGCCAGAGTAGAAGGCATGAGATCGTAGTCGGACAGTCCAATGAGATCCGCCTCAGAAGACAGGTTGAATCTGGCGAGATAATTTTTGTTTCCTCGCATCAAAACGCCCTGTGCATTTTTCGCAAAAAACGAAATCCCCGGAATATGATCAAAGAGCTGCTCGAATGAGGCTTCTGACGCAATGCTATCCAGCCATTGCTTTTGATCCTGAAGGGTCTTTTTCATACTGCTTGGGCATTCATACGGTTTTCGCATGTCCGATATATCATAAAAAAAGTCCATATCAACCAAGATTCTCCGAAAGGGTATATATAGATTGCATCTCAATTATGAATAACACCCCAGTGAGAGTTGCTATTGTTGGTCTAGGATTTGGAGCCGAGTTTATCCCCATCTATCAACGCCATCCAGGTGCGGAAATGGCAGCGGTGTGCCAGCGTAATGAAGACGGCCTAAATGAGGTGGCCGACAAGTTCGGCGTTCAGAAACGTTACACCTCCTACGATGATCTACTAGCAGACCCTGACATCGATGCCGTGCATATTAATACTCCGATTCCTGTGCACGGTCAGCAATCGATTCAGGCGCTCACGGCAGGCAAACACGTCGCTTGCACCGTGCCGATGGCGACCAGCATCGAGGAGTGCGAGGAAATTTGTCGCTTGGTCAAAGACACCGGGCTGCACTACATGATGATGGAAACCGTCGTTTACTCCCGTGAGTTTCTCTACATCAAAGATCTCTACCAAAAAGGTGAACTGGGTCGTCTCCAGTTCCTCCAAGGCAGCCACCAGCAAGACATGGACGGCTGGCCGAACTACTGGCCCGGCCTGCCACCGATGCATTACGCCACCCACTGCATAGGTCCCGTGCTCGGCCTAACACGTGCCAAGGCCGAGAGCGTCACGTGCATTGGCTCCGGCCGAATCCGTGATGAACTCATCGAGCAATACGGCTCCCCCTTTGCCATCGAGACCGCTCAAATTAAGTTCAAAGACTCGGATGTGCATGGCCAAGTGCTGCGCTCACTCTTTGACACTGCGCGGCAGTATCGCGAAAGCTTTGAAGCCTATGGCTCTGAAAAAAGTGTGGAGTGGCCCCTCATCGAGAACGAGCCCCTCGTCGTACATACCGCAAAGAAGTCAGAACCCGAAATCCCGGAAAAAATCGAGTGCCCAGACTTTGCGCATCTTTTACCCATTGAAATCGCGCCCTTCACCACGGGTGGCGTCTTTGGCGGTAAAGAGGGAGAAGAACATCGCTCATTTACTCAGGGTGCTGGTCACGGTGGCTCCCACCCTCACCTCGTGCACGAGTTTGTCAGCGCCGTGTTAGACAATCGGTCTCCATTCCCAGACGCAGTAGAGTCCGCCAACTGGACCTGCACTGGCATCCTAGCCCACGAATCCGCGATGGCAGGTGGAGTTGCTAAAAAACTCCCTGACTTCACTCTCGACTCTACTCCATCGACTGGAAAAGTGCCTGAAATGGCTTGAATTTACTAAAATATGGCCGACTCACCCTATAAAGCGGCCATTGTGTATTTATATTGTAGCTATGCATTCGATAGTTTGTGGCAAGATCATTCGAAAAGGAAAGCCGGGCTTTGCTTTGGTAGCCACGATCTCAGTGATGGTGCTGTTGGTTATGATAGCGCTTGCGATGCTAAGCCTGAGCACGCTTGAGACTCGGTCTTCGCGTGTCGGCACAGCTCAGCAGGAGGCGCGTGCCAATGCCCGCATGGCATTGATGATTGCTCTTGGGGAGCTTCAGCACGAAATGGGACCCGACCAGAGGATTTCAACCGAATCGGCAATCTTCGATCAAAATAAGCAGACTGTTCAAATTGACGGCCTCCAACAATCCAGATGGTGCGCTAGCTATAATGCTTGGGGTAGTTGGCTCAACGGCAGTTACACAGTACCCAAACTCGATGGGAATTCGGGAAATAGCTATGTAATCCAAGATACCTACGTATCCAAACGCGAGCCTATGTTTCGGCGATGGTTACTATCACTCCCGATAGGCATGGAGACGGATATCAATGCCCCTGTGCATGGTGCAGGCCTAACCGATGACAACTCTGTAGTGATAGTGGGTAAGGGCACTCTGGGAGAAGGAAGCACTATTCCAGACGATCAAATCACACGAGCTTATCTACAGGAGGTGACGAACCGAGGCCGTATAGCCTGGTGGGTGAGTCCTGAAAATCATAAAGCCAAGGTGCCTCTATCAGACAACGAGCGCACTCTGTCGGCTCCTGAATGGGAAACGGCGCAAGGAGGAACGACAGAAGTCGGCGTGCCGGAAATCGACGGCATGGATGGCCTTCGATCTGCAAACCACCAAGCAAAGCGAGTGATCACGCAAGGCTCAATCGCGTTAGCCGATGTCGATTCTGATACGGCCAAAAAACACTTCTTTAATCTAACAGCCCATGCAAAGGGCTTAATGACCAACCTGCGTCTAGGGGGAATGAAAAAGGACATCAGTCTACTCTTTGAGCTAAACAACAACGACTTGCCTGCGAGGTATCGTTTTTCAAATGGAGACGTCAGGGAGCCGTCAATCCGTCCTATGACTGCTGAGCTCGCTGGGAAAAACCCGAAGGTGCCGGGGCGGCATTTCGCATCTTGGACCAATATGCGGCACTACTACCGGATGTATAAATCCCCCAGCGATGCAACAGGAACGCCTACCAGCAATAAAGGAAGTCTCACATGGCAGGGAAATCAGCCCGCCACAGATATCGCGATGATGACAGATCCGGCTCAATGGAACGGCAGTAATCATTACCAACGTCTTCCCATTCTTTCGAAGTTAACCTTTATCTACTCACTCCAGAGTGTACTTGTATCAAACAGCACACCTAAGCGTTACAATTGTTACCTTGTCTATACGCCGATCTATACATTTTGGAACCCCTATAACGTGGAACTGCGCGTTCCTAACAGAGCCATTTCAACGCTTTCGTTGCCGTATAAGATACTTCCACTCAATTACTACGGATACTTGGGGGCGACGCAGCAGGGAGGCATAAGGCCGGTTTCTCAAGATCTTAAACAGGACCACGGCTCATACTTTAATTCCGGTAGCAGTAGCGACATTGTTTTTAAGCCCGGAGAAATGAAATTGTTTTCATACCGCAGTAACGGCTCATCAGGTGGTAAGCAGACGAATTTTTATCCCGGCTTTGATCCGCAGGCCATCGGCGGAGACAAACTTCTCCTGTTCCCCAATGTGACCAGCTCTCAACGCCCCGGTATGGCGATCACCTTTGGTAATCCGGCTGGAGAGGGTGGTAATGTCTGGTTTGGAAATACCCCAGGTGGACTTAACAATCCATTTGCATGGTACTCTCCGGGCAATGGCAGGTGGCTCAGCACATCGTATCAGCACGATTGGTTCCGCACTAGCGAAGCCGATACACAGATCACTCCAGCGGGCACATCAAACATCGCCTACTGGCAATTCTCTGACAACGAGCCAGTTCCTTTTTCATACAATCAATTTGTTATTAAAACTTCATCTGAGTTGGACTACGAAAGTATCAACTGGGCTAAGGATTGGCGTTGTAAGAACTGGATGCAGGCACCGGGTTATTACTTTGGCAGCGGACAGTTCATATCTAACGACGAAGGCATCGCCAATACCCAGAGATCCGATAATCCGTATGTTTTTCACTTTGGCCCAATGTCATCAGCGGATATGCCCAAAGTGGTTCCGCACGCTGGGGAGAATGCTTTCTTGGGTTCCGGCTCCAACCCACGTGAGAAAATCACGGCTGCGCCGATGTTGGAACTTCCCAGCGCCCCCCTCTCCAGTCTAGCGGCCTTTTCTAACATGAGGGTTAATCCCGGCTGGACGAATGTAAACCAGTATTCCAAAGCAAGCCGAAACTATTTAGGCGCATGGAATTCACTGAACAACTTCGATGCAAAATCGCTAACCTATCAAAGTGGCGTCACCGGACCGGCAATTGGGAATTCATTCCTTCATCCCATGTTGCCGAGCAATGATGTCTATCGGTTTTTCGACAATTCAAAAAGCTACGATGTATCAAGCTGGGCAAACAATACGACCATGCGGGACAATCAGGCCTATAATGACTTTTGGGATCACACCCTCTTGACCAATGACGCCCTCTGGGACGATTACTTTGTCTCCACTCTATCTGATCCATCCCGACCGACTGCGGGATCAGAAAACAGTCTCAACAAGACAGTCGACGCGTTTCTCGATAAGGGAAAGGCACCAGCCTACTCGCGTTACCAGCTCTACAAGGGGAAGAAAATCGCCACTGATATCAAGGGGGAGCTTCTGGCTAAGGATGGCTACCTCAAGGCCGCGCAGCATATTGTTGTCGATGGCATGTTCAATGTTAACAGCACATCCGCTGATGCATGGTTTGCTCTTTTCGCCGGCATTCGTGAACGGCAGATGGTCTGTCGGTCTAACGGTTCCCTGAATAAAATCGATGTTCCCAGCGGTAAACTCATCGGCATCTCACGATTCAATACCGCCACAACGAAGAAGGAAACAAAAGATGTGGAATCTGGAGTCACACGTAGCGACGGTGCCACTGCCTGGTCGGGCGTCCGATTTTTGGATGATGCACACTTGCGCAAGCTTGCCGAGGAATGTGTCAAACAAGTTAAACTCCGCGGCCCGTTTCTGAACCTATCAGAATTTATTAACCGTCGCTTGTCTGATGACGAACTTGGGCTCATGGGAGCATTGCAAAGCGCTATTGATTACGATGACAACGCTCCAGACTCGAAATCGATCAACTACCGCTACAAACAAACAAGCGAGGATATGATCTCAAGCGAGGACATAAGTGGCATTCAGTATGCCACACCGGAGGCTGCCACTGGTTCCCGTTTCACCGGTATCCCCGGCTATGTTATTCAGTCTGATCTCTTGAGACCCATCAGTAACTCACTCAACACCCGAGACGATACCTTCCGTATCCGCAGTTACGGCGAGTCAAGAGATGCTCAGGGCAACATACAGGCAAGAGCGTGGTGTGAAGCTATTGTGCAGCGTGTTCCCGATTACGTAGACGATACAAACTCTCCAGAAGTTCCCGCAAGACAGATGAGTGACGAAGGGGTTTTCTCTGATAACGCGGAACTCACAGAAACCAACCGCAAGTGGGGACGCCAGTTCCGGATCATTTCTTTCCGTTGGCTTAATCAAGATGAAATATAGATCATGACTTTAAACGGAATACAAAAAATCTTCACCGCTGCTTTACTTTTTCTGTTAGTGACTGTTGTACAAGGGCAGGATGCAGGCGAGGAGAAGGACGGCCGAAAAGACAAAGCCCGCACCGCTTACATCATTTACACCGGAGGGGGGATGTTTTTCAATGAACCGATCATCATTCGCTCTGGGAACAAAAATACAAAGCTTCAACTCAGTAAACGCACTGCCAGTCAGCCGGTAAAGATCCACACGGATGGTATCATTGACTTCGTCAAAGAAAATCCAGACCACGAGAAGAATCCGTTTATCTCCTATGCCAAGGCCATTATCCCGAAGGAAACTCGCAAGGCTCTCATTGTCCTATCCCCATTGAAAGTCGCGAAGAATGGCCAGCTCTGCTCTACCCGGGTTATTAGCCTCTCGAAGTTTGAAAATGGAAACTGGCTATTTATTAACCTCACACCGAGAAATGTAGCGGTCAATGTAGGAGAGAAAAAACTAGGGCTGAAGCCGGGAGAAAGTAGTATTTACCGTGCTGCCAGTCTTACCAAATCGACCAATAAAACTGTCAGCTACGCCTACTACCATCCAGAGATGAAGAAGTGGAAATTACTCAGCTCGTCCACCTGTGTGATCCGCCCAACGCGACGCGAGATCTGTGTATTTAGTTGGAACCCAAAAACCAATCGCATGGACTACCACGGTATTACCTTTACCGAGGCCCCAGAATAGGTATCGCCGCGTTCTGGATCGTTTTTCTTTGCGACTAATCAGACCATGTCCATGTGATAGAGGATGCAAAGCTCATCTGTTTTCAAGATTTTGAACCGGGTTCCGGTCAGACCGATTACTACTATATACCCGTCAATCAAATGGCGTAATTATCATAAAAAATGTCCGAGAAAGCCTAGAACCACAGATTTCGACCAGCTACGATGGCCTCAGATCACACATATTTTTGATCAATCCCCCTCAGTTCAAGCAACAAGGTTTGAGAGAGAGAGAGATTCCAAGAAAAAACACACAAATGAACACGAACAACACAACACGATATTCCAAATATGCGGCAGCGTTGACTGCAGCCACCTCGATGATTAGTTCCGCTTCAGCGGCGGTCATCACCTTTGGATCTGCCGACTTGAGCACATCAGCGACAGATATCAGCACGAATGGAACGCTAGTCGAAGCCATTAACCTGGTTTCTGATGACTCTCAGATAGGCGGAGGAACACTCGACATTAACGGAGTCACCTTCACCAACACGAATCTCCTCGGCAATAATTATGCATTTACCACAGGGGTAAGTACCGGAGACGCAAATCTGGATGTTTTGTTCTCCACTCTGGGTTACACGGGCGCGGCGGTGCAGACCTTGACTGGACTGACCAACGGACAGCAGTACGAACTCCAGTTATTCATTGGTGATGGCCGCGGCTTTACTGCGGGCAGGACCATGACATTCGGTGATAATGATGGTGATACAGGTAATGATGCCACACATACTTATTCCGACGGTGCCGGTACTATTCTTGAGGGAACCTCTGCAATAGGCACATTCACCGCTGTTGGCACGACCCAGGATTTCATATTTGGAGTTGATGGCGGGCCCGGCGGCGACTTGAACGCATACCAGCTCCGTGCTATTCCCGAGCCTTCTTCATTAGCCCTGCTAGGTCTCGGTGGATTAGCCCTCGTATTCCGTCGGCGTAAGTAATCATCGTCGAGCATACTGTATCTTCCACAATACTGATGTAGTTGCCCCCTCGCCCGCCTTCTGCGTGCGAGGGGAATTTTTTTTCAGCCGAGACATAAGCGAGCGATCATATCCTGATTCATCGGTTGATGCTGTTCTTCGGGTTGGACATGATCATAGATGCTCTCTATAAACTCGCCTCGGACACGGATTCGCATTGCCGATGGCAACTTCACTGAAACAGCTCACCGACCACAATCTGCTGGTGGCGGCCTTCGCGGCGGCGCAAACCAATCAGCATGAATTGGCGATCAAGCACTTCAAGGAAGCTGTTAGGAGAGATCCTGGCGATCCCTTTGCCTACCTCGAAATGGGAAAGTGCTATCATGCCATTGAGTATCCCGACCAGAGCCGGGCCTGTTTGGAAAAAGTCTCTGGCTTTGCAGAAACCGATCCCTCCTTGCTCATCCCGCTGGCCGCAGCTTACCAAGTGGCCAGAGATTACCCTCGTGCGATTGACGCAATGCGCAGAGCGGTGCATGAACCGGCTTTGCAGCCTGTGGCACTAATACGACAGGCCGAGTTGCTTGAGTTGAGCAACCAGTTGGATGATGCTGAAGAGGTTCTCGACCAAGTGGCTGAAGCGAACCGGATTCCCGCTTACTTTTCTATTTCCGCCAAGCTGTATCGCCGACGTGGTGAGTTTGATAAGGCAAGGTCAATACTCGAAGAATTGATCGCAGCAACAGATCCTACGCAGTCTGACTTTCTTGCTTCCCTGCAATATGAATTGGCTCTCATCTATGATAAGTTAGGAGATTATTCGACCGCTTACAAGACACTCAAGGATGCCAAGTCACATCACATGAAATCAGACGCTTACAAAATTTCCGAGCGTGGACGTCGTGGTGCGGTAAGAATCTTGACCGGACTTTGTAGGAAGATCGAGCCCGAAACACTAAGCGACTGGGCGGGCCAACAGTCTGCCCCCACCCTGCATGACCGTCAGCCGTGTTTTCTGCTAGGACATCCCCGCAGTGGTACCACCTTGATTGAACAAGCCCTTGACGCACACCCGGATGTAGTGAGTGCGGACGAGACTAGTATTTTTCATAACACTGCTTGGATGCCGGTCGCGCTCGATTATGGCAAACAGGGAGAGAGTGATCTGACCAATTTTCTTGATTCGATGTCACCCAACTACGTCCGCAAGCTTCGCAAGAACTACCGGCAACACTGGCTCAGAGCCATAGGTAGAAAGACAAGAAAGAACAAAGTCTGGCTCGATAAGAACCCGGCTTTGACCACCCGCTTAGGAGTGATCGCTCGGTTGTTTCCGGACGCCCGTATCATCTTCGCCCTGCGTGACCCGAGGGATGTGATACTCAGCTCGTTCATGCAGCCTGTGGGGATCAACGACTGGAGTATCAACTGGCTTACTCTGGAGGAAACGGTCGACTACTATTGTTTTGCCATGCAAATGTGGCTCGATATCCGGGAGAAAATTTCCAATCCATGGATGGAAGTGCGCTATGAAGATGTGGTGGGTGATTTCGAAGGAGAAGCCCGCCGCGTCACCAGCCATTTGGGCTTGGAGTGGAACCCGGCACAACTGGACATTCAGAGTCACGTCCGTAGCAAAGTAGTGTTCTCTCCGACTTACAGTGACGTCACTCAACCGATTTACCAAAGCTCAATAAAGCGATGGGAGAATTACCGTGAACAACTGGCCCCCTTTGAGGAAAAGCTGGCTCCTTACGTACAACAATTCGGGTATTAATAGGTGGTATGGACACTTCCGGCAGCCCCTGCTTTACGTAATTCAAGCTGTCTGATCTCAGCTGAGTGACCATAGTGACTCCCACCCGCATATGGTGCGTTAATTTATCGCTTCTTTGTTAGAAAGAAAATTACTTTCCCTGTTTCTTCCGAAGCCAACGGGACCAGCACTTATATCTTCGCTCAAGATACCTTCATGGAGGGCGATGCCATTAAACTGCAGCCAGACTTCTCCGATGTATCCATATCAGAGGCCGAGAAATCGCCTAGCATGGCTTAAAAATACCAAAAAATGTCCCAAATAGCCAAGAAATGCACCAGCTGATCAGATAGTTTGGCAGTGTTAGTTGCAACTATTCCCTCACCCAGTCTGTTGGGCTCGTATGTAGGACTTCTAGCAAAACTAAAACAACAAACTACAAACAACAAAGATATGAAAAAGACAATGACAACGACTGCTTTAGCGGCCTCTTTAAGTGGCTGTCTCTCTGCGGCGACAGTAATGCAACTTGACTTTGGATCTACTGATCAAAGTGATTTTGGTGCTGGTGCGCCCATTGGGACGGAATCTGGTTACACAGCTCTTGAGGCTGTCGGATTGGGGGCAGACAATGCTGTAACTAATAACCCCACCGTTACAGAGGGTGCGGCGACATTTGATATTACAGGCAATGTATCAGCTTGGTCTGGTAATGATGGTGAGACCGATCTTCTGACAGGAGACTATCTCTTTTTTGGTGGAGGATTGGGTACAAGCCAGCCCATTACTTTTTCTTTATCCGGGCTTGCTGCGAATACTGAACATACCTTCACTTTTACTCTTGGAAAAAACGAGACAGCCGTTCGCGGAGTTACTTATTCTGCCACTGGTGTATCAGACTTGGTATTGGGCAATGGTGGTGCTCAGAGTGGAACCCTTACTTTGACTTCCGATGGATCGGGTGTCATTACTGGAACTGCGACGGCTACAGGTTTAGAAGGCAACTGGGCTGCTCTGACAATTGAATCTGTCCCCGAGCCATCATCCACGGCACTTCTCGGCCTCGGCGGCCTAGCGCTGATACTGCTCCGCAGAAAGTAACCTATGACTCATAGAGACTTCATCACAGACGAGGTTGATCACTACGGAGAAATAATGCCACGAAGCCATGGATATCGTGAATCAAAGTTCCCTAGAAATGAGCGCATAAAAATTCATTTCATTGCATCAAAATCAACTACCACTGGGTAGTGATCTGAGATGCGGTAGATTACGCCATTTCTGGGGATCAAAATGTATTGTTAGATTAATTCAATTGATCGGCCAGAGATCTCTGGAGCTTTTCCGACGCCCTTGGGCTGCACTTTATACCCGGTCTTCATACCGCTAAGAATTAACCTGCCGCTCTTGATTTCCATAAAGGTAAAAAGTGCATCCTTGTATGCCCAAGGCTTGCCATCTTTCCAGAGATAAGAAGCACTGTTAATACAAATATGGTGAGTGCTGGTGACCTGACGGTGCCAGTCGTTGTGCTGGTGGCCGCAGATGGCGGCGCGAAAGGCTGGTGAGTGTATATGAGCACAGGAAGGTTTGTTTTTTCAAGAGTCTCGTCCAGCCACTCTAACTGCTCAGGATCTGGCCAGGAGCGCATGCTACCGTTGACGTAAAAGTTCGCATTCGCATAGGGGATATACTGGCCGTCTTTTTTGATGTTATTCATATCAACAACGATGAATTTCCATCCGTTGAGATCGAAATCGTAATAACGTTTATTTATGCCCCAGAGTTTTTGGATATCGGCTTTACTACCCTTGTCCATATCGTGGTTCTCCAGTACATGATACTTGGGGAAAGGCATAGAGTTCCATGACTGCATCAGCTTTTTTTGCCTGTTCTTCCGGATGACAAAAATCACCTAACTGAATGACGTCGTCAGGTTTTTCTTTGGCAACGGCCTTGGCGAACACTTCTAGCCGCTCCTTTGCATCGGGAGCTAGATTTCCAAAGTGCAGATCGGTGATGATACCCACCTTCCCATGATTTTTCTTTTGCGCTTCAGTGAGAGCCAGTGAGAATCAGGAACCTGCAATCGTGGCAGCGAGGCTCCCGGTGGATGTCTTGAGAAAGGTGCGTTTGTTCATCGTTTTCGAGCTGATCTATTCTTCAAGTTGATACCCGTCTTGATACGGAAGCTTTTTCAGTATCTTCGTTTCCACTGAAGAAATGGTAATTCTGCCGGAAGAGTCTGGCCCGTCGCTGCCGTGGCCGATTATCCGAAGTGTGTATTTGGCACCCGTCGTGCGAGTCGGGAACGTCAGTGGATAGGTGTTGTTTCTGTGCTCGCTTCCTGTGATTCCTTCATGGGCTTCCTTACTGACGACTTTGCCATCGACTAACAGTGCTACGGAAATAATGGACAGTGCATGTTCGCCTTTGGTGTAGGTGAGAGTGACTGGGTGTTTGCCAGCAGGTAGATTTTTAGTGGCATCGGTAACGTCGTATTCCAGTGTGACGTGTTCGTTGTTAGGCTTCAGCTGGGAAGGTTTCCACTCACCCAGATTGGCAGAATTTCCCCACCAGTAATTGATACCCAAATAATCCAGCCTCTTACGGTGGGTTTGCGAAAGGCGTTGATAGAAATCATCCCAATTTTTCTTTTCCTTCGGTGACCATCCTGTTTCTGCAATGGCGCAGGCTCGGGGCCATGTGCAGATGTCTATGAGCCATTCTTCATGTGTGAAGACCGTCCATACATTTCCCTGAATACCTAAAATATGTTTAGCCTCCTTGGGTGAGAGTTGCTTGGGCATCGGCTCGTAATTATATGCTCGATCAAGTGGTTTGTGTCCGGGCCAGTGGGGTGGCTCCAAGGCGCTGTGAGACTGGCCGTGATCGAGGTAAATGTATGTCTGCGGCGACATGACAACATCGTGCCCCATCTTGGCAGCCTTTATACCCCCTTGTTCGCCTTGCCATGACATGACGGTGGCGTTTTTAGCAAGTCCGCCTTCAAGGATTTCGTCCCAGCCGATCAATCGGCGCCTCTTCGAAGTGATGTGGTTATCAAGTTGTTGAATGAACCAGCTTTGCAAACCATGCTCGCCGTGGAGTTTGTTTTTCTTGATGAATGCTTGGCAGTCTTTGCAGTTCTTCCAGTAGTTTTTATTCACTTCGTCACCGCCGATGTGGATGAACTTGGAAGGGAAAATCTCCATGACTTCATCGAGGATGTCTTTGCACATGGTGAGGGTTTTTTCCTGACTGACGCAGAGGACGTCAGTGCCGAATTTCGATGGGAATCGCTGGGCATCGGCTGGGTAAGTGTATAGGAAATCAGTGCCTTGGGGTTTGCGTAGGCAGCCACATTCCGGGTAGGCGGCGACAAATGAAAAGCAGTGTCCGGGCATGTCGATCTCCGGCACGATGGTGACTCCGCGAGCTTTGGCGTAGGCGACCACCTCGCGCATTTCCTTCTGCGTGTAAAAGCCGCCGTATTTTTCCTTTTTCCCTTTCACCGGGTAGCCGGGTTGGGTCCGCCACGCTCCAATCTCAGTGAGTTTGGGGTATTTTTTTGATTCAAAGCGCCAGCCGTGGCCGTCTGTTAGATGCCAGTGGAAGACGTTGAGTTTGTGGTGGGCGAGGTTGTCGATGAAGCGATGGATCTCTGGGATGGTTTGGAAGTGGCGTGAGGAGTCAAGCATCAGTCCGCGCCAGCCGAAGCGTGGTTGATCTTTAATTAGGACGGCTGGGATGGTGATTTCCCGTATGTTTTTATCAGTTGCGAACACTGCGGGTGGCATGAGCTGGAGCAGTGTCTGGGTGGCGTAGTAGACGCCGGTTTTTGAGGATGCTGTGATTTTTATAAGGTCATTCGTGGTGTCTAGGGTGTAACCTTCGTGTGGGAGGCTTGCATCCTCGGTGACTTTTAGAAAGGATTTGCCTTTGATGGCCGCGGACAGCTTGAGCTGGGGTAGTCCGACCTCCAGGGTGGAGGTGAATTTTTCCGGGCAGTGATAGATGATGGATGCAGGGACTTTCAAGGTGTGCTTTTTGATCTCCATTGAGGCTGGCAGGGGGATCAATTGAGGGGCAGCGGTTAGTGAAGAGACGAGGATTGATAGCAGTGTGAGAAAGCGTAGCATGATGTGAAAGATTAGGCGGTATGTGTATGTGAATAGTTAAAAATAGTTGCATGCACCGGGTGCAAATTGATGTTTGTTCTCATCTGGAAGCGATTAGTTCTAATAGCTTTCCTGCGGCAGCTTTGGCGAAGACTTCGCTGTTGATTTCCTCATTGTAGTCGATGACTTCCACCTTGGCGTGCTCGCGGATGGCATTGAAGAGGGCTGCATCGGCCTCGGCATCATGAAACGGCTGACCTTCCGCTGATATGACAGAGACCGTCTTCAGAGGAATAAGGATCGCCGTGGGGGCTGGGTTGGCATTGCTTTTGTCAGCGATAATTTTTCCCAACTGCGCACACTCATCAGCATTAGTGCGCATGAGTGTCACCTGGGGGTTGTGGATGTAGAAGAGTCGGTCGCTATATTTCTCGGGGACGGTATCGCGTTCTCCGAAGTTGGCCATATCGAGGCAACCGGGGGCGACTACAGCGGGGATTTTTGCTTTGCTCATCGCGTCCATTCTGGTCGGACCGGCGCTGAGCGTAGCGCCTGTTAGTTCATCAGCCCACTCCGTGGTGGTGATATCTAACACACCTTTCACCATACCGGATTCGATAAGAGCCTCCATTGTTTTTCCACCGGAACCGGTAGCGTGGAAGACCAGAACCTCATAGCCGGCATCTTCTAACACTTCTTTGGCGATATTGATGCAGTCGGTGGTATTCCCGAACATCGACGCGGCAATGAGAGGTTTATCCTCGGCAGTGTCGATCTCGGCTTCCACCATACCGCAAATAGCTCCTGCAGCGCGGGTGAAGATGGTTTTTGAGATGGAGTTCAAACCTGCGACATCCACAACGGATGGAATCATGGTGATATCCTTGGTGCCGAGGTAGTGTGCGGTGTTACCAGCCGCCAGAGTGGAAACCATGACTTTAGGGAAGCCAATCGGAAGTTCACGCATGCATGAGGTGGCTAGCGCGGTGCCCCCTCCCCCGCCTAAGGAGATGATGCCTTGGATTTTGCCATCTTCCTCAAGTTGTTTGACGAGAATCGGAGCGGCTTTGGCCATGGCGACGACGCATTCTCCACGGTCTTGTTTGTCGATGAGCGCCTGCAGATCGAGCCCCGCTGCTTCGGCTACTTGGTAGCGGGTGATATCCGGAGTGACTTGCGGATCCGAACCGGTGCCGAGATCGATGAGGATGACGTCGTGACCTCGGGCACGGATTTGATCGGCTACAAACTCGTGTTCGTGGCCTTTTGAGTCGAGAGTTCCGAGAACGGCGATTGTCATTGGGTCGAGAGGATTAGAAGTTTTACGGTATTCTATTTGATGCGTTTGACCGGGATGGATTTAAACTCGCGAGTCAGCTCGGTGATGGAACCTTCTACCGCCATACGCTCGATAGACGATGCACCGACGAAACCCACGGTATCAGTATGTTCATTGATATATGCGGCATCTGCAGGTGATAGAATCGGGCCGCCGTGGGAAAGAACCAACGTGTCTTTGTTCACAGAATGGACCGCTTCACAAATGGCTTGGGTGTCTTTGGCAGCTTGCTCCAGGCCGATCGACGCATCACTGACACCGATCGATCCGCCTACTGTGCAGCCAACGTGGGCGATGACGACATCCGCACCGGCCTTGGCCATGGCAGCGGCTTCTTCAGGCTTGGCTACGTAGGTGATTGAGAAGAGGTCCATCTTGGAAGTGGCCAGCTCGACACAGTCGATTTCCTTTTGCACCCCCATGTTTGTCTCCTCGAGGGATTGGCCGAATTGGCCGTCGATGATCGTGTGGGTGGGAAAGTTGTTGATGCCAGAGAAGCCCATGTCTTTGACCTGCTTCAAGAAGTGCCACATGCGGCGGCGGGGATCGGAGGCATGCACACCGCAGATGACTGGGATTTCCTCGACGACTGGTAAAACCTCGAACTCACCGATCTCCATGGAAATGGCGTTGGCATCTCCGTAGGCCATCATGCCAGCGATCGAGCCGGCACCCGCCATGCGAAAGCGACCCGAGGCGTAGATGATGATCAGGTCGGCACCGCCCTTCTCGATAAATTTGGCTGAAATACCAGCGCCGGCTCCTGCGACGATGATGGGTTCGCCCTTAGCGAGGGTGTCGCGGAGGCGTTCGTTGACTTCAGAGCGAGTGTATGGATTTCCGATTCCTGTGTATGGGTTGGGCATGACGATATAACTAACGGGTATGCTGAAAATTGTAGAGTGGATTATCGCCAGCGGCAATCACCTCCTATCCACATCGACCTATTCAAAATCCACACAGTCTGACACTTTTGATGGTTGATTTTTCTCATGAATATCTCCAGCTTTGAAAGGTGCCCTCCACTGAAGATACTCGTGTTTACGGTGACAAATCCACATGGCTTACTATTGCCTGCGAGGGAGGGTCGGAGCGGACCTTGTTAAAAGATGCCCTTGTGTGCTGTTGGTTGGGAACTCATTTAATCAGACATGTGGGTGTCATGCAGGCGGTTTACCCCTACGAGGTCAGGAGAGTGGATCAGAGCGGCACATACATGATGGCGGTGTTAGAGGGGCACGGTGAGGTCTTGATGGACGGTGGCTGGAAAACATTAAAACAGGGTGAGGCCTGCTTGTTGCCTCCCTACATGCTGAATGCCTTTCGCAGCGTGAAGAATGTGCCGTGGAAATTTGTATGGGTGAGATATGGCGAGGAAAAAGGAGTCAATCCCATCGCCAATGCCAGTGCCCCGGTGCGAGGTGAACTCGACGGCAAACCGCTGGAGTGCGCGGTCAAGGGCCTGTGGCATGAGATCGCGGCAGGTGGCAACGACGAGCTCGGTGGCAGCTGGGCGGATCTGATCCACAGACAAGTCCTGGCATTTGCCCGCCCTGTTGAGTTAGATCAGCGCTTGTGGCGAGTTTGGAAAAAAGTCAGCGAAGACTTGGGTAGAAGTTGGACGCTGACAGAACTGGCCGATATCGGCATCATGAGCGAGGAGCATTTGCGCAGACTTTGTAAAAAGCAACTGGGTCGGAGCCCGATGCAGCACTTGATCTATCTCCGAATGTTAGAAGCCAGAACAATGCTGATTGCTGATGACACCAAGGTGGCGGTAATTGCCAATGCCGTGGGGTATGAAAACTCCTTCACGTTTTCGAATGCATTCAAAAAATGGCTGGGGGTCCGGCCAAGCGACCTTAGAAAATAAGGGTCAAGGGGCGTTTTTTCACACGGTTTGGGAAAGAACAGAGGCTTGAATAGACTGTGATCAGGTGTGCTGCGGCATGATAATCCCCTGAGTGGCGAAAAATTTCGCTGGGGGCACGATGCCAAGGATTTTCATTATACTGAGCTGGACAATGACGGCATTAGTCGGCATCGCTCAAGAGCAAGTGGTGCGCGATGTCGCAGTGTCCATGGATGCTTGGGTCAATTCAGCCCCTCAAAAGGCAGGGATCAATTTCGGCAGCAAAACTGAGATCCGATTGAAGGAGAACAGCAAGATTGGTTATCTCCAATTTGATCTCACCGGTATTCCCGCTGGAGTGATCAAAGCCGAATTGCATTTTCATTCGATTGATTACACAGGAAATGTCGCAGCCCACAGTGTCGACGACAACGAGTGGGATGAGTATTCGCTGACTTGGAACAATCGGCCGGCATACTCCGTCGCTGCGACAGGAATAGGTGCTGTCACCCCAGGGAACTACGGATTCTGTGATGTGACCTCACTCATTTCTGGAAATGGAACATACAGTTTCGCCTTATTGGCGCAGGGTGGCATCAAAGGAGACTTGAGCACCCGGGAAGCTCTCAATGGGGCGTTCTTGAGGATCACCTACAGCAGTAGTAATGTCGCGCCAATAGCCCAAGCTGATGAGTATTATGTATATTCTGCGGAGGCTCGGACTGTGAAGTATGGCGTCTTGGAAAATGATCGAGATGGCAATGACGACCCTCTAACAGCGATCATGATCGACGCCCCTGAACACGGCACCTTGACGCTCAACGAGGATGGCACCTTCGTATATCAAGCTGAAGCAGGTTATGAGGGTTTGGATCGTTTCACCTATGTGGCGAGGGACTTACACGATGCAGGTGGAGCCGGCCAAACCTCGGCTGATTCAGCGGTCACAGAAGTCATCTTGGACGTAAGAGGCTCCGGTTTTTTAATGCCCCTGTGGAAAAAAAATAAATTGGAGTCTGATCTGGGTATTACCTTGGGCAGAGATGAAGAGTTGGACCTGCTGTGGGCACTCCATCCTATTTCCGACACTTCTTGGAAAGACGCAGCTGAGCAGCGAATTGAGACCAACCGGCTTGCGGAGAAACCGGTCTTCATCAAGGACGCGAACGGCAATTCTGTTGAAGGAGCCGAAGTCATTTTGCGAATGAAGCAGCGTAGTGATTTTCGGTTTGGGGGCGTTCTGGACCTAAAACAGTTCACCGGTGATAACACTGACGACGGCATTCACGGTGATGCCTACAAGGCCCGCATATCCACTTTCTTTGACGCAGTTGGGCTCAATAATGGGCTAAAACCAAAATTGGCTGCGGGGAATGAGCATCTCTTGCCTGAGTTTTTTGATTGGGCTGCAGATATCAACATGCCTGTGCGCGGCCACCTACTGCTGTGGCCCGGAGGAACACATATGAGCGACACGGTGACGGCCATCGTCGAACAGATCGAAGCCAGCGAAGACGACAATGAGATCGCGACACTTAAAGTGCAACTGAAGGCAGCTGTGGATGCAGAAATCACCAGTTGGGCTCAGAAGTGGGACGTCTACGAGTGGGATGTGCTGAACGAAATTCTGAGCAACAATCGGATCCAAAACATTCTCGGCGACGAGGAAATGCTTCGCTGGTATCAGCTCGCTGATCAACACAAGGTCGACGACGACGCCCGACTGTTACTCAACGATTTTCAGATCATTTCAGGTAAAAATGATAACCGTCTCGGACAGTTCAAAACCAAGTTAGACTACCTGACTTCAGGAGGAGCCAATCTCGGCGCGATCGGGTTTCAGAGTCGCTTTGGCTGGAAGCGCGAGGATCCGGAAGAAATTCTGCGTCGCTTGAACGAGTTCAACTCCTATGATTTACCACTGGTTGGAACCGAGTTTGAGGTTAAATCCAAAGACGGCGTTTTTTATCCTGATGAGTTGGTTCGCGCGCGCGCCACTGCGGAGGTGATGACCGTCTATTTCAGTCATCCTAAAGTGGATGGTTTATTCGCCTGGGATTATGCCTTGGATAGCGAACGTGGATTGTTAGACAACACTGGCAGACCTAAGTTGAACGGTTTGGTTTGGTATTATTTAAATCGGATCGAATTCGTCAGTCGCTCGAATCAGACCTCAGGCTCTGGCGGTCTTGTGACTCATCGAGGTTATAAGGGGGATTATGAATTGGTGATTCGAGTGGGTGATGAAGAGCATCGCAGTGTCGTGACCTTAAACAGCGAGGCTGCAGTGGAAATCATGCTGCCATTTCAAGTGGCTGAGAGCGTCACCCTAGGAAATGTAGGTGATGCATTTGCCATGTCTAACCAACCCGACCAGTCGACAGGTGGATGGATGAAAATGGAATCTCGCGATGATCCACATGGAAACTTCTCGAAAGATAGCTATGTGAAATTTGACCTTAATGGCCGTGTTCTAGCGGGAGATACCGCCACCCTGCGACTTTATTCAAAAACTGAAGTCACAGGCTTAAAAATATACAGCGTAAGCGATGCAACTTGGGATGAATCCACATTGACCTGGACTAACAAACCAACATTTGGAGCATTGTTAGGCACGGTCAATATCGCAGCGAATTCATGGGCCGAAGTTGAAGTCACACTACCACCCGAGCAAGGTGTGGTATCGTTTGGGTTACGCACCCCGGACGACTCGCTTGTGGTGCTGGGCTCAAAGGAAGGCGGCCAAGGTGCCGAGCTGAAAATCCTCGAAGCTCACGGAGATCTGGATGACGATGGCGTGAGCGATGCATTTGATCCTGATGATGACAACGATCTGGTTCCGGATAGCTATGAGGCACGCCATGGCCTGAGACCTCGTGAGTTCGATGCATTGACCTCCAATAAAGATTCGGACGGAACACCGACGGCTCTTGAGTATGCCATGGGACTGAATCCTTTATCGATCGACAACGGCCCTTTTGACATCTCAAGCGACGGCCCTAACATCTCACTGACCTATATGGTTCGAGATGGATTAAATACATTGGGAGCAGAACTAAGGCTGCGGTTTTCACTCAACCTCGAGGACTGGCATGTATTAACCCCTGCAAATCTAGCGGCTCAAGGTGTGACTTTGAACTCGTGGGGAACCACTTCGTTGAAGGATGCCGAGGGAAATCTGACCCGCCACACCATCAATGTGACTGCTGATGGTGCGTTGTTCCTGATGGCCGACTATGGTCCGATGAGACCATAGTGGATCGGAGAAATAGGGTCTAAATGTTGTAAGGGAGCCACGAATCAGTGCTCCCCCTGTACGCGACTACGGGAGCCGGATTGCTCCGACTCCCGCATATGCCCTCCTGCGAAGGAGGAACAACAACGCACGTTCCCGAAGGAACACATGCATAGACATATCAAAAATAGGTTTGGTCACTAAAAAGTAACAACCAATGAAAAAAGACCCCTTGAGAGTAAATATCACTCCCCCGTGCGGCCTCTCACTGGTTCATTGATGAGCCTCTCGTTGGGCACGATCACAAATCCTCCGTCCGGCCGGGTTAACTTGGTGGTCACAGGTCCTACACCGGCCACTTTCATAGTTTCCCCTTCAAATTCGATTTCAGTGCCTACCTTATAGATGTCTCGGGAGTAGACGCCGGAAACGATGCTATAGGCCATCCCCTTGAGTCCGAGTCCCATACACAATGCCAGCGCTAAGCCAAGTGCTCCGAGAATGATCATCACGGTGGCATTCAGCAGCTCCGTCTGGATGTTCAGCTGAGCCAAGGCTACCGTCAGCACCAGAATGAAAATGAAGCCAAATATGACCTTGGAAAGAGTGCGGGCATAGCTCAGGCCTGCTGTATTCAGGCTGGTATAAACGGCGTTACCAATGATGTCTGCGACCACAAAGCCCACCAACATGATGATGGCCGCCGTCAGCGCATTCGGCATGAAGGCGATGATTCTGATGACAATATCAGAGATGTCTTTGATGGACGCCTCTTGGGCCGCCATCTTGACGACAAAGAGCATCGCGATCCAGAACAGCAATTTGCTGAGGAAAGCACCCGGTGCCGACTTGATACCAGCACGTCTCAACACCCCGGTGACACCGGATTTTTCCAATAAGGCGTCAACCCCAAGGCGAGCGAACAGCGTGCATACCAGCTTCGCCAGAAGCTTGGCGAAAACGAAGCCCAGAAAGAGCAGCACGAGAGCGAGTAAAATCTGCGGTATGAACTCGGCAAAATCCTCCGTCATTTTTATCAGAGCCTCGCGGATCTTGCTAAAAAAACCGGAGATGGAAAAATCGGTCTGGGCTAGTAAATGCATCTGTATTTGTAAGGTGTGAAGTTGCTGAGATCACGCTCTGTAGTCGTGATCAGGGTGATTGATCTTGCCAGTGGAGATGGACAGAACCCCATCGACCACCGCGGGAAACCCTTCGAACATGAAGGATGCCAAGTCCCTGATCACGTTATCGTGCATTGCACGTTCCATGATATTTTCCACCCTATGCTCATCGGGCACAGGCTGATCAAGCAGACCGGCTTCCTCGAAAAGGAGCCTGATCTGATTTTCATCAATGGATGTGGCGTCGGACGGGTTCATGGCTCGATATTGAGCGTGTTAGGGACAGGCTGGGGTATTTGGGCGGTTCGTTCGTAGGCTTCCTTAAACGCCTCAAGTGCGCGATAGTAGCGCATCTTCGCGGCAGAAACTCCGATTTCTGTGACTTCTGCGATTTCCTGCAGGGTCATGCCGGAGATGAATTTATAGACGAGAATTTCCTTTTCCTTGGGTTTGAGTTTGTTCAGGGCTTCGTGAATACGGGCATTTTTCTCGGATGTTCTCACATCATCAAGGTTGCTAGCAGGGAGGTCATCCTTGGCATGTTCTTCGTAGGCTTCCTGCACTTCGCGCTTCCGTATGATCTTTGAGATGCGATTCCGGCAGTAATTGTGCACAATTTTATACAACCAGGTCTTAAATGCCGATCGTCCTTCGAACTGGTGGATCTTGTGGAACACCTGTAGCAGCGAATCCTGTGCCACCTCTTCGGCATCTTCCGGGGAGCCGAGAAATTTCATGCAAATGTTGTAAACCAACGCCTCGTGTCGCTGAACCAGAACACGATACGCTGCCAGCTCATGTGGTAACTGCCGCTTACACACAGCCACCAACTCTTCATCGGAGAGTTGATCCAAGGGCGCCTCTGGTCGGCTGGATACAATGCGTAAGGGCTTAGTCACGTGGCTGGAGCCTAACTAAACGCGCTGGCATTGGGGATCAATAAGTTTCCAATTTTTTAAAACGATGTTTACAGCTCAAAAAAGTTCATCCAGCGGAGAATCAATGCTCTCAGGCTCGGTCTCACTATCAGCACTCTCATTCTTCCTCGGAAAAGCTGCCAATGGCGTCACGAGACTGGCAGGCAGCGGGAATTTTCGCTCTTGGATTCCGGGGGCCAGCTCAGGTGAGCTTTCGTAGCCCTCACTCATCATTTCATATTTGGCGTCAAGATTATCGACGTAGTGCAAGGCCATCGCCTCTGGCGTGCGTGGAAGTGTCGGCGAGCCCCACTCGTGGGTGCCATGGTGGCTGGCAATGAGGTGGAGCAAATGCAGCTGCACGTCCTCGCTGTCAGGCGTCAGATTTTCCCACTGTTGTGACTCCGGCTTTTCCTTGAGATCGCGCCAGATTTTATTCGCCGTTTCGATGCCGAGAGGAATATGGCCTAACATCTCACCGTGAATATTGAATGGCTGGGTGAAGCCGGCCTCCGGGTAATTGTTCTCCCACATCTTGCCACAGTCGTGAAACAAGACACCGGCCGTGAGCAGATCACGGTTCAGCTTAGGGTAAACCGAGCAAATCGCCTGGGCGCTGCGCATCATCTGGGCGACGTGTTCAACGAGGCCACCGCGGCGGGCGTGATGGTTCTTGCGGGCTGCAGCCGAGCGGCGGAAGCGCTCACCGTAGTGATTGATAAATTCAGCACAAAGCGCGTGCAGTCTGGGATCGGCGATGTCACCCGTCATTCGCAGAATATCGGCCCAGTCGCCGTCTTGTTTTTTACGTGTGTCCGGATCCCCAGCGAGGAAGTCTTTGCCTTCGGATTCATTGAGCAGGCGCATGTCCCACTTGGCGGAATCGATACCATACTGGTTCTGTGTCCACTCACCGCTGAGACGCAATAAAGTTCCGTCAGGGATATCATCGAGGGCACGGAACTGTGGTCGGTTTTCCCACACCTTGAGTTTCATATCGCCAGTGCCATCGACCAAAGTAATCTCGTAAAACGGCTTCCCCGTCTTAGTTTCCCGCTCGGCCTTACGCTCTAACTGCGCATCAAAACTAGCGGCCAAAACATCCGTGCCGGTGCTTTGCCTTAGCTGGGAAATCGTCATGTGTTTCACAAGATCAAGGCTACTGAATCACACCACAGGCTCAAGCTTTGATTGCTCGGTTACACTATATGTGGTGAAACTCGATTCACCCAAAGCGAGCCGATGAAAGCAAAGTAGGACAAGTTTTCAACTTGTCGGCAGGATTTGTGAATTCGTCGTGCTTGGGTTGCCGACAAGTTGCAAACTTGTCCTACCTTCTCCCTCAAACCGCCATGTCCCTGAAAAACAAAATGCACGAGGAATGCCCCAGTGCTACGCCATTTACGGATCAGCAACAGAAAGGTGCGGATGAAAATGTTAGATTCTAACTAAGGCATGCAAAAGTCAATTCCTCCGATCCGGCAGATTGAGCTAATCTGCCCTACCGCATCGAGGCTACTCCAGCTCCACGCGGTAAAATTTCATCACGCCAGTCGGCGTGCCGAGATCGTAACGGGTGCTGTTTCCTGAAACAGCGGCACTGACTCCTGAAGCGACGATTGTCGTCCAGTCGATCATATCCGTGCTGGAGCGGATGGTAAATGTGTTACCAGCAGCAGACGGCCAAGTGATCTTGAGATTCCCGCTGACTAGGGTCTCGGGATTGAGATAGAAGTAGCTGTTCTGATCCAGTGGATCGAGTCCGAGTGTGGCTTCATCACCATCACTTGTCTGGTCATCATCGCTATCTTCATCGTCCGGGTCTGTTTCGCTAGTATCTACAAGCCCATTTCTGTTAGTATCTTCCAAGGTATCAGCCAACCCATCAGAATCTACGTCCGTAGTTTCATTGTTAGGGATGGAAATGACGTTGCCTGACGGAGCTGTCGTTCCTGTTGTCGGGCGAAGTGGCCCTGCGGTGCCCCACATTGCATTGAGCCGCTGAGCCAGCAGGCGAGTCAACCTTGTGGTTGTATTTGGATCAGTGTTTGCGAGATTGATGCTTTCGGTGGGATCGGTAGCGAGATTGTAGAGCTGATGACTGTCACTTTGGAAATTATAGATCAGCTTCATGTCCCCTTCACGAATGAAGGAAAAGAAGTCGCTTCGATGATTATGCGGATAGTGAATGACCATTTCCTGAGGTCGATGCGATCCGGGTATCGCGCGGAGGTAAGGCAATAAATCGTGCCCGTCTTCGCCGAAGTTCGCTGGCTTGGGTAAACCTGCTGCAGCGAGGATAGTGACCGGCACATCCCATGAAGCCACGATGTCCGTCTCAATGGAGTTGGCGGGGATGTTGGTGATTTGTTGGAATGGATTGCTCGCATCAGGAGTCGCCCAGCAGGCGATGAACGGCACACGGCTGCCACCCTCCCACTTGGAGCCTTTTTTCCCACGCATCGGAAAATCGCTGTAGATGCCATTAGGCAGGCCATCCACCGGTAGTGCCGGGCTATCGCTGCCGTTGTCACCAAGGAAAATGATCAGTGTGTCTTTCGCGATTCCCAGATCGATCAGCTTTTGCCGGATTTGCCCCACCGCGAGATCCATGCCCTCGAGCATGGTGGCGTATTTTGCATGATTCGCATTGGTGGAAGCGGAGTAATCGCCCGTCGCATCTGGATTGGTGGTGAACGGTGCATGGACCGCGTAGAAAGCCATGTTGAGGAAAAAGGGACGTCCTTCGTTGCTGGCTGCCTCGATCGCCTTATTGGCTTCCGTGGCCAGTGCCTTGGTGAGAAATGTGCCGGTGTTGTGATATGCCTCGAGGTGAGGAACAGCGCGGCTGCCCCCACTTCCGTATGTGCCTGTGTATGAGCCAGGGTGACCAAAGTTGGCCCCGCCGATATTGATATCAAAACCTAGGTTAAGCGGATCTTTTCCTATAAAGTTAGACCCGAAGTGAGCCTTGCCCACGTGAATGGTGCGGTAACCAGAGCTACGCAAAATCTGGGGTAAGGTTACGTCTGTGGCATCCAGACCTGAGCTGCGCCAGTTCGTCGGGGAGCCGGAACCACCGCCACCCACCCAGTCGGTGACAGCATGGCGGGCGCTGTTTCTCCCGGTCATCAAACCTGTGCGTGTGGGGCTGCAAACCGATTGCGCATATGCGGTCACAAAACGCATGCCATTGGCCGCGAGAGTTTCCATGTTCGGGGTTTGATAGAACGTGTTGAAATTATAGCTCACCGGATCGCCGTTACCATCGACGTTGAATGGAATCGAGGTATCCTGAGGCCCCATGTCATCGACCAGAAAGAAAACAATGTTAGGTCTGGCCGGCCCCACAAAAATATCGACTTCTCGTGTGGTGGTGCCGTTTTCATTGGTGGCCGAGAGGGTGTAGGTGCCACCGCTATTGATGGTGACAGCCGTGGAGCCTTCGCCGTCCGTAGAAAACGGAAGCAGATCGATATTACCCGGATTGAGAGTAAGTGAGGTGGCTCCTTCTGTGATCCAAGAAAACGTCGCCGAAGAACCAGAGGTGGCGTAGGATTTATCGACGGAGAAAGAAGTAACCGTTGGCGCTGGAGGAGCATCGCTGTGACCTTCCATGGAAATCCCATCGTAGATCGCGTAAGCACCGCCCCCTACGAGATGACTCTGAAACACTTGCACGGTATAAGTCCCGGCTCCCAACGTATGTCCAGTCAGGTTGAAGTTGACGGTGTGATAAGCAGGTGAACTACCGTAGTTTTCAGTAGCGCTCGATGAAATCGGGCTCGCCAATGTACCGCCTGAAATCACGAAATTCAGGTTTGATGAATTACTCTGGTCTGAGATTCCCGTGTTATTGGTATGCCCGGACAATACCGTGAGCTTGTTAAGATCCCAGCTACTGGTTGTCGTAAATGTGAAGCTAAAGCCTCGCTTTGATGTCGACTTGTTAGAATCAAGATTGTGGTTACGGCTGATGAAAACGTTATTTGCATTCGCGTAGGGGGCTCCACCATTCTGCAATCTGGCAAACCCTCCGGCAGTTCCACTGTCGCCGGTGCTGATGGCTGACAAGTTAGAAACAGCCGACACGGATGCATGTTTTATCCAAGTCACATCAAGTGACGCAGCCCCCGAGGTATTATCCGTATCACCGGCAAGCACGACTGCTCCGGTATTGGCATCGAAGTCCGAGGTGAACATCGTTGTCTGAGCCAAAGCTGTCGACGCGCTGATGAGCAGTAGCAGAGTTTGTTTTTTCATAACGATACCACGCACGCAGGAGTAAAGAGCGGGCGGGAGACAATCCTCCCGCCTTGGTCAATTTAGGTGTAACACGGATTAGCCGCGTTTTCCAGCCGCAAGGTTACTCGCGGCGATGGACAAGGCCCATCTTTAGGGATTCGCATTCGTTAACATCGATTATCAAAGAAATCACCGCGTGGTCACTTCGTCCCTGAAGACAATCGGTTTGCGCACCCCTCACTTGAGGGTTTTGATCCACTTGATGAGGGCTTTTTGTTCGTGCGCAGGCAGGTTCACCGCCGGCATGGCTGGCTGATAGCCTTCTGGATATTCGGCGAGTGGGTCGTTGATTGCACGGCGCAGGTAGTCGTCGTCCACCTTGACCTCGACGGTTTTTCCATCACGGATGATTTTTTGCGTACGCCCAAACAGGCCTTTGAATGTTGGTCCTACGAGCCGGGTGCCATCGGTGGAGTGACAGGCGGCGCATACGGCTTTATGCTGAGCTTTGGCGTAGCCGATGGGATCTTTTTTGGCATTCACAGACACCGCCAAAGCGGTCTTCGCTCCCCCGCCTTGGTGTTTGATCATCGTGTACCATGCTTTGTTTTTATAGAGCGGCAGCTTGTTAATTTCCACGTCAATGACCCAGCCAACATTCTCGCTGGTGTAGTCTCCACGGGTGGCAAACGGTGGTGAGTTGTCGCGAATACCTGGCAGAGTGAGTCGGATGCGTTTGCCGTCCTTGGTAAGCGATGCACTTGTAGCACTCAGTTTCTCAGTGCCCATGTTCGCCCCGCCGTAACCGTTAGTGGGAACGTAGGTCCACTGAGAAATATTAAACTGCGCCGCCTTGAGCTCAGCCTCGGAGATCGGTTTGAAAAGTTCGATTTCGAGACCGCCGGGAATATCGCGGATGGCGACCATTTCGTTGAAGTCCGCAGGAACGTCTTTGGCACCCACAAATGACAGCCGCTGGAGACCGTAACTAGGCTTCGGCTCCTTGCCAGGCTCCGGCAGAAAACGCCAGAGACCACCGTCTCCGATGTGACCTACGTACAGATTCCCATCCGGCCCCTCGGCAAATCTGTTAGGACCTGCTGTCAGTCCGGTTTTCCCTTCAGGATCGTGACCGCCTGAATGAAGAAAGACAGCACCTTGCCATGTCCCCTCGACCTCCTCGAGAAACACCCGGTTGATCCGGCCAAGGGTCAGATCGCCGACTAACCACTGGCCATTGTAGACGGAAAGCGGACCGGTAAGATTTTTCAGGATCACTGGCTGAGTCGGAGAGCGATGGACGATCCCCTGCGGCAGGTGAACCGTGGGAGGCGTTTGATGCTTGGACCCACCTTTTCCAGAATCAACATCTTCCGGCTGATAGGCGGCGATGTTTGTGTTGTTCTTTTTCAAAAGAAAGTGACCGTAAAATGCCTCGGGTGAGAGTCGGATGAATTCATTGCTGGGGTTGAAAACACCTTGGTTATCCGTGACGATGATCTCATCATCAGGCCCCACCGCAATTCCGTTAGGCGTGCGGAATCCACCCGCGTAGTATGAAATATCGACGTCGGCAGGAGTTTCCTTCCCTGTCACTGGTCCTAACAAAAAGGTAGAGCCTCGTTTGGTCTTTGGATTCACCGTGATGTTCAGATCACGCGAGCCGCCCTGACGGATGGATGTAGTTAGGTTGCCCACGAGGTATGTTTTCCCCTCTCGGACGAGCTTTTCGAAACCCACAGTATAGGTGTGGAAATTCGGCTGTGACAGACCATCGATGAGCACCACCTTTTCATCCGCCGTGAAAACGCCGTCATTGTTGCGATCTTCCAGCCGCGAGATTTTATCCTTTTCGCCGATGTAGATTTTATTCTCGTGAACAGCAATGGCTGTGGGCTCGTAAAGATCGCCCATGAGCCGGTTAGCTTTGATTTTGGAACGATCCGAGTTCCCGATGATACCCGTCACCTTATACACCTCCCCCTTTTTGAAAGGTGCCTTGTTGGTCCGGTCCGGGGTGAAGACGGTGACGTAGAGATCATCTCCGTGGAAAGCCATGGCTGACACCTTTAATTCCACATCTTGATCCGGATAGACGTTTTCCATTCGGCAGAGCGGATGCAACTCATCTGCCGCTGCATTCTTGTCTAATTTGGGATCGAATTTCTTTTTCTTCGTTTCACCGTTCGCCAATGAAAATAGTCCGATATAAATAGCGAGGATCCGCGTAAAGCAATGCATGAGAATGAGTAGGTGGGTGAAATTGAACGTTGCCATCCTCCTTGACCATGCGGGCTTTTCAATAGGAAAATTGGCATCTCGACGTCAGCTCGATTTGAAGCCAACTTATTCAATTGTGGAACAGGAATTGGTATAACTCGTTGTCTCCTCTTTTCCGTTCGCATTCTCAGCCAGCCAAGTCATAATCTTCTCCCACCGATGCGCATCGCCCTCGTTTCAGATATTCACGCCAATCTTCAAGCATGGAACGCCGTGCTTGAGGATATTCAGGCGCTGGGCATCGATCAGATCATCAACTTGGGTGATGTAGTGGGCTATGGACCGAACCCCAGTGAGGTGCTGGAGTCCGTTAGAAAGCACAGCCGCATTTCTGTCATAGGAAATCACGATGCCGTCTGTGCCCTGAGGATGTGTCCCTCGGTTTTCAATGATCAAGCTCGGGCTGCCATCGAATGGACCCAGTCCCAGCTCGACGAGGAGGCATGTCAGTTTTTAAACGAACTGCCTGATATGGCACGACCTGAGGACAATAGCTTTCTCATCACGCATGCGGAAGTGGTCGCGCCCCTGAACTTCGGCTACATTCTCACAGCTGAAGACGCGGAGAAAAACTTCGCTGCCTGCAAGGACTCCATCATTTTCATCGGCCACACTCACCGGCCTGGGCTTTTTTTACTGAATGAAACCGGCGAGGTTACACTGCATGAGCCGGGGGAATTCAACTGTGATCCCAATCTCCGCTACATCATCAACCCCGGATCAGTCGGCGACCCCCGTACTGAGGATATTGTGGCCTCCTACTGTATTTTCGACAGCGAGACTCGCGATGTGGAATTCCGTCGGGTGAAGTTTGATATTGATGCGTATCGTCAGGCGATCGATGCCAGCGGCTTGGAAGCCCGACCTTTTTTCATCCGCTATCTGGATGCGGTTGAGGGCAATGGTGAAAGCGTGATCCCAACCGTCGGGGAATCTGATTATATTCCGCAGTTCGACATCAGCGTCCGGATGCCGATCGTGAAAGAAAAGAAGAAGATGCACCCGCTACTTCCTGTCGGCCTAATCACGCTACTCATAGGTTTCGCAGCTATTGCCTGGATCATGATTCCTCGTTCGGACAAAGCGGCAGAGGTCACCGCGGCTCCAGCTGTCGAAGAAAAGGTCGCAGCAGCAGCGCCACCTTCGCCCCCAGAACCGCCGGCGCCACCAAAAATTGCCACAAAACTCCCGGTTACCGCCCGCTACGTAAGAATCTCAGATCCTAAGGGGCCATTCCTATCGCTGGCCGAAGTGGAGGTCATGAGCGAAGGAAAGAACGTCGCAGTTAAGAAAAAAGCGCGTCAATCGTCGACCCACAGCGCCCACATGCAAGCCTCCAAGGCCGTGGACGGAAACCGGCGGGGACACAAAAGCAATTTGATCACTCACACAAATGCTCACCGACCCATCTGGTGGGAAGTTGACCTCGGTCAGGAATATCCTATCTCCGCGATCACCTTGTGGAACCGCAACGAAGGAAAGGAACTCATGAAACGCCTCGATGGCTTTACCCTTGAGATGTTTGACTCGAAACGGCAGCCAGTCTATCGCACAGAGAAGAACCGCGGCGCGGTCTACCGCATCGATGTTAAGTGACCGATTTTTGATGAGATCTACAACTTACGGATTTAATAATTTCCAGCATACGACCGTTGGTATCAGCATCCTTGACAGCAACGCGGATCAGTCGTCGGTTAGGTTCTCCGCCCATGTTTCCCGGATTGCGTAGGTAGAGGTTTTTAGCGCGGCATGCTGCAATCATAGCTTCAGTATCAGCACCAGCTTCAGGCAGCTCGCAGAGGAGGAAATTGGCCACGCTGGGAAATACTTTCCAACCGATCTGTGTCAGCCCTTGAGACAGCTCTTCGCGGAGTTGATGTGTTTCCGAATATCGTGCCTGGTAGTATGTCTCGTCCTCAAGTGCCCTGACAGCCGCAACTTGGGATGGAAGCCCCACCACCCACGGCGGCGTGATGGCACGCAAACTTTCTAGCTGATGTGATGCGGCGCACAGATAGGCAACTCTAGCTCCACTGAGGGCGTAAACCTTCGACATGGATTTGCAGACTACGACATTTTCACTGTAGGCGGCATATTGCTCCAAGGACTCGCTAGCACCTACATATTCCATGTAGGTCTCATCCACCCAGATCCGTGTATCGACTGGTGCGGATGATAGAATTTTCTGCAGATCGACGCGCTCTATGTGACGACCAGTCGGACTGTTAGGATTCACCAACACCACGAGATCATAGTTGTTAACCAGTTCCATCTTCAAAGCCTCCGTATTGACCTCATAGGCATTGGCCGGATCCAATCGAAATCGAGTTACCTGGCAGCCGATGACTTGCTCCAGAACATGGCAGTATTCTCCATAGGTTGGATCGAGTATGAGCACTTTGGATTTCTTCGTGAGCCAATGGCAGAAGGCCCTGAATATGAGGTCCGATGACCCGGCACCGGGCAGAATTTTATTTTTACCCACTCCCCGAACTCGCGAGATAGTGTCGATCAGACCTTCACACCCAGCTGGTGGCGAGGTTCGCAGCAACCATGGCAAATTATTTGTTAGATTTTCAATCACACTGGGAGCAGGAGGAAACCAAGCGTCGAGCACATCCGCATTGATGACCCTAGATTGTCGTTCCAGAGTTTGAAAAGTCTCACCGATGGCTGTGAAAAACGCACCTCCATGGAAACAAGGAGCCGGCTTTTGAAAGGGAAACGGCAACTGCCAATCAACCTCCAATCCGGAGCGTTGCAAGCGATGTGCATAACCGGAGGCTCGTTCGGCGAGCTTTGATACCGCAGCGTGCATCAACTGATAGCGCACATCGCCTGACTTGGTGATCTGCGGCAACGCATTCAATCCAAACCGTTGATAGAGCTTCATCAAGTCCGCTCGACCCATGCCACACACATGGGTTCCCCCATGCGACTCGACCCAGCGAAATGCTGCGTATGCCAATAGGAGAAAAAGACAACTTTTCCTATGCTGTGGCACCACGCTCAGCAGCCGGATCTCATACAGGTTTCGGTGAACATTGAAGGGAAGGTCACTTCGTTGGAAGTATTTCTCGATCGAGTAGCTCCTGGCTGATGGCGGTGTGATGCTGATGAAACCAATCACAAGACCATCAACTTTTGCGACGATGTAATGATTTTCCTGATCCAGCACATCACTGATGATTCCACCGGGGTTCTCAGCATGTTGACCAAGTTCAGAGGCATAAATTTGATGCCGTAGCCAATAGACCTGCTGGCGCTCCTCTGCAGATGCTAGTGAGATACTGTAAGTTGTTTCATCGAAGCTGCTTGATCTGAAACTGCTCGGCGGCGTGGGCGCGTATGGAGTTAGTGTTTTAATGAGCAAACACTAACAGTAACTTCGCTAGTCACGTAATCGATAATCTGGATGAAAACATCATCCTAGCCAATCTGTGGGCAAAGACCTCCTGCCGTTATAAGATGTAAACAGGACTACAGAGGCAGGTCGTAACTGCGGCCTGCGGCTCCCTCGAACCATCTGACATAGGCTAGGTTCACCGTGGCAAATCCACCCGGTGTTGGGTAGTCGCCGGTGAAATACCAGTCGCCACACGGGCCCTTGATGCAGGCACGGAGGTTATCGATGGTCTGGAAGATGACTTCCACTTCGCCATGCCAGTCGAGATCTTCAGGGTAAACCATGCGGCTGACTTCAGCGGAGATTTCTTCATCAGTGAAGCTCTCGTAGATGCCTTTGACTTGGTTGACTCGTTCCTCACTTGGTTTATCGAGTTCGGATTTGCAGGCGAGGTAGACTTTTTCTAACACACTGCTTTTTCCTGCCTTTTTCAGCAAGTTCACCGCAGCTTGGAAGGCAATGAATTTACCGAGTTCGGACATGTCAATGCCGTAGCAGTCCGGGTAGCGGATCTGGGGTGCAGTGGAGCAGACGACAATCTTGCGCGGGTTCGTGCGCGCGAGAATTTTCAGGATGGATTCCTTGAGTGTTGTTCCTCTAACAATGGAGTCGTCCAGCGCTACGAGGGCGTCGCCTTCTTTCACCAGATCGTAGGTGATGTCGTATACGTGGGAGACTAGCTGAGCTCTTCCTTTTTCCTGGGAAATGAAGGTGCGCATCTTGATGTCCTTGTGCACGGCTTTCTCGCCACGCGGCCAGTTGCGCATGATGAGATTGTCCAGCGTCTCCTCGGTGAGTTCACCCTTGGCGCAGGCGTCCATGATCTCGGAGCGGACTTGCTGACGGCGCAGCAGACGGAGGCCGTCGAGGAAGCCGTAGTAAGCGGTCTCGGCGGTGTTAGGGATAAATGCGAAGACGGCTTTGTCGAAATTGCTGCCGATGGATTTGTATACTTGATCGACGAGGGCGGCGCCCATGGCCTTGCGCTCACGGTAGATGTCCGGATCGTTGCCGCGTGAGAAGTAGATGCGCTCGAAGGAGCAGGGGCTCTTGGGAAGCTCAGGATGGAAGCGCTGATTGCTCATGCTGCCGTCACGGCGCACGATGGTGCAGGTGCCGGGTTCCAATTCGTGAACGTCTTCTTTGTTGGCTTCAAAGACAGTCATCAGTGGAACTCGCTCGGAGGCAAATGCGATGACTTCATCATTGATATAGAAGTGACACGGACGGATGCCGCGAGGGTCGCGCATGACAAACATGTCGCCATTTCCTACCACACCACTGATGCAGTAACCGCCGTCCCATGGCTCGGCAGATTCGTTGATGATGGTTGGCAGGTCGATCTGCTCAGAGATCATTTCAGGGATCTCACGGCCTTCGATCCCTTCGTCACGAAGCTTGTGGTAAAGATCGGTGTGGTGCTCATCGAGATGGAAACCGATTTCCTCTAACACTGTCTGGGTGTCGGTGCCGAAGACCGGATGCTGACCGCGATCGATGAGCTTCATGTTCAATGCGCCGGCATTGGTCATGTTGAAATTACCCATCACCATCAGGGTGCGTGTTGGCCAGTTAGAGCGACGCAGATACGGGTGGCAGGAGCCGGAATCGAACTGACCGGAGGTGCCGTAGCGAAGGTGACCCATGAGGATCTCGCCACCGAAGTCGAATTTGTTTTTAACGGTTTCGGGTTTCTCCGGATCGAAGATACCTTTGCGAACCATCTTGTTATACTTCTTCAACTCGCCGCGGAAGACGGATGCCATGGAATCCTTGGCTGCGTCGCGGCGACGGAAAATGTAGGGCTGCCCGAGCGGCATGTCCAATTTACAACAGCCGATACCGATGCCGTCCTGGCCACGGTTGTGCTGTTTTTCCATCAGCAGGAACAGCTTGTTCACCCCCCAGAGAGGAGTGTCATACTTGTCCTTGTAATATGAGAGAGGCTTGCGAAGACGCACGACAGCGATGCCGCATTCGTGTTTGAGTGAGTCGCTCATGAGTGACGTTGGCTAAGTGGGCAGTGTTCAGTTTTCAGGCTAAGACTCCATGCTCACTCGCACACCGTGGGTGTCGGTGATGGTGCCGATCTTGACTCCGCCAGGACCGGCGGAGAGGACTTTGTCGGCATCTTCGGGGGCGACGATGGTCACCCATCCGAAGCCCATGTTGAAGGTGTGGAACTTGTCCTCAGCGTCAACGAATTGGAAAATTTTCTGCATCGCGGCGTTGTCCCAGTTCGGGATCACGATGTCGGCACCGTGGTTTGGCAGCAGGCGCTCCAGATTTTCAGGAAGACCACCGCCGGTGATGTGGGCGTAGGCGCGGGGTTTGACTCCGGCGGCTTTGATGTCGTTGACCACATCGTGGTAAAGGCGGGTGGGAGCGAGCAGGCTGACGATTTCCTCTTTGGTAAATTGGTCACCGTGCTCAGCAAAAACGCGGCGGATGAGACTCCAGCCGTTCGCGTGTGGCCCGTCAGATTGGTAGCCGATAAGCACGTCACCGGTGGCAATCTGAGTGGGGTCGATGAGATCTGGTTTTTCACAGCAACCGATGCAGAAGCCGGAGAGCTCGACCACGTCTTCAGGAACGATGCCAGGCATTTCAGCGGTTTCACCTCCAGCAAGAATGCAGCCGCAGTCTTCGAGGTAGTCACACATGCCAGCGATCAGGCGGGTGATGAGTGGCTTGTCGAGCGCGGCGATGCCGATGTAGTCGAGGAACATCAGGGGATCGCCACCCGTGGTGATGATGTCATTGACGCTCATCGCGATGAGGTCTTTGCCTGCGGCCTCAAGTTGGTCGTGCTCAAGCAGCAGTTCCAGCTTGGTTCCGACACCGTCACAGCCAGTGACGATGACAGGTTCTTTGTATGCGCTGAGGTCGTAACAAGCGGCAAAAAGCCCAAAGGCTCCGTGCAGTTGACGCTGTTTCTGTGTCCTGCGCACATGGGTTCCGATGTCCCCGACGAGGGCGGCGGCTTCCCTGGTATCAACGCCCGATTCTTTGTAGGTAAGTTTGCCCGACATAGCTCTTTAGCACGATAGCTCGTGAGACCGCTTTGTAGCAGCACACGGGGCGGTGGCAATGGTTTATTTGCGCGCATTGCCCACTTGCTCGCTGGCATGCTGCAATTTAGCACAATTCGTGGTAAATCTTTCCACAACTTAAGCCGTTGACGACGGTTAATACTTAGGGATTTCGCGCCTCAGATATCCTAGAACCCTAGTCCAACAGCCCCCATCATCCTATTTCAGCCATGGAAAACACCGAGCCAACCATCCAATTTCAAGCTCCTACGCTTGAGGAACTTGTACCGCTGTTTCCAGCCTATGACATTGAGGCATTCATCGCTCAAGGTGGCATGGGCGCGGTTTACCAAGCGCGCCAGATCTCTCTGGACCGACCTGTCGCCATTAAAATTCTCCCACGGGAATTCGGTGCCGACCCTGAATTCCGCGCCTCCTTCGAAGCCGAAGCCAAGGCGATGGCACGCCTGAATCACCCAAACCTGATCGGGGTTTATGACTTCGGTGACATCGACGGCATGCTCTATCTGGTCATGGAGCTAGTTCATGGAAAATCGCTCTATCACTCCTGCTACGGCAAAGCCATTGATCCCGCACAGGCTGCCGAAATCATCATCTCGATCTGCCAGGGAATCGATCACGCCCACAACGCTGACATTCTCCACCGAGACATCAAACCGGCCAACATCCTGCTCTCTCAAGATGCCACGCCAAAGATCGGTGACTTCGGTCTAGCAGCTCCTATGAATCAGGCCGCAAACCCTGAAGATGTCATCTACGGCACTCCTGGATACACCGCACCAGAGGTCATTAATCGTCAACCTGTCGACCGCCGAGCAGACATCTTCTCCATCGGTGTGATGCTGCACCAGCTGCTGACCGGTCAAATGCCTGATGCCAACAGAACGGCACCCTCCACCATCAGCGCATGCCCAATGGCATACGACGCCATCGTCGCACGCAGCACTCAACCGAATCCGCAGCTGCGCTACTCATCGGCCGCAGAGTTGGCAGATGCGCTGACTAAAGTCTCCAGTCAATCGGCTCCCAGACTCAACGTGCCTGTGGCCGCCGGGCCTGTCCGCCCAATGCAGCCTGTCGTAGCGAAGAAAAAGTCGCCCGCCTTAGCCCTGAGCCTGCTTGCTCTGGCCGCAGTTGGAGGCATCGCATTTATCGCCACTCAAAAGAAACCTGCGGATACAACGACACAGACACCGATTGAGCCAAAACCCACTGAGGAAACGACCAAACCAGCACCGGTATCCACTTTCCCTACGAAACCTGTCGAAGCTGCCTCAGTTGTCACCGCACCTGATCCTACGCCTAGGAAGAAGGATCCACTGAAACAGCTCGGCGAACTGAAGGATGCTCTCGCCAATGGGGCACGTGATAAATTTCCTGATGGCACCGTCGAGAAGAACGGCAGTCATTTTCTTTACCTCAAACACCCTCTCTCTTGGCAAGCGGCCCAACGTTTCGCCGAAGAACATGGAGCCCATCTCGCTGTCATCGCTGATCCTGAAGACAGGAAATGGCTCATGCGTCAGTTTGAAACCAGCGACCCTACATGGATCGGTGCCGGCCTAGCTGCGAATGATGCCTGGCAGTGGTTAGATGGAAGTGAATGGAACACCGCCGACCGTCCTACAAGCCCGTCCAAGCCGACTGTGAACGACGGCTACCTCGCCATTTCATCCAGCGGTGCTTTGATCTCACAATCCAAGGATGAAAACCGCCCCATCATGCTGCAGTGGCGTGACGACGGCTCCAATCCCTGCACCATCGAAGCGCAGCTAAAACGGACTACAGCGTCCATCGAAAAAAACGGCTTGGACAAAGCCATTTACCCTGTAGGAACTCGCACACATTCGAAATCCCACTTCCTTCTGTTAGATAAAAAACTCTCATGGGATAAAGCTCGGGAATTGGCTGTTGAAAATAAAGGACAGCTCGCAGTGCCCTCATCCCCCGTCGAGAACGAGTGGCTCGCGCAAACTTTTTCTAACAAAGACAAAACGACCAGCTTCTGGATCGGAGGCTATCTCCTCACTCCCACATCCCCATGGCAATGGCTCACCAAGGAGGCATGGCATTCTAGCGGATGGAAAAGCGGCCAACCCAGTAAAGACACCGCCCAAAACCGCATGCTGATGACCCTTGAATCCGCCAGCGATGCTAGGGCCTGGTCATCCAGTGACGGCGATGCCGGAGACGCAAGTGTAACCCTCATCGAGTGGAGCCAGCCGAAACAAACATCCACCGCTGGAACATTCGATCTCGATAAGTGGCTGGCCTCCGTCAATCGCAAGATCGCCGACCGCGTCAAACCAGACGTGGCTGAATACAAGAAAGATCGAGACCAGCTCGTTGACAAATACATCCGCAGCATGAAACGCGCCGCCAAAAAAGTCGACGTGCCAGGTGGCGGGCGTGGTGGCAGAGGCGGTCGCGGTGGTTGGGGACAGGAACGCATCATCAACCTAGTCGATGAAGCTATGGAAAAAGTCGAACAATCGGGCGAACTTCCAGACTCACTGCCAGAATTTGCACCCTCCGCATTTCACGAAATCCACAAGGAATCGAAAACAGCTCTCAAGACGCTGGACGATGCCTACCAAGCCAAACTCAAAGCGCATATGGAATTCTATGCCAAAGGTCTGTTAGGGAAAATCACCGACCTCACATCGGATGGATTTGTGCAGCAGGCCAACGAGCTGCAAGACACGGTCAAATCGCTGGGCGACGACACATCTAAGTTCCTCGGCACCCTGAATCTGTGATTTTTCTGTCATGGTGCAATTTTGTGTATAGACCTGACGTATCCGCCCGATACGCTTCCGCCCAAACTCTGGGCTCAGGGTTTCAAACACGATCAAGTTCATCATGCGCCTTCGCCACTTTCACGTTTTTCCCGCCGTTGCCCTGACTGTTTTCGCCTTTCCCGCCTCGGCCGAGGAATCGGGCAAGCAACTCTACACCACCTACTGCTCCGCCTGCCACGCACCCGATGGTAAAGGAGCCACCGGCGGTGCCTTTCCTCCACTTGCGAAAAGCCCATGGGTGCAAGGAGAGCCGCATCGAGCCATCCAAACTATCTTACACGGACTGACCGGCAAAGTTGAGGTCCTCGATAAAACCTACGATCTGGAAATGCCGCCTCAAGGAGCCGTGCTCAACGACCAGCAGATCGCCTCCATTCTGACCTATGTTCGCTCGTCATGGGGTAATAAAGGCAAACCAGTCAGCGAGGCCATGGTCAAGTCTGAGCGAAGCGCCACTTCAAAGCGCAACAAACCTTGGACCGCACCGGAAATCCTGAAGGTCTACCCTCTGCCGCATCCCAAGTCTCCCATATCCGATCTCATCCGGACCACCTACGAAGGAAAATGGGGGTCTCTGCCAGATTTTAAAAAGCTGAAAAGCACCTCCGTGGAGGAAGAGCACCACGGCATCCTCAATCTGGATAACATCGCTGCCAAAGACCACTTCGCCGTGGTCTGGGAGGGGCAACTCAATGTGCCCAAAGACGGCACTTACAAGATCGTGTTAGCTTCGGATGATGAGTCCGCACTTTTCATCGGAGGAAAGAAAATTTCCGAGGTCAAAGGACTGGGCGCTCTGAACGATGCGAAACGGAGCAAGACCACCAAGGTGGCACTCAAGCAGGGCGAGACACCTATCCGGATCGAGTATTTTGAATACCAGGGAAACCAAGGTATTTCTCTGTCTTGGACCGGCCCAGGCATTAAGGGCACCCAGTGGATGTCCACCCCACAGAAATCTCAAAAGAAACGCCCACTCCCGGTCATCGATATCTCCCCCACTGGTTCGGAGTCCGTGATCTATAACAACTTCTTGAACAACACCACACCGCGTTCGTTAGCGGTCGGTCATCCCAACGGCGCAAACTACGCTTTCAGCACCAGACATTGCGCAATTGAGTTATTATGGTCAGGAAAATTCATCAATGCCGCTCAACACTGGATTGCCCGTGGTGTCGGTCGCACTGATCCAGCCGGAACCAACCTCATCAAACTCGGCAGCCCCGTTGGTTTTGTATCCGAATCCCCAGCTCGATTCAAAGGTTACACCTTGGACAAACTCAGAAGGCCAACTCTGAAGTATCTCATCGGTGAACACGAAATCACAGATGCTCCAATGCCTGGCGACAAACCTGGCCAGATGGTCAGAACCATCACCATCAAAGGATCAGGCACGCTTCCGTTCATCGCAGCCAAAGGCATCAAGATCGAAAGCAAAGCCTCTGGTGGGTTTGTGTTAGGAGACACTTGGTTACTCACCACTGATGCTAAAAGCCAGGTCACAGCTGACTCACTCACTCTCGAATTTACCCCCGGCACCCACACTCTCACCTACACTCTGATTCCGTGAAATACCTTCTTCTTTTCCTCATCATCCTGCCACTGCACGCTCAGATCAGACGCGGCGACAAACTCCCGACCGCTGACGAGCGGATGTCGGAGTTTTACCAACGTGATGCCATCCCTCTCCCCGAAGGTGAGGTCATGGAAATTGGCTCCATCGCTCTTCTGCCCGATCAGAAAATCGCCGTGGGCACTCGTCGTGGTGACGTCTGGATCTGCACCGGTGCCTATGGCGAAGATCTGTCGCAGGTAACATGGCAGCTATTTCACCGTGGTTTGCACGAACCTCTCGGCATGTTCTACAAAGATGGTTGGATTCACTACACCGATCGCAACGAACACGGACGCATGAAAGACTCTGACGGCGATGGTCGTGCTGACATCATCGATGTTATCGGCGGCGACTGGGGAATCAATTCCGACTACCACGAATATGCCTTCGGCTCCACCCCAGACAAGGACGGCAATGTCTGGACAACCCTCTGTCTCACCGGCTCCTTCCACGCGAATTCGCCATGGCGCGGGTGGGTTGTTAGAATCACTCCCGATGGAAAAATGATCCCCACAGCCTCCGGTGTCCGCTCACCAGGAGGGATTGGTTTTAACGCCGAGGGCGACACATTCTACACTGATAACCAAGGCAAATGGAACGGAACCTCGTGTCTGAAACACGCCAAGATCGGCAGCTTTACCGGCTGCCCGGTTGGCAACATTTTCTACAAGGACGCCCCTAACATGGGGCCACGTCCCACCGACCCTAAAGACGGCTCACGCATCCACATCGAGCGCAAACGCATCCCTCAGCTAGTGCCACCTGCGGTGCAATTTCCCCACGGCATCGTTGGCCAGTCACCCACCGCCATTATCACTGACCAGACCCAAGGCAAGTTCGGCCCATTCGCTGGCCAAGTTTTCGTCGGGGAACAAACCCACTCTGCCGTGCAGCGTGTCTTCTTGGAAAAAGTCAATGGTGTCTATCAAGGTGCTGTTTTCAAATTCCTCAACGGTTTCCAGTGCGGCATCGTACCTATGCGCCTTGCCGAAGACGGCACCCTCTTCACCGGCGGAACTAACCGGGGCTGGGCGTCCACAGGTGGTAAAACATTTTCATTCGAGCGCGTGCGCTTCACCGGCAAGACACCACCCGAAATCAAAACCATGTCCGTGAACAATGACGGCTTCACCCTCACCTTCACCCAACCGATGGATGCCAAGACCGTTGCCGATGTTTCCAATTACTCAATGAAAACCTGGACCTACATCTACCAGGAAAAATACGGCAGCCCACAGGTCGACCACACAACACCCAAAGTCACCGCCGCCAAGGCTAGCCCAGACGGACTCTCTGTCCGCCTCACCGTCGAAGGCCTCCAGCTAGGCCACATCCATCACCTCGAAACCAAACTCCCCCTCTGGCACCAAGACGCCTTTTACACGCTGAACGAGATTCCAAAGTAGGACAAGATTGCATCTTGTCGACAACCCATGTGTCTCCTCAGCCCTAACAAAAAACCTGCACACTGTGAAGCCACGCAAATTACTTACTGCCATCACCGGCTTATCTCTCAGCCTAACTTGTCTGAACCCGCCCGAAGCATGCGCAGCTGAGCCAGTTCAAGTTTTCATCTTACTAGGTCAATCTAACATGTTAGGTTTTGGCAAAGTCAAACCAGAGGACAAAGCAGGTACGTTGGAAAACCTGGTTAAAAAATCCGGCAAATACAAACACCTCGTCGATGACCAAGGCAAGTGGGCGGAAAGGAAAGACGTCAGATATGTGCAGGTCATGCATCGCAACGACAAGATGTCGACGCTGAGAAACGAGTGGCTCACGGTCAAAGGCAATATCGGCCCCGAGTTGCAGTTCGGCCACGTGGTTGGACAAGCTCTGGAAAAACCTGTTCTGATTATCAAATCCTGCATCGGCAATAGGAGTCTGGGATGGGACCTGCTCCCTCCGGGCAGTAAGTCGTTCGAGTATGATGGCAAGGTCTACGCAGGCTATAAACAGTCGCCACTCTCATGGGAAAAAGGAACCGAACCCGTGCCGATCAAATGGTATGCCGGAAAGCAATACGACGATGACATCGCTAATGCGAAAAAGGTCCTAGAAAACATCGGGGACTACTACCCTGGAGCCACTGATTATAAAATTGCCGGATTTGTCTGGTGGCAGGGTCACAAAGACCAGAACGCCGCCCACGCCAGCCACTACGAACAAAACTTGGTGCACCTGATCAAAACTCTACGCAAGGACTTCAAGGCACCCGACGCCAAATTCGTCTGCGCCACCATCGCGTTCGATGGCAAAAACCTCAAAGGCCATGGACTCACTGTCGCCAAGGCACAACTCGCCGTCAGCGGCGAAACCGGCAAATACCCGGAGTTCAAAGGAAACGTCAAAACCATCGATGCCCGTCCATTCTGGCGCGACAAATCTGTTTCCCCCACCGGAGCCGGATATCACTACAATCACAATGCAGAAACCTACATGGAGGTCGGTAATGCCTTGGGCGAGGCCATGAAGGAGCTTCTAAAGCCATAGCTGTGATTGCGATTCTCGGTGCAATTCCGTGCTTGTTAAATACCCCTTCATTGTCAATTCTTGACTTATGGACAGAAGATTTATCATCACAACGCTGGCCTTGGGCTTTAGCCTGACCTCGATAAACGCAGCGCTTTATTCAGCCAGCGTTTCCGGACAAAACCCAGTCGCTCACTACCGCCTTTCCGATCTTACCGATGAAGAGGGAGGTGGAGACCTGACCCAAAACGGCGTGTTAGTCCCAAATACGACAGGTCCGGCTTTAACCCCAGCAAACGGATTTAACGGATTCGATTCCAGTAATCAATGGGCCACTTTCGGGGGAGCTGGAGCTGATACACTCACTACACTCAGCACTTCATGGGGTAGCGATGCTGGCACAGTCTCCTATTGGCTCCGACTCAACGGGACCGGATCAGGCACTCAGACCGGAATTTTTGGCAATGCAACTGGAGGCGCCACAATTTTTGGTGGTAGCTTTAACGACGCCATCGCAACCTTCGCCAGAAATGACGGAAGCCTCGGAATCAGCATCGATGGAAATCAAATCGGAGCAGGTACGGGAACGATTTCCACTGGAGAATGGCATCACCTTGCATTCACTTGGGAACGTAATACTGGAGCTGGTGACGGTGTCATTCTCGGGTACCTCGATGGGACTCAGGTGTTGAGCAGCACAACGGCATCTTTCGATTCGTTCTCCATCTCGACAGCACGTTTCGGCAAAGAGATTGGAGGAGGTTCGCGCCAACTGGTAGGATCAGCCGACGAAATCGCAATCTGGGATAGAGCGCTCACCCAAGCTGAAGTGTCTGCTCAATATATTGCCGCCATTCCGGAGCCAAGCTCTGCGTTATTGCTCATGGGGGGCCTTGGCATGCTTGCATTCCGCCGCCGCTAATCTGCACCCGGAAGTCACATCATCCCCGGTGCATATTCGAGTACGGGTATATCCACATGCGCCGGTATCTTCTGGTTAGAATCACGTCTTCATAAGGACGCCTCCGGTTCGCGTGCCTAGACTCAGGTTTTGGACCAAACTAAATCATATGCTCTGATAGAAACGCCACAGATACTACGTTCTCCAAACCATGAAACGCTCCCTACTCACTCTGGCCTCTGGCCTCTCACTTCTTGGCTCTGCCTTCGCCGCAGAAAAGCCCAACGTCATCATCTTCTTCATCGACGATCTCGGCGCGTCGGACCTTGGCTGCTACGGCTCCACATTTTACGAGACACCGAACCTCGACAAGCTCGCCAAGGGCGGTGTGCGTCTAACCCAGGCTTACTCAGCCCATCCGGTTTGTTCCCCCACTCGTGCGGCCGTGATGACAGGAAAAGCCCCTCAGCGCGTCGGCATCACCCAGTGGATTCCCCAGCCATCCAAAATCCATTTACCCAAAGAGGAAACCACCATTGGCGAGGCCTTCTTAGCGGCTGGCTACCAAACCGGATACACCGGAAAATGGCACCTCGGTGAGAAAGACGACCAGCTTCCCACGGCCCACGGTTTCACCTGGATGAAAGCCACCAATCGCGCAGGCCAGCCGGCATCGTTTTTCTACCCCTACGCCAGGAAAAACAAGCGCGGCAGTTACTGGGACGTGCCAGACCTGGAGGAGGGCAAACAAGGCGACTACCTCAACGACGCGCTCACTGGCCAGGCTCTGAGTTTCATCGATGCGAACAAAGACAAACCCTTCTTCCTCTATCTCGCCCACTACGCAGTGCACACTCCTATCCAAGCCCCCAAGGAGCTGGTGAAGAAGTATGAGGCGAAACGTAAAAAACTCTATGGTGACAGCAAAACGCCCACTATCAAAGACCGCTACAACACCGTCTCGCGAGGACGCCAAGACCACACCACCTATGCCGCGATGCTGGAAAACCTCGATACCAACGTAGGGCGTGTGTTAGATCACATCGAGAAACTTGGCCTCAGCAAGAACACCATCATCCTGTTCACCTCAGACAACGGCGGCCACTGCCACCTCAAGGGATCGCCCGGCGTCACCTGTAACCTGCCACTACGTTCAGGCAAAGGCTGGAACTACGAAGGAGGCACCCGCATTCCTGCCATCATCTCTTGGCCAGGAACTATCACTCCCGGAACCTCAGACACACCTAACATTTCGATGGATATTTACCCCACATTGTTAGAACTCACCGGTCAGAAGCTGATGCCCGAGCAGCACCTCGACGGCCACTCACTCGCCTCCGCGCTCAAGAGCGAGGCCGACGACACCCTCAAATCACGCGCCCTCTGCTGGACCTACCCACACAACCACGGATCGGGCCACAAACCATCCCACGCGATCCGTAAAAACGGCTGGAAACTGATCCACTTCGAAGCCGGTAAAAAATACGAGCTCTACAACCTCGCCAAGGATCCCGGAGAAAAGACCGACCTCTCAGACAAATACCCGGAGAAGGTCAGCGCTCTCGATAAAGAGCTGATGGAGTGGATTAAGAGGACAACTAAGTAGGACAACTTTTCAAGTTGTCGGCAACCCTAGGAACAATCATCCCAAGTACCACGGGCGCAGCAAAGCCTGCCGACAAGTTACAAACTCGTCCTACCTTAGAGCTCGTCCGGAAAAGAATCCGGTTTGCCTGTTTTCGTATTGGTGAGCCGATAGGTGACACCATGGCGCGCATGGCTGACTCTGCTCTCTGAACGTCCTCAGCTATCAACCAGCAACTCGGAATTAGTCACCGGGTTTTGAAACTGCCGGATTGGTAATCCCAGCTCTTGCCTTCATCATGGGAGACAAACAGACGATAAAAATAGGCAGTGTTAGATTTCAAATCCGTGAGGACGAATTTCTCGGTGCCTTCTTTCACAGACCTCTCAGCGGTATGGCTCTGCCAGGTTCGGTCTTTGCTGAAGATTTCTTTTTGCGCATTCGATCCGCGCTGGGCTTCATTGGCGGTGAAGCTCAGGCAGTCTAAGGCTCCGTAGTAGAGTATCGCCTTCGAGTCTGGACCGGTTTTGATGATTGGATAGTCTACGGTCGCGCTAGTCTCGGTGATTTTAGTGGTCTTGCTTGCACCGAACACCACCGGAAGATCGAAGAGTTGTGTCGATGTTTCTGCATTCAGATACTCTGGCAAAGGAGCCGGTTCGACTGATTTCTTGAGTTGCTCTTCTCGACGCTGCAAGGGAAGAAAATTCTCCATGCCTCCTGTCGCCGTCACCATCCACCCTTGGCTAACATAATCGTTTGCGTAGTAATTTTGCTCGGAATCAAGGTGAGGATCGCCACCGGTCTTTAAGGCTTCATCCGCCCTGCTTCTTGCCTGAGTCTCCTTACGGCTCGGCGTCGAGAGTGCAGCGCGATACCATTTTTTATCACTGCCGTAGAACCAGCCGCGTCGTTTGATGACGCGTTTGACATCACCGCTGCGCTCGACGTTCGGTGGTCCCGGGACTTCGCAGAATGAACCTGTCGACCTCAACTCGTCGGTCTCGCCTTTGCGGCGGTTTTTCACTGGTTTCTGACCCGACCCATAAAGCACCCAACGTTGGGATGTTTCGTTGTAAAAATACGCGTAGTAGGTGGTGATCCCATCTTGGGTTTCCACTCGCATCGCCTGAATGATTCGGTCGGCACCATTGGGATATGCCACGGCATTGCGGAATTTCACACCGGTTCCTTCGTGACCAAAACTGCTGTAGCTAGCGTCTGGTAAACCAGTGCCGATCAGTCGCGGCATCTGTTGGATCGGTGGTGCCTTTTTGTCGGCTCCCATGGACACGGCCCACATGGAAAAATTGAACCCCGCGCCTTTTGCCACTTTCCCCTCGCTGCTTAGCGACGTGCCATAGTAGCCAAACGGAGTTGTTATCGGTGAGTAACTGGACGCTGGAGTCGTGGCTACAGTTTCAAAGACCCACATCTTCGGCGAGGGACATTCCGCAGGTGCTTGGTAGCGACAATGTGCTGCCGCAGGACGCCAACGGGCGCGCAGGAGGTGGGCATTATTTATCGCGTCACCTGAGAGCATGATTCGATGAATCCGGGTGTCTGCGGCTGGTGCCGTCAATTGACAATCGATCTCCACGCTGTGTTTACCAGGCTTCTTCACATTAAATGTTAGAGTCTTAGTCTGCGGCTGTTTCCCATCACTGGTATTCGCCTTAAGAACCTGTAACTGCTCCCCCATGCGAATATTCCATGTCGTTTCATGTTCGGAAATTGGAACAGTCATCACAAATTCCAGTTTCACCTCCCCGGCTTCAGGCATCCAGAGATGCCAGCGGGCGGAACCTAACTCCTCACGACCTTTCTCTAGGTAATCGAAATTCGATTTAATGAGTTTCGCATTCTCCGGAGTCACCTTCTTGGCAGCTCCTGCCTGAAAACAGCGGTCGAAGAAACCATTCGTTGCGTTCAACTCGATGACCCCATCTTTCGCAGCCTGCCCATAATAAAACTTCTGAGTATTTCCGCCCTGCCCTTCACCCTGCACATTCATAAATTCAACCGGCTGACTGGCATTCAGCCCCAGAGGAAAGATGGCACAGAATACGATGGCGGCTTGGCATTTCATTTGATGAAGTATGATCAGCTGACGTATACTTCCAATCCTAAAGCAAGATGCGATCACATCCACCGTATCATTTCCATTCCATTATCATGAAACGCACCATCCTCCCCTTAATCGCCTGTCTTATTCCGCTGGTATCTCAAGCCGCTGAAAAGCCAAACATCATCTTCATTTTAGCCGACGACATGGGCGTGGGTGACGTCTCCCACACCACCGGCAAAGCCGCCACACCCGCCATCGACCGCATGGCCAAGGAAGGCATGCGCTTCACCGATGCCCACACCACCTCCTCCGTCTGTTCTCCCACACGCTACGGAATCATCACCGGCCGTTACAACTGGCGTTCATACTTAAAAAGCGCCGTCATGTGGTCTCCGGACAAACGCGGACCAATGATCAAAAAAGGACGCGCCACCGTGGCATCATTTCTCAAGGACAACGGCTACCACACCGCCCTCGTTGGCAAGTGGCACATGGGCCTCGGTTGGCACTATCTGGATGAAAAACGCAAACCGGAACACATGGGAAAACACAAAAAACCAGGTGCTGGCTGGGATATCGACTACAGCAAGAAAGTCGACGGCGGCCCGACGGAGGTCGGCTTCGACCAATCCTTCTTCATCGCCGGATCACTCGACATGGCTCCCTACGTTTATCTCAAAAACGACAAAGCAGTCACCATCCCTACTCACGTCAAAGCCTTCCGCCGCCCCGGTGCCGGTGCCGCTGACTTTGAAGCTGTCGACTGCCTCAAGGACTTCGCACGCGAATCGGTAAACTACATCACCGAACGTGCAAAAACCAAACAACCCTTCTTCCTCTACCTCCCCCTGACCAGTCCCCACACCCCCATTGTCCCATCGAAAGAATGGCAGGGGAAATCCCCGATCGGGCAATACGGTGACTTCCTCATGGAAACCGACTGGGTAGTAGGCCAAGTGCTCAAAGCGCTCGACGACAACAAAATCGCCGACAACACCGTGGTCATTTTCACCACCGACAACGGCTGTTCTCCAGCCGCAAAAATTCCCAATTTGGTCAAACAAGGCCACAAACCCAATGGCGACTTGCGCGGTCACAAAGCTGACATTTACGAAGGTGGCCACCGCGTGCCATTCATCGTCCGCTGGCCAGGCAAAGCCAAGGCCGGATCTGAAACTGCTCGCACCATCACCTCCGCCGACTTCTTCGCCACCGCAGCCGCAATCATCGAACAACCCCTTGCCGACAACATGGCCGAGGACTCATTTTCTTTCCTCCCTACCCTAACAGGAAAAGAACAAGCTGCCCGTCCATTCACCATCCATCACTCGATCAACGGCTCTTTCGCCATCCGCCAAGGAAAATGGAAACTCTGCCTCTGCCCAGGATCCGGCGGTTGGTCATCGCCTCATCCGAGTAAAGCACTCAAGGACAAGAAACTGCATCCGGTGCAACTCTTCGACCTCGAAGCCGATCCGGCTGAAAAAAACAACCTCGCCGAAAAGCAACCCGAGCGAGTCAACGAGATGATCAAGCTGGTGAACAAAGCCATTACCGAAGGCCGCACCACTCCCGGCGAAAAGCAGGAAAACGATAAGCCTGTGCCGGAATTCAACAAGCAACTCATCGAAACCTACCCTGCCGCGGCACGCTAAGCACTGTTTCCTACCTAACAAGACGCCCAACCATGAAATTTCGATTGTCGATTCTCACCTGCCTCACACTGGGTGTAAGCAGCACCTTGCTAGCTCAGGACAAAAATATCGAAAAACCTAACATTGTCTTCATTCTCGCTGACGATCTCGCCTGGGCGGACGTCGGGTTCAATGGGAACAAGTTTTACGAAACACCGAACCTCGACAGCCTTTGCCAAGCGGGAATGAAGTTCAACCGCGCGTACTCGGGAGGCCCTAACTGTCTTCCGACACGTGCGTGTTTCATCTCCGGCATGTACACGCCGCGCACCCAAATCTGGACACCGGGCGGAAGGTCAAAAGGCAACAAGGCTTCCATGAAACTGGACGTCACCACGACCGGACCAGACGCCTTTGTTTCCAAACTCACCCTCCAGCCCTCCGTCACTTCCATCGCTGAGGTGCTTCATTCAGTTGGCTACAAAACCGCCCGCTTCGGCAAATGGCACGTCGGCCCTGACACCCAGGGATTTGACATCAGCGACCCCAGTGGCAAGGGGGACAAAATTGGCAAGAAGTTCTACGGTAACATCGATGTGCATGAGTGGCTCACCGATGCCAGCTGCAAATTCATCCGCGACAACAACGATAAGCCCTTCTTCCTCTACCTCTCTCACTGGGACGTGCACGGACCCACCAAAGCGCGTCCTGAGATCGTTGCGAAATACAAAAAGAAACTCGAATCCAAAGACTGGGACCGAAAGTGGAACCCCACCTATGCAGCCATGATCCAAGCGGTCGATACCAGCGTAGCTCGCGTCAGAGCCACACTCAAGGAACAGGGTCTGGAGGAAAAGACGCTATTCATCTTCAGCTCGGACAATGGCGGAACTCCCGTGACAACCAATAAGCCGCTGAAAGGAGCCAAGGGTTCTCTCTTCGAGGGCGGCGTACGTGTCCCAACCTTCATGACCTGGCCGGCAATGATCAAAGCCGGCAGCGAGTGCGACACACCGGTCACCAGCGTCGACTTCCTCCCCACCTTCGCCGATCTGGCCAAGGCCAAACTCCCCACTGCGCAGCCGGTCGACGGAGTATCCATCGCCCCCTTGTTCGCGGGCAAATCCATCCCAGACCGTTCCATCTTCTGGCACTATCCACTTTATCTCTCCGGCAGCGGCGAGGGCAAAGTCCATCCCATCGCAGGCACCGACAACCTCTACTGGCGCGGAGTCCCCGCCAGCATGATCATGCGCGGTCCATGGAAGCTGATGCACCTCTTCGAAGACAACTCGATCCGACTCTTCAACGTCGATGAAGACCTCTCTGAGAGCCAAGACCTATCAAAAAAACACCCGGAAAAGGCCGCCGAACTGTTAGCCGAACTCAAAAAATGGCAAGCCGATACCAAAGCCGCGATCCCCACCAAGGTGAACGCCAAATTCACCCCCAAGGCAGCAGGTAATGGTAAACGTGCTAACAAAAACAAGAAGTAGGATCCCACCTAACAATTCATGCGTGTTTTTCTGCTCATCTTAGTCAGCTGCCTACCCCTCTCAGCACAATCTGCGAAATGGAGCCCCTTGTTCAATGGCACCGACCTCACAGGCTGGCACACATTGCCGGGTGGCAAGTGGGAGGTTGTCGATGGCGTCATCACTGGAACCAGTGGCAAATCTGAAAAACGCCATGGCTTGTTAGTCACCGACAAAACCTACAAAAATTTCATCCTGCGAGCTAAGTTTAAAGTCACCAAGGGCGATTCCGGGCTCTACTTTCGTGTGCAAAAAATCAACAACCAAGTCGCAGTCAAAGGCTTCCAAGCCGAAGTGGACAATAGCAAACAAGTTGGCGGACTCTACGAAACCGCCGGCCGAGCTTGGACCAAAGAACCCGACCCCAAACTCATCGCCAAGGTCTACTATCCTGGCGAATGGACACAGATCACTGTCACTGCGATAGGTGATGACATCACCGTCTCGTTAAATGGCGTGGTGGTCACTGAACTACTAGGAGACAAAAAATGCCTGAAGCAAGGCCACATAGCACTGCAGCTTCACTCCAAGCAGGAGATGCATGTCGAATTCAAAGACCTTGCGATCTTTGAACTCTAAACGGATGAGACTACCCGACATCCATGACCTGGACTTTATCCCACAAGTCCTTGAATGAGTCCACAAACACATCGTGGTCAGGATGATCCTGATAGATGTTGTGCTCTTCAAGTGAATCGAATTTCAGTGATAGTGCGTAATCGAAGCTTTTTACGGTCACCGGGCGCTCAGGTGTCGCAGCCGACTTGCCCCACATACCGGATGCGATGTTTTCGATTTTCAAAAGCTCTCCCATACCCGCCTCGAAGGCAGCGCGGTCGGCTTCATTTTTCTTTTCCTCTTTAAGCCAGAAATAAACGTGATGTTCCATGGCAGAAGTCTCACATCGGCAGCCTGTCCTGCCAAGGGATAAAACCGTCAGCCCCAGACCGCCAACTCCCCTCTTGACTCTGGTCTCCAGATTCTTGATTCTTCCAAGTATGGACATGAAAAAGGTGAAGTATATCTCGGCGGGCGTGGTTGTCCTGCTGTTAGGCATCGTTATTTTCCAAAACTTTGAAGAGGTAACTGTCAATATCCTCATGGCCACCGTACGCATGCCCTTAGCCCTGATGCTGCTGCTCACCTTTGTGGTCGGTATGGTCGCAGGGTGGATTCTGAGCTTGGTATCAGGTAAAAAGAAAATCGTGGATAAAAAATAGTAACTTCGTGCGCCTGTCCACCCGCAGCTGATGAAATCATCCCATGACAATCTCCCGACGCGGCCCTCGATGATCCGCCACGCCGTGTCACGGACGGATCACCCTGTTTGGGATGAATTTCTGAATTACTATGATCCCTTCGTCACGGCGGTGCTCCGAAAAATGAATTTCAGGGAGCCGGAAATCGATGACGTCCGGCAGCTGGCCTTCATCAGACTATGGGAAAACTTGCCCGCCTACCGCAAGCAACCCGGCAAAGCCAAGTTCAGGAGCTGGCTGGCACGCCTGATCCGTAACGTGGCCCTGAATTGGATTCGTGATCATCAAAAAGAAAACTCAGAGAGTCAACTCAGCGAAGACACACAGAGCGGTTATCTCGTCGACAGCCCCGACGTGGAAGCCAACATTGAAAAAGAATGGCAAGCCTACGTGGTGAAACTCGCGATGACCCGTCTCGAATCCGTCTTCACCGGAAAGGCATTCGAAGTTCTTCAGCTGTCGCTGGAAGGTCACGAAGCTGAGGCTATTAGCGAGAAGTTGAACCTGCAAAAGGACAGTGTCTACGTGCTGAAAAACAGAGTCAAAACACGCATGCAACACGAGATCGCCCAGATCCGCAGCGAGCTGGAAGAATTTAGCCCATGAAACCATCTGTCACAGATCAGGCTAACTCTACCAATCAATCCTCCACGGAGAACGTGAGTGATCGCATCTTGCCCTTCGTCGATCAGCTTTATGAAGAAGGCGATCCCTCTCTCACCGAAGCTGGCGAAGATGGCTCGCAGACACCACTTTACGACAACCTGCGCGGACTGGAAAAACGCTACACCGAACAGACATTGGTCGCCACCGGTGGAATGAAGGAAATCTACCGCGCCCTCGATAAACGAACTTCGCGCCATGTGGCAATCGCCAGACCCATCCAAACGCTGGGCAAAGACCACTACGATGCCTTTTTGAGGGAAGCTCACATCACTGCCAGGCTGGAGCACCCCGGCATCATCAAGCTCTTCGGCATGGATGTTGATGAAGAAGGTCGACCATTCTTCACCATGGAGTTCAAAACAGGACATTCCCTGCGAAAACTCATCAACGATCATAAAAAAGGTAGAACATCCGAACCTTGGCCACTTTCCCAGCGCCTCAGCATCATTCTGCGAATCTGCGAAAGCCTATCCTACGCGCACTCCAGGCGCGTCCTCCACCTCGATATCAAACCCGACAACATCCAGGTGGGATCCTTCGGTGAAGTCCAGCTCTGCGACTGGGGCATGGGCATCGTGATGAAGGGAGAAGAAAACAAGGAGACCGAAACGCTGCTCGACCCCGACCTTTACGGCTCACTGCAACGCAAAATCAAAGGCACCCCCGCCTACATGGCCCCCGAGCTCTTCGATGCCCGCACTCCGAAAACCGAGCAAATGGACATCTATGCACTCGGCTGCCTGATGGAGGAATTGATCGAGGCCGAACCTCCTGAATCTGCAAACCACAACCTAATAAAAGACTCCCCCCTTCACGCCGTGGTGCTCAAGGCCAAAGCCAAGGACCCTCGAGATCGCTACGCATCCGTCGCGCAGATGCAACATGACATCACCAGGTATTTGGACGGCTTCACCATGTCCGTCGAGCCTAGCTCCATCCGCCGGGAGCTGATCCTTTTTTACCAACGCCACCGCACGGTATGCAATCTCACTGCCGCGTTTCTCCTGCTGTTCATCGCAGCTCTCAGTATTTTCCTCAGCAGCCTGAACAAAAGTCGCAACGAAGCCCGGACCGCCAGAGACCGCGCCATCACCGCTCTCGCAGACCTTGAAGAAAAAAAACGTATCAATGAAACCCGCCTCAAATCACAAGCTGCGGTCGCCCAAAAAGATTCTACCCAACTCATCTACCTTGAGTTTTCCGATCAGATCGACCTGAAGAGACTGACTAACATTCTCCACGCCAGGCTCGATGCCGTCATCGCCAATGAACCGGACGACCAAGACCCCATCTGGGTGGAAAAATTCTGGCTCAACTTCCTGACCCAGCGCTTTGATGAGGCTGTGGCAATACACGAGGCAGGCAAAAGCTCCTCCCCTGATCTGCTACCATTGGCCTACAAATATGCAGGCCGTATGGACGGCAAAGACTTCTTAGCCACCGAGGATTTCATCGAACTACTTAGCGATCTATTTGCCATTCACGAAATTCCCAGAGCCGCCTTGGCAGATAAAATGATCCGCTATGACCTCAGCCATGCTCGACCTACCGAAGATCGAGAGGAAATCATTCACTTGGTCGTGAAGCAGCTAAATCCGAACTGGAAAGAGCGAACCTTCAGCTACACTGGCATAAACCGCTCCTTGCGCCTAAGTGGAGATGGCCTGGTTCGTCTCAAGCCTAGCAAAAACCTACCGTCCCTACTCGATGCTCTGAAACCTAGAAGACTAGACATTCGAGGTAGCTCCATCAATTCGGCCGAACAACTGACCTCCCTAAAACTCACCGAAATCGACATACGGTTCACCCCCATCAAATCCCTCCAGCCACTTGGAAAAATCGACAGCCTCAGTCGGCTCATCGTCGCACCAGGACAGTTCTCCAAAGCGCAACTGGCTGAACTTCCCTCCTATGTGGAGGTGATTGTGCGGAAATGAATAAGAACAAATTCAGTCGCTGCTTGTCTGCCGCAACAGGCTGCCGCTGTGACCGGCGACCTAAGCGTAAGTAACCCCTTCGCCACACCCATGAGATTGTGCGGAATCATGGAGACACTTAGCCATGACTTGATGTCGCACGTGCTGCCCTGCGATTGAGATCGTTGAATGACTGCTCTGCATCAGCGCCATGAATGATTTTCAGAAAAATCGCTCTCCTGTGTTTAGGCACATTGAAAATTTGTGTTCTGATGAATGATGAGTACCGCCATCGTTGTGAATGCAGCGAAACAATTTGGACCGGACTCTCCATTTCCAAACAAAGTAACCATTGATTCATATGAAATACACAAAATACACACTCAACCTGGCAGGTGCTGCGGTGATCGCCGCCGCAGGTTTTTCCTCCGTCGAGGCAGCGACCATCATCTCCTTACCTCTTGGAGTTCAAGGTCGAGCCATTGACAATGCCCCATCAGGCTCTCCCACTGGGGACGGATCTGGCGACGCTTTCAACGGCGGAGCTGCTCAGGCGGGTGCATACGGCTCCGGTGTCGATCTGGTCGCCGTTTTCTCCTTTCAGATGACCGGCCTGAACCCCGCAGACATCTTGAGTGCAGATTTCATCACCACCCAGGACAACACCAACTTTTCTGATGGCACCACTTTTGATTTAACTGCCAACATTGTTCGTGCAAGCTCGACTTCCACAGGCTTGGCCAGTGATTTTCAGACGGTCGATACCGTCCTGATGAATAATTTCGAAAACGGCCACGTTGCTGGATCAGTTTCCCTTGATCCTTCCGGAGAAAACACTTTGGCAAATTGGCTGCAGACGAACTGGGTGGAAGATGATTGGGTTTTCATCAGCCTTAGCACCGGCGTAAACATGGAACCGGGTGGAACCAACAATCTACATAATTACAGCGGCTCCCAACTCCTTGTGGATACCGTCCCAGAACCATCATCCACCGCCTTGCTTGGCCTCGGAGGCATCGCACTTCTCATGCGCCGTCGCAAGTAAGGCGATTGAGATTACTATTTTCTTAACCAGACCCGGCACTTGAGTGTGTCGGGTCTTTTTTTTCATCCAACTCAGAGATCAAATCACATCCGTGTAGGGATCGTAATGCACCGGGTGGTCGTCATCGCCGGCAGCGATATCGGACAGACCTTCGCCGGATTTGACGATGCGTTTTTCCGCGCGGTCGGGATATTTCACTTGGGCGATGTGGAACAAGGCATCGCCTTCGTCGGCCTGCCCCTCATTGGTTCGGCCAATCAGGATGCCGCTCTGGCTGGCGCGGATCTCCTCTTCGTAGTCGCCCAACGGATCGGCCACAAAGCCGAGCACATCATTTTCTTTCACCGCCCTGCCCAGCGCCATGCGTGGGGTGAACAAGCCGCCGATCTGGGCGCGTTCCCAGTAGCTCTTACCGCACAGCACGGCATTGGCTGCGCGTTTCCTCGCCGCGGCAGCACGCTTTGGTAGCATCCCAAGATGCCTCATCACAGTGAGCACACCGCGCTTGCCGAAGCGGATGGAGGCGGTGTCGAGCCGTAGCGCCTCGCCACTTTCATAGAGGATCACCGGCACGCCGGCAGCATTGCAGGCAGAGCGGAATGTCCCCTCGCGCACAGCCGACAGCAAAGTGACCGGTGGACCAAAGGCCGTAGCCAACTCAAGAGATTGTTCATCGTCCGCTGTCACCCGGATCTGAGGTAGGTTCGCCCGGTTGACGGCACCTGTGTGCAGATCCACCACCGCGTTACATAGCGGCAACAAATCGCTGGTAAGAATATGCGCCAAGCGCCCTCCCAGTGAACCCTTGGGAGAGCCAGGAAACACACGGTTCAGATCGCGTCTATCCGGCAGATAGCGTGACCTGTTAGAATAGGCGGGAACATTGACGATGGGCACGGCAATGAGAGTCCCCTTGAAGCCTCTGCGCAGCGAAGACGAGTTGATCAAGCGCCGGATGATCTCGGCTCCGTTGATTTCATCGCCATGCAAACATCCGGTGACCATCAAAGTGGGGCCTTCCTGTTTTCCACGGATCACCCAGCAGCGCAGGGTGACCGGCTCGTGTGTGGTCAGCACACCTACTTTGATCCTGACGAGTTTTCGCTCGCCAGGTTTGATCACCTGCCCCTGGATTTCCATGTCGCTCATTGAGGGGATCGATTAAATCCGAGCTTGTTGCATCGGTCAATGATTCTGACACAACTACTTTACAAGCCTATCCATGCCATGCCGAAGGAAACGATCAGTGGCATGGTGATCAAACTCACCAATGTGGTGGCGACGACAACCTGAATGGCAACATCCGCGCGACCACCGTAGTGACGTGAGAGCACGATGGGGAAGACGCCCGCCGGCATCGCAGCCTGGATGATCAGCACCTGTTTGAGCTCCGGAGCTAACGGCAGAAACTTCGCTACGCAAAGAATGACAAATGGCACCATCGCCAGACGCACGAGCACTCCACCGGTAGACACTTTCCAATCGAGTCGGACATCGCGTGCGAGGTCATACATGGTGGTGCCGACTAACAATAAGGAGACAGGCACGGCGCACATGCCTAACATCGTGAACACACGACTCACCACATCCGGCACTAAGTGATCGGTGCTAGTTTGCAGCAGGAAAATACCCACCACCACGGCAATGATCGGCCCTTTGACGAAAGATCGCCATGACGGAGTTCGATTTCCAGAAATCAGCATGATGCCCACCGTCCACAGCGCCAACTCCACCCCAAGGTTATGGGTGAACAGCACCGCCAAGGCGGAGTCATTGTTAGGAAAGACATAGACCATCAAGGGAATCGCGATGAAGCCGTAGTTCTGAATACCACAGGAAGCAGAGAAAGTGCGCAGACCGCCGCCTTTTTCGAACCCCATCAGCTTTGCCACCACAAAGGCAAGGCCCATGCCCAAAACGATCATGGAAAAACCGATTCCTGCGGATGAAAAGACCACACCGGCATCGCGCAAAATTTCCACGCCTAACATCTTATCCAAGATCAGGCAGGGGTAGAAAAGATGCACCGCCATCGACATCACCCCCTTGTCCATTTCCGGCGTCAGCGTTTTCGTGCGCCGCAGTAGCGGGCCGAGTGCGACGATGAGATAGACCGGCAATGCAGCCTTAAGAACCAAGATGGTGTGCTCCATACGCAGAACTCTATGCAGCAATTAGGAGATTACTCGACTATTTTCATAGCATAAGTGGAGCGATGCTCCAGGGCTTAGTTAACGATTCTTCTTTTTAGATCCACCGTAGCTTCGGTATCCATAGGACTCGTAGACATCGCCTTTTCCTTGCATTCTGAGGTCGCCCGTTTCTGTTAGTTCTGCCATTAGCTGAGTTCTTAACTTTTTGAGCGTCTCAGCATACTTGGGATCATCGGCAAGGTTATGAATCTGATGGGGATCCGTGCTTATCTCATAGAGTTCGTCTTGGGGGCGCTTGCCAAAGTTGAGCTGATAGAATTTTTTACCCTCCGGATCGTCCCTGAGTTTAAGGATTTCGGTTTTAGTCGGCCCTTCGTCACAGTCGCCCCAATTTGATCGGATTTCTGCTTTCGGAGCACCGGCAGGCCAGCGGTCGGGGAAAAAGTTGTGGATATAAAGGAAGTCCTTGGTTCGAATAGCACGACATGGTGCCGCTAGCTGCCCCTTCTCCTGGCAGGGTGTGTGACGCTCTTTGCCAAAGATGACATGATCCCGTGAACCATCCACTAAACCGCTGTTAGAAGACTTGAGAATTGGTAGCAATGTCTTACCGCTCATGCTTGATGGCACTTCCACACCGGCTGCTGCCAGAAAGGTGGGCGCCAAATCGACAAAACTAACAAAGTCATCAACCCTGCGATCCTTCTTAATCTCATCTCCCCACATCACAGCCAGTGGGACACGTGCGCCAGCATCATAGAGATTACTTTTTCCTCTTGGAAAAGGCCAGCCGTGATCGCCTGTCATCACAACCAGTGTGTTTTTGAGCTCTCCCATCTTTTCGAGTCGATCCAGGAGTTCGCCAACTTCGCGATCGAAGCGTTGCACCTCGAAATAATAATCACAGATGTCACTGCGGACGGTTTGGTTATTCGGGTAATAGGGAGGAACTTGAACATCAGCGGGGTTCATCCCGCTCGCTACGCCTGAACCCAGTTTGTAACTACGGTGGGGATCTGAGGAGCCGAACCAAAAACAGAACGGTTTCCCATCTGGGCGGTTCTTGAAAAACTTGTCGACACTGCCCACCTTCTTCCCTGCCACTGGAGCTGGCAAGTCCTTACCAGGTCCAAAGGATTTCCGATATGAACCAACGTAATAACCGTGTTTTTCAAGTATCCTAGGATAAGTATCGATCCCTCCCGGGAACTGACTCCAAAGATTAGCTCCAGGACCGAGTCGCCAATGGTATTGGCCAGTCAGTGCCGCATTGCGCGACGGTGTGCAGGAGGGGGAAGAGACAAAGGCATGGTTGAACAATACCCCGCGCTTCGCGATGCTTTCAAACGTGGGGGTCTTGACGACCTTATCTCCGTAGAGCGGTGAGTGGGGCCAGCCCCAGTCGTCGGCGATACAAAATAGGATGTTAGGTTTAGCTTGTGTTGCTCCCGCAGAACAAAGCGTGAATACCACCACAACGGCAGTCGATAGAAAGCGTTTCATGACCTAAGGATACATGAAAACTCCTGACTGTGTTTCACATTTTTCGCGCTCGAATAAATTTCAGATGTCAGCATGCTAAAGCCAAAGGAGCTTGCCAAAACGCCGGCCGTCGCCGACTTTTCAACGCATGATTGACGCTCACGTAGAACTGCTAGCCAATAATCCTGAAACAGATCTAGAAAATCTGCTAGACGAACTGGATAAGGAAATCGAGTTCAGCGGTGTGGATCAAGTCATCGCCGTGCAGCGCCAGACAGATGTGAAGCTGAACACTCCCCTTCTGGAACTGGCCGAAAACTCCGACGAGCTGATCGCTGGCTGCGTCACTTGGATTCCTATTTCCTCCGGAAAAATCAAGGCGTATCTGGACGAGGACAGTCGACGTCCGTTGGTCTTGGGCTATCAGGAAACCTTTTCAGATGGAGACGATCTGGAGGATCCTGATTTCGATCATGGCATTGAGGAAATCACGCAGAGCGGGAAGACACTTGAGCTTTTCGTCTCGCCCACACGCTTAGCTGGCATGATCAATCTGGCTGATCGTCATCCGGGGCAACAAATGATCGTCGACTTCGGATTTAGCTCCTCTGGTGAAAACACCGCCCTGCCAGATTCAAAAAGCTGGTCTCGACAGATCCGCGAATTGGCACGTCGGCCCCACGTTTACCATCGCCTTTCCAGCCTCTCGAATATGCTGCAGGGTGAATCCACGGTGAAGCAATCCGAATCGGTTCAACGCTATTTCGACACACTGCTGGGAGCCTTTGGCACGGAGCGGATCATATTTGGCTCCGGCTGGCCAAATGGGCTCAATAAAACGAATTATCCCACCTGGCTGAGCACTGTGGACAATCTGATCCACGCCCTAAGCGACAGCGAAAAACGAGCAGTCTACCACCACAATGCCGCGACCTTTTACCAGCTGACACCACCAGCTTGACCCTGAGCGCTCACCCGCTAACCTGCGCAGGATGATAGGAAAAAGGTACAACGATGACTCCCCATGCCTTCGCGGCGCGGTATCATTGCGTTTGGCCATTGTTTTGTTTCTGTTGCTAATCGTGGTGCTGGCGATCTGGACTCAGCGCAGCACTCATTCAGATGTGCGAGCCGATGGTCGAATCGAATTGGTTTTCTGGGGCAATCCCCGGCTGACCGATCAAATGATGCCGGTGCTCCGTGCTTTTGAAAAAGAATATCCGGAATACAAGGTCATCTACAGCGTTCCGGTCACCAAAGACGTGGTAGGAGACGCCCAACGCCTACTTTCCGCCATCGCGGGAGGCGTCCCCCCTGATGTGGTATTTTTCGATCGCTTTGCGGTGGGTGAGTGGGCGGCCAAAGATGCTTTTGAGGATCTTACTCCATGGTTGGAAAATCAGTCTCTGGATGACCCGCTCAGAATAGACCCCAGTGAATTTTATCAATTCGCTCTGGAAGAAGCCAGCTACGCCAAACCTAACAGCGGCTCCGAAGCACACTTATACGGACTCCCGGTCACGGTGGATTTCCGCATGCTCTATATCAATGCTGACCTTCTGCGCCAGCAAGGTTATCAGGATACAGACGGCAATATTGTTCCTCCGAAGAACTGGCAGCAGCTGCGCGAGTATGCCACTTTTCTAAGCCGCTTTAAAAACCCTAACAAACCTGAAGAAGGTCTGGAACGTATCGGATTTGCACCTAACATTGGCAATTCTTGGCTCTATCTTTATGCATGGCAAGCAGGGGGTGAGTTTCTCGATCCTACAAGGACACAAGTGACCATGGACAGCCCCGAGGTCGTGCGTGCGCTCAAGTATATGACTGACATCTACGATGATCTCGGGGGATTTAAAAACGTCGAGGCCTATCGTTCCAGCTTTCAGTATGAAGGAGCGATGGACCCGTTTTTGACGGGTCAGGTGGCAATGAAAATCGATGGCAACTGGGCGCTCGACCTGATTGCAGCCCACAAGCGCGACATGGATTTCGTCATCACCGCGCCGCCTATGCCGCAAGATCGGCTGGATGCCGGACACAAGCCGCTCACATGGTCGGGTGGATATGCCTATGTGATGCCCACCACATCGCGTCAGAAAGAAGGTGCGTTCAAGCTGATGCAGTTTCTACTCACTGACAAAACCCTGCGCTACATGGAGCAGGAATACAAAGAGGGACAGGAAAGTGCCGGCAACCTCTACCTTCCGCGCGGCTCGGCGAAACGTAAGTTATTCGAACAGGTGCTGGATGAAGAGGTGTTCAATAACCCGGATATGCCGAACACTTTCAAATCCGCCTACCAACAAATCCGCGACATCGGCCCAAACACCTACATCCGCCCGGTCACTCCAGTGGGGCAGCTACTTTGGAACAAACACGTGGAAGGTTATGAGAGCGCTGTCCAGCATAACCAAGAGCGAGTCGCCGAACCAGCCTTGGCAGAACTCCGCGAAAAACATCCATCGCTGACAGGCGTCGAAAGAAAAGAAAAGCTGGGCGAAATCGAAGCCCGCATCGCGATGCAAAATGTTCAGAGCTCGGTGCAGGAGAGACTCGATGCCGTGCTCTCCCCCCCTGTGGGTAGCACCGTGGCATGGCGACCGTATCTGATAGGCTACGGCATCCTCTGTATTCTTCCCTTCGTCGCAATCTTCATCGCTTATCGCAAGAAAAGGAACACCCGCCATTACCGAGCTGGGGAGGTTGGTTGGGCGCTGTTTTTCGCCAGCCCTTGGTTCCTAGCCATGATCATATTCATCGCTGGCCCGATCCTCTTCAGTGTGGTGATCAGCTTCACCAGCTATGATGTGTTAGGTAACGCGCGCTATGTTGGCTTTGATAACTACGCTAGCCTCCCTGCCGACGATTTATTTTCCAAAAGTTTGGGCAACACCCTGTACATGCTGCTGCGCGTTCCCCTCTCCATGGCTCTTGGCTTGGCGATCGCCATTATGCTGCGGAAGAGTTTTCGCGGTATTGGAACCTTCCGAACCATTTTCTACTTACCCGCGATCATGCCTGTGGTCGCCACCTCATTTCTCTGGCTCTGGTTTCTCAATCCGCAAAACGGCATCGTGAACCAAATTCTCGATTGGTCGTTCAACACCGCTCCCTTTGAATGGTTAGAGAATCATATCGTTGGCCAACAAGTCACCGCACCGAACTGGCTGCAGGAAGCTGGCTGGGCGAAACCCGCGATGATCATGATGCACCTGTGGACCGCCGGTGGAGCGATGATTATCTGGCTAGCCGGTCTGCAGGCGATCCCCAAAAGCCTCTACGAAGCCGCTCGCATCGATGGCGCCGGGCCTTGGAAACAGTTTGTGCACATCACCCTCCCGATGCTCACCCCCTATATTCTTTTCAATCTGATTATGGGGACCATCAGCACGCTGCAAATTTTCAATGAGGCCTTCATCATGACCCAAGGAGGGCCCGAGAACTCGACACTTTTCTATGCTTACTACCTTTTCAAGCAGTCCTTCCAGTACTTCCGTATGGGATACGCAAGTGCCATGGCTTGGGTGCTGTTCACCATCGTTCTTCTCCTCACTATTCTGAAGCTGTGGTCGTCCAAAAAATGGGTTCACTATCAGAGCGAGTAACATCCTAACAACATGGCAAAACAAGAGAACAGACTGTGGCGATTCCTTTCCGGAAAGGGATTTCTGTGGCTGATACTTGCGAGCTGCTCTGCAGTATTTCTGTTTCCATTCCTGTGGATGTTAGTTTCCAGCATCAAAACTGACGAAGAAGTGAGCCAAGGCGAGTTCTGGCCTGACCTTCCTGAGTTCAGACCTAACAGCCCTTATGTGATCAACATCGATCGCCCAGCACGACCTGCCGGGTGCAGTGCCGAACGCTGGAAATTCCTACTTCCCAAGTTCACCGCAATAGTCACTCAGCTGATCACGCAGGACGCCACCCGCCCGAGGCTCCTCGCTAGCGATGAAGCCGACGAGGAGATGGTAGAGCAGGCCGGGCAATTCATGATTTCCAGAGGATTGAAAAAAATGCCTCAGCAGGTCTGGCAGGAAACGGATAACGCCAAAGTAGAAACCGCTTTTCAAAACGCCCTGAAAGCTGGAAACGGGGTGCAGGCGGAACTGATCAAAGCCTACAATCAAACACTGGCACGACTCGTGATCCACGGAATCAAAGTCCGCGCACGAGGAGCCGGGGTGATTTACCAAGAAAAATTCCGCAGCGGTAAACAGAGCGACCCGATACCCGAAGGCCTCAAGGCAGCACCTCAATCGTCGGGAGGTCTAGCCTATGACACAGATGGTCGTTTAGTCGTCCAAAGTCACTTCGCCGCTTCTACGGACGAACCTCTGGTCATCACCAGAACGTTCACGGTGAATCGCCCGAGTAAAGATATCTACCGTATCATCATTCCCTTCGACTACGATGCCAGCTGGCACCGGATGCACTCATCGGTCGAGATCAATGGGGTTCAATATGAAGGAACTCGCGCTGTCTGGCTTGCACAAAATCGGGCTTCAGCCCTCACTCTCCAACTGACTGACAACGACGAGGAAGAGTGGGGCAAACGCCCTTGGGTTCCGATGAAAAAGATCAGTGGCGAGGAGGCGCCCAACTTACAACAAAGCGAAATCACTCTCACCCTAACACTTGACCCCAGTTCTACGTCGACTGCCGGGTATGGAAAAGTTGTTAGGAATTATGAAAGGGTATTTCTTTCCATGCCTTTCTGGAAATACGTCATCAATAGCGTATTGATCACAGTTCTCTCTATTTTTGGCGCAGTCGCCAGCTCATGCTTTGTGGCTTATGCCTTTGCCCGATTAAAGTGGCCTGGCCGTTCTTTGGCTTTTCTGATTTTGCTATCCACCATGATGCTCCCGCCTCAAGTCACCATGATCCCTCAATTTCTGATTTGGCGTGAACTGGGCTGGTACAATACCTTGAACCCGATCTGGGTGCCCACGTGGTTCGGTGTCGCATTTTTCATTTTCCTCATGGTTCAGCAGATGAAAACCATTCCCAACGACTTGGAAGAAGCCGCTCAGATTGATGGTATGAACCGACTTCAAATCTGGTGGTATGTGATCATCCCACTCGTCAAACCTTCGATGGCAGCGATTGCCATCATGTCGTTCATGGCATCTTGGAATGAATTCATGCAGCCACTGATTTACCTACGAGACATGGGTCGCTTTCCTCTTTCCGTAGGTATCTATGCTATGGGCGCGGACGACTCCACCAGCCATGACATGGCACTAATTCTCGCGGGTAACTTGATGATGACACTCCCGGTAATCGTGATCTTCTTTTTCTTCCAGCGATACTTTATTCAAGGAGTCGCCAGCGCAGGGGTGAAGGGATAACTCTCCACACCTCATGTTAGATCACGCTGCGAGTGATGGTCTCGACATCATCAAAGGAATGGCGAGCCAGCATCCCCCAGTGATTGTGCTGATAGAGACGATACCGCATCATCGCAGGGCTGTAGATGCCGCAGAGAAATCGAGCAAGTCGCTGGGGACTGGAAAGTGGCGCTCGTTTTTCAGCTACCAGACGTTGAATAATTTCGAGCTCGTCCATAGTAACCTCCCGGGTTGACGAAAGCGGAAGCTTGCGAGGTCTGGATTTGCCTAGGCAGGATGCACAGTGGCCGCATGGCTTGGTTAGTTTTTCTCCAAAGTATCCGACCAGAGAAACTGCCAAGCACCGTCGCGACAAAGCCATTTTGAAAACACTATCAATGCGCTCGATATCATTTCTCGCGTGATCCTGAAACACTTCGAGCATCTCATCAGCGAGTTCATTGAGGTTTTGGGGTTCCTTGGAGATTCGGTAGTGCGTCAAGCTGTGACTCATTTTAAGCCTTACCTCACCACCCGCTTCCAGTTCGCGCAACTGGCCGACAAGTTTGTTCATCTTCGTCACGTCATTTCCCGACATCTCGAATAGTGAAATGCGCTGTCTAGATTCCAGCATCTCAGAAAACATTTCCTGCTGTTGCTTTGGAAACCCCTTCATTAATCGTTCACGCGCTGATTGATCCCAGCGCAGTGGGACCAAATGACACCACATCCATGAGGCTCCCTCCTGCGTGATCCAGCCGGAAGTCTCCAGCCGTGCTAACAAAATATCCAGTAATTCAATTGGAACATCGTTGAGAGTGCTGAGATTGTAGCGCGAGATAATAGCTCTCGGACCTTGGGAAAAAACATTCTGCAGAATCGCTCGGACAGCGGGCTTACCGGGCTGTTTCGCCTGAATCATACCTTCTAACACGGCGCGATCATCTCCATTCAGCAATACCTCACAATGGCTGGGAAGCCCATCTCGACCGGCCCGACCGCTTTCTTGAATCCATCCCTCCGGAGACTTGGGAGGATGATAGTGAATCACCGATCTAACATCTGGCATATCCACCCCCATGCCAAACGCAATGGTGGCACATATCACATCGAACCGATGAGCCACGAATCCATCCTGAACCTCGGCTCTGGCATCTGCAGGCATGCCAGCATGGTATGCTCTGGCATTCACACCGTGCTCATTGAGAAATGCAGCCAACTCTTCAACATCGCCTCGTCTCGTGGCGTAAACAATCGCTGGCGTCCGACCAGACTGAGACAAGACATCCAAGGTTCTACTTTTTTTCTCCTCCTCAGAGCAAACCGAAACATCAAAATGCAGGTTCTCGCGGTAAAACGAAGTCTGCACCTGGTCTCTTTTCAAAATTGAAAACGCCTTGCGTATACCCGTCGCCGTCTTGGGTGAAGCAGTGGCTGTAAGAGCTAGAATAGATCGAGGTTTTAGTGATTTCACCAATCTCGGGATCCGTAAATACGATGGACGAAAACTATGCCCCCATTCTGAAATACAATGCGCCTCATCGATCGCCACCAGAGACACGGACAATTTTTTAAGCCGCATCATCATTGCAGGTTCGGTCAACTTCTCTGGTGAGAGATAGAGTATCTTGATCGCTCCAATCTCTAACTGCTCGAGTAAATCCAGACGAGTGATTTCATCCACCGAGGAATCGATTCGTGCAGCAGCCACACCTCTCCTAACAAGAACATCAACCTGATCACGCATCAGTGCGATCAATGGTGAGACCACGATGGTCAATCCATCGAGCACAACTGCGGGGTATTGATAACAGAGAGACTTTCCGCCCCCTGTAGGAAGCACCGCCAGTGTGTTAGTTCCGTCCAGCACACGATCTATCACCTCCGCCTGCCCCGGCCGCAGCGAGTCATGGCCGAAGTGCTTACGCAGCAACTCTTTGGTATCCGGATTCTTCACTCTGAACTATGATCACACATCTCACAGGCTAACTGAATGGCATGGATCATCGAGCTCGCGCTGGCTTTTCCCGTCCCCGCAATGTTATAGGCCGTACCGTGATCGGGACTGGTTCGCGGGTAGGGAAGGCCAAGAGTGACGTTGACTCCTGTGTCGAAATCTAACAACTTAAGAGGAATCAACCCTTGATCGTGATACATGCAGAGTACGGCATCGTATTCACCATCGGCAGCAGGACGGAAGATGGTGTCGGGCGGATGTGGACCACTGAACTCAACTCCGTCAGAGTAATCTTGCAGTTGTTTCACCGCTGGCTCAACCAACTCGATGTCTTCCTTTCCAAATGCCCCGTTCTCACCGGCATGAGGGTTCAGGCCGCAAACGGCGACTCGAGGTTTCGCAATACCGCGTTGTCTGCAGAACTCAGCGATCAATTTCCCGACGCGGATGATCTCATCTTTTTTGAGTAACGCAGGAACATCCGCCAAGGCTACATGGATAGTCACCAAGGCAACCGTTAGATTTTTACCGGTCAGGCACATGGCGTGATTATCACAACTTAGACGGTCGGCAAAAAATTCAGTCTGCCCGGGAAAATGGAACCCTACTTCGTGGAGCCCCTCTTTTCCGACAGGTGCGGTCACCACGGCCTGTATTTCACCCTTCTTGAGCAGAGCGACGGATTCCTCCAAGGCATCCAGAGCTGCTTGGGCAGAATCACGTGTGGGGTGACCAGGCACGACATCCAACCGTCTCCCGATGATTCGGTATTCGAATTTATCCGATATCTGTCCGGATGATAATGCAGCCTCGACAACCTCCGGCCCAATGCCCGCTTGATCGCCCAATGTGATACCTATAGTCGTTTTCTGATTCATTTTTCTGCTCGGGAATCATCCCCCCGGATCCGCTCCAGATCAACGAGAATAAGAGAATGGTTGCAAGCAGGCATGATGGGAGCATATTCCTTAGTCATGACTTACTCCATCAGTCGTTCCGCTTTAAAGCTCAGTGCAGCAGTCGCACTCGGCCTCACGCTCACCATGTGTGAAAAATCGAAGGACACCTCCACTGAGACTTCTGCACCTGAAGAAAAACAGGTAGATCCCAAATTACTCGAAGCCCAGAAAGTGATTGAGGACGACCCCAATGTTAAATTTATCAGAGTCGTCGACGATAAAATCGAGTTCCGTAACATCTACACGGACATCGGTATGATTCTCCCATATCAGGACATCATCGATGGCAAATACGACGCTATCAAGGGGGGCAAAGCTGCAGCTAGCAAGGTGCTCATCCCCAAGGAGAAAGAATCCATCGCCACTGGTGACGGTGACGACTACAAAGGCTGGGGAAAAACCCCCGATTGGATCCCTCGTTATCCCGATCTCGTCATCTCACCGGGCAAAATCCATGGAACCCGTAAAGACGGCAGTGTCTGGGGCCAGATCTCAGGCTCCCACCGGGACTCTATTGAAAAGATGCGTGAGCAGCTCATCGCAGGATTCCAAAAGTCTGACATGGTTCTGGCTTCAGAATTACCCGGCGATGCCAGCCTCAGCTTAATCTTTGAAAACCCACCTTCTGACAATGATGATGAAAGCACGGTGAAGCGTCGGGTGGGCTGTTCATTGCGACACAGCAATGGGACGACTTTCCTCGATATGCAATATACTTACGGATACTAACCGCACTGATTTTCTTGCTCATTCAATCTCCCACTCATTAAACATGGCCGCCAAAGGTAATAAAGACAACACCAACAACGGTGGCCGGGCCAAACGTGACTATGCCGGCATCCTGCCGAAAAAAGGATGGCCGCGCAGGAACTATCACTTCCTCCGACGCCGACTGTTGCCGCAGATGTTCCAGAAACTTGACGGCATTGTTAGAGAGCCCATCCCCCACCCGCCCGAAGCTGGAAAAATCCGTGTCACATGGATCGGTCATGCCTCTTTCCTCGTGCAATTTCCCGACCACTCGGTGATCATTGATCCCAACTGGGCTCACTGGCATGGTGTGGTAAAACGCCAGCGATTGCCTGGTCTAGATCTCACACTGATGCCACTGGTGGACCTCGTCATGGTAACACATGCACACTTCGATCACCTGCATAAGAAAAGTCTCAAAATCCTTGAATCGCACGAAGGCATCGTGGTTCCCAAAGGGAGCGGATCACTGGTGAAACGACTTGGGTTTAACTGTGTGCACGAAATGTCCGTGTGGGATGAACTAAACATTAATGACCTAACAGTCACCCACACACCAAGTCATCACTGGGGAGCTCGATATCTCCATGATACCCATCGCGATTATGGTGGATATATGATTTCCTCCGGTGTTTGTAAGGTTTTTCACTGTGGCGACAGCGCCTATTTTGAAGGTTTCAAAGAAATTGGTAAACATCATACACCAGACGTTGCGCTCATGCCCATCGGAGCATACGAGGCACCCAGCGGTCGCGATGTACACATGAACCCTGAAGAGGCTGTTAGATCATTCATTGAGATGGAAGCCGGTATTCTCATCCCGATGCATTACGGCACTTTTCCTCTGGGCAATGAACCGGACCACGAACCCGTCGAGCGCCTTATTGCTGAGGCAGAACGCCTCGGCGTGGCAGATCGAGTCTTGGTACTGGAAGAAGGGGTCGGCATAGAGGTCGAATGCTTGGCTGAGACCAAGTCCTGATCTTTAGTTCCACTTTCCTCCCCCGCTGAGCCATTCAGCTGGCCATCTTTACAAAGTCTTAACAAAAAGACGCCTGACCCACATCTTGCGCTTACAATTGATGCCTAAGTTTGTGGGATGAAGGCTCTACTCTTCCTGTTTATTTCCCCCGCCGCCCTATGGGCACAGAATGGAAGTATCGATCTGACAAGGCTCCACAACTATGCGAACCAAGCAAAACCGGCCTATATCACCAAGGACAACACGCCGGCAGGAAACCCCATCACCGACATCGGAGCTACGCTAGGCCGCATTCTATTTTACGACAAACGTCTCTCGCGAAACAACACCATCTCCTGTTCGTCCTGCCATCATCAGGAACATGCGTTTGGCGATCCTGACGTAGCCAGCACCGGAGTCAACGGCACCACGGGTCGGCACTCGATGCGCTTGATCAACGCCCGCTTTGCCAATGAATCACGCTTCTTCTGGGATGAACGTGCAGCGAGTGCCGAGGCGCAAGCCACCCAGCCGATACAAGACCACGTTGAAATGGGCTTCAGTGGCAGTGATGATGACCCATCGCTAGCAGATCTTATCACGAGACTCTCGATGATTGTCGAATACCAAGTGCTGTTCACGGCCACATATGGCGACCCTTCCATCACCGAAGACAGACTCCAGCGTGCGCTCGCTCAATTTGTCCGGTCTATCCAATCGTTCGACAGTAAATACGATGTCGGCCGGGCTCTCGCACCGAACGACGGAGCTCCATTTTCCAATTTCACGGCTTCCGAAAATGCCGGTAAACGGATTTTCCTCGCTCCACCTAACCAAGGAGGCGCAGGGTGTGCAGCCTGTCATAGCCCTCCCGAATTCGACATCGATCCGAACTCACGTAATAACGGCATCGTTACTTCGCTGGGTGGAGGGGCCGATACCACCAATACCAAATCCCCATCGTTGCGTGACCTTGTATCTAACAACGGAACACCTCACGGAGGCTTCATGCATGATGCCAGCTTGAACTCGCTTTCCGAAGTCGTGGCACATTATAATTCCATCCCTGCTATTGTTCCAAACCTCGACCCTCGTCTAACCCAACCCGGAGGCCCACCTGGGCCAGCGGGAGATACCCCACAACGGCTCAATCTCACAGCCACGGAACAATCTGACCTCATTACATTTCTCGGCACCCTGACCGGAACCAATGTCTACACTGATCCAAAATGGTCCGACCCCTTCTCCGTTACCAACGAACTAAGACTCATCATCTTACCCACCGAGCAAATGACCATTACTTTCAGCGGTGAAGGTGAGGAACGACAAGCCACTGTTAGCACCACTGGTGTACCCAACTTTAGCTACCAGTTCCAAAGCAGCCTAACGTTGTTAGACGATACATGGACAAGTGTCACGATCACCGCCGATACTAATGGACTACTGACCTACACATTACCTGCTCCGGAATCCGAAGATAAGTATTTCTACCGTTACGCCTACGCGACAGAGACTCCTTGATCAATCAACCTCGCCACTGTCCGAGCTGCTCTGGAAATGGGCACTCCTTGCAATCGCTAGCATCACGGAGGCAGAAGTCTTGATAGATTTGTAACAGGGCTTGGTGTTGCCATGCTTTTTTGAGGTAGGATTTCCTTCGCACTGTATCGCCAAACAAGCGGATGGATGCCTTGTCAACCTTCTCACTGAGTGAGGGCGCGGGTATTTTCTGATAGTATTCCCACGCTGCAGGGCGGTCTGCTTCCAGATGCACAGGTAGCAGGTGATTGATTTGAAAATCACGCAGTCTGTCTGGGCCTAACAAGGCCAGGTCTTTGTCGCTACGTTTCGAAGTCAGAGTATAGTGATGATTCCAATACGGGTGATTCAGTTCTTCAAAAAATCGGCTCAGGGGTTCGGCTCCGGAAGTTGTCAGGCAGATGCGGGAAAACTCTTTCCATAGGCTGACAATCCTCGCAAGACAAGCAAGTCTCCGCTGTGGGTGATTCACTGGACGAATGCCAGAAAGTTTCCACGGTATCGCCCGCTCTGGCACTGGCTCATAATCATCACGCACCTGCCACCACGTTTCCCAGAGCCCACGTAAGTAGTCGCGGCTATCTGCGGCAGCCCGATCATGAATTTCCGCGGAGAGAAAACCTGCAGCCCCAAAGATAATGGATTCGGCTGATTCCGGGTTCCCCTTCAGCATGTCGATGGGCAACCGCTGCGCGAGCAGGGTCATGGCTAGCTTGTTAGGTCGGTAGCCCAAGGTTTCGGCTATCGCCTGCCATAACCAACCATCTTCGCCAGCCACATCAATGGTGCGTTTTCTTCTACGCGCTTTGATTTGCGCCCGATGACGCGCCGCACCCAGCATCAATGAGTCAATGTGGCTACCATCCATTTCCGACAGTGGCTGAAAGCACCTCCCCGGATGCGCATTGGCCACCTCTAGGAACGGCAAATCCAAGGCCTCGCACAGCACAGAATATGGCACACAAACACGCGGAACCTCACGATGGTCAGCCGTGCGGGTGTAGTGATCGGAAGAATCCGGTGCGAATACCACATGTAATACAACCTCGTTAAATGCCTCATTCACCGCGTGGCCATGGGCTTCCCAATCAGACGCCCGATGATCTAATTCCAATGGACCGGATAACAACTCTCCATCGATCTCGACAGCTGCATGTAGGAAATCCGGACCAGCACTGTGGTTCCAGTGACCGAACTGCACTATCCTTACCTTTCTCCCATCGACGGTGATAAATTCACGCCCCATCTGCCCGGCAAACCATAGTGCCTGAAGATGCATTTCATCGGGGAGCTTCTTGGAAACCCCGGAGCTATGCTCGCGCACCTTCCCGGAATCGGGTAGGAGGCTATTCAAGAGTTGGGCATAAGATGACATCCTGAACAGCCTAGCAGGCACTCTCGCTGGAGACCAATCTCTGATTGAGAAAAATAACACCCTGCCACATCAAAAAAACCCCAGATTTCAGTATTCCTTTGAAATTTTCTTCACCCTAGGCCCGTTCTTCCTACACTCCCAACCACGACGTCATGAAACAGAACATTAAACATTTCCTCTCCGGCTCACTCGCATGTGCCGCTCTGATTGCACCTGCCCAAGCTCACGAAGGCCACGAACACCCACCCAAGGGTGAACCCATCACTGAAGTAGTCCGCACCGGCAAGGGTGATTTCACCTACGAAACCGTCCCTGGCTTCGGCAAGCTCCCTGACGGAGCCAAGCTCGGCCCGACTCACGGCGGAGTCGCTGTCGATGCCCAAGGCCTCATTTACGTCAGTACCGATGGTGAAAAATCACTCTGTGTGTTCAAACCGGACGGCACCTTTGTCAAAGCCATCGCCTCTCCCGCCCAAGGGATGCACAGCCTGCAGATGGTGACAGAAGGCGACAAGCAGTTCCTTTTCGGAGCTCAGCTCAATGCCTACGGCAAGAAAAACAAAACTTTGCGCGCTGTGAAGCTCGACCTCGATGGCAACATCGTGATGCAGATCCCAAACAAAGACACTGGTGAAATCCCAGGTGGCCTGAAAGGCATCACTGGCATTGCTGTGGCACCTGACGGACACATCTTTGTCAGCATGGGCTACGGCTCGAACCTGATTCACAAGTTCGATAAAACCGGCAAGATCGTCAAAAGCTTCGGAGGCAGAGGCGGAGACAAGGAGAAGTTTAAAACCTGTCACGGTCTGGGAATCGACACCCGCTTTGGCGATCCCCGACTGCTCGTATGCGATCGTGAGAAACGCCGCTTGGTTCACCTCGACCTCGACGGCAACTGGATCGGCGAATACAGCACCGGTCTCCGCCGCCCGTGCTCGGTCAGTTTCTATGGCGACTATGTTGCCGTCGCTGAACTCGAGGCCCGCGTAGTGATTATCGATAAAGAAGGCAAGGAAGTCGCCGTCGTAGGTGATAACCCAAACAAGAAGCAATGGGCTAATTTCAAAGTCGCTCCTGCCGATCAAAAACCCGGCATCTTCACCGCCCCTCACGGACTTAGCTTTGATAAAGACGGAAACCTTTATGTTCAGGACTGGAACACCACAGGTCGTGTCAGCAAGCTGAAGCTTCTGCAACAGGCAAACTAATCACATAATTCCTCATTAGCGCCCGGCTCGAGTTCGTCTCGCAGCCGGGCGTTTTTCGTTTTACACATCCTAGGGTGTTAGCCCACTCTGAGAATATGAAGTTCCGCGTATCCCCCGTCACCTCTTTTGCCCTTAGCTCGATCGCATGTATCGCCATCGCCGGAGCCTGTTTGTGGGACAGGGATACCATTATTGATGAACTACAGACCAAGGCCTCGCAATACGATCTCGTGATGGGCCAGTTTCCTTCGCACGGTGATGTTTATTACCAGAGTAGAATTTCCAAACTCGAAGCCAAACCGTCTCTAACGAAGGACGAGAAAAATGACCTCGCCGTCGCCTACACCAGAACCAAGCAGTTCGCCAAAGGTTTGACCCAACTTAAAGAAATTCTCAAAGATCATCCTGGCGATTATGCCAGCCTCTCTAACATGGGCGTGACCTACAAGAAAATGGGCGACTACCAGAAAGCGGCCACCTTCATGGAAAAGGCACTGAAGATCAAACCAGAGGGTCACATGGGGCTCGGCGACTGGTATCTAAAAAGACTCCAGTGGAGTGCCAAATACGAACTTAGCGGACAGCCCATTCCATCGGTCAATTTCCTCGGAGAAGATTACTCGAAAATCGAGCTACGCTATTTCCGAAAGCATAAAGTGACCAACGAGCGCAAGTCGCGGGCCACCTTACTCACCAAGATGATCAAAAACGATCGTCATTTTTCTGATAGCTACGTGGTCATGGGGGATCTCCTGTTGGAAAATGCTGATCTGAATCTCGCCCTGCGCTGCTATTTGCACGCGTTACATCTCGAGCACCCTAACAAAACAATCCTCTCGCAACGGATAGGTGCCATTCTTTCCCATTGGAAAACAGCTCCTTACAAGCCCACCACAGCTGATGCAACCCTTTCGAAGGCTGCCACGGAGCAAAATGCCATGTTCCTCAATGAACTCAAACAAACAGAGCAGTGGCTGGCCGATTTCCATGCCGCCGAGGCATCTCTCGTCAGCAAGGGCAAACAGCCCACTTTTGATGAAACTTCAGCAGTCCTCAAAACCAAACGCTTCCGCCCCAAGGCACCCAGTAATGGGAGTAAAATAAAGACCCGCAGATGATAATCAATCCTTAGCCTTGAATCACATTGCATTCTCGCCCCATTCTGCCAATTTAGCCGGCAGTCACTAAATCAACTTTCATACCATGCCTAGAGTCACCATTTCCGAACCAGGGAAAACACCACAACCCTACCGTTTCAAACTGGAACGCAAGACCATCAACATCGGTCGAGGTAGCGACAATGACATCATCATTGAATGCGCATCAGTGTCCACCCACCACAGCGTTATGGAGCGCGTCGAGGGCGGATACATTCTGCGGGACACGGGATCGACCAATGGCATCAAGCAGGATGATACCCAGATGGAAGTCATCGATCTTTACGACGGCATGGAGGTTCTCGTCGGTGACATTCCTTTGAGGTTCCAGCTTTCCAAGGAAGAAATCGGCCACCTCAGTGAGGAGGACTTCACCACCCATCAGAAGAAGAAACTTCCGTCTATCAGAGACGGGGAGGAAGCTCCTGCGCGGAGCGCCAAACCGGCAAGCACCTCTTCTCCTCGCAGCGCACACCGACCACAGCCACAAGTCGCTCAAAGCGGAGGCGGTTTCAAAACACTGCTGGTATTCATTCTCATGATCGTAGCCGTATTCGCCGGAATGACATTGCGTCACTACAAGGAAACCAAAGAGTTTCTCCCTTCCAAGCTGATGGGTGGCACTGAAAATGCCAAAGCTCACGATCACGCAGATGATCAAGAGGCAGCTGAAGAGGAAGAGCCTGCTGAGTAGCGGCTAGCTGCAGACCTCGGTCACCTTTTTTGCAACCAGCTATTGGCCGCATAACGTTCAGCGGCGAGAGCCGCGACACCTTCTAACATTTTTTGTTCAGGGTAAAACTCAACGCATTTCTCAGCCAGAAGTGCACCTAGTCTGGGTAACAGATCAGTTCTGAATTGATCGTTTATCGACGAAGGAATGACACTCCCCTGATGCAGCAGCCCGTAACGCGACCTACGCTGTCCGGCACCGGCAACTTTCCGCCCGTCCATGTGAGTGAGATCGAACGCCACTGGGTTGGTAAAACACTCCACGCCGCCATCACCTTCGCAGCAACTTGTTAGGCGAACCTTTTCTCCCTTGGCAGCCAACACTTCAGCCAGCGCCTGATGGATGATGCGGTAGCTTTCAGCACCGCGAACGAGGGCCAACTCCTCGGTGCGAGGTATGACCAGTGTGTAAGTCACATCAATGCGATGGTCGACGACGCCACCACCAGTCCAGCGACGGATATAGGCCAGCTCTTCCGACTCATCGCAGGGAAAGGTTTTACGCGCATCAGCCAGAGCGTTGGAATAGCCAAAGCTGACTGTGGGTTCGCTCCATTGGTAAACACGAAGTATCGGCAGGTCGCCACAATGCTCCATCAGCAGCTGGTCGACTGCCATGTTCTCGGCACCAGTGCGCGGCATCTGATCGAGCCACAGGCCCAACTCTTCTAACACAGGCTGTAACCCCTGCTCCGACATTAGATCCCCAGCTCTTCCTTCACTGCCACAAAAGCTTCCACAGCCTTGTCCAGCTGCTCACGGCTATGAGCCGCTGAGATCTGTGTGCGAATACGTGCCGTGCCTTGGGGAACTACGGGGAAAAAGAAGCCGACGGCATAGACTCCGTGATCGAGAAGCTTGTTCGCGAATTTCTGGGACAGAGCCGCATCGCCTAACATCACAGGAGTGATCGGGTGATCCTTTCCGGCAATATCGAAGCCGGTCTGCTCCATCGCATTGCGGAAGTATTTGGTGTTGTCCTCGAGACGGTCACGCAGCTCAGTGGAGGCTTCCAGCATGTCCAATACTTTCAAGGTGGCAGCAACAATGGCAGGAGCGACACTGTTAGAAAAGAGGTAGGGACGACTGCGCTGACGCAACAGATCGATAATTTCTTTTTTACCAGAAGTAAACCCACCCGAGGCACCGCCGAGAGCTTTACCAAAAGTAGATGTCACGATATCCACACGCTCCATTACATCGTGATACTCTGGAGTCCCACGTCCGGTTCTGCCGAGAAAGCCGGAAGCATGAGAGTCGTCTACCATCACGAGAGCATTGTATTTTTCTGCAAGATCACAAACGCCCTTCAAGTCCGCGATGACACCGTCCATGGAGAAAACACCGTCAGTGGCGATCAGCTTCTGTCCTTTGCCATCGGCATCAGCCTGTTGTAACTGAGCCTCGAGATCTGCCATGTCATTGTTAGAGTAACGATAACGCCGTGCTTTACAGAGCCTCACCCCATCGATGATCGAGGCGTGATTGAGCTGGTCTGAGATAATTGCATCATCAGGCCCTAACAATACCTCAAAAAGGCCACCATTGGCATCAAAGCATGAGGTGTAGAGAATGGTATCTTCCGTGCCTAAGAAATTGGCAATGCGCTCCTCAAGCTCACGGTGAAGAGTCTGGGTGCCGCAAATAAATCGCACGGAAGCCATACCAAATCCCCAGCGTCGAATCGCATTTTCAGCAGCTGACATCACCTCGCGGTTATCGGCCAGGCCGAGGTAGTTGTTGGCGCACATGATGATCACCTCGCGTCCGTCATCGAGTGTGACCGACGGGTTCTGAGTAGACGCAAGTTGACGCTCGTGTTTATAGAGACCGGCGGAGTCGATTTCATTGAGGACCCCTTGGAGTTTCTGCTGGTATGATTCGGAATACATGGTGCTGATGAGTAAACGGCCCGTAGCGGAACCAAAGAAATGAAAACCACACCCAGCCTAGATTGGCGAGAGATAAGATGTCGGCTGGAAGATGTAATGCAGGGGGAGGAAATTACACCCCACCATCCGGATCGACCGTTTTGGCCAGATATTCGGCCACTTGCCTGACTCGCTCCGCGCCCAACGGAGCATCGCAGACAACCCCCAGAATCAATAACCCGTAGCGGCTCCGACAAGGAATTACCTCGAGAGTGGCGCTGGCGCCAATTTTCACGTGAAGATTTCCTACATCGGCAGCTCCATTCGTTTGGCGGGCAGCGGTGTGTGAGGCATTGGCTAGCGTGCGAGCCACTTGCACCAGTTTAGCATTTCCGACCTCGTCGATGAGAATCTGTCCTTCATTATCGATCAGGAACATGGACCGGGCGTCCAATCGTTCACGCAGCAGACCACTGAATCTTTTTAATCGAGTGAGAAATGGGCCGCGCGCAGCACCAGAAGCTGGCGGAGTGGGCTTTTGCGGAGCCGGGGGTAGAACTACCTTTGGCTCGGTTTCGATATTCTCTACCAAGGGTTCGGTCGCAGGTGGCTCTATCAGCTCTGGTTCAGGCTCAGGTTTGACCTCATCCTCAAATGTGGGGATGTCATCGATCTGCCGTGCAATTGGCACATCATCGTCTGGCGACTGGTCTTGGCACAACTGAAATGGTGAATTAGAGAACGCGATCCCCTGCGATGGTGCTGGCGATTTCTTCTCTTCAATGAGTGGCCGGAACGGCTCGTCATCAGCAAGGTCAGGATCGGTCGGTTCAGATAGTCGATCGGCCACAGGCGTCGAGGGGTTCAACGCCACCTCGGTCATGTCCATATTCGCTGGTTCAGCAACTTGGGGATTGGAAAGCATCCCACTACCTTCAGCGAGTCTCTTGGCATCGGCCAATGCATGGCTGACCACGATTCTAGCGGTGGTTCCCACACCCTGGCTTGGATCCTCTGGTAGATTCTCTTGAGGGAAATCGGGCTCTACAGCGTGCTGAGGAGCATGAGCGGCTTCCTCGTTAGAAAATTGTTCCGGTGCCACTTGGGCCAACGGTTTGGCACTGGCAAAGCCTTCAAAATCTTTCCCATAGCCGGCATCCAGGGCTGCTTGATCCACTTCGGGAGCAGGGGCCATCAGGCTTTCCGCCATCCGGCGCACTTCCTTGGCGTCCAGCCATGATTGTATGGGGTCCATTTGAGAAATTAGAGAGTTACAGGAAGGTTGTCAGTCAATTGCCGAGAAGGTTACGAGCGCGCGGTATCGACGTTGAGTTTATTTTCTGTTTCCAATCGTAGGTTATCAAAAACAGCCAGAACACCAGCGCCTTCCTCCATCACCCCGACTGGCAAGCCCTTGGCACTGGCACGAACGAAAAGATCATCACGAGGAACCACAGTGCGCATCACCATGTTCTGTGGCAGCAGGTTTCTCAGGGCCTGAACAGCTTCCAAGCTTTCAGCCAAACGGTTCTGAACCATGGTCATCACCACGCCTAACACATTCAACCGCGGATTCACCACCCGCATGCGAGTCAGTGCCTCCAGCATCTTCGGAACAGATCTCACTCCGAGAGGCTCAGCCTGCTGTGGCACGAGCACGGCATCACACGCGGATAACACGTCCGCTGTAACACCGAACAATCCGGCCGCGGTATCGATAATACAGACCTCATGCCCTTGGGCGGCAGCCATGCGGAAAAATGTTCTGACCCGGTGTAAGGATACGCCCATCGCACCTCCACCAAGTTCATAATCGCTACACTGTCCGGCAGGGACAAGTGCCAGTGTGTCCAAACGTGTAGGCACGATCAGCTGTTCCAAGGGAAAATTGGGATCGGCAATGGCATCGTAAAACCCGTTGAGTGTGCGCGATTGGCGGGTAAGCGAAAGGCCCACAGAACCTTGCGGATCTGCATCCACCAGCAATGTGCGTTTTCCACTACGTGCAAATGCGTGGGCAAGATTGATTGAGACGGTGGTTTTCCCCACACCTCCTTTTTGGCTAGAAACAGCAATGGTAATCACGGCAATATGAAACTCGGCACGGAGACTACTCCGGCAGGCTGCCGGGGGAAGTCTTTTTCCTTAGCGGGAGATTATCTTAGTCACTATTTACCGACAATAACTAATCGTTTTTTTTGGGTGCATCCTGAGGAGATCAAATTATCATGCCGGAGAATTGCCACTACCCTGCCCAATGCTCCGACTTTCCCCAGATCACATCCGACTCCCATTACTCAGTTATTCAGCCATTGGCATCATCACTCTTGGACTGACTAACTCTTGCAAGGAGAACAAGCCCGCGATCGTTTTGGAGCCAGAGGCCACCGAGATTGTGATTCCGATGGATCGCAACAATCTTGCCCAAACCACTGGCACCAGCAGCTTCCTCCACAACCAAGCCGACTCAAAAGTCCATTGGCAACCATGGAGCAAAAATGTGTTTAAGGTAGCCTCGGGTGAGAATAAAACCGTCTTTGCCTTTATTGGCGATGGCACTGACAGCCATTCCCTTTCCATCTTAAAAAAGATCAACGACTCTCCGGCCACATGTGCCGCACTCAACAGCAGCCACATCAATGTATTGGTTGATGCCAACCAACATCAGGACCTCGCCTTCCTGGCAGCATCACTGAATGTCAACACCGGCACCTCCGTCAACTCGCCTCAGTTAGTCTGGTTCTCCCATGAGGGTATCCCAGTCTCGTGGACCAGCATCAACAACAACAATGAACTGAACATCCACGAACTCATCAGCCGGATGAGCAACACTGTGACCCACCTTTGGCAGGACGATCCCTCTTACGTATTGAGTAACAGCCGCACGGATTTCATCCGACGGCTCGAAGCGATCAAACCAGAAGTCGTGGAAGAAGACGACCCAATCGCTCCTATTCGTGCAGTGAGACAGGCTGGCTCAATGTTTGACCCAACATCTAACACAATCGACAACTTAATCGGACTCTTCCCCGCGCGTTACACCGCACTGATGACCCTCTCGGCATACCACCCAGACATTTCTGATATCAAGCGGAAGAATTACTCGGACATCGCCAAGAGCACAGCAGAGAACATCATACTCGCCGGGCTGATTGACCCCCTCGACGGTGGCTCATTTTCAGGTATACAGCAGGCTACCAGTGCCCTCCCTGTCTTTGCCAAAACCCTGCCAGCCCAGACATCCACCGCACAGGCACTCTACCGCCTCTATCAGCTGACCAAGGATAGCCAATATCTCACTGCTGCTGACGCGATTCTGGACTACACTGAAAAAAACCTAGCACTCCCGGACGGAGGCTACGCCATGGGTATCATCTATGCAGATCATGACATTGTAGACAATCCATGCATCTGGACACTTGAAGAAATCGAAGCCGCTCTCACTGAAGAAGAAACCAAGCTCTGTGTGCAAGCATTTGAAATCAGTGGCCTTGGCAATATTCCACTGATTGACGATCGCAACCGTTCCTATTTCAGGAAAAACACCCTCACGTGGAAGCTCTCAATGAGCGAACTGGCCACACTGACCGGCATTCCGCAGGAGAGTCTGAAAGAGAAACTCGAATCGATCACCAAAAAGCTCGCCAAGCTCCGCACGGAAAAATCCGCCACCAGAGTTGAGGAAAAACTTACCACCACCGATTCCATGGCGGCACTCGCAAGTGCTTACGTCAGCGCATATCGCGCATCCGGCAATCAAGCGCGCCTTGAAAAAGCCAAAGGTATCCTCACCTTCATCCAGAAAAACTGCATCGATGGCTCAGGCACACTCCAGAGAAGCCGATACAACGGCCAACTCTTGGACAGCCAAGCTCATGGCATCGATTACGTCAAAGTGAGCCGCGCCGCCCTGGATCTCTATGAAGTTAGCCAAGATAGCACATGGCTCGAATGGGCCGCAAAAATCCATCAGCAGATGAACTCCCGACTTTCTGACGCCGAATTTTCGAGCCTCTCGGAAACCGACGGCTCCACCTACCCCCACCCTTTCAAAATCCGACAGTTCATCACCATTAAGCCCCTGAATAATGAATGCACATGGGGCATCGCCTACTCCAATGCCAAGCGGCTCGAAAACAACCTAGGTGGAACAGATTACGCTAAACAGGCGCACAATATCAGACTGCATCTCCTGTCTATGACCGATAGGGCACCACTTGCCAGCATTGACTTCCTGACAGCTGACGCACAACTCAATCTCAAAACCGTTTATTTGAAAGCTCCGGCATCTGCAGAGTTACTGAATGCGGCCCTACCACATGCATGCCAGATCGTTCACGTAACGGCAGATGGCAGCTACCCTGGACTCAAGGATGATGCCTCCAAGCTCACTAGCGGTGGCGCAGTGGTCAAACAAGGCGACAAGACTCTTGGCACCGCTGCCAGTGCTCAAGATCTTGACAAACTTCTGCGATAACTCAGATTACTTTAATAACACTCTAAGTAATTACTTATCCATAAGACTGAATAATCGGTCGATCCATATTTAAAGATGAAATCTGTCTACAAACTGTTGCTACTCGCCGGAGCTCTCACGGGCCAACTTTCAGCTGACACTATCGTGCTCAAAACCGGCGTGAAATACGAAGGCAAGGTGCTATCTGAGGATGCTACCAGCTACTTGGTTCAAATCTTTGTCACCAAATCCATCAAAGACGAACGTCGCATCCCCAAGGACCAAGTTCAGGAAATCATCCAGGAAACGGACGCCGCCAAGGACTTCAAAAATCTCGGCCCGCTTACACCCACTCCTAACAGAATGGCATCTGATATTTACCAAGGCCGCATTACCGCAGCCAAAAGCTTTCTCAAAAAGCACCCAAAATCAGATGAAGCCAAAGAAGTGCAAGAAGCTTTGGATATCTTGGAAAAAGAATACGCTGTCATTTCAAAGGGAGGAGTCAAACTCAATGGCCAATTGATCACCGCGTCCGACATCGAGGCAAATGCCTACGATGTTCATGCACGCATGATCGCTGAAGAGTTCTCCGAACTTGCGGCCCAAGGCCAACACCAACCTGCGCTTCGCAAATGGGAGGTTCTTAAGAACGAATACCCTTATTCGACATCCTTCATCGACAGCCTGCCACTTGCAGCCCGCGTCATGCAGGGATATCAAAAAATACTGCAGCAAGAGTTGGACACACTGGACGCCAGACTGAAGCAGCGTCAGACCGTGCTCAGCAGCCTGAGTGAAAACGACCGCCGTCGCGCCGAGCAAACCATTTCCCAGAAACAGGCCAAGTACGCCACTCTGATCGATCAGGAGGAAAAAGAACTCAAGACCCGCTGGCTCACAATCGATCCCTTCAACGAAGACGCTCTCGAATACAATCGCCGTAGCGCCGAGTCAGAACACCAGTCCATCACCAAGCTGGACACATCAAGAATCAAGATGGCCGGCCCTACTTACCGTGGTGCCTGGACGGCCCTTGCCAATGGTCAACTCGAGGAAGCATCCAAACTTATTCGCGAGCTGAAATCCAGTTTCCGCATGTCAGATAAATACGTGACTCCCCTCGCCGACCAGCTCGAGGAGAAAGAAAACAAAAAGAAAGCTGCTGAGGAAAAAGCCGCCGCTGAAAAAGCCGAACAGGAACGCCTCGCCAAAGAGGCCGCCGAAAAAGCTCGTAAGGAAGCTGCCGAGGCCAAGAAAAAGCCCAAGAGCAACAAGAAATAAGCGGCCAACGAATCAGCCACCACAAAGATCAACCGGCCAGCCTCGGCCAAATAAGGCTTGTTGCAGTCCAAGATGGGCGATAAACCCCGCCCGTCACCACGTTTGATATGTGTTCGCTGAATGCATCTAATTGAAATCTGATCTCCCGTCTCCATGAATACCAGCTCACGCACCGCATCCCAAGATCGCAAGACTGCGGAAACATCCATCAGCATCGCCATTGACCTCGATGGCTCAGGCAAGACGGATATTTCCACCGGGATTCCGTTTTTTGATCACATGCTTACCCTGCTAGGCAAGCACAGCTTGATCGATCTCACGGTGAAAGCGGACGGAGACATCGAAGTAGACGCCCACCACACCGTGGAAGACACCGGTATCGTGTTAGGCGATTGCATCCGCGAGGCACTCGGTGATAAAAAGGGCATCCGTCGCTACGGTCTCTCATACCTACCGATGGACGAAACTCTCAGTCGCTGTGTCATCGACCTCAGCAACCGCCCGCACCTCGAATTCCGCGCTCCGGTTTCCACCCCAGATGCACCCAATCTCCCCTTCACCCTCGTAGAAGAATTTTTCCGAGCTGTGACGAACAACCTGCGCGCGAACATTCATGTCGAGCTACTCTACGGACGTGACGGCCACCACATTGCCGAGTCGATGTTCAAGGCCCTCGCTCGTTCGCTAAGACAAGCTATCGAGATCGACCCACGCGAAACCGGAATCCCGAGCACCAAAGAAGCGCTCTAACAGATGAAAGTTGGCATCGTCGATTACGGCCGCGGAAACATCCGCAGTGTTGAAAACGCCTTCCTCGCTATTGGCGCGGACGTGGCTCTCATTACCAAACCCGAAGAACTCGAAGACATCACCCACCTGGTCGTCCCCGGTCAGGGAGAGTTTGGCGATTGCGCGGCCAACTTGAAAAAACAAGGCATGTTTACTCCCATCCAAGAATGGGCAGCAGCAGACAAACCCTACCTCGGCATTTGCGTAGGCTATCAACTCATCTTCGATTCTGGCGAAGAATCCCCTGGCGCCGAAGGACTCGGAATCCTGCCCGGCACCGTCAAACGCTTTCCTGACGTGGGCCTGAAAATCCCACACATGGGCTGGAACTCCGTCACCCTAACAGACCCCAGCCACCCCATCTGGCAAGACCTGCCCGACGAGCCGTTTTTCTACTTCGTGCACTCCTACTACCCGGAGCCAGCGGACAGTAAAGTAGCCGCCGCCATCTGTGACTACGCCCTGCCCTTCGCCGCCGCCGTCACCCGTGGCAAACTCATCGCCACCCAGTTCCACCCGGAAAAAAGCCAGCACAACGGCCTCCAGCTGCTAAGAAACTTCTGCGCCATCGAGGCGTAGCAAGGTAGGACAGCTTTGCAAGCTGTCGGCAGGCTATGTGAACGCGGCGTGCTTGGGATGATTATTCCGCGGGTTGCCGACAACTTAAAAAGTTGTCCTACCATGGCAGGCTAACCACCTTCATTTTCCAATCCTTGAAATCCTCGCGCAATGTGAGAATCCCGTAGGTCGAGAAATCGAAGCCGTTGTTCACTCCATAATGTCCGTCTGGCGTGATGTTGAACGTCCAGACTGATCCATCAGGAAACGCACGTTCAGGCACTGTCTCCAGGTATGGCGTGAGCTTGGCAGCTGGCACTTCCTCATACTTTTTGGAGTCGCCCTTCTGCCAGTGACGAAAAGCTCCGGAAGAGGCGACCAATCGGCGCATGATAGGACTAGGTGTAGGCGTATGCTGGTGTCCTCGGATGATTCCCCGCAAGCGACGTTCGGGGGTGCTGTATGCCTTTAGTAACACTGCAGTAGGCTTGCTGCCAAAGATCAATGCCCGGCCTACGCCCACGTCAGGATCCTCGGCGAATACCGTGAAATCATGCCATAGGAAACCATTCGCCCTTGGTGCCGTGGGTGTCTTGGGTGTGAAGTTGATGAAGTGCTTGCTACAAATTTTGTCGTTCTCATCGTTTGATTCAATCCACTCTTCGTGATGATGATGAAAATCGCCGCGTTTCAGTTCACCCAGTAGCTGGAAGCGGTGATTACCATCGGCGGCAAGTAGTGGCCGTGGATCGTAGCCCGGCTCGATCCCACCGTGGTTCATCTGCACGAAGTCACCTTTGGTGCCGGCATAGAACACCACCGGCAGCATGTCGAAGGCCTTGAGCAGATTACTCAATTTCAGGTCCTTTCCAAAGCGGTGCTTCAGCTCATCGAGGAAACCCCAGCTGGAAAAAAGCCATAGGTCCTCGTGGTTTCCCATCACCAGATGAACATTATCCGGATTTTCTAATTTTAACCGGAACAAGGTGTAAATGACCTCGGTGCCATAAGCCCCCCGATCAACAAAATCACCAGTGTAAACCAAGTGAGCTTTTTTATCAGCCACTTTGAATCCCTGCAAGATGCCCGATTCTTGAAGGTCCTCCAGCGACTTGATTAACGAGCGAATATCGCCGTGCAAGTCGCCCTGAACGATGATCCTTGAATCTGGCTGCAATACGACCTTTTCCGCGAATGGGAAATAAGGGTCTTCACGTTCTGGATCTGGTCCGCGCGGAGCATCGAAAAAGATCTTAGAGTCAGGCGCAGCCCCGTGCCACAGCTCGGATTGGCCTAACTTTCCCGATTTGTGAGCTGCGATGAAGCGCTTCAACATGGCATCAAACATCGAGAAATCTCGCACCGGCAACTGTGCCAGCTCCGGCCGTTCTCCCTTAAGCTTGCGGTTGTCCGGCACTTTCGCACAGGCAGCTTTCCATTCACGGAAGCTAGGGTAAACGGGCCACTCATGCTGCATGGCGCGAGATTCTGCTCCAAGGCCCAAAACCAACAAACTTAAAATCGATGGCACAAATTTCATGCCGTGAATTTAAGGAGTTTTATGGCTGGTGCAAGAGCGATTCTATCAGGAGAACCGAGGTAGAATTTACTCTATCGGCAACTTCGGCATGTGCTTGCGGAGACGACGTTTGCGCCAACTCTCCCACATCGGGTAAAACACACCTAGAACAAGCAACCCGATGAAAATACCAGTGAAAGCCCAGCTGAAAGCAGTCGCGACATAACCACTGCCTCCATTGAAATATAAACTGGTTATGGAGGTGAGATAGATGATCGATGTTATGAACCAGATCAGCCAACGCTGCCACAATTTCAGCCCAAGCAACCACGTGAGCCTACTACTCCAGCGTAACTCCTCCGCCCTCAGGATCAGCCACTCGTAATATTTTCTAACTGGAAATAAGGTCACCAGCCAGACCAGGTTAAACCCTAAGGTGAACACACCGATAAAAAGTGCTATCGGCCAAGTGATATAGAAGATCACCGATTCCATCCAAGCTTCAAGAAATCGGTAAATGCCCCGAAACACATACCATGGCGATGTGAGCAGCCGGCATAACCAGTTTTTGCTGATGGATTTTTTGGCAGCTAGTTCACGAGCACTCGGATCGGTCGGGTCAATTTGAAGAGAGGTTTTCAGGTGTTCTTCTGCACGTTTCTTATCGCCACCTTTGCCATAATAATGCTCGGCAGCCCAGTAGTGCACAGAGGCGTCATCAGGAGCCAGAACCAGAGCACTTCCTAACATTTGTCCGGCTTCTAAGGTTCTCGGTTTTTCAAGACACTGTAAAATATGGGCCTTGGTGACATACGAGTAGGAATTGTCAGGATAGAGCTGTATCAGGCGATCGCAGCATTGCAGAGCAAAGCGTTCATCGTAGCCGACTGTGGTACGAGCAAGAATTTCCCACGCAGAGAAATTATCGGGATCCATCGAGAGGGTCTCTATCGCCTGCCGCTCGACCTTGGAAAAAGTCGAAAGGTTACTCCGCATGTTAGTCAAAGCTAACAGGCTGCGGGCATAGCTGTTCTCTGGATCAAGAGACAATGAAGTTTCCAGATGATGCTTTGCCCTTTTGATATCCTCGACACAGAGGTAGGCGTGGCCCAACGATGCATGCAGATAATCCGCCTCCGGGTTTTCAGCGATCGCCTGATGACCAGCTTCGATCGCTTTATCGTAACGACTGGCTTCTAACCAATGATAGAAAACCTGTTCCTTACGTTCTGCAAAGTCCTCGGACATCAATCGGCATCTTTATTCAAACTGGGGACCAAGCCCAGCCATGTGCTGATGAAACAGACGATCACCGCGACATTCAGATAAGTGGCTTCCCCTGTTAGCATGACTCCCACAGCACAGCCGTAGGCCACCAGAGCAGCACCGCCAAAGATCAGTTGTCCGACCAGTGAACCGTTCAAAAATACCCGCGAGGCCGGGATCGCAGAGAGCATCAGACATGCCCCACCCATAGCTAAACCGAGTGGGCCCACCGTCACGCCAGCGATCACCAATAGTATTCCCAGACAAAGCACTCCGCCGACAGCCCAGGCATCTCTTTTTTCTGAAGGAACCAAGGCCATGCGAGCAGTTCGGTCTTTGAGGATAATGAAGTGGCCCAGACCATTGGCAATCCAGCTACCAAAGACAAAGAAGATAAACAGCAGGCCAACGGCCGCACCAAGGATCGGGTGAACAGTGGTGAGAAAACCTCTCAAGAAACGGAACGCAAGGTAGATACCGATGATGATGATCCACTGGCTTTTTTCCGAGTATTTCTGAATGAAAAAGACCCACTTCAGATAGAGACGGTAAAACAGAGAACGCGCCTTGTAGGATTCTAACAAACCAGCACGACCGTATTCCATTTCTGGATCGATCCGCAGAGATTCCATGCAGTGCTCCTCCGCTCTCTTGTAGTCACCACGCTGCAGCGCCACCCAGCCGGCATTGGCATGAGTGAACGCATCTTCAGCATCCTCAGACAAGCGCTGCTCAATGGACTCTTGCGATGAATCCAGCTTACCTTGCAAACGGAGAAACAGGCTGAGCAAATTAGCAGCTGAAGTATCATCCGGGTTCAATTCCAGCGCTTTCCGCGCAGCCTCTTCCCCCTTGGCCCATTGGTTCATCCCCATGTATGCGGAAGCCTTTGCCACCCATGCGATTCCCAAGTCAGGATCTTGCACGATAGCTGCCTCTGCAACGGTCAGCGCCTCTTTATCACGATCCAGCTTCGTCAGGATGACTGCCTTAATTGCCGTGTAATAGGCAAATTCCGGATCCAGCGCAATGGCTGCATTGATCGAATCCAGTGCTTCTTTTTTTCGACCTGGGATTTCTAACAAATTCCATGCACGCTGATAATGCGCCTGATCACAGTCAGGATCTTCGCGCAACACTTCGTCAAGCAAAGCCAGGGCCTCCTCGTATCGATGGTGATCGTGCAAGAGGTCTGCACGTTGAAGTTTGCCCTCGATCATTTCTTCAGCCCCATGAATTCTAACACATCATCGTAGAAACCGCTTTGATTGGCATAGAGCGCGTAGTTCTTGGCACTTTCAAACCACTTGCGCGTCGACGGCTTCACCTGCTTGGTCGCCTTCACCAGATCCTTACCCGTGATCGGGATGATCTTGCCTTTCTTCATCGCTTCTTCGAGCTTGGACTCGGTGGCATGATCGAATACGGCCGTGATATCGGCACCGGAAAAACCATCGGTCTTCTTGGCCAGCACACTTTCTTCCAGAGATACGACAGGTTTGTCCTTGGAGTGAATTTTGATGATTTCCTCGCGCGCCACTTGGTCTGGCGGTGGCACGAAGATGAGCCGGTCAAAGCGACCAGGCCTTAAAAAGGCACTGTCGAGATGCCAAGGGGCGTTAGTAGCGCCAAGCACTAGCACCCCGTCATTGTTAGCTTCAGCACCATCGAGTTCGGCGAGAAACTGGTTGATCAACGTTCTACCAGCGGAGCCTTTGAGATCGCGTCGATCAGCGGCGAGGGCATCGATTTCATCGAAGAAAAGAACTGATGGAGCATACTTCCGTGCCAGTTCAAAAATCTTGTGCAGCTTGTGCTCACTTTCGCCGATATACATGTCTAACACTTGGTGCAGACCGATGGAAAAGAAGTTCGCCTTGATCTCTCCCGCCGTCGCCCGGCTGAGCAAAGTTTTCCCGCAGCCAGGTGGGCCGTACATCAGCACACCTCCGCCGGCCTTTTTTCCGTAGGCCTTGAACAGGTCCGGATTTTTCAGCGGGTGAATGATTTTCATGCGAATATCCTCCTTCACTTTTTCCATGCCTCCGACGTCTTTGAAGGCAACATCGGTATTGATTTTGAATTCGAGCTCAAGCTCACGTGCAGCGACTCCGTCGAGTCCCTCCAGTTCATCAGCGTCCTGCCATTGTTCTTCGTGCAGCTGACCACTACTGGTCATGGCTGCACGTTTGCCGGTACCACCAGCTCGGATGATTTTGTCGAGCAGGTTGTCATTTTCCAGCTTGGGATCCAGCGACACTGCACGATCGTAGTTTGTGCGAGCATCTTTCGCGTCGCCCTCTTTAAGTTGTAGCCGGGCTAGCAACAACCACGCAGCAGCGCATTCAGGCGACTGCTGGGTCACCGTTTCCACACGCAAGACCGCCTCAGAAGTGCGACCCTCCAGATCGATGAGATGAGCGATGCGCACCATGGCATCTGCATTCCCAGGCTCCAGACTGAGCACGTGATCGTAGGCCTTGCGAGCTTCTGCCAGTTCAAACTCATCCTCGTAAGCCTTGGCCACCATCAGCAGCAAAGGCACATTGTCAGGAGAAGCCGCCAGCGCCGCTTTGAGAGATTCCAAATCCATGACGTTAGGGAAGCGGAACGGCGGGCTTTCGGAAAGCGTAAAAAGCGGGCATAGCCATCTCCGCTGAGGTGATGGAGGGTAGGACGGCTTTGTAAGATGTCGGCATGCTTTGTGAACCCATCGTGCTGGGGATGATTACCCCTAGGGTTGCCGACAGCTTGTAAAGCTGTCCTACTAAAAAAGGGAGCCCGTTACCGGACTCCCTTTTGAAATATTGTTGGTGTCAGAAGTGATCGTTAGATCGCTTTCATTCCGTCCATGGCGGCGCGGAGTTCTTCTCCGACGACTTCCACCCAGTGGGTGCGGATTTCTTCGTTCACAGCCACCAGCAGGCGGTTGTCCACGGCGTTGTCGTCCATCTCGAGGCCTTTGCCGATGACGCTGGTGTCGATGTCCTTCATGAAGTCTTCAAGAAGTGGCACCGCAGCGTGGGCGAAGAGGTAGCAGCCGTATTCAGCAGTGTCGGAAATGATGCTGTTCATTTCGTAGAGCTTCTTACGGGCGATGGTGTTGGCGATGAGTGGTGTCTCGTGAAGTGACTCGTAGTAAGCGGACTCAGGCTCGATGCCGGCTTCCACCATGGCTTCGAAAGCGAGTTCTACACCGGCACGCACCATGGCGACCATGAGGATACCTTTGTCGAAGTACTCTTGCTCGGTGATGTCACCAGCGGCTTCGGTTTTTTCAAATTCAGTCTCGCCGGTTTCCTTACGCCAGGTGAGGAGGTTTTTGTCGTCGTTGGCCCAGTCTTCCATCATGGTGCTGGAGAAGGTGCCATCGATGATGTCGTCCATGTGCTTCTCGAAAAGCGGACGCATGATTTCCTTGAGGTCCTCGGAGAGTTCGAAGGCCTTGATCTTGGCTGGGTTGGAAAGGCGATCCATCATGTTGGTGATACCACCGTGCTTGAGAGCCTCGGTAATGGTTTCCCAACCGTATTGGATGAACTTGACGGCCCAGGCTGAGTCGATGCCTTCGCTCTTCATCTTATCGTAGCAAAGCAGTGCGCCAGCTTGAAGAAGGCCGCAGAGGATAGTCTGCTCGCCCATGAGATCGGACTTCACTTCGGCTACGAAGGAAGACTCGAGAACGCCGGCACGGTGACCGCCTTGGGCAACGCAGAGAGCCTTGGCAATTTCCAGTCCGTCGCCGTTAGGATCGTTTTCGCCGTGGCAGGCGATGAGGGTAGGAACACCGAAACCGCGCTTGTATTCCTCGCGCACCTCAGAACCGGGGGACTTAGGAGCCACCATGATCACAGTGAGATCTTTGCGGATTTCCACGCCTTCTTCCACGATGTTGAAACCGTGTGCGTATGAGAATACAGCACCTTCCTTCATGTGGGGAATCACAGAGGCGACCACAGCAGTGTGCTGCTTGTCAGGTGTCAGGTTCATCACGATGTCAGCGGTAGGGAGCATTTCCTCGTAAGTGCCGACTTCGAAACCATTCTCGCTGGCGTTCAGGAACGACTGACGTTTTTCCTCAATCGCAGCACCGCGCAGGGTGTAGGAAACGTCGAGACCGCTGTCACGCATGTTGAGGCCCTGGTTAAGACCTTGTGCGCCGCAACCGACGATGACGATCTTCTTGCCCTTGGCTGCGTCCACGCCATCGGCGAATTCGGAAGCATCCATGAAGCGGCAGGTGCCAAGCTCATCGAGCTGGCGGCGGAGTGGGAGTGTGTTGAAGTAGTTAGAACTCATAATGATGGGTAGTGGTGAGAGGTAAATAGTCTCTGGACGCGCCCATTCAAGCCTAGATGCATCGTTGCGTAAATTGATTTATTTACGATGTCATATTGCGTATACAGCAATACTTCCACCTGCGCAGTTGATTGTATTTATTCTGCCAATATTCAGAGCAAATTCTCAATCCACGCTCGTTCCAGACCTATACGTGGGCACGCTGAAATTTTTAATTGGGCTTGTGTGAAATTGGGCAAAACGCTAGATCTTCAGCATGCACAAGTTCACACGCATTTTCCTAGGCTCACTAGTCGCCACCATTTCCTCTGCTTCTGCAGCAGTCTATTCTCCCATCGCCATTGAGGCCGGTTACTTCGACCGCGATGTGATCCACGGATCTGGAACTGCGATCGGAGCCGCCGGAGCAACATCAAATTTTGGTTTCACCAATGCGGTTCTCTATGAAAACGGTATTGCTGCACAGGGTGGAGGGACGCTTTCGGGCGGATTGGCCTCTGACGGCGCGCTGTCTGTTCTTGACGGTGCTGACACATACAACTTTCAATTTGCTCCTGATGGGGCCGCGAATGTGCGAGTTCACCACGGGGGTGCTAGAATAGGCACGATGACGCTCTCTACGGCGGGTCAATACACATCACTGTCGTTATTGGGTCACTCAAATGCAGCTGCCTCAGTGTTGAATTACACCGTGAATTATGACAGTGGTGCGGCGGATACTGGCAGCTTTTCTTTCGGCCTCTATACCGCGACAAGCGGTCCAGGGCTCGTCGCAACACCTTTTCGCTCGAATAGCGGTAATACTTGGAATGGAACGGCTACCACAACTGGAGTTGGCCTATACCACCGCGATATTGCGGTCGATTCCAGTCGTAACGTGACTTCAGTCACCTTGGAATGGTTAGGCAACAACAGCGGCGTTTACGCATTGTCCGGCGTTATGGTTCCTGAGCCAAGCGTAGCGCTTCTCGGAATCTTTGGCGGCCTCGCTCTCATCCTCCGCCGTCAGCGGTAGGCCAACGCGACACCAAAATGGCGCCCATTTTCACTGAGCGCCATCCGAACGCTCAATTGGTATCTCAATAAACTGTCGGATTAAATTGAGCAGTTGACGTGGCGGGCTCGTTCAGCGAGTAGTCGGGCAGCAATGCTCGACATAGAAATGATCGGCTTCATCGCCGCCACGCTGACCTCATTCTCTTTCCTTCCGCAGGTCATCAAGATCTGGCGAACCAAGAAGGCAGAAGATCTATCAATTCCTGCGTTCAGCGTGTTTTTGCTCGGTGTGCTGCTGTGGCTGATCTACGGACTCGGCAGTGGATCGCGTCCTGTCATCGTCGCCAACGGCATCACCGCCATACTCGCATGTGGTGTGCTAGTTCTCAGTCTCCGCTATCGGCATCACTGATCGTGGGCTGTTCGCGACAGAGTCATCTCATGGATGCCCCCTTTTCAATCCGAGGATTTTGCCGGGCGGTATTTTTTGGTTAGACGCCTTGCGCACTCCATTTGAGCACCGGTCTCGAGGCAGCATTTTCGTTTGGAACGAATCCAATCGACCGGATCCATCCCCTCCGGAATAAAACCTGCTTTGGCGCACCAGGCGATGATGAACTGCCCCGTGCGACCGCAGCCTGCCACGCAGTGAATCACCGCTGGCTCGCCGGCGGCATGGTGTTTATCCATGAGCTTGAGAAAATGCTCGATCTGCTCCTGCGTGGGCACGCCATAATCAGGCACATGGATGAAGTGATAGGCTAGGTGCGACGGCACATCTTGCCGGTTATCAAACTCACAGACATTGACCACGGCTTTGATGCCTTGTTCATCAAAGAGGTCGAACACATAAGGATCAGGCCACCAAGAGGCGGCGATGACATCTTTTACAATCCAGGTCAAAGGCTCAGTCCGTTCCGGCTGTCCTCGCTCCGGCCAGTACCATGGGCGAATGGGCATGTGCATTTATTGCAGCATCAGTTTGCAATGCAATAAGAGAAGAGATCCACTCATTCAGTTTGCGTGATCTCGGAATGTCAGGTGCTCATTTCCGTCGTGAAGCACGCTGACCATGTATTTGGACGTTAGCAAAACGACCCATTGATCATCTTGGTCTTGGGCGATGGAGCAGCCTGAGGGTAGCTTCACTTTGGGAGCATCACGATCGCGCCTCAATGGATCTGGCTCTTTTTCCTCAAACCACTGAACGACAGACCAAGGCGAAGGCTCAAGCCTGGTTTCCACTTGATATTCGGAAACAAGACGCGCTTGCAAGACCTCGAACTGAAGCGGCCCCACCGCACCTAACAACGGAACTCGCTCGATACTTCCGTGCACATAATATGCCTGAGCCACACCTTCTTTCATCAGCTGCTCGATGCCCGAGCGGTAGCGCTTGATGTGTGTCGTATCGCTATTGCGGATGAAGGTGAAACACTCTGGAGTGAAACGCGGCATCTCATTGTAGACGACGCTCTGATCACTTGTTAGAGTGTCTCCGATGAGGAAGTTATAGTTTCCTACGAGGGCAAGAATGTCACCGGCGTAGGCCGTATCGAGAGTTTCGCGGTCTTGACCGAAGAGCTTCTGGGCATTCGCCAGCCTCACTTTTTTGCCAGTGCGCTGGTCGATGACCTGCATATCTCTTTCAAAGACACCGGAGACGATGCGAATGAATACCGCACGGTCTCGATGTCGCGGATTCATGTTGGCTTGGATTTTGAAAACGAACCCTGAGAAATTGTTTGTATTGGGATCGACCATCTCTCCATCGCTCACCCGACCTGTCGGAGGTGGTGCCATTTCCAGAAAGCTTTCCAGCATGTTCTGAACTCCGAAGTTATTCATCGCACTGCCGAAATAAATAGGCATCTGTTTTCCGGCCAGAACTTGATCAAGATCCAGAGGTTCGGTCAGGCCGTCGAGCAATTCCACTTCCTGAGTTACGGCCTCGTAGAGATCATCGCTCAGAGCTTCACGAACTTTATCATCGTCGATTCCGGCCACTTCAAGCGGGGCTTTAAACGCGCCTCCTGCGGTTCGTTCAAACAGATGCACTTCATCCTTTTTCCGATCATACACTCCTCGAAATCGAGGTCCGTCACCGAGCGGCCAGTTGACTGGCGCGGGTGCCAATTTTAGAACATCTGCCAGCTCGTCGATCAACTCCAGAGGCGGACGTGATGGTCGGTCCATCTTGTTGATGAAAACAAAAATAGGCACGCCTCGTCTGCGACAAACCTCAAACAGCTTCAAGGTCTGTGCCTCGATCCCTTTACCGGCATCGATGACCATCACCGCGGCATCCACTGCCGAAAGAACGCGGTAGGTGTCTTCAGAAAAATCATGGTGACCCGGTGTATCTAGCAGATTGACGCAGCAACCGTTGTATTCAAATTGAAGCACGGTGGAAGAAACCGAAATCCCCCGTTCTTTTTCCATCGCCATCCAGTCACTGGAGGTAGACTGCTGCTCTTTTTTTGAAGTCACGCTCCCCGCCAAACCAATCGCTCCTCCATAAAGCAGTAGCTTTTCGGTGAGTGTTGTTTTCCCCGCATCCGGGTGGGAAATGATCGCAAAAGTCCGACGACGTGAAATCTCGCGGGAGGTGGCGGCCGGGACTGTGTTAATAGAGGCTGAAGTGGTCAAGAGGAGCCATTGGTAACTCAAAGTGACATCATTGACAACCCGTCAGATTTTCGAAATGGAACGGTGTATTCAGAATAAAAAATGCAGTCGAAATGAGGCATTACCACCGCGAGATCCATGTTCTCCGTGCAAGTCGCTTCATCACTATTCTGGCTGATTCTTCGTTTATTCTTGTTTGAAGCGACAATAGGAACCTATGAGGGCCGCGCAGCGGCGAAAGCGTTGCTGCAGCGAACAGGGCTCCCCTGTCACAACACTACAACGAATTGACCCATGGCCTTTACACCAAGCAAAGATCAGAAACGCCACGAGCGAGAACAGAAGAAGCTGGAAAAGCGCCTGGCAAAAGAGGAAGCAAGGGCTGAAAAGCTCGCAGCTCAGCAGGCAGCCGAGGAAGCCGCCGCTGAGGAAGCTATCAGAGCAAAAGCCGCTGAAGCACTAGCGAAAGAAGAAGCTGATTTTGAGGCCGAGCTGGCAGCTGAGGCTGCCGCGTCGAACTAATTTCTTCCTGAGAAGCGTGCGCTAGTAGCCGGCTTTTTTATCCACGCAGTTGAGCAGAGGTTCGCCAGCACCGAAGCGGCGGAGGTTTTCCACCAAGAGGGCGGAGCGACGCTCGTCGGTGACTTCGGCTCGCGATGCGATGTGCGGGGTGATGATCACGTTGGCCTGTTTCCACAGGGGATGATCAGCGAGCAGCGGCTCGGGATCGGTGACATCGAGACAGGCACCGGCGAGTTTGCCGCTTTTCAGCGACTGCATCATCGCTTCTGTGTTCACGACCTTACCGCGGGCAATGTTGATCAAATAGGCACCCTTTTTCATGGCGGCGAATGCCTTGGCGTCTAGCAGATCTTTGGTTTCATCGGTCAGCGGAACGGCAAGCGCGACCACGTCCGCCTCCGGTAACATCGCTAAGAGATCTTTCGGTTTTCCAACCTTGGTGATGTAGTCAGGCGATGGTTTGTCGCTGCGACGGGTGCCGATGACATTCATGCCAAAACCATTGGCGCGCTGGGCGATTTCAGATCCGATCCCACCCAGACCGACCACGAGCATGGTCTTGCCCTGAAGCGCGATCGACTGGCTAGTGCCACCTCCTCGGCGGTTCCACTTACCCTGCTTTTGCATTTCAGCGTAGTGTTGTAAATTCCTTGTTAGAGTGAGCAGCATTGCCATGGCGTGATCGGCGATAGCTGGTCCGTGCACACCGCGGGCATTGGTCATGACGATGTCGTCATTCTCGATCAATGGTTTGATTCCGAGGTAGCGGTCCACCCCGGCGCTCGGCACCTGCACCCAGCGGAGGTTGGTCGCCTTGGCGAGAAACTCAGGCGTGGCTAGATGCGCATCCACACCGTGCGCTTCGGTTGCGCGGTCGAGGGCCTGCTTAGGTGACAGGCCGGTGATGATGCGGACATTGGGCGCGAGACGGACTACCTTGGCCTGGTCTTCCTTGGAAATAGAACCGGCAAAAAACGTCAGCTGCTTTTTCGCATCGGGCATTTTGATCGCGATCTTGGCATTGTGTAGCGAGCCTAACTCTTCAGCCAATGCTTTATTTTCTGAAGCCTTCATCGGCTCAGCGGAGGCGGTTGAGGAGAGCATGATGGCTCCCAGAGAGCAAAATGCGGCGAACGAGTACTTTCGGCGGTGTAGTTTCATTCCTGACATCTAACTCATCCTCGCCAAAGATCAAATCGTTTAGATCAGATCGAACCCTTGGAGATGGCGTAGGCCGGCCCGGACTCCGGACGGGGCTGGATTTCCTCAAATCGTAACTCGTGAGTCAGGCAGTCGAGATGATCCTCGGCGTCGTGTGAAATGTAGAGCACTTGGGCGATCTTCCGGCGCGCGATCTGATTGATCAGCTGGATCACCAGCGCGCGGTTGATGGGGTCGAGCCCTTGGCATGGTTCGTCGAGAATCAGCAGGTGCGGCCGCTTGATCAGGGCGCGGGCGATGAGAAGCATGCGCTGCTGACCGAAGGATAAATTCTGGAAATTCGTCTTAGCATGGTGATCCAGCTGCAAGAACTTGAGCCATTCGTTACCGATGCGTTTGTGCTCGCGCGAGACCGGCTGGTAGATACCTATGCTGTCAAAAAAACCCGACACCAACACCGTCAGGGCGGGCACTCTAACACGATATTGCTGGTGCAGCGCCGTCGACATCAGGCCCATGTGGCGCTTGATATCCCAGATCGACTCCCCCTGTCCGCGCTGCTCACCAAAGAGGTAAATCTCATTGCTGTAACACTGCGGATGATCGCCGGAAACGAGGTTTACCAAGGTGGATTTTCCAGAGCCGTTCGGACCGCTGATTTTCCAATGCTCGCCAGGCATGATCTGCCAGTCGAGACTGCGGATGATTTCCTTGTTGTGATAACCCACATTCACCGAGCGCATGTCGATGATCGGCTGACCGGCAACGGGCTCATACGGCTCGGCATCTTCCAGCGCGGATGGCAGTGGCCTTTCCTCCGTGTGCATCGATTGCAGTTGCTGCCAGAGAGGACTTTTTTCCACCTCCCCCCGCTCTCCGGAAAGCACCAAACTCATCTGATGCAGGCAGGCGAGATGGGTGATGTGATCGCCCAAGTGGGAAAGACGGTTGACGATCAGCACCACGGGAATTTCCAAGCTGAGCTGGGCGATGACCTCTTTTAAATGAGATACAAATACGTGGTCGAGTCCATCGTAGGGCTCATCCAGCACCAGCATATCGGGCGACTGAGACAGCGCGCGGGCAATCATCATCCGGCGGCGCTCGCCAGTGGAGAGAATGCGGAAGCCGGTGTATAAAAAGGCATCCAGCTGCATGGTTTTGATAATCTCGTCGAGACCAACCCCGGGCTCCAGCAGCTCTGTGATTAATTCATGGGTGGTGCGACCTTGGTCGATCTTATCCATCGACTCACTATCGTCCTCATAAATTTCCCGCTCTAACAAACCTTGTTCATCCTCAAAAGAAACGGTGAGGATCTTCTCAGGCGCAGTCTGGCAATACTTACCCGCAGCCAACATCATCGCGAAGGTGGACTTTCCCGATCCGTTACCGCCTATGACCGCCCATTGTTCACCAGGTAGGATTTCAAACCCCGGCACAGCCACAGTTCGGCTACCCTGTGCGGAAACATGGCTCATCTTGAGGATTGGTGTGTCACTCATGCTTGGCTGTATGTTTGATTGCGAACGGGGAAAATGTCGATAGGCTAATCGTGCTTTGAATCTGCATGAGCTGAAAAATTTCCTGACACTGGCCGAACTGTTACATTTCGGCAAAGCCGCCCATGCCTGCAACATGAGCCCCTCGGCCCTCACGCGTAGCATTCAGCGCACCGAGGAAGTCGTCGGCCAGCCCCTGTTTCTACGCGATAACCGCACTGTCAGCCTGACGCCAGCCGGGGAAAAATTTCGAGCCTACGCTGTGCAAGCTGTGCGTGACTGGGACAGCTTCCGTGAGCAATTCCAAGATACTGATACCGTTTCGGGCCTAGTCTCCATCTACGCATCGGTGACCGCAGTTTACAGCCTGCTCCCAAACCTGTTAGAATCTTACCGCTCCGCCTATCCTGATGTGCAACTTGAGCTCCGCACCGGTTCTGCGGAGGAATCCGTCAAACAGGTATTAGCCGGAGAGATTGATCTCTCGGTGGCGGCATTGCCTGATCAGCAACATAACCAACTGGAGTTTATGCCTCTCACGCAGACGGATCTGGTATTTGTCGCTCCAAAAAAACTCAAAGACTTGCCACAATCCAACGGCCAGCTCGATTTGGCGAAAGCACCGCTCGTCATTCCCCGCAGCGGACTTTCACGCAAGCGACTCGACCAATGGCTGAAGAAAAACAACACCCTGCCAAACATCAACACCGAGGTCTCCGGCAACGAGGGCATTCTGGCGATGGTTCGGCTAGGCTGTGGCATCGGCGTCGTGCCTGAGCTTGTGTTAGAGCGTAGTCCGTTTCGTAAGGACGTTCGGAAAATTGAGAACGCCCCCGCTCTTTCACCCTATGTGGTTGGGCTTTGCACAACGCAAAAAAACCTCAAGCGACCCGCCATCTCCGCACTCTGGCAGCTGGCTGGAGAACAAAACAGCACGTCTGATTAACAGGGATCAAAGCGCGGAAGGCCCAATCGTGAAGAAGGAGTCCTTCTCATCCTGCCCTGCATACTTGATCTTCGCAGACATCCTTTCCGTGGTGCTGACATTGAGATTTTTTCCGCCAAAGTAGAGAGTGTAGGTTGTCTCAGCAAGACCTGGCGTAGTGACGTGGAGCTCCGCGGTATATGGCCCCGTCACCGTGTAATCGTAAATCAACTCGCCCCAATCGCCATTGGGAAATGTGTAAATGCTCTGGGTTCCGCTGGCATCAAAATCAAATCGGACGTTATCCACGGTTCCAACACCTACCGAGATACTCGAGTCATAAAGATTTTGCGGTGCAGTGGTCACCGGGTAAAACACGCCAGTCAGCCGGTAAAAACCTCTCGGGCTTCCGCCGTGGGTGAGTGACATAGGCGATGACGGACCAACACCCACGCCGTGGTAAACGTCGAATGACGGGGCATAATACCAGTTAAACAAATCTGGAGAGGCGTAGGATCTGTATACACCGCCGGCTTGGCTATCGTGGTGTAAAATGACATTCGTGGGTGTGTGTGTCACTGAGGTGATAGGCACTTTACCCATCGTCGGAAGTTCACCCCAGTGCTGAGTTTCATCGAAAGCGTTCGCCCCGACTCCACGCCTACGAATGGAGATGCTAGTGATCGACACCTGGCCGAATGAACCAAAAATATTATCCACAGCAATTCGACCGTTGGTCACGCCCGTAGGCTGTCCCTGACTATTATAAGTGTAGTATTGCTGCCTGACGGTACCAAAAGCACTGTTCACATCATCGAACTGAGGGTCGTTGACCAGCGTGATGATGATCCGGCCTCCGCTACTGTGTGGACCATTGTTCGCCATGGTCACGGTGTAGGCAGCATGAGGTAAGATCAGCGCTCCGCTACCGTTTCCATACCGACGGATTTCGTCTCGCAGCACATATCCAGGCCCTTCCGTTCCGAAAAGATCCTTTCTCTCACCAAACTGGAGGTAAGCGCGATTCGGCCCGCTCTGACTGAGAAACTTCTGAAATTTCGATCCCGTAAAATAGGGCACCTCGTTGACCACATTTCCTGTGGCATGATCCAGCCACGGTTGATCTCCTGACGCCAAGCGCATGAAATGTGCCACCGTGCGAGGTGCTGCATCGTAGCGCAGCTCAATGGTGAAATTCTGCCCCGTGCTAGTAACGATATCGGCCAGCAGTCCATCTGCTTCCTGAGCACGCACCAGCCCGGTCAACCCGACCAGAATAGTGACAAACTTAAGCAAGCGACGACTCATTGCGGCACTTCTAGCCCAGAAAAGGAGCCGATCAAGTAAAACTACTCCAACATCGTCCCATCGCCTCGTCTGATGTTCTCCTTGTCAGCCAGCCCATTGTTCCACACACTGCGGCGCATTTTTCATGAGACGGTTTTTTACGATTCACACACTTAGCTTAGCGTTTCCATTGGTCCTCACTGCAGCTCCGAAGGTATTGCCCGTGCTTAATGCCACCCTGCCTGACCAAGTGCTGGACATCAACGCAACGGCCCAGAGCATTGATGTGCCATCACTATTTGGCACGGAGGAAATCGACGATCAAGTGGTGCGTTTTACATCGCAAGCCTCGAACGGGGCCGCGGTGATGGACTTCGCGCTGTTTAGCAATCGGACTCCAATCACTCGCACGAATTTCCTGCAATACGTTACGGACGGCGATTACGATCACTCGTTTATCCACCGCTCAGTGCCCGGATTTGTGATCCAAGGCGGCGGATTTAGAAACACCAATCCGAATGATGCCTTGTCGGTTGGCAGCGTTCCCACTGACCCGGCGATCACCAATGAGTTTGGGGTTTCCAATACCCTTGGTACTATCTCGATGGCCAAAAACGGAGGCGATCCAAATAGCGCCACCAGCCAGTGGTTTGTCAGCCTCGGTGATAACTCCGCGAATCTGGACAATCAGAACGGAGGTTTCACCGTTTTCGGGCGAGTGACCAAGGGCACGATGGCGACGGCCAACAATTTCGGCGATCCGGTGCAATTTCCCATCTGGAATGCAGGGGGGGCTTTTTCCAACCTCCCATTGATTGCCAGTTTTGATGGCTCTGCCTCCATTCAGCACACGGATCTCATCCTCTTTCCCACAGTGACACTTGCACCTCTTCCTGCAGGAGAAGCCGGAGAATCCACCACACTCACCTACACCGTCGACAACACGGATCCCAGTGTGGTTACGACCACACTCTCTGCCACGAACCAGCTGCAATTGAGCTATCCTTCCGATTCATCGGGTGTCAGTACGATCACTGTGTCCGCCACAGATTCTGTGGGAAATGTTGTAGCCGACCATTTCACAATCAAAGTGCTTCAGCCCTACTCTCTCTGGAAAGAAACAAACTTCAACGAAGCAGATGCAGCTGACCCCTCGGTGAGCGGCCCTGACGAAGACCCTAACCACGACGGCATTTCCAATCTGAGATTATACATTCACGGCCTGACGATAGACCAGAATCACACCGATCCAGTTACCATGACGACGACCAGCGGTTTTGCTGTATTCAGCTATCCCATCGTCAACAACCTCAAAGGCATCACTACTCAAATGCAGCGCAGCACAGACTTAGGAATAACAGATCCTTGGACCAGTGTTCCATACACCGTCATATCTCGCACCACGGATAATTTGTTAGACACTGTATCCATCCGTGCCAACAGTGCTCTCACAGGTGATCGTGCCTTTTACCGTCTCGTTTTCACCCTTGCCGAATAAGCTATCATCGTGAACGCCCAAGAATCCCAGCGAGGCTACGCTCTCTTCGATCTCGATCAGACTCTGATCCCTTGGGACACCCAACTCCTGTTCTGCAATTTCGTGCTCAAACGCATGCCGTGGAGGAGGTTTTATCTACTCATACTCGTTCCATTTCTCCCCCTAACAAAAATTCTCGGATCTGAAGGAATGAAGCGGGTGTTCCTCAACTACCTCTGGGGGCTCGATCAGGAGAAAATTGAAAAACTAGGTGCGGAATTTGTATCGGAAATCATGCCCGATGGATTTTATCCTGAAATGCTCGAAGTTGTTAGGGAACAAAAAGAGTCGGGACGATTGATGGTTCTCAGTTCCGCGAGCCCTGAGATCTGGGTGAAACCGATCGCTCAGAGACTTGGTTTCGATCATTGCTTCGGCACCGAGGTGGATATGACAGGCGGCGTCAAATTGTTCCCAGACATCCTCGGTGGAAACAACAAAGGAGCTAACAAACTGGAAAAAATGCGCGCCGTGCTTCCTGAAGGATTCGATCCCGAATCCGGCGACACTTTACCTAACAGCCATGGCTTTTCAGACAGCCACGCTGACCTTCCGATGCTGAGAATTTGTGAAAATGCCAGCATGGTGAATCCTACTGAGAAACTCTCCAAAGAAGGCTCGATGCGTGAATGGTCACTCTATTCACCCAACCGCCCCACTCAAGGGAAACGGCAGTTTGCCATCGCCTGCTTGAAACAGGCTCTTGGGATCTATTGATTCCATCAAGATGCCTTTGTGACGAAATCGCTACCCAATGCCACTCCGCGTTGGATGTTTGTTCTGCTTGATTCCCGTCGTGACTGACACCGGACCGATTCCGAGCACGGTGCTTTCTACCTATTACAATTAGTTACACTAACAACCGAACAACTATGACAACACAACTCAAACTAACAACTGCTGCTGCCCTTGCCACATTCGGCGCTGCATTCCCAGCACTCGCCGGACCACCCGCTCCCGTGTCCGTGACACCTCCGTCCTCCAATGGCGACTGGTGCACGAGCCTCCAGGACTTCGGAAAATTCTACTCGAACAAAGATGCTGCATTTATCCAAGAGATGAAAATTTTTGGCCGTTTTCAGGCCCAGTATGCCCACATCGACGGTCAAGGTAACGACGGAGATGATTTCTCCGAAGGATTCGACACCATCCGCCGATTCCGTCTGGGAACTGAGATCAAATTCCTCAACAACTTCTCCCTGCTTGGCCGCGCGAACCTTGTCGGCGATGCCCGTCACTCTGGTGGCGAACGCGACTTCGCATACCAAGACTGGGATGAACTGAAGCTATCCTACACTCTGGAAAACTTTGCAGGCCTCGATGCGCTGACAGCGTCTTACGGTCGTCATAAGATCTCCATGGGTCACGAATCCCACACATCATCCAAGAAGATCAAAACCGTAGAACGGTCCGCGATTTCTAACAAAATCTACGCCAACCGCTACACTGGTCTTACTCTGACCGCCGAACGCGGTGACTGGAGCGGAACTTTCGGTCTTCTCAGCCTGGACTCCACAAGTGGTATCGGCAACTGGGATCACGGAACAGCACTTTACCTGAGCTCCGCGCACAAGGTAGGTAGCGGTAACTTGGTATTCGACCTCTTCTACAACCTCGATGCAGACAACTCTGGCGATGACGAAGTGGGTGTAGGCTACGAGTGGGCAGCTTCTGTTTCCTACGAGCGTCAAATCGCTAACTGGAACCTGATGGTCAACGGTATCTACGGTGATAACGGTGACACTGACTACGTCAGCAAGTCGCGCTCTGGTAGCTTCTGGGGTGTGGTCATCATGCCTTCCACCTACATCATCGAGGACAAACTCGAGTTTGTCGCCCGCTACGCCTATCAAGGCTCCAGCGAGAACGAAGGTATCCGCACCAACAGCCGCTACTTCCGCGCTGACAACGATGGTGCCGTCAACAGCGGCCGCGGTGATTCTCACCACAGCATTTACGCTGGTCTGAACTACTTCCTCTGTGGCCACAACTCCAAGATCATGGTTGGTGTCGAATACGAAACCCTCGACACCCCCAACGTAGGGAATGAGGACGCAGACGCCACTACACTGTGGGCTGCATACCGCATGTATTTCTAATCAGCAGGGGGTTCTCCCCTATTGGTTTATCTGGTAACATAACGGAGAGGTACGGTCGCGAGACCGTGCCTCTTTTTTGTCTTTATGCTTCCGCCTTAGCTGCTATTCAACTCCGTCATAGTGGACGACTGATGTCCCACTTTCACCGTTATACCAGACTACCATGATACCAAAAAAATTAACTGCAGCCTCCATCTGCGCGATCTCCCTCGCGGGGCTTCCAGCGATCGCCGGTGAAGCCATCGAAGCTCCGAAAGCGGACAAACCCTCTAACAATGGGAACTGGTGCTCTTGGCTGCAGGATGATCCGGGCAAATTATACGACAATGACGATAACCCGTTTATTCAGGAATTTACCATCACCGGTCGTTTCCATTGGCAATATGCCTATGTCGATGGCCAAGGATCACACGAAGGTGGAATACGCAGACTCAGCTACGACACGGAGGAAATCCGCCGTTTTCGTCTGGGGGTCGAAATGAAATTCCTCAATTTCTTCAAACTCGAAACCGACGTCGATCTTGCGAACGACTTGGCCCCGACCGGGCTGGAGAGCGACCACGACATCGAGTATGCCGACATCTACTCCGCCACCCTAACATTTGATGCGCAGGAAGCTTTCGAGATCAAATCGCTCGACAAACTGGACTTCAGCATCGGCAAACACAAGGTGACTACCAGTGCTGAGAAGGACATCTCCTCGCGCGAAATCAAAACTGTCGAGCGCTCGTCACTCAGTGATTACATCACACCACCGAGTTCCACCGGATTTGCCATCGACTTAGAAAAAGGACCATGGGAAATAACCGCAGGTATCTACTCTGGCGATGACGAGGATGAGTTCGCCGATGTAAAAGGAGACAATGATTATTTCTATACCTTCCGCCTAGGCTACAAAGCTGAAGATCCAAAATTCTTTGACAAGGCACAAGCCAACCTCCGTGTGATCATCAACGGAGACGAATCAGAAAACGCCACCGATAATCCACTGAGTGAGGGTGCATTCAATCCTGATTGGGCGGTTTCGTTCGGCACCCAGACACGCAAGGGTCGATTCGATCTGTTGACCGATGTTATTTATGGCGAGAACGGCAAGGAATTTTCCATGGAAAGCAATGGGTTAGAGCGCAGGCCAGAGCGTGAAGGCTCTTTCTGGGGAGTGGTCATTCTGCCCAGCTACTGGTTAGTAGAAGATCGTCTTGAGGCGGTATTTCGCTATCAGTATGCTGAGTCCAGCCAACCTGAGGGTTTCCGGATCTCCTCACGCTACAGCCGTCGGGCCGGAGAATCGTTAGGTTTCACTGGGCCTAACGATCTATCCAATGGTCGTGGTGACAACCACCACAGCGCCTATCTCGGACTGAACTACTACCTCTGCGGGGACAATGCCAAGGTCATGTTTGGTGTCGAATACGACGACCTCGATTCCGGTTCGCAAGACGTCTATGAGGGATACACCGGTTGGGCAGCATTCCGTATGTATTTCTAAATCAGCACTTTGCTCTGTTATTGCGGACAGGCTGGAAACGGCCTGTCCGTTTTTTATGCTTTTTTCACCTGTCTATTCTGTTATTTCCGCTGGCACTTCGCAGGCTTTTTCCCTGCAGAAAACCAGATAATACCATGAAACAAGAAACCAACGTTGCGAAACGGCTGGCCACATTTGGCTCCACCATCGCCCTTGCTATCTCCGCTTCCTCCGCTATCGCCGGAGAAGTCACTGTCACCCCTACCCCTGAGCCAGCGGCTAACAACGGGGACTTCTGCAGCTGGCTGCAAAGCAAACCAGGCACCCTTTACAAAAATTCTGAGAACCCCATTATTCAAGAGGTCGGCATCTTCGGTCGCATGCAGTATCAGCAGGCATGGATCGACGGCGATGCCGGTGGTGATGACTTCTGGTATGACAGCGAAGGAGAGTTCCGCCGTCTGCGTGTGGGTGCACGCGTGAAATTCCTCCAGTATTTCGAGCTCTGGGGTAATGTGGACATGGAAAATGACACTCGCCCATCCGGTGGTGACCTCGACATTGAATACTCTAACATTTACGAAGCCCAACTGCTCTTCAATGCGCAGAAAGCCTTCACTCTTTCCAATTTTGACAAGCTCACATTTGGTTACGGAAAGAACAAAATCAAGATCTCAGCTGAGGGCACTACCTCATCCAAAAAGATCAAAACCATCGAACGCTCAGCCATCGCCAACAAGGCATTCCCAGACAACATGACCGGGTTCTGGATGGATGGAACAAAAGGCAAAACAAGCTTCCATCTCGGATTTTACAGCACCGAAGCAAGTGATGAAGTAGCCGACTGGCATGCAGGTGAATTCTACCTCGCAAGCGTAACACAAGATATCACCTCTATGATGTCTTTTGAGAAGTCTCAGGCTCATCTTGCCTTCGCTTACGCGGACCACGCCGGCTCTGCAGACACCACCGTTGGCTTCGATTGGACCGCCTCCGTTGCACTTGAAGTGGAGCAAGGAAATGCGACCGTCCTCGCGAACGTGATCTTCGGCGACAACCGCGACGATGCCTCCTCTAGCAGAGATGGTAGCTTCTGGGGTGTCGTACTCATGCCCACTTACTGGATCACTCAAGACCGTCTTGAGGCAGTATTCCGTTACCAGTATCAGCAGGCTAGCAGTGCCGAAGGCATCCGCCTTAACAGCCGCTATGTGCGCAACGCCGGTGACGCACGTCAGGAAGACATCGCTTCCCTGCGCAACGGTCGCGGCGACGAGCACCACAGCATTTACCTCGGTCTTAACTACTACTTCTGTGGCGACAACTCCAAGATCATGGCTGGTGTCGAATGGGAGGACCTCGATTCAGACGGCAATGACGTCTACGATGGCTTCACATACGGCTTGGCATACAGAATGTTCTTCTAAGCCTCTGTTCTCGCCTTGATCTCAGAGACCGCCCATGCGGCGTGTTCAGAGATCAGGGCATCCTCATCACCTGCCGCGCGTGTTAACGCCGGCAGGTCTTTTTTTGTCCCCACATTTCCAAGTGCAACACAAACATTGCGCAGGAATCGGTTTCGCTTGATGCGTTTGATCGGTGACTTGGCAAACATGATACGAAAACTCTCGTCATCGAGTTCTAGAAAATCGCGGAGGCGGTTTTGAAATACCGACTGTCTGGCATGAAATTTTGTTTCCCGACTAATCTTCGCAAAGCGATTCCAGGGGCATACATCCAGACAGGTGTCGCACCCATAGATCCGATCTCCAATTTGTTTTCTAAACTCCAGAGGGATTGGCCCGAGGTATTCGATTGTTAGGTAGGAAATACATCGTCGGGCATCTACGCGATGGGGCTCAGTGATGGCATCAGTAGGGCAAGCGACCATGCAGCGTGTGCACTTTCCGCAATGGTCTCCGAAGGGTTGGTCCGGGGGAAGATCTAGGGTGGTGATCAATTCTGCTAGAAAAAACCAAGTGCCCATTTCCTTGTGAATCTGGACACAAGATTTACCACTCCAACCGAGACCGGAGTCCGTCGCAAAATCCCTTTCTAACACCGGACCAGTATCGGTATAGAATCTCTGCACCCCCCCCATGTCCTCCAGCGCGGAATTGAGATCCTTGAGTTTCGCTTCGATAATGTCGTGATAGTCCTCGTTCCACGCGTAGCGAGCGATACGGTAGTCGCCATCCGGATCTTCATGACCGGGAAAATAGTTCAGAGCCAGACTGATGACAGAACATGCACCTGGCACCACCTCCGTAGGATTCACACGGCGATCTATATTGCGCTCCAGCCACGCCATGTCACCAGCGCAGCCATCTGAGATCCAATTTTTATATGCTTCCGCATGTGTGGCCTCACGAGCTCGGGACACCCGGCAGTCATCAAAGCCAAGCTCACGAGCGATACGTGTGAGATTGGTTTTGGCGATCTGCGGATCCAGAATCATAGCTCGGTGTGCTTAGCCACTTTCGCTTTTCTCGCCCAGGCGAGGATGCCCATCCAGACAGCGATGACTAACAGGCCACCGGTTTCATTTCCGGACGGATTATCAGGATTGTAGAGAATTTCACGACTCCACTCCACGCCCTGCACACGCACCACCGCTGCGGTCAGTGCTGCGACCACCATACTGATGTACACGATAACAGGTAAGCGTTTGAAAAAACTGATCAGTGAAATCAAGGCACACAGTCCGTAAGCGGCCACCCACAAATACCATTTTTCCGTGTGATATTGATCGAGATCATTGAATTGCACCAAGGTGAAAGCGGTGAACACCAAGGCCATCAGAAGACATACATAGCGCATGTAAGAACCTTGCATCAATACGCGCCAATGTCCAGAGCCTGCAACTCTCTCTCAATCATCTTTTCCGAGACTTTGTTGCGTCTTGGCTGACTGGGAGAGAACTCGGCGACACGCCATTCCATGAGGAGCCACCCAACTGGCCAGAGTGAGACATTATCAGGATCTTTTCTCCAAATGACAAACCACGCATCCCACAGGCGGCAGACACGGTGACGTTTTTCATCGTCTTTGACCAGCGGCAAGCTTTCGAGTCGCTTCAAACGCTCCTCCATCGCTTGAAAATATCGCCCGTATTCGACGAGCCGCGAGTAGCCTGCGCGCCATGCAAAGCCAGAACCTAACAGCCATTCAATTTCCTCCGTCAAATCCGCAGCCACCACGCTCAGATGGCGGTCGGAGCCGTTGTCTTGAATCCAGTCGGACACAATGCGGTAGGAGGTTAACATCGACTCGAAGCCCTCACAGACCTTGGCTGCACAGTTAAAAAGTTCACCTTTCCCTCGCGAGGCAGCGCGAGAAAACTCTTCGGCATCGCGCGGCAAGGGAGACCCCATGGCACCTTCGCACGCGACACGAAGTAAATCGACCACTAGCTCACCATTGCCTGAGTCCATGGCGGGTAACATGACCTTGCCCATCATGCCCAGAGGTAACTTACGGCGCACGTAGTCTACCTGGGTGGCCTGTTCGATCTGGAATAATCTGACGGCACCGGCACGATGGCTTTCGGCGGCTTCGGTTTTGTTCAGATAGGCTCGCATGCCGACTGTTTTGCCCTCGTCGACCAAAGCAGGAAATACACCGTCATCTGCTACCGTGGGAATTGTTCCGAAGTCCCAGCCCTCGCCTCCAGTCATTTCCCACTCCTCGTTCACATGGATCTCCAGACGATCTCTCATCAGACCTGTTAGTTTTTGGCGAAGCTCATCAATGTCTGTGCCAAATGCCAGTTCTTCGTCCTCGTCACTCCAAATGCGGATTTTACCGCGATAGCCATCGGGTAGGCGTGACTCGTCAAACATGCCAACATCGATGATGTGTCCAGTTCGCTTGCTGAGAAATGACGACAGCTCAGTGAGTAGATCGCGTGCTGGCACCCACCCCTTCCATTCCTCAAGAAAAGCCGTTGTGACATCGCGCGCCGGAGAGCAGGCTTGGCGTTGGCTTTTGGGTAATGATCTTATCAGCAGATAAACTCGTTCCTCCAACAACCCGGGCACAACCCATGACGTTAGAAAATCAGGAAACTCCGCCACATCACCAAGACTCAGTTCAAAAACCAGACCGTCTTCGCGTTCACCTGGGGTGTCGTTGTAGCTGACATGATAACCGGTCTCCCCATGCCAAACGAGGTCAGGGAAGTCATTGAGGTCTTCGATTTCACCCCAGACACAGTCCTCAACGGTCAGCATTAGCTGCGTTTCATTGTCGCCAGTGGTTCGCCACTTTTGAAAGGCTTTGGCGGTGCATATGTTAGAGGGGATACGCTCTAAGAAAAAATCATAGACCGCTTCCTCAGACCAGAGCCCACCGCTTCGACGCAATTTGTGCTCGGCGTCCTCGACTTCAGCTTTCACCTCGTCCATCCGATCCATGAACTTGCCACGCGTGCGCAGACCTGAACCTAACACAGCCTCGCGAATAAAGACCTCGTGCGCCTCTCTCGGATTCACTCTGCCGTAGAACACGTTGCGTCCGTCGACCAGAGTCAGCCCACCGCAGAGCACGGTTTCTTTTCCATACACTGCACCCTGTTTTTCATCCCAGTAAGGTGAGTGATACCGGTGACGGCAGAGGTGTGGCACGACCTCCTCCACCCAGCGGACATCGAGCTGGGCAACCTTACGTGCGAATACACGGCTGGTCTCGACCAGCTCGTAAGCAATCAACCACTCGTGGCGCTTTTTGCCGAAGAGGCCCGAGCCGGGGAACACGGCAAACTCGCATCCTCCGGTGCCTCGGTAAATGCGTTTCTCCTTGTCCCAGAAGCCGAACTGCTTGGGGATTCCTGCTAACAGGGACTTGTGCATCTCAGCCTCATCACCCCATTGGCTGCGTTCGGCTGAGAGTGCTTTGGTTTTTACCTTCAGGGTATTCTGCACCAGTCGGCCAAGTTCATTGACCACCTGATCCCACTCCATCACCCGTCGGAAACTGATGTAGTTCTGTTTGCAATACTTGCGCAGCTGGTTGCGCTTGAAACGCCGCTTATCTCGAAAATCATTCACTGCCGACCAGATGTGAAGAAGTGTTAGGAAATCCGATTCCTCATCGTTAAACTTGGTGTGCGCCTTGTCGGCCTCGGCTTGTTTTTCTGGCGGCCGCTCGCGCACGTCCATCACGCTCATGCCACCGACCATAACCAGCACAGCGTCCAGAACATTGCGTTGTTCGGCTTCGATCAACATTCTGCCAAGCCGCGGATCGAGCGGTAGTCGCGCGAGCTGATGACCGATGCGCGTCAAAGCTCCGTCTTTTTCCATCGCACCCACCTCTTCCAAAGTTCGGTGCCCCTCGCTAATCGCCTTGGCGGAAGGAGGGCTGAGGAAAGGAAACTCGCGCACGTCAGGGAGCTTCAGTGACTTCATGCGCAGGATCACACCTGCTAATGAACTGCGGCGTATTTCCGGATCTGTGTATTCATCCGCGGCATCGTGGATTTCCTCATCGTAGAGTCGGATGCAGATACCTTCCTGCACTCGACCACATCGGCCACGACGTTGCCGAGCACTGGCCTGGCTGATTTGCTCGATCTGTAGTCGCTGAATCTGACGCGCCGGATTCCAGCGGCTGACCCGTGCCAAGCCACTGTCGATGACATAGACGATGCCCGGAATAGTGACTGATGTCTCGGCGACGTTCGTTGCCAAGACAACACGCCTGTTAGAACCACCGGTATTAAAGACTCGCTCTTGCTCATCCAGTCCGAGCCGGGCGAAAAGGGGCAGGATTTCCGTGCGTGGAAAATTATTTCCCTCCAACGTATCGGCGCACTCACGGATCTCGCGTTCGCCTGGTAAGAAGATCAACACATCTCCTGTGGGATCCATATCCGTGACCCACTCAACGGCACGCGAAACATGTCTGGAAAGGTCCTCACCGTCACTTCGTGCCGGCAGGTAGTAATCCTCCACCGGATATGTTCGCCCCTCAACGTTAACGATTGGGGCACCACCAAAATACTCTGCAAATTTCCCCGAATCCATGGTCGCCGAGCTCACCACGATGCGCAGGTCCTTGCGGCGCTTGATCAGGTTTTTCAGATACCCTAACACAAAATCGATGTTCAGACTGCGCTCGTGCGCTTCATCGATGATCAAGGTGTCGTATTGACGGAGTTCCCTGTCACGCTGGGTTTCGGCTAGCAGGATACCATCGGTCATGAACTTGATCGAGGTTTCATCCTGCACTTTCTCCACGAAGCGGACTTGGTAGCCCACTCGATCACCTAAGCCGGTGCCCATTTCCTCTGCAACACGTCGGGCGACGGTGGCGGCGGCCAGTCGGCGTGGCTGGGTACAACCAACTCTGCCAGTTTTCCCCTCCTCCACTGCCAGTTCATAGGCCATCTTCGGCAGCTGGGTGGTTTTACCACTTCCGGTCTCGCCAACCACGATGACGACCTGATGTTTCCGCATGGCAGCCATGATCTCCTCGCGGCGAGAAGCCACGGGCAGGTCGGGATAAGTAATGGATGGCGTTGCGGACACGGCGGCACTCTGGGGTGATCAGCTTGTGGCGAAAAGTGTGAAATACATCGATCTTTCGTGTTGTCAGCACGAGAGAAGAGCTGACTGTTTAGTAAAGAATTGTCAATTATCGACAAACCCTTCAAAGTTCACTACGAGACCATCAACACACTGCCCACACCATGAATAAGCGTTTTCACATACTCGTTGTCATTATTGCCGTCATAGCAGCCGCACTACTCATCATCAGCCATCGCTCAAAATCCGTCGCTTCGGCACCGGAGAAAGAGAAAACCTCTCGTATCTCAGAGCAAGCTTCGGTCACCGACTTCACTGCGGCATGGAGCAGGACTTCATCTCAGCCCTCTGTGCGCGAGACCATCATCGCCACTGCCGAACGTCACCGGACGAGATTTATCCAACTGATGAAGAGCAATCCTAGCAAGGCTCTGGCCGAGGCTCCCAGCCTGAGTGATTTTGCTGCTTTGCCCAATGAGCTGAAGCCTTATTTCCCAGCTCCGCTCAGTGGACTGGCCAATATCGACCTGATTTGGGAGACCTCCATGCTTGGTTGCTCGCATGCCGAATGCAGAACTCACGCTACTCAAGAATCACATCAGCATCGCGTTTGTCAGCACAAGAACACCATCGAGATTCGTGGAGAAGTTTTACAGGCCTACACTGAAAGCGGGCAAGAGATGCCGGTGCTCAATGCTTACCCAGTGAGCGGCATCCGTCTGGCTGGTCACGCAGTGATCTCAGACCGGGCCACCACGCTTCTTTCCAAATCCGATCAGGCAGCTGCGGGAGAATTGTTCGCCGCCGGCACCAAACACAGCGACGCCGAGGGATCTGTTTCCGCTCTCGTCGCAGGGCAAGTTCATACCTTCAGCTCCGCCACTGACCTCGAAGTCATCGAGCAAACTCTGGCGGAGGCCAAAGAAGAGGCTGTAATCCGACGCCGTGCAACCGTTCGTCATCCTTACGAATGGATCGCCGGTGATACAGGTGGGGACAGCGGTGGAGGTGAAGTCCTAGACACACCCTACATGGTCAACGAAATCAATGTGCTCTTCATCCGGGTTGATTTTTCCGATTTTCCTGGAGAGCCTATTTCGAAAACGGATCTGGAAGACACTCTGACGACTGTTGACGGTCACCTGCACAATTATTCCTACGGTAACGCAGGCATCACTTTCACAGTCTCCGACGATGTATACAGAATGCCCAGCTCGGGTGCGACTTATGCGGTGAATGGAGACAACAACGGCATCCAAAACGACGCACGTGCTCTAGCCTCCGCAGATTACACCATCGGAAACTATGATGTCATCGCCGTGTATTTTCCGAATCTTGGTCAAGTTACCAACTCGCAGATTACATATGGCGGACGTGCATCCGTTGGCGGTTCCAACCATTGGGTAAACGGCTTCAACAGTGTGGGGATTATCGTTCACGAATTTGGTCATAACTACGGACTCAGCCATGCCAACTACCATCACCCTGAAATGGAGCTCGGCGGCACCTACCAAACGCCCGGCAGTCTGGAGTATGGTGACATATTTGATGAAATGGGCGGCGGTAGCTCGCCCGACGCACACTTCTCGCATTTGGCCAAAAATTACATGGATTGGCTGCCCGACTCGAAAGTCACCGAAGCCACCGAGTCGCAGACATTCACCATCTACCGGTTTGACCACGTCTCTGCTATCAGCAACCCGACACTAGCTGTTAGAGTGCCCATGTCCGGGGACGACTATTTCTGGATTGGCTATCGTCAGAACTATCAGACATCATCTAACAACCTTGATAGTGCAGCATACGTTGTTGGTGAAAACATGGCCAGTGGTCGCGAGACTTCCCTCATCGACATGACCCCTGAGTCAGAATCCTCTGAGACCGCGGACCGGAGAGATGCGGGACTGCCAGTGGGTGAAACCTACTACGATAGTAATGCCGGCGTGCGCTTCAACTGCTTGGAAAAAGGAGGCACTACCCCTAACGAATGGATCAAAGTGCAGGTCGTATTTGACCCCCGAATTTCTCTCGCGTCCGATAACATCGCCGTCGATGAGCAAAGCGGGGTTGCGAAGATCACCGTGCAACGACGTTTCAGTAGTACCGGAGCGGTGAGCGTGGACTACGCGACAGGTAGTGGCAGCGCCACGGCCGGCAGCGATTATTTTGCCGTGTCTGGCACCCTCACCTGGGAAGATGGTGACTTGGAGGACAAAACCATTCTGGTTTCTCTGTGCCCGGATGTCATCGCCGAAGGTGTTGAAGATTTCACCCTTACGCTGAGCAACCCGAGTGGAGCAGTGATTGATGCTGGCCTAGATGTGGCCACTGTCAGCATCCTTGATGCCGGGCAACGGGTTACATCATTCACGCCTCCGTTTTTCAATGTCACGGTGGAAGCCATCGCTCCCCTCGACAACGGTCAGGTAATGGTGGGTGGCAATATTTATAACGTTTCCAATTACCCTAACATCAGCAACATCATGCGACTGAATGCTGACGGCTCAGTGGATGAGGACTTTGTTTCAGGCAGCGGCTTTAATGGCGATGTTCTATGTATCGCCGTGCAAAGTGATGGAAAATACATTATCGGTGGAGAATTTACCAACTACAACGGATCCGCATGTGGCCGTCTGGTCCGGCTGAATTCGGATGGCAGCATGGATGAAACTTTCCTCGGCAACACGGGCACAGGAGCTGATGATCTGGTTCGCTGTCTCGCCATCGAAACTGACGGTCGGATTCTGGTTGGTGGTGATTTCAGCAACTTCAATTCATCCTCAGCCAATGGCGTGGTGAGACTCAATGCCAATGGGTCGACTGCAGGCGCTCTTGCTTCACCGTTGAATTCAGGAGCCAGTATTCGTGACCTGATTGCTGAGACTGACGGAAAGATCACACTCGGAGGCAATTTCAGTATTCCCAATACAGGAGACGGAACTCACCGAGATATAATACGCCTGAACAATGACGGCAGCCGAGACACTTCATTTCAAGTTGGCAGCGGCAGTAATGGTGGGGTTTACACGGTTGTGCGTCAGGCCGATGGTAAATATATCATCGGCGGATTTTTCACCACATATGATGGAGCAACTGCTGAACGCTGTTGCAGAGTCGGTACAAACGGTGCTTTGGATACCACATTTACAGCTCCCGGGTTTACTAGCACTGTTCGTATTTTATTGAATCAAGCTAATGGCAAAACGATGGCCGGAGGATCCCAAATCATCTCTGCGATGAACCTTGAAAGAATGACTACCACGGGCTCACTCGACACCTCATTTGACCAAGGATCCGGCCCTGGAGGAACGGTCTACGAACTGGCCCAAGGTGAGGGTGGTATCATTTGGGTGGGAGGAAATTTCTTCTCCTACGATGGTAGTTCCAGTCGTCCTATTGTCCCTATCATCGGAGGTGATTCCCCGTATGACATTTGGGCCAAGACGTGGTTCACTCCTTCCCAGTTTGCCAGCGGAGATGCTGCCGCAGACGAGGATCCTGATGGCGATGGAATGACCAACCTCGCGGAAATGGCAATGGGCACCAATCCCAATGTCGCCAATACCGATCCTGTTTTCGGTGTCTCAAAAAACAACGGCGTCAACATCGTCGAGGACGGAGACCAAGATTATCTGCAGATCAGTTTGGACAAGACGGCCACTGTGGACGGTGTCTGGTTTGTAGCCCAGTTCAGTAGTGATCTCAACACTTGGGCACCGACGAACCCTACACCTGAGGCCAATAGCACTTACGAAGTGATTGAGAACTCCGCTACCCGTTTCACTGTGCGCGACAAGACTCCCATTTCACCCTCGTCTCCACGTTTCGGCCGAATCATTCTCAAGCAGCCGCACTAATCGCGGCTATGAGTGCTTCCAGTCATACTCCTCTTCCCATTACACCTGCTCACATCCTATGGTGACAAAGATCATTGCGTGATGAACCATGTGCCTATTGCACAATGAGAGGAACTGTATTAAGCCGACTCCCATGAGCGAGAAGAACACAGGCGTGACTAAGGTCGTGATCATCGGTGGAGGCTTTGCCGGGCTGGAGTGCGCCCGCAATCTGGCCAACAAGGACGGCTTCGAAGTTACCTTGCTGGACCGGACCAACCATCACCTATTCCAACCTTTACTCTACCAAGTTGCCACCGCGACCTTGGCAGCACCGGACATCGCGCGTTCTCTACGAGGCATCCTAGAGAAATCCAAAAACGTCACCGTTTTCATGGATGATATCTGTGGCATCGACATCGATGCCAAAAAGGTCAGCGGCACATCGGGCCAGGAATATCGGTACGATACCCTAGTCGTCGCGGCAGGAGCCAAGACCGGATACTTTGGAAACAACCACTGGGAGCAGCACACTATTGGATTGAAATCTCTATCCGATGCCTACTCAGTGCGAAAAAAAGTGCTCGAAAACCTCGAAGCCGCTGAGCGCACGGACGATCCTGCCGAACGGAAACGTCTGATGACCATCGTCATCGTAGGCGGCGGCCCCACAGGAGTTGAACTCTCCGGAGCATTTGTGGAGCTAATCAAGCGCTCAATGCGGAGGAATTTCCGCCGACTCGACGTCCATAGCCTCAAGGTCATCTTGGTGGAAGCTGGTCCACGGATTTTACCTCCTTACATCGAATCTAATTCCGCATATGCTCAAAAACGCTTGGAAAAGATCGGTGTCGATGTGCGCACCAGCACGATGGTCACCGACATCCAACCGCACACGGTGATTACGAAAGACGAGGAAATAAAATGCGGTGCCATTCTCTGGGCTGCCGGCATTGAAGCCGAGGGCATCACGGCGCACTTGCCATGCGAGCGCAACCGCGCCGGTAAGGTTACCCCTGAAGCAGATCTGTCACTGACTGGCCACCCTAACATTTTCGTTGCCGGTGACTTGGTGTTCATGAAAGACATTGCCGACAAACCCGTTCCGGGCGTAGCTCCTGCTGCGAGCCAGATGGGTAGGCACATCGCCAAGCTTCTTCTCAAGGAAAAGAAAACTGGCAACAGCAGTGATCGCCAAGGCTTCAAATACCTCGACAAGGGGTCGATGGCCATTATCGGACGCTCTCAGGCCGTGGTTGAATTTGGCAAGATGAAGCTCACCGGTTTCATTGCCTGGCTGGCATGGCTATTCATCCACATCATGTTCCTTGTGGACTTCCGTTCCAAGGTAGGCGTGTTGCTTCAGTGGTCATGGGCATATATCAGCGATGCTCCCGGTGCCCGCGTGTTCGTCAATAAAAGGAAGTAACATTCATCGAGGAGCCAACTCGCGGTCGAGGAAATCGATCGCCTTGCCCACTGCCTGACTTTGGAAAAGGAAGGTAGTGACGTGCCCCCTGCCCTTGACCCAGTAGACTTCATGACGGATTCCATTTTTCGCTAACTCCTTCGCCATGCGGATTGTGTGTAGCGGTATCACGATGCCATCACTGGCACCGTGATAAAGAAACATTGGAGGACCATTTTTCCGGACGTTGTAAAGTGGGGATGCGGCTCGGTAGTCGTCAGGATAATCATGGATTTCACCGCGAAGGTAAACCTTCACCACATCTTCATCGGCTAACAGTGACATATCGTGCGGGGTAGCTCCTGCCACGATAGCTCCCACTTTCATACCAGTCGAAGAGTCCTGCATGCCTACGATTTCCGCCAATTGACCTCCGGCGGAGTAGCCGAATAGCCCCACTCGCTGGAGGTCGACATTTAGTTCCTCTGCGTGATCCTGCAACCAGACCAATGCTTGACGTAAATCATCGGCTGGCTCTGGGAAAAACCATTCAGGAATCATGCGATAGGTTACATTCATCACCAAATAACCTCTGCGAGCCAACCTTCTGGCAATCGCACTCATCTGGTAGCGATCATCGCCGAGCGCCCAACTTCCGCCATGGACTAACAAAATTGCCGGTGTTGGTTTGTCCGCCTTCGGTTTGTAAATGTTCGCAGGCAGCTTCTCTGGCCAATCGGCTGGGGTGTAGATGACGTCCTTGGTCACCTGGTAAGAATGTCTTTCACCTTGATGTTTCAAACTCAACGAAGTTCCGCAACTTGTACAGATAAGCACACAACCTAACAAAGCGACGAGCCGGTAAATTGATCGCGGCTTAGGCAATAGCTCTTCGGGATTCAGCATCACGCTAATACCAGCAATAATTACGATTCTTGCCAAGCGCCGCCCACCTTTTTCTTGCCACTTGCCCGTTCTCCCCTACTTCTGGGTCCCGTGCAGACGATCAATCAGCTGGCAGAAGAATTCGAGTGCCAAAACGAAGTTTGGTTCGAGGAACTGGCCACTGGGTATCCGGTGGTGCGGATTCAAAATGCCCATGCAAAGGCAAGTATTGCACTCCACGGGGCGCACTTGATCGATTATTGTCAGACTGACGGGAAACCGCTCATCTACACCAGCAGTGCTGCGGTTTTCCGAGAGGGCAAGGCAATCAGAGGAGGCATCCCCATCTGCTGGCCATGGTTCTCCGCTCATCCAGAAAAATCACCATCCCATGGATACGCGAGGATATCGTTTTGGAGACTGGAGAATGTGGTGTGTGAGTCCAACAGAACCAGCCTAACATTTTCACTGCCAGCCAAGAATGACACGGGACTATCCGCACGTATGGAGTTTGTGATTGGGAAAACGCTGCAACTCACATTGACCACGACTAATGATGGGGAAAGCGACCTAAGCTTCAGCGAGGCGCTACACAGCTACTTCACAGTTACCGACAGCAGAAAGACCCATGTCCTCGGTCTTGACGGCTGCAGCTATATTGACACCGTAGGAACAGAAAGCATCGGTACACAGAACGGCCCCCTCCGCTTTCCTGACGAGATCGACCAAATTTACACGACTTCCGAGGACGTCATCATTGAAGATCTGGTGACACAACAACGTGTTCACCTCACCAAAACCAATAGTAAAAATACCATCACTTGGAACCCCGGCATCGAAAAAGGGAGTTCCATGGACGACTTGGCCAATGATGAAATCCATGACTTTGTCTGCGTAGAAGCAGGCAACGTACGCGACCACAGCATCACCATTCCCCCGGGAGAATCCCATTCAATTTCACTCACCATATCCACCAATCCATGAATCCAGATTTCCAACAAGCACTCACTAAAGCCAAAGCCGTACTCTTCGATTTCGATGGAGTAATCCTCGACTCCGAGTGGCCGATTTATCAATCGTGGAAAAAACTCTTCGCCCGTGAGGGATTCGATCTGGCACCGGATATCTACGTCAAATGCATCGGCAGTGACTTTGATACTTGGTCACCAGAAAAATATCTGGAAGACCTCAGTGGTAGAACGTTCGACTGGAAGCAGGAAAACTCAGCACGCCAAGTGGAAATACTACGCGATCTCGAAGGCTGCCCGGCCATGCCAGGCGTCGAAGCATTCATCGAATCACTCTCGAAAAATGATGATATTTCCACAGCTGTTGTCTCCAGCTCATCACATCATTGGGTGGATGGATGGATCGACAAACTCAATCTCACAAAACACTTTGAGACAACTGTCTGCCGCGGCGACGCCCCAAGGATCAAACCCGCACCAGACCTCTATCTTGAAGCCGCCCTTCGATTGAAGGTTGAGCCTAAAGACTGCATTGTCATCGAAGACTCGATGAACGGCATGCTCTCTGCCCATGAAGCAGGTATGAGTGTCCTAGCGGTGCCAAACAGACTAACAAGTGTACTGGATTTCAGCAATGCCAACTGGCAGGTGGAGTCACTAACAGAACTCTCTTAAACAGCCCCTAAGTGGGTTGTTTAGTCTACGGGTTTTTAGTGATTTTGTGGCGGATAAAGATGTGGGTATTCACTCCACGAGACACGGTGAATTGATGATTTCCGCCACTTCCGGTATCAGTGATAGGATCCCAGTCGACCATATCAGTAGACCATTCCGCACCATAAGTGATTCCAGTGATACCGCTCGGCTCACTATAGCCGAAAGACACGCTACTCGCGGTGACGATTGGTTGGGGAATCGAAGTGCTCGGTGTTGAGGAAGTGGGAACAAAACCAAAGGCATATTCCACTCCATTGGAAATTCCGTCACCATCGTGATCGCCGGAAAAGCCACCGGTGACCTGCGGATATTCGTCGATGACCCATGCATCGTAGCCGGTGGGGGCCTGTGCGGTGACGGATTTCGTGGGGCCATAGTCAAACCAGCGACAGCCAATGTTTGCCCTCACACGCATCAAATAAGTGGAGCCTTCCACTAAAGTTGACCCTGCTGTGGTGGAGTTTAATTCAAAAGAAGTAGCCGTCCCTGCAAGCTCGGTGGTGGTAATACCTGCGAGATACGTCGAATTAGTGACCGTGATATCATCAATAAAAAACCCATGACTACTGCCCGATCCTTGAGTGATACTACTGCCATTACCTTTCATAATGAAACGAATGCGAATGATTTCACCTTCATAGGCGGAGAGATTGATACTCCGGCTGATCCATGTCGGATCCCAGTTGCCACTACTCAATCCCGCTCCATTTCGACTCCAAACGTTAGTCCACGTTCCTCCTCCGTCGGTGGACACCTCTGCTTCCAGAGTAGTCGTAGTGGTAGCGAATCTGCCACGATCATAAAATTTCAGTTGGCTGCTTGATGTAGGTAAAATGTCGCGGGTAACAATAAAGGCCTGGTCCGAGAAAACTCCGCTCGGATGTGTTAGATGAAACGACTTCGAGCCAGTGCGAGCAAAACTGTTGGATCTTAAATCATAGCCAGGTGAAGTCTGATCAATGATCTGAGGCGTAGGACTATCCTCGGCGCTCTCTGTCCACGCTGCGGCGCTGGCCGTTGACACCTGAAGTTCATATGAATCAGCTTGTTCCAGACTATTGAAAGTAAAAGTCTGCCCTGAAGTCGGAGGTGTCATTGTCCCAGTGATAGCAACCTGTTCAGACACGATGTTCGGGTTAAACAAATTGACGGTGTAGCTGTAGGTGGATGGGCCGCCACCTCCGATACCTGATACCGTCACGGTGTATGGAGTATCTGCAATCACATCGTCAGGTATCCCAACTGGTTCCCAAACAATGGTGTTATCCCCTACTCCGGAAGCAGATCTGGAAACGATGCTCAGTGGGACATTTGAACCATTCTGGCTCATCGTTACAGAAGCGCTGGAAAAACTTGCTCCGGGATAAGACAGCGACCACCTGTCTGGTCTCAAACTTACAGGCGAGTAGCCAGCATTCGGCCATGCCACGAAGGTTGGCGTCGGTGCGGGTTTAAAATTTCCAATCACCCACAAACTATTCGCAGGTAGACGACTGGCATCGCCGGGAACATCGCCTGTTCCCATTTCCTGGGCACGCGAATAGAGAATCCAACGACGGTGCCCAACGATGATATTATTATCTCCATCATCGAACATATATCGATCAATAGAAAAAGGTCCATAACTGCCTAAAGCCAAGTTTGATGCCGCAGCAGCGTTTCTTCCATTCACTGTGTAACAAGCCCACGATGTGCCAGGATTATGACTAAGAGCCCTCTGAGCCGACATCATCAGCGCAGCTTCTTGAGCGTGGGCTGACTTAGTTGCATCAAACGAAATATCTGCCGGGAGACCCACCAAGGCACGATAAAGGTTCACCCGCCGCAGGGTGTCATCTTTGAATGTTGGTGAGGTGGTTCCTGCGTTGCACGAGGCGTAATTCCCCGTCCATGCAATATTAGCAGCGTAGTTCTCCGAGGCTGGGTAAACACAGTTATAGAAAGCCAAGACATCGCGGCGGTTATTGGTGTCTACGATAAACCCATCGAGCGCCGAAGCGTCATCCGTGCCTGGTTCCCATGCGTGAACCGAACTTAACAACGCCAACGCAACAACTCCCGTGAGATACGCAGCTTTAATCCAGTTTCGAGTAAAGTGAGGTGTGTGATTCATCCCTTTACCAATATGAACCGCGAACTAGTATCGGTCAAAGGGAATTCCGAGCCGAGAAAATGGCCTCCCCATTCGTGTGGGGAGCCATGAATTTGCTAGCGTCCTTTTCGTCTGCGCTCTTTGGTCTCGCGTTCTCTGTCTTCCCGCTGCTTGGACTCTTCGGCTGCTCTCTTGCGACTGGCTTCCTCGGCAGCTCTTTTCTGACGTTCTTGTTGTTCACGGGCACGTTCCTGTCTTTCACGCTCCTCATTGGCACGGCGACGAGCTTGCTCAGCTCTCTCTCGTTCTGCCTTTTCACGGATGGCCCGTTCTCTGGCTGCTTTTTCTCGCTCCGCACGTTCGCGGGCTGCTTTTTCCCGTTCGGCACGTTCGCGAGCTGCTTTGGCTTTTTCTGCCATCTCCTTAGCTCGACGCTCTTTCTCAGCGCGTTCACGTGCGGCTCGTTCCTGGACTGCCTTTTCACGGGCTGCTCGTTCGGCACGCTCTTTCGCTTCCTTGGCACGCTCGTTCATTTCTTTTTCACGGCGCTCTCTAGCTGCTCGCTCACTGGCCTCCTTGGCTCTTTCCTGATCCTTACGTCGTTTGTCCATGTCCTCGTTCCCACGAGGTTTGGCCGGCTGATGTCTACGGGCGGTTTCTTCTTTTTCACGACGAGCACGCTCTTCAGTGGCTTTGTTACGCTCTGCTTGTTCTCTGGCTCGTTTCGCTTCTTCTGCCTTCTTGCGCTCTTCTTGTTTGGCCCGTAGGTCCTCGATAAACTTGCGGCGTTCTGCCTCCTTGGCACTTTCCTTAGTTTCGGGTTTGGTGTCCGGTTTGCGGTCAGTCCTTTCTCTGCGGCCACGCTCCATGGCCTCTTTTCTACGCTCGGCTTCGGATCTCTCGCGGGAAGCTTTCTCGCGTTCAGCGAGTTCGCGCGCACGTTTGGCGGCTTCAGCTTTTTTTTGCTCTTCCTGTCGTGCTCGCAGAGCTTCCGAGTATTTGCCTCGGGCGTCATCTTTGGTCATGTCTTTGGAGCCAGGTTTCCTGTCGCCACGGTCATTTCGATCACCTCTGTCACGACTGTTCGCGTCACGACCACGCTCGGTAGCGGCCTCGCGCTCCTTCCGCTCTGCGACCAAACGCTCCAATTCCTTGCGGCGTTTTTCCAAATCCTCGCGGATGCGTTCAGCCTCGGAACTACGACCAGAATCTGCACGCCGATCCCTGCCATCGCGCCCTGCTTGATCACGGTCACGATCTGAGCTTCCCCTTGAGTCACGGCCCCGATCATTGGATGCCGTATTTTTCCCGGATCTAGCTCTGTAGGCTCTGGCCCGTTCTTCACGGAGTTTCTTTTCACGGAGCCAGCGCTGCTGCACTTCGCTCTGATTAGACACTGCCTGTCTGCGGCGGGCTTCTTCAAGCTGCTGCCATCCCTGGCGTTGGCGGGCTTCACGCAACTTGCGCTCACGCTCTAGGCGCGCACGTTCGCGGCTGGCATGCAGGCGTCTGTATCGATCGCGTAGAGCCGCTATTTCTCTCTCTCGTTCTCTGGCGGCTCGCCATTCACGCTCTAGCTGTGCCTGGCGACGATGCCAGTCGCCATGACGGTGTGCATGATCGATCCGGCTATGCCTTTCATAGGCCAAGCGAGCCCTCAGAATGGTCAGGAAAATAGCACGACTATTGGCCTCACAGCGAGCCTCCTCCTCAGCATATGCTCGCTCACGGGCAACGTCTTCCTGATACCAATCATAAGCAACGTAGGCATTGTAATCGATCTGCTCTGCCAGTGGCGGCTGGTATTCTGGAAAGTATTCTTCCTGATCAGGAAAATACTCGGGGAACTCTTCAACAACTGGTGCTCCTCCATCGACAACGACTGGTGGCACAACCGGGTCTTCTTCGATCTCGACGGCTTTGACAGGTGGTGCCTCGGCTGCTTCTGCGGCGGCCAGTTCATCGAGCCGTTTTTGCTCGGCGATTTGATCAAGTAATTCGCGCTCCTTGGCTTCGAGTTCTTTAATTCTAGCTTCTTGGAACTGGCGTTGTTTTTCCTCAAGCTCCCTGATGCGAGATGCCTGATCCGCGATCAGTTTGTCCTGTTCAGAAGTGTCAGCAACCTCGGAGCGGGAATCCTGCTGAGAAGTGTCCTTTTGCTCGTTCGCCGTGGTGCTTGGTTTATCGCAAGCTGAAAACAACAGCGACACTGATGACGCGGCGATGATGGAGGTGTATTTTTTCATGATAAATGGAGTTTGGTATGTACTCTACAACCTATTCGACGGTTGGCGACGAATATTCATTCAATTTATCAGCGCACTACCCAAATAGGATCGCGCGCCCAGACACCCTTTCGAAAGTCTGGCGCATTTAGCTAACCCCTACCACAGGGAAGTATTTTTCGGATAACACCTAACCTGTGGTGCGCAGGCCACTGGCGATCGCATTCACCGAGTACTGCAAGGCATTCAACAAAGTGGCCTGCAGTGCTGAATCTCCTTTTTCCTGCGCAGCCCGCCAATCTGCCAAAAGACTGACCTGCTGCTCGTGAAGAAGGCGGAGAGGCAGATCTCGCATTTCAAGAGTCCGCAGCATACGTGGTCGGCGTTCGGCGAAGGAGGATCCGAAAATGCAATTGATCATTTCCTCCGTGCGTTTGAATTCGGCTACGATCATTCCGTGCAAGCGATCACGAAGCTCCTCATCCGGCACCAATTTGGAATAGGCCGTCATCAGATCGAGATCCGCGCTTACCAAGTTTGTTTCTACGTTGGTAAGAAGATAGCGAAGGAATGGCTCCTTGTGAATCAAGTCGGAGAGTGCCGTAAAGTCTTCAGGTTTTTCCGACTTCAGTTTCTCCAATGCCGTTCCGACACCAAACCAGCCCGGCATGTAGTAACGTGCTTGAGTCCAGCTAAATACCCATGGGATGGCGCGAAGATCATCGAGCGAGGCAGTGCCGGTGCGGCGTGACGGACGAGACCCGAAGCAACCATGCTCCAAGGCATCGATGGGTGTTGCTGTTCGGAAGAATGGAATGAAACCTGGATCTTCTAACAGCGTCCGGTAATAAGCACGACTTTCCGTGGAAAGCCACTCCATGATTTCTTGGTAGTGTTCTCCGCCAAGGTCAGCCGCCGCTCCGTCTTTGGTTTTCAATTTAGTGTTAGAAATACTGACACCGGTCACACCTGCCAAAAGCAGCTCCAAATTATACGCTGCATTCGCATGGTGTGCATACTTTCGCGGAATCACTTCTCCCTGTTCGGTGACGCGCATGGCACCACTCAGACTACCAGCTGGTAGAGAGCGAAGGAACCACTGAACTGGACCAGCACCACGACTGATGGTGCCGCCACGACCGTGGAAAAACTCACAGTTGGCACCAGCCGCGTAACAAGCGTTGGTGATTTCTGTTTGCGCCTTTTGCAGTGACCACTGACCGGAAAGCAAACCACTATCCTTGTTAGAGTCACTATAGCCTACCATCACAGGCATGCAGTCAAGGCCGCTGGGGACTTTACGCAGATAGTGTTTTCCTGCTGGCAGGGAGAGATATGATTTCACCATGCTGCCGGCGCGGTCGAGGTCATCCCCTGTTTCGAAAAGTGGACAGACAGGCATGCGGCTGACCCAGAAGCCATCTTTGTAGTCGGCCATCAAACCCTCGCGGGCGAAAAGGTGCACAAGAAGCATGTCTGAAACTTGGCGAGTCATGCTGACCACATAAGGGCCGAGACACACGCTGCCATGAGCGCGGACGTGTCTGCGGAGAACACCGAAGCAGTCCATGACCTTGCCGGCTTCACTTTCGGAATTGCTTCTCCACGGTGGGAAGAGGCGCTCGTTTTGCAGCTCTTCCATCAGATAAGAAATACGTTTTTCTTCCGGCCAATCTGCGTAGTTCTCGCCATCCTCGACACCGGCGATGGTAAGCATCTGGGAGGCGGCGTTATCGTGGAAAGCGGAGTTCTGACGAATGTCCAGAGTGGCCAGATGGAAGCCGAAGATTTCGGCGAGGCGACGTAGTGGATGTATCACACTGCGCGCAGTGTGATCGGCTCCAATTTTCCGAAGACCCGCATCTAACAAATCAAGATCAGCCACGTAGTCGGACACTTGATGATATCCTTCCTCACTCATCATGAACTCGCGCATGAGGTAGGTCAGACAGCGCCACGGTTCACGGGGGTTTGATTCCGCAATGCGTTTACCATCAGCACCCAACTGCTCAGTGAGCTCATTGATACGGTCCGTTAGATCGGTAGGAATGTGGGATTCCTCCGGTGAAAGTGTCAACACATTGGCGGCGGAGCGGAGTTCACGCTCGTGGATGTGCAGGGCGTGTTTGTGCAGTCGACGCAAGGTATCCTCGGTGACGTCTGCGGTGACCAGCGGGTGGCCATCGCGGTCTCCCCCCACCCAAGTGCCGAAGCAGAGTTTGGGGTAGGCGCCGGATTTACGAAGTTTCTCCACGTCCCAGCCAGCGCATTTCCAAGCAGATTCCAGCGAGGTGTCGAGACGGGCGATGACGTTAGGATAGACTTCGCGCAGGTAGTAAATGATGTTGCGAAGTTCACCGATAAGGCTTGGACGCGAGGCGTGGATCTCTCCTGTGTGCCAGAGAGTTTCCAGAGTCACGTTGATGGACTCGTAAACGGTTTCGAGTGTTTCCGGATCGTCAATATTCCTGTCCCATTTCACGAGATCTTTGTAAAGAGCCAGGTGGCGTTCACGCACGGTAGGGCGCTTGGCCTCTGTAGGGTGAGCAGTGAGGACGGGAGTCACGGCCACGGTGGGGAGAATTTCCAATACTTCATTCTCTGTGAATCCCTGCTTTTTCAATCGGCTCAGAACCTGAGCGAACATTCCCTGCTCGGAATCAAGGCCTTGTTCACGGCGTCGGCGACTCCGAATTTTCAAAGATGTTCTTTCCTCGACCATGTTGAGAATCTCAAAACAGATCGCTTGAAGCTGCGCGGTGACAGCAGCCTCGTCCGGCTCCTTGGCACGGTCCCTGATGTCTTTGCCGCGCCAAGGAATGCTGTCAGAAAGATGGGAAACATTGCCCAAAAGACCCGAAAGCATGTCCATGAGGATCCGGAGACGATCCTCCAACTCGCCGAAACCTTCAAGTCGGTAGTCTCGGTTAGCGCTGCGAAGTTGCTCTGAGGATGCTGAGGAGGTGGTTGATTGATCTGTGCTCATGGAAAACGGGCTCTTTGTAGCTCGGCTTCATCTTCAATGAGTGCACTGGTGTAGTCCAGAAAGAATCAAAATCAGTTAAGTCATGGAATTGGTGCTTGGTAGTTGTAGATGTTCAAATGATGTCGTAATACAGTGCCGGACGATGATCGGATTTGCAGAACAAGGAGCCGTGCCCGGTGTGCTGAAGCAGGAAATGGAAACGATGTTTTCCACGACAGGCGGGCTATCGGCGTCTCCTGATTTTGAGTTTCGTCCTGAGCAGCAAGCAATGGCGATGCACGTTGCCGAGGCGCTCGAAGATCGCCATGTTCTGTGTGCCGAAGCTGGAACAGGTGTGGGAAAGTCTCTCGCCTACCTCATTCCTGCTGCCAAATATGCTCTTGAGAGTGGTCGTAAGGCGGTCATTTCCACGCACACGATCAACTTGCAGGAGCAGTTGATCAGTAAAGACATCCCCTTGGCTAACAAGATTCTCGGCGGAGGGCTTAAAGCAGCTCTGTTAAAAGGTCGGGGCAACTACGTCTGCCCATTGAGACTACGCCGCGCTATGGACCAGACAGGCGATCTCTTCAGCACCAGTGAGGGCGAAGAACTCAAGGCGATCTGGGACTGGGCGGAGGGAACCAACGATGGCACAAAGAGCGACTTGGATTTCCAACCCTCTGCCAAAGTATGGAGCCAAGTCTGTAGCGAGGGAAGCGTCTGCACATTGCGGACCTGCGGAAGGAATGGGAATTGTTTCTATCAGAAAGCTCGCAAGCAAATGGAAGAGGCCCACATCGTGGTGCTGAACCACACCTTGTTCTTCTCACTGTTTGCGCTCGGTGAACTAGCTGACGACGACTGCGGCTATCTTTTCCCGGATGATTTCGTCATCTTCGATGAGGCTCATACCTTGGAACATGTGGCTGCCGTGCAGTTAGGGTTACGGCAGAGCCACGCTGGACTGAAATTTGACATTCAACGGCTATACAATCCGAAGAACCGTAAAGGACTTCTACGTGCCCTGCGCCATGCAGGATCAATGAAAGCAGCTGAACGCGCCCTTGAAGCTGCGGATGAATTTTATGACAACATCGCCAGTCAGGTGACTTTCGGAAAATTCAGCAAGGAGTGTCGCGTGCGCAATCCGGACTTTGTGGAAAACACCATAGCCGAGCCGCTTCGCCAACTGTGGACCGAAGTTGAAAATTGCGCCGATGCCTTGGAGAAAGATTCCACAACTCGCAGTGAACTCATGGATGGTGCCCGGCGCATGCGCGAGATCCACGCCGGCATCCGGATTTTTCTCGATCAAGAGGATGATGATAGCGTGTATTGGGTGGAGAAAGGTGGTCGTGAGGGTGATCTCCTCAGCATCCACGCCGCACCTGTTAGGGTGGCGGATCGACTTCGCCGAATGATGTTCGGCCCAGATCGAACATGCATCATGACCAGCGCTACGCTTGGCACCGGAGATGATGAGCTAACCTATTTCAGGAAACGCATCGGTGCGGAGAATTCAGTGGCGGTAAAAATAGGCAGTCCTTTCAATTACAAGGAGCAGATGAAGATCTACGTCATCAAATCGATGCCTGATCCCACGAGTAACGATTACGAGAAGGCACTGATCCACTGGATTGGCCGTGTGCTCAAATACACTGAAGGCAAAGCCTTCGTCCTGTTTACCAGTTACCGTCTGATGCGCAGTGTGGCGGAGGCTATGGAGGACTTCTTTTTCGATAACGACTGGCGGCTGTTAGTCCAGGGCGATGGGACACCGCGTCACAAGATGGTGGAAATTTTCCGCAAAGATATTAATAGCGTATTGTTCGGCACCGACAGCTTCTGGGCCGGTGTAGACGTTCCAGGAGAAGCGCTCTCCAATGTCATCGTCACTCGACTTCCCTTTGCTGTTCCAGACCACCCTTTGGTAGCATCACGCCTCGAAGCAATCGAAGCAGAAGGTGGCAACTCGTTTGTTGATTATTCGGTTCCAGAAGCGGTGTTAAAACTTCGCCAAGGAGTGGGCCGCCTAATCCGAACGAAGAAAGACAGCGGCATGGTTGTTTTGTTAGACAACCGAGTGGTCACAAAACCCTACGGAAAGACTTTCCTGAACGCGATGCCTGACGCCCCCGTCAAAGTGGTGAACCAACCCGCAGAGGATAAGTAGCTGCAATCAGGACCAAACAATGGGATCCAGTGCCGCGATAGCATCCTTCAACATTTTCGCGGGCCATTGACCGGGAGCGGTAGGTTCATCACCTAAATATCCATAGTTCAGCAGTGAACCATGCTGTGCGTAGAGCAATCGTGAGACTGCGCCTAACTGTCCCATGCCCATGAACGACATCGGGTGATCGTTTCTTTTCAGCAGTCTGGTGCAGCGGGCGAAGTCTTCAACTCCGTGATGCATTACTGCGAGTTTTATGATATCCGCCTCTTCCGCGAGATCGATCGTCCTCTGCAACGCGAACTCTTCCGGCGTCTCTTCAAAATTATGATACGATAGAATCAACCCGACCTCCTTCATTCGTATGCGATGGATGGCGTCATGCATGTCATCATACGATGCTAGTTCAACATCGATCCACGTCGCTCGATCTGCGACAGAAAGGAGAAGCTCTGATCTTTCCTCAGTAGACAGTGCCATCAAACCGCCCTCGTTGGCAGCACGCGCCGTGAATAAGAGTGGGATTTCTGTAAATCGGTCGAGTTCAATTTGTAGCGCCTCCTCATGACCGGCCATGCCATCGAGACGGATTTCGAGCAGATCACACTGCTGTGGCAGCTCGATCGGCTGCAAGCACGCCAAGTGATTCAGGGTGGCAACGGAACCAACCACCAAAGGTTTGTTTGGAATAGTCACTTGGCGTTCTGTCATGACGTTGCATTACTCCCACATCCAGCCATGATCTGTCAATGCCTACCGCTGCCCGACGAGTCATTTCCGAGCTTTCCGAAAACATGTATCACTTTGCTCTTTTTAGAACCGCCACCCTGCGGCAAAAGGGGCGTGGCCAGTAAGCCACGCAAATTATGAATAAAACTCTCGGTATAGGACTCGCAGGATTTGGCACCGTAGGAACCGGTGTCTGGGAAACTCTCGAGCGGAACTTTGATCTCATTTCCAAGCGCACAGGCGTGTGTGTCGAGATTAAGCGCATCGCAGTGCGCGATCCCAAAAAGACCCGACTCGAAAATGTACCGACCGAAAAGTTCACCACCGACTGGCTCGAGGTAGTCAATGATCCTGAGGTAGACATCGTTGTGGAGCTCATCGGGGGCACCACCACCGCCTACGACATCGTCGCCTCGGCACTCAGCGCGGGTAAACCTGTAGTGACAGGAAACAAAGCTCTACTCGCTGAACGTGGCAAAGAACTTTTCAGCCTGTCACTTGAAAAAAACACACCCATCCATTTCGAGGCAGCGGTTGCCGGAGGCATTCCCATCATCAAGACCGTGCAGGACTCATTTGTAGGAAACCGGATCCAATCGATGGCCGGCATCATCAATGGCACATCCAACTATATCCTCCAGCGTATGACAGAAGCCGGCCTCGGCTATGAGGAAGCTCTCGGTGAAGCGCAGAAACTCGGTTACGCAGAGGCCGATCCCACTCTCGACGTCAACGGCTGGGATGCCGCCCACAAGGCAATTCTGTTAGCTACATTGGCCTATGGATTCACTATCGATCCAAGTAAGGTCTACGTGCGCGGTATTGAACGTGTGAGGGCCACAGATATTGAATTCGCCAAGCGTCTCGGTTTTGTAGTCAAACTTCTCTGCGTTGTTCGCGAACATGAGGACGGCACTATCGAGCTCCGCACCCAACCTTCATTCATTCCCCGCAGCCATGTGCTTTCCAGCGTCAACGGTGTGTTCAATGCCGTCGCTGTCAAAGGCGATGCCGCGGGTGAATCCCTCTTTTACGGTAGAGGTGCTGGTAAAGACCCTACAGCCTCATCAGTGGTGGCTGACATCGTCGAAGCCGCGCGAGGTCTGGAAGATGGACAGGAAGGACACCGCGGATTTTTACCTTACAAGGATGAGGGGAAACTGATGGCCATCGAAGATACCAAAACGCCATACTATGTGCGCTTTGACGTCACTGATGAACCGGGTGTTGTGGCAAAAATTGCCAATGAACTCGCCAATGCGGGTATCGGGATTTCAGGAACACACTCACCCGTAAATGCGGATGATCCAGATGCCGATTTTGTCGACATGGTATTCCAGCTGCACACGTGCCGCTTCGGCCTACTCAAGGACACTCTGAAAACAATCGAAGCGCTCAGCTGTGTTAATTCACGTCCGGTCGTGTTCCGGATTGAAAACCTGGCTTAGCGGACACCTAATTCGTCGCGAAGGGCGGTTAGTTGCCTGTATACACCTGAACCGGACCAACTCCGGGGCCGCCTTGCACGCTGCGAAGTTTTCCGACGGCTTTTTTCACCGCCTCCACAGCAACATCGCACTCATCACGAGTGCTGAAGATCGAGAATGAGATTCGGAGGCTGCTCTTTGCACTGAGAGCCGAGATGCCCATCGCAGTCTGAACGTGAGACGGCTGTTGTTTTCCTGTCATACAGGCACTGCCAGCGGAGCATTGCACCCCGTATTCATCTAACAAAATAAGTAATCCTGCCGCCTCGCAGCCGTCAAAGGATACATGACAGGTATTCGCCGTGCGATATTCAGGGGCTCCATTGATTCGAACTCCCTCGAGCTCAGAGGTCACACGTTTTTCAAAATGATCACGCAGCTCTGCAACACCTGCGTGCCCGTCGGCATCGAGTCGCTTTTTCATGATTTCGGCCGCTTTACCCAAACCTACAATGGATGCCACATTCTCAGTGCCGCTTCTCCGCCCGCCCTCTTGACCGCCACCTATCAGCAGGGGCTCGTATCGCATACCCTCTCGGACATAAATAGCACCCACCCCCTTGGGAGCGTGAAATTTATGGCCGGAGATCGATAAGAAATCGATCCCAACTTCACGCACATCCACCGGCGTCTTTCCAACCGCTTGAATAGCATCGCTGTGCATGATTACGCCATGGTCTCGGGCAAGAGCCGCGGCCTCATGCACCGGCTGGATCACGCCGGTTTCATTATTAGCCCACATGATGGAAGCCATTAGGCAGTCCTCTTGCTGAACGGCTTCCTTGAACTGATCCAAACAAAGCCGCCCGCCTGCATCCACACCGACCTTGTCGACGATGATGTCGTTTTTCTCTGAAATCGACTCACAGTAGCGCAGTATCGCGCTATGTTCGATGGCACTCGTGACAATGCGGCGTTTGTCATTGGCCTGAGATGCCATAAATGCCAGCACAGCATTATTCGACTCCGTTCCACAGCCTGTCATGACAATCTCTTCGGGCTTGGCATTAATCAATGCTGCCACCTGCTCATGCGCAGTTGCCAATGCATTTTTAACCACCTTGGCGGCTCGGTAGCCACTGGAGGGGTTGTGCCAATGATCCGTTAGAAACGGTAACATCGCCTCCAACACCTCTGGGTGCACTTGAGTGGTAGCGTTCGAGTCGAGATAGATCATGCCGATTTGTAACCCCAGCTGTCGGTGATCGCAAGGATAAGGCAGCCGCAGCACTCCTCTCTACCACCAGAACCAGGAACGCTTGGCCTTTCGCTTATATTTCCCGTCTCCCACACTGACAACCTCCACTCTCACGCGTGTTAAACCTTTGTCTTTAAAACCGAGCTTTGATGCTGCACGAGGAGTGACATCAATGACCCGACCGGGGATAAACGGTCCTCGGTCGTTAACACGCATTTTCAGGGATTTCCCATTGGCCAGATTAGTGACCTTGACGACGCAGGGTAAGGGCAGTGTTTTATGTGCTGCCGAGATATGCCACGGCATCACTTTCTCACCGAGCGACGTATTTCCCCGCTTGAGGCCGAAGAATTTACTCTCGTTATACCACGAGCCAATTCCTTCCTCTTTGTGATGAATAGCCTGGTCCACTGACATAGGATGATACCTTTCACCTCTGATCGTATAGGGGCTCTGCATGTAACCGCGATATCCGCCACCACAGGAAACCAACACTGCGGCACCTAGAATAATGAGTAAACAACACGCCGAACGAATCATGGAATTATACTAGGCAAAAGGATGCCGAAGGAGAATGGTAAAGTTTTGCGCCGTGCACAGTTCTTGACCTGCCTTCGTAGTGAGTTTATAAGCGCCGTGCCCTCATAAAACCAATCTGATCCCGTCATGACCCGCACATCCATCGAAGCCTGCGCCAAAGCCTTTGTCGTCGTTCTTTTCATCCTGTTTGTCTACTCAGTTTACCGCGTCTGCGGTATGATTGGCTGGGTTTAAGTCACATAGTTGAATGGCAGTCTTGTGGACTGTCACCCGCGTGTGCTATGCATCAGCATGCATTCAGACACGTGCTTTTTCACGGTGGAGCTTACTGCCGATTTTTTGGCCGCTTGGACAGATTACTCCACTTGGGTATCTTGGTCTGAAAATGTTTGGTATCAGACGGGTACCGCAATTGTAGGAGCTCTGATCATCCATCTGGTCATCCATCGCTTCATTCTGCGAGGATTGGATCGGGTGGCCGCAGCGACGGAAAATGATCTAGATGACCGACTCGTTCATTTTCTTCGGAGCTTTTACAAACTCGTTCTGATATTCGCGTTGTTTCTCGTGGTTCTCAACATCCACGGGATCGAAATCACACCACTACTGGCCAGTGCTGGTATCGCGGGGATAGCTCTGGGTCTGGCTGCCAAGGAAACCCTCGCCGATATCCTATCAGGCGTTTTCCTGATCACGGATCGGCCTATTCGGGTCGGTGATCGGGTGAAAATTGATAAAATCGGAGCCCACTGGGGAGCATGGGGAGATGTCCTGGATATAGGCCTGCGACGAACATGTATTCGCAACACGGACGGAGTAGCCGTTAACTATCCAAACAATCTGCTGGCGAACTCGGTCATTACCAATTTTTCACATGAGAAAACGGGCTCCATGCGGGTTCGAGTAAGATTTCAAGTCAACCATGACAGTGACATCGACCAAGTCTGTGACGTCGCCTCCCGTGCGATACAAGAAACCGAGCGGGTGCTGCCGGACACGGCTGAGGTCGTTGTTCGCTCCCTGTGGCACGACGACGGTGGACACATGAACTCCGGCATCTTGGTCGAAGGCCGATACCGCATCCCCGACATACGGGAGCGCACTCGAATCAGATCCAAGGTGCTTAAGAATATCCTTCGCAGATTCAAAGAAGCTGACATCAAACTAGCCTCCCCGACCATCCGACTGGGTGAATAGAGCCTGAGCATATTGGAGAGAAGCCGTCGAGCTTGCCTGGTGAATGCTCACACTCTTACAAAAAAAATACCGATGGCATGGACTGCCATCGGTAAGTGTAAATATGGTCTACCTTTTAGTTCCCGAATGCAGTTTTCTGCGGAACGTTAATGGTATCATGTGGGTAAACTTTCACCCGCATGTGGGTTGAGTTTCTGAGGTCATAGATCCACTTTTTACCATTGCGGTGTAGCTCCACACGTTTGATGGAACCAAAAGCAGTTTCTCCGCCAGCAGCCGAAACCGCTTGGAACAATGTCATGCCGCGAGTGTAAGGCTTCTGACCAGGAGATTTGACAAATCCACCCACACTGATCAATTGCTGATCAATATTTGAGGCCGCTGTGTCCTTACGAGAAACCACGGTGATACGTGGGTTCTGATACATTTCTGCGGAGCGGTAAGCACTCTCGATACTACGGGCCAACGCTGAGCTAGAGAGACCACTGGCGCGAATTCCACCTTTGAGCAGTGGCAAATAGATTTGGCCGTCGGGGCTGACAACATATTCCCCGCTGATCCGAGTTTGCTCCGTCGCAGGCACTCCTTTGATGGTAATGGAAAGAATTTCCTTCGTTGAGATTTGCGCCAGTGCGGTGCCTGACCACAGGGTCGCTGCCATTGTGGCCAGTGCCATGAATTTTGATAATGTTTTCATATAGGATTGGGTTTTGTTAATTGTGAAGCTCGGGGAGGGGTTTTGCCAGTGGTCACCTTGATTGATCACCACTGGAACAACGGGGCTAAAACCATACAGTGGACAGACTCAATGTCAAATCAGGTATTTAGCCCACGGGATTCTGTTTAATAGAGATCCTCGTCTTCCTTAGCAGCTTTGCTCGGTGCTGCACCTTTTGGAGCCGATGGAGTGTTCTGCTGGATCTCTTCGCCGCTAGTAGGTGCGTAGTAGGTGTAGTAGCTGGTGTAGTACTGGTATTGGTTGTCACTGCGCACGTCGACGTTGTTGAGAACCACACCTATGACGTGACCTCCGACATTTTCCACAGCTTGCTTCACGCGAAGCAGCATGTTCCGTGGAAGTTTACGGTGCTGAACAACGATCATGGTCAGATCAACTTCACTGGCGAGAACAGATGCATCACTGACACCGAGAATCGGTGGGGAGTCCACCAAGACCAGGTCAAAGCGCTGCTTAACATCCTGAATCAACTCTGACATGCGGCGAGAGTTGAGAATACCCGCTGCATCCGCAGGAAGAATCCCTGATGGCATGAAGTAGAGGTTATCCACTGGGGTCTGCAAGATCACATCCTCCAGGAGCAGATCAGTGGTCAGGTAGTTGGTGAGACCCACTGAGTTGTTAATGTCAAAGAAGGTATGCAAACGTGGACGACGAAGGTCAGCGTCAATCATCAGGGTTGTGTAACCACCTTGGGCACAGATGTAGGCCAAGTTGACGAGTGTTGTTGATTTACCTTCACCCGCACCACCGGAGACCACGGTGATTGAGTTATCCTCTGGGTTTTTGCGGTTGAACTCAATATTGGTTCGCAGAATTCGATAAGCCTCTGCATCCGGGCTCATGCCACTTTGTTTGTGCAGAACTCCCACGTCCTTGGGAATCACAGCGAGCACTGGCACGTTCAAGAAACGCTCCACGTCTTCCAGACTCTTCACAGAGGTATCGAGATATTCCAAACAGAAGGCAATACCGACACCGAAGATCAAACCGACAACAGCACCCAGAGCCAAGTTAAGCGGAACATTCGGGCTTACTGGTGTGTCCTCAATCTGGGGCACTTGGTGAACGATGATACTTGTAGGAGGCATGATGAGTTTAGTTTTCTCAATATCATACTTCACCTCCATCTGATCTTTGATGCTCTGAGCGGTTTGATACTCTTTACGAGCAATGTTGAACTCTTGGAATTGGCGGGCTTGCTCAGTGCCTCGATCTTGTTGCTCATTGAGAACGTCCTTCATCTTTTCGACGCGTCCCTCAATTTGAGTCAGCTTGTATTTCAAATTGTCTCTGACGTTAATCGCCCGTTTTTTCAAACTCTCCTGAAGCTCAGAGATCATGGTCTTGCGAGCTACGATGTCCGGGTGTTGACTACCTAAGCCTTGCGCAGCCAATACTTGCAGGTCACGCTTGGCCTCAACATACTGCATGTAGTTTTCCTTGAAACCAACGTCCGGAAGATCCGCGGCGACACTAACAAGCTCATCATTATCCAGAGTTAACAATTTGTTGATTTGGAATGAGAGTTGTTCCTTTTCACGCTTGGCCTCGTAGAGCTGCTTCTCGGCAAGATCACGCAGTTCCATTTTACCGCCGAAGGTTTCACCTCCGCGCTCGTTTTCCAACCAAATCACACCCACTTTTTCAGCGATGTCCATCAGGCGTTTGCGCATTTCGGCAACCCGATCGCTTTTATTCTGAAGTTCAACCTGGATGGCTTTAAGCTGATTTTTTCTCAGACCTAATTCCAAATCATTCCGACGAACTTCATAAGCTTGGTAAACAGCCTCGGCCACAGCTTTGGCATCCTCTCTGTCACGGTGTCGGACTGAGATTTCGATCAGGTCAGTGCCACGACGCTGACTCGTTCTAACAATTGAGCGCAGAATCTTCAGAACAGTCTTACGATCCTCACCCCATCGTGTTTCTAACTGTTTTTTGTCAATAGCCAACTCAAGGGTAGCAGGTGCTACAATGATCTCGAACTGAGTGTTCATGAACTGCTGCGTCATGACTGCACCAGTTCCAGAACTACGACTGAGAGTAGGGTCAACATCAACAATAGGCTTCACCTCTACCAGTGCCGAGCTCTCGTATTTTTTAGGCATCACATAGGTGATGACGGCAGCTGTTAGGAAAACCAACAGGAATGTTAGAAGGATTACACCATAACGGTTTTTGAGAACCTGCCAATAATCGATGGCGTGCAATGAGGCTTCGTTTTGATTGATGTTTTGCTGTTGCATTTTCAGTAATCTACTGGGCTGGGTTCAAGGCATTCGCTACTTACGAATTCCAAGAGAGGCCGGAAGTGGCCGAGTTGGCTCTTTGTCTACGAGAACTTAGGATTTGTAAATCAAAAAGCCGTCGCAATGTAAGACATTGCGACGGCTGATATGTTCGGATTTTTCGACAGGAAAATTAGAACTCAACGCGAACACCGATGGAAGCGCGGTTACGCTCGTAGGTGCGGGAAGCGGCTGCAGGGCCAAAGCCACCATTGGCGTCACTGTCAGTCCAGTTGTAAGAACCGGTTACATAGACACCCTCGTTAACTTTGTATGAGAAGCCAAGGTAGAGGTTCAGAAGGTCTTGGTCCAGATCAGCAGGAGAGCCGAAAGCTGGGACAACGAAACGACCGTCTTCCATGTCTGTAGTGATGTAGTTCACACCAGCATGCAGAGTGAGATCCGGTGAGACGATGTAGTCAGCCGAAAGACCGATACGCAACGTGTTGTTTGTGTCGTATGTGTAAGTTGGGAAACTTGTTCCATAGTCTTCAACACTGTAGCGAGCGAAAGCGCGAACGCTGAATTGCTCGTTTACACGGGTGCGGATCGCAGCTTCGAAGAATGGGCTGTCCCCGTCTTCACCGTTGTCGACATCGCGCATTTGAACACCAGCTTTGAGTGCCAGAACAGAGTTCGGGCTGAAGCGGTGCTCAATACCGGCTGCAATGAAGTGGTTAGTTGAGTCAGAGGCAGAACCATCGGAATCAGTCCAGCTGTAAGTGTAATCGAGAGTCCATACGGTCTGCTCGGAAGCACGGTAGCGGAACTGGTTATATACGCTGTAGATCAAACGGTCGTTGCCGCTAAAGCTGCTTTGGTAGTCGAGACCACGCACTTTGAAACCAGTGTAGGTCGCGAAACGCTCACTCCAGCGGTAACCGACTGCGTTGTCGCTTTGATAGTGAAGATACTCACCAATCTGGCGGTCAACGGAGAAGCCATAATCGTAATCAGGCTCGAGTTCGTAAGCAATGTAGTTACGGCTGCTGAAACGGAGACGCTCGCTGACACGGTGTGCCCAGTTGATGCCGAGGCGGCCTTGGCCATACATATCATCGGTTCCAGCTGCTGCTGGTGCATCGAGGTAATAGGTGCCACCGACACGTGCGAACACATCCCAAGTAGTCTGAGGAGTGATGCTTACCAAGGAAGCACCGACGTAGGCGCTGAGGTAAGATACATCGTCTTCATGTCCAGGGTTGCCAGATAGCACTGTAGGAGAAACGTTGTCGTCATAACCATATGTTACACCGGCGTTCCACTTCAGAGGTGAACTTTCTTGGGCATCGTCGTTAGGGGCGATATCATATAGGCCCTGTGCAGAAGCCGCACCAAGGGAAGCCAAAGCAAACGCTCCTGTGATCAATTGTTTTTTCATAGTCTGTATTTTAATTAAATTGGGTTATCAGTCTTACTTCTCGAGATTAACGAGTAGTCTCAATAATAATGCGGACTTGCTCGTCTTCATTGGTGGATGAAGGAGGAGTCACGACTGGTGGCTGAAGACCTGGGGGGAAAAGTGGGAAACCACCTGGGCCACCAGGAGTTGGGCCTTCAGGTCCACGACCTGGGAAATCAAGAGGGTTGGAAGCAACTGGTGGTGGAACGACCACACCTTTGGCATCCTTGGCACCGCCTTTGGCGCTGTATCCGTCACCGGCGTTTGCGTCCATCTTGGTTACAACAGCTTGAACTTCGGCCAAAGCATCAGGAGCTACAGCAACAGCACACTGGCCGATGATGCGCACCTTGGATGGAGCGGAAGTGATGGCTGCAGAAACGATGTTTGCAACGAGTTTTTTATCAGCATCGGAAGCCACAATAGCTGCCTTCACGATCTCGCATGCGCAAGATTCATTTTGGGCGACCTGGGTAGCAACCAGCTCAAGGACATTTTCAGGGTTAGCGGCGACTGCCTTTTTGACAGCTGTCGAAACCTTGTAACAATCAGGCGCAGCTGCGTAGGATGGTGTAACCAGAGCCAATGCAGCACCGAACAGTGCGTATTTCATAGTGTTTTTCATAGTAGTTATCCTTTCTGGGTGAACAGATGTTTTTCCTGTCATAGAAAAGCGGGTAGCGAGAATCGAACTCGCATGATCAGCTTGGAAGGCTGGAGCTTTACCATTAAGCTATACCCGCAAGGGTGATGGCATTAAAGCCCGAGGATTGACAGCCGACAAGCACTAAATAGGCATATTTGATTTTTTTTAAAATAAATAAATCGCCTTGATGGCAGCCTGGAGCCATTGATTTATATAGACTTTCGTCATTTCAAGATTAATCCCAACTAATTTGATAAGGACAAGTTGTCTCAATATTCTTCATAAACCGGTCGGATGATCGATGAAAGTGGACGAGACATCGAATTCTCCACGAAGGACAGCTGTCAATGCTTTGACCCCAAAGGTCTCTGTCGCGTAATGCCCGGCGTAAATCAGGTTGATTCCTAACTCCTCAGCCAAGGGATAGCTCCAGTGCGGTCCTTCACCTGTGATGAACGTATTGATGCCCTCCTCCGCCATCGCAGCCACTTCGGAGCCAGCACCTCCGGTAATGATCCCCACCATGCCCGCCTGCGAACTCCCTCCATTGCATACATGGACTCGCCCACCGACAGCCTGCGTAACTGAAGCGACAAGGCTATCCAGATCCAGATCCGTCTGTTGCCGTAATCCTAACTGAATACCTTTCCAGTCAAAAAACGGTTCCGCTTTGGTCATACCCAGTTCATTGGCCAGCAACCTGTTATTCCCCCACGCCGGATGCACGTCCAATGGGATATGTGAGCTATACAGTGCCATACCAGCGTCCATTGCCAGCTTCAGTTTACGGTAGGTGGAGCCAGTTATTTTCTGCGCTCCTTGCCAGAACATTCCATGGTGCACGACTAACAAATCTACTTTGTCAGCTACGGCTTTCTCGAACACTGGCAGCGAAGCATCGACTGCCGCAGCGACACGATTCACCTCACCTCCATTCTCAATTTGCAAACCATTCATGGCACCAGAATAGTCCGGTATCTCAGCGATATTGAGCTCTTTATCTAGGAAATCGACGATGTCTGTTAGTGTAGCCATAGGGATAAGTTAGAAAACCTTACAAAATTTTACGAATTTAAAAAACACAGCTCCACCTGTGCAAGTAACCTGTTAGCGCAGCTGGAGATGTTTTTTAAGAACGGCTTCGAAGTCTTCTTTGGTACGAGCAATTCCTTGCATCATCATCGAGCCCTTAATTGCCAGCTTAGGCATTACCGGAGTATTTTCAGCAAACACTTTGTAATCAGCTACGTTTTCCTTTAGCAGAGAGACGACCCACTCGTCGTTTTCCGTGGGCAATCTGTCCTCGCCCACCAAACTGGCTGCCATCGCTTCCGCTGCTTCCACAGGGACTTCTTTGTTTTCAAACAACCAATCATGAAACTCCCGGAATTTGGCAGGATCAGCTCGCCACACCCTGAGCGCTAGGGTTGCAAATTCACAAGCCTTGGCGTGATCTTGAACACCAATGGGCAGGTTTGGATTACATTTCCGGTTCAACGGCGTAGGCAGTAGTATAACACAGAGTTGATCAGGGTATTTTTCTAACAGACCATCCAAATCTCCGTGCATATCTTTGCAAGATGCACAGGTGTAATCGTAGTATTTCACCATCACATTTTCAGCATCCATTTTTCCAATGTGCGGCAAGTCATTGACTCGATACTGCTTCTGCCCACCGAAGAACTCGACAGTGCGGCCCTCACCTTGTGAGTGAACCCCACCGGAAGCGATTTCGACAACAATATCATCCTCGCGATGGGTCTGAGGCTGAGGCCCGAAATACTGCAACATGGCCAAGCTACCTACAAACACTACAGCTGAGGGCACGGTGGCCGCTGTTTGCCTCAACAATCGATCCATGCTGCGAAATTCGGCAATTATAATAGCCAAAGCTAACAACACCCCCACACCATGCATTGTCATGCAATACTTACAAATGCTGCCGATAACTTCTAACTGCAAAACCGTAAACCAAACGGCTGAACCAATGATGATCCATGCCGCAAGCTGACGAAACCAACCTACGGTGATCCCCCGCATCCAAAGGCTAACAATAATCGCCAGATAGAGGAGGAAGGAAAATACGCTGATCGGGACAACACCGAAAACCATCGACCATTTGCTGCCTAACACATTGGCACAACCACTGCCACCGCCACAGCCAGCGAGAGTGGTGATGGTGCCATTGAGTTTTTCAATGGTCAGCCAAAGGCTCAAACCAGCCGCGATCACCGCGAGCAGGACAATGATGCCTACCCAGCGAGGCTTCAGATCAGAATTCCATTTCATCGCCGGCATCCTCAATGATCGTCGCCAGCGTGACCAGACCAGAATTAACCGATCTTATTTATCGCGAACTGGAACACCATTTTCATCGAGCGTCACCCAGTCGTCTCCCTCACGATTCCTACGCCAGCCGTTGATGGCAAAGAGCAGAGTTAGCGCCAGGAAAAAAATTGAGGTCTCCATTAAGAACGGACTGGTGATGAGCGCCAGACACATACGTCCTACCTCGCCACTGAAGCCAGGCAAATATGCCGCTGCAGCGATACCACCGAGGGCGATGAAGAAAAACAAGATCAGTGCAAAACCGATCATCATGTGTTTTTTGCGCGTTTCCATGATTGGGACACCGCACCGTTCGCACCCAAGCCCCTTATTTTCAAGCTAAAAAGAAAGCGCACCAGCCAATGAAGGCTGATGCGCTTAGAAAAATTCACCTGCGTTGGGCAAGTGATCAGTGGACTAACCTCCGAAAAGACCTTTGGCTTTATCGAGCAGACCACCCGTATCAGGCATCTCGCCGTTGACTGCGGAATTCACGATATCTTGCATGCCTTCGGGCAGCTTGTCTTTGACGAACCCAAGCACCATATCGATGGCTTGCTGGCTCATTTCTTCGCTCAATCCAAGTTTCTCTGAGAGCTGTTTTTTAAGTTCGTCCATGATGTCGTTATGTAAGTAATCGAGTGAAGAAGTACCGGGAACAGGGGTCGAACCTGCACGCCCTAGGGGCACTAGATCCTAAATCTAGCGTGTCTACCAATTCCACCATCCCGGCGCGGAATGACTGGACTATAGGAAAACTTTTGATTTTGGCAACGGGTTTCTTCACGATCTTTCATAGACGCTCGGAGGAGTAAATAATAACCGTTAGCAGAGTCGCCTTAAACCTTTCCAAGTGCCACTTCCATGGACTCCAGAGTGGTGTCGATATCGGACTCGCTATGCGCCATACTAATGAATCCGGTCTCATACGGACTTGGTGCGGTGTAAACTCCCTGCTCCAACATTTCCGTGAAATACTTACGGAAAGCAGCGGTGTCCGCAGTCATCACCGAGTCGAGATTGACAATTTCCTCGCCGGTGAAGAACAGGCAGAACATCGAGCCCACGCGGTTGAAGCGGTAGTCCATGCCTTTGGCTTTCAATAAGGAACGAACACCTGCTTCCAGATGCGCCCCCAGATGATCCAGTCTCTTATAGCCATCCAGCTTATCCATTTCGTGAAGCTGGGCCAAGCCGGCAGCCATCGCCAGCGGGTTTCCGCTAAGAGTTCCTGCCTGATAGACAGGTCCGTCCGGAGCGAGATAGTCCATGATTTCGGCTTTGCCTCCGAAGGCTCCCACCGGAAGGCCTCCGCCAATGACTTTCCCCATTGCTGTTAGATCGGGCATCAATCCTTCGAGTTCCTGGACACCACCTCGGGCAACACGGAATCCGGTCATGACTTCATCAAAAATAAATACTGCCCCATACTCAGAAGTCACGTCTCGCAGCCCTTGCAGGTAACCTTCCTTAGGGAAAATCAATCCAGCATTCGCCGGATAGCTTTCGACAATTACGGCAGCAATCTGATCGCCCATCTCAGCAAAGACAGCGCGCACCTTTTCCAGATCGTTATAGGGCAGAGTAATCGTTTCCGCGGCAAATGACGCCGGCACCCCGGCTGAGTCGGGCTCGCCATGAGTCAACGCACCTGATCCGGCGGCCACTAACAAGCTGTCAACGTGACCGTGATAACAACCCACGAATTTGATGATTTTATCTCTCCCAGTGTAACCGCGCGCCAGACGTACCGCACTCATCGTCGCTTCGGTTCCTGAGTTCACCATGCGCACCTTTTCCACGGATGGGAGCCACTGGACGATTTTCCGAGCCATTTCCACTTCGAAAGGATTGGGAATACCGAAAGACACCCCTTCCTTTGCCGCTTCATGCACTGCATCAATCACACACTGTGGCGCGTGACCGAGTATCGCCGGCCCCCATGTGCCGACATAGTCGATCAGTTGATTGCCATCCACATCCTCGATACGGCATCCCTTCGCCCTGCGAACAAAGAAGGGGTCACCGTCGACATTTTTAAATGCGCGCACGGGTGAATTCACTCCTCCTGGAATCACCTCCTTAGCGGCTTTGAACAACTTGCTGGAAATATCGTTTTTCATCGTTAAAGTATGCCGATTTCGGCGACAGCCACCATGGAAGCCGAGGCAGCACTTGGCAAGTCCGAGGAAGAAGATCGTCGCTTTTCCTACGCCTTCGTCACTTCGGCTAGGATCGGCGAGACAAATACGAAGCCCTATGCCGTTGTTATTTTAAGCACCTTTTACCTACATCATTTTATGAAACGAAAGTTCATCCTATCACTTACCACCCCGCTGTTAGCTGTGGTCATGCTGGCCAGTGCGCATGCCCGCATTTGGACCAGTGCCGATGGTTCTAAGACCTTTGAAGGCAATTATGTCAGCAGCACAGATACTACGGTCACCGTACTGAAGTCAGGCCGCGAGGTCACCTTCAAGCTCGATCTGATTTCCGAGGCTGACCGAACCTTTGTAAAGGAAGAAGCCGAGCGCCTTGCAAAGGCTGAGGCTGACAAGGCCAATCAGAAAACTCTCGCCGACCAGCCAGTGGGCAAAAAGCTCATGGGCAAGACTGTCAAAGTCGTCGGCAAAAAATTCGAGACCGTCGACACCACCAAAGTCCCAGAGTATTACATGGTCTATTTCTCCGCCAGTTGGTGAGGCCCCTGCAAAGCCCACGCTCCACAGTTAGTGAAGTATTACAATAGCAGCATCGCCAATAACCAGAAAGTTGAGTTCATTCATGTCAGTCAAGACGACAGTAAAAGAGACGCCTTGGGATGGGCTGCTTCAGCCAATTTCCCCTGGCTCACTGTGCTCTCTTCGAAAGCCCGGTCCTCCGGTCTAGGCAAGCTCGACGCCGGCACCCCCAGCTACGTCTTGATCGATAAAAACGGCAAAGTCCTCGCGACCAACGAGAAAGCTTGCATGGCCAAGATCAAAGAGCTGACAGGGAAATAAACAGCGTTCTCTACCATTTTCATTGAATAGAACACCTGACCGCCACGTCGGAGTGACAACAACTGCTTGAGCACGTGGATTTTCCAGTGGCTAAAGCAGTCGTCCTACACTACCATTCACCGTGATGAAAATTGCCACCGCCATATTTTCCCTGTTCGCCGTAACGCTACTCCCAGCTAACGCCGAACCTAAAAAATCCCTGCTCAACAATGACCCTGACGTCATTTACCTGAACGAGCACATCGATCGCACCATCACGCTGTTGGTAGTGAAGCCCGCCACGGTCTACGCCACCAAGAAAGGGCAAAGTAGCCGCCGACTCGGCAGTTTCCCTGCAAATACCAAGGTCCAGCTCTTGGCCATCACCGACAAGGCCTACCGAGTGAAAGGTGAAGCAAGCCACGCTGGCGTGACCGGCTGGGTGAATCCACAACTACTTGCCTCCAAAGACAAGGACTTCATCGACAATCTGAAAAAGCTCTATGAGCGCCAGATGATCGTCAAAGAACTCATCGCCAACCACGACGTCGCCATCGGCATGACGCTCGACGAGGTCAAAAAGTCACTCGGCGAACCCACTGAGACTGAGGTCAAACAGACCCGCAAGGGTGAATCCGGCAAGTGGGATTTTCTCATCGTTGAGGAACAAAAACACTATCGCACGGTAGTTGATCCCTACACCGGCCGCGCCTTTCGCCAACTCTCGCACATCACCACCGAGGAGAAATCACGCACGACCATCGAGTTTGAAGACAACACTGTCACTTCTGTGACTCGTAAAAAAAACAACGGACCGGGTAAAGTCCGCATCATTCCGGCACCGGTGATTTTCCACTGGTAGCACCAATTGGTTCGTTCCTGTTAGAGCTTACCCAAGGTCACATAACGCAGAAGATCGGCCACCTTGGTCACGTCATCCGTCACCGCATTTGCTGCGGCGTCGATTTCCTTAAGGGCATGTTGGAACTCCTCTGAATGCACGATAATCAACGGTTTCCCCAGCGCCGAAGCCATCCCCGCATCGAAGGCGGCATTCCATTGTCGGTATTTCTCGCCAAATTTCACCACCACGATATCGGATTTTTCAATCAGTGGCCGTGTGCGTATCGCGTTGAGTCCGGCTCCCTTGCGGTCATGCCAGAAGGGCGATGGCTCTGCGCCGAGAATGCTAGCGCCACAATCGTCACTTGCCGCATGGTCGGTAACTGGTGCGTAAAATTCTATGGGGAGATCCAGCCTTTCAACCGCCTTCTGAAGGTCTGTGCGCCAATCGGTATGGATTTCTCCAGCCAGGTAAACTTTCCAAATCATGATGATCGGATGGTAGAATAGATGTCAAAAACATCAAGCTACATGGCCAAGTCATCTAAAACCGACCGTTGATGCTCTCAATCTCAAGAAAAAGAGACGACGGGATAACAGTTTTAACCACTTCCCAAATTCTTATTTTCTATCAAGATGACAGCTCACATGTCGTCCATTCCCCAAAATTTATCTACACCACTCACCATTGCCACATGCGGCTGTGGATCACGGGCCAGAACCTACAGTAAGATTGCCCGCACTTTAGGCGATCGTTACAGCATCGTCGCGGGTGCCGATCCCATTCCTGAGCGGCTGGAGGCCATGCGGGAGATTTCGGGTAACGATGACTTCCTAGCATTCTCATCTGCGGATGAAATGCTGGAGCACGATAGGCTAGCCGACGTCATGATCATTGGCACCCAAGACCAGTATCATTTCGAACCCGCCAAAAAGGCGCTGGAAAAAGGATACCATCTCCTGCTGGAAAAACCCGCAGCACAGACCAAAGAAGAAGTTCTTGAACTCGCTCAATTAGCGAAAAAATACGACCGCAAGATTCTCCTCTGCTTCGTACTTCGTTACACACCGTTTTATTCAAAAGTACACGAAGTCATCAGATCCGGGCAGCTTGGCGATATCATCTCCATACACGCCTGCGAAGGTGTCGAAGCCTGGCACCAGACACATTCCTTTGTCCGCGGTCACTGGGGCAAAAGTGCCGACAGCACACCCATGATTATCGCCAAGTGCAGTCATGATACAGACTACCTTGCCTGGCTAATGAGCAGCCGCTGCACATCAGTTAGTTCATTCGGACGGCTCTCCCATTTCAGAGAAGAAAACGCACCGGAAGGAGCCACGGACCGCTGCACCTCTGGCTGCCCACATGCAGCCCCACAAGGAGGCACCTGTATGTATGACGCCCACCACTATCTCGATAAGAACAAACGCTGGCTGGATATGGTCTTCCCCCACCCCACGAAGCGCAGTGACGAGGAAGTGTTAGAATGGTTGAAAGTCTCGCCTTGGGGCCGTTGTGCTTGGAAATGCGATAACGATGTAGTCGACCATCAGGTGGTTAACATGGACTTTGAAAATGGAGCCACAGCGAGCCTGACGATGACCGCTTTCGATGTCGGCCGCTCCATTGAAATTTTCGGAACCAAGGGAAGTCTCCGCGGCGGCCACGCCTTGAAAGAGAGCACCGATATTGACATGAGCATCCGCGATCACGCCACTGGGGAGACCGAAAATATTTTGTTAGATGACAAGGCTGAAGACAACTACAAGGGCCACGGTGGTGGCGATTTCGGTCTAGTCAACGCAATGGAAAGCATCTTCCGAGATGAAGGTCCGGAGAGTTCCTTAATCGAGAACTCCATCGAAGGAATCCTGATTGGATTCGCCGCTGAAGAATCCCGTCTCAATAACGGCAGGGTGGTTGAGATTAATCGATAGTAGGACAAGTTTGCAGCTTGTCGGCAAACTTGGTGAACTCATCATGCTTGGGATGACTATTCCAAAGAGACCGACAAGTTAGAAACTCTTGTATTACTTTCCTGGCTTCGTCCGATGCTCGCCAAAGTATTTCTCGCTGCGGTAGCGCAGCCACACTCGAAGCGTCTGCGGCACTTGCTCGCGCTGCTCTTTGGTAAGTGTCTCATAGAGCGCCATGGCCTTCTCCCGTTCACCTCTGCACGCGCGGTTATTGTGAGCATCCCAGTAGCTGCGAGCAACGCGTATGCGACGGTTGACCTCCTTGATCAGCGCCTTTCCGACCAATGGTTTGTCATTCTTTTTCTTTTTAGCAGGCATCACGTTTTGCGTTTCTGGCCAACGTCACCGCGACCAATGATTTAAGAGAGGGACCATACACCGAAATGGCGGACATCACAATCACGCAGGAAACTAACAGAACATCGTCACTGATTTCATCCTGACTGGTGAGTATAGAAACCGCGATCTAACGAGCTAGGCAGATTTGCTCAAAAAAATCCTGCATAATCTCGTTTGACCGTCGTCAGAGCATGACATTAACCTAATATCACTATGAAAATCCTTCGTCTCCTAACATTCTTGGCCATCACTACACTTTCCGTATCCGCAGACATCAAAGATGAAATCCGGCAGCTCAGTCGTGAGAAATTTAAACTGACTATCGAGACAGGGAAGCTCTTCAGCCAGCACAAGCTCAACGAAAACGCCGAATATATCGAGCTTCAGAATAAATCCCTAGCCGCAGCACGAGAATTCAACAAAACCCGCCGCGATCATCCAGCACTGAAGGAGTATTATGCCAAAAGCGATGCCGTTCAAAAAAAGGCAGTCCAAGCCAGGGTGAAAGGAGACAAGGAAGCCTCAAGTAAGGCCATGAGAGAGTTTACTCAAATCCGCATGGATCTTGAAAAGGCAGCCCGTGAGGTGCCGGAACTTCAGGAGTTCCAGAAAAAAGCGGTCGCTGCCAACACGGCTGCCGAGGATAAAAAACTAGAACTCCTCGAAACCATCCCAGAGGGCAAAGCCCACATCGCTAAAATCAAGGCCCTGGACGCCAAGGTTGCCGAGTTGCGCAAGCAACTGAACATCTCAAAGCCTTAGTCCGGAAACATCTCCAACTGTGGATCGTCTTTCTCATCGACAAGCCGAACACCGATACCAAATAGTCGCACTGACTTTCCATTCCCCCGCGACCAGGCCTCATCTAACAACAACCTGAAAACATCAGAATTGAGCTGCCCCTGAGCGCTCTCAGCGGTTGTTCTGGTGAAGTCTGAAAACTTGAGTTTCACAACCAACGATCGCACCTTGCGGTCTCGGTATTTCCCCAGTAACAACTCCTCGATCTCGGTCTGCATCTGCTGCAGCATCGGCAATAGCTCAGCGGGATTTTTCACATCCTCGGTAAAGGTGTTTTCCTTGCTAATCGATTTCCTACTACGGTGGGCCTTCACCTCACGGTCGTCTCTCCCCCGGCATAGCTCATAGAGCTCCAGCCCCCATTTACCGAATCGCCGCGACATCGCGAACTTATCGAACTGTTGTAAATCACCACAGGTTTTGACTCCAAGCTGGGCCAACTTTTCCTGCATACGTTTTCCCACTCCCCAGAGTTTGGAAACTGGCAGATCGCCCATAAAGGCATCGATCTCGCCCGGTTTCACCTCGAACTGACCATTCGGTTTATTCCAATCGCTGGCAATCTTTGCCAGCATTTTGTTAGGCGCAATACCAGCCGATGCCGTCAGCCGGGTTTCCTCAAATATTTGCGCCCGCACCTCGCGCGCAATCGCAGAAGCCGACGTGTTCCAGTGACTGACATCTAGGTAAGCCTCGTCAAGAGACAGCGGCTCGATCAGCTCGGTGAACCGTCCAAAGATGGCCCGGATTTTCGCCGACTCAGATCGGTAAAGATCAAAGCGCACAGGCAACATGATCAGCTGAGGACATGCCTGCACGGCTTTGAATCCCGGCATCGCAGAGCGGACTCCGTATTTCCGTGCCTCATAGTTCGCAGCACAGATCACCCCGCGTCGACTTGCTCCTCCCACTGCCACAGGTTTCCCACGCAAATCCGGATTCTCACGTTCCTCCACGGCGGCGTAAAAACAATCCATATCAATGTGGATACACTTCTTCATGACAACAGGAAACCCTCTCCGCCGTGAGATTCCCCCACATCAGACAAAGGGCAAAGGAAAACATGAAAATACCCCGTCTTGATCGCTACTTTTCAGGGATCTCGTTGACGGTGTAATACGCCTTGGTGTGCAGGAGCTCGCCGCCCTCTTTGGATTTCATAGGTGCGAGATCAAAGTCGTGGATATGCCCCTCGGTGATCTGATCAAGATAGAGCATCACCGACATGCCATCATCCGAGGGCACGGCCTTGGTCACCGTCGGCGTCGTGTGATCGACCTCCGGACTACCGTATCCTTCTGAGTAAATATGTGTGTAGGTTTTTACGGTGTAGACTTCAGGCTTGGCCGCCACGGCAGGGTCCACGGGCTTGGTGAAATTGACCAAAAAACCGTTTTTCTTAATGTTGATTTCCTTGATCTCGAAGGGGACGATACCGCTCCAGTCGATTCGTTGCAGCGCATACGGTTCGGTGCCTCGCACCGGCCATTGTCGGTTGGTCGTAAAACCACCGGCTACCAATTGCCCTTTGGGGGAAAATTCGACGTTCATGATCCCGGTGGCCAGTCCCTCACGGAACGGATAACAGGCGCCCTGCCAAACACCGTTGATCTTTTCGGTAGTCGCACGGAGGATGATGCTCAGCGTGTAGTCTCCGAGGAAAAACTGATTCTCAAACGGACCGAATTTTCCACCCGTGGTGTCCAGGCGGAATCCGGAAATGGATCTGCCCATTTTGATGTAAGGAAACCTAACAACTGGCGGCACCAACTCCTTGACCCGCTTCTTTTCCACCTGCATTCGCGACGGGCTGTTAGGTGTTACAGCTGGCGTCTCCATCGATGGAACAAAAGGATACCAGTTGTAACTCGCCGGGTGACCAAGAAAGCCTCCTTGCTTGAGGTGCTTCAGAGAACAGGCACCATTCCATGGTCCTTGGCTCTCGATGGTAAACATCACCCCTTCTTTATTAGGAGCCACACCCGCCGGACTGCGGAGACCACTGCACACGGGTATCATTTTACCATCCGGAGTGACCTTCACCGCCCAGCCTCGGAATAAATTATGCGATTTATAGGAACCGCTCAGACCTAAAACGACCCAGACATTGCCATCCGGATCATGTTTGGAACCAAAGGCAAACTCATGGCCTTCAGCATAGCCCCAGTTGTTCGACAAGGTGTCATAACGATCAGCCACACCATCGCCATCAGTGTCTTGAATCCGAGTGACCTCACCAAACTGGGTGGCGGTCATAGCCCCGTCTTTCCATGACAACCCAAAGATCTCATCCTGGCCCGTGGCAAAGAGATGATACTTCGGGGCTGGTGGAGACTCGAAAACACCATCGACAAAATAGATGTCACCACGACGGGTGCCGACGGCTAAACGCCCATCGGGAAGAATGTCAAAACTGCCGGTTCGCAAAGGTAGTCCTGTGGGAACAGGAATATTGACGATGGGATAATACTTCTCCTCCTCGGCTGCGGTCCCCCACATACCACCAAGCTCCGCAGCTGAGACTGCCATCGTTGCGTTGACGGCGATAAAACCTATAAGAGTTGCGATTTTCACCATTGGTATTCTATTGTTAGAGTGGAGCGCCCTTTTGGAAGTTTCACTGGAATGAGTAGCTCTTTTGTTTCACCTTCTCGGACGGTGCCCTGATGTGCGTCGTCGATTTTAATCTGGAGTGAATCGATGACGTAACTGTGGTCGGATTGCTTGGTAATTTTTTTGCCAGCAGCTGCGCGGAAATAGAATAGGTTTTGTGGCTCAGGTGCGTCAAAGGTGAAGGTGCGCTTGAACTTGGTTGCCACACCGTTTTCTAACACTTCCTCAAAAAAGTCCTCCACCATGACCTCACCATAACGGTAGCGGAAAGTAGGTCGCCGTTGCTTATCCAAACGGTATCCACGGAACTGGTAGCCATGATTGTGAGGAAATAGAAAATCCTTCTTTCCCTTGTACGGCCAGTTCTCATCCATCGACTCCAGACGGTGGAACGGAATACCGGGTGGAAAGGCAATCCGGTGATCACCACTGGCTTTAAACGATCCATGATTGATGGTTACGAATCCATTCTTCCAAAGTAACCGCAGCGCCATTTCCTCGGAGTCGAACGCGAGGTTGAGTCGACCTGGATAACCCACCCCAATACCACGGAAGCCCGCAGTCCCCCGGCCTCGTGCGATCTCTGGTTGATCAAAGACGCGGAGTTCATCTAACTGCGTCATCAGGCCTAAGGGTTTTTTGGCGCGTGTGCCGTCTGACAAGTAGGCCCAGAGCGCTTCGATCTGCTGCTCGCGATTCCCCTTCAACATATCCGGCCGGGTCGACTGCCCACCGGGCCAAAAATTCGGCATGATGCCTGTCGTGTGAAAACGTGAAGGATCCTGCATGAACAGGTGGAACCAGTTCTTTTGGATTCGGTCCGTGAGATTTACCAGATCGAGAGCCCCGGCACCAGCCGCGTGGTGACCATTGAAATCGTGACAGGCAATGCAGCTGAAACCTTTGTTGCCAATCATCTCATAACCTGCATTCTTCGACTCCTTAATGTTAGAAATCTCAGGCAACTTCACCTCCTCGAGTTGATCCACTTTCCCGAAAAGCTCAACGAGATGACCGACGTTCTCTTTGCCATACTGTGGCATCCGAGTGTGCATGTAAAACCGCTGGCGTCCGCCCTGCAGAAGAACTTTTGAAATCCAGTCGGGCTTGAGTTTCGCCCCCACACTAGTCAGCGCCGGAGGCAAACGTCCTTGATCACCCAGCTCGGGGTGAGAACCGGTAAAGTAGGTGTTTCGCTCTGAAGCGATGCCACCCACTTCATCCCGCTCGTGGCAGGCAATGCAGTTAAAGGTCACCAGTGTCTTTGCTATTTCCTCCTTATCGGTGAGCTTGCGCTGCTGAATTCCTGGCATCGCTTTTTTGATCAATTCGCGCTGCTCGGAGTTCAGAGCATACTGTGCCCACTTACCGTGGGATTCAGTCAAACAGCCTTTGCTTGGATTCAGTTTATCGAACGATTGGGCCATCTCTGACTTAACACCCATGTCATCGTGACAGCTGGCACATCCTAATGCCTTAAAGTGTTCGGCACCCTGCTTCGCGAGCCCGGCATCCACCTTCAGAGGCACGAATTCTTTAATTGGTTGGTTAGAAACTGAAAGCAGCTCGCTTTGAAGTGGACCTCGCTCCAGACCGGGCCCCTCCATTTCGAATGAAAATGTAGGTTTCCGCCCTGTGTTGAAATACGTCAGCTGAATCTTCCTCCAGCCTGGTTGAAGCTCCACCGTGCCCTGAAGTTTTTTGGGGCCGCGTTTATCACTCGGCTGTTCCAGCAGCACCTGCTTCCCTTCTACGCGTAGCGCACCACCATTCATTTCCAGGAAAAAGGTGTAGCTTCCAGCCTGTTTCACATTCATCCAGGTCTCATACTCTACCGCGAAGTGGCGCTCCAACTTGCCGAGGTGGCCTAAGGAAAAATCGCTGACCTGTCCGGCACGTTTGGCCTCCACTTGTTCGCTGTGCAACCCTTCCCACACCATACCTGTGAATAGCTTGTAACTGACATTGCCCGGAACCCGCGTATCCCTCAACAGGTAGTTGGTGATGCTACGGATCTCATCTTCAGGCAGCTTCAGATCCGGCATTCTTCCGGAGGGACGGCTGTTGTGAGGATTGCGCAAGAATGCCATCAGGCTTTTACCGCTGTATTTCTTATCCAAGGCACCCAGTGGCACCGATGACTTGGGCAACAACTCCTTGCCATTCTGATCACGTGGCGAGTGACAGGCGACACAACCGCGGGAATGAAACAAACGCTCACCACGGGTCGCGGCTACAGAGTCAGGTGGCTCCGGTGCAAAATCATTTTTTCTCCGCGACAGGAGATAGTGGGTGATCGACTTCGCCACCTGTTTCCTTTCCTCAGCGTCGAGATGAGTCATCATATCCGGCATCGTAGTGCCAGGCTTGGTGCCGTGGGGGTCGAGGATAAACTGCTCGATGTAACCAAGATTCAGCTGAGATCCAATATCCGCCAGTCTCGGTGCTTTCTTGGAGTCTTTGACGAAGGCCGCATCACTCTGATGGCACGCCGCGCAGTTCAGCTCCTCCATCAATACCCGACCTTTCAGCACAGGATCGAGTTGACTGGAGTTCAAACCGGGAAGGATGGGCTCAGCGAGGACGGCTGGAGCCACGCTGATTAGCATAATGGCTCCGATGTTGAGCTGTTTGGAAAATTGGATCACGATTAGACAAAAATTTATATTGGGGAATCAGCAGCCACAGCCACTTCCGCATGAGGTGGCACGACGAGCGGCCAGTTTTTCCTCCAGGGCGATGGCGGTAGGTGTGATCGATAGCCCGCCGAGATTGGTGCAGCGCACCTCGCGAGGCATTTGGGTAGCGACGTGTTTGGCGGTGTCGATGACTTCGTCGAGAGGTATAACGGGGTCATATCCGGCAAGTGCCATGTTTGCACACGACAGCGCATTGCTGGCAGCCATGACATTTTTGCCAAGACAGGGCACCTCCACACGATTGGCTACGGGATCACAGATGAGACCGATCATGCTTTGGAAGGCCATGGATGCAGCGGCTATGGATTGAGTGAGCGATCCTCCAGCGAGGGTCACCATCGCTGCAGCTGCCATACACGCAGCAGATCCGCCCTCGGCCTGACACCCTCCCACCTCTGCGGCAAAGGTCCAGCGGGTGGCGATGAATACACCGATGAGACCACTGGCTAACAATGCTTTCGCCATCGCTTCCTCATCCAAGTTCATCGACTCAGCCATAGCAACAATGGCCCCCGGAAGAGCGGCACAGGCACCTGCTGTTGGCGCTGCGACAATCACGCCCATCGAGCTTTTGACCTCCATCAATGCCGTGACATAGAGAATGATCCGGTTCAAGGCGCCGCCGTCTAGAAGCTTCCCTTCACGCATCATTTCATCAAAGCGTCCGCACTGGTGCCCTAAGACACGATCGTCATACTCAGTACCGGCAATGCCCTCGGAAATCGAGTGGCGCACGATTCTAACAATATCGACCATTTTCGAAATCACCTCTTCTTCGGTGAGTCCGCCCCGTTGCATTTCGTAATCTACCGCCAGTTGCCATAGTGGGGTTTCTTTTCCGCCAACAAACTCTAACATTTCTGCACATGAACTGTAGGGCACTTTGGTGTTCTTACCTGAAACCACCGGCAACACTGGGGAGAGTCGCTTGACTGTGAGGATGCCTGGGAACTGACTTAGAATCGAGTCGCTAACGAAAGCAGCTCCCTTGACCTCGATCATTTCGCGATCGTTCGCATGATGTAAGATGATTTCGTGGGCATCAAATTGATCATCGAGCGCTGCGATCACCTCCTCTGCTGTATGCTCGGTCCATATCAGAGTCTCGTGACAATCACCGAACATTGAGACAGTGAAACCATCGAGATCAATCACCTCCATCATGCCGCCTCCGGTAGAGATGGCGCGCATAGTGTGGGTTTCCGCATCGCTGCGAAATGTCAGACGATAGGTGTTAGGATGAGGATCTCCAGCGTCCACTGTTTCTATTCCCACACGAACACCTGTATCGAGAAAGGCTTGCATCGATCCAGGTAAGCGTGCGTCCTCAGCCTCCCAACCCATCAAGCCGCCGAACAATCCCATATCGGATCCTTGGGTGTCGTGGGTATTGGGCAGCGATCCATTACGATCAAACTCCACCAAAACATCGGTGAACCGAGATTCCATTAGCTCGCGTACTAGCCTGCCAATGCGCAAGGCAGCAGCGCAATGAGAACTTGAAGGCCCGCGCATCACTGGGCCTATCACATCATTGAAAATGCTAACGATCATATTGTTGGTGTTAGGAAATGCATTGGTTTGAATACTTGTAGTCCGATGGCATCAAGTTCGCACGGGGACATGCGGCAGATGCAATAGAAACAACTACACGAGAACCTAGGTTCCAACCAACTGCTTTTGCCAAAATTTTCCACCTTCTTGGCTAGGTCAAAGAATATCCCAAAAAACCTGTTCAGTGCCCATTCTATCAACATTTCAGAATGTCCAACATCCAGAATTAGCCACATGCGGCGCAGAGCCATTCGTGACAAATCAGTCGCGACAATTTTAGCTCGGGAGCATGTTAACGCATCTCCACCTGAGCCGCTGGGCTGATGTTCTGGTCCGACATGCCACGAATGTCCGGCCGGGTGACATCGTGCGCATCACAGCACAACCAGCTGCCGAGCCATTGCTGGAGGCCGTATACCGCAAGGTGCTTGAGGCGGGAGGACACCCGCTAGTGAACTGCCGCCCGGAGTGCCTGAATGAAGCCTTCTTTGAACTCGCGAACGGTGACCAGCTTGATTGGGAAAGTCCTTTCACGCAGCTGGAAACTGAGAAAGTGGATGCCACCATCAATATCGGCGCGAGTACCAATCTCCGCACTATGGACCAATTCGATCCGACTCTTATTCAGCGAGCCGCTCGTGCCAACAAATCCAGCAGAGAATTGTTTTTCCAACGCGCCGCCGCAGCTGATGCCCCGGAGCTCGACTCTGATGTCAAACCTCTGCTCTGGTCGACCACCCTATTTCCAACCAACGCTTATGCCCAAGACGCAGGTATGAGCCTCAATGAATACAGCCAGTTTGTGATCAAGGCATGCCAGCTCGATCAAGAGGACCCTGTGAAATTTTGGCAAATGTTAGACCAATGGCAGTGCCAGCTTGCACAAACACTCATGGCCGGGAGAGAGCTTCACTTCAGCACTCCTGCAGGCACGGACCTCACGGTAGACATTGCCGACATGCGCTGGCTTTCCAGTCCGGGGAGAAAGAATTTCCCCGATGGAGAAGTTTATTCAGGCCCCAACCTTAATGCGAAAAACGGCGGAGCTGAAGGTGTCGTGGTGTTTGACAAACGATGCGTTTACCAAGGCAGATCTGTTCGCAATGCACGTATCGTGATGGAGAATGGTCGAGCTACTGATGTAACCGCAGATGAAGGAGAAGCTTTTCTCATTTCCATGCTCGATCAAGACGACGGCGCACGCCGCATCGGTGAAGTTGCCTTCGGAACCAATCGCGCGATCACTCAACCGACTGGTCAGATTCTCTTTGACGAGAAAATGGGTGGCTCTTTCCACCTCGCATTTGGTGCCGGATATCCGGAAACAGGGAACGTCAACAAAAGCGCACTTCACTGGGATCTCATCGCATCACTCGGTCAGGGATCAAAAGTTTCTCTTGATGGCGAACCATTCTGTATCGACGGACATTTTGTAAATATGCCACCCGAAGTTTCGTGGACCTAATCACGCCACCACCTCTGAGAGACGCCCCTGTAACATTCAATTAAACCATCTATCTCCATGTCATCGAACAAGACCAAAAGAAAAAAGGAATCCATTCTTTTTCACGCGGATACAAATGATCCAAACATGATGTATTTCAGCCGCTTCAATGCCTTCGACCCCTATCTTGCGTTTAGCTTGGGGAACAAGAAAATCGGAGTCTCACACGCGATGGAATACAGCCGAATGGAGCAGGAGTCGGCATTTGATGAGATCATCTTATTATCAGAGCTACAATCTGGCGCAGCCAAGCGCTTCAAACTACCAAAAGGATTAAGCCCAGATGTTAGTCAACTGGTACAGCACTTAGCTGAACTCCACAAAATCAAGGAGTTCAAAGTAGGGGACCGCTTTCCAGCCGGCCTGGCATTCTCGTTACGCGATGCCGGAATTAAAATCACGCCTACCGCAAACGGTTCTCTCTTCCCCTCACGCCAAATTAAAACACCGGAAGAGATTCAGTCTTTGAAGAAGGCAAATGCCGCCGCAGCTGCGGGCTTCCGCATTGTCTCAAAAACACTGGCTGAATCGACTGTTAGACGTGGCAAACTGATTCATGAAGGCCGTATTCTCACAGCTGAAAGACTGCGTGAACTTATTGGACAGGCCACGCTTGGAAAAGGAGCTGTCGCGCTGCATACGATCGCTTCGCCCGGAGACCAAGCGGTCGATAACCACTGCGCTGGGCATGGCCCTATTCACGAAGGGGAGTTGATCGTGGTAGATATTTTCCCTCGCCGCCATGCGGATGGGTATTGGGGAGACATGACTCGAACCTATCTTAAGGGAAAGGCCAGTGACGCCCAACGCCGCCTGGTCCGCACGGTCAAGAAAGCACATCAACTGTCCTTGGACATGATCAAGCCCGGTGTCACCGGCAGCAAGGTCCATCAATCCGTTCAAGCATTCTTCTCCAAAGAAGGCTATGAAACCACCTTTGATAACACTAAACCTGAGGGATTTTTCCACGCTCTGGGACACGGGGTGGGACTCGAAATTCACGAGACCCCAGTGATGTCTATCAAAGGAACATGGAAATTTAAAAAGGGCATGGTCGTGACCGTTGAGCCCGGCCTCTACTATTTGGGACTCGGCGGTGTCCGCATTGAGGACTCGATACTCATCACCGAAGACGGTAATGAAAAGCTGGCAAGGGTCCCCTACAAATGGGAGATCGCCTAATCCATTTTTCAGCCCCTGCCTGGACTTGGGAAATCTTCACGATACTACATCGATACAACTAAACATTTTCGGTGCCGCGTAGTCGGCCTTCTCGGCGGGCCTCGCGGCACTATTCTCTCTTCACACCGACGATCCGATACACGGGAGTAACCTTTCCGAAGGTTGCTCCTGTGTTTATCGGAATAAGCCTGCCTTACTTGATGGGAACAGTGGACACCGGACCTATCGTCCCTCCTAGGACAAACTCTGCTGGATCTGTGACCTGCTTGGTATCCACTCGCCCTTGCTTGACGCCGGCAGCCCAACGCCCGATGCGACGTATGATCGGTTCATTCTGCCACCTCACATGTGTGATCGGAGGTGAACACCAAATAAACGCAGGATCATAATCTGTGGCCACGACCGACACTTGTTCAGGAACGCGAATACGATTAAGTGCCAAGAATTGCTGGGCAGCCACCCACATTGAAATCTCATCAATAATTAACGCTGTCGGAGGAGTCACTCGAAACAGCTCTCCCAGCAACTTGTGGAAACCTTCCGGTGTTTCCTCCCAATCGGGAATATTGTAGCTGCTCGTCTCTATTCCACTCTCCTCCAACACTGCTAAAAAGCTGAGTTCAAACGTGCCCAGTTCAGGGACCCGTCTCTCCCTGCGATTCAAGAGTATGATGCGCTTGTGACCTAGCTCGATCAATTTCCTAACACCATCAAGGATGGCATCCGATTTTCTAGGTCCGAATCTGGCAATAGGCAATCTGCCAGCACGTCCAAAAATCGCCAAACAGGGTAGAGGTTGTTCTGAGAACCACTCAAGTATCTCGCGTGGTCCGGCTACGACCATACAAGCATCGACCGGGGTTTTAGATAACATCGCCTTGACCCGACCAATATCGTGTTTCAGCAGTCTCAGATCATCTTTAAAAATGAATGCGTCAAAACCCATGTCTTCCAAATAGTGTTGCACCCCGATGATCAACTGTTGGAACTGTGCATTTTGCTCTGATAAAGGCTCCGGTAGCAAGAGCCCGATTCTACGGATTTTGTGCGTGGATAAGGAACTCGTGACGACATTGCGGCTGTAACCATTCTCCGCTAACTCCACCAAGCCCTCTTCTTCTAACAAGCGCAATGCAGCACGCATCGTTAACTTTGAAACTCCAGCCTCTTTCGCAAGTTTGACCACCCCAGGCAGTCGACCGCTCATCGATCCATTGCGCAACGATTCACGCAAGAGTTCTGCACTTTGCTCAATGACTGAACGACGTTTTAGTGGCTTCATATGTGGTAATTGGTACGCCGAGTGACGCATGGGTCAAGAATCACCCCATACGCAAAAAAGGTCATTAATTAACCCCTTTTTACAAGATTATACCAGTGGAATTATGGCTGCCTCCAATCTGGTGCCTCCTTCTGGATACCACCCCACAGCGCCTCCATTTTTGATCGAATCCGCTCAAAATCCTCAGGGCGCTGTTTGCTGAGTTCATTAGCCTGCGAGCGATCAATGCTGAGATCATAGAGGGCGAAACGATTGAGTTTGGTCGACCTAACCCACTCGGAATTTCCCTGTTTAGCGTTTTTGGGTTCGAACCATCCGATCATGACGTTGTTACCATCACGCATCGCCATGCTTGGCAAATAGCGGTAGTCATAGCCCACGGGGAACATCCAACAGGCCGGAATAACGCGCTCTACAGGCTTCCCCTGAAGCGCTGCGGCGGCATCCACACCATCGATTGTCCGATCGGTAGGCACTTCCGTATCAGTGGCTTTACAGACCGTCGGGAGCCAGTCCGTGCCGTTGATTAATTCCGTGGAAATCGATCCCGGTTTCACTTTTCCAGGCCAACGAACAATGCCCGGCACTCGGTGACCACCTTCAAAGACATAGCGCTTCATTCCTCGCCATGGCCCGGGTGAACCAAAACAACGGTCGCGGCTTTTGTCCTCCCATTGGTATCCGGATTCTTGCACGGTGACTGGAGTTTCCGGTCCGTTGTCGCTGGTAAAAACAACCATGCTGTTCTCGCGGTGCCCCTGGTCATCGACCGCCTTCATCAGTCGGCCAAAGGCATCGTCAAGCTGAGTGACAGTGCCGTAGTAATATTTCTTATTTTCGAGAATCGAGTGCTTCAATGGCCGATGGACTTCACCGTAAGGTATCTCGGTCTCCAGATCATTGACTCGCTGTGTATCGTATAGCTTGGAATATTTTTCCGGAGGGTGCACCGGTGTGTGAGGCTCGTGTGAAGACACTACCAGAAAAAAGGGCTTTTTGGGATCAGGACGGTTGGCCATCCATTCGGTGGCCTCTTTCACAATGGCATCACAATACCACTGGCCCACCGGCCCTACCTTGGTGCCGTTACGATAGAATTTCTTCGCATTGGCCGGACCATCAAACGCATTGACCTCAGTGGCAAACCAGTGATCAAACCCGTGTGCGCCAGGATCTGGCTGGCCGGTGAATTTACCGAGATGCCATTTGCCCACGAAACAGGTATCATACCCCTTCGCCTTGAGAAGTGTCGCTAATGTGATTTCCTTCTTACTCAAATGACTCTTTTCAGGCCCTGCGATGGTGTAAAATCCAACCCGATACGGTGTGCGCCCAGTTAGTAGTGAAGCCCGTGAGGGCGAACAAACAGTGCCTCCGGAATGACAGTCTGTTAGCCGAACGCCTTCCTCGGCCAAAGCATCAATGTTAGGTGTCTTGATGATAGGATGGCCATAGCACCCCAGATCCCCGTAGCCTAAATCATCAGCGAGAAAAATGATGATGTTAGGAGGTGCCGCGACAACGACCGCAGGCACCATGCAGAGCGACAGCACCGTTTTGATCGACCAACGCCCGAACCTTTTCAAAATGCTTCCTGATGATTGATTCAATGTCATAGTGGTTGATTCTACTTCTTACTGTTGCGAATGATAGGCCAATTGTCCGTGCGGAAAGATGACGCTGGCAGACCGGCTTGATTGTAAAAATTCGTCAGATCAGCATTTCCCCAGCCGAAACGGACCGCTACTGGCTTGGCCACGGAATCACTACTGACAATGACTGATTCGCCATCGATGACAGCTTTCGCTGGAACAAATTTTTTATCTTCACCAGCAATCGTGAAGTGTTTCAACTCACCGCCTTTGGCTACCAGACCACCGCCAACATGGTCGAATTCCAGTCGAATCTTATCGCCTTCGATTTTGGAAGATTTGTAAATCGGGCCCGAATCCACCAGATCCTTTTTCCCATAATCACGCGCCAGGGCTAACAATGCCAGTCGCTCTCCCACTGGCTTTTTCTCTTTCGGGTGAATGTTTGTAGCCTCGCCGATATCCATCGTGACCACCATACCCGTGTTCGGCTCAGACAAAGCCTTCATCTGGGCCTCACGCAGGAATGCTACCGGAATGGGTTCTACCTTATATTCGAATGGTGCTATCTGAACGTAGTAAAATGGGAAATCACCTATGCCCCAGTGCTGCCTCCAGTCACGAACCATTGCGGGGAATAATTTGGCGTATTCGACAGGGCGTTTCACATTTGATTCACCTTGATACCAGATGACTCCACGGAAGGTAAATGGCATCAGAGGTTTCACCATGCTGTTGAACAACACACATGGTGAAGATTGATTCAGGCCTTTTGGTTTCTTGCCACTGCGAGCGTGCAATACACCGATTTCCTTCATCCATTTAGCATAACTCTTGGTCTGTGCCTGATATGAAGGCAGTTCTTTTTGAAGCACCTCCGGACTAATCCAGCCTTCGATAGCCGAACCTCCCCAGTTTGTGGAAACCAGGCCGATGGGCACATTGAGCTCTTGGTGCAGTCGGGATCCAAAGAAGTAGGCCACAGCACTGAAATTCAGCACCGTGTTAGGGTTACATTCTTTCCAGCGGGCAGATACATCATCCTGGCCTTTTAACGCAATAATCTGAGGAACATCACAAAGACGAATCTGAGGATACTTCGCTTTCTGCACATCCTCTTTGAAGTGATCGACACCGAAGCCTCGCATCTTCCATTGCATGTTAGACTGACCACTACAAATCCAGACCTCTCCAGAAAGCACGTTTTTCAGGTGAACCTTAGCGCCACCACTTTTCACAACGATCGCCAATCCCGCCCCTGCTTTCGGCGTGCGGATTTTGGTCAGCCACTTGCCCTTACCATCAGCCATAGCCTCGATAGCGGACTTACTCCAAGACGGCTGAATGATCACTTTCGCATTCGGTTTAGCCATGCCCCAGATCGCAGCGTCTGTTTCCCGCTGCAGGACCATATTGTCACCAAAAATGCCGGCCAGCTTTAGTGTAGGAGTCTTTTTAGGTCCTTGCTTTGCCTTGGTAAGCGTCTCCACTGCATGGCTAGGCAAACAGAGTGCCATCAAAGTGATACACACGACTTTTCTGATATGGATAGTTCTCATAAATTTAATTCGAAGGGATATGCTGTATCTTGAGAAGCCCTGACGCTGGAACTTTCCATACCGTGACTCCAGCTTTAAGATTCACGGTTTTCTCGGAAACCGTCCGACCAAGCACGTCCAAAGTCTGCACCTTCGCCCGACCATAATCTTTCTCAAAGCGCAGAACCACGTCAGCATCAGGCTTGGCATTCACCACGTCAATGTTACGTGGAGCGTCAGAACCTGGCGAGACAATCATCTCGTGATAAAGCACCGCGATCATTTTCTTGTCATCACGACCAATGATCAACGGATAGTTCTGCGCTGGCCCAGATGGCTGAAACACTCCATCTAACAAAACACTTCGGTTCTGAGTCCAGTAATTCATCCAGTAGCTTAACATCGCGCGATGTTCATCTGTAAGCTGCGCTAATTTCACCGAGATCTGCGGCACGCTGAAAAGGATGTTCTGAATCTGCAAGGCGGCGCTCTCCACTGGCTCGTCTGGATGCCACATGATCATATCGCTGTGGACGGCGGTGTCATCTGCGACGAGTCTCAAATCGACGATATGCATGCGATTGATCGGTCCGGAGTTAGGGCAATCCACAGCCCTTAGCATGTTCCCATACTTGCGCATGAGCGGACCATTATAGGGCTGGCGAAACTCAATGAGAATATCCGGCTTGATCTTTTTCAAACGCTGGATGAGTTCGGTCATCATCTGATCGACCGCAATATCAACTGATGCAATATCCCTGCCGTCTGCGGCAGTGAGGTCTTTCGCAGGTCGGGCCGAGAACATCGATATGAAATCCAGTTTGAGACCGTCCAAAGCCCAATCGCGGACTGCCGTCTCATAGGTCCCTATTAAGAACTCACGCACGTCGGGATACCGCGGATCAAGGACATGCGCACCGAAGCCAGGAACATGCCTGAGAGTCTTCCCTTTGAAACGTTTGAGAGCTTCAGATTTCTCACCCACCATCGGTACGGAATACCAGAGCATGAACTTTTGATCGAGTGCATGCACCCGATCTACAAACCCCTTCATGTCAGGAATTCGATCGGGTTTCCAATCGCCGGTGAAAGCGTAACCACGGTTCCCATCCAGAGTCTGCCAACCGTCATCCACGATGATTCCTCCTAGCCCAACTTTTCCACCGATCTTGCACTCTTCTACGAGCTCATTCGGATCAAGTTGCTGGTGGTAGCTATACCAAGTCGAATAAAGTGGCACACGTGCAGCTGCGGGCGACGGTGTAGGCTTATATTCATCTTTTGCCGCCCACCACCGAGTGGTTTCTAACAATGTCTGATGGAATGGAATCTGACGAGTATCAAACCGAATCGTAATCTGATAACTTTTCACCGCCGGCTGTTTTTCTTGGAACAGCGCAATCGACATATAGAGCTTCGAGTCCTCCTCTCTAACGTATCCCGTCAGAGTGGCTGGCCGCAATGCATCCGATAAAGCGACGGACATGCGGTTCCGGTCAGCGGAGTCGAAATAGCAATACAAAGGCATAGCCTGAGCACCTCTCGACACCACCTTCATGCCCATGTGATTGTTTTTTGGACTTTGTGGATTGGGGGTCCAAACTCCCACCAAATCCACCGCTGGAACATCCCACTTCACAGTGATCGCGGGTGGTATTTCCGCTTCTGGCGACTCAAGTGTCAATGTTGCCAGCAACAAATTTGGCTCCGGATTTTCGTAGTTCCACGAGGCTTTGAAACTTCCTAAGTCGCCCTCCAGCTGAAGCCCGTCACGGGGAATGACCACAACCGGTGCAGCTTGAAGTGTAAATGACGACAGCATAAGCGCCGATGCCATCCAATATGTTAAACGGATCATCGCGTATAAATTATCCAGTCCGGATGGGTTTGTGAATTCATATGTAAGAAGAGCCAAAACGATACTTCTCCAACTTATCTCAACAAGGGATACGAAACAGTCATACAGGTCATTCTTTGACCCTGATGAACTGAAGCTACCGACAAAGAAAAAGACCCGGAGCGTTAACTCCGAGTCTTTTAGTAAAATGGTGGGCAGAGAAGGATTCGAACCTTCGTACACTTACGTGAGCAGATTTACAGTCTGCCGCCTTTAACCACTCGGCCATCTACCCATATTAATTGGATTATTTCATCTCCCGCTGGTTAGTTCGGAAGACACCCTTCGCAGGGCGGGGAGTTCTTACGTCTCTCCGCCGAGGCTGACAAGGGAAAAATAACGCTTTTTGGCATGAACCAATCATCACAAGGAGTTTTCCCGCTGATTTATTGGCTTCGCTGTATTTGGATCAGGCCGTTAATTCCTTAACTGGCCTTCCTTTGTGGGCGACCTGGAAGGGACGGCCTGATGGCGAATGGAGCACGGCGCTGACGTCCATGCCCAGACGGGTGGCGATGGTGGCATTGAAGTCCTCCACACCGACTTTGTCTTTTTTCACACGATCCCCTTTGGAATCTGAGCTGCCGTAGACCATACCGCCTTTAAACCCTCCGCCTGCAAGCAAACTGGAGTAAACGGCTGGGTGGTGGTCCCGACCATTGCTGTGTTCAGCCACAATGTTCGGCGAACGGCCAAATTCCGTGGTGAGCGCTACGATGGTGCTGTCCAGAAGACCTTTGGCTTCGAGTTCGACGAGGAGATTCGCGTAAGCTCGGTCGAGGACCTGACAACGGGCTTCCACGGAAGTGAAGTTATCGTAATGGGTGTCCCAGCCCCCGAGATTGACTTCCACAAAGCGGACTCCGTGCTCGACGAGCCGGCGCGCCAGCAGACAGCCTTGACCGAAGGAATTATTGCCATAGGCATCTCGAGAGGACTTCGGCTCCTTGGCGATGTCGAACGCCTTGAGATCATCACTGCGCATAAGCCTGACGGCTTCCTTGTAGAGTTCATCGTAGGCTTGAGCCTCGGTGTTCTTATGCTGGGCGTGGAAGTCTTTGTTCATTGCATCAGCCAGCTTGAGTCGACGGTCGAAGTCTTCTTCACTGACTGATCCTGCTCGGACACTATCTTTAAGGCCCTCATCGGGTCGACCTAGGGGAACGCCGGCAAATTTGACGCCGAAGAAACCAGCCGAGGCATTGGCAGCACCGCCACCGACGGTGACAAAGCCGGGGATTTCCGGATTTTTACGGCCCTTGAGCTTCATGGTCCATGCTCCGAGCGTGGGGTGCACAATCGTGCCGCGTGGGGCGTAACTGCGGTGAAGAGCATACTGGCCACGGTCGTGGGCGCCGTTGATGGACGACATCGAGCGGATTAGGCAGATCTTGTCCATAACGGCGGCAGTCTTAGGTAAATACTGACTGATCTGGATACCATCGACGTTGGTATTGATTGCCTCGACAGGGCCTTGGACCTCCTTTTTGCTGGGTTTCACATCGAAGGTATCGATGTGGCTCATGCCGCCGGACATGTTCAGGAAAATCACTGAGTCGGCCGGCTTTTTCTCCCCCTTCTTGGAGGATTGAGCATAAGCATTGCTGGCGAGAGTGCCACCCAGCATGGGAGCCAGCCCTACACCGAGGTAAGTGCGTGCTGCTTTCATCATGAACGCACGGCGAGAAAGCTCGTCTTGTTTATTGAAATCGTTTTTCATTGGTCAAAAGTTGTTTGTGTTAGATCCCCTTACGGGACGAAGATAAATTCGCGGGTGTTAATCAGGGCGGAGATGATGTTGCGGTAGCCAGCTTCACCGCGAGCGGCGACTTCGTCCTCCATGAGCTTCATTTCTTGTTTGCTGGGAGGGCGTGAGAGCGTGCCTAAGAAAATCGCACGGATGCGGTCGCGGACACTGCCCTTGGACAATTTGTAAATATGGGCGTCGTCATTCGCCACTACGAGCTTCTCTACTTGTCCATTAAGCATCGAGAGCACTTGGGTGGCATTCGCCTCTTTAGTGGCAGAGTCTAACAAGACACGATCCGACTGTCCGAAAATCTGAAGCACGTGCCCCTTCGGCGCGGGTGATTCCAACTCTGAAGCGCGGGCAATCCCCTTGAGTGCTCCCCTGCCGCCTCTGGCGCGCATCATCATGCTCTTGTCTTTTTTACCACCGCTGCGGCTGCTCTTTTCAAATCGATCAAGCAGATCCGTTGCGTATTTACGGAGAGCCTTTGGCGAATCGATAGCGAAGACCTCTTTCTGCAGTTCAGCCATAGTCATCTCACCGACGAGCACTGGTCTGCCACGGTAGTAGATGGCATCCGAAGTGCCGCGAGTAGGCAGCTTATCAGGGTTGCCTGCGATCATGGTGACTAAGGAGTCCCAGTATTGCTCGGCACTCATACGTTCGATTTTGCGTCCGTCAAAGATCGGCTTTTCACCAGGAGCCAGTTCTTTTTCTGAAGAGGCAAAAGCATAGACGCGAGTGAGCATCAACACGTGCTGGAAGGCTTTGAGATCGTAGCCGAGCTCATGCATTAATCTAACCAGATAGCGTGTAAGCTCTGGCGAGGTGGTTTCCTCCGGTGTGACGTATTCATCAACAGGTTCAAATAAGCCGGTGCCGATGATACGTTTCCACATGCGATTGGTGATGATGGTGGCGAAGCGTTCGTTGCGGGGGTCGGTGACCCAAGTGGCGAATGTCTCAAGGCCATCGTCATCGTCCTTCCGTTTGGACATGCGTATGGCTTTGCCGAAAGGAGTATGGGCGCTGACCCACTCGTTAGGGTCTCCATCGTTGTATTGGTAATCCCCCGGCAGTTTGATGCGACCGGTGCCGGCCCCAGTTAGACTCGCGTAGTAAACCTCGTCTCCCAAGAAGCGCACCATGTTTCCTAACGGAGTGCGTTCCTCTTTTGCTTCGCGCATTTCTCTCCAGACGGTGTTCCAAACGTTGCGTCTGATTTCAGACTGACCATTGGTAAATGCAGCGAGACGGTAAAAATCCATGCGTTCCCAGTCCGCAAAGGGATGGTCGTGGCACTGGGCGCACTCCATGCGAGTGCCGAGGAAGAGCCGCATGGTGTTAGACATGTTATCGAGCTCCATACCCTTGTCTCGGATGTAGTAGCCCACTGCACCGTTCTGCCACATGGCACCCTGAGCAGAGAGAAGCTCACGAGTCATTTCATCAAAGGGCTTGTTCTCAGCGACCGATTTACGAACCCAGGCCATGTATGGCGCGGCTGTGCGTCCGTTTTCAAAATTGTCTCGCACGCGTAGCATGTCGATGAGCCAGTTGCCCATGTGGCTGTCGTAGCCTTTCGAGTTCATCAAATAGCGGGCTAATAAAACACGTTTATTAGGATCATCTGATTCGATGAACACCCGAGCCTCTTCTACGGTGGGAATACGACCTACGGTCAGCAAGAAACTCCGACGAAGAAATACCGGATCACTCGCATCGAGAGGCACGCTGACGCCTTTCTTTTTGTAGATTTTGGCCACATAGGTATCCACCAGCCGTGCAGCGGCAATCAGCTGCTCCTCGGTAGCGGGAGGTCGTTTCTTTTCGTCGCCCCTGCTTGGTGCTGCTTGTAGAACAGATGCCGGAACCGCCAGTAACAAACAGGCGGGCAGCAAGAGTTTTCGGTACGTGAATGTGTAGATATCCCCCATGACTAGGGGTTAAACTGCCATTTCAGGCGAAAGGTTGCAACCTGATTTACCCGAAACCGTTCAGGATGAGGTCATTCCTGCCTATGCTGGATTCGCGGAGAGCCACTGAAGCAACTCGTTTTCGTCCGCTTTCATAGGGATCGACACCTTTTCCGCATCGGCCAGGCAAGCCAGACGCTCAGGGATTTTCACTGCGTCAGCACCAAGTTCCTCATGCATAACTTCGGGGAACTTCGATGGATGCGCTGTTTCAAGAATGACAGTGATGTCATCGGGGTGCTGCAGGAGCCAGGCTTCGGCAGCCAAGTAAGCAACCGCGCCGTGGGGATCGATGACGTATCCGTATTTTTCATGCACTTCGCGAATAGCATCGCGAGTCTGGGCATCGTTGTATGCGTATCCGGTGATACTGGTGGACATGGCATTCCAGTCGTTGCCGAAAATTTCCACCATGCGGGCAAAGTTGCTCGGGGCTCCCACGTCCATCGCATTCGAGATCGTAGCAACAGATGGTCGCGGCTGATAGGTGGAGCTGGTGAGATACTGTGGCACGACATCGTTGACGTTAGTCGCGGCAACGATGTGACCCACTTTCAGCCCCATACGAGTCGCTAACAGCAAGGCTGTCAGGTTGCCAAAGTTTCCGCTAGGGATCACGAAGACGGGAGGTTTTTCAAACTGACGGGCTGCCTCGAAGTAATACAGCATCTGCGGAATGAGGCGGGAAATGTTGATCGAGTTGGCGGAAGTCAAATTGCAGGCTTTGGAAACCTTCACATCGAGGAAGGCTGACTTCACCATGCGCTGGCAATCATCAAAGCTGCCGTCAATTTCCATCGCGGTGATGTTCCCTCCGAGAGTGGTGAGTTGTTTTTCCTGAAGTCCACTGACTTTGCCGGATGGGTAAAGAATGATGACGCGAGTTCCGGGCACGTTATGGAAAGCGTGTGCGACAGCACCACCTGTGTCACCTGAGGTGGCTACTAACACGGTGAGGGGCTTGTCCGAGTCGCGATTCAACCATGCCATGACCCGGGCCATGAACCGTGCTCCGAAGTCTTTAAAGGCCAGTGTAGGGCCGTGGAAAAGTTCCAAAACATGGTGGGAATCATCGAGCTTCACCACAGGAGCAGGGAAATTCAAAGCTTCGCTGACGATCTCACGCAGATCCTCCTCGGGCATCACACCTTGCAGCAGAGTAGACACCACTCGGCAGGCCATTTCCTGAAAATCCAGCGTTTTCCAATCGGACCAAAATGCATCATCCAGCTCATGGATCACCTCCGGCATGTAGAGCCCGTTGTCGGAGGGAAGTGAACGGAGCACAGCCTCGCCGAAATCGACAAAGCTCTCTGGACTGTTAGTGCTGAACAAACGCATGGGCGTATGCTGGGCGACCGTCGAAATTTCCGCAAGTGCGATCAGTGTCAGAATCTGGACATAGGTGACTTTATCGAGGCATCCAAATAACAAAAAAGCGGCTCAGGAAATTCATCCTGAGCCGCTTGAAAAAGTTATATGGGAGAATGCTTAGAACGGAATGTCGTCGCTATCATCAAAGTTGCCACCTTGAGCAGGTGAGCCACCGGATTGCTGCTGAGGCTGGCCACCACCACCGTATGATTGGTTTCCGCCTCCGTTACCGCTATTTCCACCGCCTCCGCCGCCACCGGGAGCACCCATCAGCTGGATGTTGTCAGCGACGACTTTGAGTTTACTGCGTTTTTTACCGGTTTCCTTGTCGTCCCAGGTATCCATCTGCAGACGCCCCTCAACGAAGAGAGGTTTGCCTTTTCCTGAATACTGCTGTGCGACTTCGGCGGTGCGCCCCCAGAGGGTGATATCGACAAAAGTCGTTTCCTCGATGCGCTCGCCGTTCTCGCCACTGCGGACGCGGTTCACGGCCAGGCCGATATCTGCGACAGCCGTGCCCTTCGGGGTGTAACGGAGTTCGATGTCACGGGTGACATTACCCATGAGCATTACTTTGTTAAGATTAGCCATAACTCAGACTCTAGTGGAATCGATACAGCCGCGGCAACACGGAATTCGTGAAACGCGGTATTGCCCTTCAATGCGAAGGGCTGAGAAACTATCCGAGGCGCTGGTAGTGCTGAAGGTGCACGCTGCCATTAAGGCTGAGCTTACCCTGAATGGCTTCGATAGCCGATGGGTCGGCTTCAAAGATGTAGTTCACGTAGTGACCGCCTTCGAGGTGGCGTGCGTTATAGGCGAACTTGCGGCGGCCGAGCTGTTGGATCTCGTCCATTTTTGCTCCACCGGATTCCATTTCCTTGGCCACGGAGGACACAAGGTCGTTAATGCTATCTTCCTGGCCCTTGGAGTTGAGGACTATCAGGCCTTCGTATTTTCTGCTCATCGCTGTACTATTTGGTAGTTAAAGGTTGGTTTTAGGAGGTCTGCCTGACGGTTGATCATCAAGCGTTTTTCCTTGAGTTGAAGGCGTTGGCCGCAGCCTCTACTCCTTCGGAAAGCGCAAACTGAACAGCTTCTGCGGCAGTTGCAAGCGTGTTTTCCAAATCATTGCGTTCATCAGTGGAAAATTTCCCCAAAACGTGTCCGACCATGCCTCCCGGCTTTGCCGATCCTATGCCTATTTTCAATCTGGGAAATCGATCGCTGCCGAGGTGATTGATGATCGACTTGATACCGTTGTGTCCTCCTGCCGACCCGGCCATTCGAAATCGGAGCGAGCCGAACGGCAGTGCCACATCATCATAAACCACCAGCACCTGCTCGGGCTGCCACTTGTAAAAACGGAGCGCGGCACCGACCGACTGCCCGCTTTCGTTCATGAAGGTCTGCGGCTTGATAAGAATGGCTCCCCCGGTTTTCGCAACATGGGCTCGCCAGCGAAGATGGTTCGCCATCTCTGCCCCCTGCTTGGCAGCCATCTGATCCAACACCAAGAAGCCAATGTTGTGACGTGTGTCCTCATATTTCCGCCCTGGATTCCCAAGACCGACGACAAGTTTGATGGCAGACATGTGCAACAGTATAAAACACAACAGCCCGAAGCCAAGGCTCCGGGCTGATGTAGTTGATTTTCAAATCTCTCGGACTTATTCGTCGTCAGACTTTTCTGAAGTGACTTCTGGCTCGGTAGGAGCGTCTTCGCCCTCAGCAGCTTCTTCCTCTTCGGTCTTAGCTACGCGTCCTTTGGATACGATAGCCACAACAACGTCATCGTTGAGTGTAGCGGTCACGCCTTCAGGGAAGGTCATGTCGCCGATGTGCAGAATGTCGCCAATTTCCATGCCTGAAACGTCAGCTTCGAGGCTTTCGGGAAGATCGTTAGGGAGACAGCGGACTTCAAGGCTGTGAAGCATTTGCTCCAGAACGCCGCCAGCTTTGACACCGGCTGGCTCACCCTCAAGTTCGAGAGGCAGGTTAGCGGTGATTTCGGTCTTCTCGTCGACAGCAAGGAAATCCACGTGAAGGATTTCATTGGTGAGTGCATCGTGCTGTACGTCCTGAAGGAATGCAAGCTGAGTGGTGGAGTCGTCGAGATCAAGGTTGACGAGAATACTGTCAGATGCGGCATGGTTGAGCATGTCGCGCAGTGTTTTCGCGTGAATCTTGACGTTCTTGTTTTCGGTACCCCCGCCGTAAACGACAGAGGGAACAAAACCCTCGCGACGCATTTGCTTAAGCACGCCGGACCCAGTACGGGCACGTTCGTCTGCTTTCAAAGTTTGTGGTTTGGCCATTTTTTGATTTGGTTAAATGAAGTGGTTGAATGAGATGGAGCAGTCCCTAAAACACCGACGGCGGGTAGTGAGTGAGTAAGTCAGTGTCTTGCGGGGGCGGGTCTTTACCACTTCAGACGTCAATGTCAAAGAGAGAAGTGACAGATTTTCCATCGTGGATACGACTGATGGCATCGCCGAGCAACCCGGCGACTGAAACAGTGGTCACTTTTTCCCCATACGCCTGTGGTACGGAGTCGGTTGTGATGAGTTCTTTGATTGCCGATTCCGCGATACGCTGGCGTCCCATTTCACCGAGAACTCCGTGAGATACGCCGGCATAGATGCTCTTGGCACCGTTCGCTTCCAAGATCTTGGCAGCCGCGCAGAGCGTGCCTGCTGTTTCCGTCATGTCATCCACGAGAAGCACATTACGGCCTGCCACGTCACCGATGACATTCATGGCCTCTACCTTGGTAGCGCTGACGCGGTGTTTTGCCACGATAGCCAGCTCGGCACCTAGTTTATCCGCATAGGAGCGGGCCATTTTCACACCGCCGACGTCGGGAGAAACCACGGTCAGGTTACTCGCGTCATCGCCGTGCTGTTCGCGAAGGTGCTTGATGAACACAGGCTTCGCATAGAGATGGTCCACTGGAATATCGAAGAAACCTTGAATCTGTGCAGCGTGCAGATCCATGGTGAGGACTCGATCGACACCTGCTGCAGAAATAAGATTGGCCACAAGCTTCGCGGTGATCGGCACCCGCGGCTGATCTTTCCGGTCTTGTCTGGCATATCCGAAAAATGGCATGACAGCCGTGATCCGCCCCGCGCTTGCCCGCTTTGCGGCATCCACCATAATCAACATTTCCATGAGATTATGGTTGGTCGGAGGACATGTCGGCTGAATCAGATAAACATCCTCACCTCGAATATTTTCGTTAATTTGGACAAATGTCTCACCGTCTGGAAACGATGTCACACTGACGTCTGCTAGTTCTCGTCCAAGGTGAGCGGCGATCTTCTCCGCTAAGGTTCGGTGTGCCTTTCCGCTGAATAATTTCATAGTGTAGCTCGAGGTGCTGGGCTGATGAGGGCGATTGTGCTGTATGAATCAGCAATGACAATCTCAAAGGGTAGAAATGACTAGGCTGGGAATGTTTACTTGGCTCCACGTCCAAAAAGCACTGCCGGAACCGTCATGATGATGAGTTTCAAATCAAGCCACAGAGACCAGTTATCAATGTATTCCAGATCCATCTTCACCCAGTCTTCCCACTCGGTAATGGTATTCCTACCGCCGGCCTGCCAAGTGCATGTGATGCCAGGCTTGACGCTGAGTCTGCGACGATGCTCCGACTTTTCAAACTTCACGACTTCATAGACGGGCAACGGTCTGGGTCCTACCAAACTCATATCGCCCGAGAGCACATTGAGCATCTGCGGGAGTTCATCGATGCTCCATTTCCGGAGAAAACGTGCGAAGGGAAATACCCGTGGGTCATTTTCCAGCTTAAATACAGGACCGCTCATTTCATTCCCCATCTCCGCCTTCACCCCTTCCAGACGAGCTTCGGCATCGACCACCATGGTTCTAAATTTCCACATTTTGAAGGGCTTACCATATTTCCCTGCTCTGTCTTGACGAAAGAAAACGGGAGCCCCCGGGCTGGAAATCCTGATGCCGAGAATAGCCAGCAACCATAATGGGGATGTGATGAGGATGAAAATAAATGCGCCAATCCGGTCCATCGCCGCCTTTAACAGCAATGCCCATGACAGCTCGGGTGTGGCTCGCAACACCAGCATGGGTTTTCCTCCCAAGTTATCAAAGGTAGGACGAGAGACCTGAGTTCGGATGAAGCCAGCGGACACCCATGTCTCGATCCCCTGCTTCTCACAAAGCTCGACCGTTCTGGAAATCTCCCTGAACACCGCATCGCGGGCTGCGATGATCACCCGTTGGACAGAATTTTCCACCAAGATGGCTTCCAGATCCTCCAACTCACCCCCACCAAAGTTGAATCGATCTACCACTTCCCAATAGTCGGTTACCTCGTGAGGCATCGTCGAAAGCAGCTCCTCGATATCATCCGGTGTGCCCGCGATGACCACCCGCTCCCTTTGACCACCGTCTTCACGTGCTGCTCGTTTAAGGCTTTGCCTGACAATGACGTCTCTCGTCAGCAGTAATATCGAAGAAATTCCAAAAGCTGTCGCCAAGACCAACCGACTGGCAGTAGACATCTGGAAGAACACCACCATGATTGCAACCGCCACCCCGATCACAATCAAACAGCGGACCATCTGGGAGAGTGATTCTGCCACCGTTTTGCGCATCATGTTCCGGTAGAACCCGAACATTTCCAGAATCAGTGGCGTGAACGGAACTACAATGAAAAGCAGCCAAGAAATTTCGGCCAGGCCGATTTCTGTCGATTCCGACATTCCAAACAACGGCCGCAATACGGGCCGTAGTTTGTCACCCAGCCAAAAGCCTGAAAAAACCAGAAAGGCGTCACATATTTGCAACGCCTGGATTGAGAACTGCTCTCGTTGTCTAGAACCAATCATATCGCTTCGCTAGCTATTGTCACCAGCATCTTCGGGCACATCGACAACCAATGGCGCCAGCTTCTTGATGAACGTCGCTAGCAGCTTTTCGGTTTCCTCAAGATTATAAGATTTCCCCTGCATCGCGCCTTGCTCCGCGTAGGCTCCAGTAACAACCATTGAAAACGTAACATACGCCCACCGTTGATCATATCCCTTGAACAATCTGTCCTTCATATCAATCATCGTACGATCGTAGTGACCGGGTGTTATATCCGTGTGACCTAAGAAAGTGTAATACTGAACTCTTCGGGCATAAAGTTGTTCGCCGTTTGGAAGGATCACCGGTTTCTTCGTTTCCGGATCGAACACCGTTTTTCTGCAGACAATTTCACGAAATGTCATATCGCCGCCATCGCGGAGAGCTCCAGGCACCACTACATCGGTTTCTTTTTCAAAGTTCCAGCCTTGAGCTTGCAAACAAACTTCAGGACGGTGAATACTGTTATTAAGATCCTTGCCCGAGAATACCACTGACACCTCAAAGCCGGGGATCGAACTGTCTGATGAGTCGACATATGACACGCGTTCGAACTCTGTATCTGCAGCTAAAATTTCACGTTCACGGCCGGTAACGGTAACTCTTTTACCTCGGTAAGTTTCAAATTCTAACGGCAGATGACGAGCCAAGCGAGACGGCTTCATCGACTCAGCTTTCGGTAAACACCAAACCGAGGAAAACCCTACAGCCAGAATTCCGGTTAGAATCAGGATTCTAATTTGCAATTTGCTCATCAATTTCAAGGAAAGGGGTGGGAAGTAACACAGAGAAAATGGTTAGACAGCTATGATAACGAATGCTCGTCAGCCTTGGATTCTTTTACGGACGACTTTACGATTGGTTTTCCAATTCAACAGTCGGTCAAGGACGAAGAGCCCGGCTAGTGCGATCGGGAAAAAAAACAACAGTCCAGCCCAATCATGCCAAGCCCCTGCAGCAAATTCGCTGAAACCCATTTCGGCCAGCACTAGAATCGTGAAGATCCTGAAAAAATTTGCCACCAAGGCAAGGGGTAAGGCGCAGGCGAAGAGAAATGCTTTTTTCCACAGTTCTTTTTGGGTGTAATAGGCGTAGATAGCAGAAATCATCACTAACGCCATCAAAGACCGTATTCCGCTGCAACCGGCTGCGATGTCCAATGTATTCCAGCTGTTGTCAGCCGAATGGATTTCGTTACCAGTATTGACGATATTCATGCCAACCAACAAACCTGCACGGTAGCAAGACTCGGTGACGGCCACCTGAAGGAAACTAGTGGCTTGTTGAATGCCCGGAACAGGTATCGCAAAATACCAAAAAAACGCTGGAAACAACATGTGTCTAGCTACTCGCCAGCCAAAGAGGTAACTAACCCCGCCAACGATCAAAAAAGGCACTCCTATAAGAGCAATTCTTGGCTGCAATGTTCGCGCAGAAGCAACGTAAAGCACGATTCCGAAAAGCACTGGCACCAACCCGAGCAACATGGGTTTCACCGGCTCCTTTCTCATCGTGTCCCAGGCCATGACCACGAACGCGACGAACAGAAACGGAATGGCCCAGCCATGAATGAAGTCGTTTTTGGTGTTCCAAGCTCTCCAAGTCCACCCAACAAGATCACTCCCCACTGCGGTCTTAAACAAGGGTACAATTGCAAAGAAAACATAGAGAACACAGGCCAGAAGAACAACTGGACCATATTCCTTAAGCCATAATATTGCACAATTTACATTGTCGTGCTTGCCGTCTTTACAACTTGCTTTTCTCATATGATTACATGTCTCAATTCAGAGCTAGCGCCTTTAGGCTGACTATGCGAGGCCCGTCATTCTTTATCCATCCTCCAAACTGTCAACCTCCTAAACCCCCAATGATCTTAGATTTCCAGCCTCTCACTTTCATCATTGCATATCACCTAGCTTTGACTGACCTGATCAGACCGGCTATTTGATCACGCCACTGATCAGGATCCGCATTAATCTTGAGCCACTCTCTACCTTCACGGCCCATAGCCCGTCGCTGTTCTGGCTTAAGCGCCTCCATCCGTATAACCGATTCTGCCAGCTCCATAGCATATCCTGGTGTATGGGTATAGCCAGTATGTCCATCGGTGACAGTCTCACTAAGTCCCCCCGAGCTAGCTGCCAACATAGGCTTCCCATGATCATAGGCTTCGTAAGTTACCAGCCCTAGGGGCTCCCACCAAACTGAGGGCGCGATCATGGCACGTGAGCTTGCGATGAGATCAGCCTTCGCCTGCCCCTTCACAAAGCCCATACACTTAATCTTCGGTGAATTATCCGCAGCATGATTTACTTCGTTTTCCATTTCACCTTCTCCGCCGATCATTAACACAGGGCACTGCGAACCCATCTCTTTTTCAACGATTTCCCATGCTTCCAGAAGCACTTTGACCCCCTTTTCCTCTACCAATCTGCCTAGAAAAAGGTAATAACCCGAATCCTCATTATCCGGTTCAGTCTCAATCATATGCCAAGGATGCAGTAGCGTGACTATGTCTTCAGCAGGTATCCCCGCTTCGACGAATTTGGCACGCATAAACTCAGAAATAGCGATCCAGCACTTCACAGCTTGGAGCCAACCATTACGATGCAAGTGTCTTAGAACCTGGGCAAACAAAGCGGACTTCAATCGTGACCCTTGCCATGCTCCAGCTTTGATCTCTGCCCAATATTTCCCTTGAAGTGATTCCTCAGCCACCCGGTCACCAAGCCACAATGTGCCACCCACGGAAAAAGGCCTGAAGTTATGAATGTATTGGACCACGGGCACATCCAACGCAAGTGCCTCAGCATAGATTCCCGGTGATCCCACAGGATATATATTATGCAGAAGAAGGGCGTCCGGCTGACATTGCGCGACTTTCGCTTTTAGTGCGGCCCGGCTCCGTGGGTTGTTAAACATCAGACTGACCTGTCTTAACTTCGATGGAGCGCCTTGCTTAAGCCACTCATCACTGGAGAACAGGCACTCGTCCATTTGATGATAAGGCGATAGCATCTTATCAATGTTCTCAACTACCAACTCCTCTCCACCGTAAGATGAATACTTGTTGAATACTTGAAGAATTTTTAAGCGGTCACACATATCTATTTTCCAATCTTCACCGGACGGTAGGATTGCTTTGAATTCTTCGGCCGCATGACAGCTTGAATTTGTTGTCACTTGGATGTGTCAATTCACTCATTTTCACCAACTCCCGTTTGCTTGAAAAACTCCAATATTTGCTTCACCTCATCATATCCTTTAGTGCCGCGCTTATCACTCTCACCCTTCAACAAGGTTTTGTGAATGGAGTAGTTCTTCTCCGCGAGCAATAGGGCCTCATAGGCTTCATTCGGCTGACGTTTATACCAAAGAAATTTAGCCTTACGCAAATAATGCTCACCTATTTCTCTGAGAAAATAGTGTGTCTTACTGTAAATTATTCCATTCGGCAATTTCGACTTTGCGTCATCAACCAATGCATCAGATGCTTCATAGTCCTCCGTAGCATCTAACAGCGCCACATACTCAATTGTTACCCTTACGAAAGCTTGCCCGGGTTCCTCTCTGAAAATCTCCAACGGCTCAAGTAATTCATAGGCACGTTGATATTGTTTCCGCGCTTCCTTCACATTACCATCTCGCCACAGCTTACCAGCTCTGAGCCGCAGAACCTCCGCCCATTTGAGATCAATTTTAAGCCAGAACCTCCTTGCAGCCCCCAAGTGATTGGCGTGTTGAAAGTGTTGGTCTGCCTTTTCATACTCCTCTAAGTAACCGTGTATTTCGGCTAAGTTGACTTGCGAGACTGGATCATAAGGATGGCGTTGGGCCGCAAGGTCATACATTGATATGGCCTTTTTCAGCATAGTTTTTCGTTCATCACCATGCAATTCAGTTGCCTCAAGTCGATATAGGGCCCCAAGTTTAAGTAGACGTCTATAACTGGGAGCCAACTTCACGGATTCTTCCAAAGCTGGAATCCAAATCGACCTTTGCACTGCTTGCGGTTTCCATAAGCCAACCTCGCTACCCATCCTATTCTTCAAGAGCGGCATCCCCCCTTTCAAGTGGTAATAACCCAAGCCTACACTGGCCCCTCCCATTATCATGAGCACTATAGCGATCACGTATGACAGCCATCGCCCCGCTCCTCCACTGCCTTTTATTTTTTGAGAACCTGCCACAGGCAGCACCCAGATCGTACAACATACGAACAATAACAAGTTTGCCAATATATGCATCCTGAAATCAAAGATAACATGTACCAGCATCACCACCATTCCAGATACACCCGCAATCGCTAATGCCATCGCATTAGCCCCTTCTTTAAATCCGTCTTTTTTCACACGACTCGATAAATAAACGACTCGGCGGACTCCTATTATCAAATGAATTAATAATAGTGCCATTACTAGCAGGAAACCAACAATTCCATAATCAGCCATAACCTGCAAATACTCATTATGAACAAATTCAGGATTCGCTTCATATGAAGCTAGATTCGGATTCCAATATTGAAAACACTCATAGGAAAAGCTTCGACTTCCAGCACCAATGACGGGATGATCTGCAAATTGCTCAACAGCCATAGGCCAATATCCCAGTCGCGCGTTTGTGTTGAATGTCAGTTTTTGCTTTTCCTCTGTGGGGGCACGATTAACAAACACCCATTTTGCGGCAATACCCCCAGTGATCAGTCCAGCACAACCAATCAACAAAACGTATTTTCTCAAACGTCTCCGTAATTCGTCTCCTTGACCATTAAATGAAACCCATAGCAATAATAACAGTGCTACGCCCCCTGCAACCATACCTATCATTGCAGACCTAGACTGTGCCAGGCACGCACAGGCTAATGCCAGCGCTGAAAATAAGCACAGTAGCAATCTAATCCATTTGCCGAACCGCCCCCACAGACCCAGACTCAACGCTAACAAACCTGCCATGGATACAAAATTTGCGAAACTTCCTTGATAGCCATACATTCCAGTAATCTTCACTGGGATTTCCGAAGCTGACTGCCATATCGGGGAAACCCCTTGACTGAACATTCTAACAAAGGAATAACCTGCACCATCTGTAAATTGCATTAAAGCCGAACCAATATGCAAACAAAGCATAAGCAAAATAATTGCGGCGAGCGACAACCTGATTTTGTTACCCTCAATTACGTGGCCCGATACTAGGTATAAAATTCCAGCTGCGAGAATCAGAAATATATCTTCCAATGCTAGATCCATGACCGGAGAGGTCACAGCTCTATACACCAAATAACAAATAGCCAGAATCACAGGCAAAAGCATCTTAATATTGAAATCTGTTCGGAGTGCTAGAACAGCACCCAGTAATCCAGAGACACCGAGTAATATCAATGATGGTGACTGCAGAGGGAGACTGATAGTTGTTCCTAGCATACACGCTAATAAAACACCAAAGCTCAGTAGAACTGTTAGTAAACGATTCAATTTTTTAGATTGGATTTATGGTGATATTTTAAATAACTCCTTAAGGATCCAGGATCATTTAAGAGACATTAGCGCAGTGAGATCCTCTACATCATATCCCCGCCGACAATCAATCTGCCGAAGTTGTGGATGCATTCAATAAATGACTCTCCAGAGGATTACAGGTTAGCTCACCGTCATCCCAACGATTCATCACTCTGGTTGTTTCGGATCAAAGATGATATCATCTTCATTCCACATGATTCCATCATTACCGGCAGATCTCAAGATAGTATAACTTGAAGATTCTTGATGAAAAAACAATGGATTCCCCTGGCGATCAGTGATTTCTCCATGGCGATTGATAGAGGGATGATCGGGGCGAATCCAAGCGACACTGTGTTTGTTGTTACCTGAGATGAACTTTGTGAAGTCACGATTATCTGCGAAAACTAGGGTGTGATGGTCTTTGACAAGAATCCGTGCATTCATAAGCACGTCCGCCAGCAGTCGCAGATCGTTTTTTTGGTTCCCGCCAGGTTTGTAGAATTCTTGGTCAAACTCGCTGTTTTCAATGATGGTCAGCTTATTTTGAACTACTTCTGGAGTGACAGCTACGGGCTGTGGGAATGGCGGGTTCTCGGGTTCTTGGGTTTTCTTCTTCGCAGAAAAATAGATTGAGATCAGAACCAACGCAGCAATTAATAATATCCATTTCGCAAACCGCTTCATAAGGTTGGAGTGAGATAGCCCAATCCCTCAGACGAAAATCGAGATAAATTAGGCAAGACCATAGGCAAGCTCGCTTGACTAACGCCCATCCAGCAGGCCATTTCCGCGAAATACTGATCCACGGATGTAGTGGGAATAAGGCGGCCGCGGCCAGTATCTAGAGACGATCCCAATGCTAGCTCTGGGTAGTCGCCATAGAATTTTCCACCGTTCACAGCACCCCCAACAACAAATTGATTACCTCCCCAAGCATGATCGGTGCCTGAACCATTGGACGAGAGAGTACGGGCAAAATCTGATGCTGAGTATAGGGTAACCTGATCCTCGATTCCGAGGCTGGCCATTGCATTTTGGAACTCCCCTAGGGCTTGGTCGACAGATGCCAAGAGCGCCGGATGATTTGCTTCAAGGCTGCCGTGAAGATCCCATCCGGGGACGACAACGAAAAAGGTTTGCCGTTTTTTCTGCAGAGGTGTCCTTGCCGCGATGGTTTTGGCAACAGTTTGCAGCTTTACTGAAAGATTGTTAGTGGTGGTGAAGGATGTGGTCACGGCGTCTCCAAGTGCAATAGCACTTTTATAGCTCGCGTTTGCTCTAATGGCGTTTTTTTTCATCGCAGCAAATGTACGTTGAAAAGCGTTCTGGTATTGCGCATCAAGAATGGACTCGATGGCCGTTCTTTTGGGGAGGTAGGAGGCACTGTTCCAAGAAGTTAGCTCTGGGGCAACGCCGTTAGAATTAAGAGAGAGTGGCACTGTCTGGGCACCGCTTTGAAATAGGTTAATACCATCCAAGGAGATGTTCATCGATACCTGGCTCTCACCATTGAGTTCCTCGAGTAGATCTGCCATTCGTCCGGCCCAACCAGTTGTAGGTGATCTATTGTCAGGCATCGAGGAGTGCCAGTGCATTTGCTGATCGCTGTGTGAAAACAAGCCGGATGGCAACGCAGCAGAACCATTTGTATAGGAGGTAATGTCCGTTGGCTCGACCAAAGTTCCGACGTTGCAAACGAAAGCTGCTTTATTAGCCTCAAAAAGAGCTTTCAAATTTGGCATGCTGTCCTGAAGTCCGAGTGTTCTCCCGTCGGGAAGATTTCCGGTCAGCGGGGAAAAATCAGAAACAGCGAGAGCCACAGAAGTGCGAGCAGCGGCGTATTCAGCATATCCGTCTACGTCAACTGGCGCGAGCATGTTGAAAGAATCGTTGCCACCAGCCAGAAAGACACAAACGAGAGCGCGGTAATCGTCATCGGCAGGAGCCTCTGCTGCGGCAAGCTCGCCGATCAGTCTGAGATTTAAAATCGAGGAAAGTATAGGAGCTGTACTCAGAGCTGCGCAGCCTATTTCGCCAAGAAATCGGCGGCGACCTAGAAAGCGTGATGGTGGCTGTTGGTCTTTCATTTTAGAACGATGTAATCTGGGGATTCTGCGATAAGATGGACTGCTGTCTGGACGCGAGCTAACGGGGTTGTCTGGGCTTGGGTGGCCTGGATGACAGCGGCGCGAGTGGTGGAGCTCATCATCCCCCACGTGAGAAGATCATCTAAATAGTCTACGAGCTGGGGCACTGAAGCACTGTCTACCGCTATAGAGAGTGGCACTGAAAAATCGCACTTGAGGTAATCAATGGGATCAGAGCCATACGGAAGAATACCTGTAGTGATATGAGAATAAATCCGGTTATCCGTTTTGATCAAGCGATCGTGGGTAGCGATTTCGAGTTCAGGGGAGAACAGCCCCCGGTCCCTGAGTTCGCCACTAGGCTGGTGGTCGGGAAGGTAAAAGTTAAATACGCTATTGGCCGAAAGGGGCCTCTGACCGAAGTCCTGCAAGAAGACCCCAGGCCATACAGGAAATGTCGGAGTACTTCGTTCATTTCTTGCTTTGAAGGCTCTTGCAATTGCGACAGCTCGCAGGAAGGGTTCTCTAACTTTACCCGAAGCATCACCGTTTGCCGAAGGCGTGCGGGCTTCTGGGTCCATAAGGATTGCTTCGATCACCGATTTGAGATCGCCACGTTGGCCTGCGCCGTTATCATTCCATGAGCTGGCCACTCTCCTTACATAACTAGGAGTCGGGTTTGAACAGGTGAATCTCTGGATCAGCAGTTTGCTAATGAATGGGGCAATATTTGGATGATTGCAAAGAGCGTCCAATGCGTCTGATACGTCTTCAACTCCGGTCTGCCCTGCTGGGATAGTCACTCCATTTACGATGTTTTTCACACCGGGTTCATGTTCGTCATCCCACATTTTCATTGGGTAAACAAAGTCATTTCCGTTCACTGGAGCATAAAACGAGGTAGCTTGAGGCCCGCCAAATCCAAAACCTGTAAAGACTTTGGCCATCTCCGTGATGGTAGCATTGGTATAGGTTGGCTGGGGCTTGCCTTCGGAGTCCAATTTCTGCGTGCCGTCCAACTCTAATTCCCATAATCCAATCGTGAAGAGTTGCATGATTTCACGCGCAAAATTCTCATCTGGGAAGCGATCAATCGATGGATCCGATTTTCTGTTTTGGAGATGGGATAAGTAGAATCCCATCTGAGTGCTGTAAGTGACATCTTCGAGGAGGTCTCTATAATTTCCGAGTGCATGCTGCAGCAGGATATCGTAGTAGTCTGCCTGTGTGTTGGAGTTTCCGCGAATTAGATCGTTGCCGGTTATCGAAATGACGAGGATTTGGCTCAATGCGTTTCCGAGTTTTAGCCGAAGTTGGTCCTCTCCGGTCATAGCCGCTTTCCACCACCCCATTCCCCACCAGAGGGGAAAAGTTCCACCTTGGCCGGTCATTGTCTGTTTGGTCTCGGTGGGCGTGGTCGGATTTAGCTGTTGATCGATCCATGCTCCGAGCCCAATCGCCGCTACCTCATTGATGAGGTCTGGGTCAGGTCCGAAGGTTGCTTGAGTTAAAAAACGGGCGGCTTCGCTTTTGGTAACAGGGCGTTGGGGGATTACGAGGCCTGTGGAGAGAGTAAGAGTCCCGGTTCCTTCCAGCTTCCTAACAGCAGCAGAGTAATCAGCCAGATTACCATTGGAAGGGCTTCTGAGGGTATTGTCTGAAAAACCGACAAGCATCTTTTCTTCCCAAGCGCTTAGACCGTCACCATCGTTATCAATGTCGCTGATTTTCAGGCGGAAAATTTCTGATGCAGCATTCATCGGAATTTCCACACTGAGTGGCCCATCTGCATCGGAAACTAGACTTGTCACCGAAGACCAGCTATCGAGGGTAGCATTATAGCGCTCGATTTCATAGGCTTTCGCTGCAACTGAGTCCCAAGTCAGGGTAACCACATTTCCATTGGTGGCGAGGTCACTGATTTTAGGCGTGGAATCGCGGGATAGAGGGTCGGTCCCTGCGTATGACTCAATAGCATTAGAATAGCCATCGGAGTCATCGTCTCCGTTAGGCAAAAGCGACGGGTAAATCTGTTGCCAAAGGTCTGAAACACCATCTCCATTCAAATCGATCATCGCTGTTGCGATGGGTGAAGAGAGCAGAATGAGAGGTGCGAGTAATTGGACTGTGCGGTCAGAAAACATCGGGATGATATTGAAAACGAATGGATTATCTTGCTGGAACCTACGTATAGTTCGGAAACTAATGCCTACAAGGCTCTTTTTCCAGTCTGCATTAAAGCATGCGTCGATAGAATTGGTAAACCAGTATATATCAAGCATTCATGGTAGAGGTTAGCATTCCAAATGCTGTGAATATACCGATAGCTGCTAAGTGAATACGCTACTATAAGCTTGGCGAGTCTGATGCGCGACTTGCTCCCAAGTCAGGTGATTTTGAACATAGGCTTGGTTTTTGAGGCCTTTGTCTTTCCATTCGTGCTTGCAGTCTAATGCGGTTGAAATCGTTGTAGCTATTGACTCGGGTTTGGGTTCGGTGAGCCAACCTCCACCACTTTTTTCTACGTGACTGGCAACTCCGGCTTTCGAAGACACAATGACGGGGCGAGCCGCCAACATTGCTTCTACGATGCACAATCCAAATCCGTCGAAACGAGATGGCAGGACGACTAGATCGGCATCAGCCACGATCTCCATCGCACTTTCAGGCCTTCTTCCAGTGAAAGTGACCTGATCTGTGATTCCGAGATTAGCTGTCAGGGCTTCAAGCTCGTTGCGATCAGTCCAGTCGTTGCCAGTCATGATGAGTTTGGCGCTCGCATTATGGGGACTCGCCTTGCTCATTACTTTTGAAAACCCTTCCAGAAGAAGATCCAAGCCTTTATGATTCCTGTCCATTCGGCCGAAGTAAAGGATCCGTGTTTCCTCAGAATCAACTCCTGGAATTCTTGCATCAGCTGGAAGATCGTTGAGCATCTCTGGTTCACATCCATTTGGAACGACGACGGTTTTTACCTCGCAGCCCATATCACGGAGTGGTTTTTCATGGCTTGCATCGAGGAGTTGGACAGCGCATGAACCGGAGATGAGTTGCTTCTCAAACAGGTGCCAATAAAGAGCTTTTCGATATCTGTGCTCTCTCAGTAAGGGTTCGACATAAGGGTCATGAGGAATGAAAATATAGGGTATGCCGTGCTTACGAAGATGTCTCCCCATGGCCGCCATTGGCGGATTGAAGGTTCCGTGAAGAACCAATCCATCAAGCTTATGAGTGTTGCTCGCTAAATCCGCAAGCATGCGCTCGGGTAGATGAAATGGGGTGCGCCTTCCTTCGTTTGAATAATGAATAATCTCCTCGTTCCGAGCTTGTTCGATTTTTCCAGGACGGAGGCTGATTATGGGGCAATAGCCCGGCTCGATCCGGTTCAGCGCGCGCGACAACCCTCGGCAAAAGGCGGCAGAACCATCTCTACCCGGATAATGGGGAAGAAAGTGTGCGATTCTCACTTTAGGTGTATCGGGTTAGGTGCTTCTTTACGTGCGTTTTCCTGAACGAGTATTTGCCGATAGAATCCATCAATTTCCTCAGCCTTCGTATCCCACTGAAAATCTTTGGCTCGTTTGATACATTCCCGGGTGAAGTTTCGGCCACTTGATTTTTCGGCTGCAAGCTTTCGGATCGCGTCAGCGAAGCCTGCAATTGAATCCTCGCGGGAGGCTGGTTTGATTTTATATCCGCAGCGATCATTCACAATAAGTCCAGGGCCACCCCAGTCGAGACAGATAACGGGCTTTCCAAGAGCTAGTGCTTCCAAACAAGCTTGCCCGAACGCTTCGTGGAGAGCGGGATGGAGCAAGGCATCGGCAGATGAGATTTTTCCAAACACTTCTTCTAAGCTCTCTAGACGTCCTACGAAATTCACGCATTCGTTGATACCGAGCTTTTTGGCGGTATGTTGGAGATGCGACAGTTCTGGGCCGTGCTCTAGAATAGTGAGGCGAACGTCCAATCCATCATTTTTGACCGCAGCGACCGCCTCAAGTGCGATGTCAACGGCCTTCCAATGAACCAGCCGACAGGCTGTCACCAACTCCAGTGGACCACTCATAGGAGCAGGAACGGGAGGGTGGGCCTTGATATACGCTTCCAAATTATCATCACCGGTCGCGGATTGAGGCATCATGGAAGTACGTCTCACCCCCATTCTGCGGAGCGCGTTCTCCGTCGCGGGGGTTGCAGCGAGTGTCCAAGCATTCGAAATGTAATAATGATGGAGGTATTCGAATTTTTCCAATAAGTTCCGCACTGTGGCTCTCATCCATTCTTCAAAAGCACCCATCCACCGAAAAGAATTCGCAAGACCCGGAGGTGTTTGATCACCGCCGCCCACAGGGCCGAAGAGCAGAGGAACGCCCAAGTCTGAAATGAGACTTGGGAACAAGTAAGTGCCGATCGTGATGTGATGAGCGACATCGAAGTGCTGCTCACTGATCAGTTGTTTTGCCTTGCTGCGTGCGAGGATCTGCCACCATGCGTAATACAAGGAAACCCCTCGTTTACCTCTCCTCCAAAATGTGAGTGCCGAGGGTGGATCAAAGTAAACCCACTGAATGCGCCCTACCCATTGCTCGCTGCTTTCCTCAATAACGGGTTTATTAATGGCTCGGGTCATGACGCAGAGATCGTGTTTTTCCGACAACTGCCGTACGAGGTTCCATGCAACGTTCGCCTCTGAGCCTCGACTGGGGCTGCATCCGTATGCTGAAATCAACACTTTCAGTCGCCCGTCGCCACTCTGATGTGCATGCGCTTCCACTGGAGGCTTATGTTGCACAAGGGGCAGGGCGGGAGTCTGATCACTATCTGAGAACGATGTGCTACCAACTTTGGCCACGGTGGGTAAGTTCCGGCTTCTCTCACGGAAGGCTTCGAGGATCAATTCATAGCTCTCATCAACCACCGTATTGAGCGGTTGGCAGCAGTCGACAACCGTCGCCCGATCGCCGAGACTCACCGCCAATTCTTTGTATGCAGCGAGTTGTCGTTTCAGCTCTTCAGGTGTGACTTCTTTTTTTCGTGCGAGGATCTGATCCGCATCGCCAGCCAGCACGATCACATGATCGGGTTTGGGCAGAAAGCGGAATACGAATTTCGCCCACTTGATCGGTGCACCGAAACGGTAACGAACCGGATCGACAAGCATGTCGTTGTAATAGCGGTCGGATATCAGCAGCTTGGACTTGGCGCGCGGATGGCGGATATTCCATATCGATGCCCACCACCATTCCGCGGTAATCAGTCCAAGCTTCAGAATGGACATGAAAAGGTTTCTCGGGGGGATGGAATGTGGATCTGGAACAATCCCACCAGGAACTTCCTGGCCTTTTCTCAAGAGCCTCGGACTCCAATGGATCATTTTAATACTAAGCCGACGATGGCTCAATTTGTGCGTCAGGCCCTCGATGACCGACGATTTGCCACTGCCATCGGGTCCCAACATCGCGACCCAAGGGTAAGGAGGATGCAAATGATGTTTCGCCTCAATGTACCAGTGGCTGATTTGGCGGGACAAGCACCCCCCGGCATCTCTCTTGAACTTGTTAAAAAACAGAGCTCGGCGGAGATCCTTGCTATGTTTCGCGGCTTCACCCGCGTTTCCGGCTATTGCCCAATCCATTAGAAACTCAGTCCACCCCGATCCGAATGCTTCATTGAGAGCAGATTCAAACTCGTCCTTATCTTGGTCGAGTGCCTGAGCGATCAGGCTGTCATACTTGGGATTATATGTTTTCCCACCCAAGACACCGGTCATCCAGGCAATCAATGCATCATGTGCCAAGCGCGGTCTGGGGATACCGTCACGACCATTGCTTACACCTTTCCAAAATCTATTTTGATCGAGAAAATCGAGACCGTTCCATTCGAAGACCGGCAATAAATCGACCTGATTCCATGAGTAAAACCACTGCTCGACATACTGGCGGGTGATCCGCAGATCCGGCTCGCCGTACGAATCCTTGAGTAACTGCCCGAATGTCGACTTGTCTGATACTGCAATATCCCAATCGCCCGTTTTGGTCACTTTATCCGCTGTGAATTCCTCGCTGCGTAACAAAGCAACGCCACGAGGACCAACTCGCTTGAGTAAGTTGATCAACGAATCAGTCTCGAACTGCGAGACTATCGTGTCTTTAGAGGAAAAAGAATTCATTTGGACCTCAGTGCCTGCTGATAGATTTTATTCATTTTCTTCGCTTTCTCATCCCACACGTAGTCGGAAAGAACCCTTTCCCGACTCGCTTCCCCAAGACGCTTCACAAGCGCTTCGTCTCTGGCCAACGTTACGATGGCGTTAGCAAAATTTTCTACAGTCTCATCAAGGGGACCCACCTCGATGCGTATCGCTGTATCTTCGGTCGTCATGTCACCGACTCCTTGATGGTTCAGGCAGATCAGGGGCTTACCTTTGCACATCGCTTCAAGAACCACAGTTCCCGATGTGTCTTTGACGCTACTGAAAATCATCGCGTGAGAGGTGATGATGAGCTGATTCAGCTCCTCTAACGGTATTCTTTTGAGAAGCTGAACTTCATCTGAAATTCCCAGTTCGGCAACCATGGCGGCCGCCGCAGACTCGTCTTTACCTCGTCCGAGCATCCGAAGGCGTATGGGTTTTTCAGCTCCAAGTATGGCTTTTGCTCGCGCCACAGCTTTCAACGCAATGATCCATCCTTTCCAAGGCTCAACCATTCCTATCCAAACCAGTTCAAATCGGTCAAAACTAGGCATGGCTTCTTGAGCAATGACATCCTTCCGATCGACACCGATTTCCATAAGGTAGCTGACCTTGTCATCATACAGTTCCGCCATCATGTTCGTGGCTTCGCTATTCGAACCAACAATTCGATCAGCACGCCCAAGTGACAAACGCACCCAGGGCACCCACTTCCAACTACGAATCATCATCGCCCTCACTTTTTCCTTCCAGGCGCGGGCACCGTAAAAGGAGATGTAGTTAGGCGAGACTGTCGAAGTCCCTCCCACTGGGCCAACCACCACGGGTTTCGAGCTGAACCACCAGAGTCCCGGTAGCCGGATCGAGCTGTACGTCATGTGATGGAAAAGATCAAAACCTCCGAGTTGCTTGCGGAAGCGCCACATCACTCCGAGCTTCCAGAGAGCAAAAAACGCCTGTGTCGGCAAAATGCCTTTTTTCTTGAGCCATATCGCTAGAGCCCCCGGATCGTGATACAGAAATTCAGGCCGCGTCCCTCCCGGATAATCGGGGTTTTCCGCATAATATTTCTCGATCACCGGTTGGTTGTTGGCACGCGTGGCCACCGTGAGTTCCACATGGGAAGCTAAGCCATTTGCCCAACCCCATCCGACCCCCGGCTCCGAGCCCTTCTCCGGCTCGCAGGCATAGGCTGTCATGAAGACTTTCATATTTCTCAAGGCAAGAGTCGCTAAGAGGCGATCAGAAATTGTAGATGTCCGCCTTGTATTGCGCCAGATTCACTGGATCGGAAAACCACTCCACGGTCTCCTTGAGGCCCTGCTCAAAACTGAATTTTGGCTCCCAGCCTGTTAGGGATTTGATCTTACCATTTGCTCCCAAGAGACGCTCTACCTCACTCTTTGATGGGCGCAAACGCGTCTCATCTACAACCACCTTTGCGCTAGGACGTATCATTGCGATGAGGGTTTTCGCCATGTCACCCACGGAGATTTCCTCTTGGGTGGCAATGTTGATTTCCTCCCCAATTGCGGCATCCGCCTCGGCGATGCTGATAAAGCCCGCTGCCGTGTCTTTCACGTAAACCATGTCCCGTGTCGGCTCCGGAGAGCCCAGCTTGATTTCATCCATTCCATTACAAAGCTGGCTGATGATGGTGGGAATCACCGCGCGAGCCGATTGTCTCGGGCCGAAGGTGTTGAACGGACGGACGATGGTCACCGGAGACTCAAAGCTCCTGTAATAGCTTTCAGCCATGCGATCAGCACCAATCTTTGTTGCGGAGTAAGGTGACTGTCCTTGATATGGGTGAGCCTCATCGATGGGGACATATTTCGCCGTGCCGTATACTTCTGAGGTAGACGTCACCAGAATACGTTCTGTCTCCAGCCTGCGTGCCTCCTCCAGTACATTCAGCGTTCCGGTTATATTGGTGGAAACATAGCTTTCCGGAGAATAGTAGCTGTAGGGAATGCCGATTAGAGCAGCGAGATGGAAGACAACATCCATCCCATTCATCGCCATCGCTACCGCGCCCCTGTCCCTGATATCACCGGTCACGACTTCGACCTGGGAGATAGTCTCCTTCGGAATGGAGTCCAGCCAGCCCCATGAGTTGAAAGAATTGTAGTAAGCGAAGGCCCTGACCTTGCAGCCCTTCGCGACAAGTTGTTCGACTAGGTGACTGCCAATGAAGCCGTCAGCCCCCGTAACTAATACGGTTTTGTTTTTGATATTCATAATCTTTGATTGGCTGTTTCAGAAAAAAGACGCAGCTGTTTTAATTTGTTCGCTCGCAGCCTGCTGCAATGTCTTGGAGACGACCCAGCCTGTAGCTCCAGACATTTTTGTCGAATCTCCGACCGCCCGTCGGACGGGTGATCGGAATTTGCTTTGCGGGGACTGCAATACCTTTCCGCTCTTTCCTCCAGCGATCATGAATGCCTCTGCGAGAGAGCGTAGGCTGACGGCTTTACCGCTACATACATTGAAGACTCCAGGCAGACATTCCGTCTCGATAAGATTCAATAAGCCTTTTGTAAAATCATCAATATCTACAAAATCGCGCTCCATTTCGGCATCATCAAGATATAAATTTTCGGAACTTTCGAGAGCAAGAACTTTTCTACAAATCTTCTGACTGATAAGACTTTCTGGACTGTTGGCTCCGATTAAATTGAACGGACGGACAACGTCGATGCGGGAGCCCAACGACTCGTTAAATTGTTTGGCGATTGCTGTTTGTGCCAATTTAGAAATACCGTATGCGGAAACTGGGCGCGCAGGTTCTTCTTCGGATATTAATTTACCTGAACAACCTCCGTATTCAGCCGCGCTTCCCATTGTTATAATTCTTGTCTCAGATAAATTTTTTATACCGAGTATCGACACTAGATTTAGAATAACGCCAGTGTTGATTCTTGTGAGTTCAACTAAAGCTTCTGTGGAAGTGCTAGCACCAATAAAATTTACAATAATCTTTGGCTTTACCGTTAAAACTATATCTCGCAAAGATTTTTCATCAAGTGCTTCAGCCACGAAATGTTTCGTCTTGATGTCAGAAGCTGGATGTCTTGAAAGTGTGAAAATCTCGTATTCGGCTTTCTGTCGCAGCATGGAAATTAAAGACGTCGCGAGAAAACCGTTAGAACCGATGATCAATATGGATGTCTTCACGATAGGGTTATGGAAAAATATGAATTCACTAGGAGAAAATTATTCTGAAACGCGATAGCAACTAACGATCAGAAATGCTTGGAATATTCTTCCCTTGCTTGTGTGTAGTCATCCACTTGGCCTATATCCAGCCAATACTCCGTTATACTATAGCGCGACACTGGCTTGTTTTCACGAAGCATTTTGTGGAGTAAATCGTCCATGCCGAAGTATTCGTTTTCAGGAATTTCTGCGAATATATCTGGTTTAAAAAAATAGATACCCGCGAGAATCTCAAAGGCGAGATCCGGCTTTTCTTCTAAATTCGTTACAAGGTCATCGTCCGAGACCTGAACATTCCCAAAACGAAAAGGATGTGTGATCACTTTCGTTCCAATCGTTAGATTGGATTCCTGATTCATTCCGAATTCATACATCCGCGAATGGTCGCTTTTGGTGAGCACATCCCCATTCATCATCAGAAAAGGTTCCGTGAGATGCTCTTTTAGCAACGTAAGTGGACCACAGGTGCCTAAGCGCACTTCTTCTTTGCTGAAAACCAGATCCACCCCGTATTTGCTGCCATCTCCTAGATAAGCTTCAACATAGTCTGATTTATAGTTTGTGGCGATGTAGATTTCGTTGAACCCGTGGGCCGCCAAGGTCGTGATCTGCACCTCCATCAGCGACTGTTCACCAATCGGCAACAGCGGTTTTGGAATAACGTCGGTGAATGGTGCTAAGCGTGTGCCAAGACCTCCTGCTAGAATTACTGCTTTCATATTATGACGATTGGTTACTTCCTTTTTTGTAAACGTGTGAATCTCCTAAAATAATAAATCTGACTCATCTGACATTCGAATCAGCCGTATTTTCGTGGTAAAATGTGTCATGAATCTAGCAATTTCGTCCGAATTCATGTGCACGAAAACACAGCCCCCTTTTGACCGGAATCGAGAATTCTTAATACAAATAGAAATAAGATGGCACAATGCGGGAAGGGTTGATCTGCTTTGTATATTAAAAGCCCGAGTTGATGTTGGGAATCTTTTCGAATCAGAGTTGGATTTATTCACGAAGCGATCCACTGTCGGCCAGGAGTCGCCGAAGACAAACGAAAGTGGGGTTGGTGAAAATATCAGGAGGGCAATTTCCGTGCGGAAATGCTCAATAGCTCCAAAAAAAAATGAACTAAAATCGCGTTTAATTTGATATAAGGCTATCTCTTTCCGGACTTCTCGAATGCGCTCGACCATATATTCCCCGGAATCCATATCCAGGCCGCGAAGTACCAGAGCGGATGCTTTCCGTCCCAACGAACGCTCAAGGATATCTGTAAGCTCCGGTTTATTGTCTCGGTAATACGATATGCATTCTGACCAATAGCGCTCTTTCACGAAACCACCCCATACCAAACTATATATCAATTTCAAGGTGACCTCATATTCTCTTGGGAGTAGCGGCCACCCTTCAGGGCTGTTACGATTTGAAGATTTGATTAGTTTCTGCTGGTCGATTAGCACAATTCCTTTCCAAACTACGGATTTCACAAAGTCAATTGATCCCCACGAGTAGTAGAAAGATTGAACGGAACTTCGTGTTACAACATAATGGGGTTTTCCCAAAAGTTTTACTAGCAGAGCAGTTGCTTTATCCTTGTCACGAACAATGATATCGCAGTCACCACCGCGCTCCAAATTTTTAAAAAGATGTTGGTTTTTTACGATGACCCAGTCGTCCAATGAGTTAAAGAATCGTGATAACTCAGCAACCGGGATGGGGAATCCGGATGGGGCATAAATTTCTGCTGAATCTTCAGTCATGAATTGTTCTGAGTTCGTCAAAAATAGGAGCCATTACGCTATCCCAAGTCAGATATAACTTTGAAGCCGAATGCGCATTTTTAGATTTTTGCACTATTACATCCTGCCCAGATCTTAAAATTTCATTTAAAGAATTTGCGATACTTTCGGCGGAAATATCTGCTACCCATCCAGTATCATGTTGGGTGACAAATTTACCCATATTCGTACCAGTTGTTATTAGGACAGGTCTGCTAGCACACATTGACTCTATTATTGAAAATGGCATACCCTCCCATCTACTAGTATGGACGAATACGTGACATGAACTCAATATTTCTTGCTTATCGTTCCCAAAGAGCAAACCTTTTAGTGTTACCTTAGACTCAAGATTTTTCTGTTTGATCTGCAATGATAAAGCTTCGGTGTCGGTATCGGAGCCTTTCCCAACGATATCCAGTCGCCAAGGCGTAGTTTTAGGAACACTCTCCAAAGCGGTAATTAGCAGATCTAGACCTTTGTGTACGACTGAAATCCTTCCGATAAATAGGAACCTTATGGTGCAATCGTTATCGTTAAACCGAACTGGTTCGTAGGGTTCGGTCTCGCATCCGTTCATCGCAATGACCGTTCTAGCTTTGGCATTCAGATGCTTTACATCGGATGATTCAGTTTCCGTGAGTGTATGGACGAACAAGGCATTCCGAATCATTCTTCTTTCGACTACAAGAAGTGCGAGTTTTTTGAAAAGCCTACTTTTGTAACGAATCTGTCCCGGCGAGTATCCCCCGTTGGGAGTGGTGATCCATGGACAACCAAGAAGTGAAAATGCAATCCAGTTTCTGAGCGTGAAAACAGAATGCAGCCATAGGAGATCGAATTTGCCACGAAGACGGAGGATCGAGAACACAAAGAAGATTGAACTTGCTGTAATAACGCACAACGATATGCCAGATCTGGCCAATTCTTCAGTCTCCGCTTTTCCAGGGGATTCGACAGTGAGGAGTGTTACCTTGTGGCCTTCTTCGGCCAAACCAAAAATATGCCCTGCAATTGTTCTATCAACACCATTAGCGCTTTTATTCCGGTATCTACCTAATATAGCTATTTTCAATGGTTTCATAATTCAAATGATTTATAAAGACTATCTAAGTGATTTAAAAGTGACCAGCTTTGCGAGGTTTACTGAGCGGTTCAAATGATTTTGGGTTTTTGAACGAGTATTCTCGGTTTAGTCCGGATTGCTGTATTGTTCTACCAATCTGTGCTAGTCGGGGATGATTGCTAATCAGGTAATCCTTAATCGCTCTCATGTTATGTTTTTTCTTTGGAGTTATATTCAGTTTTATCTGATGGGCGGTATCATTCCACTCTTCTAGATAATCGCTCTGCTGTGGATTTCTTAGAAAGATTTTTTCCTCCGAGACCCTTTCCGCAGTTACTATTACAGAAATTTGATGCTTTGATATAAGTTTGATCCGGTCATGTTTTACTGCGGGATCATGAACCCTGTACCATCTACGCTTTGAATCGTATTCTATAGCAATCATTCTAATTATTTTGTACCCATTTTCTTTAGATAAAATACGATACAACAGTTCAGGGCTAAATTGATAAAAGCCATGGCCAAAGAAATTATTTGCGGGGCCTGCCCAAGTTAAATAGCCTCCAACTTTCACCATCTCCATGCAGTTTTTAACTGCGACCGGTAGGTTGAAAATGTGTTCCAGCGAACCTGATTCACAGACAAAATCGAATTTCTTTTTCCATTTGTCGGGGATTGGGTCGTTTAAATCGTGGATAAGATCTGCGCTCTCGTAGTCAGAAAAGTCCATGGAATTGACAGAAAGTGCGCCCAACGATGAGAAAAGAGGTTCAGCATACGGTCGTCTTTTCGATTTCCAATCGATATTGGGCTGTGCCTCAGCGGGAATTCCAAATTCTTTTAACAAACGATCAAGTTCAGATTCGCCCATCTGCAGCGTTTGGCGCGCGATCGTTAGCACTGATTTTCCGCGAATTGTCTTTTTTGAATCCGCCAAGAGATAGCGTGTGGTTTCATTGTCTAAGCCCATAATTATTTGAGTTATTGAAATTCATTGGATAAAATTACTGTTTAAAACGGATTATCCGGTTAACTTGATGAATATTTATTTTGAAAGTGCACACTTTGTTGATTGTTATTTTATTATTCAACTGAAGGTGCTTCTTCCCATCCTGAAAATGTTCGTAGCAAAATTCCCTTTAACATAAAAAACCACATTATTAAGAAATAAGATTTTTTTGAAAGTGACATATGTTTTAGGCTATTTATTTCAATGAATTTAAAACAGTTCGGTGTATATGAGAATTAATTTTTGTGTCGTTTAAGGGTCCCGAGGTCTACGAATTCAATAGTGAAAAATATGCATAAATGTCTGCCAGCATTCAAACGGCAGAAAGGAGACTCTATGCTAAAATTTTCAAGTTAAGCGATACTATAGCCACTCACTATGTGATATACCTTCGTCTGTAAATAGAATGTTTCGTTGACCGGCGACTCTAATTTGAGGTCTCGGCTAGTTTCAGTATTTATCTTTCTCGGAGCATCCGCTATAATTCTCTCGCGACAAGAACGGATCACTTTACAGCATCTTGGCATTCAGGTGCTAAACAGTGTCGGCGAATAGAGGAGCATCTGACTGAGTCCTCATATTTGGCTCTTTCGATTACTGGAACGATTATCGTGATCTTATCGATTCATTAATGATTAGTGGCTCAATAGACATCCTGGGAACGTTGCAGAATATCTTTCCTCCCCTCATTTTGCCTTTTTTGCCGTGACGATTAAAAGCTTTCATTTGTAACGTGTGTTTCCGTCGGCGAAATCAAAATGCTGTCTCCTAAGCTGGATTATTTGGTTGTGGGATCTGTCTGATACAAAGCACTCAGGGTATCTTTATCCAAGGCGACCTCGCCGTTAACCAAACGCAACCATGGAAGAAGATCCTCGGGAAGCTTTGGCTTCTCCACCCAGAAGGCAATATTGTTTGCCAGCGAAGGCAGCAGACTCCCCACAAGCTCGAAAAGCGGTGCCCCCAGTTTGGCGGGTATGCGGATTAGAGGATTGCTCACGGATAGTAGGCGATCGGGAAAACGGGTGGAATACCAGAAACGGCAGCGGTGATCTGCGATCGGGTTGAACGTGTTCGCCGTCTGGCGGATGTCGTCGGCGCGGAATCGATAGACGAAGTTGGGAATATCTGTGTTCTCCACCCCACCCCATTTCAGATCGTTGAAAAATACCGCAGCATGCTCCCATTTTTGTCCGAAACCCAGATTCGCACCTAACTTCGTGAAGAGGTTCATATTAGGCTCGAAACCGATCACCCCCTTACGGGCGATTCGATACATTTCCGTAATGCCACGCAGCGGACAACGCAGATGGTGCAAACCCGAATGCACCAGAACAAGGTCATAGCTGGCATCCTCCACACCGATGTTCTCTGCATTTTCAAAACGCCAGCCATAGGGGTGATAGCAGGCTCCATCGTCCACAAGCATCCTCTCGTCCAGATTGCTGATTGTGACGTTGGTAAATCCGGCCGCCCGAAGGTTGTCAAAGTCGGTCTTGCCGCCGCAGATGACGAGCATTGAATCATCTGTGGTGATCTTGCCCGCCTCGAGCAGGTCTTTGAGAGCTTTCTGGAAAAATGGATCGCTGGGGTGCATGGGAATAGAAGAGGTAAACGGGCGCATCGAAAACGGTACGGAACAGGCGCAACATCGTGCCTTGGTTTCAATCGGACAGTTTCTCTCGGGATGAGGAAGTCTTTTTAATAGGTGGCGGATACACGGCTTCGGCCGCTTGATCGGACTTCGGAAGCCGGGAAGCAAGGTTCCTCAGCCGGGATGCCGCTTCGCGTAAAAGCGGGATTTGACCAAGCTTGAGCGCCATCCGTTGCCTGCCTGAAAGATAGGGGCTGGCAAGAGCAAGTTTCTCGCGGAAGCTACCTTCCTGATCAGTACCTGTCACATGGCTTCCGAACCAGTGGAGGGTTTTGAAAAGACGCCATCGGTAAGCATGGGGACGGTAACTTTGGGTGAGGTGGTGCAAGTAGCAGTCTATTGTTTCCCGCCACATTCTGACACGATCCGTGGAGAGGGCATCCGGGTGTTCCCGGTAAGACAGCACTTCACGATCAACGACCAAACCCTTGCGCCCCTCCCGCCCTAGCGTGAGCAACAAATCAAGGTCACAGACCAGTCCGGCTGAGGGACGGAACCTAGCAAGACCTCTCCGGAAAAGGATAGCGTTGATGTTGATCGCCGGGGTGTGGCTGATGACAAAACTTTCGAGCTCCGTGATATCTCCGGCAGGCATCGACCGAAGTGCGACTCCAAACGGGCGGTTTCCCGCCTCATCAAGATGCCTGGGCCGTCCAAGCACGAGATCCAACTCCGGATTCTGGTGAAAGGGAGCGGCCAAAACCGAAAGGGCTCCAGGCAACAGGCAGTCGTCCGCCGAGAGCATCAAAACCAAATCACCATTCGCCAGAGCGGCGGTCCTGTCCCAGTTTTCGGCCATGCCTACATGGTCATCAAGAGCAATCACATTGAGACGTGGGTCTTCCACACCTGCAAGCGTACCAAGAGTCCCGTCGTTAGATTGATTGTCCACGACGAGAACCTCCAAAGGGCTGTATTCTTGAGCCAGAGCACTGCGGACAGCGTCAAAAAGGAAGCGCGCCCCGTTGTATACAGGGATGCAGATTGTTATGACTTTATCTGGCATGGGAACGGATCAGCCTTGATAGATAAGGAAAAGCAATAAGCTCTACCGCTGAGCTACGATGAGAGCCTGTCGGCTGCAGATGATGTCAAAGCAGTCTCTTCCGATGGCAAGGGTGTTGAGACCCGATTTTTCAGCGCCACCAGATGACCACGGGCAAGGCCAATGATCAGAGGGACCACAATGGGCATATATGTGCCCCCAAGAGCTTGGTATATGAACATGATGGGAAGGTAAATTGCCATCGCATCAATTAACCACCTGACAATGCCGTCGTTATCCGAAAGAGCTTTTCTCAAACGCCAAATGAATCGTATAACCATGAGATATGCGGTGACATAGAGGACACAGCCCACGATTCCGTATTGCAATAGGAGATCAGTGATCATGTTGTGAGTACGACCACTTTTCATGGCGTTTATCACAAAGCCCTCGTGTCCGAGGGTGCTTTTCACATAAAATGCCTCCTCCCATGTGATGTGATACACGGATCTGCCGAAGAAAAACACTCGGTTGTCTTTTTTCCACTGCACAACGGCTTCCTCGATGGCCGCGTTTCTCACGCTCTGCGAATCGCCAATGGTGTCATAGGCGCTCCCTTTATCGATCATCACCAATTGGACTGAGCGCGCCACATAGAAGGGCGCCTTCGTGTTGATCAAATCAGAAAATATGTTCACGGCGGCAACCAGCAATACCATAGCCATTCCCATCAGGGCGACCAGTCCTACCTGCCTCCTCATCAGCGCTCCCAACATAACCAGCAAGATACATAAGGGGAGCGATGCTCGGCCGCCTGAGAACGCAGCACCAACGATGCAGAGGAAGAACCCGGAAATCACCAAAAACTTCATTCTGAACGAGTTCGAGCTCCACCATCCTTTTCCGGTCATGATCATGAACAAAATCAAACAGACGAGCGGGGAAATGTTCCTGAGCGTGTAGACTCCAGGATACATGTTGATGATCGGTACACCCACAGCTCCGAAACCCACCCCATCATCGCTTAGTCCGTCAGCTGCTTGGAAGCCCATAAGGAACAGCGCACCCCGCACGGCGACGTTTCCGGCTATGCAGAGAACCATGATGACGATGAACCTATTGCTCCAGTTTGGCTTGAGATTGAAACCGTAAGGGCCAACCAGGAGCCAGAAAAAACAGAACATGGACGCATAACACTCAAAATATGCCTTTGTACTCGTCTTCACAGAGTAGTCCGTAGGGGAATATGGAAATGCGTAGTAGACTATAAAATGAATGAGCCCATAGAAAAAGAGCACACCTGTTACTATGGCAGCAGACGTCGAGCCGGCCTTCCTGAATTCGGGCACCTGAGGCATTGCCCCGCGTGAGATGATGAACATCAGGGACGCCAAAGCAAGCATCATCACGAACAAGTGCTCCGCATTAAACTCGAACGAGTGATAAAACACGACGCCCGAGAAGATCAGCAGGGCAGTCAACCACCAGACGTTCCTCCAGCCGTTGATCAAGAAGTAAAGGACAATCCCGACGACAGCGTAGATCCCGAGTTGTTCGTAGTCCGCGAATCCGATATCGACGGCAAGGACAATGCCGAAAATTAAGGCTATAAGAAAGACGAAGATTAAGTTGATCTTATTTTGCATAGGAATGCGGCAGGTTATTCGGAATCGGCGGAATTAAAACCGTTTACCGGTGAAGTAGAGAATGGAAGTTGTGAAGAAAGCGAAAATTGCGCGGATCGTCACCATTGTCGATGGCGCTCATCGAGTAGAATGCAAATCTTTTGGCGAGATAGACGCGTGTCCACTGCGGATCGAAGCCAGGGAATGCGTCGTGCTGGTTTAATCCCATACGGTGAATCCCCCGCTTGAGATGGCTTTGCAGCGATTGCTCCGTTGGTACCTTGGCCTGAGTAAGGAGGGGGAAAAGGGAGTAATGTAAAAAATCCTGCCATGGTAGATCTAGGCCGGCCCATTCCCAGTCGAAGACGAAGCGACCATGAAGATTCCATGGGATAAAATCTCCGTGGCTTAGGTGGTGCGGAAGGGGGCGAGATCTGAATACTTTCGCAATGGATTCGTTTTCACATTTCAGTGAGTCCGCCCATTCAGAGTTTCCCTGCTTTGCGAGCGCTACGTGTGCACTTTGAATGATCGCTGCTGCCGGGGAAAGCTCCCATGGGATTTCCTGCCGGGAAAGTCCGGCGAGTTGGAGTAAAATATCACGTACGGATTGTTCAGGATCATTTCCATGACTTTCCGGAGCGGTTGATTGGAGGGAAATTTGCTGATCGTGTTTCAGGACCTTCGGGAAAAAGGTTTCATTGGGAAGTCGCTCTCCCAGCTCGACCAATGTGTTGACCTCATTGGCGATTGATTGCGTTGCCCGTGTTGTTCTGGGGATTTTCGCGTATCCCAAGATTTTCCCGGATTCGCTCTGGCACTGAATGGTGTCTTTCGCAAAAACGCTGGGTGTCCCCAAGTAAACGGCCTTGTGGACAGTTGGTGCCGATGTCGCATCGCGCAGCCAGTCGTCGATACGCGAATTGGAACCGGGTGCTGCTACGTCTGTTTTTGTTCGGATTGTTTTTTTGAATCGGAGCGCGGCTGAGAAGGCGAGTCTCTGCAGCCGACCGTTTACCAGACGGCTTGCGTTTGCCCAAGAGACCGGATTAGTGGGTATGAGGAAACGGGCGCTGCCACGACGAGAAAGAAGCCACCAGCCTTCCGATGATGAGCAAACATCGTACTCGGCGCCAAGCCATGACAGAACTTTTCGGGCTTCGGGATAATCGATCGGCATCTGGTGACCTGGTGTTTAAGGATTAACAGGTTGCGCCAATCCGTCGGGGCGCATGGTTTTTCGGAAAACCAGAACCATGATGACTGCCGATCCAGCCGTTGAAATGACGCCACCGGCGGCGGCTCCAGTCAAACCGTAGACTGCCATCAGGGGAATTCCCGCAAGAAGCGAGAGCAGAGAGGAGCATAGGTAGCCCTTGAAAGCTTCTTTGGGTTTTTCCATGGCTCGGAGTCCGGTCGCCAGCACAAGGACACCGGCACCAAGTATGGTTTGGATCCCCAGCAGAAGGAGAACGTGGGTGGGAAGCGGTATGGCATCGTCATAAAGAAGTCCGGCGAGCAGTGAGCCGGCGATTGCGAGTAGTGCCGTCCAGAGCGCGGGGGCGATCATGAACGCAAGCGCAAGTTTCGTCACCTTGCTCTGGAAGACGGGCAGTTCTCGGGAACGGACTAGAAAAGGAAGAAGCAGAGGTCCTGCCGCAGCGAGAACTTGTTGAACGGGAAGAACGAGGTTGAAGGCCGCTCTGTATTCACCGGAAGCTTCCACCCCACCCCAGACGGGAAGAATGAGCATCGCGAGATTTCCCGGAATCCATCCAACAATGCCGGTGAGTAGAGCCCATTTGCCGTAAGTCCAGTGTTCGCTCCTTATTTCGCGTGAGGACGTGGTGGTAGCTGAAGTGAGTTTCTCCGGTTTAGAAAGTTTGAACTGTATCCACGCACCGGAGAGAGCGGCGCAGGCGCCCATTGCCATAAGGGCGGTGAGTACTGTGAGAGAACCTGATATCCGTAGAATGGAGGTGGATCCGAGAAGTAATATTAGGTAAATCGCCCCGCTTTCCGCTGCAATACGGGGCAACCCTGCAGGGTAACACGCCCGCCTCAAGAGCCATGGATAGAGTAATGGGCCTGTAAGAAATGCCAGTAGTAAAATGGGTTCCCTAGATGGAGTCCCCCAATAGAAAAAGGAAGATAGTAATGCGATGGCAGCGCTACCAAGCCAAGCCGCCGTCCAGTGGATTTTGAGAAGATTGCGTAAATACCCCAGAGTCCCGTCTTTGAACCGGCCCGAACAGAAAACCATCATTGGTTCCGTCAGCAGACTCGTGTGAATGATCGCTACAAAAAGAAATACCGTGAAAGCAATACCAAAAGCTCCATAGGCCTCTACGCCCAGCCATCGGGCCAGCATGATGTTCAGCGCGAAATTGGATGCTGCGAAAAAGCCCTGATCCAATATGGCCCAGAATGACTGGTTGATCCATTTCCGGGGAAGTCTGATGGCCATCGGCTGATGCTGTGGGTGCGCCGGTGCGGGCGGAGAGATGTGTTCAAACTACGGGAACAAAGCGCATGACTTCGTTGGCACGCATCGGGACGGCACCTGGAAGCAACTTTCCGGTGGCACCCAGATTGTGCCATTCGGCCTTTGCAAATTCGATGAGTGAGCGAGGATTTCCGCTGCCGAGGTTTTCAATGACAGGCTCGCCCGGTCTGAGATCCTTTCTCTCGAGTGCTTTGACAAAGCCGGCGGCAACTTCGGTGACGTTTATGAAATCCCTCACCTGCAATCCGGGTGACATGGGGAAGTCCTCGCCAGCGAGTGCAGCCTTGCGCAGGGACGGCCAGAAACGGGTCTCAAGTTCACCCTCTCCGAAGACTTGAAAAATGCGCAGGATGAGGAGTTCGAGCTTTTCCTCGCAAGCAAGCGAGTGGAATGCAACGGAGGCGGCGGCTTTTGACGCGGGGTAACTGGAAACCGGTTCCAGTCCGGCATCCGGTGGGATGAATTCATGGCGTTCCCCACTACGTCCGTATTCAAAGCAGGATCCGGCGACGACGAACCGTTTCAGACCGGCTCCCGATGCGGCGCGGAACATGGCGAGTGGTGCCAGGACATTTTGGCGGATGCAATTTTCGAGCGTGTCGTAAGGGACGTTCGCAGAGTGTGCCGCGAGATGGACGAGGACTTCACAGCCTGTAAAGTCAGCTGGAGCGAGGCTGTCGATGGACTTGTCCAGCCATTGTGGCTCCCGGCAGAGAGGAATCCTTGATCGTGATTCCGGTGCGCGACGGTGCGCGACTATCTCATGCCCCGCCTCGTGAGCCTGATTGATAAAGTGAGAGCCGATGAATCCGGTTCCCCCGGTGAGAAAAATTTTCATTGGAAAGACCCAGATTATTCAGCCTCGGCGATGCGGAATGGCGATTTGAAATCGGAGAACTGTGGGTGATCGATGTCCCTTCCGGAAATGACCGGCTCCGTTTCACCTGTCGGCCATTCGTAGCCGAAGCTGTTCCATAGAATTCCCGCGTCCGCCTCAAGGGCGTGAACGGCATCGGTTTTATAGACGAGACAGGAATTTTCCTCCATGCTCAAGAAACCGTGGGCGAAACCGACCGGTATATGAACGATGTGGCGATTCGCTGCAGACAGCTCGAAAGAGCTGCTTTTTCCATAAGTTGGCGAACCTTTTCGAAGATCGAGAAGCACATCGAGGACGCGCCCTGTGATGCAATAGACCAGTTTCTGATGGGCGTGCGGTGGGAGCTGGAAATGCATCCCGCGCAGGACACCTGCTTGGGAGGTGGAGAAGAATTCCTCTTTCACATCCATTGAAATCCCGTGCTCGGCGAGTTGTCCTTCGTGGAAGGGCTTTACGAAATTTCCACGCTCGTCTTCAAACACGAAGGGTTTGAGGATTTTTACGCCGGGGAGTGGTTCATCGATCAGGGTCATGGGCGGGCGGGATTCAAGCGGCTTTGGAAGCAGCAAAGTCGCGGATGACTTTCACCATGTAATCGATCATCTCCGGGGTGAGGCCGGGATAAGTTCCGAGGAACATCGTCTGGTTCATGATCCTGTCCGCACCCGGCAGTTCCCCGGATACCCTCATCCCCTCCGGCTTGTCACGGCGGAGCTGGACGAAGGCCGGCTGGCGGACGAGGTTACCGCCAAAGAGCATGCGGTTGCCTATTTTTTTATCGTCAAGTTCCTTGGCGAGCTCCGTGCGTGAAAACGGAGCGTCTTCTTTGATCGTGATTTTGAAACCGAACCATGAGCAGTCGGATTTGCAGCCGGTCTCATCCCATTTGAAATCGGAGGAAAAATTGTTATCGGCATCGCTGGGAACCCATTCGGTGGCATGGGTGGGTAGAGCGAAATCGATTACATGCTCCAGGCCATGAAGGCCACGGCGGAGGCGTTCCCAGTTTTGTTTCCGGGCCTCGATGAAATCCGGCAAGCGGCGGATCTGAACGCGCCCGATGGCTGCCTGCGGATCGAGGGGTTTCAGATTAAAGCCAAGATGACTGTAGATGTATTTGTGATCGTAACCCTCGGGAAGCTCCCCGAGCTGCCACATGAAACGCTTGCCGCAGGTATCGTCTTTACCGGAAGGGCACCAGCAATCGCGTCCCCAGTCGCGGAAACTTTCCGCGTAGGTTTTCAGCGGCGGACGGCGGACGATGTTAACAGCTCCTCCTTCACCCATGGTGAGGTGATGGGGAGGGTAAAATGACTGGGTAGAAATGTCCCCGAAGCTACCAGTGGGTGCTGTAAGGAAATCGTCGGCAATGCGGATGATATCGTGCTCACCCTTTTCAGCTATTTTGATAAGGTGATCGAGACCCAGCTCCTTCGCTTTTTCAAGAGGCAAGGTGTAGGTGCAGCCGAGCGCGTCGCAGTTGTCCTCGATCAGCCAGAGATCATGTTTTTTGCAGAACTCTAGAACGGTGATTAGCTCGAACGGGTTCCCCAATGCGTGGGCCATCATCACCGCCTTGGTTTTTCCGGGAGAAAATGCGGCTTCCAGCAATGCACAATCGGCGTTTCCAGTGAGGGGCTTGGCATCAATGAATACCGGCACCGCTCCGCACTGGATGATGGGGGAGACGGTAGTGGGGAAACCTGCGGCGACAGTTATGACCTCGTCACCTGGCCGGATGCGTTTGTGCTCCGGAAGTTTGTGAGTGGTCAGTGCCGAGAAAGCGACAAGATTCGCAGAGGAGCCGGAATTGACGAGAAGCGAGTGCTTCACACCCATGAAGGCGGCTAATTCCTTCTCCATGGCCTCACCTTCGGATCCAAGAGTGAGCCAGAAGTCCAAGGTGGCGGAAACCGCTGCCTCGACCTCGTCCTCCATGAACACGCGTCCGGCGTAAGGAATGGTCTGGCCGGGCGAAAACGGCGCGTGATCAGGATCATTTCCGGGGCGGTTGGCGGTGTGGGTAAGTCGGCTAAATTCTCTTGTTAACCGGAGAATCTCAGTTTTTGTTTCAGATGCTGTCATAGAAAAAGTAAAAGTAATAAGAACAAAATAATCGGTCTGTCTATCGGGAGTCAGCCCAAGCCAACCCAGAGGCATCCCGAGTGTAGTTGGAAATATCAAGCTGGGTCAATTTCCTTGCTGCTGCCGGGGAATCAGCTCCGAGATACCACTCTGCTGTGTATTTAACCGTCTGCGAAAAATCCCAGACAGGCTGCCATTGCAGTAGGTGAAACGCTTTATCGATCGCAAGATTCAGCTTAGAAGCCTCGTGAGGTGCATCCGGTTCTGAAGCATCAATCCACTCACCACCCGTATGCTTAATAAACTCTCTGACTAAGTCCGATACAGGCTTGTTAGACGGCAAGCTAGGACCAAAATTGAACCCTCCAGCCAACGCAGAAGCATTCTGAAAGGATAATACTGATGGCTCGCTTAGGGCTGCGCCGAGCCAGAGATAGCCTGAGAGGGGCTCCAAGACGTGTTGCCAAGGACGGGTGGCTGTTTTGTTCCGAACCGTAATCGGCTTACCCTCCCCAATTGCGCGTATGCAATCTGGAATAATTCTGTCCGCCGCCCAGTCACCCCCGCCAATCACATTCCCTGCGCGCCCAGACGCAATTCTTACTGGGCCTTCCGCACTGGAAAAATATGAATCACGATAGGAGGCAATGGCAATCTCGGCCGCACCTTTACTTGCGCTATAAGGATCGTGTCCGCCCATGGCGTCCTGTTCACGATAGCTGCTAAGCCACTCTCTGTTTTGGTAACATTTGTCGGTAGTTACCATCACAACTGAACAGTCATGGTTTGAAAGTCTCAGCGCTTCCATGAGGTGGATACTCCCCATGACGTTGGTAGCAAATGTCTCAACTGGTATGGCATATGACAATCTGACCAACGGCTGCGCAGCTAAATGAAAAACAAAATCAGGTTTTAAATCCGCCACTAGTTTAGTCAGGCATTGCAAGTCAGACAAGTCTGCACGAACATCCTTATGTAACCTCGACGCCAGGTCGAGTTGGCAGAACAGATCAGTGTCCGCCAATGGGTCTAGAGCATATCCAGTGACCTCGGCATCAAGTCCCAGTAACCACTCACAGAGCCAACTCCCTTTAAAGCCGGTGTGACCAGTGACTAAAACTTTTTTTCCTGCGTAAATTGAATGGAATGGCATCTAACTAATACTTTACTAACATCTCCAAATTAAAGCGGAATATTCCACTATCACGACAACTGCAGAACTGAACAAAAAGTTTTGTTCATCAGTTCAATCACCATGTTTTCCACGGCGCTTTGCCTGTCACCCACATTTCTTCAAGCTGCAACTTATCACGTAGCGTGTCCATGGGGCGCCAGAAACCACGATGTTTGTAGGCTGACAATTGTTTATCGGAGGCAAGCCCTTCAAGCGGACCACGCTCCCATACGGTAGCATCTCCGTGTTTGATGCGTTTTAGGACCGATGGTTCGAGAACAAAGAAGCCACCATTGATCCAGGCTCCATCACCCTCGGGCTTTTCTTGAAATTGATCAACACCTTGATCATCGTTGATGGCCAAAGCACCGTAGCGCCCCGGAGGCTGAACAGCAGTCAGAGTTCCTTCTCTACCACTTGCTCTATGGTGCGCAATGAGTGCTGTGATATCAATATCACCCACCCCATCGCCATATGTGAAACAGAAAGTTTCTCCATCGAGGTAATCGGCCACACGGGCCAATCGGCCACCGGTCATCGTCGCTTCACCTGTATCCACAACCGTGATGTTCCAAGGTTCCGCTTTTTTCCGATGAACCTCCATTGTATTGGATGACATATTGAAAGTGACATCTGACATATGCAGGAAGTAATTCGCGAAATACTCTTTGATTATATACCCCTTATAACCTGCGCAGATGATAAAATCATTGATGCCATGATCACTGTAGATTTTCAAAATGTGCCAGAGGATCGGCATTCCACCAATTTCTACCATGGGTTTCGGTTTCAGCGACGTTTCTTCACTCAACCTGGTGCCTAGCCCACCTGCTAGTATAACTGCTTTCATATCTTGTTTTTCTTATGCTTAATTTCGATTTGATAGAAAATTTTGAAGTGCCTCACCAAGCTCAAGAGATCTTATTTTTGCACCTTCAGTCGTCAGATGATTACTGGTATCGGCAAAATACTCACCTTCCGTGGAGACGCCCATATGAGGTTCGCGAATGACTGGAATATATTCTTCGATTTCTTGGAGTAGTCGCTTGTTAGATCGCTTGCTCTCCTCAGATATTTCCTCAACAGTCCACGTCCAAGGCAAACTGTAAACAATTGTCACCTTTTTCTTAGCCGCTAAATCTCTACATTTCACGAGCAAATCGATACCATCCTGACTTAGGGTATTCTTATCAATTACCTGATTCGCTTTTTTCCACTCATTTTCATAGAACGTTTCCATTCTGCCTCTCTCGCGAAAGTCGTCCATGGTATAGCGATACCCTTTTCTACCCAATAGTTTTTTTCCAACCGTTCTAAATAAGAAACTACTTCCTGGTCTTAAGTGAACAGCCTCATCTTTGAGCACAGCGTTTGCACCGAACCACTTTTTTTCTTCGCTAGCTTGCTCCGATGATGCGAGAGAAACGCCTAATCTTTTCACCTCCGCCGCATTCGGTTGTGTTAGCATCACGGGCTCCAACATGAGAACCACAAGATCGCCCGCTGATGCAGTTTCAAATACTTTAGCACATATATATGGGGCACCCATCGGCACAGCACCACCCATATTGTAAGATGCCATTCCTGTTTGCTGTTCGACTACTTCAGGTGCGATGGAAAACACACATGTCGAACCTCCAGAAAACAATATCAAAGGCTTACCGGGTGTTTCCGCCCGTAGGCGTGTTACCTCCCCAACTTTGCGGTCCATGCATGAGCGCCAAAAATTGTATTCCGGATTTCCAGATACCACGAGCCAACGGGAAATTAAAAAGCCCAGCCCCACAGCAATCACTACATAAGTAAGTCTCCGCATCTCTACTAAAAGTTAAAGTAGATAAATGGTGACTGGCTAACAGGAGCCAAGATTACCGTAAGGAAAGCACAAGCTAGGACGGCTGGACTCGTGCGCAGATAATTATAGGGCTCGGGTCTTTTTAGAGACAAACCTTCAAGCAACATTACTGCAAAAACTATCGCCATAATACCTGCGAAATTAGCAATGTCCGCAGCCTTATGGAAAAACCCGAACATAGTTTCCCTAATTCCGAACGTATAGGATTGGTAGTCTATCAAGGTCGACACCTTCAGGCTCAATTTTTCAAAATCCGTCTCGTAGAAAAACAACCATGCAAACATCACAAAAGCCGTCGTGATACCCCAGCATAAAACCTTCGGCACCCGCCAAGGAAATTTCATGGAACAAGCAAGCAGACCCAGACCGTGCAGTGCTCCCCACAAAATGAAGTTCCACCCAGCTCCGTGCCAAACACCTGAAACCACGAAAGTAGCCAGCAATGCCAGCATCCAGAATCTGGTGCGATTTCCACCCAGAGGGAAATAGACATAATCTCTCAACCAGAAGCTCAATGATATGTGCCAGCGACGCCAGAATGCACGGAGGCTGGTGGACCAATACGGGCTAAGAAAGTTCAACGTTAGATCGACACCAAACAAGCTCGCCAGACCAAGTGCTATGAAACTGTAGCCAGCGAAGTCAAAGTAAATACGGAATGTGAAGCAGATGATTTCGAGAATGATCTGATAGGCATTGTTTACATCCACAGATGCAGCCCCCATTATCAAGGCAATGTTATCAGCAAGCGCAATTTTATAGAACATTCCCAGAACTATCCATGATACAGCGCTTTCCACTCGGCTCTTTTTTATCCGAAACTTCAGGTCTCTAGCTTGTGGCAAGAAGGTAGAACGTCTCTCGATGGGGCCGGCGACAATTTGCGGAAAAAATGAGGCAAAGGTCAGATAGTCTATAAACTTGGGAACTGATTTTTGGTCCTTGAAGCTGTCCAGACAGAAGCTCATCGTCTGGAAGGTGTAGAACGAAAGCCCCATCGGAATCAGAGCAATGGGAACCGCTACACCCAGCTGGAGAACTTCGTTGGCAACAAACCCCCAATACTTAAAAAACAGCAACGGCGTGATTTGACAGATCAATCCAACCACACAAACAACCCGCTTCACCCAGCCGGAGGCTGTGCCCACACTCAGCATCACACAAAACCAGCCACATAAAACCACCCACAAAAAAACCACCATGGTTAGCAGGCTTTCTGATGCCAGCAGAAAGAGTGAAGTCAGCAGAAAACAAATTTTCCCTGCCACCGGCAGCAGCGACGGCTTTATCAACCGTATGACTAACAGCACTACCCCTGAGCACGCGAGTGCCAGAAACAGGCAATACCAGAAATGGAGAGAGGCGAAATTCATTTCATCGCACCATATTCAACTGCGAAAACTGTACCAGAGGAACAAGCTGTTGTTCACGAAGTAGCGTTTGAATAATCTCCGTGGCTCTCTGCACAATCGGTAGAACCATTCGATTCCGAACTTCTGGATCCAGGCGGGGGCTTGTTTGACTTCGCCGGCGTGGAAGGCGAAGGCGGCTCCGATGCCGAAGTAGACGGCGGGTGGAAGTTTGTCTTTGTGTTTGGCGATCCAGGCTTCCTGCTTCGGACATCCGAGACCTACCCAGATCAAGTTGGCTCCTGAGTCTTTGATTTTTTGGCAGATGCGATCGAATTCGTCCTCGGGCCATTCACCAAATGGCGGAGAGTATGCTCCGGCGATATTCGTCGTTGGGTAGTCGTTTGAGAAACGGTCTTGGAGTTTATCCAGAGTGCTTTGTTTTCCACCGAAAAGAAAATGTTTCAATTCAGGATTCCCAGCAGTGGCCTCGATTGTTTTCAACATCAAGGTTGGGCCGTAGACGCGGTCTGTTAGTTTATCCTGTTCAGCCAATTGACGGTTCACCGACCAGACTAGTGGCATGCCGTCTGGCGTGATGAGATCGAATTTTGCCATGACCTGGCCAAAGTCATCATTGTGGCGGGCGTGGGCGGCTACGTGGGTGTTGGCTGCTTCGACCGCGTAAGCCCTGTCTCCCTTTTTTGCGGCAGCTTTAATCCAATCAATGGCACCGGCATAATCGATCACCGCTACGGGCAGGCCGATGACAGGTATCGTCGTCACCAAGGGGAGACCGGTGGAGTCGGGAAATGTCGTGGATCCTGAAACAGCTGAGGACACATGGGATTCGTGCATGGCTGACGCTTTGGTTTGATCGTTCATGCTGCCCTCCTATTTCCTGACTACCCAGTTTCAGTTTTGGAGTTTAGCTCTCCCTCACCTGCAATAGGGTTCTACGGCTCGGAGGTCTGGAGTTTGCTCTACGGCGTCGTCTCTTGATGCCTTGGATTCGAAGAGGTATACCGCATAACCTCCGTGACCACCACCGCAGTATTTACGGGCTAACGAGCCTTCGATTTCGGGGAGCGGAGTCATGCCTTCCTCAAGTTGCACACTATGATAGACCTGCATTCCTTCGGCCAACTGCTGCAAGCATTCGTCAAGGATACCCTGACGGGCGAGTTTACCGGAGGCTTCGATCTTTTCGTAATCGCGCTCGTCATCGGCGAAGCCAGGGGTGTCGTGTTCTGAGCCAGTCCACAGAATCGCGAGTTTGCCTGCAAGTATGTCGCCGTTTCGTTTAAAATCCAACACCGGACGTGGGCCGCTGCGCCAGACACAGAGGCCTGTCTCACGAATCACGGCAGGGTCTTGCCAGCCGACTCCTAAATCTAGTTCAGACTCGACACCGTCTTCTCCATTCAGCAGCGCCCATGCTCCGCTGCCACCTAGTCCGGCGCGCTTTTCGTAATTCCAATCGCGCAAACTGACTAACGGAGAAATAGCACAGTTTACAACAAAAGCGCCCTCGCGGGCATGGCGTGGAACGTCTAACCACCCTCCGGCGAAGTCGACTCGCAGCGGCGATTCTGTCGGTGCCTTGACCCACTTAACGATACCGGATGTGGAAATGGGATCGAACTTTGGAGGTGTCTTCGGCAGCACACGGTAGGTAGCTCCAGTTTGCTCACAGAGGTTACGTTTGATAACTTCGTATTGATCATCTTCGGTGACAGCGAGAACGTGGGGCTTTGCTTCCAAGAAGTAAGTTTTGAAATCGAGACCTAAATCGTGGTCGGTGCCGATGATCACCTCGTCGACCATTCGCAAACCTTCGAGCACGGCCTTCTTATGTTCGTCTGGGATGGATGAGCGGCGTTGTTTGTGATGCCAAAGTACGTCCTCCGAGGCAAAGCTAACTGTTAGATGATCACCTAGTGCCCGTGCTTCTTCAAAAAATTGCAGGTGGCCTGCATGGATAATATCGTAGCAGCCGGAGATGAAGATTCGTTTCATGGGTTTATGGAGAGATCAGACAGCAGACGGTAGACAGCAGATTAGATGGTGGCTCTGATGGAACGTATTAAGCCTTAGATCATAGCTGAGATTTCTTGAGTTTCTGTCACAATGGAAGCTGTGGTTTCTTTCGAAATAAGACCCAGTTTGCCGGCAATGTAGGCTTGTGTCCTTAACTCCGCTGAGGATCCGGAGGCTATATGAAGAAAACGAATGAACTCCTTTGGAGATCCCCTATCTGCCCCCTCGGCAATGTTGGAAGGGATTGAAAGCGACGACCTTATCATCTGATCTCGAAAGGCATAATCCTTAGAGTTTTTGAATGCCAGATAGGTGTCATGAGACAACTGACATGCGCGTTTCCAAACATCCAGCTTTTCAAAATGATTAGTCATCTCAGAGACTGCTGTCTGTTGTCTTGTGACTGGCTTCTACGTTCACTTTGCCCGAAGTTGACCGCTTTTCTCCTCAGCTAAGAAACATTGGTAGGCGCTGGCGAGGCCGCGTTCGAGGGTGGTTTCGGGTTTCCAGTTGAGGCTGAGGAGGATGGTGTTGTCCATCAGCTTGCGTGGTGTGCCGTCAGGTTTGCTGGGATCGGTTTCAATGGGGCCTTGGAAGCCGGTGGTTGTTGCGACCGCTTGGGCGAGTTCCAGAATGGTGATGTCGTCACCGTAGCCGACGTTGACCCAGTCGGGTGGATTTTCCAATGCCATGAGGTGGAAACAGGCATCGGCTAGATCTTCGACGTAAAGGAACTCGCGGCGAGGTGTGCCACTGCCCCAAATGGTAACAGTTTCCGCGCCCGACTCCTTTGCCTCATGAAATCTGCGTATCATTGCGGGGATGACGTGGGAGTTCTCCGGGTGGTAGTTATCCCCAGGTCCGTAGAGATTCGTTGGCATCGCGGAGTGGTATTTGACTCCGTATTGCTGGCGGTAGTATTGGCAGAGTTTAAGCCCAGAGATCTTGGCAACGGCGTAGGCTTCGTTGGTAGGCTCGAGTTCTGATGTTAGAAGGCAGTTCTCGGGCATCGGCTGGGGTGCCAGCTTGGGATAGATGCAGGAGCTACCAAGGAAGAGTAGCTCCCTAACACCTGCCTGATAGGACCCCTCCACCGCATTTGCGGCGATCATCAGATTCTTATAGATGAATTCGGCAGGGTAAGTGCTGTTAGCATGAATGCCACCGACTTTGGCAGCGGCGACGATCACTTGATCTGGCTTGTGCTCTGCTAAATAGCTGTGGGTATCGGCTTGATTGGTAAGATCGAGATCCTTGCTCGATGGCTGGAGGATGTCTTGGTAGCCGCGTTTTTCAGCAGCACGCACAAGGGCGGAGCCGACCATACCACCGGATCCGAGGATGAGTAGACGGGAATTCATTCAGGTGGAACTTGCGGCTATCGCCAGTTGTTTGATCGTGACCGAGTCGGTCACCTTACTCCTTAGCGACCGACACATCGTAGCCGTGCAACTTCAGGAGGGCGTGGCGTTTGGCGTGGTTGAGATCGTGGGCAACCATTTCGGCACACATTTCTTCAACGGTAATTTCTGGGGTCCAGCCAAGTTTTTCTTTTGCCTTTGAGGGGTCGCCTAACAGAGTTTCCACCTCGGCAGGACGGAAGTAGCGTGGGTCAACTCTGACGATGACATCACCTACTTTCACCCCTGGGGTCTTTTCCGCATCAGCGACGGATTCCACCTTGGCGGTTTCTTCGAGACCTTCACCTGAAAACTCGAGTTCGATGCCTGCTTCCTTGGCGGAAAGAGCGACAAAATCACGGACTGAAATCTGTTTCCCAGTCGCGATGACGAAGTCGTCTGCTTTGTCCTGCTGGAGCATCATCCACTGCATGCGTACGTAGTCCTTGGCATGTCCCCAGTCGCGCAGAGCATCCATGTTTCCAAGGTATAGACATTTCTCCACACCCTGTGAAATGTTAGCGATGGCACGGGTAATTTTCCGGGTGACGAAGGTTTCGCCACGGCGTGGTGATTCGTGGTTAAACAAGATACCATTGCAGGCATACATGCCGTAGGACTCGCGGTAGTTCACCGTGATCCAGTAGGCATACATCTTGGCGACGGCGTATGGTGAGCGTGGGTAGAATGGAGTGGTTTCCTTCTGGGGGATTTCCTGAACCTCGCCGTAGAGCTCGGAGGTGGAGGCTTGGTAGAAACGCGTTTTTTTCTCCAGGCCGAGGAATCGAATCGCCTCTAACAATCTCAATGTTCCCATGGCATCCACATCAGCCGTGTATTCGGGTGACTCGAACGATACTGCCACGTGCGACTGAGCGCCGAGGTTATAAACCTCATCGGGCTGGATCTGGCTGATCAGACGCGTCAAGTTAGATGTGTCCGTTAGATCACCATAATGCAGGTGGAAACGGGCATTTTCAACGTGAGGATCTTGGTAGATATGGTCGACCCGCTCGGTATTGAATGATGATGAGCGGCGCTTGATGCCGTGAACCTCGTAGCCTTTTTCGAGAAGGAATTCAGCAAGGTAAGAGCCGTCTTGGCCCGTAATTCCAGTGATGAGAGCTTTTTTCATGGATAGAATGGGTATTTACACGATTCAGACGACAGTTTTGAAATAGGAGATAGTCCGATCCAAGCCACTATCGAGACCGATCGTAGGTTGCCAATCGAGATGTTTTTTGGCCAACGTGATATCGGGCTGGCGCTGTTTAGGATCATCCCCCGGAAGATCCTGAAAAACGAGCTTTGTGCTATTGCCGACCTTCGCAATCACCTTCTCGGCGAGCTCTAACATGGTGAACTCACCGGGGTTTCCTATATTGATGGGGCCAGTGACTTCATCCTGATCCATCAGGCGGACAAATCCTTCGATCAGGTCATCGACGTAGCAGAATGAACGGGTCTGTTGACCGTCTCCGTAGATAGTGATGTCTTCACCACGGAGGGCCTGGCAGATGAAATTGGAAACCACTCGACCATCATCCGGATTCATGCGGGGACCGTAGGTGTTGAAAATTCTAACAATACGGATATCGACACCGTTTTGACGGTGATAATCCATGAACAGAGTTTCTGCGGCTCGCTTGCCCTCATCATAACAAGAACGAATTCCAATCGGGTTCACATTTCCCCAGTAAGATTCCGGTTGCGGATGCACTGCGGGATCACCGTAGACTTCCGAAGTGGATGCCTGGAAGACGCGGGCATTGCAACGCTTGGCCAAGCCGAGACAATTGATCGCTCCCATGACCGAGGTCTTGATCGTTTTGATCGCGTTGTATTGATAGTGCGGAGGTGATGCTGGACACGCCAAGTTATAAATTTGGTCGACCTCCACCTTGAATGGATCGATCACATCGTGACGCATCATTTCGAACCTTGGGTTGTCCATCAAATGGGCAACGTTTTTCTTGAAGCCTGTGAAATAGTTATCCAGACAGACGACTTCATTGCCCTCATTGAGCAAGCGCTCGCAGAGATGGGACCCCAAGAACCCCGCTCCTCCGGTGATTAAAATGCGTTTTGACATGATAAAATTTTTAAGTGTTAGAATTAGCCTTTACCAATGGCGTAAACATCAAAGCCTTGGTCCCGAAGACCGTCATGATCGAGGATATCTCGACCATCGAACAGGAAGGCTGGCTTGAACATGTTTTCGTATACCTTGCTGAAGTCAGCCTCCTTAAATTCATCCCACTCAGTGAGCACGGCTACTCCATGTGATTGATCGGCCGCTTCCTCGCATGAGTTGCAGACGGTGAATTGTTGATCGATCGTTTCTTGGGGAACACCCACGTAGCGCAGGTCGGCGTGCATCAGAGACTCGGGCACCTGCGGATCATAGACGGCAATGTTGGCACCCTCCATCAGGAGGTCTCGGCAGATGTAGATACTGGCTGATTCACGCGTATCGTTGGTGTCTTTTTTGAAAGCAAATCCCCAGATGGCAATGCGTTTTCCACGAACGGTATTGAAGAGTGTTTTCACGATCTTCGTGGAGAAGCGTTCTTTCTGCCAATCGTTCATCTTCACCACACTTTCCCAATAAGCAGAAACCTCGGGTAAGCCGAAATGCTCGCAGAGATAGACAAGGTTGAGAATATCCTTCTGGAAACATGAGCCACCAAAGCCGACTGATGCTTTGAGGAACTTAGGTCCAATCCGTGAATCAGTACCAATTGCACGAGCAACCTCGTCAATGTCCGCACCGGTTGCTTCACAGAGAGCGGAGATGGAATTGATCGATGAAATACGTTGCGCCAGGAAAGCATTGGCCACCAGCTTGGACAGCTCGGATGACCAGAGGTTGGTTGTCAGGATTCTTTCGCGCGGAATCCACTGGTTATAGACACTGACCAAGGCTTCGACAGCGGCATCTCCTTTAGGATTTCTCTCACCACCGATCAAAATCCGATCAGGGTTCTGTAAATCTGAAATGGCTGTTCCTTCGGCGAGGAACTCAGGGTTCGACAAGACCTGAAACTCTCCATCTCCGGAGTTCGCGCTCAAGATCGTGCGCATCGCTTCGGCGGTGCGAACAGGGATGGTGCTCTTTTCCACGATGATCTTCGGGCCTTTGGCGACCTTGGCGATCATGCGTGCTGCGCCTTCGATGTAACACAGGTCCGCTGCGCGCCCTGCACCCATTCCATAGGTTTTTGTGGGGGTTCCGACAGCGACAAAAATAATGTCCGCATCCACAATGTGCTCTTCAACATCAGTGGAGAAAAACAGATTTTTTCCACGCGCCTCACTAACAATTTCGTAAAGCCCAGGCTCATAGACAGGAAGCTCTTCCGAGTTCCATCCTGCAATTCTTTCTGCGTTCAGGTCGACGACATCGACTCTGATATCTGGGCACTTCGAGGCGATCATCGCCATCGTAGGTCCACCGACATAGCCGGCGCCGATACAACAAATTTTGGTGGGTGATTTCATGTAATTCTATTTTCTAACTAAAATGATTTCAGAGCGGCGATGACAGCATCTTGCTGCTCTGTTTCCAACTCCGGATAAACTGGAATGCTCAGAACTTCACCGGCCAACTGGTCGGTGACACTGAGTGAAGTGCGTGAGTCAGATGACAGATGAGCGAAACACTGCTGATGGTGCATTGGCACGGGGTAGTAAACCTCACAGCCAATGTTATTGCTCATCAGATGCTCCTTCAGGGCATCGCGACGTCCGTCTTTCACTCTCAAAGTAAATTGGTTCCAAATATGCGTGTAACCCTCCTGCTCGATGGGCAATACGAATGACTGAACATCCGCCAAACGCTCCTTGTAGTAGGCGGCATTCTCCTGACGTTGGCGGGTGTAATCGGCGTAGTGATTGAATTTCACCCGAAGCAAGGCGGCCTGCAGGGCATCGAGGCGGAAATTCCCCCCTACCATCTGATGATAGTAGCGCGGGTGCATCCCATGATTGCGTAGTTTGATGGCGACCTCAGCCAGATCATCGTTTTGAGTCACTACCAACCCGCCATCGCCGAGTCCTCCGAGGTTTTTCGAAGGGAAAAAGCTGTAGGTTCCGAAGTCACTCATCGCGCCACAGGATTTACCGTGATATTGGGCTCCGAGCGATTGGGCCGTGTCCTCGATGACTTTCAACCCGTGCTTTTCTGCAAAGGCATTGCAGACATCCATGTCAACCGACTGACCGAAGAGATGCACTGGGATGATGGCTTTTGTTTTATCCGAAATACACTCCTCGGCGGATGCGAAATCGATGTTGAATGTGTCCGGGTGACAGTCGCAGAACACGGGCGTGGCTCCGGTGCGGGCGATGCAGCCGGCGGTGGCAAAGAAGGTAAAACTCGGGCAGATAACCTCGTCGCCAGGACCAATGCCAAGTGCCATCAAAGCTAACAAGATCGCATCCGTTCCTGATGACACTCCTATCGCATGTTTGGCTCCGACAAATTCGGCCAACTCGGCTTCGAACGCCTCCACCTCCTCGCCCATAATAAATCGTCCGGTTTCCAGCACTCGGTCAAAGGCTTCGCGCAGTTCACCGGCAATCGGGTGGTTCTGCGCATTCACGTCAAGTAATGGCACGTTCATGATAGTTCAGTACAATAGGAGTTAGAGACAGGAAGCAATGCAATGTCCTGCTGATAGAAGTGTCAACCTTTACAAGAGGTCGAGGTGGTAACAATTACGCGATCATGCCCGCAGCCACTGTTTCATTGGTCATTGCATCGATTAAAATGAATGAGCCGGTGGTGCGGTTGCGCTTGTAGGCATCGTAAATCAATGGTGCCGATGTGCGCAGACTGATGCGACCGATGTCGTTGAGTCGGAACTCGAGGTCATCTTCAAGCTTATGCAGAGTGTTGATGTTCACCTTATAGTTCACGGCCTTGATGATGGCTTTGGCCTCGCGAGAGGTGTGGCGGATGATGTATTTTCCGCGTGCCTGCATAGGCTTGTCAGAGAACCAGCAGATCATGGCATCGATATCCTGACCGACGTGCGGTGGGTTGTTCGACTTCACGATCATGTCGCCACGGGAGATATCAATTTCGTCCTCCAGAGTGATCGCGACAGAAAGCGGGGCATAGGCCTCCTCGACTTCTTTACCATCCGAGTGAATGCCTTTGATCTTGGTGGAAAATCCGGACGGTTGCACGGTGACATCGTCGCCAGGTTTGAAGACTCCGCCTGCCACACGGCCAGCGTAGCCGCGGAAATCGTGCCATTTGTCCGACTGAGGGCGGATGACCCACTGCACGGGGAAGCGTGCTTCGACGTGATTTTCCTGATTTCCGATGTAGACGGTCTCCAGATGATAGAGCAGGGAAGATCCCTGATACCAATCCATGTTTTCGGACTTATCCACGACGTTGTCGCCGTTAAGCGCGCTGATCGGAATGAAAGTGATGTCGACCACGTTATCGAGACGGGAGGCAAAGTCTTTGTAATCGGAAACGATCTTGTCGTACACCTCCTGCGAGTAATCGACGAGATCCATCTTATTCACACAGACAACGATGTGCTGGATACGGAGAAGGCTAGCGATGAATGAGTGGCGGCTAGTCTGCTCGATCACTCCTTTACGCGCATCCACCAGAATGATGGCAAGGTTGGCGGTGGAGGCACCGGTCACCATGTTACGTGTGTATTGGATGTGTCCGGGGGTGTCAGCAATGATGAACTTCCGCTTGGGTGTGGCGAAGTAGCGGTAGGCCACATCGATGGTGATCCCCTGCTCGCGCTCAGCCTTGAGGCCGTCGGTCAGCAGTGCCAGGTTCACATTTTCGTCACCTCGAGATTTACTGGATTGCTCAACAGCTTCCATCTGATCTTCGAAAGTGTTTTTGGAATCGTAGAGCAAACGACCGATGAGGGTGGACTTTCCGTCATCGACGCTGCCAGCCGTGGTGAAACGGAGCAGGTCCATGTCGAGATAACCCGTAGTGTCAGCGGACGATGGGAGATCGGAAGTAGAGGAAGAAGACATTGGAAAAATAGAATAGTTAGAGATGAATCAGAGAGAATGAAGGGCGGCTTAGAAGTATCCTTCTTTTTTGCGGTCCTCCATGGCGGTCTCGGAACGTTTGTCATCAGAGCGGGTTCCGCGCTCGGTCTGGCGGGCGGAGGCTACCTCCTGAATAACGGCATCGATGTCAGCTGCTGGAGATTCGACGGCTCCTGTGCAGGTGGCATCACCGATGGTGCGGAATCGGACGATTTTCTTCTCTACAACCTCGTGGTCCTGAACGGTCACGAAATCTGTGACGGCGAGTAAGGAACCGTTGCGTTCGAACACTTCGCGTTCGTGTGAGAAGTATATGTGCGGAAGATCGATGTTCTCTTTTTTAATATACTGCCAGACGTCCATCTCAGTCCAGTTAGACAGAGGGAAGACGCGGAAATGTTCGCCGTGCTGTTTACGACCGTTGAAGATGTTCCAGAGTTCGGGGCGCTGGTTCTTCGGATCCCATTGGCCAAAATCATCACGATGGGAAAAGAAGCGTTCCTTGGCGCGGGCCTTTTCCTCGTCGCGGCGACCTCCACCGAGAGCGGCGTCGAACTGATGCTCCTCGATGCCATCGAGCAAGGTAACAGTTTGCAGGCCGTTACGGCTGGCATTGGCTCCCTTTTCTTCGGTGACGCGGCCTTTATCTATGGATTCCTGAACGCTGGCGACCACCAGACGGGCTCCGATTTTCTCGATGAACTGGTCACGGAAAACCATGGTCTCAGGGAAGTTATGCCCAGTGTCCACGTGCATGAGGACAAAAGGAATCCTGGCCGGTGCAAATGCCTTGTAGGCGAGGTGCGCCATCACAATGGAGTCCTTGCCTCCGGAGAATAACAGAACGGGATTTTCAAACTGAGCCGCTGTCTCGCGGAGAATGAAAATAGCCTCGGACTCGAGGTGATCGAGGTGACTGAGTGCGTAAGATGCCATGACGGTTAGGAAAATGAGTGTGGGTTATGTCTCGAATCGGTTAGTCTGTTATAATGTCACTCTTGGGGTGACGACGGACAACAGTTGCTCCAGGCAGGCGTCGAGTGAGTGGTCTTCTGTGTTGAGAACGACATCGGCATGAGCCGGCTCCTCGAACGCGGAGGCTTGTCCAGTAAAGTTCGCTATTTTACCAGCTTCGGCTTTGTCATAAAGCCCCTTCACATCGCGCTGGCGGCAGGCTTCAAAGGAAGCTTTGACATAGACCTCAAGAAAATCAGCCCCACCAATGATCTCACGAGCAGACTGACGAAAAGCTTCGCGCGGGGTGATGACCGATACCAACACGATGGATCCCGTGCGCACCACTGCCTTCGCCATTTCGGCCACCCGGCGGATGTTTTCGCACCTGTCCTCATCGGTGAAACCCAGGTTGCTGTTGAGGCCACTGCGGAGGTTATCGCCGTCGAGCATCGTCACCAGCCGACCAGAATCATGCAATTTACGCTCCAGAGCATTGGCTATCGTTGATTTTCCAGATCCGGAAAGCCCGTAAAGCCAGATCACCAGACCGCGCTGGCCGAGTAGATTCTCTTTTTCCTCACGCGGCACCTGCCGCTGGAATTCCGGATGGATGTTGCTGCCCTCTGCCATTTAACAATTTATATTTTATCCTCTAAAAAGCTCTAACCGCCGGTTACGCACGCTACCGCCCTTGGTCGATTGGCCGCGATCAGGCCAAAACCATGTGATTCAGTGAAAAAATGTATGAGCCACATGGAAAAATCCCACCTCTGGCTGCTGAGAACAGACCACAGAGGCGGGTGTTTGTTCAATAAAAAATGAACAATTTAATTTTTATGAAATATCGATTACGCTTGCCAAACGAATTAGATGGCTACGAATTTGCGATCCAAGGCTTCCATAACGACCTCTTCGAGTCGCTCATTGCCTAGTCGCTCGATGACATCCACAGAAAATCCGTTCGCTATCAAACGTCGAGCACTGTGAGGCGGAATACCTCTGGCGCAGAGATAGAAAATCTCTTCGTCGCTGATACTTGCGGAGGTGCTGCCGTGGGAACATTTGACCTGATCGGCATTGATCTCCAAACCTGGCATTGAGTTCGCCTCGGTGGAATCTTCCATGAGCAGATTACGGCAAGTCTGGTAGGCATCGGTGTAATGCGCCCCTTCGTCCACCAGAATCAGACCGGAGAAGACCGTCTTGGAATTTCCGTAGAGAGTGTTCTTGTAGAGCAGGTCACTGTTCGTGTGTGGAGCTGCGTGCTGCTGATAGGTGCGCTGGTCATACTGCTGGCTACCGGCAGGAATGGAACAGGACAACATATCCGAGTGAGCCCCCTCACCTGTCATCAGGCTGAGAGCTTCGTTTCTTGCCCACTGGGCTCCGGTGTTCAAAGTGAATGCCGTAGCGTGCGCATCGCGACCGACCTTGGTCACATTGACCTGGATCATGCGACTCACCAAGTTCAGCTCCTGCACTGCGCAGTAAGTGAGCTTGGAGCCATCGCCCGCGATGAGATCGTTCACAGCGATACAGAGGCTGGTGTCGTCCTCGTTAGCACTTGAAAAGCGATCCAACACACTGACCTCGGCATTTTTACCGGTGATGATCAGAGTGTGAGGGAAAGCTGTTTTGTTAGAACCGGAAATCACGTGGCTGACTTCGATAGGTTGTTCGACTTTCACACCATCAGGGACGTAAACAAACAGCCCGCTTTTCACATTAGCTTTATGCAGCGCAGCAAATTTGGCAGAGCCGAGACGCGTCTCGCTCTTCATGAAGTGTTCTTTCACCAAGTCTCCGTGTTGCTCAAGAGCATCCTCAAATGGCAGGCAGATGACGCCATCCGGAAGGGCTGGGATTTGGTAGTGGATTTCACTGGATTCTTCGGGGGTAAAATCCTCGAAGTCGAGTTGCTTGAGATTTCCGAACCTCCAATTTTCATCGCTGCGCGACGGCATTGGGAGATCCTGATATTCCTTGATGGCAGATTGTTGCAGGTCAGCAAACCATGCAGGCAAAGTAGCGGTCATGTAATAAATATTGTGTAAAAATTTCTAATTGATCAGTCGTGTTAGCCGACACTACCTTCCATTTCGAGGTCGATGAGGCGTTTTAGTTCTACACTGTATTCCATTGGGAACTCACTGACGAGGTCGTTGATGAATCCGTTGACAGCCAAGGACATGGCGGCGGCTTCTGAGATACCTCGCTGCTGCATGTAGAAGAGCATTTCCTCACTCACCTGAGAGACGCTGGCCTCGTGCTGGGTGACGTGCTGGTTACCTCTCACAGTGATGGCGGGGTAAGTATCAGTCTTGCTGTTAGCATTGATCATCAAGGCATCACACTCGGTGTTGTTCTTGCAGCCTTTGAGGTGCTTGGGAATGTGAACCTGACCGCGGTATGTGGCGCGGCCTTCTCCTACGGAGATGGATTTGGACACAACGTTGGAAGTGGTGTTGTCCGCTGCGTGAATCATCTTGGCACCGGTGTCTTGATGCTGGCCGCTGTTAGCAAGTGCGATGGAAATTACTTCGCCGCGAGCACGCTCCCCCTTCATGACAACACCAGGGTATTTCATGGTGAGGCGAGAGCCGATGTTACAGTCGATCCAACGAACCTCGGCGTCTTCATGCGCCAAGCCGCGCTTGGTGACGAGGTTGAAGACATTGGAACTCCAGTTCTGCACGGTGACATACTGGATTTTGGCACCTTTCATGGCAACAAGCTCGACCACAGCGGAGTGCAGGGTGGATGTTTCAAATTTCGGTGCGGTGCAGCCCTCCATATACATCACCTCGGAACCTTCGTCGGCGATGATCAGGGTGCGCTCAAACTGCCCGAAGTTCTCGGAGTTGATGCGGAAATAGGCCTGCAAGGGGTGCTTCACCTTCAACCCTTTGGGGATGTAGATGAACGATCCGCCAGAGAAAACAGCGCTATTCAAGGCTGAGAATTTATTGTCACCGGTGGGGATGACTTTGCCGAACCATGGGCGGAAGATTTCCTCATGCTCTTTCAAGCCTTCCTTCGAGTTAACGAAGATCACACCATCTTTTTCCAGCTCTTCCTTGACGTTGGAGTAGGCGGCTTCGGAGTCATACTGAGCCTCAACACCTGCGAGAAACGCCCGCTCTTGCTGGGGAACACCGAGGCGCTCGAAGGTTTCTAACACTTCAGGAGGAACTTCGTCCCAGCTACGCTTGGGAGCTTGCCCATCTGAGAGGTAGTAACGGATCTTATCGAAGTCGATATTTTCAAGATCCTTGGTCGCCCAATGCGTGGGCATTGGTTTTTTGAGAAACGTCTCCAGACCTTTGTGACGGAAGGCACGTACCCAGTCGGGATCGTCCTTGACGTCACTGATGTAATCCACGGTAGCAGCGGAAAGACCGGTGCCGGCGTCAAATTTGTGGTTTTCAGGAAAACTGAAATCGCCCTTGGCGCGATCTACGTCGATCGCCTCCTGGGTTTCCAGATCGATGGTGCTGGTGTCGTAGCTCATGTTAGATTAGTGTGGGGTTTGCGATTAAGCGTTAGTGAGTTCGCCTTCCTTGAGGAAGTCGTAACCGCTTTCCTCAAGCTCAAGGGCTAGCTCTTTGCCTCCGGACTTCACGATCTGACCGTCGCTCATGACGTGGACGTGGTCAGGCTGAATGTAGTCGAGCAGGCGTTGGTAGTGAGTGATGATCAGGAATCCGCGGTCAGGGGAACGCATGGCGTTGACACCTTTGGCGACGATCTTGAGGGCGTCGATGTCGAGACCGGAGTCGGTTTCATCGAGAATGCAGTATTTCGGCTCGAGCATCATCATCTGGAGGATCTCGTTACGCTTTTTCTCTCCACCGGAGAAGCCTTCGTTGACGGCACGGGCAGTGAACTTGCGGTCCATTTCCAGAACATCCATTTTCGAGTAGAGATTCTTGTAGTAGGCTACGGCATCGAGTTCCTCACCTTTGGGCATCCGGGCCTGCAGTGCGGCACGAATGAAGTTGGCATTGGAAACGCCGGGGACTTCGGCAGGATATTGGAATGCGAGGAAGATACCTTCGCGGCTACGCTCATCGACGTCCATTTCAAGGATGTCTTCTCCGTCGAGAGTCACGCTGCCGGACTGCACTTCGTAATCTTCGTGACCAGCGATCACCTTGGAGAGAGTGGACTTACCGGAACCGTTGGGTCCCATGATGGCGTGGATTTCCCCTTTTGGGATTTCCAGATTCACACCCTTGAGAATAGGAGTGTCTTCGATGTTGGCGTGCAGGTCTTTGATGACGAGGCTCATAAGTATAGGTAGTTGTGTATTGAGATTAGTGATTCGGAACCCTGCCGCGCAGGGTGATTTCGAGATTGTCGATCTGAGCTCCCTCGGGCAGCTCCAGGAGATCGGAGAGTTTGGCTCCCTTTTTCAAAGGAATATCGATGATTTGGCCGGTGGCTTCATCGTGGAAGTGGCCGTGCTCGGAAAGATTGGGGCAGTAACGGGATGATTCCCGTTCGAAGTTCACTTGGCGCACGGCGCCGTGCTGGACCAAGGCTTCCAAGCAGTTGTAGACGGTCGCCAGAGAAATACCGGGCATATTGCGCTTGGCTCGTTCGAAAACCTCACCAGCTGTCGGGTGGTCACGGTGAGCCATGAGGACTTTATAGACCTCGCTACGCTGACGAGTCATGCGCAGGCCCTTGACCTTAGGCAGGTCGGCCTGAACTGCATCAAACGCATCTGTGACTTTATTTTCCATCGGCTTCGTATTGCCTGCCCATCTTGGGCGGGTGCGAGGAAAATTAGCTCGGATGCTCTCCCTGACAAGCACTAATTAGAATTATTCTAATTCTAGCCTGTGTCTAGTTGGCTTAATCGATGCTCACATGGCTTGATGATGGAGGGCACGCAATAAAAAAATGGCCCTTATCATCCTCATTCCCGATCAAGATGGCGTTCTGACACCCATCGGACGCCACTTAAGTAATAGAAATCAGCGAATTACGGCGGAATTGCAGATGATCGGTATTCCTAAGCTGGACTCTACAGACAGATCAACATATTCTAACAGGATAATCAGATCGTCCCCCCTCCTGTTTCCATGCAATCTACCATCTCCTACCAAGCGTCTGGCACGCTGCCACGCTTTGCTTGGGCTGCTAAATTCACACCCGAAACTGGCCATATCGAGGTTCATCACGGAGATGGCGTCGAGATTTCTCCAGACGGTACCAAACTAGTGGAGGGTGCTTGGAATGGGGCGTTTTCGGAGTTTGGATTTAACCAATCTACTGTGTTCAGTGGAACGGGGATGGTGAAGAAGCAGGACGAGCTACTTTTCTGCAGCAGCACGGATCGCATTTCTGCGGTATTCAGTGTGCATAAAGACGGAGCCATCTACGTTTCCAATTCCCCGCTTTTCATACTCCAACTCTCAGGCACATCCTTTCTGCCGCTTTATCCCTACTACAACAGCGACATTCTCGCTATTTATCGACAAGGGCTCTACTGTCTCGATGGCACAACCAAACTCGCGGACGGCTACAAATTGCACATTCACCCGAGTGCGATCGTGGCGGTGTCTGCGGATGGCAGCATTGATTGCCGCAGCTACGACGCAGGGCCAGAACCGACCGATTTTGACGACTACAGAAATATCCTCGTCGATGCCTTGAAAGAGCTCTTCAAAAATGGATTGGACCCAGCACGCCACACACCTCTGCAAAGCGCCTCCTCCCTCTCCCGAGGTTATGACTCCAGTGCTACTACCGTGTTGGCCAAGGAAGCCGGATGCCATAAAGTCTATTCGTTTTATGATTCGAAAAGCGACTTCCCTTACTCCGATTGCGGCAATGTTGGCGCAGAGGCGCTAGGAATGGAATGTCACACCTTCGACCGATGGGCTTACCAAAAAATGGACCGGCCAGTGGAAGCCGAGTTCTGTTATCTCTCTGGAGGATCAAATACGCCGCTCGTCGCTATGGAAGATCACTTGCGCGATCACATCTATGTCATCGGGTCTGCTGGTGCCGAAAGCTGGAATACCAAATTGCTCAAGCACTACCATCAGCTGAGCTCCCCATGGTCGCGTATGGTCAGCGGGGTGAGCATTCTGGAGTTCCGTCTCCGAGTGGGATACATCGCCATAGACCCCAGTGTGATAGCGATCAGACACAACCAAGCCATCTTGAAAATTTTCTCCAAAGAAGAAATGCAAGAGTGGTCAGTGGGAGGAAAATACGATCGTCCTGCCGCACGTAGAATTGCAGAACAAGGAGGTCTGCCGAGAGAATTGTTCGGTCTAAAAAAATTGGGCACATCCCATTCCCCCTTGAAGACCAGGGCAGGCTTCTCTGACCGAGGATACTCCAGCTACTCCTCCTTCACGAAAGAATCACACCAGCATTGCAGTCGTATTGCCCGGATATACAGGAAAACCCATTTCGCGATCACCTACTTCTTACGGTATCAGCTGACCAGCAGCGGAAGAAAATACGTGGCATCCACCCCTCTCGCTCGAAAATTCCCCTTCATCCTCAATGCTGCACCCATGCGGATGTCGTGGGATTACGTGTTTGCTCTCCAGTGGGCAGCGAATGCTCTCAAAGAGAGATACTACACTCACAAGCGGTAGAGTGCAGATCAATAATCTGCCTAGTCTTCGTTTCTTGTCAGTGGCCTTCCATACATTGGAAGCACTTACCCCCCTAAAGTGAGTATCGGCTCGTAACGCGCATTCGACTTAGGAAGCGCGTGATTAGATCAAATCATAGAAGAAATCTAACATTTGAGATCACCGGTTGAAAGCTAGACAAAAAATAGTAGCTTCCTCCGAGATCAGGCAAAATGCCGCACACGACCACATGAAGGAATAGATCTCAAACTTCATTTTCATCCTTACACACATTGAACATCACTTACCGCCTCCTCGAATCCCTGCCACGGTTTTCTTGGGGAGCCAAAATACAAATAGCCAATCAGCAGGCAGAAGTTTTTCACGGGAGTGGCGTTGAAATATCAGACAGTGGCCACGCCTTGGTAGAAGGGGCATGGAATGGTTCATTTTCAGATTTTAATTTCGCTAACAGCACAACCTTTAGCGGCACGGGTATTGTGCAGGAGGAAAGCTCCCTATTGTTCTGCAGTAGCACTGACCGATTATCACCGGTCTTCAGCATTCAAAAGGATGGCTACACTTATGTGTCGAACTCCTACGTCTTTGCCATGCAGTTGTCCGACACTGCACCGCACCCCCTCTACCCGTTTTATAACCACGATATTTTAAGACACTGGAGAAAAGGCGACCACGCACAAGCAGGCAGACTGCATCTCGACGATGGTCACTGGATGAATATGCACGTCCGCACGATCGTGACATGCGGTGTACATGGCCAGATAAGCTATCGTAAATATCAGCGGGAAGAATGCCCCAAGGACTATGACCACTACTTCCGTATTCTCTCGGATGCGGTCACAAAGGTGCTGGCTAATGCGCGTGATCCTCTCCGAAAAATACCTTTAGAGAGTGCCGCCGCTCTTTCCAAGGGCTACGATTCATCTGCTACGTCACGATTAGCCAGAGACGCAGGCTGCAAGATTGCGCACACTCTGTTAGACACCAAAGCCGCTGACCCTCATCACGACAGCGGTGCCAAACACGCTGCTGCACTTGGAATGGAATGCCTGGAATTCGACCGTTACGCCTTTCACCAGTTTGATCGACTCGCGGAGCCTGAATTTTGCTTCAACTCCTCTGCCAGCAGTGTGCCTGTATCATCGATGGAAGACGCGCTTGTGAACCGCATCTATGTGACAGCTCCATCCGGCGAGTCGGCTTGGGATCCCAAGGAAGTGGCTCCCTTTGAAAACTTCAGCAGCCCATGGGTCAGACTTCCAAGCGGTCTAAGTCAAATCGAGTTTCGCCTCCGTGTCGGATACATCGTATTCGCGCCACCATCGATCGCCTTGATCCATAACCACGCTCTATTATCCATTGCCAAATCGGAGGAAATGAAACCATGGAATGTCGACAACCCATACAACCGACCAGTGGCTCGGCGAATCGCCGAGACCGGTGGTATTCCTAGCGATGAATTAGGACGGAAAAATTTTGGCGGTGGTCATGCCAGCTTGAAAGAGAATTCCAATTTCTCAAAATTGGGACTCGAGACCTACACCAAATTCAATGCGATGACCAAACAAACGCAGCCTGTTTTAAGATGGCTGTATTGGCGAATCCGCTTCGCTCTAACATATTTTCTCTACTACAAATTATTGAGCAGTAAGAAAAAGTATATCCCCTCGACTCCCATGCAGAGACGCTTCCCATTCATTCTCAACTCTCCGCCGCAGCGTTACACTTGGAAATACGCATTTACATTTCAATGGGGGTATTATGAATTAAAGGAACGATATCAAATCACACGATGACTAAATCTGGATGCTCTTGCGTAATTACCATCTGCATCCGTCATATGTAAAATGACCGACTCGAGAAAAAACAGCACCGCCAAACCGAACTACAGAGAAATATTCAACCACCGGGGTGAAGCCTATCATCAGGCCATGCTGTTGTGTCCGGAGGCACGTGAAAAAGAATTCACTATTCCTCTAGAACTCTTGGAACTCCGGGAAGATCAAGTTCTCTGCGATTTTCCATCGGGCGGTGGGTACATCGGAAAATTTCTTCCAGACCATCTTCAATCCGTCACACTCCACCCGCTCGAAACCAGCGAAGAGTTTGCAGCGCAACAACAATGCTCACTGGCATCCTGGACAGACATCCCCATGGCTGACGCCTCAGTGGACGCGTTTGTCTCGTTGGCCGCACTGCACCACACGGACCAGCGCGAAGAATTCTACCAAGAAGTGTTTCGTTTGTTAAAACCTGGCGGGCGCTTTGTGATCGGCGATGTCATGCTCGGCACCCCACAAGATGCATTCCTCAACGGATTTGTAGACCAGCACAACTCCATGGGGCATGAGGGAGATTTTCTCGATCCGGAAACTGAGGCCGCACGGATGCAAGCAGCCGGCTTCGACATCACCCATAACCAGCTGCACGAGTATCCGTGGAACTTCCTTGATCAGGCTTCGATGACCCAGTTCTGTGCAGGTTTGTTCGGCTTGGATAAAGCCACACCTGAGATGATTTCCCGTGGATTGACTTCCATTCAAAAACAACCCGGTTCAAACCAAATTGATTGGGCGCTGTTATTTATCAGAGGCCACAAACCATGATTGAAAGCTGGGGTGTGTCATGTACCTTGGCGCCGCACCGCTTACATCACAGCCTTGGAAATCGACTACTACCTCTCCGAATCTCTGCCAAAACTCGCGTGGGCCGCAGAATATGACATCGATCAACATCAGACCAAAGTTCGACACGGATCCAGTGTAGAAATTTCTGAACATGGCTTGGTGGAAGGTGCGTGGAATGGCAATTTCCCAGATTACGGATTTGATCTAGCCCCTGTGTCCACCGGCACAGGCATGCGGCAGCGAGAGGACGAACTGCTGTTCTGCAGCAGCACCGATCGATTGAGCCCCCTGTTCAGTTTACAGGTCGGTGGCAAGATTCACATTTCCAACTCGCCGATCTTTCTGATGTCGGAAACTGGCACGAAACCAATTCCATCCTACCCCTACTATGTGCACGATATTCTCCGTGTTTCCCGGCAGGGACTTTACTGTCTGGATGGAGCCATTCCGTTAGATGGCGGAGTATCCATGCACTTGCACATCAGTGCCATTCTCTCGATAGATACTCAGGGAAAGATCACTTACAGAACACATCCCCCTGGCCAATGCCCCTCCGTCTTTGAAGATTATCACGCCCTGCTGAAACGTAGCGTAGCTGATGTGATACAGAATGCAGCCCACCCCGATCGCAAACATCCCCTGCAGAGTGCGGCCGCTCTCTCCGCCGGCTATGATGCCACTGCCTGTGCGGTTTTGGCCAAAGAAGCAGGCTGTACGGAAGCGCATACCTTTTACGACTCGCGAGCGGATGACCCGCATCAAGACAGCGGCGCAGAAATCGCAAAAGCGCTCGGAATGAACTGCAAGGAATTTGACCGCTGGACCTACACCAAGTCATCCGAGCCAGTGGAAGCCGAGTTTGGTTTTTTCTCCACGAATTCCAACGCCACCCTCACCGCTATGGAAGAGGCCTTGAGGGAAAAAATTTACGTCGTCGGATGTGCGGGAGATACATATTGGGAGGAGGATATCGTTCCTTTGACCAAGCAATACAGCAAACCTTGGACACGGGGGATCACAGGTATCAGCCAGATCGAATTCCGACTGAGGGTAGGCTATCAAGTTTTCGCCCCAGCGTACATCAGCGCACGTCACAATCAGGCCATCGCCGAAATCGTCACTTCCGAGGAGATGGCCGAGTGGTCTGTTAGCGATGACTATGACAGACCAGTGCCACGCCGCATCGCCGAACTCGCCGGGGTTCCACGAGAGATTTTCGGCGTGCATAAAAACGCAACGGGCCACTCCAGCCTGACTAAGGACAGATTATTCTCCAAAACGGGTAGAGAGAGATATCAAGCGTTCAAACGCAAGATGTGGCAACAAACCAAGCTACTGACCAAGGTCCGCTATCGGTTGACACACGCAATCTACTACTTCCTAGAATACAAGGTCCTCAAGCGGGAGCGTAAGGTGATGGCTTCCACGCCAGCCCAAAGAAAATACACGTTCATCCTCAACTCCCCACCATTTAAGTGCCCATGGGAGTTCTGTTTCTTATTTCAGTGGGCTTATGACGAAATCAAGCAGCGCTATCGTTGAGGTATACCTCAAGGCACGTTCGTCTGTAGAGGCATAGACTATCGTGCAATACACATCTCAGACATTGCAAACTGCACCATCTCAGAGTGGAAAATTTGTCAAATGCACCCAATTGCCAGACCAAGGATTAAGCAACGGAACCATATGAGATGTTATTAGACAGAGGTGATGCGCCCCTGTAGCTCAAGGGGGCCAAGCAAATGTCGACAAAACAGATCAAGCATCCCCTCGGCGAAACTGGCGAAGCTCTGACAGCTGGCACATATCCTGCGTTAAGAGCACTATGAAAGTTAAACTGTTTCAGTATATCATACCTTTCCTTTGCCTCACGTTCATGTCAGCCAGCCAAGCTGAAGCGGCCACCAGAGGCGACAAACAGATTTATTATGAACTGACAGGCAAAATCAAATCCTCGCACGCTCTGAATGACCAAGCCATCCAAGTGAATGTCCGCGACGGCATGGTCGCATTACGAGGACGCGTCGACACGTTGGCTCAGCACGCTGAAATTGTGAAAACGGTCAAGTCATGTCGTGGTGTGATCTCATTTCACGACGTAATCTACATCACAAAGGGCGCTACTGCTGACGATCAGGTCATCACCCAGAATGTGCTCGCAAAGTTGAGATCGGATCCCGAACTGGATTTCTTAGACATCGAAGTTCACGTCTCAAATTCCCAGTGTCACCTCTATGGCCAAGTATTGAATAAAGAGCAGGCTAAAAGAGCTCATAAAGTGGCCAAACGCGTGCGTGGGGTAGCGAAAGTTTCTGGCCATCTCAAAATCAGCAATGCTCTCACAGAAACAGCTTCTCTAACAACACGGAAAAGTCGATAGTCCCAGTTGCACGCCAAGCTGAAGGTCACTGTTGACAGACCTGAGCCTCCGCCCCCATGGTCATTGAAAGTTCTGAAATGGCCTCAGCCAATAATACATGAAAAACAAGCTCGATATACTCGTCGTCGACGATGAAAAATCCATTAGAGATTCGACGATGATCGCTCTGGAATCTGACGGACACTACGCAGACCCAGCCGATAGCATTAAATCAGCCCAGATCCGCATCAAGGAAGAAGAATACGATCTAGTTTTTCTGGATCTGAAATTGGGCGATGACGATGGTTTACATCTTTTAGAGGAACTTCAGAAATCACATCCCAGATTACCGGTTGTCATCTTCACCGCCTACGCATCAGTAGATACAGCTATCAAGGCGACACAACTAGGTGCATTCGATTATCTGGAGAAGCCGTTTACCCCGGACCAGATCCGCGCGATCATTGCGAAGGTTAAAAAGCAGATTAATACTCAATCTGAAATCAAATCTTTAGAGAGCCAGGTTCACAGTTTACAAGACCAAGTTGTAGCCAATTCCCCGCCTCCTTCGTTTGAGACCACAGACGAAGCTATGCGCGAAACTCTTGATACTCTCTTCAGGTCGGCTCCCACACCTGCATCCATTCTGATCCTTGGCGAGAGTGGAACAGGCAAAAGCGTTGTTGCCAAAGCCATTCACGATCGCAGTCACATCGCAGATAAACCTTTCGTTACCATCAGTTGCCCGAGTCTATCAAAAGAGCTCTTGGAAAGTGAGTTGTTTGGTCACGTCAAGGGAGCCTTCACCGGCGCCGTGAAAGATGCATGGGGCAAGGTCCATGCTGCCAATGGAGGTACACTATTTCTGGACGAAATTGGTGAACTCCCTATGGAAATTCAGCCCAAACTTCTGCGCCTCTTACAAGAACGGGAATATGAGCGCGTTGGTGAAAACAAGATAAGGTCTGCCAATGTCCGCGTTATCGCGGCCACTAACCGCGATTTGAAGCAATGCATCGACGATGGTGAATTTCGTGAGGATCTCTATTACCGTCTCAATGTCATCGAAGTGGAAATGCCCCCCCTGCGCACGCGCCTAACTGATTTGGTCGGCTTCGCTGAGAACTACTTGCGGTACTTTTCCAAACAGATCGCTCGTGATATCTCTGGTTTTTCCAAAGATGGTCTCCAAGCCATTCAATCCTACCCGTGGCCGGGGAATTTGAGAGAGCTTAGAAATGCCATTGAGCGCGCTGCGATCTTATGTCGTAGCCAACAAATTGAACCGGAAGATTTGCCCTCGTTCGATACTTCAAGTAACAGCAACTCGCGAGACGTCGCTCTAGTGGGCAGTGACATCACCCTAGAAGAGTTAGAAGCTGAACACATTAAACGCGTCATGGAAAAATCGACAAGTCTCCAAAAAGCTGCTGAGATCCTTGGCATTGACAAAACAACTTTATATCGCAAAAGAAAGAAATTGGACTCAGTAAATTAACCTCTACCTATCACATGCCTGACAGACAGAAAAATAACGATTCTCTATCATCGATCAGTCACGATCTTAAAAGTCCTCTAACGGGCATTCGTATGATGTCGCACCTACTCTTGGAAAAAAATGTGGGTCCATTAAACGAGAGACAGGAAAAGATGTTGATATCGATCAAGAATGATAGTGAGCGTTTGCTGCAAGCAATCGATAAACACTTTCCGAGTGAGTCTAAGGACTGACCCCTGCGTTATTCGTTTCACGAGTGCAACTTGATTGCGCTTCAATCGGCTGTAGCCAGACACAAATTCGGCAAAGCGCCGGTCTTGGCTCGCCTCCAACATAGCTTGATGCCTGGTTGGAGGCATTTTTCTAAATCAAAGCATAAGCCCACCCCATTTTATGGTGGGCAACACGTTGTCTACCCTTCTTGGAATCCGGTCCGCACAACACTAGGCGTGCATTTCCATGTTGCCATGTGCGTCCTTCCAGAATGGTGCAAAATGCTATGGCTCATCGTGCAAATTGCTTGAATTGAAGCCTACATTGCAAGGTCTTCGGGCTGAATACCCCTTGTAGAATGGACGTTTCCGGGTTGTGCGGCCATTGGCATGCAATCTGTAATGTATCTGTCGTTATGAAAGCAATCACATACTTCCTAGGCACGCTAATCCTATTAGGTGGCGTTATTTACGGACTCATGATGCTGGGGGTCCCCACGGCCGTGCTCATAGTCGTCAGTCTCATCATTGCTGGATTAGGTATTATGGGTGCAGCTAAAGCAGCTGGATCTTCGAAAAAAATAACCCAAACCTCAGCAGACAGCTCGGGGAACACCAGCACGACAGAAACCAAGGTAGAAAATGATGCTATCTAACATAACCCAAAACAATAACTATGAAAATGAACAAAACACTCCTAGCCCTCGTCACATGCGCAGCGATCTCGATGATTTCCAGTTGTGACGTACACGTCAGTGGTCCACCTCACGTTGACCCGGTAGATGGACAGACCACCACCACTACTGAAACATACGATCCTTACACAGGAACAAGCACAACCACCAAAAAAACGGTCAATTACTAACCAGCTGAAAGGCTCTAGGCGCATGCGGGCAAGTATGAAACTGCACGCCTAAACCTTTTAAAGCTCGATATCTATCCCGGTGAATCCCTTCAGGATTCCCGGGATTTTTTTTATAGCTATGTGCTCACACAGAACAAACTCGCTAAAATCACGCCATTCAGAATCAGGAGTTGCTAATCCGCAAGTTTCGCAACCATTACGCATTAAGGTATTCCCCCTGGACCTTGATACAGGCATTTTCTGGCTGAACGCTCATCGTTGCAAGTTGCATATCTCTAGTGATGCAACATGCAACGTTCTGGGCAATTCTAACTAAATCGTAATCATTTCACCATCACGTTTTAGCGGCCTAAACGACCCCATATTCCACTGATCTTGTTACAGTTACAACGTTTCTTCAGAATAAACCACATGAACACGCAAAAATTGGCTCACTCATTGCAATGGTAGTTGGGCAATCGCGAAACTAGCGATCAACGAACAAAACTAAAACCATGAAAAAACTTAGCTTAGTCACATTACTCTCAATTCCATCTCTTGCCTTTGCTGGTGAGGTTACCCATGAATCAGTAGCTCCGCCAGTGGTGGGACCAACATTACAAACATCTAACTCTTGGTTTCTTGGAGCCTCAGCTGGTTATCTCGTCGACGCCGAAGATGAATTTTACTCTCTGCAAATTGGTAAGGACCTCGGCGAATTGAATGGCTGGAGCCAGTCTGTATTCCTCGATATCGGTTATTCAGAACTGAAAAACGACGGTGACGAATTAAATCTCGAAGACACCTTCGATCTGGATCCAGGCGACAGCTTCACAGGCGACTCAAACCTCGAGGCCACATTCATTCCGATTACCCTCAACTACAAAGTTGAGAGAAACCTCACACAGAATCTGAGCTTCTATGCTGGTCTCGGTGCAGGTGTAGCCATCATCGACGTTGATGGTGATTTCACTGATGATATCAACGAGATCGACGATTCAGGTAACGACAGCCAAACGACCTTCTTCGCTCAAGCGTTCCTGGGTCTCGTTTACAACGTGAACCCAAGTTTCGAAATTTTCGGTGGAGCTCGTTACATGTTCATCGACGACTACTCCCTAACCACCGATAGCGGAGCCAAGTTCGACGTCGACGACAACGACGATGTTCTTCTGGAAGCCGGTGTGCGCTTTAACTTCTAAGTTAGAGCAGCCATCCCATTGCCAAGAGTTATCTAACTCAAACCACTACCCTCCACTGCCACACCCAGCAGTGGAGGGTTTTTGCTGTACTGAAAATTCTTCATCCTATACCAAAGGCTTTCCCCTCATCATTCATACAGCGTTTCATTTTCATAAAAGCTCCTGTGTAAGAACTGAGGTAATACTCCGTCACGGAGCAAACAGTCTAGAAACAATTGAGGAACAGCAGCGACCTATCTATAAATGACTTAGGCTCATTACTCTCCTCGATGCGGTTATTTGGTCGTCACAACCAGCTTGACAAATTATCGCGGAATGCGACGATTTCTGATGCAGATCGTGCAATTCCCCTCTCCTCATGCACCGCAATATTGATTTAAAACTCAACTAACATTGTAAGCCGAATACGTTAGAGTGTGCCTATGTTAGCCGCGCTTATCACCTCAAAAAATAAAGAGGTCCCTAATCTGCCCGAATGAGACAATGGAGATGGACAAATATTACTCTGTTTCCAGATAGTTTCATATGAATGGGCATAAGACAGCCAATTGATAAGCTCTGCCAATATACCATCATGGAAAATCCCGCATCGACACAGTCTGAAGCCAACGCACTGGACTCGCTTCTGACATTCGCCCCCATTGGATTGGCGTTTTTCGACACACATTTTCGTTATACAAGGGTCAACGAGTATCTTGCTCATTTGAATAACCTGCCTGCAGAGGAGCATGTGGAAATGCTGGTCAAGGACCTGCATCCCCGTTCTGCCACCTTGTTCGAGCAGAGCATCCGACAAGTTTTCGCTGAAGGCAGACCGCTTCCAGTCACTAAACAAAAAATAGATCTCGCCGAGGAGCCTCAGGATAAATCAGTCTCGATTAGTTTTTTCCCCGTTACCGATGAGTTTGATAATGTCACGGAGGTAGGTGCTGTTGTTTTTATTCACGAAGTGAACGAATCTGATGATAAGTTACTGCCCCCTCACGAGCTTAAATTCAGACACCTGGCCGAAACCCTCCCCCAGATCGTATGGACATCGGATCCAGATGGGACAGTGGACTATGTCAGCCCACATTGGACCACCTACAGCGGATTGGATATTGAGGACCCGGATTTTCTCAATATTGACGCCGCAATCCACCCGGAAGACATTAAACTCACACGTAAGGCTTGGAAACGATCTGTAGATACCGGAGAGATTTATGATCATACCTACCGCCTCTTGAGCCAGTCAGGTGAGTATCGTCACCACGCCGCTCGAGCAGTGCCCGTGCGTGATCAAAACGGAGTCATTTCCAGATGGTATGGAACCAGCACAGACATTGAGTCTCACAAAAAAACCGAGAACTCATTGAAGGAGGCTACCCAGGCGAAGGATAAATTCATTGCCATGCTCGGTCATGAACTACGCAATCCTCTGGCCGCCATTACCTCTCACTATGAAATCATGGGGCACCCGCACGCCTCAAAAGAAGAACATGCCAGTGCCTACCAACAGCTCGGCAAACAGATTGAGCACCTCGCCCGACTTGTCGATGACACCTTGGACATCGCTAGACTCACCAAGGGTAAAATGCGCATCGAAACTGAATTGACCGAGATCAACCAGCTCGTAGAGAATGCACTTACCAGCCACAAAAGCGGTGCCGAGGAGAAGAAGATCGAACTTTCCTACCAACCATATCACAAGGAACAGTGGGTGGTTGCTGACCCTATCAGAATCACTCAGTGCGTTACCAACCTGCTGAATAACGCTATCAAATTCACACCGATCGGAGGAGCAATCCGGGTTTCCGTTACACCGGATAAAAAGAACCCGCGAAACACATGCATGGTAGTTAGCGATAACGGCCTAGGCATGAGTAAGCCTGAAATCGAAAAACTGTTTGAGCCATTTGCTCAGAGCAAAAACGCTGACAGAACCAGCAGGGACGGGCTGGGCCTTGGACTTGCGATCATCAGACAATTGATGGAATTGCACGGAGGTAAAGTGGTCGCATTCAGCGAAGGCAAAGGCAAAGGCACCGAGATTACCCTGAGCCTCCCGTTGAGCGATGCCGCTCAAGAACGAACTTTAGAATCAGAAGATGAAAATTCTACGTGTGATGATGGTACCTCTTTAAGTTCTAAAATACTTGTCATAGAAGATGACGAAAATGTGGCCGAAGCTCTGAAACTCTTGCTGGAGCTGGACGGGCATGAAGTGGCACATACGGTAGCTGCTGAAGATGGCCTTGAATTAATCCATTCGTTTGTTCCGGAAATTGTGCTCTGCGATCTAACTCTACAGGGAGAACTCAGCGGTTGGGATTTCGCCCAGTCCGTTAGAAATTTACCTGAGAACAATCAAGTGAGGTATACCTATCTTGTAGCCCTTTCCGGCCACTCATCTCCCCGACAATCAGAAAAAAGTCTCAAGGCCGGGTTCAATGAACATCTGTGCAAACCATCCACACCTGCGCAGCTCAGAGGGTGTATTATACGTGGAAAAAAAGAGTCGTCCCCTAATGGGAACGACTCCTGAAATGATATCGATTGACCTGCCTTTGATTAGAGGATCAGGGTAACAATCCATATGATAAGGAATACGGCAAACAAGATCTTGGCAATATTTGCCGCAGCTCCTGCGATGCCTGAAAATCCTAATACAGCTGCGATAATTGCAACTACGAGAAATAATAGTGTCCAGTCTAACATAATTTTATTGGGTTATAGGTTTGATTGATTTGCGATTGGGTTTTGAGACATGAATCTAGTTGGTAGCATCTTTGATTTCTTCTCCAGCTTCATCCACTTTTTCCCCTGCTTTCTCAGCTGGTCCTTTCTTTGCACAGCTTGTTGCCAACAGAACTCCAGCGCAGAAACACACAAGTCCGAAGAGTGAGCTTGTCACAGGACGCTTGCGAATAGCGGTTAGTCCTTCTGACAGCGTGTCTGTCGTAGTGGAAGATACCTGGTTTGCTAGTTGCTTGATTTGATTTTTATTCATGACGTAAGTAATCTAGCACGAAGCAGTCCATGCTAACCCATCTAGCAATTAAGACACATAACTCACTCCTTTCGTGACAGTTACGAAACACTCTTAGGAATTCAAACCAGCTCCATCTGCCTTCAAATCCTTGCACAATGCAACGTTCACCATGCAGAACGACACCCGAAAACACTGCTCAAAGCAGTCTTATAGTATCAGCACCTGATCACAGCCTCCTGCAATAAAGCTTTGGCATATTTTCTAGCCGTCGCGTTGTTCGCGGGAACTGGAGTTTTGGAAATAACTCTCAGAAGTTTTGCCCACATAGTAGCAAGAGGGCCAGACTCCTTCATCACCTTCTCATTCTCGAGCAACTCCAAGGCTCGTTCAAATTCAAGTGAGCGAACTTTATCAAAAACATCATCCAGCTCAGACTTAATTTTGGCGTTTTTGTCCAACGCGTAGCTTACGAAATCACGCAGACCAGTCAAAGACATCGGCTTGGCTAAGAAATCGACGACTCCGTTACATACGGCTGAGATCATCGCTCTCTCTGTAATGTGAGCACTGCATATGATCACCTTGGTTCGATCACCCCGCTGCCTTAATTCGCGCAGCACATCCAAACCGGTCAGCCCGGGCATGTTGAGATCGAGCACGATCAAATCATATTGATTCTTCTCTAAATCATCCAAGGCCTCTTGACCTGAGGAGAGACAAAAAACATCACGGTCTTCTCCTATCAAGGCCATCTCGATACCTATCAATAGAGATGGCTCATCATCGACAATGAGAATGCGCTTCTTTGGTATGTAATCGTCTCTAATCATGAACTGATACTTGTGTGTGTATCACTATAGATAGCGGGAATCGTGCCACCTTTACCGTATGCCAAAGATTATTTCAAGAGTCTTTATAAACCAAGCAGTTTCAAGGGTTGAGCTGTGCACTAATTTATAAACCTAGATCAGTAGTGCTACATATTTTCTAATCCACCATGCATCTTGCCACATTCAGACGAAAATTTGATGCAATATGAAACGTTTGAATTGACCACTGAATATCCTGAAAACTATTCAATCTATTGGTTTTGTGATGATTAAAGGTATCCCTCAAGTCTGGCATGGTAATCGCAATATCTGAGTTGTCCAAGGTGCGGGTTCAACCTGAACACCGAAATCAAATTTAAAAACACCAACCAACCAAACACTATGAACACAACACCACAATATAACGAAGACTGCATCAAAGAGTGTAACAGCCTACTTAGAGGCGAACTCTCCGCCGTTGAGACCTATGAACAAGCCATCGATAAGTTTGGCCATGAGGGTCAGGGTATGCCCCTCCGTCGAATTAAGGAGGAACACCAAGCATCCGTCAGAGATCTGAAAGACTCCATCACCGCCATGGGCGGCATTCCCGATGACGAGTCGGGCGCATGGGGAACCTTTGCCACCGCAGTGCAAGGTGCCGCTAACCTCTTTGGCGACAATTCAGCCGTCGCCGCCCTGAAACAGGGTGAAAAGCACGGCGAAAACGAATATGAAGAGGCGCTCGAGAAAGATTGCATCATGCCGTCTTGCCGCAGCCAGATTCAGACCAAGTTGCTGCCACGTGTGAAATCACACATCAGCACATTAGACTCATTAGGATAACATAATAGATCGGGGTATATCCGCCCCACACGTATACACCTCAGCAGGTTTTATCACCTCGCTGGGGTGTTTTCTTTGTTGCAGTGAAAGGTCTGCGTTATCACAGAAACCTCAGTGAGATCGGTGCCTGACACAGATCAGGATCTTTATTTCCACCAGATAACCGAACAGGCCAACACGGCGACGCCGTAGGCTAGGCCACCCAATGTCAGAGCGCGGTAACGTCCGTCGGTTTTAGTCGCCCAGGTAATGGCATCGCGCATGGTGTAGGGCATGCCCACCCAGAAGAGACCTTTGAAAATGATGATATAGGCGAAAATTGGGATCAACAATCGGCTCGTAGGCTCCTTGAGGTAGGCTGCGTAGAGAAGTGGCGCGGCGACCATTAATGCTAACAAGCCGATGGCACGCACCGTGAGAAATTCCTTCACGTGAACAATCATGCCGTAGGCGGCGATGGGAACGAGTATGCGGAGAATGGGTTTCGCCCGGTCAAACTCACCAAGATCCATCTGCAAGTAGCTGAAAATCCCGAGACGATCCGGTGCGATCAACAGCCAGAACCACGTCATGCCAATGCCCATTAACCAAGGGCCCAGCACTCTGTTGCGAGGCAGTTTCTGGAGAAACGTTTTGCTGTCCTCAGGTTTCATCAACATCCAGACATGGAGACCAATCAACCATGCAGCCAACACGTAGCCGGCAACGTTCAGGGGAATCTTCTCGTAAGGATGCATCTGGGCGGATGGTATGGGGAATCGTGCGTGTGAAAAGGATTATTTGTCGGTCTCGGCAGGGGCCGTGTCAGCAACGTTGGGAACCACCACCACAAGGCCCGTTCCTGATTTACCTTCCAGCTTGAAGCTGTAATCACGCGCCTGGAACCAGTCCGGCTGATCGCTCATATTGAGAATTTTAATCTCATACCCTTGCACCGCATTCCGGTCTTTGCCGGCTGGCAATTTTTCCAGTTTCCCCGAGAGCTTCAGCCCATACATATAGAAAATCACTCCACCGCCAGGCGTGCACTCCACCAGTGGTAAATCCGGTGTCCACTCGTGGCGGGAGCCTTTATAGACACTCACGCTCAAGATCGTCGCATTCGCACCTTTGGTAAATTGTGAGAGAAACTCCGGGTTGAATCGATCCAAGGTCTTGTGCGCAGCGTGCACAGTCAGTGCATCGCGCAAATCCAGAACTTCGAAACAAGCTGTGGTCTTAAGCTCTTCTTGGAAAAAACTCTGGTAGCTATTGCGAGCATGACGCTGCCCAAATCGACACTTGTTGAGAGTTTTGTAGAGCCACTCGATGCGTCTTTCGTTGTCGTCCCTGCGACTGGGAACATCCACGATCTTCGAGGTATGCCACCAAAGCATGAAGGGCACAAAACTACTGGCGAAGTTGTTGTGATCTTTGTCGTAGTACTCGGATTGGTCGATCGGCGGAATATTTCTTCGGGTCACACTTTCATCAGGCACACGCTTGAAACCAATGGGCGCCACCGACGGCAGAACAAAATCCTTAGGGATCAAGACCTCACCGCCTTTGGCGAGCGCATCGATTTCATTCTCTTTTTCCTGCTGAACATCCCATGCCTTCTTGAACCAGTCCCTATCGTCATCCGAGAGTGAAGTGATCGGCACGTTATAGATTTTTCCGCGTGTGTCTTGAATACGCAAGGTCTCGCCATCGCGCCCAAGAAACTTACCACGGAAATGCTTGCCGTTTTTTCCGTGCCAGACCCGCGAATCCGTCAGTTTTGCCTCATCGGCTTCGGCCGGAAGCCATGAAAAAATCAAGAGACAAGCGAGGACGAGATATCGATTCGAAAAAATCATAACGAGAGGAGGAATGGAAATGTAAATCAGGCCCTAGTGAATCACCGGGGTACCGTAAAGAGAAAATCCGGTGGTATCCTCGATATCGACATCAAAGATCTGGCCGGTCATGCGTTGTTCATCACCATCAAAGATGACGATCTTGTTCTGGCTGGTGCGCCCCATCAGGCGGTCCTTGTTCGTCTTGGAAGGACCGGTGCAGAGAACCTGCTGACGGGTTCCTACCAAGGCTCTGTTTTTCTTCTCAGAGATCTCGTTGACCACTTTCAAAAGTATCTGGTTACGCTCCTCCTTGACCCGTTCAGGTAGCTGACCTTCCATTTCAGCTGCCGGTGTATTGCGGCGTTTGGAGTAACGGAAAACAAAGGCATTATCGAAGTCGAGCTGCTTGACGGTGTCGACAGTCGCTTGAAAATCCTCTTCCGTCTCACCGGGGAATCCGACGATGATGTCAGTGGTGATCGCGAGGTCGGGTCGGGCCGCCTTCATGTTCTCACAGATCTCCACGAACTTCTGGTTTTTATAGGGACGGCGCATCTTTTTCAAAATGGCATCGGAGCCAGACTGCATCGGAAAATGGATGTGGCTGCAAAGCTTCGGCAAGTAGGTGAAGGCCGCAACAAGATCAGAGCGATAACCAATCGGGTGAGGTGATGTGAAACGAATCCGCTCCAGTCCCTCCACCTCGTGCACCGCTTCGAGCAGTTGCACAAATGGTGACTTGCCGTCGACTTTGGGAAATTCAGTCCGACCGTATAAGTTGACGATCTGGCCTAACAAAGTGATCTCTTTGACACCCTTGGCGACCAGCCCTTTGCACTCCTCGACGATATCAGCGATCGGTCTTCCACGCTCGCGACCGCGTGTGTCAGGCACGATGCAGAACGAGCAGCGCATGTTGCAGCCCTGCATGATGGAAACAAAGGCAGTGGTCTGATTTTCCTGAGTGACGTGGTCACGGATGGTGTTCTGGCTGTCCTTTTCCTCCTCAATATCACAGACACTCTCGCCGGTGAGGGAATAGGACGGATCGTCCATCCGCATCTCCATGCGCTTGGTCAGGATATTGTCCACGTATTCGAAAACTTTGTGGTATTTCTGGGTTCCCACGACCACATCGAGGTGGGGGATGTTCTGGAAAAGCTCGTTGCCGCGGCTCTGCGCCATGCATCCCATGTAGCCATAGACCACGTGCGGTTTTTTCTGCCGGAGTTTGCCCATGATGCCCATCTTCCCAAGTGCCTTCTGCTCAGCCTGGTCACGCACACTGCATGTGTTGACCAAAATGGCATCCGCATCGAACTCGGTAGGAGTCACCGTGTAGCCACCTTCCACGAACATCCGGGCAACTTGCTCGGAGTCGCGCTCGTTCATCTGGCATCCGTATGTCTTGATAAAAACCTTGGGCATGGGAGCAGCAGATGTAAGACGAAAGATTCAAGAATCAAGGCTCTATTTTACCCTCATGCACTCTCCAGCTTGTTAAAAAGACAAAATGGATTGCCGTATTCTATTCCCTGATAGATGGTGTTTACTATGAAAACCTTGCTCCTTTTATTCAAATTTTGCACGAGTTGCCTAGCTGACTACGGTGTCATCCAAGATCCTGACGGTTACACCAACATGCGGAAATCCGGCTCCGTCAAAGCTCCCGTGGTTCACAAAATTCTCAATCACCAGGTGTTCCACTATTTCGGCAGACTGGAGCAACCGTGGATCTCGGTGAACATCGACACAGATGACGGCAAGCGAGTTAGCGGGTTTGTTCATCGCTCTCGCATCATGCCGCTGACGAAAATGAAAAAGCTCAAGCAGGGGGAAGCCATCAGCATCAGCTACACCACGCAACCCTTCGTCAAAGCCGACCACAAGATCTCACAGAATGAACATGGTGGCGTGGGAAAAATCGACGGCCTCACCGTCTGGGGCACCGATGGAGGCCTGCCAAAGACCGAGATCACCGGCGTTCAGCTCACCTTGAATGGGAAAAAGATCGAAGTGCCCAAGCGACTATTCGCTAACCTCTACGAACCTAGCAAGCAATTCAATATCTACAGCCACGAGGGCGTTTTCTATATCCCACAACACTGCAGCGATGGAGCGGGAGGCTACCATTTGGTCTGGGTCGTGGATCAAAAAGGCAAACTCACTCGTTGGGTGGACAGCCCTTATTAGAGACCTCTCGGATGCCGCACGTAATACCCTTTCGCACCGCGACGCTGGGGTTTCCAACGTGGACCGGTGGAGTTCCAGGTGCCCCCGGTATCGAAGCGTAGTCCGGCGATGACTAGGAAAACGTGGCCTTTTCTGACGTAGACCGTCACCCAGTCGCCATAGCCTTTTTTGCCGTAGTCGAAGAAATTCTGGGAAACCAGCGGCTTGTCGAGTTTGCCACCGGCATTCAGCACAAAGGATGTGGCGCCTGAGCAATCGTAGCCGTGGTCATGAAAACTACGATGGCCACCGCCATAGACGTAAGGTTTGTCAGTGAGCGAGTTCGCAGCTTCGATCATCTTTTTTACCCGACGAGGAGCCTTGGGCGGTGCCGTGGCTTTGCCTTCGGGGCTGATGTAAGCGGTTTTGCCGTAATCAAAGCGATGGATGATGTGTGTCTCCTTCGCCTTCAATTGCGACGAACAGGAGTTCAGGGAAAGCGTTGCCACCAGAGCAACCAGCAATGTAAGGGGAATGCTGACCAATTTCATGGCGATAGTTAAGCATAATTAACTATTTGAATCAAACCTCAATTATTCTGATAGCTCGGGGAGATCAATCGGGTATCAATTCCCCATGCAGTCGATTGTCAAAATTCTCTCCCTCAGCCTGTCCGTAATGATGTGCCATAACGTTCATGCGCGCGACGCCATGGATCGGCCGAATGTGATCATCATCTACCTCGACGACAGTGGTTACGGCGACTATTCGCACAATGGCAATCCGGTCATTGAGACGCCTAATATCAGCAAACTTGCTGCCGCCGGCACCAGCTTCACCCAGTTCTACGTCTCCTCCCCTGCCTGCAGTGCCTCGCGTTACTCCCTGCTAACCGGCCGCTACCCCGGGCATTCCCAACTTGGTTCATGGGTGATCGGGCCGAGCGCTAAAAAACACCTTCGCACCGAAGAAACAACCATCGCGGAGGGACTCAAAGCCAAGGGCTACGCCACAGGCATGTTCGGAAAATGGCACCTCGGTTCACCGAATAAGGCGAACAACATGTCACCGGACACCTTACCGCTGGCGCATGGATTCGATCGCTGGATAGGCACCAATGTTTCCCACGACTACGGAAACGCCAAACTTCTCAAATCCGATACCAATGGAAGCAATCCCATCCAAGGCTACAGTGAAGTCGCCAAGGATCTTCCTTCTGATGTCAAAGCCTCCGAATCACTCACCGGTCGCTACTCTTCCGGAGTGGTGGAATTCATCAAAGAAAACAAAGACAAACCGTTCTTTGCCTATGTCGCCCACAACCAACCGCACCTCGGACTGTTTGCCAGCGATGCCTTCAAGGGCAAATCACGCCGTGGCCTGTTAGGTGATGTCATGGCGGAGGTCGATGACTCCGTCGGGAAGATTCTGGACACGCTCAAGGAGCAAGGCATCGAGAAAAACACCATCGTCTTCTTCTCATCCGACAACGGCCCGTGGGTGATGTTCCGCGATAAAGCCAAAACCAAATACGGCGAAGCGCGCATGCACGTCGGCTACGCCATGCCATTCCGCGATGGCAAAGGTTCCTGCTGGGAAGGTGGCCACCGAGTGCCCAGCGTCTTTTACTGGCCTGGGGTCATTGATGCCAAACGTGAGCTCACACCCGCCAGCACTCTCGATGTCTTACCTACCCTCTTCGCCCTAACTGGAGCAGAACTACCAAAAGCTCACAAGCCCGACGGACGCGACATCCGCTCACTGTTAGCTCCGCAAAAATTCAAAGGTGAAATCGGTGAGTTCGAGTTCTACTACAGCCACGCCCGTAACAACCTCATCGCCATTCGCAAAGGCCCTTGGAAACTCATGGTCGCCATCCCTTCCCAGACAGGAAACAAATACGGCTTCGAAGCCAGCGAGAAAAAACCGCTGCTCTTCAATGTCGAACAAGACATCAGCGAGCGCATCGATCGCGCTGCGGAGAAACCCGAGTTGGTGCAAGAGTTACTGGAAGAACTCCTCAAGAAGCGTCAGGAAATGCGATAACCAGCGACAAAAAAACTCAACTCATGCACGGGGCTGAGTTGAGTTTGTGAATTACCTTCAGCTGTGAGAAACTAGCGTTTTCTTCTGAGAAGAAATGCTAGTCCGCCCAGTCCGGCAAGCGCTGCGGACGACGGCTCGGGAATCGAAGTCAGCCGGACCGCGTTCAGCCGGCTGCGGTTGTTGCCGTTATTTTCACGTACGAACACATCGTACCGCGAGACTCCGTCGGATAAAAAGGTGAAAGTAGCTGCCGGGTCTGTAGGTGAGCTGCCCATGTTATCAGTGACTCTGCCATTCGCTTGCAATGAGCCGTTGATCGTAGCGGCATTGTTTTCACCACCGTTGGTCCGTAAACCCAAAATCTGATCGCCTACCCCTCCACTGGAGTCAAAAGCCCAGACTTCCACCTGCCATATCCCTGCAGGCAGATCTCCGGCTGCACCAAATAACAAGATGACAGCCTGCCCTGCTCCATCATCGAATGCAAAATCGCCCGTGAGTGCGTTTGGGTTCGGACTGGCCGATGTTCCTCTGACCCGGGAACCATCGGAACTGTCGATCGAGAAATCAACCCCACCGATATTGACTGTTCCCCCATTGGTTGAATGGTTTGCGTTAAGACCAGTCCAACCAGCTTCAGTGATTGGATCGTCAGCATCGTTGATGTCGATCGAGTATATGGTCGCTGCATGGGCAGATGCAGTCAGGATTAGGAAGGGGATGAGAGTCTTCATGTCGCCATCATCTCAATTTCACTGCTCAATGTCCATGGCCAAAAACGCACGACTGGTTTATAGAACGCGACAGCTTAGGCGCATATTGAGCTATCTCTTCCCCCAAATCCCCACTCGCTCTCGCTTAGCCTTACTCTCCATGGCGTGAAGCTTGGCCATAAAACGTTTGGCATCGATCTTTCTAGGCAGGTCGTTTTTAGTTTGATTCCAGAACGGTTCATCCCAGTCAGCCCCGAAGCCGTAAGCCCGGGCCAAGCCGGCTTCAATCAAGGCTTCATCAAGCCTCTTACCATCCGCATTCACTACGATTGCATAATAGCGCGCTTTCTTGCTCGCCCCTCGAGCCTTGGTTTTCCGGGTGTAAACGGTGAATGGCTTACGCAGGAATTTCTTGGTGAAGGCACTCGCTTTCCTCCCCCAAGATAATAATTCCTTTTCCTCAACACCAAAGTCCTTCGCCTGCTCCGTCAGTCTGGATGCCACTCGTTGGTCGGTTTCCGGGCAATCGACACCGTAGAGTCGAAAAACGTAGGTATATCCGGTGAGTGCTTTTACCGAAAAGCTGTCGCCATCAAAATACTTCTCGTCCGCCAGCTCACAGCGTTCGTAAACCAGCCATTGCTTGCCTTTGGCTTGCGCCGTCATGGGAAACAGGCCGAGCAAAAGGAGCAGCCATGCCAAATTCGGGATCTTATTATTCATGTTAGAAGCACATTCTATGAACTCGATTTCATGTCCAGCGAGAAGCCAAAGCAACCTACTCCTCGAGTGGCGGGAACCATTCCATTTCCACATCATCCAGATAGCCTGACTCTTGCAGGCGCAGCAACTCGATGTTCAACTCATTGGCTCTGACATCGCCTTTTTGAAAGGCGAAACCGTATCCCTGAGGTTGGTATTTTTGAGGTGATAACCTGAATTCCAGCTCGTCTTTCCCTTCCAGATAATAGCGGAGCTGAGGCCGATCAAACACCACCGCATTGACCTTCTTATTTTCTAGCAACTTCATGGCATCTGGCAAACTGGTGGCATAGAGTTTGCGGCCTTCGTGTTTGGTAACAAACGCTTCACCGGGGCTGCCTTTGATCACGGCGATATTTTTACCCGAGAGGTCTGCGGTGGTTTCGATCTTCACCCCGGTCTCACCGGACATCGCAATGGTGCCGGCCAGACCGGCCAGCAGTGAAGTCGCGGAAAGTAAGGCAATCACCATCCAGCCGCCTAACACGACCCTCCCCATCACGGTCTTGGGAGCAAGGTCGCCGTAGCCCACGGTGGTCATCGTCACCAAGGCCAGCCAGATGCCATTGCCCAAACCTTTCACCGGGCCTTCACTGAACGGACCGTCACAGGCTCTGCGCTCCACCACCCAGACCAAAAAGCCCACCACGGCGAGAATCACCATGAAGATGGATAGCGCGATAAAGAAGGTCTTGCTGAAAAACGGCTTCACCATGCCCCACAGCGTACGCCCCTCATCGCGAGAAAGGATGCCCAGACTGGAGCTGAAATACGGCTGGGTGAACTCGAATTTTTCCTGCCTACCCGAGGTGATGCTCACCGGGCCGACGACCATGTCGATTTCTCCGGCTTCCAACTTTCCAAGTGCCTCACCGACACTGGCGTAGCCTTGGTAATCGAATGCACGTCCTGACTTGATCGCCATCTTCTCCCAGATGTCGACGGACAAGCCTTTGTAGCCATTAGCGCCTTGCACGATGAAAGGTTCACTCCCCGCCACGCCAACGCGCAGCCGCTCCTCATCCTGCGCCATGGCAGCGCCACAAAGCAAAAGCATGAATAATCCTACGAGCGGGGCGAAGATACGAAGTCGGTGGGTCATGCGCCCCATCATAACGAATTTGCGAATCAGTTACAACCTCGCCATATTTGCTGTATAAAAACCGCCGCCAAACTCGTTTATGGTAAACACCCACTCTGTGCTCACCAGACACGCTTTCATCTCATGTTTTCAAAATACACCACCATCGCACTCGCCCAGTTTGCCCTGATCAGCGGCACCGCCCTCACCGCCGCACAAGATCCCGACATGGGTGATCACCCGCGCTTTGCCCATGCCATGCAGGTGGAAACGCGGCACATCGACGGCCTCCCTGTGGTGTTCCACTACGGCCAGGTCCGACCCGACTTCGAAGATACGTCGGAAAATCCGCACCGCAGCCGTGTCAGCCTCGATGGTGAGTGGAGCTTCCGTTTTGACCCGGAATCCAAGGGCGCCAGCGAGCATTGGTTCGCCACCAAGACCGACCTAACAGACTGGAAAACGGTGCAGGTTCCTCACTGTTGGGACGCCATGCCCGGCGGCAAGTTCTGGGACTGGAGCGACCAAAGCGTCAACAACCCACCGCACTACAACGGCGCGGCCTGGTTACGGCGCAGCTTCGATTTCACCCCAACCGCCGGCAAGCGTCAGCGCATCGCCTTCCTCGGCGTGCAGCAGCGGGCGCGGGTTTACATCAACGGTCAGGAAATTGCCCAGCACGAGGGCGGTGGCGCGCCTTTTTCCATCGATGTCACCGAGCACCTGAAAGCCGGAGCCAACACGCTCGCGCTGAAGGTGATTCGACTGCCGAATTTTAAGAAAAAGAAGGACAGCAAGGACTGGCAGGAGCTGGACTACACCCACACCCTGCACCCGAAGGCCCCAGACTGCTGGCCGTACGCCGGCATCCACCGCAGCGTCTCCCTGATTGAGGAACCATCCCTCAGCATCCGCAAGAGCCAGATTCACACCAAGAACGGCACCATCCGCCACGCCGTCATCATTTCCAACCACGGCAAAACCGCCGCCCAAACCCGTGTCTCGGTCAGTTACAACACCCCCAGCACGCCTAATAAAACCAGCGAGACCATCACCGTCGCTCCCGGCCAAACGTGCGTGGCCGCCCTCAGCAGCACCGCCGGCGACGAGGCCAAGCGTTGGTCTCCAGAGACACCGGTAATCTACCAAGCCACCGCCACATTGTTAGACGCTAATGACAAAACCATCGATCAACTCAGCAGCACCTTCGGCATCCGCGAGTTCACCACCCAGGGGAAACAATTTATGCTCAATGGCAAACCGATCTTTCTTAAGGGCGCATCCATCTATGGCGAGCACCACACGCGCGGTGCGGCGCTGACCAAGAAAGACCACGAGGAACTTTTCGGGCTGCTGCGCGATAGTAAGTCCAACTTTGCCCGACTGCACGTCATCCAGCGCGATCCTTACGCTTATCAGTTAGCCGACCAGCAAGGCGTCCTCGTTTGCGGTGAGTGGGGTGGTTTCTGGTACAAGGAAAAGTCCATGCACGCGCAGACCGTCGACAAAAAATCCATCTATCAGACCATGGCCCGTTGTGCCGTCTGGGACCTGATGAACCACCCATCCGTGGTGCTCTGGGGGCTCAACAACGAGTGCCACCAGTTCTGCAAGGAATACGAACCCTTCCTGAAAATGAGCCGCGAGCTGGTGTTGGAAATCGATCAGTTCCAGAAACTCCCCATCACCTGGGCCGCCTGGCACCCGCACAAGGGACAGCCGCATTTCGAACACGCGGACGCCGTCGGTTTCAACGAATACCGAGGCGCCATGGACCCCTTCGAGTTACTCGATCCGGACATGCGCAAAGTGCAAAAGCAGAACCCTAACAAACCGTTGATCATTCTCGAAAACGGTGCATGGTCGAAGCGAGGCAGCCGCGGAAGTGTCACCAAGAAAAACAACGAGAACTGGCAGGCCGATCTCCTCAAACGCCAGTGGCAAGTCCTCAGCAAACACAGCCCCGCCTTCGCCGGCTACACCTACTGGCTACTCACGGACTACCGCTCGCGCAAGCCCTACACCGGCAACAAAGGCCAGAACGGCTACTCCCGCATGGGCATCTACGATCACGAAAACAAACCCAAACTCCTCGTCCGCGAGGCGTTCAGGAATTTGAAGAATCCGCTGGAGCAGTAAAAAACATCATTCCTTTTTCCCAGCCGCCCGCAGCTTGGTGATCTCTTCGCGCAAGGACTCAGCATGTTCGGAGTCTAACGCCTCAAGACGCAACAAGTCTTTCTCAGCAGCATCGAGCTGCTTGAGCAAAAGATACACCTGCGCGCGGGCGGAGATCACATCATCGTAGTCCGGATCAATTTCCAGTGCCTTGTTGTAGTATTGGATCGTCGTCGGCAGATCATTCTCGATCTCCCAGTAGGAGTTAGCCAGGAACACATAGACCTCCGGAAATAAGGGATTGAGCCCGACTGATTTCTGCCAATGTTTCCTCGCCACCTTGTACTTCGTCAGCTGCTCGGGCTTCATTTTAATCTCACCGTCCTCCTCGGCATCAAAACCACGCTGAATCAGTTCCTTGTGAATGGCGGTAACAATCTTCACCCCGGCACGATATTCTTGAAAGGCTTCGATGGCTTGTTCTTTTGTTACTTTGTTAGGCCCGACTTCCCCAGGTTTCTTCGGCAGGGCATTCATCGAGTGTAGAATTCTACGCGCGATGGCTTCTCGTTTGAAAAGGTCATCCATGCGATTGGGAGTGTCCATGTTGAGGGCAAAAAATACTACACCGCTCGGGTGCTCCACCCAGCCTACCCACCAGCCGATTGTTCCGCTCCAGCCAGTCTTGGCGCGCAGAATCCAATCACTCCCGGCTTCATTAATCATCACATCCTTCACCAGCCTCTGAGCATTCAGGCTGAGCGGAAGTTTATTCCGGTGAAGTCGCTGCAGGAAATCAATCTGCTCGACCGCAGAAATCCTCAGGTTCCCCTCCACCCAGAACGGAGCCTTGCCGGTAGGGTCCGCATTGCCATAGTTAATCTTTTCCATGTACTTGCGCTCCCCCTCCTCACCGATGGCCTTTTCAAATGTCTGGTAAACCCAAACCACCGAATGCCGCATCGACGAGCGCAGTGTCTGATCGCGGTTCCACGGTTCGTAAAACCTCTTCTTGCCATCCCAGGGAATCACCTGAAATTCATCCCTCACCACCCCAGCATCGATGGCAAACATGGCGTGCGGAATCTTGAAAGTGGATGCAGGAGAAAAACGTGTCGCCGCCCGCTTGCGATTGTAAACAAAACGTCCACCCGACTCCGCCCGTTCATCAACCACCACCATCGTTCCCTCCGCCTTAAATTCAGCAAAGACCGCCTTCCACTCCGGGCGCGATACAAGATCGTACTCAGCCGCTACGGAGAACATGGGGAGGCAGAAAAGAGCCGCTACAAGGGATCGGTATAAAGTGGTCATGAGAAATTAGAAAAGGTCCGCGTGAGTGCCAGTGCGACCGAGAATCAGAGCTTCTTCCGTGACTTGATAGAGCAGCAACCAGTCGGGTTCAATGTGGCAATCTCTCCAGCCAGCCCAGTTGCCACTCAAGGCATGATCCTTGTTACGCACAGGTAGAGTATCTCCCGCCACCAGATGCTGAATGACGACCTTTAACTTTTCAAGATCCTTGCCTCGTTTCCGCATCCGCTTAACGTCCTTTTTGAACAACGAAGGTTGGACAATTCTCATCATTCCCAAGAAGCAAAAAGATCTTCCGCATTGTCAAAGCTCTCGCAGTCCTCGCCCTTCTCCGCCTTGCTCAGAGCCACGGCGGTTTCGACGTTGGGAATACGAAGCTCGACCGGAAATTCGCCACGCAGGGCAATCTGACGGTAGAGCAAACGAATCGCCTCGGTCGGCGTCATGCCAAGCGTTTCCAACACCTTCTCGGTGGCTGCCTTGGTATCCGGATCGATACGCGCGTGAATGACAGAGGTTTGGGACATGGGGTTAATGTATCACGTATGCAACACAAGTCAAACTCGACCCGCTAGTTTGACTTTGAAGTTTTGACTAACCTTAGTAAGTTATGATTATACCTCTGCGAATACTGTGACTCGTTATGCCACCGTTTCAAACCAACCGCGAAGAGAATCTGACAGGTTTCCTAGCTTGTCTCCATGCTTAGCAACCCATCCAAGCCCTTTTTTAATCAAAGCCTTTTTCTCTTCCGGTTCAGCATCTTTAGCTCTGTCCATCAACTCCTCTAGTTCATTCCTATCTTCCTGCGCTATACCCAGTGCCTTAAGATCTGAATGAACAGAATTATAATCCCCTATCTGCAGGCTACCTGATGTAACATCTCCAAGCACACCAGAAAAATTTTCGATATTATATGTATGTCCCATAGCTATTTGCTTTTCTTCCTGGGAAAATGACATTCCTTCTCCAAGAATTCCATCATTTTCTAATTTGAGACTCCAGTCGAGTATCGAGTTCCGAACAGCATCCAGTATTTTAACGAAAGAGCTGCGGCCAATAATGAATACTGGCAGACGAGGTGAATTGCTAGATGTCATCAAGTGATAGGCCATCTTTTCTGGAAGATTCATTATTAATGTCCCATCAGATTCTTCATCTAAAAGGTCCTGAATCTCAGCAACTGACTGCCTAACATCTCTCTCTCGTAAACCCTCTGGAGGCCCATCAGTCCATATGAAAGGAAGCCATACACCGTTATATGGATTAAAAGACTTAACTTCACCAGGAACGATACGATAATCTGGTATATTCTCGGCAGCAGTATAACCGTTTAGCTCTGCTCTGGCCCATGCTACCGAATCGCCAAGCCCAAGCTTAGTAGCAATCACCACACACTTGCGCAGAAGATCATCAACCGCTGATGACCTTTCCATGGCGGCATGCTGAAGCTCGAGGACTATTGATTTCATTTTTTCAATATAGTGTTAGTTAGAATAAAAGCTAGAGACAGCTCTTCCTTTGAGGATAGTAGCTTAGTGTGGACTCTAAGAGGCCCAGTGCTATACACGTATCATGCGCCTTTAACCTTCTGCATCATTATCTAATTGTTAGAACGCAACAAGCATGAAATCACCAGCACGATGAAACCCCGCCGCACGAGGCGAACCTCGTCAGGCCGCAAAGCGGTGGCAAGCCACGCGCACTCCAGAGAGGCCTATTTCTTTTTCTTCGACACGTGCACCAGGCGTTGTTTGTCGGCTAGCAAGTCTTGGTTTGAGGTCTTTTTCGTAGTCGACGCCGCGTTCCACGGCGATGCTGTCTGCACGCCAGCCATCACCGCATCAGACGTGCCGCCGTAGATGATGACATCCGCCTCGTGCGTGTCGGCATACGCCCATGAGAAAAGCAGAACTGGTAAAAGTATGAAGAATGATACTGAGCGTGGGCACAAGGGATGAAAATCCATGTAATCAGGCTGGCTGGCAGATAGAGTGTGTCAAAACACTCTCACTTTTCCTCCCGTTAGCGATTCCACTTTTTCAATGGCGTTCTGGTAAACGGAAGCTCCAGCTGCTGCCACTGTGGGCCATCGTGCTGCTGGAAATTTTCACGACGGAGGAAACAGGAAACCCGCTTGATCAACTCTGAGCTGGATGACTTGGCGGCGTGAAGGAAGGCTTGCGTGTTAAGGGTGATTTTGTTCATGTGAACACTATTCACATTTCCACCCCCCGCGTCAATAAAAAGTTACTCCTCCTCGTCTCCGGCTCCTTCTTTAGGTGCGCGCACTACGCGATCAACGGTGTGCTTGGTGACCAAGTTGCCTTTGACCGCACGGCCCTTGAGAGCAAGTTCGCCGAAGTGGAATGGACGGGACATATTACGCAGGCGCAAGGCTGGCTTGAGGTGAACCAACACAATATTATCTTCACTTTCCTGCTCGGTATCGTGCACGGCGAGGTAGAGAACGCGGGAGCCTTTGGTGCCTTTTGTTAGGTCGTATTCTTTGTCGCGGGTGACACCGCCTACTTTGAATCGCTTGGCATAGACGGCACCCTGACGGCCATCGCGATAGATCATCGAAAAGACCTTTTCCTCCTCCTTGCGGAAAATGGCGATGTGCTGGATGCGTTTGCCGAAGAAGGATTTGTCCGCGATTTTGGAAACGCGCATCACGCCCTCACCATCGATGGCGATGACGTCATCGATCTTCGAACATTTCTCCACGCTCTCCTCCTTCTTCAGTCCCCAGCCAGCAAAGCCGTCCTTGCGGTTGACGAAGAGTGTCTCAGTGGCCGCGACAACTTGCACGCGGTTGACCACGCCGAACTCGGAAATCTCGGTGCGGCGCTCGCGGCCTTTGCCATATTTCTTGATGAGATTTTTGAAGTAGGCGATGGCGTAGCGAGTCAGCTGGGCGAGGTTTTTCTCCACCCCAGCGATGTCGTCCTCGAGGCCTTTGATGAGTTCGTCCGCCTTGAAGCTATCGAACTTCGAGATGCGTTTGATTTTGATCTCTGTTAGGCGAACAATGTCCTCCTCGGTGACTTCGCGGTGCAGCAGCTTTTTGAACGGATCGAGCCCTTTGTCGATGGCCTCGATCACGGCATCCCAGGTTTCGCATTCCTCGATGTCGCGGTAGATGCGGTTCTCGATGAAAATGCGCTCCAGTGAGGAGAAGTGCCACTTTTCCTGAAGCTCGCCGAGTTTGATCTCGAGTTCCATCTTGAGCAGATCCTTGGTCTGGAAAGCGGAGTGCTTGAGGATCTCGGTGACACCCATGAAGCGCGGTTTGCCATCGTAAATGACACAGGCGTTCGGGGAAATGGAGACTTCGCAGTCGGTGAAAGCGTAGAGTGAATCGCGTGAGGTCTCGGGGTCCACTCCGGCGGGCAGATGGATCAAGATGTCGGCCTCGGCGGCGGTGTTATCCTCGATCTTGGAGATCTTGATCTTCCCTTTTTCGTTCGCGAGAACGATGTTGTCCATCAGGCTGCCGGTGGTGACACCGAAGGGCACCTGGGTGATGCGAAGGATGCGCTTTTTCTCGATCTTGATCTCGGCACGCACCCGGATCTTGCCGCCGCGCAGGCCGTCATTGTAGTTGCTGGCATCCATGATGCCACCGGTGGGGAAATCTGGGTAAAGCTCGAATTTTTCCTTCCGAAGCGCGGAGATGCAAGCTTCTAACAATTCGATGAAATTGTGCGGCAGCATCTTGCAGGCGAGGCCCACGGCGATGCCTTCCACGCCTTGTGCTAACAGCAGGGGAAACTTCAGTGGCAGAGTGACGGGTTCCTTATTTCTTCCGTCATAACTGCGGGTCCACTCGGTGGTTTTCGGGTTGAAAGCGACTTCGAGTGCGAAGGGAGTCAGACGTGCCTCGATGTATCGCGGCGCAGCGGATTTATCACCTGTTAGAACGTTGCCCCAGTTACCCTGGGTATCGATGAGTAGTTCCTTCTGGCCAAGCTGCACCATGGCGTCTCCGATGGAGGTATCGCCGTGCGGGTGATACTTCATGGTGTTCCCCACCACATTGGCCACCTTGTTATAGCGACCGTCTTCCAGCTCGCGCATCGAGTGGAGAATCCGACGTTGCACCGGCTTCAAGCCATCTGCCAAGTGCGGAACGGCGCGCTCCATGATCACGTAACTGGCGTAATCTATGAAATAGTCCTTGTACATACTGCCCAAGCTTTGCTGCTCGCGGGCATCGTCTCCAGGCTCTTGGCCTGGGGTAAAATCTAGTTCATCCATGGGGAGAAAATCGTCAGGAAAAGGGTATCAGGGAGGGGTCGAGAGGTATTTAACCATCCTTAAAGAGTGATGCAAGCATGGAAAAACGAATCAGACGCCACAGTCATCCATCCGAACGAAACAGATCACGAGCGCTTTTCCCAAGGTAGGGAAGATTGGCCTCAATCTTCCGGGACGGAGCTTTTCAACACTACCTGAATTAAACCGTATCCAACATCCTTGATGTAGTCCCTTTCCTGTGAATCACGGGAGGGGTGTGCAGATGGCAGCGCTACCTGACTGACGATGAAACCTACTGCGCAACGCTGTGTGAGTGAGCGAAAAACTGCTCCATCCGGCGGTGCATGTCGTCATAGAAACCTTTTTTCATCGCTTCAATAACGGCGTGTTTTTCAGGGCCGGCATTCGCCATGATGGCTTGCTCAGCTTGCATTTTCTCGTGGAAGGAACGTTCTAGCTCGATCATCGAATCAAGAAAAGCACGGGCGGCGCGCGAGTGCTCGACGCCATCGACGAGGGCATTTTCCAGTGTCTTATTACGAGTCACGGCGATCAGGTCACCTTCGCCCAGTTGTTCCATGTAGCGGTGGTGGCTTTTGATGAAGGCTTTGTGCTCGCTGTCGAATTGGATTTCATCGCGGTCTAACAATTTATCGTAAGGACCGGCTTTACAGAAGAATTTCACCATCAGCGGGATGGTGTCCACCAGCATGAACAGGGATGTGAGAATCCAGTAGGTGGTGAAGGCAAACTGGCCGCCTTCCTTGCCCTGCTGGAATAGGTGGTGCAGGGCCAACGTCTGAGTGAGGATGTCTTTGCGCGGCTCGTTGACGATGGCGGCGATGCTGGCACGCTCATCGGCGGCGACTGAGGCGAGCCCCTCCTGCATGCGTTTGAGTTCAACCAGCATGGAGTCGATCTGAGTCTTGATGGTGGCTCGTAGGGCATTCTGTTGGCCGACAAATTGATCGGCTTGGTCCGATTGCACCTTGCGGCGCAGTGCCGCCACCCTCGCCTCTTCTTGCGCGGCGACCTCACGGTCAGCTTCGAGTTTTTTCTCGAAGGCGGCAATGGCCGTGGTCTTGGACTCGGCGATGCTAGCCAGCAGTCCGCTTTTCTCGCTGGTGAGATGTTTCAGCTGCTCACCCAGGCGGGTGGCCTCGGTGCGGCGCCAGGCGAGTTGATCGTCGCGAATACTTCTCGCGCGTGGCCCAAGCCCACGGATGCCACTGCGCTGGCCGTTGACTTCTTTTTCAAACTGCTCCTGCCACATCGCGAGCTCCTGCTGGATCTTGGTGTATTGCGGCGAGAGTTTGGCGACTTCGGTGTCGATGGCGGTGACTCGATCTGAAAAGGTCTTGGTCGCCTCGGCGATGGATGCCTTCAGCTCGGTCTGCTGCTCGGGGGTGAGTCCGGCCATGTCGGAGTCATCTTTTTTATCCTCTGTGACCAGGAATTTGGCGTTAAAGCTGTCGTTCCAGCGCTCGCGTTGTTTGGCGATGGCGGCTTCGTGAGTGCGGATTTTTTTCAGCTCATCATCTTTCTGAACTTTGAAATACTCACGTGTCTTCTGAACCTGCTCTGAACGCGCGGTCTCGATCACACCACTGACGGTGTCTTTGAAAAGCAACAGCACCAGGGGGTGGGCAATGGTCAGGCCCATCAGACCTGCGACGACAAAACGGAGTGAGAACTGACCGAATTTCTTCAGCGGGGAGAGAAACGGGCGGTAGCTCGCGAGTAGGGCTCGGTCGATGGTGAGAATGATAAATGCCCAGACACCTGCGACTGGGAAGATCACCCAGTTGTTATCGGTCAGGGTGGACAGGGCGTAGGCGCAGGCGATGAAAGCGAACGCACAGGGCACCAGCACCGTGGCTCCGAAGGCTACGTATTTTCGCTGCTCCCAGTTCGGGCATTGTTCCAAAGTCTCAGTACCGGCTCCGGAGAGCCAGAAGAACATGCGTTTCACGATAGAGGAAGATTGGGGAGAGTTCATCAACTCATTGCTACGCTCTGATGGAAGCGCTCTTGCAGTGAAAGTTCGTATTTTTTACCTACCCCCTTGGCGCACAGCAACTTGATCGAAGGATGGCGCTGAAATCAAGCCGCGATGATCAAAATAAAGGGCTCCATTTTTCAATGAAGCCCAGAATATTAGAGTATTTTTTTCCCGCATTCAGTGAAGTTAAATGCTTTCGATTTACAGACTACTTCCTACGGCGCAGGACAAGAGCAAGTCCACCGAGGCCGAGGAGGGCGGCGGAAGAGGGCTCGGGAATCACAGTCACAATGACACCGGTATCACCATCGCTGACGACACTAAGGTTGACGCCAATCACTGCAGGAGCGCCATTGACGGTAATTTTGCTGAGATGCTCACTTGTGAAGGCCGCAGTGTCCTCGTTTGTCAGATTTAAGATCGAATCAGAATCGAGGAAGTCGAGAGTCGAGTTATTGAGGGGCACTTCACCACCTCTAAGAGTTAGCACGGAGCCTCCGTCAAGCGACCAATCGATGTCCAAAGTAAATTGAAACGACCCGCTTGCACCTCCGATGATGGATGCGGTAGTTTTCGTTCCAGTGGTGTTATTGTGCCTGATGCCATTAGTGGATGTTGTAATCATGCTGAGACCACCTCCAATTTGCAGAGCATTGCCAGTTCCGAGGTAAACACTGCCTCCTATGCCTGTAGCGCTCGTGCCGCCGAGAGAATTATCGAACAGGATAAGACCTCCAGTGGAAGCGGTGATATTCGCGTTAGGATTAATTGTATTAGCAGCCGGTGTTCCTCCACCATCAGCTACCCAGTTGGACTCCTGAAAGAACGTGTTGTTAGTGCCCTGCCAAGTTAATGCAGCTTGGGATGTGGCGCAGGTGGCAACCACGGCGAGACCTAGGCAAAGTGACATGTTCATCGTTTTCATCATAATGAGATTTTGAAGCTGCAGGAATTTTGTGCGGATCTCATCGCAATGACAACCATTAAATCGGGCCAGGCCTTACATACTGCACCTCTATAATATTGCCTCCCAGCCATTGGGAGGCTGTTTCCAGTCTTTAAGAGTGCTAAGACTACCTCGCCAATCAACATATTTACTAGCCGATCCGTCTTGGCTCTTGATTCTTCGCTCTTTCACCATAAAAAACCCCGCATGCGAATTCTCACCGGCCTCCAACCCAGTGGTAAACTCCACATCGGCAACTACTTCGGCGCCATGCTTCCCGCCGTCCAACTTCAGGACAAGGGCGACGCGTTCTATTTCCTCGCCGACTACCACGCCATGACCTCGATGAGCGATGCCGCCACCCTGCGCGAGAATGTGCAGAACTTGGCAATCGATTTCCTCGCTTGTGGTCTCGATCCTGAAAAGGCGACTATTTTCCGCCAGAGTGACATCCCCGAGGTCTGCGAACTGGCCTGGATCCTCTCCACCGTCTGCCCGATGGGACTGCTCGAGCGCGCCCACTCTTATAAGGACAAAATCGCCAAAGGCCTCGACGCCAACCACGCCCTCTTCGCCTACCCCACGCTGATGGCAGCGGATATCTTGCTCTACGACTCAGAGCTGGTTCCGGTCGGCAAGGATCAAAAGCAGCACTTGGAAATGACCCGCGACCTCGCCGGCAAGATCAACGATCGCTTTGGTGAAAACACCCTCGTCATCCCCGAGCCGCAGATCAAGGAAAGCACCGCCGTGGTCCCCGGACTCGACGGCCAGAAGATGAGCAAAAGCTACAACAACACCTTGCCACTCTGTGGCGCACAAAAACCGCTGCGCAAACAGGTGATGCGCATTGTTACCGACTCCACCCCGGTCGAAGACCCAAAACCCACCGAGGGCTCCACTCTCATCGATATTTACAAACTCTTCGCCAGCGAAGCCGAGGTGCAGCAGATGATCGCCGACTACCAAGCCGGTGGATTCGGCTACGGCGATTTCAAACAACGCGTCTTCGATGCCTACTGGGAATACTTCACCCCTGTTAGGGAGAAAAGAGCCGAGCTGGAAAACAACCTCGACTACGTCAATCAAGTCATCGCCGATGGCGCCCAGAAAGCTCGCGCCGAGGCGACCAAAGTCCTCGACCGCGTGCGCAAGGCGGTGGGGCTACGTTAAGCGAGTCATTCCAACCACTCATCATCATGGCTGAAAACCCCTACACAGCACCACAAGCATCGCCAGAGCTGGCTCCTACCCCTGGCGTCCAGCTTCCCACTGTGCTGGCATCACGCTGGGCACGACTTGGCGCATCCATTATCGATAGCATTATTGTATCTGTCCTCTTCGTTCCCTTATTGATGGTGATCTTCGCTTTCGGTCTGGTTCCCGGCCTGGAGGATACCGGAAGCTTTGTGACAAACATGCAGCTCAGCACGGACACTCTCATCGGTAATGTGGTGACCGCTGTTCTGGGCATGGCCATTTATCTTCTGATCCAAGGCTACCTCCTCGTCAATTCCGGTCAGAGCATTGGCAAAAAAGCCTTGGGCATTCAAATTGTTGATCAAGATTCCCAGCAACTACTGCCCGCAGGTCGCGTGCTGGGTATTCGTTATATTGTGACCAGTTTACTCTATCAGGTGCCGTTCGTGGGCCAGTTTTTTGCCCTGATCGATGTCTTGTTCATTTTCGGAGCCGAAAAGCAATGTCTCCACGACATGATGGCCCATTCCATCGTCATCAAAAAATAACACCTCCCGGCCACAGCCTCCACAAGCATGGCGAAAGCAAAAAAATCCTCCGGCGGCTGCGGCCTATACGGCTTTGCCATTTTCTGGACTCTGTTCAGTTCCATCTTTCTGATCATCGGCCTGAAAACCTGCTACGATGGTTTCACCCGCTCCCAGTGGCCTGAGGTCGAATGCATGGTCCACAGCTTTACCATCACCGACAAACGAAGCGGCGATCCCCCTTTCCAACCAAAAACCAGCTATACCTATGAATGGGAAGGAGTCACCCACAGCGGCAGCACCGTCTGGCCCAGCAAAAAAGGTGAGGACGATTACGAAGACCTCGCCGAACTCCTCGAGCAATACCGTGCCGGTGAATTTAAAAGCTGTTACGTCAATCCCAAGGCACCCACTGAATCAGCCCTATTCGTGGGAGGCGAGGACATCTGGGGTGGCTTGATCTTCGCGCTCATGGGCGGCTTGTTTGTCGCGATTGGTATAGGCCTGATCGTGGTGGGACGCCGGGAGAAAAAACAGGAGTCGGCTGCCCTCTCCTCGAAAAAAACCAAAACCGACGAAGCGCCCGCAGCGATCTTGATCCCTTTTTTCTCGGTCTTCGGTCTGGCAGGCCTCGGACTCCTCTTCTTTCTCATCATCCCGCAGGCAATGAAATACTTCGATGCCAAGGGCTGGGAGGAAACACCCGCCAAAGTCGTCTGGAGTGCTGTAAGATCCCACGATAGTGACGATGGCACCACCTACAGTGTCGATATTTTCTACCGCTACGAGTTCGATGGCAGAGAATACAAGTCGAACACCACCGGCCTGATGTCCGGAAGTTCCAGCGGTCGATCCAGCAAGCAGGAGAAAGTCAAAAACCATCCGCCAGGAAAAGAGATCGTCTGCTATGTGAATCCCGATAAACCTTGGCAGGCATTGTTAGAACGCGATCTCGGATGGTGGGCACTCTTTGCTCTCTTCCCCCTCCCCTTCATCGCCATCGGCGTAGGAGGCCTCTGGTGGATGCTCCGCAAACGCAATAAATCTAACAAGACATCTAAATACGATAACCCTCTCGGCCGAAGAACCAGCCAGCTACGGCACAGTGCCGACAAAAAAGACATCTACCACGGAAGCCACAAGCCCACCAAGGCGTCCGTCGATTTCGCACCGCGTGGCAATCGAATCAAATCCTTCATCGGGGTTTTCATCTTCGCTGTATTCTGGAATGGCATCACCTCTATTTTTGTCGCCATCGCAGCAGGTTCCTGGTTGCGCGATGATCCTGAGTGGTTCCTCACCATCTTCATCATCCCATTTGTGCTCATCGGCCTTTGCGCGCTTCTTTTCAGCGTCTATCAGTTTTTTGCACTCTTCGGCCCCGCGCCTACCATCACCCTGAAACCTTCCGCCATTCCTTTTGATAAAGAGGCGACCGTCAGCTGGAAACTACTCAGTGGCGCGAACCGTATCAACCACTTCGCCGTCTACCTAATCGGCGAAGAGGAAGCTAAATACCAGCGTGGCACCGATACCAAGACTGCCACTGAAACCTTCCACGAGCAGGCTCTGATCGAAACTCAAGACCCACGAAAAATGAAACGTGGCTCTGCCACCATCGATCTATCAGAAATCACCACCCCGATCATGCCCAGCTGGAAAAGTTCCAACAACAAGATCAAGTGGTCGATTCTGGTTCATGGAAAAATTTCCTTCTGGCCCGATATCAACGATCGCTACGAGATCGAAGTCCACCCGCTCGACGTCACACCTAACAACTAACGATCATGCCCACCCCCATCACCATCGAGGTTGACTACCAAAACACCGAGTTCACCCCCGGCGATACTATTTCCGGCAAGGTCACTTGGCAGCAGGTGGACGGCAATCGACAGGTTGCCCTACGCCTGTTCTGGTTCACCAGCGGTCGTGGCACACAGGACATCGAAGTCATCCGCGAACTCATCTGGCCGATGTCCGAGGGCAGTGCCGATTTCTCACTAGTCCTACCCGAAGAACCCTACAGTTTCTCCGGCACCCTGATTTCTTTGAGCTGGGCACTGGAAGCGGTGTTACTCCCCTCCGAGGATGCTTCCGAACGTTTCGAGTTCAACCTCACTCCGAATGGTCGACCAATCACCCTCACACCCGTGGAAAACTCGGTCACAGCTCGCCTCAAGAAGAAGGGATTCTCAGTCACCAGCAACAACTAACAAGGTGACCGCCCGAGACAATCCCTTCGCCACCGACCGAGCAGAGCGCCTGCTCCGCTTCCGGTCTGAGTGGATCGGTTCATCGATGAGCGAACTCACCAGCCGCTGGGAGAAACTGCACCGCCGCGCCGCCATCACCGGTCGTCACGGAGCTGGAAAGTCCACCTTGTTGGATTCTTGGGCCACACATCTCGGAGTTCAGAACCAACCTGTCACCCGACTCTTCCTCAATCGAGACACACGCACACTGACCCCTGATCAGTGGCATGCCATTGAAGACTGCCATGGAAAAACCATCCTCCTCGACGGCGAGGGACACCTCAGCTGGAAGGAACGCCGCAAGGTTCATCAACTCAGCCAAAACGCCGCCGGCCTGTTAGTCACACGTCACAAAAAGGGCTCACTCCCCATTCTTTGTCATCTAAACCCCGACATCGAAATCCTCCACCGCTGCGTCCGAAAGCTCGCACCTGAGGAATATCCGTCACTTGCACCCAACTTCCCCCGCTGGTGGAAACAACATCGGGGAAACATCCGCGATATTTTGTTAGAATGTTATGATTCCATAACACGTTGCCACATGCAGTGAGTTTTACGCTTTTCGGCCATAGGATCAAACGTTCCTACAAAGACATGCGGAAACAGCAACTTATTTGACGAAGCGTTATTCACTAGTTATATCTACCCTATGAGATTGCAGCACAGACTACTGAGCCTTTGGCGTTTATGCACGTTTCTCAGCATGCTCGGTTTGCTGGCATTGTCTCCCACCCGTTCGATCGCCGAAGAGAAAAAACCTGAGAACAAAAACGCCGGAGGAGAGTTCTTGTTGAAAATAATGGGTGCGCTCGCCGACAAAGATCGCCCCGTATGGGACCAGCAGAAAGCGGAAGCAATTCTCGCGGATCTGATCAAAAAAGAAAATGCAGGTGATTTCGCCTGGGAAAAAATCCCTTGGGAAACCGACGCCAAGAAAGCGGCAGCCAGAGCGAAGAAGGAGCAGAAGCCGATCTTAACATACATATTTCTCAAGAGAGATGTCGGACCAGCGGCAGCCCCGTGTTGACCGGGCGGCCGAGTCATGAGAGCGGTCGCTCTTTCCGATAAAAATGTGCAGAAGAAAATCACCGATAACTTCATCCCCTTGAAGATCGAGATTCCCTACCGTACTGAAAAATTTCCACTGGATTGGCCCTCATTAAAAATGTGGCGCGACACCTGGGTGCGGATGGGCGGCGTGGAAACCACCGGCCTCACTGCCTGCTCAGTGGTCAGTCCCGATCTCCAAACCGAATACGGCAGCACTGGCTCTGCGATGGTCTGGGAACTTTTCGATTCGATCGCTTACGACGCAGTGAAATTCGGTGCGATGCTTGACCGAGCCAAGAATAGAGCGGAGGAAGAGAAGGATATCCGCGACGATCCAAAATTGAACGAGGCCGAGAAGGAGAAAAAATTAGCCGCTTTCCGTAAGAGAGTGGTCAAAGACGTCGCCAAAGAAGGAAAATTCCACCTTCCCCCCAAAGGTTTCACGATTGAAGGCGCGACCAAACTTTTCGAGTCCACCGGCGACATCGAGTGGCTTGAAAAACAGAAGAAAAAGCAACCTTGAACGTTTGCCTACGATTTTCCACGTTGCATTAACAACGAATGGCTAGCTCCCCATTTTCCCAATGTGGATACGACACCGAGGAGAGATCTTCGCTATCATCTTAGTGTGTAACGACTCCCTCAGCCACGCCAAGTGATAGCTGTCTAGGCCCAAGATCTTCATTGGTGCCGCCCCTTCACAAAGTTGCCACTCCCCACAAAAACAATCTTAGTGTATAAATTACACCTCTTCTCTTGCAAAGTGTATTTTTGACACTTACATAACAACCATGAGCTTCACCTATGAATACGCAAGACCCGCCCTGACTACCGACTGCGTTGTCTTCGGCCTTGATGAGAACGACCTCAAAGTCCTGCTCATCCAGCGCGCCATCGCTCCTTTCAAAAACAAGTGGGCGCTACCCGGTGGTTTCATTCATGTCGGCGAGGACATCGATGTCTGCGCCCGCCGTGAGCTTGAAGAAGAAACCGGACTGAAAAACATTTTCCTCGAACAGCTCGCTACCTTCGGAAATCCGAAACGTGACCCCCGCGAGCACGTTGTCACAGTAGCCTACTACGCCTTGGTCAATCTCATCGAGCACCCACCGACCGCTGCCACCGATGCCGCCAATGCCGCATGGTTTGCCCTCGATGACCTGCCCACCCTCGCATTTGACCACGCGGACATCCTCGAACTCGCTCGCGAACGTCTGCGGGGAAAAGTCCGCTACCAGCCCATCGGTTTCGAACTTCTGCCGGAAAAGTTCACCCTCACCCAGCTTCAGCACCTTTACGAAATCATCCTCGAAACCACGTTGGATAAACGTAACTTCCGCAAGAAAGTCGCCAAACTAGACATTCTAACAGAAACAGACGAAGTCGAAAAAGACGTCGCTCGGCGAGCAGCGCGACTTCACCGCTTTGATCGATCCCGATACCAGCAACTCATCAAACAAGGTATCAATTTCGAACTCTAACATTTAATAAAATTCAAACCCACTAATCCAATGATCATTCCAAAAACCATCCCAGACGGCCAAGCCGTCATCCGCTGGAACCGCAACGGCACCCGCGACATCATCACCGGCCCAGTCACCCTCTTTGCACCTTTTGCAAAAATCAAGCCGATCCACCAAGTCACCGCGAATGAGAGCGAATACCTCGTGATCAACTTCTGCGATGGCCACACCGAGCACCGCGCCGGCCCCTGCGCCCAGTGGTTTGATCCCCTGCTGCATCAGAACATTACGCCGCGCAAAGCCACCGCCCTGGACGCCCACGAAGCCATCGTCATCTACAACGAGGCCGATGGCGAAGTCACCCACCGCATCCTCCACGGCCCAGCGATCTACATTCCCACCCCTACCGAAAACCTGCACCAGTTCCGCTGGCACGGCGACAATGGCAAGGGCAGGAAAGTTCCCCGCGCCCTGCAGTTTGAAAAACTCCGCGTCATCCCTGACCAGATGTATTTTGATGTCGATGGAGTCCGCACCGCAGACGAGGCGCTCATAACCGCCAAGCTCATGGTTTTCTTCGAACTGATCGACATCGAGAAGATGCTTCAGGAAACCCACGATCCGATCGCTGACTTCATCAACGCCCTCACCGCGGACGTCATCAAGTTTGCCGGTAAGTTCGATTTCGAAGCCTTCAAAACCCGCGCCAGCCAGCTCAACAAGCTGGAAACCTACCAAGCTCTAACCAAAGGCGCTGAACGGATCGGCTACCGCATCAGCAAGGTGGTTTACCGGGGCTACGCCGCCACCGACAAACTCCAAGCGATGCACGACAACGCCATCGAAACCAGAACCCGCCTCGTGCTGGAAACCGAGATCGAGCACCAACAGCAAGAACTCACCGATCTGAAACAAACACGCGAACACGAACGCGCCGCCGAACAACGTCAGGAGGAAGAACGCACCCAGCAACACCTGCTCGACCAAACCAAAAAACAACACCAGCAGGACCTCGCGTTCAAAAAAGAACTCCAGGCCAACGAAAAAGCCCATCAGGAAGAGCTGCTCCATCTCCAGCAGGAAGAATGGAACCATCTCAAAACCCTCGGCACCGACCTCACCGCAGTACTTGTTGCCAAGGAACACAACCCAGACAAAACCATCCGCCTGGACGGTAATGCCCAACACCCGCTGCACCTGCACGAAGCAATCTAACATCATGAAAACGATCTTCGCAGACATCACTACCCTCGAAGTGGACGCCATCGTCAACGCCGCGAACTCCCGCCTCCTGGGTGGAGGTGGCGTGGATGGAGCGATTCACCGAGCCGCAGGGCCCAACTTACTCACCGAATGTGAAACCCTCGGCGGTTGTCGCGCCGGACAGTCAAAAATCACCAAGGGCTACCAACTCCCTGCCAAACACATCATCCATACCGTCGGCCCCATCTGGCACGGTGGACACAACACGGAAGAGGAAAAACTGGAGTCCTGCTACCTAACATCTCTGCAACTCTGCCTGGAACATCACATCAAAAGCATCGCCTTCCCCTGCATCTCCACAGGAGTCTACCGCTTCCCCAAACAACGTGCCGCCGAAATTGCGGTCGCAACCTGCACTAACTTTCAAAACACTCACACCGAAGCCCCAGAGATCACTTTCTGCTGCTTCGAGAAAGAGGACTTTGACATCTATCAGCAACTACTCAAGACCAATGAAAACCCTCTCAACTAAATCATATCTCGAACAGCTCAGCGAATGGCCAAAGTCGGGCCAACACATAATGGCACATTATGACGATGAAACTATCGTGGTATACCAAGCCTATCGTCATGAAATAGGTAATTACGCATCGCGCCATAACTACTTTGGGGGAGACTTCTGCTACAATCGCATGAGCTGGATTAAGCCCAACTTTCTGTGGATGATGTATCGTTCTGGCTGGGGCACTAAGGAAGGACAAGAAATAATACTAGCCATTACTTTGAAACGGAGTTTTTTCGACGAAATTTTATCCAAAGCCATTTCTTCAACCTATCAGATTTCTGAGTATGCTTCGCGCGAGGAATGGCAAGCTGCTGTAGCACATTCAGATGTTCGTTTACAATGGGATCCTGATCATGCCCCTGATGGCTCCTGCGTAGCACGTCGAGCTATTCAATTAGGCCTCCGAGGCAAAATGCTCTCACGATATGGGCGTGACGAAATCCTTCAGATCGAAGACATCAGTAAATTTGTCGCAGAGCAACGGGTAAATATGCAGGTGAATAAACCACTCACTACTCCGTTAGAACAACCTTACCGTCCACAGTTGGGAACAGAAAATGAACAAAATAAGTTTCAGCACTAACAGGCGAATAACCAAAATTGACCATACCCTTTCCTATTAACATGAAAAACAGTGCCCTCAGAAACATTCATGTCAAAAACGCAGGCTTGCCCAGCTGGTATCACGTCACCGTGTTATCAAACTTTGCGCGTGGCTATGACAAGTATAAGAAACAATATACCAAGGAACACATACCGGAGAGTTCGTATCCCAACCAATTTTTCCTACTGAAAAAAGAGGAACTCAGCATTGGCATTCGAAAAGCGCGGAAGCTTTTACAAAAACTGAATCTTCCCGGAGACCGACTGATTGTTCTCACCACTCACGCCAGCGATACGTCGCTACGGAATGATCACCCCTCTGGAGTTGCTCAATATCTGGCGCAAGATTTCATTGAACTGGATGCACTACACTACATTGAAGAAAAGCAGAGTGATGACAAATTTGAATTAATTCCAAAACGTGTCGAAGATGTGATGGCAGATTCATTTCAAGTCATCGAGCCATATCTTTTGCCATGGAGCGAACTCGAACCACGAACCATCTCTATTTTACCGATTGCAATGGCGTGCCAGGCCTCGTGCAAATTCTGTTTTTCCAAAGCCTCCGTATCATCCGAATTCAAAGGGAAAATCGATGACTGGTCGCATATCACAGCAGCCATTTCAGCAGGTAAGAATGCTGGGGTGCAGCGAGCCGTCATCACTGGAGGAGGAGAGCCAACGCTTCTTGAGAAAAACCAACTCCTCAAGCTCATCCGACAATGCTCAGACAATTTTTCTAAAACAGTCTTAATCACCAATGCCATCTCCCTCGCAAAGCAAAATCCAATAGCCAGACTGGAAACTCTGCGGAATTGGGATGACGCTGGACTTTCTATTTTAGCAATTTCAAGGCATCACCAAAACCCTGAGCAAAACCGCTCCATCATGGGATGTTTGACAAATTCAGAAACAGTCACAGAAACATACTTAGCGAATGCTTCGACGTTTGAGCATCTCACCATCAGATTTATTTGCGTGCTCCAAAAAGAAGGTGTGTCGTCCGTTGAAGACATCGAAGATTACCTCACTTGGTCTTCACGTCTTGGAGTCATTCAAGTGAATTTCAAGGAGCTCTATGTCTCGACATCTAACGAATCAGCCTTCAGCGAACTCGAAGCAAACGACTACAGCGCATTGAACCAAGTTTCATTACGAGTAGTGCACGACTTTGTAAGTAAACACCATTGGAAACAAACCAACACACTCCCATGGGGTGCTCCCATTTTCCAGGGCACATGGCATGGACGTCAGATGCAGATTGCTGCTTATACAGAACCCAGTGTGTATTGGGAAAGGACTAACGGAGTGGCAAGGAGCTGGAACTTGATGAGCGACGGCACTTTGCTGGCATCTTTAGAAGATTTAAATAGCCACATCCACCTGCCATGAATTTTCAAGAATACAAATTCGCACGAGAAAAAATCCTCGCAGAATGTTCTCCGTTGCGTCTCGATTGCATGAATCCGTTCAAGGCGATGAGCTATTTAAAGGATAACAGGGAGTGCTCCACTGTCCACTGCGCACAAGAAACTACCGATCTCTTGCTCTCATCATTACACGCTGAGCATTACCGAAGTTTAGCCATTCCCACCCGAGGGGTGCGTTCATCGCTCAACGGTCTTTTTGAAATCATTTCGCAACAAGGGTCAGATCTATGGCTACCTGAAGACGTCTACCCCTTTTACTGGGAGTGTGCCAATTCTCATCATCTCAACCCGCGTTCGTTTTGCACACTACCATCTCCGGACTTCTCATTCCTTGAGTCCACATCGCCCCATTCCGTTGTGCTACTAACAAATCCAATCAGTCCGCTGGGCCGATCGCTATCAGAAGAAGAAGGCAAAGAAATCGTAAACTGGTTATCCCAATCGGATGGTAGAAGAATCATCCTGGACACCGTTTACTCTTACGCACTTCATATTGATCCTATTTCACAGAAGCTTTACGAAACCGGGCAATGCTTTATCACTCATTCTCTCTCGAAGGCCTGGTTGGAACGCGGAATTTTTGGTGTCTTGCTCACTCCGGAAACCGATTACGACACTTGCCTACGATTAATTGAGGCACCTCAGCAAGTAGAATGCAATTCAGCCCACCATGCCCTTACATCAAGTGCAGATATGCCACGACTCCAGCAAAGAGCATTCAGTGATGAGTGGAATTCGTTGAGCTCCAGCATCAAAAATTTTCACCCCAGTTTCAACGTCCCAACGCTGGGCTACTTCTCCTTCATCAATGTCAATTTCACGGATGTTTTAAATTCATATAACGCCTTACTCATCCCCGCTTCAGTTTTTGGCTCTTGCAACCCGAACCTGTCCATTGCCACCTGCTTATTTAACATTCCTAACAGACAATGATCGAAAAACAAACCCGCTACCAAGGAGCCCTGCTTGGCTTAGCCTGTGGCGATGCCTTGGGCACTACCGTGGAGTTTCAGCCACGAGGCAGCTTCAAGCCGCTGACGGACATCGTTGGCGGAGGGCCATTTTCTCTGAAAGCTGGGGAGTGGACGGATGATACATCGATGGCGCTTTCTCTGGCTGAAAGCTTGCTCACGCACAGGGAAATGCAACTTGCCGACCAACTTAATCGGTACACCTTTTGGTGGAGGCATGGTGAGAACTCGGTGACAGGTGAGTGTTTTGATATAGGTAATACAGTCCGCAGTGCGCTAGAAAATTATGCCAGAACGGACGACCCTCACTCGGGGGCCACAGACCCGATGAGTGCCGGAAATGGATCGATCATGCGGCTCGCGCCAGTACCTCTTTTCTATGCCAATGCCACCACTGAAGATCTGCTCAACATGTGTCGTCTCAGTTCAGTCACTACCCATGGAGCGGCGGAATGTCTCGGCGCATGCCAGTTACTTGGTTACCTGATACGCCGTGCCCTGACTGCTGACGATAAAGACGAAGCACTGTCGGTTGGCTCAGATTTCATGGAACATGCAACATCTTGCCCAGCCAGCATCACCGCCATCGCCAATCAGGATTATCGAGATAAAGACGCTTTAGATATTCGTGGCACAGGATACGTGGTGAAAAGTTTGGAGGCGGCTCTATGGGCGTTTCTTCACACGGAAAGTTTTGAAGAAGGGGCACTCAAGGCCGTCAACCTTGGCGACGATGCCGATACCACGGGCGCCGTCTACGGCCAGATCGCAGGAGCATTTTATGGCAAGAAAGGCATCCCCAAGCACTGGCTTAAAAAGCTGGCGTGGAGGAAAAAGATCACCCGTTTGGCAGATCGACTTTATCTGGCAGCAGAAGAATCTATTTCCTCTTGAACAAGGGACTCAGCGCGACTTCGCGGATGAGGTCGCGGGTGCGGTAGTTGTTTTTCTTGAGGCGGTGGACGATGGCTTCGACGTCGTCGGCATCGGAGAACTCGATGGTGCGGCCAAGGGCGTAGGCCAGCACGGACTCGGTGAGTTCTTCGGCGAGATGGTCTTGTTTGGTGAGGAGAACTTTTTTGAGGTCGTTGACGGTGGCGAATTTCTGGCCACCGGGTAGGACTCCGCCAGGGTGGATGGGCACCTGTTTTTTGCCAACCTTTTCGGTATCGCGCCAACGTCCTACGGGGTCGAAATTTTCCAGGCCGAATCCGATGGCGTCCATTTTCACATGGCAGGAGGCGCAGGTGGCGCGCTTCTGGTGCAGCAGGACCATCTGGCGGTTGCTGAGAGGTTTTTTCGAGGCGGCATCGAGCTCAGGCACATTTGGCGGCGGTGGGGCCGGTTTGTCGTGGAGGATTTTTTCTAACACCAATGCGCCACGGATGACGGGCGACGACCGTTCACCGTTTGATCCGGTGGTGAGGAATGCGGCCAAAGTGAGGAAACCACCGCGCGGTGAGTTGGGTGGCAGTGGGACTTTCTGGAAAGCGTCGTCTTTCGGATCGACGCCGGGGATGCCGTAGTGGGTGGCGAGTGCGCCATTGAGGACTGCAAAGTCGGAGTCGATGAGATTTCTAACGGGTAAATTTTCTTCGATCAGCGTGCCGAAGAATTCCAGCACTTCGCGTTTGGCGTCCTGCTGCACGCCTTCGTTGAAGTGGAAGTGTTCTTTGCGGTCGACGGTGATGGCATCGTAGCGATCGAACTCCGCCCACTGGCTGATGAAGCCGTCACGGAATGCTTTTGCCTTGGCATGTGCAAGTAGGCGGTCAACTTGTTGGGTGTAAACCTTTTGATTTGTTAGATCGGCAGCATATAGCTCGTCATCCGGGGGGCTGCTCCAGAGGAAATAGGAAAGGCGGATGGCGAGTTCGCGAGGGCTGAGATTTCCGTGTGGTTTCTTCTGGGCAGGCATCGCTTCCTGGATGAAAAGGAATCCGGGGGAAGCGAGCACGATTGCCATGACTTCTGCCATGGCTTCATTGTATTTCATTCCGGCGGCTCGGTTCTCTTGGAAGTTTTTGTGTAGGCCATCGAGGAAATCTGCCGTTGGTTTGTTCCTGCGGAATGCGACGGTGGTGAATTTCTCGATGAACTCGCGGGCATTTTTGTCATTGTTGACGTACTTGCTCGGTCCGCCGGTAGATTTGCCTGGGTAGAGGATATGTTCCAGCTGTGGACGGTCATTAGGATAGAAGGGGCCTTCGAGCTCTAACCAATCGATCCAAATGGCGGCACTCGGATCGGTCTGATCCCCCTCGACTCCCAGCTGCTTGAGATAGCGCCTTGATAGTCTGGTGATATCCGGTTGGTTCTCGTTGACTCGCACGGAAAGTAAACGCTGACCCATCGGCTGACGGATGCGCAAGGAAACCGTGGATGGCTGGTCCAGAGTGCCCGCCATCTTGAGTGTGCCGTGAATGCGCCGACCATCCCAGAGGCGCAGGATCCGCCTTAGCTCGTGCGGCTTGCCGATCACGCCGCCATGGACCTTGGCGATGTATTCTCCACGGATGTCTGTGTGCTGGTTGATCGATGCCCACTTGGCGACGTTAGAGATGTAAACTCCCGTGTCGACTTTCGGGTATTTAAAATAATTGCGTGGCAGCTCGACGCGACCGTCCCACTGCCTGAAGAGGATTTCCTTTTCGCCCTCGTCTTTGAAGCCTGCTTCCTTCCATGACTTACCGGCTTTGATCATGGCTTTCTGCCGCTCACGCTTGGCGAGTTCGGCACGTTTCTTGGGATGAATATCATCCTCTGGCTGGATTCGCTTTGTCTTTGCTTTCAGGTATGGCCGGGTGTTCGTACTGAATGCGGTGGTGGAGATTTTCCGACCTAGCTCCAAGTATTCTTCAAAATGGGCCGAGGTGAAAAATTGCTCTGCTCCTACGGTGTCATAGGTGACAATTTCACCGTCGCTGGGAATTTCGTTGAGATCGATATGGAAACCAAAGAGGTCGTGAATGGTGTTCGAGTATTCGCGCTTGTTGAGTCGGCGCATCTTGATCTCGCCGCCGTGGTCGGTGAGTCGTTTGCGAGCGGTGACTACGGAACCTGTTAGTGCCTCGAGGATATCCGCCATTTCCTTGTTAGGTGGCTGCTCTTCGTCCCACGGTGGCATGTCGCCTCCATTGAGCTGATCTAACACATCTTGCCAGCGTTGGGCGGTATCGTTGTCGCTGATCGCCCAGTTGATCTGGTCAAAACGGAGCTGGCCCTTCTGTTTGTCGGGGCCGTGGCACTTGATGCAATATTCCGTCAGAAACGGTTCGATTTTCTCCCTGGGGACGATGGTGCTCTCGGGGACCACCTTTTTCGCGGTGTCCGCCGGCTCAGCTTCGGCCTGCCATGCGGTGGCGGCGATCACGGCTGGCAAAGCGACGGCGGCGATGGAGAGATACCATTTCATCTTCGTGAAAAGCTCAGGCTGTTCTCTCCTACCCTAACAACTCAGGAACAATACCCGTGCTGTGGCTGAACCGATCGCTCTTAACCCCCGCCTGCTGCATGAGGGTGAGCCAGTAGTTTGCGAGAGGTGTGTCTTTTTCCGGCAGCACGACGTGGCGTCCATGTTTGATATCCTTGGCACCCCCACCGGTAATGATGGCGGGAACATTCTTGAGTTCATGGCCACTGCGCAGGTTCGAGCCGTAGCTGACGATGCAGTTATCGAACAGGCGGCTGCCATCGGAGTCCTTGGCTTCCTTAAGCCGATCGATGAAGTGGGCAAATAGCGCGGAGCATTTTTTGTCTCGTTCTCGGGAGGCTACAATCCGTGGCTCGGAAAATCCGTAGTGGCTGAGTGAGTGCGCTTTCAGCTTGATACCCATGCCGACTAGCAGCGAGCAAACCGGCTGGCGGTAGCTGACGACGTTGGTCATGCCAGTCTGCAGGGCGACGATGATCATATCATACATCAGGTGGATCGCTTTTTCCCCGGTCAGACCTTCTAACGGAGCGTCAAAGGGAGCTTTTGGCTTGGGGATGTCGGCCCATTTCGCCTGGCGCTCGAGACCTTTTTCCACCTGTCTCACACCGGTGAAATACTCATCGAGTTTCTCCTGATCGCTTTTGCTCAGGGTGCGTTTCATATTGCCGCCATTGATGCGGACGAGATCGAGAATGCTTTGTTTTTTCTTCAGCCGATCATTCAGCTCGGTTCGTGAGTCGCCTGGGTTTGCGAACAGCTGGCGGTAAAGGTCGAGGGGGCGATTGATGCCCGGCATGGGTTTTCCGGACGCATCCCATGCCAGCGAGAGGCCGGCACCGTGACCGGAGTTCTGGCCACCATCGGGTTCATCCGCAGAAAGAATCAGAGAGGAATAGCGGGTATCTTTGCCGAGGTGTTCGGCGGCAAGTTGATCGCAGGAAATGGAGTTGTGAAAGCGCTTGCCTGGTGTGCCGGCTACGTTGGCCCCTGTGAGGTAGGACACACTGCCGCCGTGTGGATCGGTCGCGCCGTGATTGGTGAGATTGCTCACCATGGTGATGTCATTTTTATGCCGAGCGAGCGGTGCCAGTCCCTCGGTCATGCCGATTTCGGCGAACCTACCGGCTTTTTTCGGATAGAATGTATCTTTGGTAAATCCGAAGCCGCCGCCGAGAAAGATCATGCGCTTGGCCGGGGCTGCCTGAGATGCTTTTGCACCAGCGAAGGTTTCCAGAAAGGGCAGTGCCAAAACAGAGCCCCCTAGTCGAAGAAATGAGCGGCGGGAGGTGGTGTTGGTATGAAATGACATGGCTACGGTAAAACAACTACGTGACTTAACGCGAACTACTTGCAAAAGTCAGGTAAAATACTGTCATTATCGAATTCGACCTAAAAGATGTTCAGATGGGGCGATGTCCTATTTAATGAAGACTATGAAGTTGTCCCGTCTAAAAACCCTCACCACTCTCGCACTCTGTGTCATCTCCGGTGCTGCTCCATTGATAGCAGATGAAACATCACTGGCAGCTGATCGTAAGCAGATTGAGCAGTTAGACCAACTCACGGCGGTGCCGAAGATGCAGGCGGCGGAGGGTTTTGATTCTACCCCACAACTGCGCGCTATCTACTTTGATGCTCTGGATTGGAAAGGTAAACCTACCAAGGTATTTGCGTGGTTAGGCTTGCCAGCCAAGACCGAGGGCAAGGTGCCGGGGATTGTGCTGGTGCATGGTGGCGGTGGCACGGCGTTCAAGAATTGGGTCCAAATGTGGAATGACAAAGGCTACGCCGCGATCAGCATTGCAGTGGAAGGCCAGATCGACCGCAGGCCAAAAGGCGAGCGCAAGGAAGGTGCATACTGGCAGCGACACAAGTGGCCAGGCCCGACGCGCCAAGGCATCTATGGAGACTCTAACGTGCCACTGAAAGAGCAGTGGATGTATCACGCTGTAGCCGATACCATTCTCGCCAACTCCTTGCTGCGATCGCTCCCTGAGGTGGATGGCAGCAAAGTGGGACTGATGGGAATTTCTTGGGGTGGTGTGATCACCAGCACGGTGATTGGCATCGATCAGCGCTTTGCCTTTGCCATCCCCACCTACGGTTGCGGCAACCTTGCTACGGTTGAGAATCAATACGGCAGGGCCCTTGGAAACAATCCGACATACAAACAAGTCTGGGATCCCATGCTCCGCCTCAACAGGGCGACGATGCCCACCCTGTGGTTTTCTTGGCCTGGTGATAAGCACTTTCCCATGGACAAATTCGCGATGAATTACGGCGCGGTCAAAGGGCCTTACATGGTCAGCTTGATTCCAAAAATGGGCCACGGTCACGGGCCGCCATGGAAAAAACCGGACAGCTATGCCTTTGCCGATAGCATCGTGCGCGATGGCAAGGCATGGTGCCGACAGACCTCGGTCAAGCGTGATGGCCGAACCTTCAGCGCCACCTTTGAGTCATCAAAACCGCTGCAGACTGCCACTCTGATATCCACTACCGACACAGGCATCACCGGTAACCGTGAATGGATCGAAAGCTCTGCATCTTTGGAGAAAAAAGACGGAAAATGGATTGCCCAGGCAGAGCTTCCGAAAGGCAGCACGGCTTGGTTCATCAATGTTCATAGTGACAAACTCACTGTTAGCTCCGACTATCAGGAAGCAAACCTAACAACATCGCCTTCCAAATAGCGGGTCTACCGATCAGGCGAGCCGCTTTCCATGATTTGCAGGAGCTCGGCTTGGCTCAGTGCGGCATCGAAGATGTAGAGTTCATCAAGTCCGCCACGGAAGAATTTACCTTGCGCGTTACGTTCTTGGTGTTTCTTGAATGATGTGTTTCTCCCCAGCCAGACGCCGTGTTCCGCTTGTTCAATTTCTGTGCGCACCTCTTGCAAGGCTCTGCGTGAGACACGTTCCTGCACGCCGTCGACATAGAGGATCACATGGGTGCCGACGTTGGGTTGGGAGCCGCCATACATGACCACGCCGATGTGATGCCACTTTCCATCGCGTAAATCTGTCGAGCCCACCACTTGGCCACCGTGCGAGCCAAGACGCAGCCGACCGATCGGTCCGTGATCAGCAAGCGGGTTTACCGAGACTTGCCAGACTTCGCCCCAATGCTTGAGACGACCCCAGGAGACAATGCCGAATCCCTGAGTCAGCACAAAATCCTCAGGCACCTTGAGCCAGAAACAAACACTGCGCGGCTTCCCTCCCTCGATGCCCCGATAGCCGCTTTCTGCGTAAGCTCCGACACCGTCGAAACTCAGCGCACCGCCTAACATTCCTTTCACCCTCTCCGGGGCCTTACCTTCGCCATCTGCGTAAAACACCATGTCCGGCTGCACATCGCCAGCATCTGCCAGTTCGCCAGTTGCGCGGGCGACATTGCCTGAGGTTTCGTTAAAACTCCAGTGGATGGACTTTACTGTCTCCTGATGCTCGGGTGGCATTTGAGTGTAAAACTTCCCTGCGTCTGCATCGATGGCATGGCCACCGTCGGAGGCTAATCGCATCGCTTTATTCTGCAGCAGGGTGACCGATTTCCCACGTGTAGGAATCGCTTCAACGGAGCCCTCGATCACGTGGGTTTCCACGATGCCATCCTGACCGACAGATACTCCGAACTCCGTGCCCAGATCAACGATACTTCCTTGTGGGGTTTCCACACGATAGCCGTGGCCTTTTTCCGTCGCGCGCATGACGATGCGACCTTGATGAAGCACCGCCTTTCCTGACTCAGGAAAATCGATGTGCGCCGGCCCTTCGACAATGAGGCGGCCCCTGCCATCAAGATCCATTTCTAACAAACCTTTGTCAATTTTCACTGACTGGCCGACGGCAAGTTGCTCGCCCTGCTGTAGTAAATCACCATGCCATTGAACACCTTCCACCCGGTCAACGGTGGCCATGATTGCATCTGGTTGGACTTGGTTAGAGAAGTAAATGGCCGCACCAAATCCGATCAGTAAAGCAGCTGCGACAGCTGCCATACGCGAGAACCAACGGCGGCGGGTCAACCGCGCTTTGACACCTTGGACAAATTGGTCGGTGTCAGATTCCTTCACGGCGGAAATGAACTTCATCCTCCGGCGCTCGGCTGCAAACTCGTTCTCCAGAACAATGCTCAGCTGGGCATGAAGCGAAGCTTGTTTGCGGGCCAATGCCAGCAGCGCTTCATCCTCCTTGAGCAAGTCTTTCAGTTCGGCGATCTGGCTCTCGGTCGCATCGCCGTCTTGAAAGATCGCCATCAATTCGAGCACTCGTTTTTCTTCATTCATGTCGCTGATTTTTCTAACTTCGCTTCGATGCATTCCGCCAGTGACTGTCGCAGCCGGTGGACTTTCATCGTCAGGGCTGAATAGTTGGCGCCTGTTTCCTGGGCAATCTCACGTAAAGTTTTCCCATCGGTGTAACGATCATTGAGCAGCTTGCGAGCGGGTGCTTTCACCAGAGCAAGACAATCGCGCAGAGCTTCGAGGGAGGCATTGCCATGGTTCGAGTCATCGGTATCATCTGTTGTCAAAAGTGCCTGAAGTTCTAAATCTCCACCGATGTAATTCTCGCGTTTTTTCCGGATGTAGTTTCGAAAATGGTTGTGGCCAATTGTTCTCAACCACGCCTCAAAGCTACCCTCGCCTTGGAAATCACGTATTTTCTGAAAGGCGGTGACAAAGGTATCCTGTGCCAGATCATCGGCCGCGGTCCAGTCGCTCAACTGAGAGCGCAGCCAGCCACGAAGCCAACCTTCGTTGGCACGCACCAGCTCACCAAACGCATTCAGATCACCTGACTGGCTTCGCTTGATGGCATCCAGATCTTGTTCGGAGCTCTTCATCGACATTATGAGATGTAACCAAACCGCAGAAGTAACACAAGTTATACAAAAATCGGCTACTTTTCAGGAATTCAGTCATCGAAATGATGATATTCACCGAAAAGTTTTCAGAAACATGTGGTAGCCCTGGGCAGGTAAGACATTCAGATTTACACACGCAACTCACAAAAAGTTTACCCATATCCATTTCACCAACCAATCATCTCTATGCGCCTAACATCCTGTCTCGCCCTCGCTGTTTCCAGTTTCATCATCACCGCCACAGCTGCCCCCAAGCAGCTCTCCGGCATTTATCCCCACCTCACCATGTTTAATGATGAGAACGAGTGCGGCACCGGCGCGGTTGTGCCATGGGCTGATCGGCTTTGGGTTATCACATACGCACCGCACAAGCCCAAGGGATCTTCAGACAAACTCTACGAGATCACGCCCGATCTCAAACTGACCATCAGGCCCGAATCCATCGGCGGCACCCCCGCCAACCGGATGATCCACAAGGAATCGAACCAACTATTCATCGGACCTTATGCGATCGATGCCAAACGCAATGTCCGCGCCATTCCTTATTCTCAAATGTTTGGCCGTCACACCGGACTCGCACGCCATCTCACGAACCCAGCCGAAAAAATTCTCTTCGCCACCATGGAGGAAGGCATTTACGAAGTGGATGTCAAAACCCTCAAATCCACCGAACTCTGGGGCGATGAACAAACGAAAAAAAGCCCACGCAAAGCCAATCTCCCCGGCTACCACGGCAAGGGCTTCTACTCTGGCCAAGGAGTTTACGTGTATGCTAACAATGGCGAACACGGCACCGCTGCTAAGACCCGACCCGAAATCCCCTCTGGTGTTCTCGCCGAGTGGGATGGCAAGTCCGATGCTTGGAAAATCGTCCGCCGCAATCAGTTCACCGAGGTCACTGGACCTGGAGGGATCCATGGTAATTCCAACCCTGCCACCGATGCCATCTGGGCTGTCGGCTGGGACTACAAATCCCTCATCATGGGCGTTCGCGATGCCCAGACAGGCTGGTCGTTTTTCCGCCTGCCCAAAGGTTCACACTCCTACGATGGCGCCCACGGCTGGAACACCGAGTGGCCACGCATCCGCGAGATCGGCGAGGGCGACTACCTCATGACCATGCACGGAACCTTCTGGAAATTCCCAAAAACCTTCACCGCTAACACCTCAGCAGGTATCGCCCCTCGCAGCAACTACCTCAAAGTTATCGGCGATTTCTGCCGCTGGAACGATCAGATCGTTTTCGGCTGTGACGACACCGCCAAAGCCGAGTTCCTGAACAAACGCAAAGCCAAAGGCGAAATCGCCGCCCCTCAGTCACAGTCCAATCTCTGGTTCGTAAATCCAGATCAGTTAGATCACTTCGGACCACTCATCGGCAGAGGTTCAGTCTGGGAAAAAGAAGCTGTAAACGCCAACACCCCATCAGATCCCTACCTCTTCAGCGGCTACGATCAACGCGGTCTCCACCTCACCCACGACGCAAAGGAAACAGTCACCTTCACCCTCGAAGTTGACAAAAAAGGCGACGGCACATGGTCCAAGCTCAGAGACATTCAGGCAGAACCTAACAAACCTGTCTTCACCGAAATCTCGCCCCAGGAAACAGGCGTATGGGTTCGCATTACCAGCGACAAAGATCTCCCCAATGCCACCGCCGAATTCACCTACCGGAATAACGACACCCGCACCGCCGAAGCCGATGCCATTTTCAACGGCCTGGCCGAACAAGGAAAACCCCTAACAGGCGGCCTCGTCCGCGCACGTGACGGCAACAAACGCAGCCTCTCATTTGCCGCCGTCGATCAAAACGGCAAAGACATCGGCTACTACGAAATGGGCGCCGATCTCACCTTGAAACTAACCGACGACCCCAAGACGCACAGCTTCACCAAGGCCCACACCAAGATCCCCACCGCCGCTCTGGGCATCGATCAGGCATCCGTCATCTACACCGATGAACAGGGAAAACGCTGGCGTCTTCCCAAGGGCGAGATCGATGAGAAACACCCGCTCGGATCCTCCCGCATCGCCCGCGAAGTCGCCACCGAGCGCGACCTACTCAATGCCAACGGCACCTTCTATGAGCTCCCTGCACGCAACGCCGGAGGCATCTCCAAACTCCGCGCCATCAGCACTCACAACCGAAACGTGCACGACTTCTGCTCCTACCGCGGACTGCTCATCATCTCCGGCATCTCGACGGAGAAAACCGACAACAAACACATCATCACCTCAGACGACGGCAAAACCGCCCTCTGGGCAGGAACCATCGATGACATCTGGAAACTCGGCAAACCCCGCGGTAAAGGCGGCCCATGGTTCGGCACCAGCGTCAAATCCGGACAAGCATCCGATCCTTACCTGATGACTGGATACGACAAAAAAACGCTGCAACTCCGCTCCAACAAAAACTCAAAAGTCACCGCCCAGATCGACATCACCGGCACCGGCCATTGGGTGGACTACAAGACCTTTGAACTCGAAACAAACCACCTCATCGGTCACGAATTTCCCCAAGCCTTCCAAGCCTACTGGATCCGTTTTGTCTCCGATCAGGACGCCACCGTCACCGCTCAGCTGATCTACCGCTAAAAAATCACATTTTTTTTGTGTTACTTCTACTCCTGAGGACACTCTGGAAAGCAGACCCGTCCTCACGAACCAAAGCAGGATGAAAAATCGCGCCACCTAACATCACAAACTATGAAAAAAACATCCCTCTATTCGACTGTTTTAGTCGGCTGTCTGACATCCGTGTCGCAGGCCGCTCTCACCGCTGTGACATCTGTAGATAGCTTATCGAATGTGGCTCAGGTCACGACGGCAGCTGGCACAGTTGACGTTACTTCGGGTATCGTCCGTGCATACGGAGCCGGAGCATTTAATCCAGGCAGCCCCTCCTTCCCTGGCAACTCCACTCACAGCGAGTTGGACGACAACAGCGTTCTCACAGGCGTTGCGGGCTCTGTGAGCTTTACCTTTGGAGATTATTCACTGAGCTTTGCATCGAATGTCACGGACAACGATGCCGGTTTGGACTTTTTCTTCTTTGAAGACGGAGGAAATGACAGCGGAACCATTTATGCCGTTTTGGCCAATGGCACATTGAGTTCAGGACTGACATTCACGCCAGCTGACTTCGGGTCTGATATATCCGGAGGCACTGGGGTTCTCAACAACAGTGGCACCCCCCTCACTGGTCGACCCGTAGCCGGCTTTGGTTTCGACCTTACCGATCTCGGCGTCACGGCTGGAACCGAAATTCAAGGTATCGTGATCGACACAGCGTCCGCTGCAGATGCCTACGCTATTTTTGCAAACGTAGAAGCTGTCCCAGAGCCAAGCACTACAGCCCTCCTCGGCCTCGGTGGACTCGCAATGGTCCTGCGACGTCGCAAATAACTAAACCACTTGCATCATTCTCACAAACTGACCTCCACTCACTGGAGGTCGGTTTTTTTGTGCCCACGAAATGCTTCAAGGCTCGCCGCATCGAACCGAAACTGGAAATGGCCAATCACCCCAGTTTACTCATGTGGCAACCGGATCACCACGCGCAGGCCGCCGGATTTTCTGTTCTCACAATGAATTTCTCCGCCGAGGCTGGTGATGCACGTCTTGGCAATCGCCATGCCCAGCCCGCTGCCACCGGCCTCACGCGCCCGTGCTTCGTCAGGCCTGGAAAAGGGTTCGAATACCTTTTCCAGCCAGGACTCAGGTAAGCCAGGCCCCTTATCCTCCACCGTGATCGACACGCTGTCGCCCAGAGTCGCGGCTCTGACTTGGATATCGCCTTCCTTACCGGCATAGCGCACAGCATTGCGCACTAGGTTTCCGATGGCGCGGCGGAGCAGATCGTGTCTACTCTTGAGAACCAATTCCTCGGGCACATCGATGCTGACATCAGCGCCTACGCCCTCGCGTGATACTACCAACTCGCATAATTGCCTCAGATCGACGCTTTCGAGTTCCAAGGTGTCCTGCTTCATTGAGGCTTTGGAGAAATCTAACAACTCGTTCACTAATTGCGATAGTTCCTCCACCTCCTCATTAATATTGGCTAGTTTTGAGAGTTCCTCTTTTTCGAGCTGGTGCTCTAATACCCCCATCCCCATGCGAATTCTTACCAGGGGAGAACAAAGTTCGTGTGCTATATCTCCGAGGAAACGTTTCTGGCCCGCGACGTAATCGTCCAGTCGTATCGCCATGCGCTGAATGGATCGGCTTAATCTTCCGAGTTCATCACTCCGGTCACTGGCCACATCGATTTCAAAGTTCCCCTCCGAAATCGATTCGGCACCTTGAGTCAAAATTCCCAACCTCCTTGTGAGACGGGTAACAAAGGGCACCCACAGAATCGCGGTGATTACTAACAGACCTAGAAAACAATAAAACAAAGGCTTCCACGAAAAAAACAAGGGACTTGCCCCATCAAGTTTCCAGACAATTAACATTAGATCATTGGGTTCATTTTCCCGAGCTTTGATCCAGAAATGCACCACTGCGATGTCTTGTTTGGGAGATCCGTATTTCCCGATCATCTCGACCTCTGCCATGCCTTCTTTGACAGGGTGGCGTCTTGGCCGGTTACCTTCGGGCCGTCTAGGCGGAGGGCCTGGACGCCCCTCGGGACCATCATCCATCAGCGGATCAAATGGTCGGTTAGGTGGCGGACCATCGCCCCCTCGAGGTTCACGGCCCGACCTGCGATCAGGACGTGGAAATTTTTGTTCTAAAAATACTGTAATTTCCTGAGGCAAAGCCCTCTCGCTTCCGGCATGACGTTTTGATCCATCCGGACGATAGATCGCCAGTTCGACTCCGTTGGATCGACCGGTTTGCTCCAAAATACTTTCCCACTCGGATTTCTCCGCACCATTCAATGCGGGTATCAGCAGCTGCGTCATCCCACTCATGCGTGCCTCCACGGTATTGGCAATAATATCCTCCTTACCGATTCCGTAATATGTCTTTAGCACCCAACTCAGTAGCAGCACTGCCACAGCTAGGTTCAAAAACAGGAACAGCATGATGCGCACATACAATGGCATGCTCCGCTTCATTGATCGTGTTCTCCCTCAGAAAAAATTAACTGGTAGCCCACACCGCGGATCGTGCGAATGAATCGTGGGTTGGCGGCATTATCTCCCAACTTCTTGCGCAGGGCGGACATGTGGACATCGATGGAGCGGTCAAAGACATCGAACTTCCTTTCCGAGACATCATCCAGCAGCTGCTCGCGGGTTTTCACCCGGCCACGTGAACGCATCAATGCTGCGAGGATTGCAAATTCAAGTGCAGTGAGATTCAGGGGCTCGCCATCTAACATAACTGAGTGAATACCTTCATTGAGACGGAGACCATTGACCGCATAATCGATTTCTTTTTCGACGACCTGGTTATTGGTCGCGGTGGACCTGCGCATCACAGCCCGCAGCCGAGCAAGAAGTTCGCGAGTGGAAAATGTTTTGGGTAAATAATCATCCGCCCCGAGTTCCAAACCGACAATGCGATCGGCTTCCTCACCCATTGCAGTTAACATTAACACAGGGATATTGGATGTTTTCCGTAGTTCCTTGAGCACTTCGAAGCCGTCCATCTCTGGCATCATCACATCTAACATGACGACATCATAGTCACCGGCTTGTGCCGCTTTCAGTCCGGCTACCCCGGAGTGCTCCATCGACACATCATAACCTAGGGGCGTTAGATAATCTCGAATGAGCGCGCAAAGTTTACGGTCATCATCCACTACGAGAAGTTTGCGTTGCTGGTCAGGATTCATTTTTTACAGGCAAAGAATTTAGCAGCTTCAATGGTCATTCGGCCATTCTATTTACAGAATCTTAACATTCACGGTCGAGCAGACTTACAGAAGCCCTACTTTCACGATCCTTCTGATTAACACAATCTTAACCATATCGTGCGGATTTGAAATCATCGCTTAACAAAGAAGCCCCATGTTTAGGCCAGACCAGAAAAAGACCGAAGTCTTCGGTCCTACGGCCAACTCAAACCAGCAAAGATGATGAAAACAAAAACTACAATCCTGCTGCTTCTCTCTGGCCTTGCTACAGTAAGCGCACAAGAGGAAGCTGCCGACAAAGAAAAACACCGCCGTCCACCTATCATCCCTCGCTCCATGAAAAGACCGGATGCACCCGAACAGAATGTTAGAGAACGTGAGGCACGCAACCCGGAAAAAGGAACCCAAGAAGTTCGCACCATCGACGGCAGTGGCAATAACCTTAGGAACCTTCTCTGGGGTGCCGCCCATCAACCGGTGATCCGCCTGTTTGGCAATGCCTATGCCGACGGCGCAAACTCACCAGCAGGAGCTGAACGCCCAAGCGCGCGTGAAATCAGCAATGCGGTAGCCGCCCAGTCGGAATCCATTCTCAACAAACGTGGCGCAAGTGATTTCCTCTGGCAGTGGGGTCAATTCCTTGACCACGATATCGTGGAGACTCCCACCGTGGATCCTGCAGAAGAATTCAACATCTCTGTGCCAGCCGGCGATCCATGGTTCGACCCTGCAGGAACAGGCGAGGCATACATCCCTCTGAACAGATCGCTCTACGAGGAAGTCGATGGGATTCGTGAGCAGATCAACGCGATCACTGCCTACATCGATGCCTCACAGGTCTACGGCTCAGACGATGTCCGAGCAACCGCACTCAGACGCAATGATGGCAGCGGTAAACTCAACACCACGCCATCCGACCATGGCGATCTCTTGCCCTACAACCTGGGTGGATTTGAAAACGCCGGCGATGGCGCGGAATACTTCCTCGCAGGTGATGTCCGCGCCAACGAACAAGTAGGACTGACCGCTCTGCACACACTATTTGTCCGTGAGCATAACCACTGGGCTGGAAAATACGCCGAAGAAAATCCTGATGCGACTGACGAAGAGGTCTATCAATTTGCCCGGAAAATTGTCGCCGCTGAGATGCAGGCGATCACCTACCGCGAATTTCTTCCTATCCTGTTAGGACCACGAGCTATTCCTCCCTATGATGGATACAAACCAGAAGTTCGGGCGGATATTTCCAACGAGTTCGGCGGTGCTTCCTACCGAGTTGGGCATACCTTGATTTCTCCCGATCTTCTCAGACTTGATGCGGACGGGAATGAAATCGAAGCCGGCAGTCTCTCGTTAGCGGGGGCCTTTTTCAATCCCGCCGCCACGGAAGAAGAAGGTATCGCTGCCACCCTGCGAGGCCTCGCCAGTCAGCAGTGCCAAGAACTCGATCACATGATTGTGGATGAGCTTCGAAACTTCCTGTTCGGACCTCCCGGCTCCGGTGGACTGGATCTCGCATCGCTGAACATTCAGCGTGGACGTGACCACGGATTAGTCTCCTACAACGATGCCCGTGAAAAACTCAAGATGCCACCGGTGCGCCGCTACGAGGACATTTCTCACGATGCCGCTGAACGACTAGAAAACGCTTATGAAACTCCTGAAGACCTCGATCTCTGGATAACCGGACTCTGCGAACCTGCGGTGCCAGAAGCCATGGTCGGTCCGGTATTTCATAAGATCCTTCGAGACCAATTCATCCGGCTCCGCGATGGCGACCGCTTCTATTACAAGCACTCCATGACACCGGAAATGATCGAATTCATCGAGCAGCAAACGTTAGCCGTGATCATCCGTCGCAATACGGAAATCGAAGACGAAATCAGTGACAATGTCTTTCTGGTCGACGGAGCGGCTGAGGTTCCCGAACTTCGGGATCGAAATAAACCTGATTCAGGTGGCAGAGAAAGAAAACGGAGAAGGTAATCTCCCATAACACAAACAACCCCGTCTTGGCTCTGGCTGAGGCGGGGTTTATTGCTTTCGTTATCCTCTTGCAGAGAGTCGGCCGGGTGGATCGACCTTCTCAATCTCGGCCATCTTTCGATTACATGCTACCATCGAGGCCCAAGCAACGCCCAAGACAAGTATCACGCACAGTGAACCTAGCCAGTATTGTCCCAGCAAACATACCAAGGTGACCACCAGCATCACAAACCACAGCACTGCCGTAGTGTCTCTCATCGCGATGTAACCTACCAACCAAGGCAACTGGTCGGGCTTCACCCGCCGTTTCCTCCCTGAAATGATTTGCCCCATCATCATCATGGCCGATGAAAGGGCAATCACTGCGAGACCGGCAGCGCCTAACAAGATTGATGTGGGAATACGTCCATAGATTCCCTTGCTTTGCAACGGATCTACATCCGACACCAACAACACCTGAGCAACTCCCACCGCACCTGTAGCGACTAACCCCAAACCTAACATCGATACCACCAATGCGGGCACGATCAGCATCACACCTGCCAACTGCTGCCCCTTGGTGGTATGCCTCTCAGGCTCGTATTGAGGTCTCTCTAGCATATTTTCCACTAAGGTTGTGACATTGCTCTGGGCAATTTGTTCACCCACCATATCAAATAGCCGCATCCGCCACACAGCACAGCGAGCACCACCATTTCCGCCATACGTCCACCAGCGAGAGCCGTTGCAGCCAAGAGGAAAAGAATCGCCGCCATGACACGGCTAATATCCCTAACAATGTATCGTGAGCACATCAGCAGTAGAGCCCTCTCCCCCAAGCCTCTGGTTTTGCCCAATAAATAATCTCCCGTGTAGATCATGACTTGCCCAGAAACATGCATGACCACGCTCAGTGCCAACAACACTAGGAAAGGTAGGATTTCCACCATATCTTCATTCAGAACCAGCCACATGATTCCCGCAACCAGTGAGAGAATGAAACCGAATGCCGCGATTAGCTGCATCGTAGCCCCGAAAAGCAAGGCAAGGCGACCAGCCAGTTTTTGACCAAAGCTGGTCCGGATCACTGTATCATCATGACTCATCACTAAACCGATACACTACATCCTGACTAACAAGCGAGCCGCCACTATCAAACTTCACCCCTTCGCTGGCTAACAGCTTTAGTTTTTTACGCAACTTGGCTCCTCCTGTTTCTCCGGAATAGCCGCCGATATTGCCATCGGTCTTGATCACACGGTGACAGGGCACCTCGGGGGCGTAGGGATTTCTTTTCAGGGCTTGGCCTATTGCTTGGGCCGATCCGCAATCAAGTGCATGTGCCATCTCCTTGTAGGTCACCACCTTTCCCTTAGGGATGCGGTTTAACAGATCGTAAACACGCTGCTCGAAAGCTGTCGGCTCGCGCATCATGGGGCGAATTGATTGTGAAATTCGGGACCATCAATGACCTGATGGGATACAAGAGTGCCTGCCGCCGGGTTGATCACGTAGCTCGCCGTCCAGCCAGCTGCTCCGTCCCCTACATTGACATAGATGTTGAGATTGTTGCCACTTTTGTAAACGCCGAGGTGCTTGACATCATTCATCCATTGCGAGGCCAGATAGCGGTAGTTGGCCTCTGGAATGACAATTCCTTTACCGTCTACCGAGACTGTCAGACTCTTGACGACGTATTTCGCGGGCGGACGTCCCATGTCGCCGTACCACTTAGGCACTTGGGGATCAATGATGTTGGAGTAATCACGCCACTGTAGAGTGACAATGACCTCCTTGCCAGAGGACGTGAACTTCATCACCTCAAGCTTCCCTGTCACGGTATGACTGACTGGGGTGATTCCTGTCGTGGCGGCTGTTGACCGAGCAGCCTCAGGCTTCTCGGCTGGTGTAGGAGCACAGGAGAAGGATGCCAGACTAAGACAGAGAGCGGTGATGTGGATGTATTTCATACGTTATTGTGTTGTTAGGAAACAAACGACCTCCACACCCTAGCTTTACTTCATCTTTTTCATCAAGTTGATATCGAGTTTTCTAGTAAACCCTACCACGTCTTGCTCATCCGTGTCCTTGTCACCCACCACCTCCAAGAGAATTTCATCGCCGATCACCATTTGCAGCTTTCGCGGATTCTCCATCACGGCTCGTATGCCGGAGACCGTGTGGGTTTTCCTTTTACTCAATGCCACTAAGTCATCGTTCGTGAGCAGCTTCATAATGTTATCAGCGATTGGCGAGTCCTTGATGAGTTTTACCGAGATGTTTTTTCGCTCGTTCTTATAATGGCGTTTCACCGAGAGGCCACCGCCGAGAGCATCCAAGTTTTCACGCACTAAATCACCACCCTTCCAACTCTCGACCTCCTCAGGCAAGACAACCTCGGCACGTTTCTGGTTTTTCTCATCTAGCAGCTTCAATAACTCTCGCAGCTTATCGCTGACCTCGCCGTAGTTCCTTTTTTTGTAGAGATCATAAGCTTCGCGCAGTCCCTTTTCGACCGGGTCCTTCTTCAGTGGATCGGCATGAACAAGCCCGATCACAGCTGCTGATAATATGAGGGTCAGTAATTTTTTCATAACTAGCATTCTTCATGGGCAACCAAGATCCGTCAAGATATGAGATTTTCATTCGTCCAGTCTGCTGTAATCTCACCGCTCATGAGGCTCGATCGCTTTCTGTTTCATCACTCCGACCACGGTCGTAGGGAGATTCGGCGAATCTTGGCGTCAGGCCGTGTCCGGGTGGAAGGTGAGATAGAAAAGGACACTCAGCGAGAAATCGGCGATTTCACCAAGGTCATGTTAGATGGTGAACTCCTGCGCGATGATACCGCCTGCTATGTCATGCTCAACAAACCGGCAGGCTACCTCAGCGCCACCACAGACCCCGAACATCCGACTGTGATGGAGCTAATCGATGTGCCGGAGACGCTGCATATTGCAGGCAGACTGGATCGCGCCAGCACTGGGCTGCTCATCCTAACAAACGACGGTAAGTGGTCTCGCCGACTCACCGAACCGAAGGAGAACGTGCCCAAAGTTTACCTCGTAGAAACTGCTGAACCGATCACCGAGGAAACACACGATCATTTCGCTGCAGGTATCTACTTCGCCTACGAAGACCTCACTACCGCCCCCGCTGATCTGGAAATTCTCAGTGCCCACCAAGCACGGCTGACCATTTACGAAGGGCGCTATCATCAGGTGAAAAGGATGTTTCATGCTGTTGGAAACAAAGTGACCTCATTACACCGCGAGCGCATGGGTGAGATCAAATTGGATCCCGCATTAAAGCCTGGCGATTACCGAATGCTGACACCCGAGGAGGTAGCGACCTGTCCGTGAGTGATTTGATTGATAGAGGTTTAGGCCCTCCGGAGTAATTATAGCGATGAATTCAACTCTCCTGCCCGCTCTCATCGGTATCCTTTTTCATGGCGCGCTCTCTGCCGCGACATTCTATGTTTCCCCGCAAGGAAGCGATGAAGATCAACAAGATGGTAAAAGTCTGAATTCTGCATGGGCTACACTTGCGTATGCCTGCGATCGCGCGAGTGAGAATGACACCATCATTCTGACTTCTGGAAAGCATGTGGCACGACGAGTCGCTAAGGTAAAAAACGGCATGACAATCCGTGGCACAACCACCAAGGGAAAGTCTACTTCCCAATTAGTTGCCAACACTACATGGCCGCTGGCGAAGGACCCTCGCACGGCTGAATCAGGATATATAATCGACTGTCAAAACGTCAAAAATGTCAGCATCACAAATCTCATTTTATCATCGCCCAGCAATCATGCCATCACAGGCGCAATCAGCGTTAGAGGCTCTGATGGTATCCAGCTGAGCCGACTTGACATCAGCCATTTTCGTTGGGCTGCTTTGCGCATAGAGCACTCACAGAACGTTATCGTAGAGAATTCCTCCTTCCATAACGCCAGTTTGGAAAAACATGGCTGGCACAACGGGCAGATCCAGACGCGCTGGATCAAGAACTCGGAAATCCGGCACTGCCGAATCACATCGGATTCCGGATATGGCTACGGCTACAAGGCCAGCGGACATGAAAATGTGCAAATTCACCATTGTATGATCGATGTAAAAAGTGAGTTCGCCATCGAGTCAGCGCATGAGAATGAATACGGCCTCGCTATCCACCACAACCATCTCACCCGCTGCATCTCGGTTCCCAAGGGTGGACAAGGAGCCAACCCCAATGATCGCAACTTTAAATACTCGGTGCGAATCCACCACAACTTGTTAGAAGACAGCTATTGTGTCGAAGGCCCACGGAACCACCTTCGGATCGACCACAATTACATCCGGATTTCAAAACCCAACGGCAGAGTCTACACCCATCATGGAGGCAAGAATCACGGACCGGTTGAAATCGATCATAATCTGGTCACGGGCATCGATCGGGCATTCGTGTGGATGAATGAAGGCCTCGCAGAAAATATTACGGTTAGCTACAACACGGTCACAGCAGCAGAGGCGGCCGACCGCGCTGGGCCTATCTTTGGAGCATGGGCCGCTGAACGATTGAATGACTGGAAAGTGAAACACAACGTCTTCGTCACCGAATCCGGCCCTCCGAGGAAAATTCAGCCTGAGCGCAACAAGGTTCCATCTAAGATCCATCTGCGTGACAATCTATCCTACCGCATCGAAGGCATGCCCGCTAGTAACAGTAGTCTAACGCATAGTCCATTCCTCGCCCAAGGCAAGAAGCCTTGGCCATACTATCAGCTCAAGGACAACTCCACCAATGCAGGAGCTTTCGCCGATGGCCATGATTGGCTAAAACAAATACCCACAACACCATGATCCGACTCATTTCCCTCATCCTATTTTCCGCCGCCTTGGTTCAAGCAAAACCAGTCAGTATCATCTTCGATACCGATATGGGAAACGACGTTGATGATGTTATGGCCCTAGCGATGATTCATCAGTTAGAAAGACGCGGCGCCTGCAAGCTACTCGCCTGCACTTCCACCAAAGATCACATCAAGTCCGCACCCTTCATTGATGTCATTAATACCTACTATGGCAGGCCTGATATTCCCGTGGGAGCTGTGCGCAAGGGCGTCACCCCTCAAATTGGAAAATACATCGCGCTAGCTGATAAAAAGTCATCCACCGGAGAATTGGTCTATCCTCGTCAGCTCGACACAGGATTGGATGCACCGGATGCGGTAGACTTGATTCGCAAGACTCTGGCAGCTCAACCGGATGGATCGGTGAAGCTAATTCAAGTCGGATTTTCCACCAACCTAGCACAACTGCTAGACTCGAAAGCGGATACCCATTCAAAACTTTCAGGCCCAGATCTGGTGAAGAAAAAAGTCAGTCAACTATTAGTCATGGCAGGGGCTTTCACGCCTAATGGAAAATATAAAAATCACCGTGAATACAACGTCATCATGGATATCCCAGCGGCACAAAAAATCGCCAAAGAGTGGCCGACGGAAATTCTGTGGAGTGGCTTTGAAGTAGGTGCCGCTCTGCGTTATCCGTGGAAGAGCATTAGCGAGGACTTTACTAAACCTACACCCAACTTAATGCACGAGTCCTACATCGCCTACGTCGGAAAACCCGGCACGGAAAATGCACTCTGGGATCTGACCTGTGTGCTTCATGCGGCTTACCCTGATCGTAACTATTTCGGGCTGTCGCAAAAGGGGCAGGTTCACGTCACAGATCAGGGGCTTACGCATTTCACCGCAAAGAGCGATGGCAGGGATCGGTATTTCACGATGACAGCCTCTCAACAAATACGAGTGTTAGAGACCCTTGTTCAGCTGGTATCCACGCCTCCACCAGCCCGTTGATTTTCTATATCAAGCTACCAGAATTAGTTATTAGCAGCCAACTCCCTGGCTCTGCTTTGGCTCTTATCGGATAGCAATGTTAGATCAAAGGTGACTTCTTGTCCGTTGTCTTTTTTCAAAGTGATTTTGCCACCAGATAATGAGACGAAGGTTGCTTTGATGGATTTGCCACCTTTGGCACTCTCCCAAGATTCCATTTCCAATTCGGCGGCAGCGGATGGCTTATCATCGGCTTTATCGGCCACTTGTCCAAGAGCCATCTTCTGTGCCAGAGGCGTCAGCTTGCCGAGAGGCACGTTTAACACTTTGCCCGATCTTTCTTTAAGCACGATGATCTGCTGGTTTTTCTTGTTCTTTTTGAGGTTCACCATGTTGCCCTTGTAGAAGCTGCCCTTGCCCGCCTTGACATACCATTGCGGCTCAGGCTGTGCTCCAGCCGGTTTACCTTCCAAGGCTGCCTCCACCTTCTTATTCAGTTCGGTGAAATTCTTTGATGCTTTCATCTGCTTGTAAGCAATGGAGCCATACATGGTCGTCATATCTGGCGAAACTACCACCGCCTTGGGAATCAAATTTCCCATCTTGGGGTCGCCCAATCCGCCACCAACAATAGGCGATATGTGATCATACACGGAATTCACCTTAGTATTCAGCAAGACCACAACCGCGTGCTTTTTCAACTTTTTGAAGGCTTCCAAACTGGAAGCGTTACAGGGTCCTCAGGAGGATGCCGGATCAGTATAAACAAAGGCGAGAGCCTTGCCTTCTTTTTGAGCCTCTTCCTGAGCCTTCGCCAGGTCGGTCATCTGGTGAACACTGCTAGGCACCCTGATTTTTGCAGATGCGACAGGCGCCAGTAGGAACATGGCTAGAATGGCGAGGGTTATTCTGTTTTTCATGAGACGACTGTCCCACATTCTGCTCATAGGTGCAATTGTAGAATGAGAGGCCCATGCCAGAGTTGCTATTCACAATATTCCACCTGATACTAGCGGACCGTGACTGAATTAACCAACCCACGACTCAAACGCATGCGTCTAGCCGCCGGTGGCATTCTCGCATTAATGGCGGGGCTGTATGTCATTGCACGCAGCTATCAAGAAACTTGGCCGTGGCTGGAGTGGCTTCGCGCGTTCTCAGAGGCGGGTATGGTTGGTGGACTTGCCGACTGGTTTGCGGTCACTGCGCTGTTTCGCCACCCGCTGGGACTTCCAATACCTCACACCGCTGTCATCCCTCGGGAAAAAGACCGGATCGGAGCCGCGCTGGCTCATTTCGTTAGAGGCAACTTCCTCACCGCTGACCTCATATGCAAACAAGCGCGGGAGCTTCAGCTGGTTCAGCGCATGGCCGCATGGATGACCAAGGATGAGCAGGCTGACAAGCTCGCTGGCCAGACACTGCATATGCTGCCCACCGCATTGGATGCCTTGGAAAAACACGACACTCACAAGCTGATCACCGCCAAATTCACCGAGCAGCTGCGGGCACTCCAGCCGAACCAACTCACGGCAAAACTCCTGACCTGGATGCTTTCTGAAAACCGATACCGGCAAATGCTTGCCCCGGTTCTTGTACAGCTGGCATCGGCGATTTCTCACAACAAAGGTCGCATCGAACTAGCCGCAGGCAAAAAGGCACCTCTAACTCGTGTGCCACTGATCGGAAGAATCTCGCGAGCCATAGCCGAAGACATTTCCGAACGCACCGCCGGCAGCATAGAGGCCAAGCTGATCGCCGCCAGCGAAGACGCGAATGAACCACTCTGGGACATTATCCACGAGCAACTCACCGCCGCACAGGAGCAGTTCGAAAGCAATCCGGAGCTCAAGCAACAGCTGGAAAAAATTCGCGACCAATGGCTGGACGATCCCCAAAGTGGCGAACTCGCCGAACGTGTGTGGCAACAGCTCCGCCAAACACTCAACCGCGACTTGGCACGGGAGGCACCTAAGAGCGTCACACACCTTGCCGCCGCCATCGTCGCCGTCGGCTCGGCGATTGATCATAATCCTGAGTTGGCGCAGAAAATTGAAACCACTTTATTGGACGGCATCGAACAAATCCTCAACAAACACGGTGATCATATCGAGGCGATGATCCGCGATACCATCGAAGAGTGGGATGCCGATACCCTGATGCAAAAGCTCGAACAACAAGTCGGACCTGACCTGCAATTCATCCGTATCAACGGCACATTGATTGGAGGCCTGGTCGGTGTCGTTCTGCATGCATTGGGAAATCTAATTTGGTAGTCCGCACCGCATCAATCTCGACTAACAATTTCAATCATGCGTATCATCCGCATCATCGCACTCACCCTAACAGTATTCTCATCACAATCCATTGCCGATGGTCTGACTGGCAAAGTCATGTGTGGTTATCAGGGATGGTTCCGAGCGCCCGGTGATAACTCTGGCTATGGATGGCGCCATTATTCGACAACGGAGAAATTCAAACCAGGCCACTGCACGATCGACCTCTGGCCCGATGTGAGCGAGTTACCAGAAAGCGAACAATACCCTACGGAATTTCGTCATGCTGATGGCTCGGTGGCGAAGGTATACAGTCCGGTGAATGCGGCCACGGTGGACGTTCACTTCAAGTGGATGTCTGATTACGGTATTGATGGGGTTTTTCTCCAGCGCTTCGTTGTTTCTACACGTGATCCGAAATTCAGAAAAACTCTCGATCAAGTGCTACTGAATTGCCGGAAGGCTGCGGTGAAACACAACCGCCAGTGGACACTCACTTATGACCTCAGCGGACTCAAACCCGGCGAAATCAACCTGCTGATCGAAGATTGGAAAAGGTTAAAAAAGGATCACAAAGTTGGCAGTCTCACGCACGATACCTCTTACCTCATGCACCGAGGCAAACCTCTCATTACGCTTTGGGGTCTTGGATTTTCTGACCGACCATTTGATTTTCAAGCATGGCAAACACTGATCGACTTTTTCAAAAACGATCCAGAGTTCGGCGGTTGCTCCATCATGGTCGGCGTGCCTTCCTATTGGCGAACGCTCAACCGTGACGCGGTGAATGATCCCCGACTGCACAAGCTGCTGAAACAAGTCGATGTCATCAGTCCATGGACGGTGGGCAGATACGGCACTCCTGATCAAGCTGAGCAATTCATTCGGAAAACAACCACCGCAGATCTTGCCTGGTGTAAGACTGAAAACATTGATTACCTCCCTGTCGCCTTTCCAGGATTCAGCTGGCAGAACCTTCAGAGGACGCGAGATAAAAAAGCGAAGTTCGATGCCATCCCCCGGCAAGAGGGAGCCTTTTTATGGTCCCAGTGCTGGAGTTATAAACAGGCTGGCGCCGCCTCACTCTTTGTCGCCATGTTTGATGAGTTAGATGAAGGCACGGCTATTTTCAAATACTCTAACAATCCGCCTGTGGGTGCGTCACGCTTCTTAGCCGAAAAAAACCTCCCTAACGATCACTACCTATGGCTCACCGGCAAGGCACGCGAGCTGTTTCAGAACAATCCAAAAACGCTCAGTGCAGAACTCCCGGAACGGAAATAGTGAGCCAGATCTGATGACCTTGAATTTCTACCGACTTCGGAATTTGAAACAAAAAAGCGGAAGCTAATGCTCCCACTTTCAAGTGAATTGAGTCTGCCCGTATGAGAACTAAGTGAAGCCTAGCGGCGACGACGGACAAGCAGGCCGAGACCTGCCAAGCCGACTAAAACTGCGCTGGAAGGTTCGGGGACTGCTACACCGGTGAACTGAAGATTCAAGTCCTCAAGACGCCAGTTCGAGTTATCCCCGTCATCGACGGCTTCCACGAAAAGATCTCCTCCCTTAATGGTCGCGAAAGTGAAGCTCTCAGGATTCATTGTGCCTGTAAAGGTTTCGGTGCCTCCGGTGGTTCCGGTCACTCGAACGGCATCGGGGCCGCCCCCAGTGGCGAGCTTGTTATCGAACTGCGAGAGAGCGGTGAAACCATCAAAAGCGATGGTTCCAGGTGATGTGGCTGTCAGATTGATGACACTTAGTGTTGCATTCAGCGTGACGTTGTTATTGTCGAAATTGAACAAAGGGCGCTGGTCATTGAAGTCTAGATTCGAATTGGTTCCATCGGTGGTCCCTGAGATTCGGACTTGGTAGCTAAAATTGACCCCGTCGGCGGTGCCGGTGAGTGTTCCTGAAGTGAGAGGACCAGTGCCGTCCACCCATGTGCTGAAGGCGGAGTCGGCGTCAAAATCCAAGGTGACAACCGTTGCCGCGCTGGCGGGCAATGCCAGCAGGGCGCTGAGTGATAGAATGGTGAGGGTTTTCATAACGATATGTGTTTTTTTTGATGAGCAATTCGTTGGTTTTGGACGCCAGCTATGATCTTATAGCCGCTTCCCTAGTAATAAATGGTATTCGACCCAAAAACGTTACAGCATTTTCTATTTTTTTCCAGCTCTGAAGATCGTGAATCTTCTGAAGCACGGAACAACCGAGGTCGGTCAGTGTGTGCAGGTCAGCGACGGCCATTAGCGGCGACGGCGCACCAGTAGTCCGAATCCGGACAGAGCTAGCAGAGTGGCACTGGATGGCTCAGGAACGGCATTAACGGTGATTTCGTTGAACAGAATTCCACCATCCTGGGTCTGCGCTGGGTCAGTTGTCAGTCTGATTTCGGTGCCTGCCGTCACTAGCACGCCACCGAGATCCCATTCATACTGCGGATCCGCATTTCCTGCCCCACCATCGTCAGCAGTAGAAAAGGTGATTACCGATCCTCCGTCCGGTGTCAGGGTCAAAGACTCATCGTTCCCTCCTACGTTAGCGAAACTGCCAAAGTTCACGGAAACGAGGAAAACATCGACGTCGAAGCTGAAGACGATCGCCTCGCCAGCGGAGCCGTCAACGCGACGTCCGGTCACGCCGTCGATGCCATCAGTGATGATGCCAATTCCCTGGCTGTTGATCCCCCAAGCTTCATCTGCCGTGGCGTTTCCATCGTTCGCAATGCCGTTGAGCGTCATTTGGATTCCCCCAATGCTCGTGGAAACCGAGCCAATGGGATCGCCCTCTGAAAACGGCGTCCAATTTCCCAGCCCACCATTCTGGGAGTTGTTTCCGTTGCTGCTGCCATTGCCAAAGTCAAAAACGACTACAGCGCTGGCGGGTAAGGTGAGTAATGCTGTGATAAGGAGTATGGTGTGTTTCATGGATAGTGAAGCTGTGGTTCGAGTATCGCCGCAATTTCGCACCAAGCCAAACTGCAGACATGTGCAAATGAGCCAAGCCACCGAAACGTTACAAAATTTGTCGGATTTTTTTAGCGGGCGCCAGAAAGGTGGCTGTTGCTCCGGTAGAGAGATTTGATTTGGGAGTCCGTCAATGCCCCCTCTACGATGTACACCTCATCGAGCACACCTCGTAGAAACTGCCCTGCCCGTGCTGCCTTTTGACTCATCGGATCGCCAAAGACCAAGGGATAACTCTTGAGTAGATCTCCTGGACGCTGCGGCGGGGTGATCTTAGTCTCCTGAGACTCTATCAGTTCCTTGCCATTAACATAAAACTTCACTTCATCGCCGGTGTAAACCATGGCCAGATGAATCCACTTTCCTCTCGGAGCGAGCATGCGTTGGCTCACCTCGATGCCAGCCCCCCACGCAGCGCGAAAGCGGGTGTTGTCCCCACCGCGACTGCTGGGCGCGAGCAACACCTTCCATTGATTCGGCTCACTCGTCGCAATCTTACTTGCACCCCATCCGAGCAAGCCACCGTAGTTTGGCTTACCTTCTGGCCTCACCCAGAGTGCGACCGTAAGTGCCTGGCTGCCATAAACCCCCGGCCAGTTTGTCTCAATAATGTCTCCCAATCCGTCAAAGGTAATGGCATTACCAAAGCGACCTTTGACAACGCGCTCTCTGGCGGGCCGAGCGTCCGACTGCTTTAGCCGCGTATTCATATCAGCGAGCATCGGGTGATTTCCCGCTACCGGCGTGGTGTCACCATGAACCTCGTCAAAGCTGAAGTGAAAATAGTGCAGTGACTCCGGTAGCTCGGTGGTAAAGCTCTGGGAGAGTTTCGGCGCGGCTACAAGTCTGCCTCGGTTGTCCAAGCGTCTTGACTCACCGGCGGTGAGCCTGACCTCCTCTTTTTTACCCGACAGACTCTGCACCTTCACTTCCCCGTCTAACACGTAGACATCTTCGGCCGATCCCGGCACGACCACCATGCCAAACGCCGTGCCAAGATCCGTCACATGCATTCCGGGTGCTCGAACTTGAAACCCTTCGGCGCCTTCAGGCACGTGTGCCCAGAAAACACCCTCGTGCAAGGCCACTTCGTTTCCTGAAACCACCTCCAAGTTTGCAGGTCCAGTGACAAGGGATTTTACTCCTGAAGGAAATCGCAGTTCGACCACTCCCTGAGTGACCTCCACGGAGCTTCCTGGGACCAACTCGCTAGTGTTCACCTCTCCCTCGGCGGACGTCACCCGCATCACTGTTCCGGCCGAGCTGCGCATGGCGATGTGCTGTGGCGCTGGATCCGTGTAAACAAAACGCAGCACAAGCGCGAATACCAGCACCGAGGCCACGGCCACTCCGACGGACAGCCAGAGGGTGACTAGCTTCTGCTGCCGCAGTAGCACTTCGGGACTTTCCGGCAATATCAAGGTTTCGTCTACATCGGCTGCCTCTAGCGAGCTGTGCAGCATAGCATATTCCTTGTAGGTCGCGCGCAGGTTGGAATCGAGTGCCAACTCCTCCTCCAGAGTGTGAAAATCCCGCTCCGCGATGGTGCCATCGAAGAGTTGTTGGATAAGTTGTTCGGCCTCGCGTGGTTTCATCTCAATTTCTGATGTTTGTTCACCTCCCTGGCGACACATTGTTTAAGCGCGGCACGGATGCGGAAAAGGGCGATACGCAGAGAGCCTGCTGAGCAACCCGTTTTCAGAGCATGTTCCTCCAGCGAGTTACCACGCTGGTAACGAGCGTCAACGATGCCACGCTCATCTTCCGCCAGCTTTTCCATGCAGCGTGCCAGTGCCGCCTGCCTGAACTCCACCTCGCTCACCTGCGCCTCATCCTCCGTCAGACTGAGTGTGTCCAGCAGCTCATCGTTAAAAACCAGACGTCGGTCACGGTAGGTGCGTGCATGCTGTTCCTTTACCTTCAGGCGCGCCACAGCGAATGCCCAAGCGATGAAATTCGATCCTTCACGGAAACGCTCCCGCTTTTGCCACAGCGTCATGTTTGTCTCCTGCAGCACATCCTTCACATCCGGGCTGCCAGGCATGAGCGAGTGCAGATACGCACGCAGGCTCGCCTGATGCTCAGTCAACAGCCGGACGATCTCGCCGTCCTCCGCTGCTTGATCCTGATGGATACGTATGATGTCTGCGCTCATTATTGTCCCCCTCTTATGAGACACGGAGAGGATTCGTTACATCATATTTTTCTAACCGTATACAATACTGGCCCGACCCCCACAGGAGACCGAGCCAGCAGTATGGTAGAATTCGGAAAAATTAACGGCGGCGTCTGAAGCAGAGCATGAGACCAGCCGCAGCGCCAAGCATCACGCTTGATGGCTCAGGCACGATGGTGATTTCCATTGCTGCAATTCCGAAACGTGTGTTGTTGTTCCCCGTTCCGCGATCATCGGTCGATGAAGGATTGGAGCGTGCGAAGATGGAGGCAATCAATGCTTGGTCATTCGGTGTCACAAGAACATCGGCTGAGCCTGAAGCGGTGACCACACCATCGCTATTGATTTCCCAGCTGTCGCCTGCGGTAGCACTTAGGAATGTAAGGCTCAGTCCGGAAATATACATGGATTCCCCACCACCGAGACCGGTCACATTTCCAATCGAAAACTCAAAACCCTCATCGATCGGGTCGTCATTGGTGCCATTGTCCAGACCGGCTGCGGCAGTATCGGCAGCTCCATCGAGGCCGATGGCATTTGTCTGTGAGCTGAAGACTCCGTCGGCCAGCGTGGTGACCAAAACTTGAAAACTCACCCCAGCAGGCATACCGGTGACATTCGCCGTGGAGTCATCCACGGTAAACAACCATTGCTCTCCCCCACCTGAGGGAAATGTGGCGCCAATTGAGCCGGCATTCAGCTCTCCCGTGCCAAAGTTCAAGACGACTGTAGATGCTGCATCAGCACGAACGGCACACAAGGCGGCAACGGCAACTGTAAGTAAGATATTTTTTTTCATGATCAGAAACGCAAGTGATTCATTTTGCGCAAGTAACGGCACAGAATATATTCCTCCGCTATCAGGCTTCACGATGTGAAAAAACCGCGTTTCACCGGTTACTACAGGTGACCGGTTTGACATCGACATACCGAGAGTAAGTGCTATTTTGATCGAACTTAATGAAGCAACCCGTCGGACGCCCTAACAGCCTATCAGTCGTTGTTGCTGATCAAATTGCAGCGGATATACGAGCGGGCACATGGAAGAAATTGCTTCCGGGGACCCGAGCATTGGCAGAGCGCTACTCGGTCAGTAGAAAAACAACCCTGGCCGCAGTCGATTTGTTAGAAACACAAGGCATGTTTCATCCCTCAGAAACTGGCAAACGAAGACGCATCCGCCGACCGAAGAAGAATCTCGAGCAAAGCCAGTCCAAAAGCCAAGGAACTCTGCTTCTGCTTTACGATCAGGTGCAGTCGGAAAGCTCCCGGCATGATAGCAATGTGACGGTGTGCCGTTCCGTATGGAACGAGGCCGGTGGAGATGTTTACGTTCATAAGGTCGACTACGACCGATTCAAACGTCCCCGCGCACTGCTCGCTGATCTGGTGGAAAAGCACAAGATTGCCGCCATTGTGCTGCTTTCCCCCCGGCGCGAATGGATCCTCGCGGCGGCCGATCTACGACCCACCTACTCAATGGGTGGTTATTGGGTGCCCGAATTCATGGGTGCCTCCGCTCATGGTTTCAACATCAGCGATCATTTTGCCCAGCTCATCGTCCACTTGCACGCACACGGACACCGCAGAATTCTGACGCCCAACTACCGTGAAGGACAGAGAAGTGATGCATTTCTGGACTCCGTGAAGATCGGCATCGAAAAGGCTAACAGCACTGGTGGATATCTCAAAAACCTCCAGATCGACACCCCAAAATGCACTTCACACAACCCCGAGCAATGGTTCCGCTTTTGGCAGGAAAGTTTGCGGACTTACGAACCCACAGCCGTCATCGCCTCCCGCAGCATCCAAATGCAGTCTCTCTACGGATTCTGCGCGGCTTCTAAAATCTCCATCCCTCATGACCTCTCCGTCGTCTGCAGCGAGTATTCCGAGCGATCGAACTGGATGTGGCCCCGCCCAACGATGTTGCGCCACTCAGAGACCAGCGTCCGTCGGCAGCTGCGCAAATGGATCACCGGAGGACTCCGACCGACCGGCATGAAGGAACTCCAGCTGGAGCTGGTGGTGGGCAGCAGTGTGAATACGCTATCCGTGCCGCAGTAATTGTTATTTCCGTTTACAAAGAGCATGCACCCCCACGCGCAAAGTCACACCCTTGCACCTTGACAGATAACGTGACATGTGGAGGATTTACCAATTACAAACCCCTTCTGCTTTACAAATGAAACACAACACTCTCGCCAGCCTCGCCGTCGCAAGCACGGTATTCGCATCCGGCATTACCATAAGCCAAGCCGCCCTCTCACTCACGAACGTGGGCGGAAACAATTGGCAGATCAATTTCTCCCCCATCACCTTCACTGCCAACAATAACGCCGGCCAATTCGACTGGCTCGTTTTTGAAGACTTTTTCTCCGCGAATTCAAATGCATCTGGCGGACACGTCAGCGGCACCTTGGAATACAGCATCAACGGCGGATCCACCGTAGTCGTGACCCCTCATTCTGCGACGGGCACGTTCGCCAGCACACTTGGCGGCATCGACCCGAACGACCTCTTTATAAATATCGCACAAGCCGGCAACCGTCCTAATCCGAACAATGGTCAAAGTGTCGCTGTCTCCGGATCAGTCGTCTTCTCATCTTCGGATGTCCCCGCGTTCCCAATTAACGGCACAGTCAATGCCAGATGGTGGGACAACACGGGTTCCGGTGGAGCAGCCCAATCTAACATCGTCTCCGTCGCCGTGGTGCCGGAACCCTCGACAACCGCCCTGCTCGGTCTAGGCGGTCTTGCGCTGATCCTGCGACGCAGGAAATAAACACATAGCAGCGGGCACCCACTCTCCCTATCACACCATCGGGCGGAATTTACCGACTTCATCCTGCAGGGCGCGGGTGATTTGACCGAGTGAGCAGACTTCCACCGTTTCCAGTAGCTCTGCGAAGACATTTCCATCATCGAGCACCACACGGCGGAGTTTTTCCAGAGCAGCGGGTGCTTTGTCCGCATTGCGTTTCTTGAAATTACCTAGGCGCTCGACCTGGTGCTGTTTTCTCTCATGGGGAATGCGCACCAACTCGGGCTCGTGCCACTCGGCGTCCTCCTTGATATAGCGGTTCTGTCCAATAACTGGGCGGGTGCCATCGGCGACTTGCTTTTCATAGCGATGAGCAGCTTCTTGAATTTTGCTGCGTTGGTAGCGTTGCTCCATGGCTTCTAACACGCCACCGAGCTGATCGATTTCATCGAACTCAGCGAGGATGGCCTTTTCCACTGCTACCTCGACTGCCTTCATACCCGGTGATCCGGCCAAAGTGTTCATCATGTGCCTGAACAATCCGCTTTCCTCTAACACTATCGATTGAGCGTGTGAGGCCAGCCTGACATATTCTTGCGAAGGTGTCGTGAACGGCTCATCGGCGCTGTTACTATGACAAGAGTTCGTAGCATTCATGCAGGCCATCATCAGCTCGATGGCGGTTCTTGTTAGATTGTTCTGAAACTCCGCCGCTACCAGTGATCGGCCACTGGTCTGGGTGTGCAGTTTGAATCGTTGAGCCCGATCTCCAGCGGAAAATATCTCCTTCATTCCGATCGCCCAAATCTTCCGGCAAATCCGAGCCAGAGCGAGATATTCGATGTCCAGGCTACAATCGAGGAAGAAAGAAAATCGCGGCCCGAAGTCGTCCACCGAAACTCCTCGGTCACAGAGCATTTGTGCGTAGCAGAAACCATTGGAAAGAGTGTAGGCGGCCTGTTGCACTGGCGTGGCACCGGCTTGGGAAATGTGATAACCACTGATCGAAACCGGATACCAGCGCGGCATTTTTTCTACCGTGAACTCACACATATCGAGCATGAAGCGCAAGGATGCTTCGGTGGGAAACAGCACCTCGTTCTGTGCCTGGACCTCTTTGAGAATGTCCGCCTGCACGGTGCCCCGCAGCTTTCCTAACACATCAGATCCAGACTTCCGTTTGGCAGCAGCGACAAACATGGCGAGGATGGTAGGTGCCGGACCGTTGATGGTCATGGAGACGGAGGTATCGCGGTCTGCTAGATCAAAACCATCAAAGAGGCGTTCCATGTCCTCGACGGTATCAATGGCCACTCCACCTTCGCCGATTTTTCCTAACACTCCCGGTTCATCGCTGTCCATGCCGTAGAGCGTGGGACCGTCAAACGCGGTGCTCATGCGGTGGCTGCGCTGGCTTTTTGTCAGGAAATGGAAGCGGGCGTTGGTGTCTTCAGCTAGTCCGAGTCCGGCGAAGAGTCGGGTCGGCTCTTCCGGTAGTTTATCATCGCCTTGCGGCTCCAGATACATCTCCTCATAAGCCGAGCTGAGAAATGGATATTCCCCTGGCAGACCTTCGCCGTAGAGATAGCGTGCAACTGCTCCGGCTTCATCGAGATTGGGTAGCGCCATGCGCGGCAGCTCAAGGCCCGTGGGTGTTTTTGTGCTCGGCACTTGATCGACAATATCTTGCCAGCGCTGCATCAGTTCCTCGGCGGCAGCATCATCGTGGCGGGCAATGTAAACCCGCTGCTCGACGTCTTCGTTGAAGCGCCTCACTGAGTCGGCGATTTCCTTCATCGTGCTCATGTGAGAATCCTTTCCAAGAGTTGTGCCACCCCCGGGTCACCGTGGCGGCTGGCGATGGTGGAGACCAGCGTGCGATCGCCGCCGAGCATTTCGAGGTGGTTGTTGAGTTCGCTGACGGTGGTCTCGCTGCCTGGCCGGTCAGCTTTGTTCGCCACAACCACATCGGCTTCTTCTAACATGAGAATTTTCTGCAGCTGCAGACGCGCGCCGTAGTCGGTGTTCATCACCATGATTTTGACATCCACCAGATTGTCACGGAATGGTAACGCCTCCTGACCGGTGCCGACGGTTTCAACCAGCACGAGGTCGAAATTTGCCTGTTTCCCCGCCAGCCAGTGTAAGCATGGTTCCGTGGCTGGCGACAACCCACCTTCACGTCCTCTAGTGCCTAGACTGCGCATGAAAACTCGGTCGTCCTGCGCATAGACCATGGTTGCGCGATCACCTAACAGTGCCCCCTTGCTAACCGCGCTGGGGTCGTGAGACAGGACTGCGACTCGGGCATCTGGTTGTTGTTCGAGATAGTTACGCACCAGTTCATCGATGAGAGTGGTCTTGCCTGCGCCGCCTGGCCCGGTGATACCGACCACACGCACGGTGTCGGATTTCCCCTCCTCCGGCTCGCCGATACCACCTTCCTCCACGCAGCTAAGCAGTCTGCCCAATGCCCGATGATTGGTGAGTGATGTATCCACGCTGGAGCAGTCGAGATCACGAGCGTATTGCTTTTTAATGTAATCCGTCATCTCGGCGAAGGAGGTTCCGGCGAAGAAAATCTTATCGGTGCCGTCCTTCATCATCTGATCAGCGTCCGGTGGCGTGATCGTGCCTCCGCCTCCGCCAAAAACGCCAATGTCATCCGCGCCTGCAGCTTTCAACCCCTGCACCACCTCGCGGAAGAATTCAACGTGCCCGCCGTTGTAACTCGAGAGCCCCACCGCCGCCACATCTTCCTGCACCGCTGCCCGAACGATATCGGCGACCGAGCGATGATAGCCCAAGTAGATCACCTCAATCCCTGCCCGGATAAGTTCTTGGTTCACGGTACAGACCGCACTGTCATGGCCGTCGCACAGCGGCACAGCTGTTAGAATACGGATGACATGACTCTCCATGTACCCATACTAGCGTCTATCTCCAGAGGGCACAATGGGATTGTGCATATGCTCCGCTTAGTAAAACCGGTCACTATTTCGCTACGCTGACATCAAATCGGCTTAAAACAGCGGAGTGATCGCCCGGCCAGAGCACATCTGCTTGGGGATGATGGCTAATCACCTCGGAAGAGAGCGCCTTAATTCCGGGACCTTTGTAATAGATGTAATCAATTCTGAAATCATCCGACCATCGGTAGTTGGCCGCCCATGTCCCTCCGTGATCTTTGCTTTCGTCAGGATGTATTTCTCGATAACTATCTTTGAACTCAGCCTCGTGCATGAGTTTGTGGGTTGGCATATCGACGACCCAGCCGTTGTGCAGACCGGCCTTCGCTGCCCCTTCGGTGAAGTCGAGGTGCGAGCATGAGTTAAAGTCTCCGGCAAAGATCAATGGTGTGGTGCCGTCATCATGCTTGCGGATATCCTTTTCCAATATCTCGCTGAGATCCTTATACGAAGTTTCCAGATCACCTTGGATCCAATCCTTGGCTGTGTATTTCTTGGAGTATTGCTGGAGCGTGTAATCGGCTCCCCAGTAGCGTATCCAGATCGACCAGAGTTTCACTTCGCGTTCATTGGGAAGTTTCACTTTCGCCCCGACACAGAAAAAGTCACTTTTGCCCGATTTATAAGTTTCTAAAATGGGATAACGCGAGAGGATGGAAAGGTTTGCGCCCTTACTCGGCTGATAGAATTGATACCCGAGCATATCCGCTATTTTTTGCCCTGAGCCATAGGTCTCCACCATGGTGACAATATCGGCATCCGTGGCTTTGATGATTTCAGCAATCTGTTTCGGCCCAAGGTCTTTTCCTTTTTCAATGCCACCGTGCCAGATATTCCAGTTCAGAACTTTGAGTTCATTGATGTTGTTTTGGGTAGATCGGATAACGCGCAGACCGATAGAACCTTTGGGCATCACATCCACTGTCGTATTTCCACACCTCAACTTAGAACAAGTTACATTAATGGCAGCACCGGGTTTGGCGGTGGATTTCAGATCAACGCATACGGCAATATAGTTGATCCCTTCCTCTAACGAACAATCCAGCTCTACTGTCATCTGTTTTCCCGGAGCCAGTCCGCCTTTGACCAGCTCAACTCCACCGTCAAGTTCTGCATTCGGGCCTAGCGACCACAGTCTGATGCGCTCGATGCTATTAATGTTAGATGTCTTTGAGAGATCAAGATCGATGGCGTTGATGCGGCGCCGATCTTTGGATCCCTCACAGTTGATCTTGAGCTTGAGCACCTCAATGTTTTTTTGGCCGACGGCCAAAGGGAAAGAAGTTTTCAGTGCTTGAGCGTAGAGAATCTTCATCTTGTGGGACTCCATCTGTAATCCGACGTTCTCATTGAGGACGTATTGGGGGCCATCGCCCGGGAGCTTACTCTTATAGTGTTTTTTGATGTCAGCCTTGTGCTCACTTTTGTAATCGGTGGCATCTTTCGCACGATCATCAAAGCGATAGTAGGCAAGTAATGAATCGTAGTTAGGGTGTGCCGATGTAACAGCTTTGCTCATCCATTGTTTGATTCTATTTTCAGGTATGGCTTTGTTCCAAATCCTGACCTCGTCGATCTGGCCCTTGAAAAACTCCTTGCCATCATCAGAGCCCATGAAAGCCGGACAAATAGGTCGACCGCCCTTCAGCTTTGCGACTTCCTTTCCATCGATAAACAGTCGGGTGGTCTTACCGTCCCAGCTTGAGGCAATGTGATGCCAGCCTGCAGGGAGAACATCCGGAGCAAACAATTGGGTGCGATACGCGCAAAGTTTACCTCGGGAGAAATGCAATGGGTAATCCTCCCACTCCTGCACCGTTACCCAGCCGCTACCGATAATTACTTCATCTTCAGCCCAGGCCCCTTCTTTTTTGATCCAAGCCGAAACAGTCCACTCCTCTTGCAAGGGTCTGAATGACAAATCGATTTGCGAATCTACACCATTAAACTCCAAGGCATAATTTTGCCCGACAGCTTCTGACATCTGAAAGGCGGTGAGAGTGACATAGCCGATGAAAATCGCGCGATGGAAATGATTTCCAATCTGCAAAATTGCTCTCTTGATAACATGAAACACCATCATAATTGTTAGATCATAACTTGAACCAGCGACATTAACTTTCATCCACCAGAACGTTGGATGGGTTATGCCCTCGAGCTATGGTAACGATTCAAGGAGGCGTTTGCTTTCAAACCGATCATCGTATCGCGGTGTCAAATTTAGTGACCACGATACCAATAGAGCCGGTCGCCCCAGTCAAAGACTGAGGCTAAATTTTTGATCACCTGGTAGACGGATAGAGCTTACAGCTTCGCAGCGGCGGCGGCTTTGAGTTCATCAGCTTTGTCGCGTTGGGGGGCGGCGCCGCGTGCTTGGTCTGGCTTTCCTCCTCCTTTACCTCCTGCGATGGGACCGAGTTCTTGGATGAGTTTGCCGGCCATGAGTTTGTTGGCACGGGCATCGTCGCCGCAGTAGGCACCGAGGTGAAGGCGCTCGCCATCGTCAACGATGAGGAAGGCGGCTCCGGCGAACTGCTTTTTCTTCAAGCCGTTGAGCAGCTCTTGCAGCAGGTTGGCAGGGCCTTGGAAGATTTCGGCGATGTTGTTGCCGCTTTCTAACAGCGTAGCGAGAGCTTCGTCTGCCATCTTGGCGGCGGCTCCGGCTTGGGCTTTTTTCAGTTTCTTCTCGGCGTCGATGCCTGCCTGACGCAGAGCCTCGATGTGCTCGCGGTAATGCTTGAAGGTGTTGTTGATTTGCTGGAAATCACCACCCTCCATGAGCAAGGCCCCCATGATGTGGGGAAACTTCTTCATGTTGACCGGCTTCTCGCCGATGGCTTCCAGCTCGGTGTTCGCGGCGTCGAGTTTGGCGCGGAGGTCTTTGCCTTCGGTGTCGCCTTTTTCCACTTCTTCACGCAGCCAGTTCCAGGCGGCGTCACCGCATAGGGCTTCAATACGACGGATGCCGGAGGCGATGGCTCCTTCAGATTTGATTTTGAAAATGCCGAGGTCGCCGGTGTTTCTAACATGGGTGCCGCCGCAGAGTTCCATCGAGTAGCCGTTGAGTTCTTTTTCCTCACCACCGATTTGCACCACTCTAACAAGGTCGCCGTATTTATCGCCGAAGAATTGTTGGATGTCTTTGTTTCCTTTGACGTCTTCGTGCGGGACTTCGATCCATGAGACTTGGTCGTTAGCCTTGATGCAGGCGTTGACGCGTTCTTCGATGGCTTCGAGCTTCTCTGGTGACACCGCACCGGAGTTGAAGTCGAAGCGGAGTCGGAGTCGGCTGACCATGGAGCCTTGCTGGGCGACGTCGTGCGAGACTTCCTCGTGCAGCGCCCAGTGGAGAAGGTGCGTGGCGGTGTGGTGGGCTTCGATGGGGCGTCGACGTGCTGGGTCAATCGCGAGGGTGACGGTATCGCCCACGATGATGTTCGCTGAGAGGTCGATGGCGTGGGCACGGGCGTTGCCGAGCTGTTGCACGGTATCCACTTCGTAAGTTTCGTCTTCGTGAGTGAGGGTTCCCTTGTCGCCCATCTGGCCACCCATCTCAACGTAGAACGGAGTCTTGTCGGTGATGACTAACAGGTGATCGGACTGTTGGTGGATTTCGGTGACTTTGGCCTCACATTCGTCAGCCTCGAAGCCGGTGAACTCGGTTTCTTCGTCGGTGGAAATGTCAGCGGCACGGACCAGCTCGCGAGTGCGGGCGGCGCGTCCTTTTTCACGCTGCTCCTCCATCAGCTGCTCGAATTTCTGCATGTCCACTTTCAGCCCGCGCTCTTCGCAGAGCAGCTGGGTGAGGTCGATGGGGAAACCGAAGGTGTCGTAAAGCTGGAAGGCTTCTGTTCCTGAAAACAACTCTATGGCATTCAACGAGCTTCTGTGATTCTTAACTAACGAAAGAACCATCATAATAACGATATCAGCCTCTTTATCATTCAATAATCTATTACGACCTAAAATGCTCTTAACCTCTACCTGGTCTGTGGGCTGCAGTTTTGCTATGGATTTTATTTCTTCATCACCGATAACATCCATATTCCTCAGCTCATAGCTCTGCCGAAATTCACCAACAGCACGCGCTATATTCACTCGTTCATCCCAAAGTTTGTTATACAACTTATCCACTTGGCGAGCCTCGTCATAAAATTTGAGTAGTCCGCGGTCGAGGGTTTCGTTGAAGCTTGTTTCCTCGCGCTGGAGGTTTTCTTTGATGGCGTCAGCGCGTTCGGCGAGTTCTGGGAAGACGCCGGAGAGCTGCTCGACGAGGGTGTCGACGAGGTCGGCCATGAAGGGTTTGTCACCGGAGAATCCGAGGGTGCGACCGTATCTAACGGCACGGCGGAGGATGCGGCGGAGCACGTAGTTGCGGCCGTTGTTTCCTAACAGGATTCCATCGGCGAGTGAGAAGGAAAGGGTGCGGATGTGGTCGGCGATGACGCGGAAGGCGATGGCTTCCTTGAGTTCGTCAGAGAGCGTGGACTTATCGGCTTCGACAGATTCCGGATAGGTGTCTTGGTATTTCCTGCCGCTGAGTTCTTCGAGCTTACGGAAGATCGGCTGGAAGGCATCGGTGGCGTAGTTGGTGGGTTTTTTGGAGAAGTCTTTGAAACCGTTGGTGCCTTGATAGATCGACACGGCGCGCTCGAAGCCCATGCCGGTATCGACGTGTTTGGCTGGCAGGTCACGGAAGGTGCCGTCGGCCTCGGCGTTGAACTGGATGAAGACGAGGTTCCAGATTTCGATGCAGAGATCGGAGTCCATGTTGACCAGTTTGCCATCGGTGTCGCCGTCAGGTGTTAGATCGACGTGGAGTTCGGAGCACGGACCGCAGGGGCCGGTTTCGCCCATCATCCAGAAGTTATCTTTGACGTTGCCGTTGACGATCTGGCGTTTGGGATCGAGTCCCTTCTTTTCATACAGCGCGGCCCAGAAATCGTAGGCTTCTTGGTCGAAGCTGCCCGGATCGCCTTCGCCGGGCATGTAGACCGTAGCGTAGAGTCGGTCGGCAGGGAATCCCCAGCGTTCGACCACGAGCTCCCAAGCCCACTCGATGGCTTCCTTTTTGAAATAGTCACCAAAGGACCAGTTGCCGAGCATCTCGAACATGGTGTGGTGGTAGGTGTCGTAGCCGACGTCCTCGAGGTCGTTGTGTTTGCCGCCGGCGCGAATGCACTTCTGGGTATCGGTGGCGCGCGGAGGAGAATACGGTGGTTTTTCCGTTCCGAGGAAATACGGCACAAACTGGTTCATGCCCGCATTGGTGAAAAGCAGTCCGGGGCTCTGCGGCATCAGGGATGCGGAGGGCACGACGGTGTGTTGCTTCTCTTTGAAGAAATCGAGAAAGCTCTGGCGGATTTCGGCAGCGGTCATTGAATCAGTGGTCGGTGGTGAGTGTGCAGTGGTCGGTGCTTGGCCGCTGCGCGGACGCTGCTGATAATGGAAGATGCGCGTGGAGTAAAGCGCGGAGGTGGAGTCAGTTGAGGAGGCGGCGGACGAGGGCGGTCCATTGGTCGGCTTCACGCCGGTAGCTGAACAGGGGGGCTCGGGTGGTGATTTGGGATTTCAGGGACTGGTAGAAATCCGGATCGTCGATGGAGCGGGTCAAGATTTCCGTGAGGGCGGTGGTGCTTTCTGAAGGGAATAAACCTCCGTAATCCTCACCGAGCATGCCTTTGTTTCCTGCGATCTTACTCGCGATGACTGGCAGACCGATGACGACGGCCTCGCAGATGGCATTGGCTCCGCCTTCTTCGGTGGAGGTGTTGAGCAGGGCGTGGGCAGTTTGCATGTTTGCGAGGACCACGTCATGATCCTGCACTCCGTGGAAATGGAAGTTCGGACATTCGGCGGCGGTTTTTTCTAACTCGGCTTGGTAGTCTCCGCCTTGGCCATAGGCGTGGAAATGCATGGGGGTATCCGCGAGGGCTCGGGCGGCCTCCATCAGCAAGCTTGGATTTTTTTCGGAGCGGAAATTTCCTGCGATCACTATATCGATTGGTGCGGTGGCATGGTGTCGAATGGACTGCGGTAACTGCACACTGGGATAGATGACCTCGGTTTTTTCTAACAAATGGCTCGGTATCCGGTGGGAAAACCCATCGTGCAGGGAGACAATGGCGGTGCAGAGCTCAAGTGCTATACGAGTCTCTGAGGTCTCCGTTTCCATGTCCGGATGGTTCACATCAGTGCCGGTGAGCAGGGCGATGATCGGACTTTCCGGTTGGCGTTGATGAAAATCGAATATTTCGGTCGCGCTTTTCCGAGCGTTGAGAGCGATCAGGCACTTCGCAGCCAGCGGAGCATCACCACGCTCGTGAATCTTCACGTCCAGTCCGCCTTCACGGAGCAGTGCCGTCATGCGCTTGGCCGTCACCGCATTTCCCTGACTGCGCTGTCGAGGATAGGGCGAGTGGATGAGGACTTCGGTCATGCTGATTGCATTCTCCTGTGGTTAGCTCAAAACACAAGTCGCCTCTCTGAAAGGCCGAGTATTTCCTGTTCAATCGATACCGCATTGTTTACATGAAAACATCATGTTTCGGTTACTCCTCCTTCTTTTCTGTCTCGGTTCCGCCACGGCTGCGGACAAACCCAACATCCTTTGGATCGTCTCCGAGGATAACGATTACCACTGGTTAGGCTGCTACGGTAACAAAGAAGCTGTTACCCCTAACCTCGATCGCTTGGCAGGAAATGGCATCCTTTTCACCCATGCTTACTCCAATGCCCCGGTCTGTGCCGTCGCTCGGTCCACCATTCTCAATGGCGCATATGCAGTCACCCAAGGCACCCAGCACATGCGTAGCCGACACGAGATCCCCAAGCGTTTCAAACCCTACGTTTCCTACCTGAAAGAAGCCGGCTACTACTGCTCGAATAATTCCAAGACCGATTACAATTTCAAAGGCAATGACAAGGCCATCTGGGACGAAAGCTCTAACAAGGCGCACTATAAAAACCGCCCTGAAGGCAAACCGTTCTTCGCCATTTTCAATCTGGGAATCTCCCACGAAAGCTCTCTCTTTGCGAACTCCATTAAGAAAAACCGCAAGCGAGGTTTAATCCCCCAGACCCCACGCATCTCACCGGACAAAGTCATCGTGCCTCCATATCTGCCCGACCTTCCGGAAATCCGCAACGACCTCGCGATCTACCACGATAACATCACAGCCCTCGATACCCAAGTGGGTGCAATCCTAGCCGAGTTAAAAAAACGCGGCCTTGCTGATGATACCATCGTATTCTACTACGGCGATCATGGCGGCATCCTCCCACGAGGAAAACGCTACCTCAAGGACACCGGAGTGCGCATTCCCATGCTGGTGCATGTACCTGAGAAATGGAAAACTCTCTCCCCTTTCAAACCCGGCCAAAAAGTCGATGAGCCAGTTTCCTTTGTCGATCTCGCCCCCACCGTGCTCTCTCTGATCGACCACAAAAAGCCAGAGCAGATGCAAGGCCGCGCATTTCTTGGCAACGAACGAACCGAACCGGATAAAGATGACGTCGTATTTCTCTTCGCCGATCGTTTTGATGAAATCTACGGTATGCGCCGCGGCCTAACAGACGGTCGATGGAAATACATCCGACGCTTCACTCCAAATCTCGCAGCCGCCCCATACAGCTACTATCAATTCGGTCAAGCAGGCTGGACTGCGTGGCAGAAAGCATGGAAAAATGGCAAACTAACAGGTCGGTTCAAAGAAATCTGGGAACCCAACCAACCGGTGGAGGAACTCTTCGACACCCGCTCGGACCCTTGGGAAGTCAACAACCTCGCCAACAACCCAGCCTACGGGGAACAACTCACCGCCATGCGTGCACGACTGAAATCCACCATGGTTCAAGTGCGCGACACCGGCATCATCCCGGAACCCATGTTCGCCGAACTCTCGCCTACCACACCGATCAACCAATACATGCAAACGCGCGAGGACAATCTCCCAGTCCTCGCTGACATCGCTTTTGCCGCATCATCCCGCGACCCAAAGAAACTAGACGATTTCATCGCATGGACCACCTCACCGGACCCCGTCACCCGTTACTGGGCAGCACACGGTTGCCTCGTGTTAGGAAAAACCGCGGCTCCTGCTGAAGAAGCGCTCACCAAGCTGATCGCCGATGAGCATTCCGCCATCCGTGTCGCCGCCGCCCAAGCGCTGGTCGCCATCGGTAAGGATCAGGAAGGACGCTCCGCACTGCTTGGGGAGCTTGATAAAAACATCAACGAGTATTCCCAACAAAATGTCATCAACGCCCTAACAAGCCTCAACGCCCTCGATGACATCCCCCAAGAGTGGGTGGACGCAACTTTGAAAAACAAAAAAGCTGGCCAGTACGTCCAACGCCTCGCCCAGCGACTACAAGCCAGTCGGAAAAAGTAGCCAAAGCACACTCTGTCCCTCCTCCCCACCGGGGAGATTCATATCAGCCCACGGAGAATCCGTGGGTTTAATGATCCAAAGGCTCGCGCTGGCTGAAAGCCCAGCTTCATAGGCCCCCACGTGCCCTCCCATCGGCACACGATCAATTTTTTTGTCACATTCCCACCCTGTTTTTACAATATGGTTGGTGCGAAGCTCATCGAGTGCTAATAATTTAGCATTATCGTCGACAACCCTCGCCATCACGTCCAACCATTCTAGCCATGAAAATCCTACCTGCTCTCTTCATCGCAGCCATCTGCCTAATCACCAGGCTACCCGCCCAAAACGACATGCGCCAACAAGCTGAAAAACTGCAAAAAGACGGCAACTACAAAGAAGCCCTCACGGTTTACAAAAAACTCCTCACCAGCGACCAGGCTACGGCCTCTGATCTCACGAACGGCATCGATTGTCTGAGAAAACTCCAGAGTTACGAGGAAACAGACGCCCTGCTCGAGTCGGCCATCGAAAAGCACCCGACCAACCGGAAAATCCTCGCCACCGCAGCCACCCAATACATGCAACTCCCTCACCACGGTGAAATCATCGCCGGTCAGTTCAAACGCAACCACCGCCAGGGAGGTGGCGAATTTGTCCAGACCGCAGAGCGCGATCGCATCCGCGCGATCCAGCTCTGTCTTGAGGCTCTGAAACATTTCCCTGCCGACATGGATCAGTCGACGAAACAGGAAATGGCGAACGTCTATCAGGTATTGTCGTCAAATATTGCATCTGGCCGACTCCACACCGGCGCTTGGCGACTACAAAAACTCAGTGACCTCACCGAGCTACCCGACTACGAGAAAACCAACCGTTGGAACCGATATGGCAGCGGTGGAAGAGACCCGCAGGGCGCACCCGTCACCGCCGATGGCTCACCGCTCTACTATTCCATTCCGGACAGTTGGGAAAATGCTAAAAACGATGGGGAACGCTGGCGCTTCTGCCAGGCGCAACGGGCCAAACTGACGCCCTCTCTTTCAGACCACATCGATGAACAGTGGGCCGATTTCCTGCACAATCAATTTGGGATCACCACCATGCGCAACTTCAGCTGGTTTGGCTCCTTAGACATGGATCAACAAAAAGGAATCCTCCAGCTCCACACCCTGACAGACGATGAAACACTCGCCAAGCTCGCCACCGGCGTGAAGCGCTTCAAGTTAGCCGAAGGACAGAATTTCATCCAAATCTATCACTCACTAAGCACCAAACGCGAGTCTTCCGCAGACCGGCTGATCCAAATCTATCTCGATCGCCGCCAGCACGAAAAATCTGCTGCATTGTTAGAAAAAACCATCGAGCAATTCCCAAAAAGCCACTCCCTCAAAAACCGCCAAAAACTCCTCGCCCAAATCACCGGCAACTGGGGCCGGTTCGAGCCGAACAACAAATCCTTCCCGGCCGGCACCGAGGCGTCTGTCGACTACGTCTTCCGCAATGCCAAATCCGTCACCTTGGTCGCCCGCGAGGTGGACATGACCGCGCTGGTCAATGACCTCTGGAAATACCTCGAGGGCAACCCTTTGAAACTCGATTGGCAAACCGTCCGTTGGAACAGCCTCGGCAACGATCTGGTCAATGGCAAACGCAAGAAATACCTCGGCGAAGAAGTAGGCCGCCGCACTCACGAACTCAAACCCAGAGATCACCACTGGGACACCCGTGCCACACTGTCCGTGCCAGTCAAAAAATCCGGGGCCTATCTGATTTCCGCCGAACTTGAAAACGGCGTCACCACCCACACCGTCGTCTGGCTCGATGCCTCCGTGATTGTCAAAAAAGACGTCAACGGTGGCGAGCTTTACTACGTCGCCGATGCCATCACTGGCAAGGCCATCGCCGGAGCCACCGTCGAGTTCTTCGGCTACCGCCAGGAATACCGTAAGGAAAACAACCGCTTCCGAAAATACGACTTTCATACCAAACGCGCAGTCAAAACCACCGGCGATGACGGCACCGTGCTGATCAAAAATGGCGAACTCCCAAACAACTACCAGTGGATGGTTCGTGCAAAAACTGAACGCGGCTCCGCCCTATTAGGCTTCACCCACATCGGTTCCTCAGTGAACGAAGAGAGCGGCATCAGCCAGACCAAAAGCTTCGGCATCACAGACCGACCAGTCTATCAGCCAGACCAAGAGGTGTTCGGAAAATTCTGGATCCGCCATGCGCGTTACGATCTCAAGGACGTCTCCACCTTTGCCGGTCAGAAATTCACCATCACCATCAATGACGCCGCTGGCAATGCCGTGCTCAAGGAGCATCCTGTCACGGCGGATGCCTACGGTGGTGTAGAATACACCTATAAACTCCCAGAGGATGCCAAGCTCGGTGCCTACGCCGTCCAGCTACGCCAAGGAAACAACTGGCGCGGTAACCACTCCTTCCGTGTCGAGGAATACAAAAAACCGGAATATGAAGTGTCCGTGCACGCCCCCAAGGAGCCGGTGATGTTAGGCGAGAAATTCGAGGCCACCATCAAGGCGAACTACTACCACGGAGCACCCGTCACTGAGGCCAAGGTGAAGATCAAAGTCATGCGCACCCGCCACAACGATCGCTGGTTTCCCATCGGTCGCTGGGACTGGCTTTACGGCGGCGGCTACGGCTGGCTCGATATCGAGCGCCCGTGGTATCCCGGCTGGAAAAGATGGGGTTGCCTCTGCCCGTCACCCTGGTGGTGGAACCGCGGCGGCGAACAGCCCGAGATTGTGTTAGAGCAAGAACTCAAAATAGGCCCAGACGGCACCGTCAAAGTGGAAATCGATACCGCACTTGCCAAAGCCGTGCACAGCGACACCAACCATAGCTACGAAGTCACCGCCGAAGTAGTCGATGCGTCACGCCGCACCATCGTAGGAAAAGGCAGCATCATCGCCGCGCGCAGAGCTTATCAAGTCAGCGTCTGGTTAGACCGTGGCTATGCCCACGTGGGAGATGCCATCAATGCCACCGTCGCCGCAAACACAGCTGATGGCAAACACGTCGAAACCAAAGGCAAAGCCATCCTCTACTGCATCAGCACAGACAAGGATGGCAAGGTCATCGAGACCGAAGTCAAAAACTGGGAAATCGATACCGCCAACGAGCGCAACGGCAGCATCAAGTTCCAGGCCGGAGCCGCCGGTCAGTATCGCCTTTCCGCCCAGATGACCGATAGCAAAGGCCGCGAGATCGAAGGAGCCATCCTCTTCACCGTACGCGGTGACGCCGCAGCCGATGGCACATTCCAATACTCCGACCTCGAACTCATCGCAGACAAACGCACTTACGAAAAAGGCTCCACGGTCAAACTCCTGATCAACACCAAGCGCCCTAACAGCACCGTACTACTGTCGCTGAGAAACGGCATGGAGCATCGTTTCGTCCACATCAAAGGCCAGTCCGCAGAAATCGAAATCCCCGTTGAGCAAAAAGACATGCCGAACTTCTTCATCGAAGCCGCCACCGTCTCCAATGCCGAGGTCCACACCGCAGTCCGCGAGATCATCGTGCCTCCGGAAAAACGCATTCTGAATGTCGAAGTCCTGCCCAGTGCCGATCGCTTCAAGCCACGTGGCGAAGGCAAGGTCAAGGTGCGCATCACTGATCAGCAAGGCGAGCCAGTCAAAGGCTCACTCGCTCTAACCATCTATGACAAATCACTGGAATACATTTCCGGCGGTAGCAACGTCACGGAAATCAAAGCCCACTTCTGGAAATGGCGTCGCAATTTCCGTGGCGGCTATGGCCACTCGACCAACCACTACGAGGGCAACGTGCTCAAAGAAAAAACCGAAGGCATGCAGACCTTAGGTGCCTTCGGCCACTCGCTCGCTGATTCAGGCGGGGCTGGTGGACTCCGTGAAGGGATGTCTGTTCGCAGTCGTCAAATGTCCAAAAAAGCAGGTAGAGCCATGCCCGCCCCCATGGCACTAGCTGAAGCCGAAGTAGGCAAAGATGAGGTTGCCGATGGCGAAGCCCCCGGAGCAGATGACGCACCAGCCGTCATGGTTCGCAAAGACTTCGCCGATCTCGTCAAATGGATCGGCACCGTCGAGACCAACGATGACGGAGTCGCCGAAGTCCCCGTCACCTTCCCAGACAACCTGACCACATGGAAAATCAAAACCTGGGCGATGGCCCACGGCACCCGTGTCGGTGAAGGCTCCGCCGAGGTCATCACCAGCAAGGATCTCATCATCCGCCTGCAAGCACCGCGCTTTTTCATCGAGAAAGACGAGGTCGTGCTCAGCGCCGTGGTGCACAACTACCTGAAAACCGAGCAAGACGCCAAGATCTCGCTGGAACTCGAAGGCGGCACACTGAAGACCGACTCCGAGATCACCCAGCAGCGCACCATCAAGGCCGGTGGCGAAACCCGCATCGAGTGGCTCGCCAAAGTCAGCGGCGAGGGCACCGCGATTGTTAGAATGAAAGTCATCACCGCCGATGACTCAGACGCCATGGAAATGACCTACCCGGTTTACGTCCACGGCATTCTCAAACAAGAGGCATGGAGCAAAGTAGTCGAGCCAGGAAAAGACAACACCGTGATCAATTTCAAGGTGCCAGCCGAGCGCCGACCCGATCAGACCCGACTCGAAATCCGCTACTCCCCCACCATCGCCGGCAGCATCGTCGATGCCATCCCCTACCTCGTCGAATACCCCTACGGCTGTACTGAGCAGACACTGAACCGCTTCGTGCCCACCGTCATCGCCCAAAAACTCATCAAGGAAATGGGCATCGATTTAGAGGGTGTTAGAAACAAACGCGCCAACCTCAATCCACAGGAAATTGGCGACGACAAGGAGCGCATGGCCCAGTGGCAACGCTGGCAGCGCAACCCGGTCTTCAACGAAAACGAAGTCAACAAAATGACCCGCGCCGGCATCAAGCGCCTCGCCGAAATGCAGCTCACGGATGGTGGCTGGGGCTGGTTCTCCGGCTGGGGTGAGCGCTCCTACCCGCACACCACCGCCATCGTGGTTCACGGTCTGCTCATCGCCAAGGCGCATGGAGTCGCCGTTGATGAAGGCATGTTAGACGAAGGCGTCACCTGGCTGAAAAACTACGAAGTCCGCGAGACCGAAAAAATCCGGATGTGGGAAAAACGCAAAAAAAACACCAAGCGCACCGCCTCCGCCATGGATGCCTTCGTCCGCCTCGTCCTCGCCGAAGCCGAGTCACCTAACAAGGAAATGCTAGGTTACCTGTTCCGCGATAAAAACGAACTCTCCGTTTACGCCAAGTCCCTCACCGGCATGGCCCTGCACCTCGCAGGCGACACCGAGAATCGCGATGCCGTGATCCGCAACATCGAGCAGTTCCTCGTTTACGACGATGAGAACCAAAGCGCCTACCTCAAGCTCGGTAACAACGGTTACTGGTGGTATTGGTATGGCTCGGAAATGGAAGCCCACGCCTGGTATCTCAAGCTGCTCGCCGCCACCAATCCGAAGTCGAAACAAGCGCGCGGACTGGTCAAATACCTGATCAATAATCGCAAACACGCCACCTACTGGAACTCCACCCGAGACACCGCCTACTGCATCGAAGCCATCGCCGACTACATGCGTGCCAGTGGCGAAAACAACCCGGACGCGGAAGTCACCGTCTCCGTGGACGGCAAGGAAATCAAAACCGTCAAAATCAGCAAAGACAACCTCTTTTCCTACGATAACAAAGTCGTCATCGCCGGCGACGCACTCGGCACCGGCGACCACAAAATCGAGATTGTTAGAAAAGGCAAAGGCGCACTCTATACCAATGCCTACCTCACGGTATTCACCAAGGAGGACTTCATCAAGAAGGCCGGACTCGAAGTGAAAGTGGATCGCGCCTACTACAAACTCGAACGCATCGACGCCACCGAATCCACCGCCGGCACCAAAGGCCAAGTGGTCGATCACAAGGTGGAGAAATACAAACGCATCCCCATGGAACCCGGCGACATGGTCACCAGCGGTGACCTCATCGAAGTCGAGCTGCACATCCACAGCAAAAACGACTACGAATACCTGATGTTCAGCGATTGGAAACCCGCCGGTCTCGAAGCCGTCAAAATTCAAAGCGGCTACACCGGCAACAGCCTCGGCGCCTACATGGAAATGCGCAACGAGCGCACCGCCTTCTTCGTCCGCCGCCTGCCACGCGGAGAACACAGCTTCAGCTACCGTCTAAGAGCCGAGATCCCCGGATCATTCAGCGCTCTGCCCACCATCGCCGAAGCCATGTATGCCCCCGAGCTCAAGGCAAACTCAGACGAGATGAAAGTCAAAGTGAAGGATAAGTAATCATGTTTTCCGATAGTGCCTGAGAGTCTGTTATTACCAATTCAATCGAGTATTCAAAATATGAATATTCCATCTCTCATCCCTCTCGGCGTTGGGACCGTTATTATCGTCGGGTTGATGCAGGGCGACGCGCTCACCGGCACCGTATTTTCATTATTGCGGCATCGCCATACTTAAGGACTCCGATCCTATTCTACAGGGCACGGGCTAGTGACATGAAGTTTAAGAAGCTGGGCATTTATTTCAACAAATCGGAGTAGTCCAGAGCTTCGTAACAAGTAGCCGACTACGTATTGTTCTGTGGCCACCTTTTCAAGGGAACTGCATAGGAATAATAAAGACGATAAGCGATGTGTTATGACGATAGAAAATCCTTTTTCTCTTATGATCTATGGATCATATCTCATTAGTAATATTCACTAAACTCATATGAGAACAATACCCACCATTTTCGCCGCCTCAGCACTCGCACTTGGCAGTGCTTCTGCCACTGCCGTCATGATTGGAGACATAACTCCTGTAGGCGGCGGCTTCAACAATCTGACCACCAGCACTGGCACAATCACCGTATCTTCGCCTCCATCAGGATTCGGTAATGGTAATACGAGCACTGTAGACGCTGGCACTTATTTGGTATCAATCAGCGACCTAACAGTCGACTCACTGAGCGATGTGGTTCTAAATTTCAGTCTCACACTAACTTCAAGCACCGCCGGCAGAAACATCGTCGAGAATGGCTTTACATGGACCATCGATAGAACAGCGGACGCTGACAACGAAGGCGCAAGAATCACAGCCAACGAGGGTTTTACCTTCTCTGTGAGCAACGTAACAGCTTCGTCTGCATCTAGCACAGAGCCATTAGCGGCTACATTTACGTCGTTCGACGATCTCGATATCTCAGTGCATGCAAATGGAGAGATAGCCAGTTTCGACCCAGCAACAGGCACCGTCACGGGGAATGGCGCAGCGGGAGCTGATTCTTTCAATGGATCACGTGTAGCCAATCTCGACCTAACCTTCGATGTCACCGCAGTTCCGGAGCCATCCTCTGCCGCCCTTCTCGGCCTCGGTGGTCTGGCTCTGATCTTGCGCCGCCGCAAATAATTGCGCATCGCGAAATAGCACTTTTTAACTCAAAGCCCTCCGACATTTCGGGGGGCTTTTTTTCTCTACCTGTTGACGGCAAGGCGGACGAAGCAACGATCGGACTCGGGGAAAAGGAGTTCGAGGTTCTCGTAGCGGAGGGTTTCGGTGCCGTCTCCATTGTCCTGAATAACCGGTTCCATTTCCACGGTTGTCCAGTCGCCGGTGAGGTCATCCGTGGCTTCCACTTTGTAGGTGACATCAAAGCGATCCACTGGGCGGGTGAAGCTGAATGTTAGAGCGTCGTTGACGGCGGGAATGTGGTCCGCAAAGTCTTGGAGATTGGGATTTGCGCCGAGGGCGTACTCGAGAAGGTCATTGAGCCCATCCTCATCATCATCCGCCAACGGACTGCCGATGCCGCTTGCTCCCGGAGTTTGCTCCGCCCAGTAAGCCCAGCCGGTGCGGGCTGCGAGTGTGCGTCCTGAGGCGATGTATGAGCCGACATTTCCGGTAAGAAGAGAGTCGAGTGGCTGGTATGCGAGGTGGGGCGATGTATCGGCGACATTTGGAGCATAGCCAAGTAATTGGATCTTCTGAATCACGCCGTTGTAGGGCTTCAGCGAAATCTCGTAGGGATTCCATGTTAGAAAACGGTCGCCATTGTTCCGCTCGATGAAAAACAAGGGTGACGAACCACTGACGGGGCGCGAATAGAGGAAAATCTGCGAATTTTCAGGATCAATGGCATATTCCAAAGTCCCAAGGCTCCCAGTAAAGTTGTAGCCGACCAAAGGTGTGTCTTCCTCACCGAACTCGAAGGGCCCAATGACCGCAGATGAGGTGAGTTGGCCGACCTCAATCCGATCCTCGATATCTGCCAGCGAACTGCCGAAGGCATAGTAGAAGCGGGACCACACTCCAGTGCCACCGGGTGTGTTAGGACGACGGCGAAAGTTGCCAACGATGTAGTTCCTCGAACCGGTTTCCGAGTTGGCCGTGCCCGCCACGCCATAGCGCCAGTCGCTGTTGCCCACGAGGTATGGGGGCAATGGTGTGGGGTCAAAGCCATGCACAATCGCGAGGGATGCATCGGTGCCGGAGGCATTTGCCGAAAAGGCAGCCCAGCCGGCGGAGTCGCTGGCAGAGACTGAGACACTATCTGCGAAGTTGGAGTTGTCGCGTGTGGGCGTACCATCGGGTGCGATCGTGAAATGATGTCCTAATTTGGTCCGCCGGACCCCACCCCAAGGCATGTTCACAAAGGTGATGTAGTCGGTGCCGAAATTATAGTAACCCAAGGTGCACTCGATCACTCCACCTCCCACGTCTCTCCATTTGGTAAAGGTGAGGATGTGAGGACGGAAGTCGTTGTTTCCGATATTATCCACATTCTGATTGTTATGTGGAAACTGGGACCAGTTGACGGTTTCGTAGGACCGGTCGGCGGGGTCGATGCGAGAAGCGACGAGAGGAGAATAAAACGGGCGCGTGAGGGCAGGATCGCGGAGGTAAGCGCCAGATTGGTGCACGAACCACTTTGAGTTGGGTGGATTATGCTGAGCCTGATCGACGTAAACTCCCTGCCAAACTTCGTCAACCCACGGAGCTTCGTCTGAGTCGCCGCCTTCACGGAATTGGGGCGGTATGGTTTCACCGATGGCGTCTCCTATCAGTGAGTAGACCTGGCCGCCTTTTCCGATGCGGAGCTGCCAGCTTTTGGATGGAACCGGATTTCCTCCATCGATTTCCTCATGTTTCATCAAGGCGTCAAAGACCAGGGATTCCCGCCATATGATGGCCCAAGGCGACCCAGACGGAGAATAGTCGCGAGTGAAGGAGAAGGTGCTTTCACCAAGCTGCGGCAGTTCACCGCCGTTTGGGAGCACGGTGGCCAGCTGCGGAGGAGCTGGCGGAAATTTCCCAATCTCGGTGAGCACAATCTGCACATCCGTCTTGGTATGGCGGATCTCGGCATCGAGGCCAGCGAATCCACTGACTGTGACGCGGTCAGGAGGAAAGACACGGTCGATTATGTTACTAGTAACCAAGGTAATGATGCCCGGGCCGCCCGTGTAGTTGCTGCCGTCGACGGAAAGTTGCGCAGCGTATCCGAGGTTGAGGTCGCCACTGAGAGTGATCGGCGTAACTCCTGTTGCACCGAATACAAATTCCAGCCGTCCGGCATTGGCAACGGTCATGCTGCCACCCGAGATCGATGCCGCGTCAGAACCAGTCACTTTGAAAACCGCATTGCCTCTTGTGCCGAGAGTGCAGTTGGGAAACGACAGAGAACCCCCATTGATGTTATAAAGGCCACTTGTTGCGAAAGTATTCGTGGATGCGATATCGAGACTTTCGGTGATGGTAACCTGACCACCGTTCTGGACAACGCTTCCAAACGAGGCGTCGAAATGTGCGATTCTAAATAAGCGAGTGCGTAAGTTCGCCCCGATGATGATGGTGGTGTCAGGTGAAGAACTGCTCCCGACTGTAGCGATGTCGATATTGGGAGCATTCGCTGCAATGGTGGCAGTAAGGCCTGAGCCGATGGCTGCGTTGTCACTGGCACCGGGTTTACTGCCTGTGGACCAATTCGCATCCGTGCTCCATAGGCCGTCGGCAGAAGTGTTGAGGAATGTCTTAGTTTCTGCCGACGATGGCAGGGCATGCAGAGCAATAAGAGCCGGTATGAGGTAGCGGCAGGTAATCGAAGTGGGTTTCTCTAGCATCGGTTTCTGAGATCGTTGTGATGGGGGTGGCAGGAGGTATGAAACATTCATGAGAATGCACCATCTATCCTATTTACACGTAATCCATGTGGGAAAATCTGAAAGGCCTTTTTCATCGTCATATTTCATGCCTTTATACCGTAATATAGAAAATCCTTAAGCTGACCTTTGCTGGCTGACTACGGAGTCAGCCCCTTTCATTTGTAACATCAGCTCCATTTCCCCCGTAGACTTAGACTCAAGCATAGAAGCACTGACTCCTGGTTGAGAGGCTTGCCATTTTCGGCACTAGGCATTGATTTTCAATCTGATCCGTGAAAGATCTTCCCCATAGTATGTTCCCAAGGTTCCTCATTCCAGCCCTCGCGATAAATGCATTCATTTCCCCATCGATCGATGCCGGTGAAAAACTTTCCTACAATCGCGACGTGCGCCCGATTCTCTCGGACAAATGTTTCCACTGCCACGGTCCGGACAGCGCCACCCGCGAGCCAGATGACAAACCACTGCGATTGGATTCGTTCGAAGGCGCTACGGCTGATCGCGGCGGCTACAATGCCATCACGCCCGGAGAGCCTGACAAGAGCGAGATGATCTACCTCATCTTCAGCGATGACGAAAGCGAGCAAATGCCTCCGCCGAAGTCACATCGAAGCCTAACAGACGCACAGAAAAAGATACTCCACCAGTGGGTCAAGGAAGGTGCTGTGTATGAAAAACACTGGGCCTTTGTGCCGCCCAAGCAACCGACGCCACCTGTAATGAAAGGTTCCAACTGGCCGAAAAATGACATCGATCGCTTCGTGCTTAATCGTCTCACCGAGAAAAAACTCCAGCCCTCCGACCAAGCGGACAAAGCCACTCTGATCCGCCGTGCCACCCTCAGTGTCACCGGACTTCAACCCACACCGGCTGAGGTCGACCAGTTTCTTGCCGATTCCTCACCAGACGCATATAGCAAGCTATTGGACAGGCTGTTAGAATCACCACGCTATGGCGAAAACATGGCCTACGAATGGATCGAAGCCGCTCGCTACGCCGATACAGACGGCTACCAGAACGATGGCGGCCGCACCATGTGGCCTTGGCGCGACTGGGTGATCAAGGCATTCAATGACAACATGCCCTACGATCAGTTCACCATTCGTCAGATAGCAGGTGATATGCTTCCGGGAGGCGACCAGCAGAACCTGCTCGCCTCCGCCTTTAATCGTAATCACCGCATCAATAACGAAGGAGGCGCACTGCCGGAGGAATTCATCGTCGAGTATGCGGTCGATCGTGTGGAAACTACCAGTGCCATCTGGATGGGGCTCACTTACGGTTGTGCGCGCTGCCACGATCACAAATATGATCCCATCAGTCACAAGGACTTTTTCCGGTTCTACGCCTACTTCAATAATGTCCCTGAAAAAGGCAAAGATGCCGGCGCCAAAGCCCAACCTTTCATCAAAATAGCGTCCCCCATCTACAAGGATGACAAAACGATCAAGCAGATCACTGCGATCGAAGACCAACTCAAGGCCACCGCTAGCAGTCCTGAGTTGAAACAGAGACAACAGCAGTGGCAGCAACAAATCACCACTGCGGCAACAGGCAGCCAACCACTTTGGCGTCGTGCAAAACTTGAGGGATCCACAATTTCCCCAGCTGCTAAAAACTCACTCGTTGAACAGCCTGATGGATCGCTCCTCAATACAAATACAGCCGTCGACCAGCAATATACCCTAGAGTTCGCCAAACCTGCGTTACTTGATCAACTAGCCACAGTCAGACTGGAAGTGATTCAAGATGACAGCATGAAAAAACCGTTGCACTTCTCTAACGGAACAGGAGGAGATTTCCTACTAACAGAATTTACCATCGAAATTAAAAAGGCTGATGGCAGCACTACTCCAGTTCCCCTCTCGCAGGCTGAGACGCCTTTCAGTAAAATAGGATTCGCCATTACTAACATCATCGATCACAAAGAAGAAAGTGGCTGGGGCGTGGAAGGATACCGTGCTGGTGTTCCAATCACCGTCTTTATCAATACGGCGAAAACTCTCTCCCTACAGCAGGGTGATCGCATCATTGTTAGAATGTCTCATGCTGGCGGCCACCCGATTGGAAAATTCCGTCTTTCATTCCACGGCCAACCAAACGCCAACGAGACGACGTATGCTATCCCTGCCGCAGTAGCCGCGGCTCTAACGATGCCGGAGGAAAAGCGTGATGCCAACATGCAGGCCGCTATCGATGCGTTTTATCTCAGTATCGATCCCGTCATACTCAAGCTGCAAGCACAGCGCCAGAGCGCAGAAAAACAACTGTCCAGTCTCGCTGTCAACGTGCCTGTGATGAAGGAAAAACCAAATCCAGCACCAACCTATTTGCTGGAACGTGGACAATATAACGCCCCAGATAAATCTGAAGCATTGAGCCGCAGTGTGCCGCTATGGCTCCACGACTCAAAAACCCAACCCACGAATCGTTTGGAGCTAGCTCGCTGGCTGGTCTCAGAAAAGAACCCGCTCGCGGCCCGTGTGATGGTCAATCGCGTCTGGCAGCACCATTTCGGCACCGGCTTGGTGAAAACCGCCGATAACTTCGGACTTCAGGGAGAACTACCGAGCCATCCTGATTTGTTAGACTGGCTTGCAGTCGATTTCATGAACAATGGCTGGGACATCAAACGTCTGCACAAGCTCATCCTCAGTAGCGCCACTTGGCAGCAGAAATCCGAGGCCGCTCCCGCCGTCTTTGTCGCCGACCCTGACAACCGACTACTCGCTCGCGGCCCACGTTTCCGCCTCAGCGCCACTGCCATCAGGGACACCGCATTATTTGCCGGAGGCTTGTTGCATGAACAGCTAGGCGGTCCACCCGTGAAGCCATACCAGCCAGCTGGGATGTGGAAAGCCATGGCCCACACTGCCAAAGTCACCTACAAGCCAAGTACGGGCACCGGACTCTATCGCCGTGATCTCTACACCTATTGGAAACGAGCCGTCAACCCACCGCGGATGATCCTCTTTGATGCCGCTACCCGTGACTACTGCTCGGTGATCAGGAACTCCACCAATACACCTCTGCAGGCACTGACGCTGATGAATGATGTCACCTTCGTAGAGGCCGCGCGCGGTCTCGGTGAACGTATGCTGAAACACAAAGCCTCGAATCCGGACGAGCGTCTCAAGTATGGCTTCCGTCTCGCCACCGGCCGCTTCCCGGACTCCGGAGAAAGCGCCGCGATCAAAGAGTGCTGGCTCGATTTCGCCCGTTATTACCAATCAAAACCCGAAGAGGCCGCTGAGCTACTCAAACACGGAGCCTCCAAGCGTGATAAAAAACTCAACGTCTCCGAATACGCCGCCTACATGTCCGCCGCACACCTGATGCTCAATATGGACAGCACCATTCACATCGAATAACTCTACATTTTCTAACATGGACCCTGCACTCGAAGCACAACTCAATCTGAACCGACGTCACTTTTTCAGCAAGACGGCGAAAGGCATCGGTGGCGCCGCTCTGGCATCATTGTTAGGCAGAGATCTGGCACTCGCCGCCGGAGAAAAAGGCGACAAGCTCAATGGCGGTCTTCATTTCCCGGCCAAGGCCAAACGTGTGATCTACTTGTTCCAAAGCGGTGCGCCATCGCAGCAAGACCTCTTCGACCCCAAGCCGCTGATCCAGAAATTTGCCGGTGAGGAACTCGCGAAGCATGTGAAGATGACCGAGCGCATCACCGGCATGACCAGCAATCAGAAGAGTTTTCCTATCGCTGCCAGTCACTACCAATTCAAACAGCACGGTCAGAGTGGGGCCACCGTGAGTAACCTCCTGCCGCATACCGCCGCGATCTCAGACAAGCTCTGCTACATCAAATCGATGCAGACCGACCACATCAACCACGATCCGGCGATCACCTTTTTCCAGACCGGCAGTCAGCTTCCCGGCAGACCGTCGATGGGCTCATGGCTCTCCTACGGTCTCGGCTCGATGAATGACGACCTGCCATCCTTCGTCGCCATGGTCTCGCGTGGAACAGGTCGACCCAACTGCCAGCCGCTCTACGATCGCCTCTGGGGCAGTGGCTTCATCCCCACCGAATACGCCGGCACCAAGTTCATGAGCGTTGGCGAGCCAGTCCCCTACCTAGCTAATCCCAAAGGCCTCGATAAAACCGCGCGCCGTCGCTGGCTCGACCACCTCGGCAAGGTCAACAAACATCATTTGGAAAAAGTTGGCGACCCGGAAATTACCGCTCGCATCAAGGCCTACGAACTCGCCTACCGCATGCAGACCTCCGTGCCGGACCTCACTGATATCTCCAAGGAGCCCAAGCATGTGTTAGAAATGTATGGCCCCACCGTCACGCAGCGCGGTAGCTATGCTTACAACTGCCTGATGGCTCGTCGACTCGCCGAGCGCGATGTGCGCTTCATCGAACTCTTCCACATGGGCTGGGACCAGCACTTCACCTTGCCAAAACAGCTCCCCGGCCAGTGCAAGGACACCGACCAAGCCTCCGCTGCCCTCGTCAAAGACCTTGAACAGCGCGGTATGTTAGACGACACCCTCGTCATCTGGGGCGGTGAGTTTGGCCGTACCACTTATTGCCAAGGCAAGATGACGAAACAAACCTACGGCCGCGATCACCACCCGCGCTGCTTCACCATCTGGCTGACCGGTGCCGGCATCAAAAGAGGCATCACCTACGGCGCCACGGATGACTTTTCCTACAACGTCACCGAGAACCCGGTGCACGTGCACGATCTGCACGCCACCATGCTGCACCTGTTAGGCGTGGACCACGAACGATTGATCTACAAATACCAAGGCCGCAACTTCCGACTAACTGACGTGCACGGTAAATTGGTCAAAGGAATCCTAGCATAGCGAAACATCATTTCTGAGCTCTGAATTCCAGTAACTTATCGTTATTTTGCCCTGCTATAATATCTTGTAAACCATCGCCATTGATATCGAGGGTCAACAAGGCCTTGGTATCATTTGGCATCACAATACCACTCTTGCGGTGCTGGATTGTCTTGAAGCCACTCTCACTCCATTCCAAGTGACAGCCGGGATTCCCACGCCATAAGCCAGTTTCGATCCAATTGGTGTAATGGTTCTGGGCAAGCACGAGTTCGAGTTTGCCATCACCATTAAAATCAGCAGATACGATGTCATTGATGGGCGATAGTTGGGCCTCCCAAGGAAAAGAAATCCAACGTAGCTTGATCCCTTCTCCTTTTTTTCCATCATTCATCCAAACACCGGACTCCAGATGGTTGGCGGTCACTTTGAATGCTTTTTCCAGTCGGTCTCCGTAAATATCAGTTAGGCTGGCTGATGCAAAATCGTGGTATGTCTTAAATAGCTCGCTCACGGCGGGCATAGCTTGGCAAGTTCAGTAACGCCCCCGCACTGGCAGCGGGCGATCTCTGTCTTTATCAATCTTTGCTTCGACTATGTGATTAGTGCCACTGCCATCGAGGTCGCCATAGTAGAGCATGGCGGGATACTTATCGCTGGGATGTTTGTACTTGGTATTTGTGCCTGTATTCCCAGCCACCAGATCGAGATCTCCGTCTCCGTCTACATCCACCGCATGGATCGAACGCCACCAGCCAAGATGGCTCGCTGTGCCTACGGATGATGAAACATCAACCAGCTTCCCTCCGTTGTTTTGGTAAATGATGACCGGCCCCCAGTCCGTGCTAACACATAAATCCGGATCATTGTCCTGATCAATATCTGCCCAGACTGCGTCAGTGACCATCCGGTCTAACTTTAAGCTGTCCTTGGAAACATCGGTAAATTTCACCACTTCGGAACTGGAGTCGTTACGGATCAAACGGCTTTGAGGAGAAAGCGGGTATTTCCCCGGTATCGACCTCGAACCGATGAATAGATCCAAATCTCCATCACCATCGTAATCCGCTGTCACAACACAACTACCGCTGTCTAGCAGAAATGGAAATGCGCCATCCGGAGCAGGCTCCAGAACGGGCACACCATTTTTGATCTGATTCAGGTAGAGCCTATCTTTATACAGGGTATCATCGAGTTCATACTCGGTGCTACCCGTCACAACGAGTAAATCCAGATCTTTATCGCCATCAGCATCGAACCAAATCGCAGCATTGTCCTCGGCATACTTTGCCAATCCTGAGAGTGCTGGCTGCTTGCTTCGCTTGAACGTCCCACTGTCATTCAAGAAAACAGCCCCTTCCTGGCCATGGGCACCTCCCACAAAGAAATCCTCGTCACCATCACCATCGATATCACCTTTGGCAAGGCACGGGCCGAGCTGTGAAAGTTTCTGTGGCAACAATGGTTCGACTTTGAAATCATCGAAGTCTTTATCCTTATGGACATAATCAGGTGCATTGGCTGGCACGAATCGTGGATTCACTGGCTTCTGTTCCGGGCGAGTGCCCACCTCCTTTTCCACCACTTTCAGCCATTTTGAGTCGCTAAGCGGAACATTCTGATAGGTTCCTGACGGCCAGTAGACTTCGACTTTCTTGGCCTCAGCTTCACCCAAACCAACATGCAACACACTATCGTTCTGTGATAAATATCCTGTGTAAGGATTCATCCAGCGGATGCGTTTGATTCCCCTGTCATCTGTGACAACGACACGCGAGCCTAGCCCCATGCGGTTGCTTTTAGTTCCTGTGAGAGAAATTCTAATGTTGTTTCCATCCTTGGAATGATTCCGATAAATTTTGGTATTCTTTCCCAGATCAGAAACGACCAAATCAAGGTCACCGTCGTTATCCAGATCGCCCATAGCTGAGGAGTAGCTCATTCCTAACAGGCCAAGGCCCCAGTCGGCTTTTTTCTTAAACTTCCGTCCATTCGTATTCTGAAACACCATGTTCTTTTCCGGTTGTTCAGGAGCATCTTTTTCTAACTCCCACATGGTTTTTCCGATACGCTTCTCATCCAAGTTTCCAAACTCGGTCTCACGATCTGCATTCATGAGATCTCTCACCATGCCATTCGTAAAAAATAAGTCCTGATATCCATCATTATCGAGGTCGCCAAACTTCGCTGTCCAACTCCAGTTACTACTGGATACACCAGACATGATGGCTGATTCTTGAAACTGATTCATACCCGTATTTACCAATAAATGATTCCGCATGTACTGTCGCGGCATGGATTGGGTCAGGGTTTGTCGGCGTAGTGGAGTCAAAGCCCCCATGCTGGTCTTCGATTTGTAATGTGTCGTTGAGGCCATCTCCGCGATCACAAGGTCAGGCATGCCATCGTGGTTAAAATCCGCTACATCACTCCCCATGGACGACCAACTGGTATGGGGGAACACATCATTGATCACATTGGTGAAACTAGGGATCCCGTTCGATTGCACTCCATCATTACGGAATAATCGATCAGGCACGGTAAAATCGTTGGCAACATAAAGATCAAGGTCTCCATCGCCGTCATAGTCCCACCACGCACTCGACAACCCCCAGCCTTCCATCTGAACCCCTGAGGCTAAACTTATGTCTCTGAATCTAAGTTTACCATCATTGCCCACGCCTTCATTGAGAAAGAGATAATCCTTCCGACCATATTCGGCTACGCTGTATTCCCCATCTACATCGATCTTGATCTTAAAATGTTTGCTATATTCAGCACTTATTTCAGGCAAGCCGTTACTGTATACCACAGGAACTTTAGCGGGTCTGCCATGAGGGCTAAAATATTCGTTACAAAGCAAAAACATGTCCAAGTCGCCATCGTTATCGATATCGGCGAAGGTCGCCTGTAGCGAAGCGTCTTTGACATCCAGTCCGGCGGCACCAGCAAGCTCGGCAAACTTGCCTTTTCCATCGTTCAAAAATAGTTGGTTAGGCGCATCGTAATTGCACTGGTAAAGATCCAGATCCCCGTCGCCATCGATGTCCACCAGCGCAGCGCCTGTTCCCCAGTTTTTATCACCACGCGCCGCATCAGGTAGTTCTTGAGTTGAAAATTTCATTTCTCCTCGATTGAGAAAAAAAGCATTGTTCCCCGCCGCTCCTGAAACATAGAGATCCAGCAATGAGTCACCGTCCACATCTCCCAAGCACAGAGCTCCTACGGCGGAACCAGAGTAGTAAAGGTAAGCGCGAGGATGATTCTCTGCGAAACGATGCACATAATCCACTCCCGTCTTCTCCGGCTGACACAGCTCGAACAGCGATGGGGCATCTGGTTCTGCGCCAATATTTCCGGCTACAATGATCCAAAGAAAAATGCTTCTCATGAGCAGCCAATAAACCAAAAAATAGCTACAACGGCAAGACCGCTGTAGCTATAGAAAATGAGATTATTTAGATGCCTACTTCCTGCGACGCAGGATCAAAGCCAGGCCGCCGAGACCTAAAAGAGCAGTCGACGATGGCTCGGGAACTTCAACGATCTGGAAACCTGCAACGGAACCACGAATGGCACCATCACGGTTCAAACCATCCACAACCAAGTCTCCACTCAGGCCGGTTACCGTGATACTGTTCGTGGCATCCCAGTTTGGCTGAGTCCCGTATCGCTGTTTCGTTCCTGTTGTCGAATAGTTTGTTCCATTGACATTGAATTCACGATAGGATCCGCCTGCAGTATCAGTAGCGAGATAAAGAATGGCTGTGTAATTTGTGTAGGGGATGCCGGTCACGGTCCAGTCAGCACCAGCAGCACCTGCATTCCCATCATCCAAATAACCACGCATGAGCTGGGCGTTACCTACTCCTGCACTTGCGTCAGCTTCGGCTTCACTATCGTTCCATGTTCCGGGTGCAGACCATGTGACAGATGCCATGGTAGTCGCGCCATCGGAGTCGATCAGGCTGCCAGCAGTACCGCTGACTCCGACTGTGTTGTTCCAGTTTGTGAAATTACCGATACCTGCGGAGGTTGCTGGTGCTATCTCCCGATTGTCACCCGTATCGGCAAAGTTCACGCTAATCGCGGCTGCCGAGGCAGCGCCTGTCATGGCTGCGAGAGCCAATAGTGTGTATTTTAGTTTCATATCTTTTATTGTGTGCTTGAGCAGAGTTCCTCGAATTAAAAGAACTCCATTTCTCATTAATTCATGAAACCATCATGTATCATTTTTAGGATTTTATCGTCAATTTCAATACAGAGGCAAACGACATTTGTCCCCTCGTGACGAATTTAGATCCTAACAACCAGTATTTCCATCAGGACGGCTCTTTTTCAGGCGATCCGCCCACTACAATATTAGGCGAAAAACCGCGAGCAACTTGAATTTCAGTCCCACACCCGCCGACTCTCGGATCGTCCGGAGAGAAAGATGGGCAAAAGAAATCCTCGCGTAGAGGCCAGCCAGCAGGCTTGGCTCCACACGAGGATTAGCAACCAATGAAAAAAAACTTATGGACGCACGGCACTTTTCACCGGTGCTGATGATGCCAGTCTGGCACGTGTATCTGCTGCTCGCTCGCCAGTATTGACGATGCGCATGCCGCAAAATCCATCCGTGCTACGAATGGTAATTTTGGCAGGCCCTACCAATGGCATGGGGTATTTTGAGGTTTCCGCCACAGTGGATGTGCGATCACGATTTTCAGAAAAGCGGAGGAATGCGCACTGTTTGCCAGCGGCGCTGTATGCGATCACTCCAGAGGCGGAATAGATCAGAGCGGTCTCGCCTTTCTCAAGCGTGATCGTATCGCCTGCTCGCGCAAGGGTGGCGTAGCTGTCGGCATTGACTGGTGACAGCGCTGTGAAAGCAGCTGCTGTCGCGACGGCCGCGAACTTCATTCCACGGCTGAATAATTTGGGCATGTTGGAGGGTGTGTATTTCATGTTTCTATATTGTTAGAATTTAAGGGAATACAAATTTAGCTCCAGTCATTGGCACGCTCAATATGTTTACATCTCGTTATGTACCGATGAAATTCAAACGATGTAAAAGGCATATCTTCCAGCCTATGTTCCTCATGGATTGGTGCCCCATCACCATCCTTCATATATCATTCTAAGAGATTGACCTTTCACCTCCATTTCTGATAAACTGATCCTTTCATATCCACAAAATATGCCATGAACAACAACACCCACACCATGACCGCAGCGACTGATTCCAAGTCATAGACACGTGGACTCGTCAATGCGATCGACAGCAGCGAGGCGATATCCCCAATAGAAAAACGTAGAGGCCTAGCTACAGAATTCTAGGAATCGTCCTAGTCACAATCCCCGTATCACCAAACTGTCGGCTCTTTCGTTTCAATGAACCATGCTTCCATACAGGCATGGAACCAAAACAAACATCACGACGCCAGTTCATCAAAGCCGGTGCAGCCACGCTCGGAGCCGCTGGCTTGGCCGCAAAGGCTCACGCCCAAAATCAATCACCATCTACCGATCCACAAAGGGGTGGAAAATACTGGCCCGGCGGTGAACGCCTGGTCATCTCGATCTCAACCCAGTTCGAAGCCGGTGGCGAGCCTGAGTTCAACATGGAGTCTCCATTCTCAGGAAATCCACTGCCCAAACCATACCCAGACCTCCCTGCCAGAACCTGGTTTCAATACGGCTATCGCGAAGGAATCCCACGTTTGTTAGACCTCTGGGATGAATTCAATATCAAGGTCACATCCCACATGGTAGGTGATGCCGTGGTGAAAAATCCGGATCTTGCCAAGGAAATGGTCAGACGTGGTCATGAGGCCGCTGCCCACGGCATGAGCTGGGATAATCAGTTCGATATGAGCCGCGATGAAGAAAAACGCTTCATCGCCAAGGGGGTGGAAGCCGTCGAAAAAGCCACCGGAAAAACCCCACTTGGATATAACTGCAACTGGCTTCGCCGCAGCACCAACACTCTCTCCATTCTCCAAGAGTTGGGCTTTACCTATCACATCGATGATCTTTCACGTGACGAACCGTTCATCGTTCCTGTGAACGATAAACCCTTCGTCATCGTCCCCTACACGCTGCGCTGCAACGACATCGCCCTCATCGAAGGTCGCCACTTTTCCACCGATCAATTTTACCACCAGCTCAAGGACGAGTTCGATCAGCTCTACCGCGAGTCCGCCAAGCGCCGCGTGATGATGTCCATCTCCACTCACGACCGCATAGGCGGAGCTCCGGGAGTGGTCAATGCCATCCGCCGCTTCCTTGAATACGCCACCAAACACGAAGGCCTCAGTTTTAAACGCAAAGACGAAATCGCCCGGATCTCCCTGAAGTCCCCAACCACCATCAAGGAAAAAGTAGCTACCTAGCAATCGCGTGATCTTCCTTGCAGCCACCCGTATTCTGCGGCTAGCTGCTACGTGTGAAAAGGCAGCACATACCTGAAATAGGACTCCACAACCCTGCCGATGAGTTTTCTCGGCAGGGTATCTTTACGCATGGACGCTTCGAGGATAACGTGCGCGAGGCTCCGGTGCGCGCAGGCCTACACCGGCATACATTTCATGAGCTCGCGATCTTCGAGTCAGGCACTGGAACCTACTTGGCAGATTTTGAAACCTATCAGATCGATGCTCCCTGCGCGGTCATCATCCCATCAGGCACTGTGCACCAGTGGCCAGATGCTAAAAACCTAGAGGGTGACATCATCGCTTTCGATCTTGAATTACTCGCCGCCACCGATCGCAGTCGCGGCCCTGCCGCCATCCTCAGGCCTCCCATTCCCACCGTCACTCCCCTCACATCAGGAATCCTGAAAGACTTTGAAGTCCTGCTGAAAAAAATCCGCACCGAGTGGGTGAGCGACTATCCACACCGCCGCCACGTGCTGCGCTCCTGCCTCAGCATTCTGTTAGTCGATCTACTGAGAGAACATCTGCGACTTTCCGATCAACCACATACAGCAGCAGAGCGACTTTACACTGAATTTCTTGATTTATTAGAGCAGTCTTGGAGGAGTAATCCTCCCCCAAAGCAGTTCGCTACCGCTCTCAATGTCTCGACCGACCATCTGGCTGCTACGTTGCGAAAAATCGCTGGAAAAAATACCAGTCAGCTAATTCAGGAACGTATTTTGTTAGAATCCAAACGCCAACTTGCGCACTCCCGTATGAGTGTGTCTGAAATCGCCTACGACATAGGATTTGAGGATCCTTCTTACTTCACCCGTGTGTTCCGTAAAAACGCCGGCATGACACCTAAACAGTTTCGTGAGGAGAGTGATCGCCTGCACGGAGAGTCCTTGGAATCGTCCTAGCGGATCCTAACACAACACCATTGCCAGCTCTCGCGACTGAGTAGTCTATCTGCCAACATCACGGCATGAACAGTCGGTGCATCCTATGATTTATGATCGCAAGAAAACCTGCAACCGCCACCTCATCTGCAGAACGCTCAAACTGATGCCTGGGCGCCCCTAACAATCAATTTTATCATTTCTGGAAATCTTCCCAAATCAGCCTATATTGACACCTATGAAACCAACCGATCAATCACTCTCCTACACTCTCGCGCGCCTGGGTATGGGCGTCAACTTAGCCGCACACGGGCTCGTCCGGCTCCCTAAACTTTCTGAGTTTTCAGCATGGATGGTCGGTTTGTTCGAGAAATCCTCGTTGCCTACCTTTCTGGTCAAACCTTACTCCTACGTGCTTCCCATTGCCGAACTCATCGTTGGCATTTTGCTCATTTTGGGCCTTTACACGCGTCAAACGCTTACCATCGGCTCCTTGATGATCATTTCTCTCATCTTCGGATCCTGCATGATCGAAAACTGGAGTGCAGCAGGCTCGCAGATGATTTATCTGGCCTACATCACCGCCCTGTTAGCATTCCGCGAGAAATACAACAATCTCTCGATCGACGCCAAACGCTCCTAATATAGGTGACCTTGTTAGACAGCTCAGAACCAGCCTTACTTGGTGACGTTGGGCACCGAGAAAGTTGTGGTCGTTCGATGAACGCCAAAGCCTACGTGGCTGATGCTGGTAAAGGACTCGGTGTATGATATTTTTGTGGTTTTACCGTTCACGGTCAGGGCAGCGGTGCGCGCGTCCAGATCGACATTGAGGCTACACGTTACCGTCCCTTTGACTTCGCAGGGCACTGTTGGAGCCGCAGTCCAGTCGGCTTGATTCTCGAATAGAACTATTTTGTTAGACCCCATCCATGATCCGGCCACGATGGCGGAGGTCGCTTGATCGTCACTGGCGACAATCAGGAACCCGTTTTTACTTTTCTCTTGCTCGGCAGGAGTCATGTCCCAAGTGAAAGTCACTTTGCCAGTGGTTAGGGTTTTCTGGAGAGCTTTAAGTGCATACTGGTTTGCGCCATTGGCTGTCACTTTGTAGCTGTCTCCTACTTTGGTCAGGGTAGCAGTTCCCCTGTAGCCATCGGCTTGTTGGCTTGGCTTGGGGGAAATATTTTTGACCGAGGTGATGGGTTTTGTTTTTGGTGTGAAATCTTCACCGGCGATGGGTAGGTTCTCACCTTCGAGACGAAGCACCAGCCCTGGAGCGGAGATATCACCAGGAGTGGCCGCCGAGGTTCCTATTTGATCAATGAGCTTGCCTGGAAGAATCAGACGAGATCCTTCGATACGGACTTCACTCATAATGTCTTTGGCTTCGGTAGCTAACAAATCTTGTGCCCAGACATGTTTGACACCGGAGAGAGAACCGGCGAAATCGAGAACGAGTTCTTGGTAATGCCCGGCGATACCGATGATTTGTTTGGCGTCTTTGATTTTGACGGTGACCTTGGCCCGCGGCTCGAACCATTTATTTTCCGGAGACACACGACCTTCAGTGGCGATACCGGTGGCACCGTTCGGGTAGGTGGTGGTGCAGACGAAAGGGGCTGGACCGTCGATCTCGACGATAGCTAGCGGCATGTTGCGCGCCATGATCGCCGGGGCACTTTGACTGACCATTTTACCGTAGGTATTTTGCGCCCATGTGTCGTATTCAGTGAATTGGCAACGATCGATCAGTTCGTTTTCGGACGCTAGATAACTCCCTTCTCCCGCCGGAAATGCCGGAGCCAGACGAGACCATCGGCCAAAACGCTGAGCCTCATCGATCCGCTTCTGCATCGCACGCGGGCCTGCAAGCTGGTGATGAAGATCACGACCTTTGTATGTGCGCTCATTGAAGTTCGGGTGACGTTTACTCGCAACCAGAACACCCAATCCGATAGCGGTATTGCAGTCATCTTGAACGTTGAGAATGGAACGGTATTGCGGTTGCTGTTGGCTTTGTTTGAGAATGTCGTGAACGCGGCGCAGAGTCGTGGAGGTCATCAGTAGAGGCGATGAGTCGTAGGTGCGGAAAACGTCAGAATTCTTGAGACAATTGAGCATCGGTTTTTGCAAGCTGCCTCCGATTTCATACACCGAGGGATAGCTTGGCTGCTTTTGATTCCACTTCGGATTGATATTCCCCCCGGCTCCGGTGACGTATTCGAGCACCAGTTCAGGAAAGATTTCTTGTTTGGCTTTGAAGCAGTAAAACGCGGAAGTATCGCCGCCGTCGATTTTCCAATAGTGGATGCCTGCGTATTTTGACCACTGCACAAATGTCCGGGCTTGTTCCTCTGTGACATTACCACGCATCCAGATACCCAGAGAGTTCCAACCGAGCTTTTTGATATCGGCGTTGAATTGTTTCAGCCGCTCCTTGGGTTCGAGTTTTGCGTAGCGGGGGAAATCCTCTTCATCCATCACGAGGTTGAAGGCTGTGTCCCCACCGGCGATACGCTTGTTCGGATCCTTGGTCTGCCAACCGTGATCGATGAGAAAAATATAGTCTTCTCGACCTCGCGGAAGGTAGCTCACCGCCCACCCGTCCTTCTGGTTGAACGTCGCGTGCTCGTTGATTTCGTCACGGGCAGCCGCCCCCTTCACCCCCTTGAGCGTCTTGAGATCCGTGCCGTGGCCGATCCAGTAGTTCTGAGAATACCAGGTGCACCAGTAGTTAGGCTCGGTGGAGGGTTCAGTTGGAACAAGGTTCGGCGCCGCATTGACGCTCATCGCAGTGTTCCAGATTAAGAGAGAGACAACGGCACAACAGTAGTGGCTGATTTTACGAAGAGTAGGCATTGATCAATGAGTTCAGGGCATCTTTGAAATGCAGATACTGGATGAGTCTCTACAATTTTTCAAACCTTGAAACGCCTGCCCTCAATCACGGAACCGTCCTACTCTCTGAATCCCTGGCACCAGTCGCTGGGCTGGTGCTTTTTTCAGATTTCCATCACTCTAACTCCAATTGATAACTTTCCATGCCCCTCATCAGTTAGGTAGATCAAAGAGGACCTCTAATGCGACAGAAATACGACTCGGTAAAAACGTCGGTCGAAGCCGATCATTCCCTCAATATGCGTGTAGGATGTATGCTCTCCGGGTGAACCTGTCACCATCGCCACTTGTTCCCATTCTGGGTCAAGATCATCATTCGCCTCGATCCGATAGCTGGCTCCCGCGATGGAGTTCCATTCCAAGGTTATATCACCATCCGTATCGGCCGAGATAGTGTTCACTTTGAACGGTAAAACTTCCACGGTAAGTTCCAGTGCACCCTCTCCAGAGGTTTTAATGCCCAAACCATTGTTGGATGTATCACTTGAGAGTTGAAAAAGTATTCCGTAATTCTGCCACACGCCGTCCGTCCAATTACGCACTATGGTTGTGACATCAACGGAGTAATCCTTGGTGTGATTTGAGTCCTCAAGGTTTGTGATTATACTGCCTCCACTGACAACTTCACCGTATATAGCAGGACTGTAAGTAGGGGCCGGAGGCCCTGTTTCAGCCCAATTAACAGCAAGTGCTGATAACTGAATATCCACAGCTCCTCCCTCGTTCAGGGAGTGGCCATTGAAGTTGAGAGAGGCACTGATAATGGGATGTCCAGTTAAGGCTGACAAATTAAAGCGGGTGTATGCGGAAACTCTGTGTGTGGCGTCGACACCATTGCCTCTGACAAACAGGGGTGTAGTGTAGGGATTTGCAACTCCGTCATTGATAGTGCCTGCAGTAAATTTTTCATCGTTGTTACTTCCGTTCGACGTCGCATCCACAGTGCCGTTGCTATCGACCGTTTGTCCGGCTGTCGATACCAGCGTGACTACCTCGTGAACTCTTAGATCTGTGTAGCTCACACTGAGTTGGTTGGACTGCCCGTTGGGATTGCCATAGGCATCAATGGCGCATCCTTCAGGGAGGTCGATTGTCACCGCGCCACTCAAGCCCGGTGTAATGGTCACGGTCCAAGTGGTGCCGCTGCCGGAAAGTCCGGAGGCGGTGCCGTTGGAAACCACAAACTCATTGGCATGCAGTTGGGTCACGGCTTCGTTGAAGGTGGCGGTGACCACGAAAGGAGCGTCCACCGTGCCGGAGGGTGTGCTGAGCACGACGGTGGGCTGGGAGGAATGCACATAAGGCGTGTCGGGTGACAGGGTGGCGTTCCAAGCGTTGAACTCCGCTAACATGGTATTGTAAATATTCTGAACAGCCTGCGGTTTTGTGCCCACGTTGGCGGCTGTGGCGAGTGCGCTTTGTTCGGGTTCTTCTCCTGCCGGAATGTTGATGAGATCATAGAGTTCCCAGCCGCTGCCGTCGTTGATAAGTTTGTATTGTTGGTTCACCCAGGAATGATCTCCGCTGAATTTGAAGCCGATCGGTTTGGTGCGTTCTGTGGCAGTGCCCTCGATGAACGGCCGCAGCGAGATGCCGTCGAGCGGTTTCTGATTCGGCACACTGAGCTCCAGATAATCGAGAATGGTCGGGTAGTAGTCGCTGGTGCTGGCCGGCACGTTGGTCGTTATACCTGAAGTGATGACATCCGGCCACTCTAGGATGCCTGGCACACGCAGTCCGCCTTCATGCAGGCTGCGCTTTCGTTCAAGGAGGCGTCCGGAACGAATCGATCTCACCGTATCGGTTTCGTTGGCTGAGTCTTGACCGTCTTCCGGACCGTTGTCGCTGGTCACCCACAGCATGGTGTTGCCCCGCACGCCGAGGGTGGTCAGCTCGTCCCGTAAGCGGCCCAAGGCGGTGTCGAGATCTTCGATGGAGTCCTTCACCGTGTCGGGGGAGTCCACCGCGCTGGTGCCATCCGGGTCAGTGGTCGGTTTATGCGGAGTGTGGAACCAGACCACCACGAAAAACGGTTTTCCCTGGGCGACAGCACCCTGGATGAAAGGGATCGCCTGATCGACGATGAGCTTTGAGTCATCGCCATCGAAGGCGTCATTGACTTCGTTGACGGGAACCGCATCACCCTCGCCCGAGGTCTCGTTCCATGCTGCAGGCATGCGCCAATAGCGGCTTCCATAGAAATTTGAATCAGAGAAACTAGTGGGTAGAGCGGCGCTGTTGTTCGCTTTCCGATAGGGGTGATAGGTCGGCACTTTTGATTCCGTTACGTAACAAACATCATAGCCATGGTGCCACGGGGCAGAATATTCATTTTCAGAACCTGGCCCTCCGCGGTTGGCATCGTTTGTCAACGTGGTCAGCACGCCGAGGTGCCATTTGCCGAAGTGACCGCAGGTGTATCCGGCGCCCGCCAGCACTTCAGAGAGCGGGGTTTCATCGAATTCCATCCTACCTGAGTTCGCCGTTGGTACCCCTGCACGAAACGGATTCCGGCCGAGCAAGCAACTGGCACGGGTGGGGGAGCACACTGCCGAGGCGGCATAGAAACGGTCGAAGCGCAAGCCGTTGGCCGCCATCGTGTCCATCGTGGGCGTGCTGATCCAGCCCTGGTCAGGGTGCGGGGTGCCGTCTGCGTAGGTGACCGTGGTGCTGTTATACCCTGGATCTCCCCAGCCCATGTCATCGGCCATGACCAGAATGATATTCGGACGCGGCGCGGCGTCGGCATGGCCGCAAGACAGGGTCAAGGCCAGGAGAAATGGGAGTGACTTTTTCATTGGTCAGGGAGAAGAGTTTGTTGGAAAAAGATACGGAATGTTTGAATTTAGAGAGTAAAAAACCCCAACCAGTTGCCCGGTCGAGGTCTTTGGGGTTCTTTGCGAATCAAGTTGAATTTACTTGCGGCGGCGCAGGATCAGCGCGAGTCCGCCGAGGCCGAGCAGGGCTGTGGTGGAGGGCTCGGGAACGGCGGTCACTACCAAATTATCAAAGGCAAAGCTATCACCGGCAGCATCAGCTGCGCCGACAATGCCCAGACGCCAAGCGTAATGATCAAAGCCGGTTCCTAAATCCGCTGTGCCTATGTTAACTGTTTCCCACGCGCCCACGGTCGTGGTGTCGAGCTCGACATCAAATATTTCAGTGGCATCACCCAGTGACGTAGTGTTCCAAGAATCAGCATTACCGGACGTGCTGCCTCCCAATGAGAGGGAGACACCGGTTTGACCATCGTTCCAGCCGTATAATTCAAGGCTGATAAACTGGCTTGCCTGGTCAAGTCTGAGATCGAGGGTGGCAGAGATGAGGCCTGTGGTGGCCATGGAGTCATCTGCAAAAAACAACACGCCGCGAGGGTTGCCGTTGCTAGCTGTTGTTCCTTCCTGGATGAAACCTCCGGTGCCCCCATTACCGCCTGTGGTACTGTGAATAAAGCCCCTGGACAATGAGGTGTCCAGCCATACTCCTGCATCTCGTCCAGTATCACCACTGCCACCAGTGCCGGAAGAGATGACATTGTTCGATGCGTCCAAGCTATATGTGGCGGTTCCTGACGCATCCGAATACTCCGCAACCGCGACCTCGAGGTCGCCATTGGCGATGAGCGCTGCATGGGCTGCCGGAATGGCAGCGGAGGATATCAGTAACGATGATAATAATTTGATGTTCATAAATTTGGTTTGTATTTGTCGCATGTCCGCTATTCTAGAATCAAGCCGCTATTTCAGCAGTATAAAGGCACAGCTGGCATGCATACTCCACAACGCATAAGGCTCCCAAATTAGGACATCCTTTCTGAAAAAATTTATCGCGCAGCAGTGATAATCCGGATTTGGTCCAATCCGTGACCTACTTTGAGACTGAAAAATAAAGTCTTTCCGCCGTTGCCCACTTTGATGATGTCGCTGACTTTTTGACCGCGTGCACTCTCTTCCCAAGCGTGGAATGGTTCCAAACCTCTGCCCGGATCAGATTCTGTCCGAGGATAGTCGGCCAGTTTTTTCTCGGTGGCATCGAGCAGCTTAGAGGATGTAATTACAGCTTTGATTGGATGCCGGAAGGTGATTTTTCCCGCAAAAGAGCCAGAACCGCGACTTTCAACACGGGTGGAAGGGCTGGCGTGCAGGAGATAGCTCCTGCACTCTTCTTTTGTTACCCATGACTTCTCAGCGGATTGAACGCTCTCGCCCTCCAGGGTGCCGACACCGATCTGGGTGACTTTGATTCTCTGTCCTTTGCTTAAGTGCCGCTCCGGAATTAAGTAGGCTGTGCCATCCGCTTCTTTCTCCATCAATCCAAATTCAATGTCCGAGGGAAACAGCAGGGTCGCGCCCTTCATGGTATTGATGCCTATTGCCGCCATCAAAGACTTTTGGAAAGGCGATCGATCATTCGTGGTCATCGGTTGGATACCGGAGAAGCTCATGGCTGGCGAATAACTCCCGGCCGCAATCATCATGGTTGGCTGGTTCGCTGAACCAAGCTCGACCGAGCCTTGAAAGACACAGACTTTTGCCTCTTTGTCAGACCCGCTCTTGACACCAAACGATTTACCTCGGCTGACGATCCTTTTCCCACCGGTATTCACCGTCAGATTTTTACCATCTCCGTTCACTGCCACTAAGTCGCCTTCAGATAGCTCGATCACATTGTTCTTGTTCACATCAAACACGGCCGGCCCTTTGATCGTAGCCTGAGTGCCGTCATGAAACCCGAGAGTTACCATGCCGGATTTGAGAGTCCACGGTCCATTAGTCAAAATCTGGTTGAGCCTAGGTTTCCTGACTCCGATCCCGGTGGACCAAACAGCATCCTTCGCATAGGTAAGCGTGGCGAACTGATCTCTCACTTGAGAGCCGGTAGCAGTCGCAGTTGTCTCCTCAGATGGCTCAGGATGAGTCAACTTCGCGATCATCAGACACAAGAGCAGCACAGCAGCAGCCGAGAGGCCTATCGCGGAGATTTTGGACCAGCGACCCTGGCGTGATTTCACCGTGATCTCGGAGAGCGGCAGGGCATTTTTAACCAACCTATTTTGACGGGCCACGTTCACAATCCGCTGGCTCTGCTCAAAATACCCGATCAACGCCTTCCTCTTATCCTCACTCGCGAGCATTTCATTATTGAGAGCCGCCACTTCCTCGGCACTACATTCTCCAGCCTCCAAGCGGATCAGCCGCTCGAGGAAGACGTCGTCGTTGAATGTATTACGCGCCATGATGGGGAGAGTTAGGTTCTGTTTTCCATGCATGACTTTAGCGTGGAATTGGCGCGGGTTAATGTTTTATAAACAGCGGTCACCTTCTGGTCGACCATTGCGGCGATTTCGTTAGGCTTTCTGCCATCACCATAACGCATATCTAATAAGGCCCTTGTTCGCTTGGTGAGTTTTGCAAGACAATATTCCAGATTTTTATACACAGCTTGTTGCCCATCATCCTGCTGGGCATGATAAGTGACCCCCATCCATTCATCACTGAGCCGGTCCAGCAGCTCAGGCGAGAACATGGCAACTTCTCTCCGAGTTTTCCTCAGGTAATCGATTGCTTTGTTTCTCGCAGCCTTCATTGCCCAGCGCACGGTGCCCTCTGCGGAGTCAAATTCAGCGCTCATTTTGACAGCACGCACACAGACATCTTGAAAAATATCTTCAGCGAGTTGCATGTCCTGCACGATGACGCGGGCATAAGCAATGATGTGCGATTGCTTTTCTAACAACCATTTTGCCACATCCTCCGGGGATGGTACGGCTAAAATTTGATGTGGGTTTTCCATATCAGTAGAGACCAATGTACGTCAGAAGTTAGACCAAGCTGCCGATCACAGTATAGCACAACGCTATGCGCCTAATAATCAACTGTCAATATTACACACCGTTTTCGAGTGCTGACTCCAAGGGGATGTCATGTACGCCTATCCTCAAATCACAGCAAAGCCAGACCACCGCAGCGTAGTCAGGCTTTAGAAAGTAGCCGTTTAAGTATGACGGGGACAAGTTACCAACGGCGGCGCAGTATCAGCGCGAGTCCTCCGAGACCTAGAAGGGCTGTGGTGGATGGCTCGGGAATAGCCTGAAGGGAGTAGGCATTAAACTCGGAGATCGTGTTGCCCGATGTATTGTCGGACTGCATAAAAAGGGCGGCGTAGGCGTTAGTCCCGAACAGGTTGCTGACGCCGGTATTGTTGCCCGAACCAGGGTTGTTGCGACCGGTGGTCATGTCGTTGAAAGTGTCGCCGTCCGTGTCGATGACTGTGCCGTTAGAGCCGGTGGCTCCGACGGAGCCGGAGAAATCAGACGAGGCGATGACGACAGCCAAAGCGGGCTGCGCCACTACAATAGTAGCTGCTAGAGTGAGGAGAGGTAGTTTGATCTTCATTATTCTATGCGTTTACCACGGTTTATTCTATGGGTTACATTTACAGTCGAGGATAACTACGGCGGCGGTGACAAGGAGAAATTCCATCACCGAAACCAAGTATGACATCTTCGACACTCATCCCGAATCCGTGCAGTAAATCTACCAACGACGCAGCTACGGTCTGTTTATTAGATGGGTAAACTCGGCTGCTCGCATTTGTTCAGTTGTGAAGTTCACTTCACCGTTTCCAACAGTTTACTCAGAGCTAGCTGCAGTTGATTGGCAGTGGCTATCTTTTTGGGGTCGTCGTACCCAAGCCAGAGCACGGTGACCGCTTCCGGCTTGAATGCAACTGCCCAACCGTCGCGACGGGAGCTTGTACAGGTGACTAGTTTGCCGCCGTCTTTTTTCAGGCTATCTAGAGCTTCTTTCGATGCGGCTTTGGACAGTGCCTTGGTGCCAGACATACCGGCTTCGTAGAGGACTCGACCGGCGCTATCGGTAATCGCCGTGATCAGGTGTGGCTCCGGTCGTTCTCCTTGCTGCACGATGGCAGAGGCTGCACAAGCTACTTCCATCGGGCTGGCGGCGATGGCACCGCGGTATAGGTCCTCAGTTTTCTGAAACGGCCCGCCAAATCCGAGACGATGACTCAGGCGAAGAGTCTCCTCCACTCCGAGCTGGCGCCCGGTTTGCACCGGATTTCCCGAGACGACTACCTTACTGCGCTCCAAAGCCATGGCTTCGAGGAAAGGTGTGAAAGCTGGGCCCAGATCACGCTTGGCTAACCAAGCTCGGTTAAACGGTGACTCTTCATAATCACGACCACCACAGATCGCGAGAATACCTCCGGTGCCGGGGTCGATCACCACCAGTGCAGCTTGAAGGTCTGCGGCGTCTTGGATGGATTGGATCGGAGCCTTAAGAACTGCCGAGCTACGGGTCTGTAGTGCGGTGTCGAGAGTGGTGTGGATTTTCAGACCTCCGCTGCGGATGTCGTGCTGATCGAGGATCGACTGCAGTCTGAGGCGGATGCTTTCACGTGCGTAGGAGCTGTTCCGGTGACGATCCTCTTGTGAAGCCAGACGAATAGGATCCTGCAAAGCTTTCTCCTTTTCCTCCTCTGTTAGAAAACCACATACCTGCATGCGCTCGAGCACCTCGTCTCGCTGGGCTTTGGCGCCCTCCAAGTTTCTAAACGGAGAAAACAAATGCGGTCCACGGATGATCCCAACAATCATAGCGCATTCACCGGTGTTCAGCTCGGAAGTGGGGCGTTCGAAATAGGTCTGCGCTGCCTCTTCGACTCCATGGCAGCCAGCTCCGAAATAAATGCGGTTCAAGTAGTGCGCCAGGATTTCATCCTTCTTGTAGTGGTTTTCAATGCGTAGAGTAATGGCGATTTCCAGAAACTTGCGGTGCAGGGATTTTGCCCGCATTTCAAAGCTGTTTCGCGCAAGCTGCATGGTCAGAGTGGAAGCTCCTTGGGTAAAAGACCGGTCCTTGATGTTGCGAAGAGTGGCACGGGCCAGCCCTTTGACATCAACGCCACAGTGATCGTAGAAGCGAAGATCCTCACGTGCTCGCAATGCCTCTACCATCACATCCGGAATCTCCTCCCGGGTAATCAAGCGGCGTCGTTCACCGTGAACATTCCCGAAAACCTCGCCGTTGCGATCCAAGATCACGGAGCGCTCGGGCATGCGTGCGACATCATTGAGATTGTATTGCAGCGCGAGGTAAAAATAGAACAGCACCACTGCTAACAGAATGGCCGACGAGATAAGTCCCCATTTCACCAACCAGCGCAAAGGACGGTGCAGCCTTTCCGGCACCCAGGCCGGTAGTCGGGATGATTGATTGGCAGGCTTCCAGCTCATGGTTGCGCTCAAGTCTTGTGGTCCCGACTCCAGATACCGGAGTCAAGCACTGGGCTATTCCACCGGCACAGCACGCGGTGGACGGTTTTCATCCACGGGCACGGCTTTGAGCGGTTGGCGTGGCTGCTGACCGCTGCGGCCAGCGGGTACGGCGCGTAAAGGGTGAATGGTGCAGTAGTCGTTAGCCGCCGGCAGAATGTCTGCGGGGACTTCGGCATTGTAAGCGGCGTTGTGCGCCTCACAACCGTTAGTCGCACGCTTGGCGGACCATCGGCATAATCTGGCCGTTTGCAGTCGTAGCGGTTTAAACTTCGGTGTGGCATAACCCAGGCGAGATGAAATCTGCATGACGTCTGTCCAGATCGGAGCTGCCAAAGTCGATCCATATCCCCGGTTGATGATTTTCTGCGGCTTGTCCATCCCCACCCACACAGCACAGGTCAGGGTGCCAGTATAACCTGCAAACCAAGCGTCTTTGTAATCGTCTGTGGTGCCGGTCTTGCCGCCACACGGTGCCTTGTAGCCGAGAGATCTGACTTTACGGCCGGTGCCGCGATCGACCACTTGCTGCAGAATGTTAGATACGCTCCAGGTAGCACCAGGCTCCGCCGCGCTGACGACCAGTTTCCCAGAATCACCTTTGCCCGGATAGACGCGTTCACCTTCAGCATTGCGGATTTCCTGAATGATATAGGGACGATACCAGTCGCCGTTGTTAGGGAACACAGTATAGGCACTGGCCACCTGCCATGGTGTCGCCTCCCAAGAACCAAGGAATGACGAAGGTGTTAGCGGAATACCATCGATGAAACCAACATCGATGGCTGTCCGGTTGACGTTTTTCAGTCCTGCAAAATTACCCACCCGAGCAGAGGATGTATTTCTCGATCTAACAAGCGCATTTTCGGCGGTGATGTAATCGCCAAATTTGCCATCGGAATTGTGTAAATTCCAAGTGCCGGACATACCGTCGATTTCTCCCGGGCGGATGCGACTGTCGCGGATCCATGTTTGCGGCAGCATGCCTTGATTAAAAGCTGTTAGGTAAACAAAGGGTTTGAAAACCGAGCCAATCTGACGCTCTGCCTGGATCGCGCGGTTATATTTCGATTCATCGGCATTGCGGCCACCGACTACGGAGAGCACGGCACCACTGCGGTTTTCAATCACCACACAAGCACCTTGCAGATAAGCGGGTTCTCCCTTTTTGCCATCTGGGAGAGCCTGCCATTGTTTGCGCGTCTGATGGTTGTAACCGGACATTTTTTCCACCTTGGCTAGGTTACGTTCCATGGAAAGTTCCGCAGCACGCTGGATGGTGTGATCGATGGTGGTAATGACTGTTAGACCACCTTCTTCGATATTGTGTTCTTCAAGAATGCGATCGAGCTCACGACGCACGGAGTCCATGACATATGTATCCTGAATCACCCGGCGGTTTTTAGGTCTGATCTTCAGCTTCTGCTTCTTCGCCTCATCCGCTTGTTCTTGGGTGATGTGGCCATAGAGCACCATACGACCTAGGGTAACGTCTCTCTCATGGGTCGCCTTCTCGATGTCTTTGAATGGGGAAAAGGCGTTAGGCCCTCGGATGATTCCCGCCAGCATCGCTGCCTCCGACAAGGTGAGCTTATTGGCCGGCTTTTCAAAATAGGTACGCGACGCAGCCTCAATACCACGGATCGAGTGACCCCAGAAAATGCGGTTCATGTAATGCTGGAGGATCTCATCTTTTTCGTATTTCCTCTCGATGCGGAAGGCGACAGCCATCTCTAACAATTTCTGATCAACCAGTTTTACTTTGGACGGTTTGGGACCGGTGTCGGGGGGGAAGTAGGTATTTTCCGCTAGCTGAATGCTCAGTGTCGAACCACCTTGGGCGAGACGTTTCCGGCGGATATTTTCCTTAAAAGCACGGACCAAACTACGAATGTCAATGGCCCCATGATCGTAGAACCGAGCATCCTCTCGTGAAATCAGGGCATCTCGGAAGTAAGGCGAAACATCGTCGAAATCGATCAGATAACGGTTGTCACCATGCAACCTGCCAAGCTCGACCTTTCCATCCCGAGCATAGACTAGGGTGCGCGCCGGCATTTCGGCTACTTTATCCAGATTATACTTGGAGGCTCTGGCAAAGTAGACCAGAGCCAGCAAAGCCAGAAAACAGGCCCCGATTACAGCGAGAGAACCGACAACGCGTGCCGGCCATTTTACCGCAGCATTCCAGTTCCGGGTGATGCGCCCGACCAATAAAAAGGGCCAAAATAAGATTTTGAAAAGCAAGCTCCGCTGTTTGGGGGCTGCTTTTCCGCTACGGCGACCAGCTTTTCCAGTTGTCTTGGCAGACTTCCGGCGGGTGGAGCTACGCGGGGGACGGAGTCTGCCTCCCTTGGAACGTGAATTTGATTTTTGGCCAGCCATGGTTGATGTGAAATGTTGTCCTTTCCTGCTATCTTATAATCGCTGGCACTGAATTACCCAGCCGTTGGATCGCTTATGGGGCGCAGCTTATTTTTTTATAAATACGCCTTCGGACGCGGTGACTCTATCGTACCAATTCCATTTCCGCCAGTGCTGCCACAAAAAATAGTGGCACAAGGAAATACCTGTGTAACGCTAAAGCAATTGGAAACCCAAATTTTAAAAATGATCTTAAAGCGATTAAAATCCCGAAGCCTCTCTGCTCTCGCATGCTTGATTTCGCTGGCTGCGCTGAGCGGACTGCACGCAGCTCCTACCATCACCAGCATTGATGAGCTCAAGGCCCTGCAGAGCAAAATCAAACTCGTCTCGCAAAAAGTCATGCCCGCGACGGTGTCACTGTTTTCCGCCAAAAACGGAGCCTCCGGCAGTGGTGTCATCGTCAGCGAGGACGGGCTAATTCTGACTGCAGGCCACGTGGTTCGCGGAGCCGAGGAAATGACTGTCATCATGCCCGACGGCAAACAAGCTAACGGCAAAGTCCTCGGCGCCAATTACACCCGCGATTCCGCCATGATTCAGATCATCGACGGTCAGAAGAAATGGCCCTATGCAGAAGTTGGAAATTCCAAGGACCTCTCAGTAGGTGACCTGGTGATCGCCATCGGCCACGCAGGCGGGTATGACGCCGTTCGCACCCCACCGGTCAGGTTCGGCAGAATGGTCGCCCGCGGCAGTAATAGCTTCATCACCACTGACTGCACACTAATCGGTGGCGACAGTGGAGGCCCTCTGTTTGACCTCGAAGGACGTGTCATCGGAATTCACTCATCCATTGGCAACTCCCTCTCGGCCAACAACCACGCCAGCATCGAAGGATTCATCGAAGACTGGGACAAACTGAAGGATGGAAAAACCTGGGGCCGTCTCGGTGGTGGCAGCATGGATGATCCTGACTCACCGGTCATCGGTGTCCTTACCGGCGACTCCGAGCGAGGTGGCATCGCCATCCGCAATGTCTTCGGAGGCGGGCCAGCTGCTGATGCTGGACTGCGCGACGGAGACGTCATCCTCAGCATCAACGGCCGTCGCGTGACCAATCTGCGCGCACTGCACGCTGAAATTTTCAGACACAAACCCGGCGACGTCATCCTCGTGCGCGTCGCACGTGGCGAAGAAAACATCACCCGTAAGGTTAAACTGGGCCGTCGCGGTGATTTCCAAGAATAACCACCCATCATATTTCACCTATTCAACATCTCTCAAAACGCTTCCAACCCTATCGCCTCATGAAACATCCATCACGCCTCATCGCCATCGGACTTCTCGCTTTCAGTTTGCAGGCCTCGGCCCAGCGCGGACTGCAGATGCCTGATCCCATCGCAAGGCTCACCCCTGCACAGAAACAAGCTCTCTCGGATCAGGCCGACGGTTTTTTCACCGCTGCCAAACCCGCCGTTGCCACAGCTGCCAAGAGCACCGTCAGCGTTCTCTACCGTGGGCGTCGACTCTCTTTCGGCACGGCTATCAGCGAGGACGGCAAGATCCTTACCAAATGGAGTGAAGTGGCACCTGCCAGCCAAGGGTTGGTGGTAAGAACGCCCAATGGCACCAACCATGCGGCGATTGTCACCGGCGTCTACAAGGAGCACGACCTCGCCATTTTGAAATGCGACGCGCAGCTAACTCCGATCGACTGGTTTGGAGCCGCGCCTCCCGAACTCGGTGAATTTATCGCACTGGCTAACCCAGCTGGCGAAGTAGAAGGCCTCGGCGTTGTCAGCGTCAAGTCCCGCAGCCTTCGCGAGCGCGATAAAGCTTACCTCGGAGTCATGATGGACTTCACCGCCGTCGGCAAAGGTGGCATCCCTCTGAAACAAGTCATGGCCGATTCCGCTGCATCCAAAGCAGGTCTGAAAAACGGCGACGTCGTACTCGCCATTGATGACAATAAAATCCAAGGCGCCATGGAAATGCGCAATATCCTCCAGCGCCTCGTGCCGGGTTCTGAAATTCAGGTCCGCTACCGTCGTGGTGAAGAGGAACACGATACCAAGGTGCTTCTAGGCTCCCGCGCCGATTCCGAAGACATTCGCCGTGTCCCTCAAGCCCGCATGTCAAAAATGCAGCGCATGGGTGCCGTGCCCAGCAAGGTCCGTGAGAATTTCCCCAACGTGCTCCAGTCAGACATGGCCATCGAGCCCGATGACACCGGAGCTCCTGTGGTCGACCTCGAAGGTAAAGTCGTGGGAGTCACCATCGCCCGTGGAAGTCGGATCAAGACTTACATCATCCCAACCACTACCATCCTGGAAATTCTCGCTACCAAGCCGATTCCTTACACACCCGATCTAGCTGCGCAGATTGACGCCGACTCCCGGAATCGTGCCCAAGCTCAGGTAAATCCTCGGACTCGGGAAGGAAACCGTAACACCTCCGAGGAGGATGAAAGCCCAGTGGACAAGGTTCGACGCCATATCGACGAAATTGGTCGCAATCAGAAAGCCACGCAAGACAGCCTTCGTGAAATCGAGGATGCGCTGCGCCGGCTGGATCGTGAAAACCGCAGAAATCGTTAAAAACTGACTTCGAACACCTACTCTGGCGCAAAACAATCCGCAGCTCCGTAATAATTTTTTAAATTGTTTGATTGCCTTAAGCCCGCACTCAAGCCCACTATCACGCCATGGCGAATGCAACCAACGTCCTCGCAAACGGAATCGAAATTACAGGTTCCATCAAGTTCACCAATGACATGGTCATTGATGGTAAGATCGAAGGTGAAATCACTTCTGAAAAAGGAAAGATCACCATCGGTGAGAATGCCTTCGTCAAAGGTGATGTCAAAGCCGGTGAAGTGAAGCTCTTTGGTAAAGTCAAAGGCACCATCACTTCCGAGCGATGCGAACTTAAGACCAAGTCCAAACTCGACGGTGACATCAAAACCAAGATGCTCAGCATGGAGGAAGGGGCCGTTCTTTCCGGTCGCACTGACATCGGCAGCTAAACCGATCTTATACAATCCCAATCGAAAGCAACCGGAGCCTCACCGCTCCGGTTTTTTTGTGCCCGCAACTATTACCTATCACCGGTGTTTATCATCCTGCAGCGGAAATCTCACAACCAACCCAATACAAGATGAAAACGCCAAAAAGAAAACTAACAAAACATCTAACAAAAACAGCAGCGGTTGCGCTCACCCTCTGCCTCCTTAGCAATGTGAATGCGCAACGCCGTGGCCCTGTCGGCCCACCCAGAGGCGGTGGTGGAACAGGTGTAACCGATGCCCCAGTTGCCAGACATTTCGACATCAATGAACTTGGCTCCGTGCGCGACAAGTTCGCCGCCTATAAAAAGCTCAACTTCGAAGGCGCTGGATTCTATACTAAAAATGACCGTGAACTCCGTGTGGCTCACACTAAAACCTACCTACTTATCCGGAACAGCCTGATTGAAGATCGCCTCGAGGAGGATACAGGCCGTAACGCCACGGCAGCCCTGATGACCATCGGACAAGAGGCCAAAAAACTGCTCGTCGACAAAGAAGCTCTCAGCGATGAAGACGCAGAAAGTATCCTTGGGAAAATCCAAGCATTGGCCAAGCGAATCGAGGGTGCTCGTTTAAATAAAATCAACGCGGATACACTCACGCCCAAGATCAACGAACGGCAGGTGACGATGGAAGAGATCTACCTCTTTGCAGTCGATCGCAATACCGCAAGCAAGGGACAGGCCGCCACTCTGCGACGCCACCTAACAAGTCTCGAAGACAAAGAAAGCCGGGCTAAGACCGACAGCAGTGTCAGCGACCGTGAACGCGAAAAGCTCGTCGAAGACACCATTGATGTATGGCAAGCCTTCGTCCGCGTTCTCAAACCCTAAGCTTTGGTAATCAGGCGAGAGCCTCAACCAACTCGATCCACTCTTCCCCCAGTTTGTCCTGACCGGCAGGCTGGGGTTTTCCGGCTTCCCTATACCAGTATCCGGCATTGGGGAGGTCACCTTCCACGCGGTGGAGGTGGGCATGGATCCATGCGCCTGCAGTGCCCTCGACTTTCTGGCACAAATCGTGTGCCTCTTCCCAGCGTCCTGCTCGGGCCAGCCATAGGGCGGTCAACGCTTCATTCAGCCCTGCAGGCGGATTGCCTCCACTGGATGCCGATTCAGCAAGTTCTTTTGAATTCATACTCCATCCTTACACTCTGTGCCGCTCTGTTCAAGCAGTAAGTCGTAGTGTGGAAAAATACAATCTCCAGTAAGCTCACACTGACTGAATAGATAAATTTCAGTTCGAGGCAACCTCGCCGCTTCGCCATGAACACGAGCAACTATCAGATTGTCACGGTCATACATACCTGACACTTTGAGCAAGTTCTAGTTTTCAGACACCACCCATCATGCTCAAGTCTCTCATTGCTCAGTTACTCGCTGCATCCTTCTTAGTCACCAGTGCCCAAGCTGAGATTGCCGCTACCACCCCATCACATGCAGGGAAAAAAGATTCCGCACTCGACCCTGAGAAACAGATATTAAGCCTTAGCTCTGTCGCAGGTAAAAAGAGTCAGAACACGCAAGTCAAAATATCTAACAAGTTACCCTCGGACATTCCCACCACATGTAATATCATTGGCAAAGACGCCGAATTTTTTTCCATTGTTAAGTCACCAAAGAAAATTTCCGCAAACAGCTTTGGTGTGGTGGAAATAGCTTTCAACTCTGGAAAAGAGCAAAGACTCTACAGCGCAGTCTTACAGATAGGAACCACTGAGGGAGGCTGCATGATCCAACTCCAAGGGGTGGGGCTCGCAGCGTTCGAGGGGAAAAACGAACCTCCGCTTCAGCAAATAGTAAACGCCTTGGGCATCGCCATGGATGTCGGCGGGAAAACACTCTCGCTGAATAGTAAAAAAGCAACGATAGGCGACAGCGTAGCCGCCTCTTACTTCCGTGTGGCCAAGGGTGCCCACTTTCACATTACCCCGATCGCCCGCTTCTCCCCTCCTGGCAAAGTACCCGTGGGTTTGATTTTCAAAGGATCTGATAGCAAACAAGGGATCGGTCAATTGGTAGCTTCATCCAAAGACTTTCCGGATGCCCATCAATGTTTGTTTCCGAAATTCATCGGTCATCAACGGTCCATTCAAACCGTACCAACACAACCTGTCTTCGGTTTCTACATGGAGGGGCATAAGTATGTTTCTGTGACCGATCCTACTCGTCAAAAAGGAGCCCCTATCATGCACACAGCGAGAATCTACCCAGTCAAAAGCATGCAAGGCCGGAGCATGAAAAACGCTTGGCTACTCGGCTTTGAGGAAGCTTCTAACGGGGACTACCAAGATGCCGTATTTCTGCTGGAAAATGTCATTCCAGTTACGGCGAAAGATTAACGTGTTCAGACCTCTTCCTCGTCCAGCTCACGTTCGACTTCAGTCATCGCTTGCTCGGCATTGATCACTCTGGCGTAGCGGTCTTTTAAAGTTTTCAGACTGGCCTCTTGAAGCTCCGGAGTAACCGTTGTGCAGCAGTCCTCCACCATCGTTACGAAGTAACCTAGATCGCAAGCATCGCGCACTGTGGTCTCAACGCACTCGTTGGTATAAACACCCACCACGTAGAGCGAACTGATGCCCATGTTATTGAGCACGTAGTGAATGTTAGTGCTGGAAAAAACACCACTGGCAGTCTTGTTGATGACGATTTCATCCCCGACTGGTGCCACTTCCTCTAGAAAACATGCATCCCCCGAGCCAGGGGCCGCGTGCAGTTCCAGCCGCTTGTGTCCTTTCGACCGATCCCTACCGTCTTTGGTGAGTGACTGGATTCTAACATGAATCACTTCAAGTCCGTGACGACGGAAGCAGTTCTGGAGGTTGTGCACATTTGGCAGCACTACATCACGCAGTTGGCCGAAGTAATACTCCATCTCCTCCATCGAAATAGGAGAGTTCTCCCTGTCCTTAAAAAGCCCGAATCCCTCTGCCGCGTCAAGATACTGCATATCAATACACAACAGGGCGGTGTCCTGATTACGCAAGTCACGCTTACGTTTTGGGTTTTCAACGAATGACTCCCGGTAGACGGGCGTCAATGGGTCACTGTATTCTTCAGGGCTCATGATGATTGGGTTCCTAGTTTGTGCAAAGCATGTAACATCACATTGGCTCCAGCCTCAACATCTTCCCAAGCTGTCCACTCGGCTGGGGAATGGCTCACTCCGCCTTGGCTCGGAACGAACACCATCGCCATGGGAGCGATACGTCCTATCACTTGGGCATCATGCGCGGCGCCACTCAGCATCTTAATAGCGCGAAGCTCCAAGTTCTCGGCTGAGCTGGCTAATAGTTCGACCAATGACGTATCACAGTCCACCGGATGGATCTCACCCTGGACACTGAACTCAAACATCAAGCCTCGCCGACGCGAAATGGCAGCCAGTGCTTTCTGAAAAGCCTGCGAGAGTTCTTCGAGTTTGGCAGGGCATGGATCTCGAAAGTCTAACGAGAACTCGACGTTACCGGGCACCGAGTTCGGCGCTCCCGGAAGCACCTCCGCCTTACCGATGGTGGCTCGACTGTGCTCATCGCCGTTTTCTTCTAAAATACGCGGAATTTCATGGGCGAAGTCAGCCAAGCCCATCAAGGCATCTTTGCGGTAGCTCATTGGCGTGGTGCCTGCATGATTGGCTTCACCGCTAAATTTCAACGACCACGATCTCAGCCCGGTGATGTTTTCCACGATACCAACCTGTAATCGCTGTTCATCCAATACCGGACCTTGCTCAATATGCAGCTCTAGATAAGCCGCGATATCTTCCGCAGGGCGACGAGCATCCAGCGCTTTGATCGGATCTAAACCTTGTTCTAACATTGCGTCGTAAAGCCGGACTCCAGAGAGATCAACGGATCCTTGAAGGCGTTCCACATTGATCATTCCGGTGAATGCCTCGGATCCAAAGGTGCCACCAAAGCGCCCCTCCTCGTCACTGAATGCAATGAGCTCGATGCTGCGTTCTAACGAAACTCCGGACTCTTTTAAAATGCGAAGACATTCCAGGCCGACAACCACTCCGAGTGTGCCGTCTAGCATGCCCGCGCACGGAACTGTGTCGATATGGGACCCCACAAAGACTCGAGGTGTGTCTTCAGTTCCCTCCAAGATACCAGAAATATTGGCTGCACCATCAGAATCGCTCTTTAGCCCAGCGGCATCGATTTTACCCAGTAGCCATTGTTTAGCCTCCATGTCAAAATCGGAGAAGGCCATACGGTATATCCCCCTATCTTGCTCATTGCGACCGATCGAGGCCAGAGCGAGAATATCTTCTTTGATCCGCTCGATGTTGACACGTAGTTCGTTCATGAGGATATAAACTGTCGGTGAAGAATGTGCAGGGTAATCAGATGATTTAGCAGAGTGTCCTTGCGCACCAAAGAGGTGGCATCGCTATCATTTCGATAGTCTGTTAGGAACCGACTCACCTTTTCAGGTGAGCATATTCCCGCATCAGAGACTGTCTCGTCATTGAGATACTGGCTAACCAATTCCTCTACTTTCATCTGCTTCTCCTTGTCGGTATGGGCGGGAGGTGCCATGAAGGCAAACTTCTCGCGCTTATAAAGAACCTCGGGCAGCACACCTTTGACTGCTTCGCGGAGGATATGTTTTTCCACATTACCTTTGATACGCAAATTCGGTGGCACATCCACCGCTGCAGCTGCTAGATGATGATCAAGAAAAGCGGGACGGGATTCCATTGAATTTGCCATGTCGACCCGATCGCCGCCCCAATTAAGGATCTGACCTTCGAGCTGACACTTTGACCAAGTGTATTGCGCCTTATCCAACGGGTGCCGCCCATCAAGCATGTCCTTATCCAAGCGTGAGGCGATTTCCTCGATAGGGTCATACCCTTGCAGCTCGTGTTGCAAATCATCTGACAGCAGCGGACGGGCAAGATCGAGGGTATCCATCCAAGGTTGCAACCATGATGGAGTGAATCCGCAGAGTTTTTCCCATGCCGGATGACTACGCTGATTCTCTGCCAGAATGGCACCTTTGAACAGCGAGTTGGTTTTCTCCAAAGCCTGTTGATACTCCGCCCTAACATGGTCTGGCTCATGAGATAAGCCGTGCAAAAACATGTCTCGTTTCAGTGCAGGATAACCCGCGAACAATTCATCCGCCCCCTCACCGGTGATCACACAGCGGTAGCCGGAATCCCAGACTCGTTTTGACATCAGGTTTTTGGCAACTCCGAGAGTGTTGTAGAATGTCCTCTCTGCGTGCCAGACGGTCTTCACATAATTCTCCCCGTAAAGATCCGCTGCCTTCAAATTGATCACCTCTTGGTCGGCTCCCATGGACTCTGCCATCTGCTTGGCAATCGGCGCCTCATCGTAATTGGTGTCATCAAATGAGATGGTGTATGCTTTGGTAGGCGATTGCATCGCGCCCGTTGCCAATCCGAGGATACAGCAAGAATCAATCCCCCCCGATAGGTAGCAGCCCACCGGAACATCCGCCTCGAGCCTCAACACAATGGCTCGGATCAACTCCTCTCGGATACGCTCGACGTGTTCTTGCTCATCAACTTTGCTTGGTCGGTCATCCTCATAAGGGAAATCGTAGTCCCAGTATCGCTGCTTTAGAATATCGAGCTTGCCGTTGCGTTTGCGAATTCTCAGGAAGTACCCAGGATCCAGCGAGACGATGTTTTCAAAGGCACTCATGCCCGGGGCGATCGTCTGCATCAGCTGGTGTAAGGCAGCCTTACCATCCAACTTCGCCGGCACATCAGGATGGGCCAGAACTGATTTGGCTTCGGAACCGTAGACGATTTTTGTCTGATCGGGAGACACCCAATAAAATAGAGGACGAACGCCAAATCGATCACGCAATAGAATCAATTCATCCTCACCCTTGTCATAGAGCGCGAAAGCAAATTCACCACGCAGGTGCTTTGTGAAATCGAGTCCGTATTTTCGGTAGAGCCCTATGGCTATTTCAGAGTCCGACTTTGTATAAAATCGATCCCCCTCCGCCATTAGCGTCGCTCGATGCTGCTTGAAGTCGTAAAACTCACCATTGGTTGTTAGAACATATCTACCATCCACCGCATGCAACGGCTGGCAGCCGCCCTCAAGGTCGTTGATGGCAAGTCGGGTGTGTCCCAGGGCAACACCACGGTTTCGTTCGACATACTGACCGTTGCCATCGGGGCCCCGGTGTACAATGGTCTGGAGCTGACCTTCTAGCAGGTCAGGAGTATTTTCTGGAAGTGGTTTGGCTGAGAAATGGCCGGCTATTCCGCACATAGATTATTTCAAGTTCATGGGTTTGAGTTCGCCGAAGTCAGGCAGGGTATCGAGCCTACCTAATACGGCCATTAGCAGTGCCTGGCGGATGAATACCGCGCCGTGCGCCTGCGAGAAGTAGAGATTGTGCTGGGTCTTATCCAGCGAGGTGTCGAGTTCGTCGAGACGAGCCAACGGGTGAAGGATCACAGCGGACTCCTTCAATGGACTGTCCGAATTCAGCTTATATCGGCTGTCCATCGACTTGTAGGAATCGCCAAGAAAGGCGATCGAGTTCATGTAAATCACATCGAGGCTTGGCAGGTGCTCCCTAACATCATTTGAGACTTCGTATTCGATATTAGCCTCTTTGAGTTTTTCGATGACATCATCGCCGAAGGGGTCAGCCATTTCAGAGATCACCGTCACCTTGCCAATGTGATCTTTGAAATGCAGAGCCATGAGTAGGTAAGATTTCACCGCTCGCATGGATCCCGGCGTGCCCAAAATTCCGAGATTCCACTTGGTATCACCTTCTCGGAATGGTTCTGCCAGCGAGGGTTTCCATTTCAAGAGCGCGAACCAATCCGCCAATGCTTGGGTGGGATGCTCGCCTGAGCCATTACCTGCATTGATCAATGGGATGCGCAAATTTTCGAGGATTTGTTCGGGCGAATCTGTATCGGTGTGACGCATGATCACGATATCGGCATAGGCGTTAAACATCTCGCCGATGTCTGCCAGCGATTCGCCTTTGGCTTGGCCCGTCGTTTTACCATCGGCAATGGAAATCACCTTGCCGTCCAGACGAAGGATCGCGCTTTCAAAGCTTGTTCGAGTTCTTGTGGATGCTTCAAAGAAGGCCGTCACTGCTATCTTTCCATCAAGTGGATGATAGGGCCACACTTCGATTTTCTCTAACACTGCTGCTAGTTTGCAAAGCTCAGCCACTTGGCTGTAACTGAACTGGCTGGCATCAAGAATGTTTTGCCCTTCGAGTTCCTTTAAAACATCAAAATCGACAGGATTATCCACAAACAAACCTGAGGGCTCTGGGCGTATTGCTTCAGAGTCCTCTGGGGGATCAATATTTGAGGTGATCTTATTTTTACGAATCGGGTCGTCTGACTTTGAGTCCTGCATAGTATTTGTTATGTTAGAAATTACCAGAGAGTTCCTTTAATCCAGTCGCGTATCAGCAATGCCACCAGCACAAGACCGCCGATAGCGGTCCAGGCCAGTGCAACAACAACAAGGATGTGAATGAACGATTGCGTAAACATGATTAGTTAGATGTGGCTACCGGATGTAGCTCATAGGAGTGATTCGGCCTGATGTATCGGGCGCCAATGGTGAAGATCATTGAAACCCCGGCACCTACAAGCGATGCTGTGAACCAGCCGAGGAGGAAATACGCTGTCACACCCAGTACGGAGCCAATGACAATTCCGGCCAAGACGAGCGGTCTGTTGATTCGTTTCCAGAATAAGCCTGCAATCACTGGCCAAATCAAACTACCGACCAGCGGCCCTGAGATGAACAAGGCTTGAATAATCGGCCAGTGCGGCGCGGCTAACAGCCAAGCAAGTAATCCTACTCCGATAATAACGGCACCTGATACTTTCCGAAACCCTTGGTCTCCCAGTTTACCGCCCATAATTCCGCCATGAACATCTTTGATCAGCAGGTCAGAAGTTGCCGCTAACAAAGAATCGATGGATGACGCCATCGAGCAGAACAAGACAATCAGGATCAGCACACCTGCAATAGCGCCGAACCCCGCATTTCCCATCACAGCAGAAGCCACCACCGGGCCGGTCTGGTTGATATCTACGATATTGATATTCAGTGGCCCTGCGGCCAAAGCGATGAAGCCAGCGGCTATTGGGATGGGAAACCAAAGAAGGCCTGCAAGGAAAAATGCTTTCGGGGCAACATCCTTACGCATGGAAAAAGCCCGCGACCACCAGACGTTGTTGTGAAACACCTCACCGAAGCCGAACAACATGTTGTTAAACACAGCCAATAGCGCCGCAGGCATGATGACCTTCACCAACGAAGGCTGATAGGTTTTCAAATGAATGTAAGCGGCATCAAAATCCAGTTGGGTGGCAGTCAAAATACCAATGAATACAATGCCAACCAGAATGATCACACTTTGAATAAAGTCGGTGCCGATCACCGCATACATACCGCCAAAAAGCGTGTAGAGAATGCATACAGCCAAGATCAAACTCATCCCCTGAAGGAAAGGGATTCCTGCTAATGCCATCATCAGATCGCCTCCTGCGATAGCCATGCTCACCAGCCAAGATAGCGAATAAATCATGGTGATCAGTATGAATAACGTCCAGCCCACACGACCGTATCGCTGTCTGAAAAAGTCCCCAGCGGTCATTCCCTCCGGTAGAATTTTTCTGATTCGTATTGCGAAAAGGGCAAATAGTAAGAGCCCGAAGCTCGCCGTGGAATACGCCACCATACCCCACACACCCAGTGTCAGAGCAAACACGGGAGCCAGCATCGTTGTGTTCGATGTCACCCAAGTCGCCATGGATGTGGCGGATCCGAGTGATAACCCCACGCGGCGACCAGCTAACATAAAGCCCTCAGCGTTTTTCGCCTTTCTGCCCCAGTAGACTCCTAACAGAACCCACAGCAGTCCAAGACCTAGCACAATCGCCCAGCCAGTGCTCACAGAAATAGAAGATGCTACTACGATGTCGCTCCCCTTTCTTCACGGCATGTTCTGACAGCACCTATCACAATGGTGCCTATCGTTGCTAGAACGACAATTCCCCCAATGCTTAGCAGTAAATAAAGCTTCGATTCTGGAAAAAATGCCACCTCTACTCGAAGCGGATCTGACCATTCAGCACCGGCTTCTTTGACACGAAAAAAGTAAACACCTTCTGCCAATCCTGTGATGACTGAACCAGCATCGGTTCCCTGGTAACGCTGTGATGCCTCTTTAAAATCCTGGTCAGTAGACTGCTCCAAGATGACCTCGACTGTAGGATCTTTTTCCCATGCTAGTTCAATGGAACCGTTGTCTGAGACTTTGTTTTCAATCGCCGTACGATCCTTAAAATCGATCTGACTTGCCCCCCAGAGAGCCCCGCATGATAAAAAAGCGATGGCGAGTATAGGGAAAATGGCTCTGTGAATAAGGATCAGTACGTCGTGATTCTTGGCCCCCACTCAAACATCCCTCCACTACGATGCAAGGAGTTTTTCAATTTACCAAGATTCCTAACATCCCAATTAATGAGCCATAATTCATCTCAACACTGCCGTATCCTGTCCATAATCACCCGTCGACTTTGGTTTTCTGTTGTGGTGTATTTTCCCAGAAGCATGCTATCCACTCTAATAACCCTCACCTAACAAAGGTTCTCAATTCTCTGATGGCTAGCAACAATATCATGATTAAACGGAGACTCACAGGATTCCAAAAGTTGTGTCTCGGTGGGTTACTGATCTTACCGACTTTGGCTCTTCTGCATATCTCGATAGCCCGCATCGGCAGTCTGATCGCTGTTGCTGTAGTGTTCGGCGTTGCTCTACTTTTCTCGTGGATTGCATACCGATCGTGTGCGAGCGATAAAAACAAAGCTCAGACGAAGCAATGGCGGACCACGGAAGCTCACCTACACTTTTTAGAACTCATAGGTGGCTGGCCCGGATCATTCATTGCACAAAGACGTTATCGCCACAAAGTAGCCAAACAAAGCTATCAAGCTGTGTTCTGGATGATCATCGTGATCCACCAAGCCGTGTCGGCGGATTACCTCTTTGACGGTCCATGCTCCAGCTTCGTGTTGGATACACTTACTGGTTACGTGAAGAGTAGCTCCCTTTTCTGAGCAAGCTTGGATGCTACCCCAGACCAGTTCAGATGGCCTGAGGCGCGTTTAACTTACTCTTCTGACTTCGTCTCGGGCTGCTTTTTTTTGCCGCTCTTTTTCCCCTTTTGCAGAGAGATCGCCTCCTCGCGTGAGTAGATTTCCGCCACACGCAGGCTGCGCTTCGCCAGTTCACGAGCATCTTTGTCCGCAATCAATACGAGACCTTCTTCGCTGACTTCGCTGAGGAAAATTTTCCAGGCGCGTTCGGCCACCTTCTTGGTGTCGAGTTTGACCTTTGGCTCTGCAGGTGTGTCCTGTTGCCGATTATTGCCTCTTCCTGAACGGCCACGATTGCGGCGTCCCTGCTTTCTCGCACCATCACCAGATGGTTGGCCATCTGATTGGTTACCTTGATTTCCTTCTTTGGATTCACCGGACTGAGCATTGTCCTTCTCGGACTTGTTGCCTTTCGGCTGCATCTCTTGCTGACGATTCTCTTGCTGAGATTGGTCGGCATTGCTTTCCTTGGATTCACTTGGTGTGTCTTCCTTGGAGCGTGCGCTTTTTTTCTTAGCATTTTTACCAGACTTGCTGGCACGTGCTTTTTTAGCCGGTTTAGGCGGCGCGGGTGCGTCCTGTGACTCAGCGGATTTGGGTGCTGTGTCCGGTTGCTTGTCCGGGGCTGATGAGTCGGCGGAAGATTGTTCAGGGGCCGAGTTCGGCTCGCGAGCTTCCTTTTCCGGCTTCGGGGATTCGTCTGACATAAAATAGTTTTGGTAGACACCCAACTAATCACCGCAGGGAATTAAGTAAAGGGGAATGACTCACTCCCTCTGAAAGGAAGCTACCACCCATTTTAGAAAAACCACAAACATGAAAACCGGTCACTACCTAGCAGGCAAGGTTTATAGCTAGCCGAATAGCACAGCCGCCTACCAGTTCGTTATATCGTCTGCGTTGTAGTCCTCGCTTCCTCTTGGCCCTCCTTCCAGATCAGGACCGTATGACCAGAGATCAAAGTCATCTCCTGGATTCATCTCTCCAGGATTCTGGTAGCGAATCTCATTCCCCCAGGCATCCACAATGGCGTAATATCCATCGATTAGTTCCACGTTGCGTTGGCTGCCCTTCAACTCCGGATTCAAAACTCCCATGTAGACGTCCTGTCCCTCATCAGGTTTGCCATCCGGCTCCGCCACTATTGTGACTGCATGTGAATTAGAATCGATCGCCAATGCTCCATCGCCGTAGAGAGCGATATACACCTGCTCGCTGCTGCCTTCCTCGCCATTGCCAGAAGGAAAGAAACCATAGTCTGATCTATATTCGTCCAATCCCCGAGACACTCCCGCGATGAGAACTCTTGTGCGGTTCTCTGCTGCGACACGTTTGAAGTATCCGAATCCGCCTACCGTCATCGTGGCCAGCACTGCGATGATCGAAATAACAGTAATAATCTCTATCAGGGTGAAGCCGTTCGCGCGTCTGTAATGAGTCATTTTCATGGTAATATTGAGTGGTCTTTTCTCTAATTAAAGAACGCCTACCGGCCTTCTTCTGAGTCGCCACCGCACGAGCAACCACTGTGCCAATACCCATCATTCTCCCTACAAAAAAAATCGCCAGCTAACCGCAAGTAGCGGTAGCTGGCGATTGTTAGAAACGATTGATTCAGTCTTATGCGCCTGAGTCCACGTTCTGAATCATCTTGATCAGAGGCAGGAACAGGGCGAAAACGATCGTTCCCACCACGAGGGCGAGGAAGACGATCATGATTGGCTCAAGAATCGAAGTCAGAGCGGTGACGGCGTTATCCACCTCGTCATCATACACGTCTGCGATTTTCAGAAGCATTTCAGGAAGCTGACCGGTTTCTTCACCAACGTCGACCATACTGATGACCATGGCTGGGAAAATTTTACTGGCCTGAAGTGGAGCAACAATGGATTCACCCTCCTTAACAGCTTCGTGGACTTTATCGATGGCGTTGGAAACCACCACATTACCAGCGGTATCACGGGTAATGGTAAGCGCCTGAAGAATCGGCACACCGGAAGTCACCAGCGTTCCAAGAGTTCGGGCAAAGCGTGAAATCGAGCTCTTCTTGGTGAGGTCACCGAAGACAGGAATTTTCAGTTTGAAAGCATCGATGGCTGCACGTCCGCCTTTGGTATTGGTCCAAACTTTGAGCAGGACGAAAATACCTGCGATTCCGAGGAAGATCCACACGATGTTAGGAAGCACCGCCGGTCTCGCCAGCATGTTTTCCGACATGCCAAAGACGATTCTCGAAATCAGTGGCAAGTCACCGCCTTGCTCGGCAAACATCTCCTTGAACTTAGGAACGATGAACAGCATCAGGAACACCAGGATGGCAACGGCGATGAACAGAACGATCATCGGGTAAACCATCGCGGAGACGATCTTGTTCTTCAGTTTGTCCGCCTTCTCCATGTATTCGGCGAGACGGGTCAAGACAACTTCCAGAACACCACCCAACTCACCGGCCTTGACCATGTTGACAAAGAGCTTGTTGAAAATCCGGGGGTGCTGGGAAAGACTCTCTGAGAATGTGGCACCAGTTTGCACGGAGTCAGCCAAGGAATTCACGGTGGAACGAAGCACTGGGTTAGGCTCCTGTTTTCCTAACACTGTCAGACCACGGAGAAGCGGCAGACCGGAGTCAATGAGAGTCGCCAGCTGACGGGTGAAGATCATCAGCACCTTGGGCTTTATCTTTCCTCCGGAAACTTTTTTGACGCTTTTCTTACCGCGGGCTTTTGCCTTGGTCTTGCCTGTGGAAAGGCTTCCTTTACCTTCCTCCACGACCTGCGTGGGGTAAAGCGACTGGGAGCGCAACTGTTGGATGGCATCGGACTCGCTGGACGCCTGAACGGTGCCGGTAGTTTGCTCGCCTTTAGCGTCGAGTGCTATGTATTGGAAATTGGCCATGGTCTATGGTGTTGTATGTTGTGTTATTGGTGTGATCTTGTGTGATCTTTGAGGACTTGGAAACAGTAAAATTCACTGGTCTGCAGCCGCCTCCTCTTGTTTTTGTGTATTTAGGTGTATTTCAGAACCTCCTCGATGGTGGTGGTTCCTTCGTATATGTTTCGTAATCCGTCCTCTCGCAGAGTTTGCATACCCAGCTCGATGGCCTTCTGCTTCAGGACAACCGTCGGAGCTCTCTCGGTGATGAGATCGCGCAGGGGGTCGGTGATGTCGAGTAGCTCGAAGAGTCCGCGACGGCCTTTGTAGCCAGACTGGTCACAGACATCGCAGCCTCGCCCAGTGTAGAACTCCTTATCGCCGAGTTCATGCGATGTCACCCCTAGCTGGGTAAGCAGCGCTTCGTTCGGCTCGTAGGCAGCACGACAGTTTTTACAGATCGTCCGTAGCAATCGCTGGGCCAGAACACCCTCCAGAGAGGCCGCTACCAAGAATGGCTCGGTTCCCATATCGATCAGACGCGTGACGGCACCGGGTGCATCGTTGGTGTGAAGTGTGGAAAGCACCAAGTGGCCTGTTAGGGACGCCTGAATTGCGATCTGTGCGGTGTCCAGGTCACGAATCTCACCCACCAGAATGCGGTCGGGGTCTTGACGCAGGAAAGCACGCAGGACTCGGGCGAAACTCATACCAATGGATTCGTTCACCGGCACCTGGATGATACCATCAACATCGTATTCCACAGGATCCTCTGCAGTGAGGAGCTTGGAGTCGATGGTGTTGATTTCCTTCAATGCTGCGTAGAGCGTGGTGGTCTTACCGGCACCGGTAGGCCCTGTGCAGATGAAGATGCCGTTTGGCTTCCGCACCGTTTCATTGATGTAGTCAAAGACAGCAGGTGGCATACCTAACATGTCCAGATTCAAGTTGATGTTACTACGGTCCAGAACACGCAACACGATACTTTCACCATGTTGGGTAGGCAGAGTGGAAACACGCATGTCCACCTGCTTTTCACCGATGTGCTTAACAATACGTCCGTCCTGAGGAACCCGCTTCTCAGCGATGTTCATGTTAGACATGACTTTGATCCGTGAAAGAATGGGCAGCGCAAGGTGAACTGGCGGCGGAGCCATTTCGTAGAGCGCTCCATCCACCCGGTAGCGGATTTTGAAGTCTGCTTCAAAAGGCTCGAAATGAATATCGGAAGCTCCCTCGTTGATCGCCTGATAGAGAACCAAATCAACGTAACGAATAATTGGCGCCGAGTTCGCCTCAGCCTCTACATCGATCGCAGTTTTATCACTATTGCTGGTGATTTCAAGCTGGCCGAGAATGTCGTCCATCGCCTGACCTTTTCCACCGTATGCCTCATCGAGTTTCTTCTCGACGATGTGGTCCGGAGCAATGGCCAGGATGATTTCCTTTCCGAGCGCAAAACGCAGATCTTCAATGACCTGAGGATTAAGCGGATCCACCAAGCAGACAGTGAGACCTTCGCTGTCCACATTGACTGGCAATGCTCCGTGGAGCCGAGCCATACCAGCTGGGATGAGAGCGAGAAGTTCCGCAGGCGGATCGAAGTGAGCAAGATCGATCATATTGGCGCCGAGCTCGTTGGCAATGATCGGCCAGATGTCATCCTTCTCCTGAATGACCTCGTAGTCGGCCATGATCTCGGAGAGTTCTTTGCCGCTGTTTTCGACTTCTTGTACGATGTCCGTGGCGAGATATTGATCAATCAAACCTCGGTTGACAAAAATATCGATGAGTTGTGAATTTTCCATGAAAAATAGGTAAGCTGTTACGTGTGTCTAAGTGGCTAGTGATGCACGGGTTAATCGCTGTCAGCCATGGTTACCCGCATCACCTCTGATGCGGAAGTATTGCCTGCGAGAACTTTACGGATTCCGTCCTCACGAAGTGTGCGCATGCCAAGTTCCCGAGCGCGGCGGCGGAGCTGTGGTGATGTGAGTTCTTCGTTGATCAGGTGGCGAACTTCGTCGTCCACTTTGAAGATTTCGAAAATACCTGCCCGGCCTTTGTAGCCCATCTGGCGGCAGACATCACAACCCTGTGGCCCCATGATATCACTTTCTGCGACCTGTTTGGCATCGAGATTCAGGGTGCGCATTTCGCGTTCGTTGAGCATGGCGGGGCTCTTGCAAGCAGGACAAAGTTTCCGCACCAGTCGCTGAGCGATAATTGCCCGCACTGAAGAGGCGACGAGGAATCGCTTCACGCCGATGTCTGCGAGACGGGCCACGGCACCGGGAGCGTCATTGGTGTGGAGCGTCGAGAATACCAAGTGACCTGTGAGCGCTGCCTGGATCGCAATCCCAGCAGTTTCCGCATCACGAATCTCACCTAACATGATGATGTTAGGTGCCTGACGCATCATTGCTCGCAAGGCGGCGGCGAAGGTCATTCCGATGTCGGTCTTGACCATCACCTGGTTAATGCCGGGCAGCTCATACTCCACCGGGTCTTCCACGGTGATGATCTTCCGGTCAGGAGTGTTGATGGTATTCAGACAGCCGTATAGAGTGGTGGTTTTACCGGAACCGGTCGGCCCCGTTACTAGAATGATGCCATCAGGGAGACGGATCATCTTTTCAATGGTATCCTGGTCATCGGACAGGAATCCCAGTTCGGGCAGGCCTAACATCAGCGAGGTCTTGTCGAGAATACGCATGACCACGCTTTCGCCGTGGTTACTTGGCACGGAAGAAACCCGCAGATCCACCTCCTTGCCGGCCACGCGGATCTGAATACGACCATCCTGAGGCAGACGTTTTTCCGCGATACTCATGCTGCCGCTCATCACCTTGATACGGGCAATGATCGCCGGGTGTAGCTTTTTGGGGTGGTTATCCATCTCGATCAGCTTGCCATCAATGCGGTAGCGGATGCGAAGTGATGTTTCCATCGGCTCGATGTGAATATCACTGGCCTTCATCTTGAAGGACTCCAGCAACATCGAAGAAACCATTTTAATAATCGGAGCATCATCAGCGGATGCTTCCTCGTCACCTTCTGAGCTGACGACGGTAAAACTTTCCTCGCTCGAGGTTTCAGCCACATCGCCACCGTAGTTCTGGTGGATCACCTGCGCGATTGCAGAGGCGGTGGCACAGACCGTGTTGATTTCCCGTCCAAGAATGTGCGGCAAACTGTCAAGCACCTCGAAGTCCAGCGGATCTGCTACGGCGATCGTGAGATAAACTCCGTCATCAGCGACCGGCACGGCGCGGAAACGTCTGGCGACTTCATCCGGAACGCGCTCAAAAACATCTGGCGCGATGGGCAAGTGAGCCAGGTCAATGTACTCCATGCTCGAGCTCTGGGCACAGACCTGGGCTACCTGTTCCTCAGTGACTCGGTTGTCGGCGACTAGGCGCTCCACAACACTTTCTCTGCCTCTCAGCTGGCCACGGATGGAGTCGGTCTCTTCCGAGGTGACTAGGCCAGCCTCGGTTAACAGTTCGAGAAGGTAATCTTCGTTTGAATACACGGTGTAATTCTGCGCTTGGTTGATTGATAGATGTGTCGTGAAAAAAACAGTTTCCAACACCAAGGCGCAACCAAGGTAAGGAAACCATCAATGTCAGACTGGTCAACTCCCCCCCCCTCGTCAAGCAGTCTTGTCCGAATTTTCTAAAGGTCTATATAGATCAGGGGATTACGAACTTTGTGTGTAATTACAATCGTCATGCATTCGATTTCCAGATTCAATGCGCGAACGCATTTATGACACCTCTTACTTACTTCACCATCGTTCTCGGCCTCGGAATTGTTGCCCAGTGGCTCGCTTGGAAATGCAAGCTGCCATCGATTCTTTTGCTGCTCGGTTTTGGCTTCGCAATGGGTCACTTCACCGGGGTCACCATTGACAATTATGTTGCCACCAGCGACGTGCTTCTGTCTGCCGTGGGTATCTGCGTGGCGGTGATCCTTTTTGAGGGTGGCTTAACACTGAAATTTTCAGACCTCAAACTCAGCGGCACGCCAGTGCTCCGGTTATGCACCTTGGGTGTCATAGTGAGTTTTCTCCTTACCTATGCAGGCTCGCGCTATATTCTTGGTTACGACTGGCGGGTCGCCTCGCTGTTAGGCGCTATCCTCGTGGTCACCGGCCCCACCGTTATTTCGCCGTTATTGCGGCACATCAAACCCTCTCGTAAGATTGGCAATGTGGTGAAATGGGAAGGCATCATCATTGATCCCATCGGTGCCATTCTCGCGGTGTTAGTCTATCAGGCTGCCATCGCCGGCAACGTCGACGCCGCCAAGGAGGAAATCATGCACGCCCTTGGTATGACTTTGTTGGTGGGTGTGGTCATGGCTGTGATCCTCGCGAAAATTATCGAGCTTCTTTTGAAGCACCACTTGATTCCGGACTACCTTCACTCGGTTTTCCTTTTAGCAGTCACCGCCGCCGCCTTCGCAGCATCGAACGCCATTCAAGCCGAATCCGGACTACTGACCAGCACTGTGTTAGGTATCGCACTGGCCAATCAGAAATCCGTCTCGGTTAAACACATTCTAGAATTCAAAGAGAACCTGCGGGTGCTAATCATCTCGGTGTTGTTCATCATTCTTTCGGGAAGAATTGCACTCAGCGAGCTGCAAGAGGCTCTGCTCCCCGGACTGCTTTTACTCGCGATGCTGGTCATCGTGATCCGTCCAGCTTCGGTTTTCGCTGCCAATCTATTTTGCAAAAGCGTCACCTTCAAGGAGCAGGTATTCCTCTCTGCGATGGCTCCTCGCGGTATCGTCGCTGCAGCGGTGACTGCCATTTTTGCTCTCGAATTTGACCACGCAGTAGCTGCTGGTCGACTCAGCCCTGAGATCGGCAAGGTCACCCATTTGATGGTTCCGATTGTCTTCATCGTCATCATCGGAACCGTGGCGATCTATGGATTGTTCGCAGCTCCGTTGGCTCGCCGATTGAATTTAGCCTCGAAAAACCCGCGCGGTATTCTCTTCGCAGGAGCCGGAAGCTGGGCCCGATTGGCCGCCAAGGCACTTATCGAAGATGGTCACGATGTCATGATGTTAGACACAAACTATGATAACATCGCGCGCGCCAAACTCGAAGGCATCCGCGCACACCGGGCCAATATTCTCTCCGAATATGTTGAGGAGGAAATGGATATGACTGGACTGGGGCAACTGATTGCCACCACTCCGAATGACGAGGTCAACTCTCTTGCCAGCCAGAACTTTGTGCACGTCTTTGGTCGGGAAAATGTATGGCAGGTAGCCCCAGCCGACGACGGTGCCCACCACCAGACCGCCGTCGCTGGGCATATACGCGGACGGATTTGTTTCCCTAACAGACCGCAATACCGTCGACTCGAAAACTTTGCCGCTCAAGGTGCTGTAATCAAAAAAACCACCATCACTGAGCAGTTCACCATCGAGGACTTCCGTGAGATGTATGGCGAAGAACACATTCTGCTGTTCCGCGTGACTGAAGAGCGGGGGCTGGACATCGCGTATGATGAAATGCGCACACCTGGACCGGAAACCACGCTCTATGCCATGGTGCGCGGACAGGATGCCTGATGTTAGAATTCACCTACCAGAGTTATGTACGATCAGTTAGAAGCCACTTTGCATGATGCATTTTGGGAAGCGGAGGGTGCAGGTGCAGAGCTAGGACTTCTGGAAACCTTCCTCAATGACCACCCTGGCACAGCCCTGGAGCTCGGGTGTGGATCTGGCCGACTACTGTTACCACTTTTGGAAAAAGGCTATTTCATCGAAGGCTTGGACAACTCGGCGGACATGCTGGAACTCTGCCGCGAACATAGCGGTGATCACGAGCCGGTTCTACACCAGTCAGGCATCGAGGATTTTCAAACGGGAGCCACCTATGCCGCGATCACTATTCCGGCGTTCACCCTGCAATTACTCCCCTACGAGCAGCTCCCAGCTATCTTCGAAAACATCCGCCGCCACCTCCACCCGGGCGGCGGCCTCTACATTACCACCTTTATTCCTTGGGCGGAGATCACCGGGGAGCTTGAGGAAGGCGAAGAATTTCTCGATCACGAAACCTATTTCCCCGATGGCCGGACCGCGCGCTGCCACACCCGCTTCCAAGTCAAACGCATCTCCCAGCAATTGATCCGTGAGCATCGGTATGAAATTCTGTCACCTGATGGGGAATTGTTAGAAACCAGTGACAGCACCCATCACCTGACGTGGTTATGGCCGCGCGAGATCGCCAAGCTGCTCACCGATGCTGGATTCACTCTGCAAAAAATGATTGGTGATTTTGAATCGGAAGCGCCGTGTGATGAGGACGCGCAGATTGTCACCATGATGGCGGAGTGGCAGGAGGACTGCGATCCGGAACGGCTGGCCTAACAAACTTCACCAGATCGGTTTCGCGACTCTCTCTTTATCGAAGTAATAGACCTGCGCCGCCTTTCCAAATTCTGACTCCTCGAGCACTTTCCGAATTGCAGACAAAGCATGCTCAGCATCCAGAATTGCCAGCTCGACATACATCGCCTGATGTCCAGCGGCGCCTCCCAAGACGATACCGGAATCCTGTTCATCCAGCACCGTTTCCAAGGCATCTTCAATTTCTCCTCGCTCGTCGACTTGCTGACCTGGGGCGAAAAGCTCCACCGGGATTTTGATAAATATAAAGTCCACTCCTAACTTCGGCAGTGGGTGTTCCATCTGACCGCGGTCACGCGAGAAGTCACTCGATAGCTCGTAGAGCAAACTGGTGCCGGTGAAGATATCAGACCTCACATGCTCAGGATCGAACTCCTTGGGCTCTCGGAAATTGTAACCCGTGTAGTATTCCCCCGGCGTTTTCCGCTCCCAGCCGTGCTTGGTTTCCATCTCCTTGATGTAATCGGGTAGCTCGCTGAGCGGAATGGCGTTCTGGAGGCCGGAAGTGTTGATATCGATATAGCCAAGCCGATTTCCCACCTGAAATTCTCCGATCGCTTCATCTAACCAGAGGAAAATAATCTGTCCGCGGTCCCTTTCCGGCAGCTTCTCAAACACCGGAGCCCAACATACTAAGTCAATGGTTTCACGATCAGCGTCAACGCTCGGTGTCACCCAGATTTCCTGAGCTGAGATCGTCTCATCGGCGATGTTCATCTTCATGCCATCGAAATTAGGCGATGCCTGTCTGCTATCGTAAAACGTCCACCCCTCAAGATCGGGTGCCTGTTTCACCAGATGAGTCATCAGCAGTGCCATGTAAGGACTGCCCTCTGGCGAGAGCGTGAACGAATGCCCTACGCCATTTTCGCCTGGGCCGAAACACCACGCCGCCCCCGGAAGCAGCTGCTCCATGCGCTGGGTTACCGTTTCAACATGAGGGTCGAAATCGCCATTTTCGATCGCCTGATAGAATGTGTCCGCATTTTCAGAAAACCACCGCCAGAAGGCTCGGGAGCGATCTCTGAAAGACATCGGCTCCGATTCAGACATGGTCGGCTTATTGAAAAAACGCTTCAGCATGTGTTCAGGAAATCCACTAACAAGTCCGGATGCAAACCCGATCTGGCGCAGATGCCCGATTTTTTTCCGTCAGATCAGAGTTGCAATTCCAAATAGCTGCCACTAGGGCGTGCCCCCGCAGATTTCCCCCTGCCAACCCATTCAACGTATTATGTTTGAACTCTTTCAGAAAAAACGAGGCAACCTCAAGGACGACTCACTCTCAGGTCTGACCGTTGCCCTCGCCCTGGTGCCGGAGGCCATCGCCTTCTCATTCATCGCCGGAGTCAGCCCGTTGATCGGTCTGTGGTCGGCTGTATTTGTCGGCTTGATTACTGCCACTTTGGGTGGACGGCCGGGTATGATTTCAGGTGCCACCGGCGCCATCGCCATCGTTGCCGCCAATGCCGTGCAGCTGGGTGAAAAGGCAGGAGGCACGGAAATGGGGCTGAAGTATCTCTTTGTGACGCTGATTCTAGCAGGTGCCATCCAGCTCATTGCGGGGCTGTTGAAATTGGGCAGGTTTATCCGCCTGGTGCCGCATCCGGTGATGATCGGTTTTGTCAATGGTCTGGCCATCGTCATCGGCCTCGGCCAGCTTGGCTTTTTCAAATCCGGAGGTAACTGGCTGCAAGGCGCAGAGCTCGGTATCATGATCGCCTTGGTGGTAGCCAGTATGGCCATTATCCAATTCCTACCCAAGCTGACCAAAGCCATCCCCTCCACTCTGGCTGCCATTCTGGTGATCGGTCTGCTGACCTATTTCGGCGTGGTTGATTCCCGCACCATCAGCGACGTGCTCAAGGACGGTGGCGGTAACGGCACTTTGAGCAACGACTTCCCCCCCATCGCCGACTTCTCCGGCATCACCTGGGACTGGGCGTTTTTCAAAGCCATTCTACCCATTTCCTTTACCATCGCACTGGTCGGCCTGATCGAATCCCTGATGACCTTGCAGTTGATCGATGAAATCACCGAGACACGCGGTAAAGGCAACCGCGAATGTCTCGCCCAAGGCGGCGCCAATATTATGTCCGGACTATTCAGCGGCATGGGCGGCTGCGCCATGATCGGCCAGTCTCTGATCAACATCAAGTCGGGCGGTCGCGGCAGAACTTCAGGAATCGTGGCGGCACTTTCGCTGGCTGTCTTCGTGCTCTTTGCCGGACCGGTCATCATCCAGATCCCCATCGCGGCTCTGGTCGGCGTCATGTTCATGGTGGTCATCGGCACCTTCGAGTGGTCGACATTCAAGAGCTTCGGCAAGATTGCAGGCTCCGAGATGATCGTCATTCTCGCCGTCACTCTGGTCACCGTCTTCTTGCACAACTTGGCTCTCGCCGTCTTTGTCGGCGTGGTTCTCTCCGCTCTCGTCTTCGCCTGGGAAAGCTCCAAGCACGTCACCGTCACCGTGGAGAAGGATGATGAAAACGAGCGCATCTACGGCGTGGAAGGCATTCTTTACTTCGGCTCGGTGCGTGAGTTCTCCGACAAGTTTCAGGCGAAATCAGACGTCGCAAAAATCGTCATCGACTTTGAGGAGGCCCGCATCTGCGATCTCTCCGGCCTGGAAGCAATCAACGCCCTCGGCGAGCGCTACCGTAATGCCGGCAAGACCCTCTGCGTGCGCCACCTCTCATCCGACTGCCGCCAAATGCTGGAAAAAGCCGGCACTCTGGTGAACATCGAGGTCCTGCCGGACGATCCCCACTACTCCGTGGCCCGACTCCGCACGGACAAGTAATCAGCAGTCCGCTACCTCCAGAAAAGTCAATCACTCCCGGAGCCGCTCGAAAGAGGGTTCCGGGTTCTTTTTTCCTACTCATAAATGATCTTGCTGACACAGGAATGAGAAAGAAATATGCGCTCCCTATGGTAGTCTCCCAGTCATGAAAGCAATTTTCACACTACTCACCGCAGCAGCACTCGCTACTCCCGCCTTCGCCGATCATCATGGGGAAAAGGGAACAAAATGGACCAGCCTCTTCGATGGCAAATCTCTCACCGGATGGAGCCAGAAGAACGGCACCGCCACTTATGTCGTCAAAGACGGCACTATCGTTGGCACCACCGCCAAAGGCAGCCCGAACTCCTTCCTCTGCACCGACAAGCACTACGGCGATTTCGAACTGCAGTTCGATGTCAAAGTCGACAACCAACTCAACTCCGGCGTTCAGTTCCGCGCAGCTGAGAAAGACGGCAAGACCGATGGCACTGGACGCGTTTATGGCCCGCAGTGCGAAATCGAAGCCACCAACATCAAAGGCGGAGGCGAAGCCGGTTACATTTATGGCGAAGCCACTGGTCGCGGATGGCTGGTCAGTAACGACAAGCGCACACCGCACAAACACTTCAAAGACGGCGAGTGGAACCACTTCCGCATCGTCGCCAAAGGCGCGCACATCCAAACTTGGATCAACGGCCAACTGGTCTGCGACCTCACCGATGAAGCCATTTTCAAATCCCACCCGAAAGGCTTTATCGGCCTGCAAGTCCATGGCGTCGGCAAACGTGGTCCATTCTCCGTGGCATGGAAAAACATCAAGATTAAGGAGCTCTAATAGCCTCCATCCCAGACATTTCCCAAGAGGCGACGGAACGAGTTTCCGTCGCCTTTTTTATCACTTCACTTGTTCTTTTCCAAGGTGATGCGATGTCACCCGACTACTAAAAACCCCCGATTTAGGGGTGACAATCGCCAAAAATAAGGTAAGCACCCCGCGTGCTCATCATACGTAAACTCACTAAGGCCCTCGGCGGACGCACTCTTTTCGAAGATGCAGACATGACCATCAACTGGGGCGAACGCGTTGCTCTGGTTGGCCCAAACGGCGCCGGAAAATCCACTCTCTTCAAGCTCATCCTCGGTGAGGACGAGCCTGACACAGGTAGTGTAGAACGCGATGAATATGCCATCACCGGTTACCTCGCCCAGGAAGCGGGCGACCCAGGCATCGAGACCATTTTGGAAATCGCCATCGGTATCACTCCGGAGCTGGCTAAGGCCATTCGCCACCTGCGCGAACACGAAGCCGCAGGCACCACCGACTCCAAGGAATACCACGCCGCCCAAGACACCTTTGATGCTGCCAACGGCTACGCTCTGGAGCCCAAAGCGAAAAAAATCCTCGCGGGCCTTGGCTTCAAACAGGACGCCTTCGACCAGCCTGCCAACAAGTTCTCCGGAGGTTGGATCATGCGCGCCCACCTCGCCCAGCTTCTGGTCATGGAGCCTGATCTCCTGATGCTCGATGAGCCTACCAACCACCTCGACCTGATGGCCCTGATCTGGCTGCAGCAGTATCTGAAAACCTATCCAGGTGCCCTGCTGATGATCTCCCACGACCGCGACTTCATGGACGGTCTGATCGAGACCGTTTACGAAATCGACGAGGAAAAACTCATCTCCTACACCGGAAACTACAGCTCCTACGTCGAGCAGCGCCAGAAACGCTACACCCAGAAAGTCCAGGCCTACCGGAACCAGCAGAAGGAATTCGAGCGTCTTCAGGAGTTCATCGATCGCTTCCGCTCCGTCACCTCCAAGGCCGCCCAGGTCCAGAGCCGGATCAAGCAGATGGAGAAGATCAAGCGACTGCCCAAGCCGATCAAACCCCGTAAAGTTTTCAAATTCAACTTTCCCCAGCCCAAGCGCTCGAACCAAAAAGTCATTGAGCTCACCAAAATTCACAAGGCTTACGGCGACAACGTCATTTACGAAAGCCTCGATCTCACCGTGGAAAGAGGAGACCGCATGGTGCTCGTCGGCCCGAACGGTGCCGGTAAGTCTACTCTCTTGAAAATCCTCGCCGGAGAACTCGAATTCGAAAGCGGCGAGCGCGACTGCGGCTATAACACCGAGCTCGGTTACTTCTCCCAGCACCGCACCCAGACCATGAACGAAGCCAACACTGTGTTGGAAGAAGTCATGTCCAGCGGTGGCGACATGCGCGAAGATGAAGCCCGTTCCATCCTCGGCTCCTTCCTCTTCCGCCGCGCCGATGTGCACAAGAAAATCCGCGTGCTCTCCGGTGGTGAAAAATCCCGCCTCAGCCTGGTCAAGTTCCTCGTGAACCCACCCAACCTGCTCTTAATGGATGAGCCGACGACCCACCTCGACATCATTTCCATCGAAGCCCTGCTGCAAGCGCTGAAACACTACGAAGGCACCCTCGTCTTCATTTCCCACGACGTGCACTTCATCCGCAACCTCGCGGAAACCACCCTGCACATCGATAACGGCCAACTCACACGCTACGCCGGCGGCTACGATTACTACCTCGAGAAATCCGGACTGGATGACTCCCGTGGTGCGGTCACCGCTTAAGGACCAATCTCTCAGATGCCCCGTGCGAATGGCATGGGAATGATCTAGGGTGATTCAATCCCCCCCTGTGCTACCGAATACCAACCGAGCCTCGCGGCTACGGTAGTCTTCTATTGCATCATGTTGTTTCGCGGCTGCACGCTCCAGTTGCGCGAAGTTGTAATGCCTCCACACGGAGAAAGGTGGCTGGATTCCACCCAACGTGCGCCATAACAGTATTTTGCCGTGGATGCCGACGGTCAGTAGCTCGGTCATTTCATAACGGCCCAACTCACCGACTTCGGAGCCATGCATGTCCATGCGCAACATCGCGGCGCTACTCATAGACGAACTCATCGCGCTACGGACACGACCCACTTTGAAATCAGCAGCTTCTATGATTTCTGTGAGTAGCGATTTGTCGTTTTCAATTTCTGCCACCAAGTCTCGGTAAAAAAGTTTTTCCTCCGTATTGTTAGCAGTTTCTTCCAAATGCTTGGCGAGCTTCACTCCGCTTGCTGCACCGGCTAGGTGGTCGTTTAAATATCTTTCCAGATCATCTTTCATAAATTTCCTAAAGTCTACGCTACTTCATCATCATTACATCAAGTTTTTGTGGCTATAATCACTCTGACTTTCGAATCAGTGTATGCCATACCTCTGTATTGAGGTTAATCTGTGTTCGGATATAATGCCGCATTCTACTACCAGATTGCCCATGCAGTGGCGTTTTCTAACGGCACATCCGCTGAAAGAGACGATTTGCATTTCCAGTAGGTATGAAGCCCCACAAACGCTGATGAAAACTACACAACTACTCCACACAGGACTCTATCTTACCGGCTTTATGTTAACCGGCATCGCCCAAGTTTTTGCTGAGCCAACAGACAAGAAAGAAAACTCTTGGGTCGACCTCCTCGAAGGAGACTCTCTGGCACAATGGAGGAACGGCTCAGTCAATCTGCAAAAGAAAGTGTTGGAAATTGGCCCGCAGTGGTCGGTGAAAGACGGCGTCTTGCTTTTGGATAAAGATAAAAAAGGCCGCGGCGGACAAATCGTCACCAAGAAGAACTATTTCAATTTCGAACTCAAATTTGAATTCAAGATCAGTGAGGGAGGAAACAGCGGTGTAAAATACCGCACCAAGGGTTCACTCGGCATGGAGTATCAAATACTCGATGACCAGAAGGCCAAGGATAACAAAAACCCGAAGAACAGCCTAGCATCGCTCTACCAACTCGTTGCCGCACCAGCCGATAAAAAAGCCTTCGCTCCTGGCACCGAGTGGAACAAGGGCCGGATCGTGGCCAATGGTAACACCATCGAACACTGGCTCAACGGCCAGAAAGTGGTCAGTATCGAAGTCGATTCCGCCGATTGGAAGGAGCGTTTCGCCGTGAGCAAATATAAGAAATACAAAGACTTCGCCAGAAACCCAGGCCCTATCCTTTTGCAAGATCATGGCGACACAGTCAGCTACCGCAAGATCATGGTTAGAGAGTTCAAGTAACCATCTGATAGAGAAACTCTGAACACATGATCACACCGTCCGTTTTCAAACCAGCCACCTTGCTCCTTCTTGCGATCGGCATTCTAACAACCAACATCCACGCTCAGAAGAAAGGCAAAAAAGAAGAGCCCGCAGCCTTCACCACCAACTGCAAAGCCTGCCACCTACCGCAGACAGATCTCGTAGGGCCTTCACTGGCAGAGATGGCGCGATTATACCCTAAGGAAAAAAGAGAGCAGTTCATCCAGTGGTGCATCGATCCCGGCAAGAAGCGTGCCGACAAAGCCCAGATGCCATCGATGGCACATATTCCGAAAAAGGATCTGGTGGAGGTGCACAATTACATCCTCGATGCCGCCAAAGGCTTAAAGAGGATGCCTCGCGCCAAAGACGACCCTTATAAAAATTCGGAACTCTACACTAAACGCCCCAGAGTTTTGAGGACTTTCATTCCCGACACCGGTCCGGCTTCTGCCATCATTGCGCTACCCACCAAGCAGCTTCACAACGTGGTTTGGGATACCGATCAATGCGCCCTGCGCTACATCACCACCGGCCAGATTGATGCCTACCCTTACTGGAAAAGCAACGGCAACTCCGAAATCAAACCGGGCGAAAAATGCTTCACTGAAAGCCAGCCCATTTTCGATCCTAAACAAACCCAATACCTCGGTTACCAGCTCAATAAAGACGGCTTCCCCACCTTCCTCTACAAAGTTGGAAATGTGACCGTCTCCGAGAGCTACAGCGTTAACAACGACAGCATAGTTCGCATCCTAAAATCAGACGCCCCACTACCCAAGCACCAGCTGCAAGAGACTGACAAATCCAAGTCCGTCCAGAGAACCATCAAGCAGGAAACTAACACCCTGACGATTGAGTATTCACCCAAATCGTAACCCTCTTCTTAATGAAAATTTCTATCCTAACAACTTTTATCGCGCTACTGGTCTCCAGCTCCGTGACCCAGGCCTATTTTAACTGGGAGGAATACTACAAAATCGAAACCATTGCTGGCCCCAAGGGCGTCGACTATCAAATTGGCGGTCTCGATCACGATAAAAACGGCAACCTCATCGCCTGCTTCCACCGCGGCGAGGTGATGACGTACAATGAGGAGTCGAAGCAATGGAAACTCTTCGCCTCCGGCCTGCACGAACCTCTGGGCATTTATGTCGAAGATGAGGGCACCGTTCTGGTAATCCAGCGCGGAGAGCTTACACGACTCCACGATAACAACGACGATGGTGTCGCGGATTTTTACGAGGTGGTTTGCAACGACTGGGGCCTCTCCGGAAATTACCACGAGTTCACCTTCGGCCTGGTTAAGGACTCGAAGAAAAACATCTACATTGCCCTGGGAACCGCTTCCAACGGATCAGGTGTTAGAGAACAAGTCCGTGGTGAATGGAACAACACCGGCGGGCTGACTCAGGATAAATTTCTCTACGGCGGCAAGCACGGCAGCTGGAATGATAAGAAAAAAATCATCCCCAGAATGTATGCCCGTGTTCCCTATCGTGGCTGTGTTTTGAAAATCTCCCCCGGCTCGCGCAAGGCCGCGGTTTACGCCACCGGCTTACGCACACCCAACGGGCTCTACATGGATCAGGATGATCAACTCTGGGTCACCGACAACCAAGGCGACTGGGTAGGCGCTTCCAAGCTTCACCGCATTGTCCCCGATGGTTTCCACGGTCATGTGGCCTCCCTGCTTTGGTCGAAGAACCCGCCCAAGGTGACACCGGCCACACTCCCTGTCTCCGAGCTCGACCGCATGCGCGTCCGCGCTCCAGGCCTCTTTCCTCAAGGCGATGCCGGAAACTCCATCACCCAGCCACTGGCGCTAAAGAGCAGCTTCGCACCACTGTCAAAAGACGGACTAACAAGTGAGCAAATCATCATCGGTGAGATGAACCACCCCCGTGTCGTTCGCTACATGCCGGACGTCGTCAAGGGCGTGCAACAGGGCACCGCGTCGCACATGTTGGTATCCGGCAAACTCAACTCAGGAAACAATCGGCTGCTCTACTCAAAAGACGGCAAGTCGATTTACTTCGGCAAAACCCACCTCAGTTGGCCGGGTCGCGAAGGTCTCAGGAAGGTCACCTACACCGGCAAGCCGTATCTGATAGTGGAAGCGGTGAAACTGACCCCCAAAGGCTTCCAATTCACCTTCAACGCAGAAATCAATACGGGTAAAACGTCCGCCGATTTCCGCATCGAGTCCTACGGCTTCCAGTATCACTCCGGTTACGGCTCCAAGAAGATGAAACAAGCGACCGAAGCCATCTCTAACATCAAAGTCAACGGCAACACCCTCGAAATCGAGCTGAAGAACAAGCCGACAAAAAACAGGATGTATGACATCACCCTGCCCTCCGAGATCACTTCAAAACTGAGCCAGCTTTCCTACCCCCGCTACTGGTACATGGCCCATGAGGTCTATTAAGTGCCGGCATTAACCTCAGCACCTAACAAGATCGCTGAATCGCGTTAGCGCCTAAAAAAAATTGCCTGTCGCAGAATGAATCCGCGACAGGCAATCGTTATGATTACTATACCACTAGTAATTTAGAAACGGTAGCTGAGCTTCAGCTGAATGGTGTGGAAATCGAAGTCATCCTCAGAACCACGGGCATTGGTCGAGCCTGCCTCAGCGGCAAACGGTCCGTTAGTGAAGTTCGTGGTGAAATCTCCGTCTCCAAGATTGGTGTAGAGATATTCGAAGGTAAGTGACCAGTTTGGAGTCAAACGTGTTTCAACACCAGCACCGAGAACATAGCCCCAGTCGCTGTCTTGGCCACCGGATGATGTTCTGCTTAAGTTATTGGAGTCGAATTCGAAGTCTACCTCACCGTAGGCGAGACCACCGGTCAGGAATACCAGAGTGCGGTCGGTTACAAGGTAACCTGCACGAAGTCTGGCTGAACCAAAGTTATCCAAGCTTCTTTCCTCACGGTAGAACGCAGGAGTGGCGGAGAATCCACTCTGAGATTCTTCGAGATGAGTCCAGTTGTAGTCGATGACTCCACCTAACACCCACTTGCTGTTAAGCTGATGATCATAACCTACATGGATACCGTATGATACGGCCTCGTGAAATTCATGTTCAAAATTGCGGCGGAATGCGCCACCGTCATCGGCTCCAAATGGCACTGTATCGCCGTAATTCCCGTCAAGGTTAGAGTCAAACTCCAGCCCTCCGTCGTTATCGGTATCGAAGTTAATACCACCTTGGACACCAGCGTAAAATCCGGTCCAGTTCCATGTTGGCTCGGGCGTTGGGGCGGGTTGATAGGCTACGGGTTCTCCTGCGGTCGCCAGAGCTGAAAGCATTCCCCCGGCTGCGATAGTCAATATTGTGGTTTTCATATGGTTTTTGTCTGTTCGAACAATGAGGCTCATCCCCATGTTCGATAATTACATTGTCCACATGCAAACTTCTAACAGTCAATGGACAAACCTATATTTATTTTCACTAAATCGAAAAAAAAATGGAATAAAATCGCGCAAACTTCCAAACCTAATGAACATTCCCCGAGTCATTAGATTTTTCGGTGCACGAGTCTATCCATTTTCCCTTGCTGTCTTTGAAGAAATATCACAGCAAAAATCACCAACAGACCGCCGATCCATATTCCTAGACCAGGAGATTCGCCAGTCACAAACAACGAAGACTCTACTACGGCACAAACGGGGACCAGAAAGCGATATCCGGCTAACAGATTCACTGGAAACAAACTGGTGAGGTAGTTCCATAAACCAAAGCCCGTCGCGGAAACGAAGGCAAGGTAGAGAGTCAGCCAGATGACTTTCGTCGAAAAAAGCTGGGCAAAATCTGACCACGCAGCGGCTCCTGAGCACATCAACATAACACCACCCAGAAAGAGACCGAATCCAGTCGCGGCTTTCGCTCCCATCGTTTTCATGACCTTTTGCAGAATAATAACGCCGAAGGTTCCACTGAGAGTGCTGCAGCAAAATAGAACTGCTCCTAACACAGGCTGACCGCTCCCTGCTCCAGGTTTATAAACGGCCAAAAACACACCAGCTGCGCCGACAGCGATGAGTGACCACTGCACTCTCGACGGCCAAGGTGTCTTCAATATCAAAGGGGCGAGCACCAGCCACCAAAAACTACCTGATGCGACTAACAGACCACCCAGCACTGCGCTGGATACCGATAGCGCTGTGTAAAACAAGACATACTGGATATAAGTCTGAGTGGCTGCAAACAGGGCCAACGGCACCCACGGCGTGCGGCGCAGCTCTTTGATCGGCTGACGTGCCAGCAATAATAAAAACGCTCCAGCGATGGTGAACCGAACACCAGCCAGCAGTAACCGGTTCGGCATATGAGCCTCTACGCCCAACTGCTCCCACTCTGCGTAGATTGCTTTGATACCTGGAAAAGCACTCCCCCAAAGCAAGGCACAAATGAGCACCGCGAAGGGGCACATGCGGGAGCTGATGGTCATCGGAACATTAACTCAGACGATCTAACATTTTTTGGTGAATCCCACCAAAGCCACCGTTACTGAGTACGGCTACCGTATCACCCGCTTTAGCTTCGGCGGCGACGAGTTCGACGATTTTTTCGACGTTCTCGCAGTAGTGGCTTTCGGCCCCTGCCGACCTGATGTCAGCCATGAGTTTTTCCGGATCAAGTCGCTCTGACTTCTCCACCTTCTCTGGATCAGGCACAGCCGCCACGACAGCGACGTCCGCTTTACTTAAATTGGCGGCCAGTTCGTTTTGGAAAATGTTCCGTCGTGTCGTGTTAGACCGAGGTTCGAAGATAGCCCAGATCCTTGAATCTGGGTATTGCTGGCGCAAGCTATCAACCGCGAGGCCGATCGCTGTGGGATGATGGGCAAAGTCATCAATGACTCTGACACCACCCGCGATACCTTTGACCTCTTGCCTCCGGGCAATACCATCAAATCCTAACAAGCCTTCACGGATCTTATCTGGAGTAAAACCAGAGAACCTAGCAGCGCAGACAGCCATGGCTGCGTTGCGCACATTGAACTCACCGGCAAGTGGTATTTCGTAGCTTTCGCCATCGAGGTGAAAACGAGTGACTTCCGGTTGGTAGTCAACTTGGGTAATCTGGAGGTCACAGTGATCGCCTAGTCCGACTGAGACCACTGGGGCGGGCGAACCTTTGGAAACGTCCATGCTGTTAGCGCAATCGCCGTTGACGTAGGCAACGCCATTTCTAGGCACGATGTTTAGCAAACGCTTGAAGGTCAACTTGATCTCATCAAGGGAGTTGTAAATATCGGCATGATCGAACTCGACGTTGTTCACGATGACGACCTCGGGGAGATAGTGCAGGAATTTGGAACGCTTGTCGAAGAATGCAGTGTCGTATTCATCACCTTCTAACACTACAAATTCAGAATCGGTGAAGGCAGCACCTTTGCCAAGGTTGCGCGGAATACCACCGATCATGTGGCTGGGATCGACACCGGCATTTTTGAGCAACCAAGCTAACAGAGAGCTGGTGGTTGTTTTCCCATGAGTCCCACTGACCACCAGATTGCGCTTACCGCGCAGGAAATGTTCCTTAAGAATTTCTGGTAAGGAAACATAGAGCAGCTTGCGTTCAAGTGCGGCCTCAGCCTCCTCGTTCCCTCGGCTTACCGCGTTACCTACCACGATCACTTCGGCCGTTTCGGGGATATTTTCCGCCTTGTAGCCAGGAAAAATCTGCACCCCTTGCTCCTCCAGAAATGTCGACATCGGTGGGTAGACATTTTCGTCAGAACCTGTGACGGTGAAGCCTTTTGCCTGCATGGCGGCAGCGACGGAACCCATCGCGGTTCCGCAAATTCCGATAAAGTGAACGTGTTGCATAGAAAAGTTATCAGTGGGAAGTTATCGGTGATCAGTGCTGGACTTGATACTTCGTTAAAAATGGGGAGCTGAGACGGTGCCGCCTTGGATTTCCTCGCTGCGGCGTAGCAGGATGCTGTCGGCTATTTCGCTGACCATTTGCTCTAACAAAAGGCGAAGATGACTGCCCTCACGGTAGTCGGCGGGTGCGATGTGTTTGACCCGATCGGCTTTGGCACAGAGCTGGTAGCACTTGCGAAAACTGCGGCGGCTAGGGTCTTCCGGATTGTAAACGGCGATCGCATTGCCCCCGTTTTTACGCATCACAGTGAAGCAGGGCACGTCCGTTGGGCCATCGCCTACGTAGACCATGTTTTCAAATGGGATGGGGCGGAGTTCGGGGGCCAGGTGGTCGTTGACATCTTCAGAGTAGTCTAACAACCCCTTATTGATTCGGAACAGATACTGTGTCTTGGTGGTGTGGGAAATGGTGCGCTTTGAGTAGCGGATGTGGCCTTGTTTGTCCTCGCCGAATTCACAGCCGTAGATCGCACGAAACTTGTCGCGGATGCTACTACCCTCTAACAAGGCCTTGAGTCCGGAGGAGACAATATAGTATTCCAGCCGAATATCATGGGCATGGTGATCATCTGTGAGGCACTTCTGGCGCATGCCTTCGAACATTTCCGTAACACCGGGGAAATAACCCAGATTGGCCCCCAACTCAGTGAGCCGCGCGTTCGATACCTGGTCCATTTCCAGATAATCCAGCAGACACTGCATGTATGCCAACTCACCGTCCCATTGTTGATCTTGAACCAAGGCATTGCATTTCTTCCAGAACGACTCGGGATTGATACCGAACTCGGGGAAGAGAACGTCATCTTGCATGTAACTCGGGCTCAGAGTCTGGTCGTAATCGAAGACTAAAGCGATGGTGTTCTGTGCAATGGCCATGGTCGGATTTGCCCCGTGGTTGCCGAGACACCCAAGGAAACCAGTGTGCAGGCGATACAGCAAGTGTGAAAAAGGAACGTGTGTGAATTGTTTCACACGTTCTGCAAGTCGTAATGCGAGTGAGTGTTAGTAAGATTTCAATTTCACACGTATCCAGACCATGGAGAAAAACAGGGTAAACTGACCAAACAAGACGGACATGCAGGAGATGATTTTCCGAGTCCTGCGACCATTTCCGGAATCGGCATCATCGGCGCGAAATTCAATGAAGGTCTTGAAAGGGTTGGTCTTTTCCTCCTCGGTGGTCTCATGGCTGATTTTCTCCGCATGAACCAAGGCCTCGTAACCCCATCGAGTGGGCATCAGCTGGGTGATTGCCTTGGGTCCGGCCTTGAGATCATCGATCGGTGCCAATAAGCCTCCAAATAGAATAAATGGGATCAAAACCAGCGGCGTAATCACGATTGCAGCGACATCCGTTTTGGCCAGCGCACTGATCAGCAAGCCTAGCGAAATGCCCACTAGTGAGGCCAGCCAGCATACCCCAATCGCAAGGCCTAGATTCAGAGTCAGATCAAGGAACAGGCTCGCCATCAGAACCAACAGCACGCACTGGATCAAAGTCACCAGGCTGTTCATGCTGAGCTTGGAAAGCAACATCGCGCCGACAGCTGCGCCGCTCCGTTTTTCCCTCCTGAAAAGCGTGCGCTCACTGACGAGTTCCCGGGCGGTGTTATTCGTACCGAACCAGATGGCAACAAAGACAAAGAGAAACAAAGGGGTATTCACACGCACCGATGCCAAACCAATGCCTAACAGAGCCCCAACCAATGGCCCCTGCATGATCTGGATCAGCAGTGCCTGCCAGTCTCGGATGCGGCACTTCCCATAACGTAGTGATGCGTGGATGACTTGGCTGAACCAAGACTCGGAGGCTCTGGCTGCCGGTAGCCCGAGGTCACTGTGATGCATGACACTGAGCAGTTGCGCACGCTGCTGGACAAATTTCTGAAAAGCCGACGAGCGGGTGTAGTCGAGTGCGGCATCGTGAGCGTGCCGATCCTCCAAGGCCTCCATGACCGCATCAGCACCTGCCACCTCCGGAGCCTCGTCGTGGATAAAGTAGCTGACGCCATCGGGAAACGCATTCCCGTAGTAAACCAATTTCCCATCCTTGAGGTAGAGTACCTTGTCGAAGGTCTGATATACCTTCAGCGATGGCTGGTGAATCGTGACAATGACCGCGATCGACATGCTGGATGCCAGATCACGGAGTGCATCCACCACTACGCGGGTATCGCGGCTGGAAAGTCCGGACGTGGGTTCATCGAGAAAGAGGATAAGCGGGTCAGTCACTAGCTCCATCGCCAGATTCACCCGTTTGCGCTGGCCACCTGATAGTGTTTTCTTTTCCGGCGAGCCGATCAATGTGCCTCGGATGCGTTCGTCCAAACCAAGCACTTCACAGACCTCGGCCACCTTGCGCTTGATCTGTTCGTTCGAAACCGAATCGGGGACACGGTAACGAGTGGAGTAGTAAAGTGACTCAGCTACAGTGAGCTCCCCATACAGAAGATCATCCTGCGGAACATAACCTGTGTGAGAAGTGGCCCGGATATCACCGGCTGCGACCGGCACACCATCGTATTTCACCTCCCCACGACTCGCTGAGCTAATCCCAGCTAGGATGTTCAGCAGTGTGGTCTTGCCACTGCCGGACGGCCCCATGAGAGCTACCAATTCACCGGGGAGCACCGACACAGAAATGTCACTGAGCAGGTTCCGCGGCTCACCGGTAGTGCGATCTTTGACGGTCAGACTCAACTGATCGGCCTCCAGAGCAAAACCACTGCGCTGGCGAGCGATGATCATTTGCTGTTGGGAGAACGTGAGCGACACCGCCTCAGACTCCACCTCGATCACAGAGCCGGACTCCAGGGCCATTGTCCGGTTGCCAATTTCCTCGCCATTTAAAAAGGCATCTCCTGCGAGGTCGGCGACTTGCCAGCCATTGTCATAAAAAACTGAGACATGCTCATGCGCGATTCCCAACACCGGCAGACAGACCTCACACTCAGGTGAGCTCCCGATGCGAATCACCCCTTGCCCGAAAACCTTCACATCTCCCAAAGTGAGCGATGAGCGGGCTGTGCCATTACTATGAAGCCAGTGATGGAAATGCCTCATCAGCACACCTCCCGGCACCGGATAGTCTTCTGAGAAGAACACCAGATCCATTTCCTGAAGTGGCGAATCCTGCACTTGATTGGTAATGCTCCCGATGCCCGTGCCATTGGAGCTGCCAAGGTCACGCAGGAGTAGCTGACCATTGGAATCCTGAACTAACTCAGCGTGCCGACGGGAGATAAAATGGTTGTTAATCACCAGATCGCACTCCGGGGAACGGCCAATCACGAATGTTCTGCTCACTCTGAAAAACTATCTAACCAAGCATATTCAGGCAAGGCAGAATCGCCCTAGTGAGAGTCTTGCATGACAAAGTTTCATGAGCGTCAGAAGTCACACTAAATGACAATCTGGAACAACTCAGCCCCTAACTTATACTTGTCACCGCGCCCCTTTTTACCCATGGTATTTTCACGTAATGTCCCAAGAGCCACAATACACGCATAGCCTTGCCCCAGGCACAGAACTGAAGGATTACCGTATCGAAAGCGTTCTCGGTAAGGGCGGATTTGGGATCACCTATCTCGCTGAGGATATCAGACTGAAGAAAAAGGTGGCAATCAAGGAGTTGTTGCCAGATGGCATCGCCACGCGAGGATCGGGTAGCACAGTAGTGGCCCAGACAAGCAGCCAGGAAGAAGACTTTCGTTGGGCGATCGATTCATTCCTCAAGGAGGCTCAGACTTTGGCGGGATTCGAGCACCCTAACATTGTGCGTATTTATCGCCTGTTCGAGGCCAACGACACCGCCTACATGGTGATGCCTTTCGTCGAGGGAGACAGCCTGAAGGAAATGGTCAGCAAACGCAAAACGCTGAACTACGCGGAGGTTAAAAACATTCTATCCCATCTGCTCGACGGCCTCGAGGTCGTGCACCGCCTGGATACACTGCACCGTGATATCAAGCCGGATAACATCATCATCACTAAGGACGGCACCCCCATGCTGATTGACTTCGGAGCTGCCCGGCAGACGATCAGTGGAAAAACTCACGACGTCACCAGCATCATCACTCCAGGCTACGCTGCCATCGAGCAATATTCCACAGATGCCCGCTACCAAGGTCCGTGGAGCGACATCTATGCTCTAGCCTCCGTGGCATATTACATGATCACCGGAAAGCAGCCTGTCCCAGCTAGCGAGCGCAATGACGCTCAGCGAAACATGCAGCCAGACCCTCTGCCTAAGCTGGCAGACCTCGCACCAGCCGGATACCCGCAGCAGTTCCTACACGCCATCGACACCGCCCTGCAAATGGCTGAGCAGCTTCGCCCGCAATGCATTGCTGATTGGCGGACACTGTTAGCGGAACCATCAAAAACGATGGTTAATCCTTCTCCTGCAAGCTCCATGCCACCGGTGATGCCCGGATCTCAAACCGCTCCACCCAGCGCCAACACCGCTCCGGTGCCACTGGTTCATGCTCCCAAAAAACCTAAAAGCAAAGCTCTGCTCATATCCATATGCAGTGTCGTCGCCCTGTTACTGGTAGCTGGCGGCATTACCGCCTGGAAACTCATCCCCAACGATGACAACGGCGGAACCGGAGCAGATGTCTCTACCAAGCTCACCAAAATCGAAACGTTTCTGGATGTCAAAAAACCACTGTCGGCCAAAGAGCTTATTGACGAAATTGACCGCTCGGAATTAGCCACTGCCGATGCGGAGCGCTACGATTCACTGTCGAAGCAAACACAAGATCAGATCGCCAACGCCTCTAACACCGTCAGCATCTCAATCACCCCCAGCTTCGCCCAGACCGAACTCGACGGGGAAAAGTGCAAGCTGACCAATGGTGAACTCGAGGTCAAAGGCCTAGGCTCTCACACCTTGAGAATATTTGCCGATGGATATCAGGCGCGATCCATCAACTTCGAGTGCGAGGAAATTGGCGGCCGTATCAGCCTTTCCAAAGTGGAACTCGAAGCCCAAGGAAACACCCGCACGATCACCGAGTTGATCAACGATCTTGAATCCGCACTCAAACAGGAAAACTTGAATGAGGTCAGCAAACTTTCCGAACAACTGGCTAAATCAACTCCTCCGAGCCACCTGAAAAGCAAGGCGGATGACCTCTTGAAGCAATCCGAAGCGTTCATTACCAAATTCAAATGGCGCGTCACGCTCAAGACCAACCCTCCGCTCACGACTCTATATCTTGATAAAAAAAGAGTCTACCTAGCCAACTCCACCTTCCGCGCTGAAACTCCTGGCGCACACAATCTAGAGATTTCCGCTGCTGGATATGTTACCAAGACTGTTCCATTTACAATGAGCACCGATGGCAAGCCTTTGGATCTGGGCACTGTAACCTTGGAAAAATCTGGATCTGATGACTTGGCTGCCAAAATTGGAATTACCCAAGAAACCGCGATCCTAGTTGCCAAGAAATTCATCCTCGCGGGTAACAACCCTAACCAAGCCGCCGACCGCACCGCTCTATTGAACGATTTGGTTTTCTATGGAAACGATCAGAAGAATCGCCAGTCGAAAGCCGATCTCGGTAAAATGTTCGACGCTTTTTACAAGCGCTGGAAAACACGCAAATACACTATCGTGGGTGAGGTAAAAGCCCAAGCCCACTCTCAGGGTGGTTCATGGGTGGTGAGCGTGCCTCACAGTATTGAACTCAATGATGGACTGTTCACCTTGAAGGCAAAACGAGACGCCAATTTTGCCATCCTCAAGAGCGGAGGCAAACCCGTCATCAATGCCTATAAAGAATTTATGCTGGGCGATGCAAAAGACGAAACCGTCCCTAACAACACCGCCATCGTATCCAACTTAAAAGCCTTCAATCAAGCCCGCTTGGTAGCAGGAGATACGGATGGCGGGGAGAGCGCAACCAAGGAGGCCTCCTACTACTCTAACAATACCGAATACTACGGACCCAAAGTCCTGACTCGGCAGGAAATTCTGCAAAGGATCAATGCCACTCGACGTCAGAGCGGATTCCGCGCTTACCTTGTGAAATCCTATTCAGATTTCCTCCACCTGACACAAAGTGACCCGACCGGTTACTCCTATTCCTTCAAGTGCGTGGTAGAAGTCACAAGCGACAATGGCAAAACCACCCGCACAGAACACGTCAAGGTGAAGTACATTAACGGCATCCCTTACGTGACCTCCGTTAGATATTAATTTGGAATACGTATCACATTGATGGACGCATTGTCCTGACGTGGCTTTGCCGCCGCCTTGACTGCTTCAATCAACTCACGGGTGATTTCATCTGCTGTGAGCGTGAGGTTCTTTTCAATACAATCGAGTATCTGCTCTTCATCAAGGGTCTGGATTCCATCCGACGCAACAATCACAACATCTCCTGGCAGCAGACGAAAGCCCTCTTGGGGGCAATCCACCAGAGTAATTTCTTCACCCGTTAGAGCCGCTCGAAGGACATTGCGCTCTGGGTGTGTAGCCAGTTGGCTTTCATGCAAAAAACCATCCTCAACTTGGCGCTCAAGCAGCGGCATCATGGAATGATCCTCGTTCAATTGCTCCAGGCATCCGTCACGATACAGGTAGAGTGGCGAGTCTCCCACGCTTAGCCAGTAAAGCGAATCTTGGCTTACCACAGCAGCCAGTATGGTCGTCCCCATACCCTCGAGCATGGGATCCGTTTCAATGTCTGCGGCCAAGCCGTTGTTTGCGGTATTCATCGCGCAGAGCAACATCTGCTGCATCGTCATTCTGTCGGTGCTTTCGAATTCGTGGCAAAACTCTACGAATCTGAGCACAACGCTAGAGCTGGCATGGTCACCAGCATTTTCGCCACCCATACCATCGGCCAGTACAACTAACAAAACCTCCACTTCAGACTCGGAATTCTCCACCAGCGAGGCAAAACCTTGCGCATCTTCCTGATACGGGCGGTCACCGGGAATTTGTCTCCCCGCGAAGTCTTGGTCGATTTTCAACATGGCACTGTAGGGATGACAGACTACTCAGCCTCGGTATCTCGCCAGTCGAAACCCTCTCCGCAGAATGGCACGAACCGTAATTTGGTCTCACTAATTTCTATGATGTCACCGGAGTTCATTTCGGTGGGACCATCCAAGTCGTCATCGTTCAGGTAGACAATGTTAGAGCCTTCGCCCGGCAGGATTTTGAATCTTCTCTTTTTGGGATCATAGCGGACGATAAATGCATTACTACGAGGAATGCCGGAGTCACCAAAATCGAGGCTGACTCGTGGCGCGTCAAGACCTCCTCCTCGGCCCACGCGGTTGTCTTGCTCACCCACAGCCACATAGGTTCCAGTGCCTGGCCCTGAGATCACTACCAACCAGCCGGTCAACGGATCGTCCGCCGAGCTTCCCGGACCTGTATTCACCGGGGCGGGAGCGTTGGATCTTTTTGACGGACGTCTCAGTAATTGGGTTTTTTCGCTATCTTCAGTCGCACCTTGTGGATGGAGAATGCGTGTTGGGTCATCCCCGGCAACGTTCTGCTGCGACTCCGTGCGGTTGATTCTTTCCTCTGGTTTCAAGATACGTGTAGCATCTGGATCGTCTCCCGAGGACGAGGGAACCGGCGGTGGTGTTAGATTTGTGTTCACTGGTGGCGGAACCGATCCCGGCCGCTTGATAATGCGTGTCTTGTCTGAATCTGATTCCATCACTTGAATATTGGTTGCCAAGCATACCTAGCGGATTGCCTGAATCGCCTCACCCAATTTATAGGCAATGCAATGCGACTGGTCGATATAATATTCTACACGGCTATATGCTTGTCAGCCTCCGTGATGGAGTCATATCCTGACTGTTATATGTGAGTTCCCTGCGCGCGTAGTAACCAACCTAACTTACCCTCTCCCATGCCCACATTCCAAGTCGCCACAGCTGAGCACACCGGCGGTCGGCAAGAGCAGCAAGACTCCGTCGCCTACTGGACAAACGGGACCCAATGTCTCGCCGTCCTAGCAGATGGTGTAGGGGGAAATACTGATGGGAAAGCGGCTTCCCAAGCGGTCATCGACAGCGCCAAGAACCTCTGGACTCGAGAAAAGGGACTGTTTCATGCCCCTAAAGATCAGCTTACCCAAATCGCCGAAGATGCTTTCAGTGCCATCGAACAACTTGCCCCGGATGCCAACCGCAAACCCGCCAGCACAATAGTCGCCCTCTATGTTGATCAAAAAAATGCCCACTGGGTCCACTGCGGGGATAGCCGCCTCTATCACCTGAATCCAAGCGGTCGGGTAATCACACGGACGCGGGATCATTCGGTAGTACAAATGTTGTTAGACCAAGATAAGATCACTGAAGCCGAGCTATCTACCCACCCCGATAAAGGACGAATTCTCAAAGCTCTTGGCGGAAATTCATTCAAGGGAGTCGATTACCAAAGCTCTCACTACCAGCCTGGTGATACTTTCTTACTTTGCTCAGACGGATATTGGGAAAGCATCCCCGCCGATCAAGCCGCCTTTCCACCCACACCACCAAACAAAACACTGCAACAACATGCCAAGCAACTGGTAGAACGTGCGGTGCAAAACAACGGACCAGATAGCGACAATACCAGTCTTGCCATCATCCACACCGAAGGTGACCACCGTGACTCTGCTAGCCAAGCTGCTGCGAGCACTTCCATGCCTAGTCATGCAGCAGGACGGAACGAACCACCTAACGAGAAAAAACCACTCAAAGCTTTTTTATTGATCCTCTTTGGCATCTTCATCCTTTTCGACATCCTCCTCATCCTATACCTGTTTGTCCTGAAATAAATCATACGCTGATGAAACACCTCAATCATTCACTCCGCATCCTGTTCGCACTCCCCCTTTTATTATGCTCACTAACAGGGGCACACCTGCTGGCGGCCGATGACAACAGCGGCTTCAAGGCCAGTAAGGCTGAGCAAGGCGTCGTGCGCGTGATCGTGGCGCAGAAATCGAATCGATCCATCGGCTACGGTAGCGGCTCTGGATTCTATATCGGCAACGAGGTGATTATCACCAATCATCACGTCGTAGTCGGCGCAGACAGAAGCAAGAAACTGGTAGTCGCCCGCCGTGTGGACGCCACCACGATCGAACTTCTGAACGCCACAGTCACTTGGAAAGACAAGGAGTTAGACATCGCCATTCTCAAAGTGCCCGGCATTACCTGCGACGCACAGACACTCTCCGAAGCGCCCATTGAAAAAGGCAGTCGCGCCTACGCCATCGGCTATCCGAAATCTGCCGACGCGAGCCGCCGGTCCGGAACCGATAACATGGGGAAAATCGAGGTCGACTTTGTAAATTTGGTTTTCACCGACCAACGAGGCATCATCAAAAATGCGGATCGAGGCCTAGTTCAGTTCCTCGACCCCACAGTCTCCAGTGGTGAAATTCGCAAAGTCCTGACCAGAAAATGGCAGCCGGAATACAAAACCGAACTCGAAGTGATCGACCACGATGTCAACATCGGTCACGGTAACAGTGGTGGGCCCTTGTTTGATGAGGGCGGTCGTATCATCGGTATTAACACTCAGGGCTTGGATGCCCAAACCATCAAAGGCCTGACACTTGCCGACAATGTGAAAAACTCAGCCCGCATTACCGAAGTGATCAAGGTCCTGAAGTCGCAGAACATCAAAGCCACGATCACTGACAAGCCCTACGTAAAACCCACTCCGGAGGCCACAACTACGACAATTTTCTCCGAGGCAGAAATCGATTGGAAAATCTGGGCCATCCTCGGTGTAGTCGGACTCGCGGCTGTGGCCTCGCTTATCGTTGCCATGTATAAGAAACCCGCCGCAGAAAGCTACACCCAGTATATCAAGCGAGTTTCAGGAGTCTCAAGAGTCAACGCCAGACCTGGCTCTAACGCAGCTCCACGTCTGCCAACCACTTCCACTCCATCCTCGACTCCTGCGCCGGCCACACACTCCACGCCTACGTCTCAGCCACCACAACCCACCACCACCACCGCCGGCTGGGCACTCGAGGGCTCCAATCCGGAAGAGGGTAAGAGCCCGAACGTGCATTTCCAAATCACCCCCGAGCAGCTACGCCGCTATCATGGCGAACTCACCCTAGGCCGCAAAGCCAGCAGTGCCAGACTGGTGATCGACAACACCTCCATCTCCAAGACCCACGCCGTGCTCTCCTATCAGGAACCCGACCTTTACATCAGAGACAACGGCTCATCGAATGGCACCAAAGTCAACGGCTCTCCCATTTCCCCCGGTCAGAAAACCAAGATCGACGCTGGCGACCAAATTCAACTGGGTGAAGTCACCGTCAAAGTTTCCCGCCGCTGACCAACAAAAAAGCCCCGCATTGACTGCGAGGCTTTGAAAAATGACGAATATCGCGATCTATTTCCTGCGTCGGAGCAAGAAGGCTACACCAGCCAAACCGATCAAGGCGGTAGAAGACGGCTCGGGAACTGCAACACCGTAGATCTCGACCTCGCGAAGAGACAGTACTTTTGAACTGCCCGATGTATTGTTCACTCCGCCGATGAGTTCGATCCTGACACGATCACCAGTGCCTATGAAACCTCCAGCGTCTTCCAAAATACTAAATACCGCGTTTTGCGCTACATTCCCTGTTCCCTCAAAATAGTTAGCCCCCCAGACCTCGTTAGCGCCATTGAAAATGGATACTCGGAAGTTGCTAAGTCTGTCCGGACAACAGTCGCCACGGTTATAGAGAGCAATCTCATTAATCGCGGTCAGATCAGTGAAAGTTGTTTCCCAATAGACAGCACCACTAGCATTTGGGTTAGTGTGCGTAGTAGAGGCGTTATAGCTTTGGGCTAAATTCCCATCAATCGCTTTGCCGGCATTACCGTTAAACGCAGTCGATGTCTGAAAAGGAGAACTACCAAGCGCTACATTCTGGTATGCTCCAGTAACGTGGATCTCCGCCAAAGAAATAACAGATCCAGCATTGTTTGGGGACGACAAAGCGTTTCGCTGCACGCGCACATATCGTGCTACGGTATCAATCCCGTTGATAGTGGCAGTCGCCCCAGCCGTTCCCTGATTGCCTGAATCGAATACCGTAGTCGCAAAACTGGAATCATTACTGGCCAATATAGAGTAGTTTGTAAGTCGTTCAGGACAGCAATCAGACCTATTGAAGAGAGTTACCTCATTGATCGGACGTACTACGCCTAAATCGACCTGAAACCATGAATTTGGATCACCATTGGCTGCTGTATGACTCACCGAGCCATTGTTGTAGACACCATTGGTATTGTTATCGATCGCACGTGAGGCAACGCCACCAGCTCCGGTTGACGACTGGCTTGCAGTAACAGTTCCCTCATAGGTCCAGTTGGAGGGAGTCTTATTAAACACAACTGCATTGGTAACAACAGCCGCTGATGCGGAGCCAACTAATGCGGCACTGAGGATGAGGGGGATTGTTTTATTCATTGGTTTGATTTCTGAATTCTTTTCGACGCCACTTGTTTGGCCAGCTCGCAGATCGAATGATGTTTACTTTAGGGGTGAAATTGAGCCGTTGTAAATGGTGCAACGCGTCCTATTCGTGGGTAATAAATCAAGTCTCTAGCGATCTGATTCACAGGGCGAGTTCACCGGTCTTTCTATTTCCTGCGGTGAAACAACAGAGCAAGCCCTGCCAGTCCGAGCAAGGCCGTAGAGGAAGGCTCGGGAACCAGAACTCCGTAGATTTCCACTTCGCGAAGTGAGAGCACGTTATTACCATCATTGTTGAGACCGCCAATTAGTTCGATCCTGACCCGGTCGCCGGTTCCGATGTAAGCTCCGGTATCTTCCTGAATACTGAAAATCAGATCAGCATTGCCTGTGCCTTCGAAATAGTTCTCACCCCATACCTCGGTTGCACCATCAAAAATGGAAACTCGAAAATTACTCAGGCGAGTGGGACAGCAGTCGGCACGATTGTAGAGTGCTATCTCATTGATATCAGCCAAGGACGAGAATGTGGTTTCCCAAAACACAGCCCCGCCAGCATTAGGATTGGTATGCGTGGTTGAGCTATGATTGAAAGAATTGGCCAATATGCCATCAATCGCTTTATCCGCAGATGGAATATTACCGTTGGCCAAGGTAGACGATTGACTAGCCGTGCTACCCAGCGCCAAGTTAGTGAAGGTAAACTCGGAAGGTCCACCGAGGACATCCACTTCAGCGAGAGAGATCACATTGTCGCCATGATTACTGGTGGCATCGCGCCTCACACGGACATATTGTGCAGAAACTCCAGCAGCAAAGTTGATACTAGTTCCTGCTGTGTCGGTTTGGACTCCCGAATCAAAAACGGTGGTCGAGAAATCCGAAACATTACTCGCTAAAACCGAATAACCCGAAAGTCGGCCATCACAGCAATCCGTGCGGTTAAAAAGGGTGATGTCATCAATACTCCGAACAGCCCCAAGATCGACTTGCCAGAAATCCCCGATCGCAGTAGTGCCGGCAGTATGGGTCACAGAACCGTCAGCCCAAGCTCCGCTATAGTTGTTATCGATCGCCCTACTAGCAGCACCACCTGAACCGGTGGACGACTGGCTAGCTGTAGCACCCGGCATGTGTGACCAGTTGAGACGTCGATTCTGGACAACTGTATCGGTTACAACAGCTGCGGATGCTGTGCTAATCAACGCAGCTCCGAGAAAGAAATTGATCTGGGTTTTCATAATATGTGTGGGCAGCTAAGTTACTACGGTTTCTCATTAACCCAAAATGAGTCAGAGCCGTCAACATATTTTGACTAACGGTTGGAGTCCCCTCAGAGCATACTCCTCAATTATTGGGAGTAAATTACCAAGGCATTACCACCCTGCAACGTGTTCGCACCCAACACCTCTCACCAACCTCATGTGGCCATAGCCGGATTTATTCAAGATGTTGCCATTCACTCAGAACACAAAAAACCCGCCTCCACAAAGTGAAGACGGGTGAATTGAAATTGTTTCAATGAATGAGCTAGGCGGTGAGGTCTTTGACGTCACCTGCAGCGTTTTTACCGACGGATGCGATGCCGTTTTTAAGACCGGACTCGGTTTTGTACATCTGGCTCTGTCCAATGATCTGACCATTGCTGGCCTTGAGCACGAAGTACTGTTTACCGTCGGTCGAGTCTTTGATTTCGAACTTGGACTCATCGCCACCGTTCTTTTTCACAGACGCCACACCGTTCTCACAACCTGACTTGTCCTTATACGCTTGGCCGGTTAGAATGATCTCACCGTTTTTGGCTTTCAGACGGAAGTGGAACTTTTGGGTTTTCTCGCTTTGATAGATTTCAAACATGTTCGTTGGTTTGGTTGTTATTGTTAGGATGCGGTCACATCATTCTCGATGTGTTAGCATGGAAGTTTATCCATTGCATTAGATGCCGCAAGCCATCAATTGTGTCACTTCGATGTGAAACTATTTCTTGGCGTCAAGGACCGCATTCCACTTATCGAGATTAGCTTTCTGCGCGGTGAAAAGTGCGTCGGTAGAATCGAGAATCTTGATTCCCTTGATGGTGTCACCTTTGGCGATGGCGTTGACCACGTCCTGCCCCTTGGTCACTTTACCGAAGACGCTGTGTTTTCCATTCAGGTGCGGAGTCGCATTGTGAGTGATGAAAAACTGGGAACCGTTTGTTCCAGGACCTGCATTTGCCATGGAGAATACGCCAGGACCATCGTGTTTCAGCTCGGCATTGAACTCATCCCCGAAACGGTATCCCGGACCACCACGACCACTCGCTGTAGGATCTCCACCTTGGATCATGAAATTGGGAATCACCCTGTGGAAAGTAATCCCATCATAGTAACCGCGCTTGGCGAGGTTGAGGAAATTGGCCACCGTCATCGGAGTCTTGGAAGCGGTCAGTGTCGCCTCGATGTCTCCCTTGCTCGTGGTCATCACGATACGGATGTCTTTCACTTCATCAGCTGCCTGGGCGGAAAAACATCCGGCGGCCAGTACAGTCATCATTGTCAGTATGTATTTTTTCATCACGCAATGAATTAAACCCCATCCCACCTCAGTGCAAGCGGGAATCAGACATTAGAGGACAGGATACAGAACTCTGAAAGCAGCGGCCGATTCTGATAGAATGAAAAGCATACAACACTGCCCTTGAAAGAGTGCATAGGAAATCCATGCACACAGCATTCAAAAATACCCTCATTCCATATTTCGATAAACATGGAAATAACTATTGCTTAATCCTTCGATCAAGATTATGTAACGCATCAAGCACTATGATGAATCTCGAACAAACAGCAACCTGCATGGCCGAGCTCGGTCACAAGACACGGCTCGCGCTGTTCCGTCATCTGGTGAAAGCGGGCCAGAAAGGTCTCGCCGTCGGAGAGTTGCAAAAGCAACTCAACATCCCCGCCTCCACCCTCTCGCACCACATCTCCAGACTCACACGCGCTGGTTTGGTGGTGCAGGAACGCGACGGCACCACCTTGATCTGCCAGCCGCAGTATGAGGTCTTGCAGGAAATGATCGATTTCCTCGTCTCCGAGTGCTGCTCTGGCGAAACATGCATCGAAACCTCCTGCGATTGCTAACCGACCTCACTCATATTTTTTTTTACGTTACTATTTCCATATTTCCAGAAATACCAACCCAATCACCATCATGAACAACGATCGTAAAATGACCAATATCTTCGAGCGCTACCTCACCGTCTGGGTGGGGCTGTGCATCATCGGCGGCATCCTGTTAGGAAAAGCGGCACCCGGACTGGCGAAGTCACTCGATGGCATGGCGATCTACGTGAAGGGCGCGCCCGTCATCTCCATCCCCATCGCCATTTGCCTCTTCCTGATGATGTACCCCATTATGGTAAAAATCGATTTCAACCGCGTGGTCCGCGCCGGCAAGAGCGGCAAACCGGTCTTCCTCACCCTCTTCATCAACTGGTGCATCAAACCCTTCACCATGTACGGCATCGCCCTGCTTTTCCTCGGTTTCCTATTTAAAAACATGATCGGCACCGAGGCCGTGGACCTGGTGAAAATGCCCTTCGGCCTCGATCTCCCGGTTGGCTCCGAACACGGCGCTGGCACCGTCGTCATGAGTGAGGGTGTTAAAATGTTAGAGATTCCACTGTGGCACAGTTACTTCGCAGGCTGCATCCTGTTAGGCATCGCCCCCTGTACGGCCATGGTGCTGGTCTGGGGATATCTCGCCCGCGGCAACGATGGCCTGACGCTGGTGATGGTGGCCATCAACTCCCTCACCATGCTAGTGCTCTACGGCGTGTTAGGTGGATTCTTGTTAGGTGTGGGACAGCTGCCGATCCCATGGCAAGCGCTGCTGCTCTCGGTCGCCATCTACGTCGCCCTGCCCTTGGTGACCGGCTACTTTTCCAGAAAATGGATCATCGCAGCCAAAGGGGAAACCTGGTTTCAGGAGAAATTCCTCCACCGCCTCACCCCCGTCACCATCCTCGCCCTTCTGCTCACCCTAGTGCTGCTGTTCAGCTTCAAAGGCGAAATCATCATGGCCAATCCCATGACCATCGTATGGATCTCCATACCCCTCGCCCTGCAGACGCTGCTCATCTTCGCCCTCGGCTACGCCGCCGCCAAGCTCATGAAACTCAAATACGAAGACGCCGGTCCGGTCGCCATGATCGGTGCCTCGAACCACTTCGAAGTCGCCATCGCCACCGCCGTCATGCTCTTCGGCCTCTCCTCCGGAGCCGCCCTAGCCACCGTAGTAGGCGTCCTCATCGAAGTCCCCCTGATGCTCCTCTTGGTGAGCGTTTGTAAGAAGACGCAGGGCTGGTTCAGCCAAGCATGACCTGTATAGGTCGATTTCAGGACACAAAAAATCCACCGCGAGGGTGGATTAAAATGGAGGCGGGAGCGGGAATCGAACCCGCGAATGTCGGTTTTGCAAACCGATGCCTTACCACTTGGCCATCCCGCCTTTATAGGATGTCGGGGCTCTGATGGTGCCCCGAGGCGCGGGTTTGATAGGGCGCGATTGCAGCCTTGTCAATGGCTCTTTTCATCCAATTCTGGCATTAGTGTTGCTTGCATTACATCCTAATCCGTCTTTACTGTCCCGCGTCTCGCGCTACCCCCCGTCGAGGATAAGTCTGAATCATTTTCAAACAATTTTTAAATATGGAAGGTATAGCAATCATGACATCGGGCGGTGACGCCGCCGGTATGAACCCAGCGATCAAGGCATCCGCCGATCACGCACGCCATTTGGGCTATCAACCATTCCTTGTGGATGACGGTTTACGCGGACTGATCGATGATAAAATCGAAAAAGTGAGCGCCTATGACGTTTCTGACATCATTCACCGCGGCGGCACCATCCTCCGCTCATCACGCTCGAAGCGCTTTTTTGAGTATGAGCACCGCCAAGCTGCCTACAATAACCTTAAAAAGCGCGGGATCAATAAGCTCGTAGTTATCGGAGGTGACGGCTCGTTCAGAGCTCTGAACCAATTTTATGCCGACTTCGAGGTTCCGTTCGCAGGTATTCCCGCGACGATCGATAACGATATTCCCGGCACAGATTACTGTCTCGGCGTGGACACGGCGCTGAACATGATTCGTCAGTCGGTGGACAGTATTCGTGACACCGCGAATTCCTTCCGACGCGCCTTCGTGGTGGAAACCATGGGACGGCACTGCGGCTACCTTGCGATGGCATCGGCTGTGACCAGCGGAGCTGAAATCTGCCTGGTTCCTGAGCTGGAGTATGATCTGGACAGCATCGGCGAGCGTCTGCGTGTGAAATACGAGGGCGAGAGAAATTTCCTGATCGCGATCGTGGCCGAGGGTTGCAACATGAGTGATTACCTGACCCGCTGGATTGGTGACACCTTGAAAATGGATTCACGTCTTACGATTCTGGGACACATCCAACGTGGTGGATCTCCGACAGTGAGAGACCGCTTGATGGCATCCAAGTTCGCCGTCGGCGCTGTGGAGTCACTGCATCGCGGCGAAACCAATAACATCATGGTCTATCGCTCCGGTTCATTCAGCACCCTGCCGGTTCACAAGGTTGCCGATGCACGCTGCGACATGGATCCGGCTTTGGTGGCGATGTGTAAGAAGCTGTGTAAGTAGGGGTAGTTGACTGGTGCCTCCCCCTTCGCCAAAACTTCGGGAGGACACGTGGGTTAATTATTCCACGGTTATTCCACGGCTTGATTATGCCTTGGGTTGTCGACAGCTTGCAAAGCTGTCCTACTTTCCTAATATTCGCGTTCTAGCAGGTAGCGGGCGATTTGCTCGAGACGTTTGCCTTTTTTGCCGAAGATTTCCAGGGTCTTGAGTGCCTTCTTGGTGAGGCGGGCGGCTTCTTTTCGGGAAGCCTCTAGTCCAAGGATGGCTGGGTAGGTTGATTTGTCGACGGCTTCGTCTTTGCCGGCTGTCTTGCCTAACATTTCTGTGGTCTGGGTGACGTCGAGGATGTCATCGATGACTTGGAATGCGAGTCCGAGGTTGTATCCGAAAGTGGTGAGGGCTTCCAGCTTCGCTGGGGTGGCGTTGGCTGTCATGGCACCGAGCCGAACCGAGCATGTTAGCAGGGCTGCGGTTTTGTTCTCGTGAATCTTGATCAGCTCTTTCTTGGTGAGTTGTTTTCCTTCCCCTTCCAAGTCCAAGACCTGACCACCGATGAGTTTTTTACTGCCGCCGGTCTCCGCAATTTCTTCGAGGTAGTCTTTGACCGAGTAACGTTTGGTTTCCGGGGTCTGAGCAATGACGATGAACACCTGGGTGAGCAAGGCATCGCCTGTTAGGACGGCCATTCCTTCGCCGAAGACTTTGTGACTGGTGGGTCGGCCGCGGCGGAGATCATCATCGTCCATGCACGGGAGGTCATCGTGGACCAGCGAGTAGGTGTGCATGATCTCGGTGGCACAGGCGGGAGCGAGGGCATTTTCAATCCCACCTCCGCAGGCTTCGGCGGCAGCAAGGGTGAGGATGGGGCGCAGGCGCTTGCCGCCGGCGAAGATACTGTAACGCATCGCCTTATGAATGGTTTTCGGCGCGGCGGACTCGCGTGGGAGAAAGCGGCCGAGTGCGGAGTCGACTTCTTTTTGCGTTTGCTTAAGCCAAGGTTTGAGATCGCTGTCGGACATAAGTGGCTATGTGATGTTATTTTGCGATTGGAGGCAATCGCTTATTGTCCGTAAGTCAGTGATTTCATCCGATGACGGAGAAGGATGCTCTCTGGATAACTCAGCTCGTAACCGAACATTTCGTTTTCGTGCTTTTCGCGTTCCTTCTTTTTCATACGCGCGCGGAGGAAGGCGATCCGTTTTTCCAAGACTGGCACGAGGGATGGATCTGACAGATCGTCCAGATAGCGGTATACGTCTGATTTGATCCATTGGTCTCCTGAGAGCTCTTCGAGAGCTTTGGTTTTCCAAGTGCTGTCATTGGCGTCTCCTAAAAATCCATAGATAAAATTCTCGTATCGTTTCTCTTGATCAATCTCGACTTTCACCAGCGCGGAGTTCGTGAACGCCTCCGCCTTGCCGCTTCCGTTCAGGTAAGCGACGCAACTTTTCCAGAACTCGCCCTCCCATTGCTTTTCTAACAAACCTGTCAGACGGCCATGAAAATGCGCTTTGTTCTCTGCCAGCGTTTGGAGTCCCTGGGCAACATCCCATGACCACTTTTTCGGTTGATCCGGAACTTGTGGTAGGACTTGGAGGAAGGCGAACATCGCGTCTCGCCTGAGGTCGAGATCGTTTTTAAATTCATCATCGATCAGTGACTTGTAACCATCTGTCCCCTGCTGCCATGTCCAGCCCTCGGGTAGTGGCGGTGTGCTGTCGCGAGCCATTCTCCATTTTTCAAAATGGGGCAATAGTTCCTCAGTGACCGGCCACTCATCACCAAACATGTTTTTTCCAAGCAAACGGCCAAGCTGCCGCTCCAAATTCTTTTTTTGCTCTGCATCTTTGACCTGACGAAAAAGCGTGCCGTTTTTGAGTTCCTTGCGTAATTGGGTCAGCCAGATTTTGAGTGGTTTGTGTTTTGTCAGTGTGCGGTAATCCACGGCTGCGGTATCGGCCAGGGCCATGAGTCGGAGGACATTGTGATCGAGGACAGCATTCAGAATTTCTCCGGCATCAGGCTGACCGGCAGGGTGTCTCTCCTGGATCATGGATAGCGCCAGTCTGTGCTTCATCCATTTTTCAGGGGAGGTATCGCTCGGGTGATCATCTTCCTGCCAATACTCGGTATCGAGCCACTGGAGGTTGATGTTCTCTTTGAGCTCGGCGCTGGACTGCTTGGAAAATAGAGTCCTCGTGAGCTGCTCCTCCGCCCATTGTTCGATCCATTGGTTGTCTTCTGTTTTCCCTGGGAATTTCTTGTAGGCGGACAGCACCTTGCGAAAAGCGTCGATGGCCTGCTGATCGCGACCTGCCTCCCTCAACAACTCGGCGTGAAGATACGCATAGACCAGTTTCCCAACCTCATCTTTCAGCCAAGCGGCTTTCGGTAGCTCGGCTAAGCGTGTTATTGCCAAGTTGCGGTAGAAACTTCTCAACGGCTCATCGTAAGCGTTGTAATACAACCTGAGGCTGATACTCAGATCTCGCTCGGGGGAAGCCTGCTTATTTTTCTTCAGATGAGGCAGACAGGTGCGATACCAGAGAATTTCCTTCACAGGTTCGAAAAATTCATCGCCGTGTTCTTTCCGTGCAGCTTGCTCCGCTTCAGTCAGGACAATGGTCCGCTTTTTCAATATCGGCTCGATTCTCTGTTTGACTCCGGCCTCAGGCTTCTCCCAGCGCGAGGCATAATCGATGAAAAGGTCATAGGGGCACATTTGTGGCGAAGTAATGCCACCGAACATGCTGGAGAGGTTTCTGGGCTGTTCGCCGAACTGAGAATAAGACATCAGCACCGTCAACTGCACCTGCCGCCCACAGGCCGGACAGGTGTGATCGACAGAATCTACCGAGGTTGCTTCCAGCGGCATCGCTGCCAGCAGAATCGCGCCACATATGGCCAAGAATCTATTCATGAAATAGAACCCTAACCAAACTGGCCAGCTGCACAAGAGGGAACGATTTCACCCTGTGCCTTGGGAAACTCTACTACTCCACCAGCTCGGCAATTTGCACGGCATTCAGAGCCGCGCCTTTGCGGACCTGATCGCCGGTCACCCAGAGAGTCAGTGCATTTTCCAGCACCATGTCTTTGCGGATGCGGCCGATCAGGCAGTCGTCTCCCTTAGTGCTGTCTAGCGGCACAGGGTAGAGATTCTTGGACGGGTCATCGACCAGTCGGGTGCCTGGCATTTCAGTGTAAGCGGCACGCGCCTCTTCGACGTCGACCGGATTGTTGAAAATGGCGGTGACGGAGACGCAGTGCGAGCGGTGCACGGGCACACGAACGCAGGTGCAGGTGACGTTGAGATCCGAGAGACCGAGAATTTTGCGGCTTTCGAAATGCATCTTGAGCTCTTCCTTGGTGTAGCCGTTGTCGGTGAAAACATCCACCTGGGGGATGACATTGGAAGCGATCTGGTGCGGGTAGACTTTTTTCATCTCCGCAGTGACCTCGCCACCACCGGCAAGCACCTTGATTTGCTCGTCGAGCTCAATGATGCCCTGGGCACCACTGCCGGAGACGGCTTGGTAGCTGGAGGCGATGATGCTCTTCAGCCCGTAGAGCTTGTGCAGCGGGAAGAGAGCCATCAGGGTGATGATGGAAGTGCAGTTCGGGTTCGCGATGATGTTCCTAGGGCGGTCCTTGATCGCATCAGGGTTGATTTCAGGAACTACCAGCGGTACATCCTCGTCCATGCGGAAGCAGGAAGAGTTATCAATGACCACGCAGCCGGCTGCGGCGGCAGAGGGAGCAAACTCCTTAGAGATGCCGCCACCGGCGCTAAACAGGGCGATATCAATGTCCGCAAAGGAATCGCGTGTTAATTCCTTAACCTTAATTAAGTTTCCGCGGAATGGGATCTCCTTACCTGCAGATCTGGCTGAAGCTAATAAAGTTAATTCACTAATGGGGAAATTACGCTCTTCCAAACAATCGAGCATTTCTTGCCCGACTGCTCCTGTAGCCCCCACTATTGCTAGACGTTTTCCAGTTGTAGCACTCATAATTGCGGGCTGACAATGGCTGGCTGACGACTAGTGTCAACCCCGTGATTTTAAGAAAATTGTCATGCAGCGGATCAAAAAAAGATTAAATTTTGTGCTTTTTATTATTTTCAATTCGCATGTAATGGCTAATCGTGGTACAATCCACCCATGGCTACTACGAAAAGAACTCGTTTCTCTCGCCGCGTCCCAGATCACGTAACAGATGAAATCGTTAATGTGCTGGGTGATGACGACAGCTTCTTCGGATTTAATGATTTATTTGAAGCTGTCTACGCTAGGCTCAAGGAGCGTAATGCCGTAAGTGGTGGGGAAGAAATGCTTCGCCTCCGCGCTTACGAAAAACTCCAGAATCTGGTCACCAGAGGTATGATTGAAAAGGAGGGCAAGGAATACAAAGGACTGGCAAAACTGTCCGAAGCTCACAGCGATTTCCTCGCCGCCCAAGAGTCCGCCTAGTGCGAACCGAGTGAAACAACCAATTTCGTGCTGGTTTTCCCAACACGAATCGTTTTAAAGAAACCCACGCCACCTCAACGGTGCGTGGGTTTTCTTTTACAGATGACCACAGGCTCGGTAAAATTCTCCGACGCCGCCCTTACTAACAGATTCAACTTCCCACATTTTCATCCGCCATGCTCCAGAACTATCTTCCCGTCATTATGCAGTGCACCATCGCCCTTGGCTTCGCCGGAATGATGTTAGGCCTGAGTCTGCTGCTTGGTAAAAAAGGCAAACCGAATCCTGACAAGGAAAGTGCCTACGAGTGCGGCATGAAACCCATCGGTGACGGTGCTCCACGTTTCAGTGTGAAGTTCTACCTCGTGGCGATGTTGTTCGTGATCTTCGATATCGAAGTCGTCTTCATGTACCCGTGGGCCGTGCAATTTAAGGACCTCATCAAGGAAAGCGCCATGGCGTTCTGGAGTGTCTGCGGATTTGCGGGTATCCTGGCTGTGGCTTATATCTATGCGTTGAAAAAAGGCGCGCTCACTTGGAACGCCTGATTGCCATGATCCACCACGTTGTATTTTTCAAACTCAAGCCAACGGTCGACGACCAGAAGCTCGAGGAAATGATGCGCTCCACACGGAGCATGCTACTAAAAATCCCGGAAGTGCTCAGTGTGCGCTCGGGAAAAAATATCGATACCAATGGCGAGTGGCCGTTCTTCCTCACAGTCGAGGTGGAATCTTTGGAAAAGCTCCGCATGTATGTTGAAGACCCACAGCACCTCAAGTACGTGCAAACGGTGATCAAACCCAACACCACTGCGCGCTTCGCCATGGACTTCCAGACAGACCCCTCCAAGGATCTGAAATATTCCTAAGTGTAGGAAAATAAACTCCCTACGTGGAGTCGCCGCGTGGGCGATACACTCGTTTGACTCCTGGCGGTAAAGATTTTCCCCTTTGCAGTATTCTCTGTAACGGATATAGTACGTCGAATGTCATGATGCGGGCACACCTCCCTCATCGTGATCTAACACCAAACTATGATCCAGTTATGAAAAACAGAACCACAGCATTGCTAGTGGCGTTGACACTCGGTGTCTGCGCCTCCTCGTCAGCCCAGAATCAAAACCGCACCGAACGCGAAGCGCAGGCCAACAGCCTCTATCAGCAAGGCATCGTCGCGATGGAAGCAGGCAAGTATGACCTCGCCAAGACCAGCTTCCGTGAAGTACTCCGCTTATATCCCAAGCATACTCAGGCGCGCAGACACTTACTCCATCTCTTGGAAAACCGGGACTCACTTGAGATTGGCAAACGTAAAGCGACGCTGAAAAAAGTCATCATCCCCGTCGTGGACCTCGATCAGGCCACTGTGCAGGAATCACTGGAAATGCTATCCGCCCAAGTCGAACGCGTATCCAACAAAAAAGTGACCCCTAACTTCATTGTGCAAGATCCAACAGGTGGCTTCAAAGGCCGTACTGTCACATTGCGCCTCCGCAATATTCCTGCGGAAACGCTGCTGAACTACATTGTTGATCAGGGGGCTGGACGGGTGCGCTACGATAATCACGCCATTGTCATCACACCACGCAATCCAGGCACATCAGGAGCCGCTGAGGCCAAGAAACCTGATCTAGAAACATCAGATCCTAAATAGGGCTTCTCCGACCCGTCAATTCGCCCAGGCGTTGAGGATCCATGAGATCACAACGACCTGTGGCAGGGTCAGAATCGGCAAAATGAAGGTGGTCTTCCACGATTTGGTGGTTTCCTTCAGTGCCATGATTTCTGTGTAGTCCGTGGCAGCACCGGCCATCAGGAAGGCAAAGCCGTTACCCGGTGCAGCAGCGCGTGTCACCAAATCCGCCGCGATCGGACTGGAACCCTCGGAACAGACCTCGATGACGGTGGCTGCCAACAGAGTCAACAAAACCCCCGTCCAAGTGGGGCCGAACCAATCGCCAAAGACCTCCTGAGGCATAAAGGCGCGGATTGCCGCGGCGAGCACCGTGCCGAAGAAAATCCAGCGCAGGATCATTCCGGACTCGGCGAATCCATTTTTTATCATGCTACTGAAGTAGTTCAGATCAAATTTGGTTCTGCCGAATGCTGCTCCGATTTCACGCCACAGGTGGAAATCCTTCGGTAGTTCGACGTGATTCGGATTCGCTGGCAAACTCCCCTTTTTCACTAACATCTCTACGCAAACACCAGTGATCACAGCGATTACTCCGGATAAAGCGATAAAGACCAACGTCCACTTCAGGCCGATCAGGGCAACCAGGATCAAGGTCAGTGACAGCGAGTTCCAAGGACTGGCGATTAGAAATGCCAGTGTTTGCCCCAATGATGCTCCACGCTCGTAAAGCTTCATTGCCACTAACAGAATCCCGTGGTTACAAAGATCAAGAATCAAACCTGCTGACATGGCGCGCAGCACACCTTGGATACTACCAGGCTTGCCCAACACCGCTGCCACCCACTGCCGTGGAACCCGACCAAGGGCTCCGACCGCGAGAATTCCAAGCGCAAGCCCCCACCACATTTTATTGAGCAATTCAAAAACCCCCTGACTGAAATGTGCCGCCTGATGTGGCAGTCCATTTAAAAATAAGTGTGCGATGTAACCCAGTGCACAAAGAATCAATGATCCCCAAAGCAGCCAGTCGATTTTCCCCTTCTTGGTTCCGCAACAAACATCATCGGGCCCTCCATGAACTGACTGATCGTGATCATCGGCTTTTGACGCGGAACAACAGCTCTTGGACATAACTAGAAAATGGGAGAGAGGACTGACAAACTCCTCGCCGAGTTCTTTGTAGTCTGCTTCAGTGTTCCTCGCAAGCTCCAGCAATGAAAATTCCCCTTACTCTACCTAATACCATCTTCATCCTGCTGCTCAGTGGTATTCTCAGCTCGTGTGGTTTCTGGAAAAACGATGACCATGTGGCGCGTCTGTCTTCACCTGTGCCAGAGCTTCCTCCCAAGCCGATAGCGCCAGCCATCCCCTCACCTTCAAAAAAACCAGAGACGCAGACCTGGATTTTCAATATTGATGAAAAAAGGACAACCGGCGTGATTGACCTCAGCATGGATCCCAAAGGGGCGATGTTAGGCTCACGTCTTGCTCGGGATACAGCCCCACTGAAAGGTAAAATCACCGTCTTGGTCACCGACAATACAAAGACCGGAGAACGTCGCATTTCCATCAAAGACATCCGGATTACCAACACCGGAGCCTATCACATGGACTACGCTTGGGGGGCCTTGGTAGGAAATATCACCGTTGATATCCCCGCAGGCGTCATCAACATCAAACCTAACACAATAACACAGTCCAGCCGCTTGGAGAAAGCCGGGCCGTTTGCGATTCCTCAGTGTTACTTCACCGTGCTTGGCCACTCACATGTTAGCGGTCGTGGACTGGTCCTCTCCAAAGCCGTTCCGAGGCGTAAAGTGGACCTCACGATGAAAAAAACTCAGCAGGTCACCCTGCGCGGGGACATCAAGATTTCCAAGGGCACTGCGACCCTCCACATTCCCCGTGCAGTGCTGCGAGACAGTTTCGATTTCGACGGAACCAAACTTGGTCTGCTGTTCACGGCGAACATCACCGCCACAGCTACAGTTAAATGAATGCCGGTTTTGAGGTAGTCACATTCACTGCGCAAAACTTGTAACTCGGCTGTCGGGAAAATGGGTCAAACGAGGCCATCGTCAGCCGATTTGCCTTGGCATAATGCATCGGCATGAACAACTGCCCTGGTTGCACGGTGGGTGTTAGCATCGCTGTCGCAGCAACTTCAGAACGGCGTGACAACACAGTGATCGTGTCATTGGGGCCAATGCCAAGTCGCTCGGCATCGTCAGGGTGCATTTCCACATAGATCGACTGCGGGTATAGTTTGCGCAGCACCGCTGATTTTTTGGTGCGTGTCTGAGTGTGCCATTGGGCAGAACTTCCTCTACCTGTTAGAAGAATGAATGGAAATTCATCATCGGTCGGCTCAGCAACCTCGACCGGATCAGAGAACAAAAACTTCGCCCGACCATCCGCATGGAAAAACCGACCGTCTGAGAATAACCGCCGCTGATTATCGGCATTCAGCCCATCCAAGTCTGACTCCCTACACGGCCATTGAATGCCACCTAGGTCATCAAGTGTACGATAACCATCAATCCCAGAAATATCACATGGCTGGCCACGACTGACCTTTGTTAGAATACGAAACACCTGCTCCGGTGAACTCCAGCGCGAGAACATTTCTCCACAGCCCCAGTATTGGGCGATGAGTCGGAAGATATTAAAGTCAGAGAGCGCAGAGCCCGGTGCCTTAGCCACTTTTTTCACCAACCCGATGCGGCGTTCCGAGTTTATGAACACACCATCTTTTTCTCCCCAGCAAGCGGCAGGTAGCAGGAGATCAGCCTGCGCGACGGTTTCTGTGGTGGCATACATGTCTTGCACCACGAGAAATTCCAGCTTGTCCATGGCCTCGCGATATCGGTCCTGATGGATCCAGGAATGCGCGCCATTCGTCGCCACCACCCAGAGACCTTTGATTTTCCCAGCGTGGATTCCCTCGATAATTTGATCGTAAGCCCAGCCGGTTTCTTCGGGAATGACTGCCGGATCAATCGCAAGAGCTTCGGCGACTTTTTCTCGATCGGCCTGATTAGCGAAATCGTGACCGCCTAACAAATTGGTGGTATTGCTGAACAAACGCGACCCCATCGCATTGCACTGACCGGTGATCGAGTTGGCTCCGGTGCCGGGTCGGCCAATGTTCCCGGTCATCAGTGCTATGTTAATGATCGCCTGCGCCGTGCGCACAGCTTCGTGACCTTGGTTCACGCCCATCGTCCACCAGAAGGAAACCCGTTTGCCTTGGCCGATGGTATCGGCGAGCTTTTCCATTTGGTGTATGGAGATGCCGCTGCGTTTCTCCACTTCTTGCGCGGTAAATTTTGCAACGTGTTGCTGGAAATCAGCAAAGTCATTGCAATGCTTTGCCACAAACTCCTCATCAACATATCCCTTTTCTAACAATAGGCGTGCAAGACCATAGAAAAACATCAGATCGCTTTTCGGGGCAATGGGATAATGCTGAGTTGCCGCCACCGCCGTTTCCGTCTTCCGTGGATCGATCACAATGATCTCTGGGTTGTGGAGATTGCGTTCAACACGTTGCCACATGATGGGATGGGCGATGCAGAGGTTTGATCCCACCAGAACGATCACATCCGACTCTTCAAAATCTTGGTAAGTGTACGGTGGCGCATCAAATCCGAAGCTTTGTTTATAAGCAACCACCGCCGTGGCCATGCACTGCCGTGTATTGCCATCACCATGCTTGATACCCATGCCGAACTTGGTTAGGGCCCCTAGGAAAGCCATCTCTTCGGCGACAATCTGCCCGGTGCTGAGGAAGGCGACCGAATCAGATCCATGCTTTTCCTGAACCTCCTTGAAGCGTTCGCAAAAAACAACCAGTGCCCGGTCCCAATCAACCTCCTCTAGTTGACCACCTCGTTTCTCCCTCATCATCGGCACAGTCGCGCGATCATTTGCCTGCAAGGGAGTCAAAGCCTCCCAGCCTTTGGGACAGGCCATACCAAGATTCACAGGGTATTCGGTCGACGGTGTTAGACCAACCGCTTCGCCGTCTTTCATATGGATGTTCAAACCACAACCAGTGGAGCAAAACCCGCAGACCATGGTCGTAGTAGCGTCCGGAACCACACCCGCAGGCACCTGACCTAGACCGAACATTCCGGGCTTCCTCACCAGACGATCAGTCTTAGGACCATGCCACTGCCGCACAGGTGGGATGAGTTGTTTGAGTGATTTGCGTGATCCGGCCATCGTTTAATTATACTCTATTGCCACCTAATGCGCACGGCTGAGTTCGCCTGGCATTTTCAGGGTGACTACGGCTTGGAAAAACAGTTTCCGCTCAAGCCATTCGCTCGCCAGCAGCATCATAAAAGCGGCCAGACCCAACCAAGCAGCACTGGCAGGAATTAAGCAGGCTAACACGACAGTTATCAATGCGGTGCTGAGTGATATCCAGCGGAGTCTAAGCACTCTGCCAAGCGGCCGAAGCTGAAGCTGTGCGCTTTTCTTAGCGTAACTCCATTCGATATCACGGGCCGGTAGCAGCTGGCGAATCTCCGTCGTGGCTTTCACAGCAACTGATAACAAAACCCCGATGACCGCGAACCAGCTGACCGACCCTTTGGTCATCAGCTCAGCGACACAAAGGCCTGTGAATCCACCTAACATCATCGTGCCTCCAAAACGGCCCAAGGTCTGACTCATCGACCAAAAAGCTCGACGGGTATCGACATAAACCATGACCGAACAAAACACACTGACCAAACCTAAGAGAACTGCCATCACCGAACTCGCCAGTGGTAACCAACCAGGAAGGTTTACAGGCAGAAACGCGCTCACTGGCTCCGGAATCCAGGTGGACAGTTGCGGCCATGCGGCAACGGCGAGAGAAGCTATCAATGCAGGCATCCATGCACCGAAAAGCACCACTTCACGACTTAACCATGAGGTTTTCAAACCAAGAAAACATCTCCAAGCACCCATCGGACTTCCAAGGTGAGTGAAGCTTGCGATCAAACCTGCCTTACCTAACAAAACGGCCACAGCTAACAAAGAGATGTGCATCCCTGAGAACCAACCGGGCGCGAGAAAACGGCCAAGGCAATCGACCAGTGACAGACCAACGGCCACCTGGGTCAGCATCAGCATAGTCACCAGCGGCAGATGCGAGTGAGCCGGAGTCAGCTCGTATTCGTCACTCGCCTGCATGGTCTCGTTCAGCTTGCGCTTGCTGCGGAATGTGGTGCTGGGCTTGGTGTAGTCTGAACGGAATGCTCCGGGGAGAATGCTGCGACCACCTTTGGCGGCTTCATGAACGCTTGCGGTTTGCACAACCTTGATCTTGATGGCACCACTCGGGCAGGACTGCACACAGGCCGGAGCCTCACCCTCGGCTAGACGTTCGTGGCACATGTCGCACTTTCTAACAATCCCCAGTGATTTGTCATATTTGGGGACATCATACGGACACTTCAGGGAGCAGTATTGGCAGCCGATGCATTGGTCATCGAGATGGCGTACCACACCGGTGTCTTTTTCCTTTTCGTAGGCTCCCACCGGACAGCCGTTCAGGCAGGCAGGATCAGCACAATGATGGCAGGCAGAGGTCACCGTTTGTTGCTCGGCAACGCCATCCACTACACCGCGTATGGAGCCGATATCACGCCAGCTTTCGTTATCGTTCAGGCCATTGAGGCTGTGACACGCAACAACGCAGGCTTTGCAACCGGTGCATTTGTCCAGATCCACCTCAAAGGCATACTGCTCGCCTGTTGAAGGCTTCCGGATGGGGATCAGGTCCTTGTAGTAACTTTTCTGCGCGTGACCGGGGGTCGATGCATGTTTCTGGCTGAAGCGCTCGACGGCAGTCAGCTCTTTTTGCTCACGCAGTAATTGATCGATCAAATTCACCTGCTCTACGCCATGGGTATGGTTATCCGACGGGGATTCTTCCTCGTGTTTCGGATTCAGTAGTGCAGGCATCGTGACCCATATAGCACAAGCCATGCCAGTGCAGCCCATGAAGATGAGTAGTATTCATCTTTAGGATGAACACTAGATGATCAGCAGCAAAATGACCAAAGCCCCTAGCACTGCTGAGATGATCTTCCAGAACCTGACTGGATCACGTTCGATCAAAGGACGGTAGGCCGCTAGAGAGTAGGCCGCGTTAGGATGCACCAGATCGTATACCCATTCGCTCATACCCGGATAGCGGGCGGTGGCTTGGATTTTCAACGCTCTGGCCAAAGCCCCGTCCAGCCACACTGGCACCATCGGGTTATGGTGGTAAACGGACACGTAATCCAGCAGGCTGAAATCCTTCGCGTTCGCTGCCTTCGCCCACTTGTCACCATACGGGCACTTCCCTCCACTCAGCAGGTGGTAGGCAATCATAGCGATGGAAAACTGATCCGCACGTGGACCGATGCTTCTGAGTGTGGGCATACGGTATTCGGGAGCTGAAAAATCGAGTGTTCCCAGAGCATCCTGCACATTCGTGCGGCCAAGTCGCTCACGCAGCCCTGCAATCCGGCATGATCCGTAATCGATCACAGTCGCCTTGCCTGACTCATCGACGATGATGTTTTCCAATTTTAAATCCTGATGCAGCACCTCCTTGCGATGCAGTGCCCGCACGCCGGAGACGACCTGCTTCACAATCGCTACCACATCATCGATCGGCGGCCGCCCCTCGTGGCCATCAAGCCATGTTGCCAAGTTTTTGCCATCAAGCGACTCCATCAGATAGTAGAGATATGTGGGTTTGATATCGCGATCAATGACCCTAACAAGGTTTTCATGAGCGACTCGTTTGCCCACCCATTCCTCCGCAGCAAACTGCTCAATATATTCCGGATCATCCTTAAAATTGGGTGACGGTGTCTTCATCACCATCTCGCGTCCATCAGTGGTATCCCTAACACGGTAAAGCTGACTCCGGCTGCTTTCCACCAACACCTCCTCAACTTCCAGACCATCCATTTTCATCCCCGGCGCAAGCAAAGGAGGAAATGGCCGATCGCTGATGACGCGCTGTGCCTCGTCATAATTACTATCCGGCAGAGAATCGATACGCAGGATCACACAGGTCGCATTATCATCGCCTCCGGCATCCAACGCTCGTTGTGCGATGTGTTTGGCTGCATCATCCAGACTTTCTCCAGAGTTCACTCCGCGACAGATTTCCTTGTCGCTGATGAAATCATGCACGCCGTCGGTGCAGAGTATGAAATGATCGCCCACCTCGAGATCGACCTCACGGTAGTCCACCTTCAAACTGAGATTGAGACCTACTGCACGGTTCAAGAAACTTGTATTGGAAACAGCGGACCGGTGATCACGCGTCAGTTGCTCAATCTGCCCTCCCCGCACTCGGTAGATACGCGAGTCGCCAATGTGAAAGATGAACCCGGTGCGCGAGCACAGCACGAGTGAGCTGTGGGTGGATACGTAACCCTTCTCATCACTCAGTCCCTCCGCGCTGCCTTGGCCATAGAGCCAGCGATTCAGACCATCTAACACTCGTTGTGCTGAGGTCTTCACGGTCCATGTTTCGGGCGTGCAAAAGTAATCAGACAGAAAGGCCTGCACGCACATCTCGCCTGCGACTTTGCCACCGCTCGCTGCGCTAACTCCGTCAGCCACTACCGCAGCAATGCCCTTGGCAGAGATCACGGCGTTGTCCGGAACTCTTACTCCGGTGCAGTCCTCATTTTCCTCCTTTGGTCCTCTTAACGAACACTGCCCCGCCTCGACACAAAGTCGGGACGGGGCGGCAGAATGATTGTGCATCACAGACATATTCGCACCGGATGCAACCGGAGGGCAATGGGTAACTTTACTCATGATACTTCGATCATTTCGACCGATCCATCAGGCATTACCTCGGCGACGTGACCTTCAGGCTCATCCAGGAACATCGTGGCGATGAATCCTACCGAACTCGATGCGGCAATGATCATAAAAAAGGTGGAGGCATCCACAAAGGAGAAAATGGTCAAGAAAACAACCGCTCCAACGTTTCCGTAGGCACCTGCCATGCCAGCGATCTGCCCGGTCATCCGGCGCTGCACTAATGGCACGATGGCAAACACGGCACCCTCGCCGGACTGCACAAAGAACGAACAAATCATGGTGACCATCACTGCAACAGGAATCGCCCAGCCAGCATTGATCTGACTCATCATGAAATAGCCAACCGCAAGACCGACCATGAAGATTAACAGGCTTTTCCGGCGGCCCAATTTATCGGAAATCAAACCACCAGCCGGACGAGCGACCAGATTCATAAAGGCGAAACCGGAAGCGAGAAGACCCGCTGTGACCGCACTCAGGCCGAAGGTATCCATGAAGAAGAATGGCAACATCGATACCACTGCCAACTCAGAGCCAAAGGTGACAAAATAGTTCAGATCCAGGATCGCGACTTGCTTGAACTTGAAACGGAACATCTCTCCTACACCTCCGTTTTTCAGCATCTCCTTATTCACTCGGTAAATTTGTGACGTCTGCAGTATGTAGAGAAGGAAAAGACCAACGTAGATAATGTTCACTGCTGTCTGACCTAACAGACCAACACCTGATGGTGACAACTTCCATGCCAGAACAGCCAGCGCCAGATACATTGGCACGGTCATCGCCAGCAAGAAGTAGAAATCACGCGGCGTGCTGACCTCCATGCCGCCACTTTTCTTGGGCTTGAAATAGGTCGATCCCTTCGGCGTATCACGCGCTACGATGTAGTAGAAGATGCCATAAAGCGATGCTATGGCTGCAATACTATAAAGTGCATAGCGCCAGCCGTTTTCACCCCCGAATGCCAAAGCGATGCTAGGTATGCTCATCGCGGCAGCGGCTGAACCGAAGTTCCCCCAGCCACCGTAAACTCCTTCAGCAAGACCCACCTGGCGAGCGGGAAACCACTCACCCACCATGCGAATACCGATGACAAAGCCGGCACCCACAAAGCCCATCGCAAAGCGGGCCATCGCCAGCTGCTCGTAGGTTTGTGCCGAAGCGAACCATGCGCACAAACCACCTGAGATAACTAACAGAGCACTGTAAGTTTTTCGCGGTCCCAACTTATCCACCAGCATGCCGATCACCACACGGGCGGGAATCGTGAGAGCCACATTCAAGATCAGCAGCGCCTTCCACTGCGCCTTGCTCAGTCCGAAGGCCTCGGTCAGAACCGAGCCGAGCGGCGCGTGAGTGAACCATACTACGAAAGTTATGAAAAAAGCCACCCAGGTAAAATGCAAGGTGCGGATACTCGGGTTTTTTACATCTAGTGGATTGAGGCGTGTTGTGCTCATGCCAGCAGCCAAGCACCGTGCGTGCCAACCGCTCATCCAAGGCCATCAGACGATTCATTTTAACCATGAATACAACTAATCGGCAAACATGGTATGCCTCCTGCTTAGGTTATGACTCCTGACATTTTAATCCATACTTTTGTAACCATGAATTTACCTGATATCCGGCAGCTCAACATCTTCATCGCTTTAGAGGAAACGCGGTCGTTCACAGCGGCTGCGAGGCTTTGTTTCATCACTCAGTCAGCCGTCAGCCACTCCATTAAGGCACTGGAAAAACAGCTCGACTGCCCATTGATCGAACGTATGGGCAAGCGCATCATTCTCACGCCTTACGGCGAAGTTTTCCTGCACCACTCCAAGAGGGTGGTTGCCGAATTGGAGACCGGCCTTAGCAAACTCGCCAAACTCAAACAGTGGGGATACACATCCATTCACATCGGCGTGCCAGACTCCATTTGTCAGCTGGTGCTCCCCGGAGCGCTGAAGGACTTTTATGAAAAACACCCTCGATGCGAGGTCTCTGTCAGCATCGGTGACACCTCTGAAATCTTAAAAATGATCAACGATGGACAAGCCGACCTCGGACTTGGGATTCAGCAGGCACTGCCCGACCAGAAGTTTATTTTCACCCCACTTGCCGACGATGAACTCTGCTTCATCACCAGCACCGGCCACCCTTGGACCAAACAGGAACCGACGATGCGCAAGGAACTCTCAGATGTCCGACTGATCACCTATTCGGCTAAGAGTGAAACCAAGCGCCTGGTCACCCGCCACTTTAACGAACACGTGATCCAGCATCACCAGCCGCTGACGTTAGGAAACATGGAGGCGATCAAGGAAATGACCAAACTTGATATGGGTGTGGGCATCATTCCTCGCTGGGTTGCAAGACGTGAAATTGAAGATGGCAGTCTAACATCACACCCCATTTCCACTCCCCCACCAAAACGGAAGTGGGGTGTTTTCTCGCCTGCTCACAAAACGCTCGCGCTGCCCGAGGAGGACTTCATCACCATCTGTAAAGAGCACCTTGAGGCCGCCATTCAAGCAGGCACCGTCGAACCGGCTACGGCATGATTTAGACTCATGATGATCATGTGATTCAGCCACATCACGATGGCACAGGCACTGCTAACGGCAGTATCATGGTTAAATCACTGCTATTCATCAGCCTTATTACTCTACCTTGTTCTGCCGGAACACCCGCCGCTGACATTCCCGAACCAACGCCACCGTGGCTGAGTTTCTCACTTGAATCACGGCTGCGTTATGAAATGCGCAACGAGCAGGGACTCGATAACTCACATGCTCTAACACTGCGTGCAAGACCCGGCTTACAAATCGGCCGAGACACTGGTTTTTCCGCATTTATCCAGTCCGAGCACACGCTCGCATTGATCGATGACTACCAGGTCGGCACTCCCCAGTCTGCACGCTTCGATCCCTACGTGCCAGGGAACACAGTCATCGGTGATCCCGAGAACAACGAGCTCAATCAGCTCTATCTCCAGTATCATAGCGACTCACTTTTGCTACGCGCCGGACGTCAGCGACTCATTCTCGACAATGCTTCCATGATTGGAAACGTCGGCTGGCGCCAAAACGAACAAACGCTCGATGCCGCTCTCGTCAGCTACACCTCTGGACCGCTCACTGTGCAGTATGCCTATGCCAATCGAGTTAACCGGATCTTTGGAAATGATGCCACAGGCGCGGTGCAAGCGCTTGAAGGTGATGTGCATCTGCTCAATGCCGCCTGGAAAATCGGTAAACACTCAGTGCACGGCTACATTTACCTGATGGACTTCTCTGAGCAGCAGTTCGCACGCGCCAGCAACAACACCTACGGCGCTTTCACCGATCTCAACTTCGATCACGGCTCCTACCACCTCGAAGTTGCCGCCCAGAACGAGTCCGGCCAGCAACCCGACTACACCGCCCTCTACGGACACGTGAACTTCAGCAAAAAGTCCGGCGACTACACCTTTGTTACCGGCGTTGAATACTTAGAACAAGACTTCGTCACTCCGCTCGCCACTGTCCACGCATTCAACGGCTTCGCTGATGTCTTCATCAACGACCGACTCGGCCTGACTGGTGGCCCGGCGCAATGGAACGGACTCACCGACGTTTACGCCGGCATTTCCACACAGGCCCCCTATGACATCAAACTCTCCGCTACCGCCCACGCGTTCTTTGATGATGAACTCGACGATTTCTACGGTTGGGAAATCGATGCCGTAGCGGTGAAACAAATCGCTGAGAACACCAAGCTGATTGCCAAGTTTGCCCAGTTCTTTGCCAACGACGACACCGCCTTCGCCAACGATGTCAGCCAGTTCTCGCTACAGCTGGATTTCACCTACTAGCGACATCTCATAATCTTCATGAGGTTCATTCATGGTCGGGTGAGCCAAATGGCATGCCACATGCTGAAAGCTCTGGTGAGGGATATTTCCAGACACTTAAAACTCAAACCCAGACTACTATGAAAGAAAGAATCATCGTCATCGGCAACGGAATGGTTGGCTACAAATTCTGTGAGCGCCTTGTCAATAAAGACACTGAAAAGCGCTGCCAGATCGTCACCTTCTGCGAAGAACCGCGACCCGCTTATGACCGGGTCCACTTATCCGAATACTTCGCGGGCAAATCCGCCGATGATCTGGCTATGGCCAAGTTCAATTGGTACGAGGACAACGGAGTGGAACTTCATGTCAACGAGCTAGCCACGAATATTGACCGTAAAAACAAGCGGGTGCTCACGGCATCCGGCAAGGTCGTTCCTTATGACAAGCTGGTGATGGCCACTGGCTCATCCGCCTTTGTTCCACCTGTGCCTGGCATCGATAAAAAAGGAGTCTTTGTCTATCGTACCATCGAAGACCTCGATGCGATTAAGGCATACGCCAAAAACAGTAAAACCTGCGCCGTTATTGGTGGTGGACTGTTAGGTCTGGAAGCCGCCAAGGCTGCGCAGGACCTGGGACTCAAAACCCATGTGGTCGAGTTCGCTCCACGACTAATGCCGAGGCAGCTGGACGAGGATGCCGGTATTCTTCTCAAGGACATCATCGAAGATCGTGGTATTCAGGTTCACCTTAACAAGGCCACTAAAAACATCGCTGGTAAAGATGGGGTCACCGCGATGGAGTTCACTGATGACAGTAAACTCTATGTCGATATGATCATCGTTTCTGCCGGCATTCGCCCGCGTGATGAACTTGCTCGTGACGCCGGACTCGATGTCGGCGAGCGCGGTGGCATCAATGTCGATAGCTACCTACTCACTAGCGACCCTAACATTTTCGCCATCGGCGAGTGCGCCCTATACGAAGGCATGATCTATGGACTTGTGGCACCTGGCTACCAGATGGCGGACGCCGTTTCCGATCTCTTGTTAGGAAAGGAAGCCAGCTTCGAAGGCGCGGACATGTCAACCAAGCTGAAACTCATCGGCACGGACGTAGCCAGCTTCGGTGCCATCGAAGCACCCGCTGACTCCAACGCCCGCGAGATCGTGATCAACGATCCGCACAGCCAGCTCTACAAAAAACTCGTCATCAGCGAGGACGGAAAGAAACTGTTAGGCGGTATTCTTGTCGGAGACGCCTCAGCCTACGGTGGTCTTCTGCAGATCTACCAGAACGGTCTGGCCATGCCACCTGAGCCTATTCAGCTCATTCTGCCTGCCAGTGAAGGCACCGCAGCCATGGGAGCGCATGACATCCCCAGCGATGCTCAGATTTGCTCCTGCGAATCTGTCACCAAAGGCACACTCTGCTCCGCCATCGATAATGGCTGTAGTTCCATCGGAGAGCTTAAGGCGTGCACCAAGGCCGGAACCGGTTGTGGCGGCTGCGTGCCACTGATGACGGACATCTTCAAAGCCAAGATGTTAGAGAACGGAGTGACTGTGAGCAATCGCCTCTGTGAACACTTCGATCACTCCCGCAGCGAACTCTATCAGATCGTGCGAGCCACACACATCCAGAGCTTCGAAGAACTCTTGGAGAAACACGGCACCGGACTTGGTTGTGAAACCTGCAAACCTGCCGTGGCCTCCATCCTCGCATCCACCTGGAACAAACCGATTCTCGAACACGCTCAACTTCAGGACACCAACGATACCTTCCTCGCCAACATTCAACAGGACGGAACCTACTCAGTGATCCCACGGGTGCCCGGCGGTGAGATCACTCCAGACAAGCTCATCGTCATCGGTCAGGTGGCGAAAAAATACGATCTCTACATGAAGATCACCGGCGGTCAGCGGATTGACTTGTTAGGCGCTAGGGTGCATCAGCTTCCTGCCATCTGGAAGGAACTCATCGAGGCTGGATTTGAATCCGGTCACGCTTACGGCAAGGCCTTGCGCACGGTGAAATCCTGCGTTGGATCCACCTGGTGCCGCTTTGGCGTCCAGGACTCCACCACCCTCGCCATCGATGTGGAAAAACGTTACCGCGGCATCCGCTCTCCACACAAAATCAAAGGCGGTGTCTCCGGCTGCGCCCGCGAGTGTGCCGAGGCCCGCTCCAAGGACTTTGGCATCATCGCCACGGAAAAAGGCTGGAACCTCTACGTCTGCGGCAACGGCGGTATGAACCCACGCCACGCCGATCTCTTTGCCTCCGACATCGATCGCGAAACACTGATCAAGTACATCGACCGATTCCTGATGTATTACATCAAGACCGCCGAGAAACTCGAGCGCACATCCACCTGGATGACCAAGCTCGATGGCGGCCTGAAGCATCTTCAAGACGTAGTCATCAACGACTCCCTCGGCATCTGCGCCGAGCTCGAAGAACAGATGGAACACCTCGTCAGCACCTACGAGTGTGAGTGGGCCAATGCGATCAACGATCCTGAGAAAATGAAACGATTCCGTTCCTTTTCAAATACTGACGATGTGGATGAAACCGTCGACTTTGTCAAAGTGCGCGATCAAATCAGCCCGGCACGCTTGAACGAAACCAGTGACGAAGACGCACTCGCCAGCGCCTAACAAAATCTAAACCAACAGATAAACATGATAACCGAAACCAATTGGACCAACCTAGGGAGTGTTGATAATTTCCCGCTCCATCTCGGAACCTGCGTCAAGGTAGGTGATACCCAAATTGCCGTCTTCCACCTCCCCACAGAGGGCAAGTGGTATGCCGTGCAGAACTACAATCCCATCAACCAGCGTATGGTGCTTTCACGTGGACTCGTGGGTGATGAAAACGGCGTGCCCTACGTCGCCTGCCCGCTGCACAAACACCACTTCTCGCTGGAAACTGGCATGTGTCTGAATGATCCCGGGCATATGTTACAGACCTACCCTATCCAAGAAGTCGATGGGGAGCTGATCATTGCAGCATGATTTAAAATGATCGGTTGTTAGCTATTCCTATCGGCCAGCCAACGACAGACTTTTTCCATCGCACGAGCGCGGTGACTGAGGGTGTTTTTCACCTCATCACCGAGCTCGGCGAATGATTGTTCATGGCCCTCGGGGACAAAAAGAGGATCGTAGCCGAAGCCACCGTCACCGAGCCGTTCTGTAATAATTCGGCCCTCCACAGCACCGTCAAAGTGTGCGAGCGTCTCGCCATTTTCCGCCAGCACCATCACGCAGCGAAATCGTGCTCTGCGTTCTTCTACATCCGCCAGCTCGGTGAGCAGCTTGGCATTGTTCGCTTCATCGTTGCCGTCCTCACCGGCATATCGTGCGGAGTAAACACCAGGAGCTCCGCCGAGAGCGTCCACCTCGAGCCCGGAATCATCGGAGAGAATCAGCCCCGGAACTTCTCGGCTGATCTCGACAGCCTTCAAGGTGGCATTTTCCAAGAAAGTAGTGCCAGTCTCATCGACCTTGGGAAGTTCCGGATGAGACTTTAAATCGGTGACCTCGTAACCAGCACCGAGCATGGCGCGGATTTCCTCGGTTTTGTGGGCATTTCCAGTGGCAACAAGCAGTTTTTGCATGCATGAGCGTTAGCATTCCAAACAGGAATTTTCGAGAAATTTGGAATAAAACACGGCTGCATGACGTTTAACCTGTGATGAAAGCAATTAAACATATCCTCGCCGCTGCCTTTGCCATGACCGCTCTCGCAGGGACCGCACTAGCCGATAAAGGCTGGATGACCGACGTCGACTCCGCCGTTGCCAAAGCCAAAAAAGAGAACAAGTCCGTGATGGTCGAGTTCACCGGATCCGACTGGTGCCCACCATGCATCATGATGCACAAAAAGGTTTTCTCTAAGTCTGAGTTCGTCAAACAAGCTTCCAAAAACTTCATCCTCGTCAAAATCGACATCCCTAACAAGGACCCTGAGTTGAAGAAAAAGAACAGTGCCGTGCTTCAAAAATACGGCGTCCGCGGAGTGCCTACCGTCATCCTTTTTGACAAAGAAGGCAAAGAGTTCACACGTTTCTCTGCCTCCCAGTTCCCTGACGTTGACAAATTCATCGCTCACTTGAACGAGTCACTTGAGAAGAAAGACATGGACTAACCCAGTCCTCTGATCACAAAGATCATTTCTACGGGCCGCGTGAATGCTATCACGCGGCCCGTTTTTATTTTCGCATCCAGGCTAGGGATGGATTCCGTGCTTTTCTCAGCGAGCCCAGCTGCCAGAATATCGGGGTGATGAAAAAACGTAGCCCTCTCACTACACGTGGAGCCGTCCTTGCCGGTGGCTCTGTGGCGTTGGTAGCTGGGGGCATGTTGTTGGCAGATGGATTCCTGATCGTGCTGGGGCTTTGTGGTGTTGTGCTGCTCATTCTGGCATGGCTGTTAGGTAGGATCAGCCTCAAGAAGATGGAGACCAAGTTGATGATGCCTCATCGGGTCAGTGCTGGCATTCCCTTTGATCTCGAACTGACCTTATACAACCATCGAGCACTATTCGACGGCTTCAATACCGAAGTCCGGTTAAACCTTCTGGGAGCGGGAGGGCGCAAAGACGGGGGGGCAAGCGTCGAGGCACTGGCACCATGGACAGCATCTGGATCGGCCGCACGCCTCAAGCAGCAGGTGACTGTGCGCGGTCGCGGATTTACAGAATCCCATCCGGTACAATTGACCAGCTCATTTCCGTTAGGGCTTTTCAAACTTCATAGACAGCTGGAGATTCATCACGAACTCACCATCACACCGAGGCCTATTGTCCCTCTGGAACTGAATAGCGATGGCTCAATGCACGATGCCGTGCCGCGCAGTGGCTGTGCTGCTGGCCATACCTTTGGCGAACCTCGTGGTATCCGGCCATGGCAGGCAGGAGACTCGGCCCGCCATATCCATTGGCCGGCATCTGCTAGGGCTCTGGCACGTGGGCACACTCTGCGAGTTCGCGAATATGATCCACCTGGGTTTCATCCGGATCATTGCCATGTGGTATTCCACTCCTTTGCCACGGGCGGTGAACTGCTCCGGGAGGATCGCTTTGAAAGGGCGCTATCCCTACTCGCCGGATCACTAACAGAACTTCAAACCAATGGTATTCCCTGGGTGCTTTCTGCGGATTTCAACCATTGGGAACCGATACTCTGCACCTCTCGAAAACAACTGGTAGAGTGTCTTTGCCGCTTAGCCAGAGTCCGTCGTGCTCGTGGCACCGAGGCGCATGACCTTGAGCAAACTCTTCGGTCGGTCTCTTCAGATCATACCCTGATGATCATCTCGGACATGGCACCGGAGTCATGGCAGCATCTCCTTTCCAAGCATCCGCACACACTGATTGTGGACATCCGCCAGGTGAAGTATCGTAATCGAACCCTACAAGCGGCCACCGCCTAACCTACCCATCACCATGCGCTCTCTCACCCTCATCGTTGCCGTAGCCGGGGCTTATGCCTTGCTCCGAGGGTGGCCGGGGGGTCCAGGATTATTGCTGCGAAGTTGTTTAGCCGTGGCCACACTGGTCGCAGGCTTAGCCATCTGGGGAACCCGGCGCAAGGGAGAGGTGAGGCGAGCTCGCATGTTCAGCCTGCGCAAGGCCACTTTATTAGACTACTTCAGTCTCGGCGCTGCGATCGTTTTCACCGAGGCTTGTTTTGTCGCATTGACCAGCACCCTGGCTGGTCCGGCACAAGAATTCGCATTGGTCGTAAAGGAAAGGGTAAGCGGCATTGAATTGGAAGCCGGGGGCACTGGCAACGGGGCAAGTGGCAATGGGGAAGACCTCAAGTTTGACGGTCAACAATCCGGCCCATGGATTTTCAAACCTAACACCTTAGAGCGTGACTTGCCAAAACGCAGTAATCACAAACCCAGTAATAAACCTGAGGTCTTTGTGGAGCTCGAGAACGCTGAGGATGCAGCCAAACTCTTGCACTCGCGTATCCATCTGCGGGCCTTCGCATTTTCCCAATTCAATGGCAGTTCATGGTCCGCTGCACCAACTGCCCGGACTCGTCTTCTGGCACCGATCCAATTTCCTAACAGAACCGAAAGCAATGAAAGCGAAGTGATTCGTCACCGAGTCTATCACGCGGCCAATCCCACCGGTCAGAACGTATTCACTGCCCTGCACGGTGCGGTTTCCACCGATATCAGCGAGCTGACACAGCTGGCGGAGTCCCTTTATTTACTACCAGTTTCCGATGATCCAACAGCTGGCTACAATTACATCGCCAGTTCCAAACCCATACACCTCAGCAACCTGTTAGACGAGACTCTCACTCCCGCTGTCGCCGCCGATGGCGAACTCGACCTTCCCAGCCAGCTGGAGGAACAGCTGAAGCAAACCGCACTACTCTTCGAAAACAAGCCAGACACAGCAAGCCGACTGCTGGCACTTCAGCATCACCTTCAGGACAACTACGAATACTCATTGGAAACCACCAATGAAAACGGAGCCAATCCCTTGGAGAATTTTCTCTATCAGGAAAAACGCGGCTACTGCGAACACTTCGCCACGGCAGCGGCGATGCTTTGTCGGGCAATGGGAGTGCCTAGTCGGATCGCTTACGGCTGGTCTGGTGGTAAATTATACCAAGCTCAAAACATGTTTGTCTTTCGTGCCAAGGATGCCCATGCGTGGACCGAGATCAAACTGCAGGGACACGGCTGGGTGGTTTTTGACACCACCCCACCTGATGACGATGCCATTCCCGAAAGCCACACCGCGCCCGATGATGAAATCGCCCCCGATCCGGAAGAAGCTCTCGCCTCTGACACGTCAGGTGATGACAGCGACAGCAATGATCCAGGAATCGGTTTAGGCGCAGGAGTCAATCGGGTCGCGATCGGCATCGCACTTGGCGTTGTCAGCCTGGTCGCTCTAGTCTTCCTGATCCTACGCTATAGAGGACAGGCTGAGACAGCCCCCGACGGTCGACCTCTCAGCCACGTTCAGCCCAGCTATTTAATCCATTTCAAACAAGCCTGTGCTGCGCTCGGCCACCCGATGCCGTTGGGCCGGACTTTGCGGCAGCATATTGAAACTCTGGCGAAGTCAAATCGAGCACCGGAATTTGCCGACAACCTGTTAGCCTATCACTACGGGGTGCTTTACGGCGATGCGGAAAAAGATACCCGCACGGAAAAGCAGCTTAATCGGACGATCCGGAAGTGGAGAAACACGGCTGATTCCGGGGCTGAAGTCATTTAGGAAACGGCTGAATCGCTTCGGCGTTTTGGGTGTTTTTTCAATCTCAGGGAAAAGATCCTGTTCATCGGGTCGTATCATACCCACTCTTATTTATCATGATCCATCGAAAACTCACGATCACAGCAGCGCTCTCCGTGCTGGCATGCTCCATGTCAGCAGCGACTGCCGCCGAAACCGCCCGATACGTCCGCATTGAATTACCCGGTGACAACCGAATCCTGACCCTCGCCGAAGTTGAGGTTCTGAGCAAAGGTAAAAATATCGCGCCCAGCGGCAAGGCCAGCCAGTCCAGTTCCAATGCCAGCGGGCCAGCAGCCAAAGCTATCGACGGTAACAAATCCCCAATCTACAGCAATGGAGGCCAAACTCACACCTTAGACAGTGGCTCCAACACAAAAAATCCCTGGTGGCAGCTCGACCTAGGCAAAGCCCAGACGATCAACGAAATCATCATCTACAACCGCGGTGAGGATTTAAGTAACCGCCTGAATGGCTTCACACTGACTCTGTTGGACAAAGACAACAAACCTGTCTTCACGAAGAAAGACATCGAGGCCAAGGCCGGCTCCATGAACATCAAATTCCGCAAGAGAGGCAAGGCTCCCCAAATTGCATACTTCTTCGAAGACGGATCAAAGTCGAACTTGGTGGAAGTGCCTGAAGGATATCGTGACCCCACTCCTTTTGTTTTCAATCAGGATGATACCATCGCCATCGTAGGAAACGGTCTGCCTGATCGCATGCAGCATGATGCTTGGTTAGAGACCCTGATTCAATCCGCCACAGAGGGCCGTAAGATCGAGTTCCGCAACATGTCCCTCAGCGGCGACCGCGTCGACAAGCGTCCTCGATCAAAAGGTTTCATGCCCGAAGCGAACTACCTCCGTCATGTTAAAGCGGATGTGATTTTCTCCTTCTTCGGCTACAACGAATCCTATGACACTAAGCCATCCGACTATCAGAAGAAGTTGGAAAAAATGATCGCCGGGTATCGGTCGATTCAGCCTAACGGAAAATCCATCGTGCGCATCGTGCTTTTCAGCCCCATCGCATTTGAAAATCTAAACGACCCGAATTTACCGAACGGCAAGGCGCGCAACAAACGTCTCGCTGCCATCACCGAAGCCACTCGCCTGGCTGCTGCCGCCGCCGGAGTCGAATTCGTCGACCTTTTCCACCCATCTATGGAACTCTACAGCAAGAGTGACAAACCTCTCACCATCAATGGCGTCCACCTGAACGAAGAAGGCAACCGCCAGATCGCCGAGGTGATCGCATCCACCCTGCTGAAAGACAAGGTCATCGCATCGCCGTCGCTGGAGGGCTTGCGCAAGATGGTGAAAGAGAAAAACCACTACTGGCACCACCGCTACCGCGCCACTGACGGCAATGACATCTGGGGTGGCCGATCAACGCTCAGCTTCGTCGACGGCCAGACCAACGCAACCGTGCTTCAGCACGAGCTCGTTATGCTCGATGTCATGACAGCCAACCGTGACAAAGGTATCTGGGAAATTGCCAAAGGTGAAAAATACACCGTCACAGACACCAACGTGCCCGCACCGATCAAAGTCATCTCCAACGTTGGTGGAGGTTCCAAAAGCTCCAGTGCCGCCAAAGAAGGCAGTCTCAAATACCTTAGTGCTGAGGAAGGTTTGAAAAAACTGAATCACCCGAAGGATTTTAAAGTCAATGTCTTCGCCTCTGAAAAAGAGTTCCCCGAGCTGGTGAACCCCGTGCAGATGCAGGTCGACGCCAAAGGTCGCATCTGGGCCGCAGTCTGGCCAACCTACCCGAAATGGGAGCCACTTGAAAAAACCGGCGATGCTCTGCTCATTTTTGAAGACACTAACAACGACGGCAAAGCGGACAAGGTGAAGAAATTTGCCACCGTGCACAATCCGTTAGGGTTTGAGTTCTGGAACGGCGGCGTACTCGTTGCCACCCAGCCCGACCTTATTTTCCTGAAGGACACCGATGGTGATGACGTTGCCGATGTTAGAGAAATCGTTCTGCAAGGATTCGGCACATCCGATACCCACCACGCAGCTAACAACTTGGTCATGGGCCCAGACGGCGGCATCTACTGGCAGAGTGGTGTGTTCTTGGTTCACAACCATGAACACCCCTGGGGTCCATCGCTGAACACCACCGCATCTGCGATGTTCCGTTTTGACCCACGCAGACACACCGTGGCATTCCACGCCAACAACAGCCCTAACCCACACGGTATTGCCTTCGACTACTGGGGCTACCACTTTGCCAACGACGGCACCGGTGGCCGCTCCTATCAAGTCCGCCCCAGCGGCAAAGGTTTCAAAATGTATCCACTGGTGAACAAGGAAGTGCGACCCGTTGCAGGTGACCAAGTGCTCTCCAGCACAAACTTCCCAGATGAAATGCAGCAGGACTTTGTCGTCTGCAACACCATCGGCTATCTCGGCCTGAAGCGTTACAAATTGCATCGCGAAGGATTCGAGGAGAAGAAGTATAAGTTCGGCGAAGTCTGGGGCACACCCACCGATGATTTCCTCCGCAGTGACGACAAGAACTTCCGCCCTACCGACGCCGTCTTTGGAGACGATGGAGCTCTTTATGTTTCCGATTGGCACAACGTCATTATCGGCCACATGCAGCACAACGTGCGCGACCCCAATCGCGACCACAAACACGGTCGTATCTACCGCATGGTTTACACCAAGAAACCACTGCAGAAGTCGGTCAAAATCGCGGGTGCCAGCATCGAGGACCTGCTGAAAAACCTAACACACCCAACTAACAGCATCCGCCATCGCACGCGCATTGAACTCAGCAACCGTGATGCCAAGGAAGTCATCGCCGCCACTGAAAAGTGGGTCAAGCAGTTGGACTCCAAGAAAAAGGAAGACGCTCACAGCCTGCTGGAAGCTCTCTGGATTCACCAACAGTTCAACGTGCGTAACCGCGAGCTGCTCGACGCTGTATTGAACTCCCCCGAGCAACACGCCCGCATCGCTGCCGCCACTGTGAAACACCACTGGGACGTAGCTGATCCAGCCAGAGGCGCTTTGAAGATCGAGAAAGAGGAGGAAATGAAAATCGTCCCCGGAGGCATCAAGAAAGATACCCCTCAGCTGACTGAAATCCGCGTGAACACCGTGATCGAAAAACTCCAGTTCGATGTGAAATCCGTCACCGTTAAGGCCGGTAAGAAGATCAAACTGACCTTCGTCAACCCCGACGCCCTTCCTCACAACATCGTGATTGTCAAACCAGGCACAGCCGACAAGGTGGCCGCCGCTGCGATCGCACTGGGAGCCGAAGGATTCAAACTCGGCTTCATTCCGAAGTCGGATGATATCCTGCATCACTCAAAGATGCTGGAAAGACGTGAGACCGAAGTCATGGAGTTTACCGCTCCCACGACACCGGGAACTTATCCGTTCATCTGCACATTCCCCGGCCACGCCCAGATCATGCGCGGCACGATCATTGTGAAGTAAATCGCAATCTGTCCAAAGCCCGGCACGCCAAGCGGTGTGCCGGGCTTTTTTATGCTTTCCGCCTTACCTTGGTGGGGCATGCATGGCCTGATAGTATCGGACTTAAACTTGAACGGTTGCGAACGAGCAAAATGGATAACGAAGCTTTTGGCCTCGTAAGATTGGGGCCAATCTTCCCTACCTTACAAAACACTCTCAACTTGCTAACTCTATCAGGGCTGCCATGATGTTTTCATGGCAGAAAAATCATCTCTGATCAAACTGATCGCGATTGGCGCCGCCCTCGGTCTTGCCTTTTGGTTTGGCCGTGTGAGTTCTTCTGCCAGTGACGATGACGAGGCCGCAGCCAAGCCTCCCACCAGATCCACGACCAGAGCTCCACGCCGTCAGGCACCGAGAGTATCTCTCCCGGGAGCTGGTCAGGAAGCCATCACCACAGCAGCGGACCTACGCGCTATTTTCAAGCGAAGCGGGGGAAATATTCAAAGAGGCACATCAGAAGCCAAGCTAGCTCTGGCAGCCATGAACGGGCTTGAGCTAGCACGACTGATTGAGGATCTCGCGACCACCCAAGCAGCGACTCCGGGCTACTCATACCAGCTGGAAATTCAAATGGCTTGCTCTCGCTGGGCTCAGGTGGATCCCGAGGCCGCGCTGGCTTTCGCCCTTTCTAACAAACAAAGCTCTTTCCGACAGACTTCTCTCACCAGCATCTTCGGTAGCATGGCTGAACTTGATCCCAACTACGCAAAAAAAATGCTTAGCCAAGTTCAGGATCCAACACTGCGGCGGACGCTTCAATACAGTATCGTTTCCACGATGGCCATCTCACATCCGGACGCTTGGCTCGCAGAGGTGAAGGCAAATCCGTCGATGGCTAACAGCATCGGTAGCGCCGTCTCTGAATGGGCGGTGGATGATCCTGTCGCAACGGCTTCCAGAATCGGTCAATTACCCAAATCCATGCAGGCTTCAGCCATTTCCGCGCTAGCCACGATCTGGGCTGGGCAGGATCGAAAAGGAGCTCTCGCTTGGGCAGGATCTCTAAAAAACGCGGCGGACCGCGACAGAGCTTTGGGCTCCGTTGCTGCGGGAGTAGCCGCGCAAGATCCGGACGCAGCTCTGACTCTGTTATCCGGACTCGATGATACCAGCAGGCGGGCAGGTATTTCTGCCGTTTTTAAAACTTTGATCGACCGGGACTTCGATGGTGCCATGGATCGGGCCCTTGCCATAACCGATGAAATTGACCAAGCCACAGCGATCAAGTCTCTACTAGGAAGCAGTAGTGTTCCATTCGGCAACCCCGCTTTCTACATGTCAGGCTCCTCTAGCAATGCAGAACAAATTAACAAGCTGATCCAAAGACTTCCGGAAGGAAGTCTGCGAAAGGAAGCAATCACCGCGCTCTCTCAACGTATGTCCCACTACTCACTGGCTGAAGCTGAAAACATACTGGCTAACTACACGGAAGAAGAGCGCTCATCGATGAAACTGGTAATGATCAATACGATCTCCTACTCTTCACCCGAACGCGCTCTGGAGATTTATCAATCGTTACCCGATGAAGACAAGACGGATGGCGCACTCTCTAACATCGTCAATTACCTGTCTAGAAATGATCCTCAGGCAGCTCTCGATCTGGCCTTGAAGCAACCTAGTAGTGGCAATGTGAACCATTCCATTTGCACCGCCTTGAGTCGTTTAAGTGCCAACGATCCCATTGCAGCTTTACGTCGCCTCGATGAAATCCCTGATGGCCAGCTGCGGACATCAGCCATTTCGTCAATTGCTTCCTCATGGTCTCAGCAAGATCCTGAATCCGCATTGGGCTGGGCAGAGGGTTTAGGAAAAGGAGAACGGGTCCAAGCCATGTGTAATGTGATCGGGAACATGGCGAATAATGATCCAAAAAAAGCAGCAAAAACTCTCGAGGGATTGATGGCAAATGCCGATACCAATGACTTTAACTCAATCAACAATGCCTCCCGAAACATCATATCAAACTGGGGAAAATCCGACCCGTCATCAGCTGCCGACTGGATAGGCAAGCTCCCGGATAGCAAGCTGCAGAACTATGCCGTCGCCAGACTGGCATCTCAATGGGTGCCGGCGGACATGGAACGCGCCTCTCAGTGGATTGAAACTCTCCCCGACGGTCAGGCGAGAGACGCCGGAGTAGCTTATGTCATTCAAGCGACTCGGCAAAAAGATCCTTCCACCTCCTTTGCCTGGGCAAATAGCCTCAGTAATCAACAATCGCGATACAGCCAGATTTCATACGCACTGCGTGAGTGGAATAAAACCAATCCCAAAGAAGCTCGCGCAGCCGCCATGCGGGCCGATGTGACCGAGAGCCAAAGAGAGAATCTGCTGCGCAATCTGAAGTAATGGTGTCATCGGTGTCAGTGTTTTTGACATTTTGGCACACAAGATGCATAGCCCGCCACATGAAGTTCTTTTCCAGAAAGTGGATCAAGCCCGAGGATCTCAACGCACACAACACTCTCTTCGGTGGCAGGCTGTTAGCTTGGATCGATGAAGAGGCGGCGATCTATGCCATGTGCCAAGTGGACAGCAAAAGCATGGTTACCAAGTTTATTTCTGAAATCAACTTCGTCAGCTCTGCCAAATTTGGCGATGTCGTCGAGATAGGATTCGAAGCGATCGCATTCGGCACGTCCTCAATTACCATGCGATGCCTCGCCAGAAACAAGAACACCAAACAGGATATTCTCACCATCGAGAAAATTGTCTTCGTGAAATTGGACGCTGAAGGAAAACCCTGCCCACACGGGAAGACGCTACCTGAAAAACAACAATGCAACTGACGAGCTGAGCGAAAACCTCTGCATGCCATCTGTTACTCCATCATCGGCTCAAAGATCTCAATCTTATCTTTGTTGATGAGCCGCAGTTGATGACGGTACTGTTTTACCGCCGCCTCGCGACGACTGTCAATGAGGGCCGTTTTGACCTCCTCCTTCATTGTTTCAAATGGCAAAAGCTCCGGCGCTTTGACTTCGGTCACCTCAAGGATGTGCCAGCCCAGTTTTGTCCTGACAAGTGTCGGTGTTTTTACCGGAAGGGTGAAAAGAGCTGCGGCAAAGTCACCTGGCAGCCGGGCTTTTCGCATCCAGCCTAAGTCACCGCCTTTACCTTTGTTAGATTCATCCTCGCTAACCTCGGCGGCGAGTTTGGCAAAGTCCGTTTCTCCTTTTTTGAGTCTTTCGAGATGCCCTTCAAGAGTGGCCTTGGCCTCATCAGACGGATGATCGAGCGTGGCTAGAAAGATATGCCTAGCTCGACGGCGCTCTGGCATTTTCAGTTCCTCTTTGTGGTCGTCATACCACTTTTTCACGTCCTCATCACTGACGGCGATGGCGTCTCGTATTTTGAACTGCACATATTTTTCCTGCTGGATACGTGCTGCGATCCGATAGCGAAGTTCCTTCCGGTCTTCAATACCCTGTGCGGCCAGCGCCTTGTCGAGTTCTTCGGCCGTGGCGAAGCGTTTCTCGAACTGGGCGACTTCTGCATCGATTTCAGCTTCCGAGACCGGAGCGTCTTCCATGTTCACTCTGACTTTGATACGGAGGATTGCCTCGTCGATGAGTTCATCCAGAGCCGCCCAGCGCTGCAGTTTCATTTCCTGCTCACTGAGCTTTTCCGGATCGCGCCCGGTGCGCCAGAGTTTCTCCTGCACCCGGCGGTCGACCTGACTACGGTAAATCGGCCCGTTCCAAACTTTGGCGCATATCCCCTGCGACATCGCCCGCGCAGCTTCATCGGCCGGTGAGCGGAACATCACCTTCAATTCTTGCTGCAGTGGGCCTTTGAAAACGAAAAAATCGCAGATCATATAGAGCACCAGCACAGACCACAAGGTCATGCGGATGACAAAGGATTGGCTCATTTTCAGCATGCCGGAATCTATCGTCCGTGACGCTGACGGCAACATCGTTATTCCACGATATCATTTTTCAGACAAAAAATCCCCCCATCCGCGCTCACGAACTACAACATGATCCGTCGGTCTTACCCGATGGATATCATACCTACTACCAACATACTGAGACCATGAAACCCACTATCCTTGCCCTGCTCGCCGCCTGCGCTATGCCCGCATTTGCCCAAGAAGCAGCGCCTGCCGCCGAAAAAGCAGCGGACAAACCTGCCGCCAAAGACCCGAATGCCACCAAGTTCATCCGTGTCGATCGCGATGATAAAAATGTCCGCCTCCAGACAGGCATCACCACCTACGTCAAGGACGGTGTCACGGTGGATCTGATCGGTGCCATCCACATTGCGGATGCCAAGTATTACACCCAACTCAACAAGGAATTCACCAACTACGAGTCACTTCTTTTTGAAATGGTCGGTGGCGACAAGATGAAGGAAGGCAAAGCAGATGACGCGAAACAAGACGCCAAGGACCCGATGATGGCGATGCTCGGCAATGTCTACGGTATGGTCGGCAAATTCCTCCAACTCCAAGGCCAAAAGGAAGGCATCGATTACACACCCAAGAACTTCGTGCACGCAGATCTCTCACTCGCTGAGTTCGAAAAACTCCAGGCCGAAAAAGGTGAGTCTCTGCTAGGATTTGCCATGCAAAACGCACAAAACGGCAAAGCCGGTGCCAATCAGCCTGACCCAGCCAAACTCCTCACCGCAATGCTCAGCGGCAATGCCAACCTGATGAAGCTGGAACTCGTCGATACCCTCGGCGGCGCTGGCGACCAGATGGGTGGCATGATGGGCGAGAGCGTCATCATCGGCGACCGCAACATCGCCTGTCTCAAAGTGCTCGATACCCAAGCGAAAGCCGGTAAAAAGAAAATCGGTATTTTCTACGGCGCCGCGCACTTCCCTGACATGGAAAAGCGCATGCTCAAGGATGGTTACAAGAAAACCGGCCACCGCTGGCTCACTGCCTGGGACATTCCCAAGGCCGCTGAAGTGAAAAAAGCACCTGCTCCAGAGGCCGTTCCTGAAGCTGCCTAACAAACATCAGGTTTTTTTCATAATCAACGTGTCATCGCCTCGCCGGCGGTGGCACGTTTTTTATGGAACCGGGGTTTCCTTGATGGCTGTGCGCAGAATGGGATCGGGCGACGAGCCGTCGTCCGGAATCAAGCGGTGACGCATGACGTGAGGGAAAATCGCCTGCACATGATCGGGATGCACGGCGGACTGACCGTCTAGGAACGCGCTGGCCTGGGCGGCGCGCATCAATGCCAATGAGGCTCGCACGGAAATCGTATGTCCTCCACCCGCAGCACGACGCACGGTTTCGCAGAGATCAATGAGGTAAGCATTCAGTGCTTTGCTGACGGGGATCTGCGCCGCCTGGTTCTGAAGGTCGATGATTTCCGCAGGCTCTAACAATGGATCGCGCGAGGCTCCATTAATCTCACCCGCGGCATGAGCATCGAGAATGTTGCGCTGGATTTCAGCATCCGGTAGCGACATCGGAATGGAGAGCAAAAATCGATCAAGCTGAGGCTCGGGAAGCGGGAAGGTGCCGGTGGAAGAAGTGACGTTCTGAGTGGCCACCACCAGAAATGGGTTCTGTAGCTCGCGGGTGGAGCCATCGATACTCACCTGCCCCTCGTTCATCGCTTCCAACAGTGCCGACTGCACACGCGGAGATGTCCGGTTGATTTCGTCAGCCAGCAGAAGGTTGGAAAACACCGGGCCGGGCACGAACTCGAACTCACCGTTGTGCTGCTTGTAGAGGTGGTAGCCGAGGATGTCGGACGGTAGAAGATCGGGGGTAAACTGGATCCGCTTGAACGTTCCGCCGATACCGTTGGCCAGCGTTTGAGCCAGAGCCGTTTTTCCTACTCCAGGCGCACCTTCTATCAGAGCGTGACCTTTCGCCAGCAGAGCCGTAAGCAGCAAACCACTTGCTTCTTGAGCACCCAACACAGCCGTGGTGAGCCTATTCTGCAAATCGTGAAGTTTCCTGATAGGCATAATACGCCGCCACTCTCGCAGGATTCACCCACGAATCAATCAAAGACTCCGTGACACTAACGTTTTTTGGATGACTGAATCCGCTCTTGCTGCTGGGGCGAAAGATTACTGTTAGACAACCATCGGCTGGCAGCCTCGCGATCACGGCGCATGTACATCCGCCCATAATCCACTAACATATCACCACGCAGTTTCGGATCGGCAACGGTGCTCGCCCAGTCAATCGCGACGGCAGGGTCAATACGGGCAATACGCTCTGAGTAGCCTTTCACAGCTGAGTCCCTTATGGGCGACTCCGCCATCTGGTTGATTCGGTTCGCAGCAGCCTCGGAGTCACGTCTCGCCCAGTGCGAAAACACCTCGTCCATCCCCTTCGATTGCCCTTTGCTATCGGGCAAGGACTCCAGCCAAGCCACGGCTTTCACAGGATCTTCACCAGCATACTCACGCGCCACACGGCTCACTGCCGTGTCCCTCAATTTTCCTTCGGGTAGGTTCTCCGACCAGCTCGCCGCTTCCACCACATTTCCTGAACGCAGAATCGAGGCGGCCACAAGATGGATCATTTTCCCAGCGTCTTTGTCACCATTTTCAGAAAGACTGAGCACAAAATCCGTTGCTATCATGGGATCGTTGTTGGAAATGCCATAAACGGCGCCCCATTTGAGATCGTTACTCCCTTTCCTGTCATCCGGGAGGTTGTTATACCATTCCAGAGCGGCGCGTGGATCAGCACCCGCCCAGCCACTGAAACATGCCGCCATGTCTCTCTTTTCACTGTCCTGGCCAAACTTGACCGCAACTTCACCCGCGAGCGCACCCCAAGCATAGTGGAACTCCCGCCACTCATCGGATCTATCAGACATGTGAGTGATCTGCTCTCGCATCAGCATGGCGTTCTCCGCTGTCAGACCTTCGAGCAATTTGGAAAATGCGATCCGTCTCTCGATGGGATCAGTGCTGGTCTGAAGCAGATGCCCCAGTGACTTGATGCCAGTTTCCGTAAGATTGACTCTGCCTGCACTTCCGGCTCCGCTGTCCTTTGTCGCTCGGTTGCTGCGCGACGTTGCCCGGAGTGAAGAGTCGCCCGACTTCGCCTTGATCCTATCTGCATAACGAGATCCTGACCTTGCCTCGGAATTGGCAGACTCCGTGGATGCACCGTCGGTAAAACGCTTAGCTCCAATGGCAAATGCTATCATTGCGATAACCGCCCAAATGGCATGAATGAGGAGTGATTTTTTCATACTGTTCTTATTCCATACGTGCAGAGGCGACCTTTCTTGCCTATACGTTGTTGAATCAATCTACAGAACGACTGCCATGAGTCGACTCACAAGGACGTTTTTGGGTAAATTCCTATCATGACACTTTGTTCATTTATTTTTGAACTTAATATTTACAACCCTACCCGAAGGTGTCATTTTTCCGCCTCAGGTAACAATTTTCACCAACACAAACATGAGCACGCAATTATTCGGCACCGACGGCATCCGTGGCATTGCCAACCAATTTCCCATCACTCCAGAAGTCGCCCTCAGAATCGGCCGCGCTGTTGCCCGTGTTTTGCAGGCGGATGGTTACAAACGCCATAAGGTCGTCATCGGTAAGGACACCCGCCTCTCAGGCTACATGCTGGAGACTGCCATCACCAGCGGATTGGTTTCAGAAGGCTCGAGAGTGCTTTTGACCGGACCTGCTCCGACTCCAGCGGTGGCTCACCTGACTCGCTCGATGGGATGCGACGCCGGTATCATGCTGACCGCTTCTCACAATCCATATCAAGATAACGGCATCAAGATCTTCGGACCCGACGGCTATAAACTCAGCGACGAGCTGGAGCTGGAAATTGAAAGACTCATCCTCGCCGATGAACTCTCCCAGCCTGATGGCGACTTAGGCAAAGCCATCCGCATCGATGATGCCATGGGGCGCTACATCGAATTCACCAAAAATGCCGCCGGTGCCAATTCTCTGCGCGGCCTCAAGGTCGTGGTCGATTGCGCCAATGGAGCAGGCTATTACGTCGGCCCGCTAATCTTCGAAGAACTTGGTGCTGAAGTGATCAAACTTTCCACCCAACCTGACGGTCGCAACATCAATGAAGGCTGCGGCGCACTGCACCCGGAACGTGCCGCCAAGGCAGTGATCGAGCACGGTGCCGACGTCGGCATCTGTCTCGACGGGGATGCCGACCGAGTCATCTTCTGTGATGAAACTGGCCAGATCATCGATGGCGACCGCGTTCTCTGCCTCTGCGCCAAAGCTCTCAAAGCGAAAGGCAAGCTTCAGGGCGACACCTTGGTCGCCACCGTCATGAGTAATCTCGGCTTGCGTGATGCCTTGGAAAAAGACGGTATCACCTTGGAAACCACCGGCGTGGGCGATCGTCTGGTCATTGAGCGCATGCGCGAAAAAGGTTACAACCTTGGCGGTGAAAATTCTGGCCACATCATCTACTCCGACCACGCCACCACGGGCGACGGAATCATGAGTGCGCTCATGGTGCTCTCCATGATGCGTGAGAAAGATGTGAAACTTTCCGAGCTTGCCGACTGCATGGACATCTATCCACAGGTTCTGTTAGCACTCGATGTCTCAGAGAAACCACCCATCGAAGAAGTGCCGGAAATCCACAAAGCTATCCAACAAGCGGAAGCCGCCTTCGCGGAAAAAGGCCGAGTGCTCGTCCGCTACTCCGGCACCGAGCGTAAAATCCGCGTGCTCACCGAGTGTTCAGACTCAGAGCTGGCACAGACACAGGCCGACCTCATCGCTGCCGCGATCAAAGGAACCATCGGAGCGTAAAATCGATTTAGCCATGAGCCTCACCATCCATCACTCACTCGAAGCCAACTGGTGGCCACTGCTGCAAGACAGCGAATGTGGTCAGCAGCTCATCGCCGGCAAAAGCCTGTTAGGACTTCAGCAGAAAAATGCCGTCGATATCGAGAATGCCGAGCAGTATGACAACGCCTGGGTGACCGAGGCCGATTGGAAAAAACTCTGCGACGTCGAGCAACCTGCCGTTCTCAAGTCCCAGCAAGGATACACCTTGGCTTGGATCGGTGACAAAGCCGGCACCGAGGTCACTGCTTCCGAGCAATCTTTTTTACTCAACTACGCTTGGGAGTTCATCAGCCTCAACGAGCAGCTCGTCAGCGCACTCGACCACGATGACATCCAAGGCAACGTCAGCCCCGCCGCTCACATCGATGGCCACATCCACGTCGGCGAAGGCACCAAGATCCTGCCCGGCGTTGTCATTGAGGGCAACATCGTCATCGGCAAAAACTGCAAGATCGGCCCTAACTGCTACCTGCGCGGATCCACCACGATCGGCGACGGCTGTCACATCGGCCAAGCGGTGGAAATCAAGAACTCCATCGTGGGTCACGGCTCATCGGTCGGCCACCTCAGCTACGTCGGCGACTCCGTCATCGGCAACAAGGTCAACTTCGGAGCCGGCACCATCACGTCCAATCTACGTCACGACGGCGCGAATCATCAAAGCATGATCGACGGCCGCCTGCTCGACACCGGTCGGCGCAAATTCGGAGCCATCATCGGCGATGGCACCCACACCGGCATTCTAACAGCCATCTACCCAGGCCGCAAACTAGCCCCCAACTCGTCAACAAGACCCAACGACACCGTCCAACGCGATATCACGTAGTTCTGCCGCCCCAGCGGCACACTTCACCCATTTCCAAATACCCAATCCCAATAACTAAAAAACCATGTGCGGAATCGTAGGATACACAGGCAAACGGGCAGCTATGCCCGTTCTCATCAGCGGACTTAAAAAGCTCGAATACCGAGGATATGACTCCGCCGGAATCGCGCTATCAGGTGAGAGCGGTATCATTGTTAGAAAACAAAGTGGTAAAGTCTCCGGCCTCTCCGATCTGGTAGATGGTGAAAAGGACACCCTCTCACTTTCCCACAGCGGAATCGCTCACACTCGCTGGGCCACCCACGGACCGCCCACCACCCTCAACGCCCACCCCCACGAAGGAAACGAGGGCCGTGTGGTACTGGTCCACAACGGCATCATCGAGAACCACAACGCCCTCCGCGAACGTTTCAAATCAGCAGGCCATGTTTTCAAATCAGAGACCGACTCCGAAGTCCTAGCCCACCTCGTGGAGGTGAACTACGACGGAGATCTGTTAGCCGCCGTAAAAAAATCGCTCAAAGAAGTCGATGGCACCTACGGCATCACCTGCATGGTCAAAGATGAACCCGGTGTTCTGGTAGTCGCCCGCAGCGGCTCCCCCATCGTAATTGGCCTGGGTGAGGACGAAACCATCGTCGCCTCAGACGCCTCCGCGATCATTACCTACACCCGTCAGGCCATTTACCTCGATGATAACGATATCGCCCGAATTGAAGGGTCTAAAGTGGATATCGAAAGTCTCGACAGCGGCGCCGTCACACGAGCGACCTCGGAGATCGACTGGTCACCGGATGCTGCCGAAAAAGGCGGCTACGAGCACTACATGCTCAAGGAAGTCTTTGAGCAACCGGAAGCCATCCGCAACACCATCCGCGGCCGTATAGACCTCAACCGAGGCACCGCCATTCTCTCCGGCCTCAATCTAACACCTCGCGAACTAGTCGATATCCAGCGCCTGCTGATCGTAGGATGTGGAACTTCGATGAATGCTGGCCTGATCGGTGAATACGCCGTCGAGGACTTCGCCGCCATCCCCGCGGAAGTAGAACAAGCCGCCGAATTTCGTTACAGAAACCCGATCGTTGGCAGCCGCGATCTGGTGCTAGCCATCAGTCAGTCTGGAGAAACGGCCGACACCCTCGCCGCCGTGCGCGAGGCCGTGGACAAGGGCACACTGGTAGCCGCCCTGGTCAACGTCGTCGGTTCAACCATCGCCCGAGAAACCGGCCGTGGCATCTACCTTCACGCCGGTCCGGAGGTCAGCGTCGCCTCCACCAAGGCCTTTACTAGCCAAGTCTCCGTGCTGTTGATGATCGCCCTGAAAATCGCGCGCGCCCACCGGCTTTCGCGTGAAAAAGGCATTCAAATTGCCAAGGAAATCCAACGCCTTCCTGAACTCGTCCAGCAAGTGTTAGACTGCAACGACAAGATCGCCGAGGTGGCCAAACATTACGCCGATTACAACAATGCCTTCTACATCGGCCGTGGTTACATGTTCCCCGTCGCCCTCGAAGGTGCGCTCAAGCTCAAGGAAATTTCCTACATCCACGCCGAGGGCTACCACTCCGCCGAGCTCAAGCATGGCCCCATCGCCTTGTTAGAAGAATCCATGCCAGTGATCGCCCTACTCAACCAAGGCCCCGGCCAGGATAAAACCCTGAGCAACGTCGCCGAATGCAAGGCGCGCAACGCTCCCGTGTTAGGAGTCATCACCAAAGGCGATGAAGAAGCCCGCAAGACCTGCGATCACGTCATCGAAATCCCCGCCTGCCCGCAATACACCGCCGTAGTGCCGGCCGCCGTCGCACTTCAGCTGTTCTCCTACCACGTCGCCCGCATCCGAGGTTGCGCCATCGATCAGCCAAGGAACTTGGCCAAGAGTGTGACCGTGGAATGATCCCCTGTTCGGTCATCCATTTGGAAAGCTCTAGACAAACCATTCACCCATATTAGTTGGGAATAATTTCTCTTTGACTCGTATGGCCATACATGATTGTATAGGCGACGCATTTATACAGCAGTAATCTTATGAAACACACACTTCTCTCCATCCTAACCATTGGTGCATGCTCTCTCACAAGTCATGCAGCCGTCATTCTTGCACACGAGTATCACCTTGGTGAAGCGGGCAGTCTCAGCGGCGCTGACACGATCCCTCAAGACAGCGCCGGCAGCGCTCATTTCACGGCTCCGTCTGGCGCAGGGACTGCTACGGTCGAGACAGCTGGAGTATTCGCGCCCGGATCAACTGCTTACATCAGCACCGCGGACACCAGCAAGGGCTGGTTTGGTGCGGATTTCACTAGTCTACCTGCGGATAATTTCGCCTTTGGTATATTTGCCAGAGCGGCCAGTAACACAACGGCTACCCGAGGTGTTGCATTTCAGTTGGGAACCAATACCAACAACACTCTCAAAATCACATTGAATAACAACGGATGGGGCGCGAGCGCGCACGGTGTCAGTTGGATTGGAGGCACTCAAGGTGTTTCGGGTAGTTTCGTAGCTGATGAATGGGTGCACTTGGCCCTCATCCGCCAGAGCGGCACGACTACATTATACATCGACGGAGCAGCCCAAACTGGAACTTGGGGAGGAACTCCCGTATTCGGATCAGGCCACATGGTAGTGACCCCAGGTGGCGGAACTTATTTCGATGGGCATCTCGATGAAGGCCGCGTCGTAACCTTCGATCCAAGTGATAGTACCACAGCCATCCTCAACACTCTACAAGGCGTGCCCGAGCCATCATCTACAGCCCTACTTGGACTAGGTGCGATGGCGCTGATCTTACGCCGCAGAAAGTAGTCATCATCAGCAACCGCTTTTTCAATCAAACCGCCATGTCTTGTCAAGATGTGGCGGTTTTTTGTCGTCTCCTATCAGCTGGAATTACACCTGATAAAACACCGTCGCCGTTTTTTGGAAAATGAAGTCTTGCTCGTCTTTGGAGAGTTCACTGACTAATGCCGTGATTGTTTCCAACCAGCTTTGGTAGGGAGTGACTCCGAGGGAGACTGGCCAATCGGAGCCGAACATGATGCGTGATGGTCCGAAGGCTTCCAAGACGGTGTCGAAGTAGGGTCGCAGTAGTTCTGCAGTGCACTCTGAGCCGTCGCGGATTTCTGTGGGTAGGCCGGAGAGTTTGCAGAGCAGGTTCTCATGCTTGGCTATTTTTTTCAGGCCTGTGGCCCAATCTTCAGGGAAGGCATCGTGGCGGATGGAGGGTTTGGCGCAGTGGTCGAGTATGATTGGAAGGTTTGGGTGACGGGTGACGAATGCGTCCGCCACTTCGAGTTGGTTTTCGAAAATGAGCAGGTCATAGGTAAGACCACGCGCACCTAACAAGTCGACTCCTCGGTGAAAGGCATCATTGGCAAGAAACTGATCATCCTCCGTGCCTTGGGTGATTTCTCGGATGCCTTTGATGAGGGGCTGAGCGGCTAAGTGGTCGAGAGTTTCCTCCGTGCCTTCAGCTGTTAGATCCGCCCAGCCGACGATGCCTTTGATGAGACTGGTTTGCTCCGCTTGGGCGATGAGGAAATCGTTTTCTTCCAGAGAACAGCGCGCCTGCACGGCGATGGTTCCTGTGACGCCAGTGCCGTTGAGCGTTTTTTCCAGATCATCGGCAAGGAAGGATTTTCTTAGAGAAGCATCGAGCCAGGAGAACTCGGCTTCGGTGTAGTTCCAGAGGTGTTGGTGGGAGTCGATCATGATCGGTTAGTTGGTAGCTAGCGGGAAAGTGCCTTGTCCGGCATGGGGACAGGTTGCTTGGTTTTTTTGTTGGTCAACATCAGCGCTTTCTTGCTACGCAGGTCATCTGAAAGCTGTTTGGCGAGTCGGCTGACCACTTCGGGTCGCTTCGCTGCTAGATCTTGCTTTTCTCCGATGTCGTTTTTCAAGTCAAAGAGTTCAATCTTCTGGTTCGTGTGCCAGTAAATCAACTTTAGATCCCCCACTCTGATGGCGGAGTGCGGGGGCATGTCGTAGAGGTTGGGGTAATGCCAGATGAGCGGCCGTTTTGAGCGATCGAGTTCCGTATTGTCCAGAATGGGATTCATCGATAGTCCGTCACTTTTGGGGATCTCTTTCACTCCGGCCATTTCGAGTATGGTGGGGAAAATGTCTTCGATGATCACCGGAGTGTTTGTGCGCGTTTTTGGTTTTGTTAGGGAATTATGATGGATGATTAATGGGACGCGGGTGCCACCTTCGTAGCCACTTATCTTATGTGCTCTCAGGGGCAGGTTGCGCGGGTTTTCTCTTGGGCTGCCGTTGTCTGACATGAAGATGACGATGGTGTTCTTCGCGATGCCGAGCCGGTCAATGGTCGTTAGAAGATCACCCAGTGACTTGTCCATGGATTCGATCATCGAGGCGTATTTTTTCTTATGATTGTTCCATTTCTCGTTATTGTAGTTCGGCAGAAACCTGCGGTCTGGCTCGAAGGGGGCGTGCACGGCGTAGTGCGACATGTAGAGGTAGAATGGCTTTTTTTCGGCGACGGATTTTTCGATCGCTGAAATCGCTTCACGTGTGATCGCCTCGGTGAGGTTGATTTTCTGACCATGATATTTTTCCAGTCCTGGGATGTCCCAAACCGTGCCGCCGCCTCTCCACTTGGCTGAGAAGTTTTTATCGCCGTGATAGGAACCAGGACCGCCCATGTAGGAGCCTGCGATGTTGACATCGAAACCAAGATTGGATGGGTCAGCACCAGGTGTGTCTTTGGCACCGAAGTGAGCCTTGCCGGCATGGATCGTGCGATAGCCGTTTTTTCTGAGAATTTCAGGCAGCGTGGTAGCTTCCGTGGTACGTTCTACATTGGCACCGATCGGTTGAAGTCCATTAAATGGCCACTCGGGTGGTGAAAAATTCTTGTTTCCACGCTCGGGGGAAACATTTTTTCTTAGGGTCCAACAAGTGACTTTATGGCGTGCTGCATTTTGCCCCGTCATGAGGCTGATACGCGAGGGTGAGCAGATCGAGCAGGCGTAAGCATTGGTGAACATTAAGCCATTCTCTGCCAGCTTCTCCATGTTCGGAGTTCGGTAGTCTTTGTTGAGTTGAGTCACCTCGGTGTGAAATGGCACGGAGGTATCCTGCCAGCCCATGTCATCGACGAAGAAGAATAGGATGTTCGGTTTCTCTGCGGCCGTTAGAATTGGTGTGCTTAGCGTGAGGAGTAGGAATATTTTTTTGAGCATGAGAGGTAGTGGTTACTTGGCTAGCAGTTCAATCTCGGCAGCGCCTGCGTAGGGTTTGTTTTGTGCACCGCGCAGGGATTTGAGTCGAATGTATTTGGTGTTGATGGGTTTGGGAAAGAAGGTGATGCGCTGGGTTGGGTCATTGAGTAGATTACCAAACTCCCCTTTCATAACGGTGGTCCAGCTGGTGCCATCTTTGCTGGTCTGAATCTCGTAAGCTTCGATCATGCTATCAGGCACCCGTCTGTCCTGACGTGGTAAATAGGTGAATCCCTTGATCTCGGTGAGTTTGGCAAGTTCGATGGTGAGGGTGTGAGGGTGGACCGGGTGACCCTTCTCCCAGCTAGTGTGCCAGTATGTTTTTGGGTTTCCATCGATGGCATTCTTGGCTTCGTAGCCGCTGTGCTGGCTGCTGGCGGTGACTTTCCAGTTTTTGTTAGAAACGCGCGGGAGTTCATTTTGAACCAAGTGCTGGGCAGGTGGAGCCTTGTAGTGGAATGCCGCTACGTCTGCGATGCTCGGCGTGCCTCGGGAGTCGAGGAAGCGGATTCTGAACTTGGCGGTGTTGACGTCTGCGAATCTGTGGATGCGACTGTATCCTACCACGCCTTGCTCACTGATCTGTTTCCAATTTCCATCAATGAAGGCATCGAGGGCGTGAGACTTGATGCGCTGACCGACTTTGGTGATCGATTCCTGAATTTGAAACCGGTTGATCGTCTTGGGTTCAGGCAAGGTGATGACGAGGTGATCGTCCTGATTGGCCGGTTGCCAGTAGGTATCGAGGTTTTTGTCATCGAGAGGTTTATTGTCGTGTCCCTTAGCTAAGCTCTCGCTGTATGTCGCCTTGATACGCTGCCCCATTTCTAACAAAACCTTGGTATCACGCGGGGAAAACTTTCCGTCAGTGGTGGGCGGGACATTGAGTAGAAAGACTGCATTTCCTCCGACACAGCGCTCGTAGCAATCGAATGCCCAGTCCGTGCTTTTGGTGTGCTGTGAGGTGTCATTTTTCCAGAACCAGCCGTGACGAATCGAGGTGTCCACTTCTGAGATGGTGTAATTGAGATACCTGACAGGATATTTTTTTTTATACACGGTGATGTGATCCTCGGTGACTTTACTATCAGAACCCAGATCCTGTGCGGTGCGATCCAGCCCTGAGAGCGTGGTGAGATTGGCTACCGGAAGAACGTTCCACTCGTTAGCACGCGTATGGCCTGCTTCATTTCCGCACCAGCGGATGTCTGGCCCGCCGAAGATCACCGCTTCCGGCTGGAGCTTTCTGATGAGCTTGAACCATGCTTCTTTATCATAGGTCTGACCGCCCTTGCGCTTGGGGTGAGCGCCATCGAACCAGACTTCATGGATGGTGCCGTATTCCGTGAGCACTTCATACAGCTGGTTCATGAAATAGCGGTTGTAGTCATCGACCATGACCTCAAAAGTCTCGGTGTGCCCTGGTGTGGCTCGACGTTTGGTAGGGTCGGTTTTAAATGTCGAGGGCTCGGTGGGAATGGTGGATTTTACTTTCTTGGAAAGATTTCCATAGAGGCCGTCTTTATGCTCGATCTGATAGAGGTCTGCCGGGGACAGGTAGACTCCGAGTCTCAGTCCGTATTTCTTACACGACTCACTGAGCTGTCTGAGCACATCACCCTTGCCATCTTTCCACGGTGATTGTTTCACCGAAAACTCATCGTTGTAACGTGTCTGCCAAGTGCAATAGCCATCGTGATGTTTCACCGTGATCACCACTTTGGTCATGCCTGCCTTTTTCATGTTCTCGCACCAGTTATCGGTATCGACAACTTTGGGTGCGAAGACGGCAGCCGACTCCTTGCCACTGCCCCACTCTTTCCCTGTGAAGGTATTTGGTCCGAAGTGGATGAAGCCGATGAACTCCTCTTTGTGATACGTCACCTGCCGTGCATGCGGCACAATGTTGGATGCGATCTCCAGTTTCTGAGCATCCGTTTCGTTGCCTTTCAGCTCATAGAATTGCGTGTGTTTTTCCTGAGCACAGATTGCGGATGCCAGAGTGAATAAGGTGAAGATAGATTTCATGGATAAATAGAGAGAGCCGACTTTGAAGTCAGGGCGAAACACCCACAGCCTCACACTGTGTTCCTACCCGACGGCTAGGGTAGTTTTTTCATATCGAGCCAGACTTTTTTCTCTGCAGCGGCTGCAGGGAGTGGTTGCTGGCAAGCATCGGTGAACTTCCACCAGCGTTGATTGACTGGGCTGTTAGATTGTGCGGCCATGTCTTTGTCGAAGTCTTTACCGGTGTATTGGAAGAGGTAAAAAAGATACGGTTGGTTTTTTTCCGGATCACCCAGCTCGATGAGGAAGATATCGAATCGGTTGATGTTAGAAGCGCCGATGGCATCGACGACACCCGGCCAGACGTTGTTGTGGAGAAGTCGGTATTCGGCTTCCTTTTCCTTCTTCAGTCCCGTGACTGCCGCATACCACGGGTGATCATTTTTCGAGATCGGGGCGGCATTGTCGGGGCGGATTACACAGATCGTCTCAGCGCGAACCCATGGTGATTTTTCAGTGCCAGGGTTGCGTGGATGCGGCAAGAGATTTTGATTGAGCTGAGCGAAGGCATCTTTGAACAAGGGCGCACCGGTGATCTGAGTCCATGCGTTGTCCGGAATCTTCGAAGGTGCGGATTCATTCATGTCCATGGTGGCCAGAATGATATCCTTGTCCGCGATTTTCTGAGTGAAAAACTGCAAGTTCTCAATGCCCGCATTCTCCAGTGGCAGGTGCTGTTTCTCGATCAACTTGATCGCAGCTGCTGCAGCTGCCTGATCCTTGATAACGGCAGCAAAAGCAATGGGGGCATTGCCTTCGGAAACAGCCGAGGCCGAATAGGAGGTAAACATGGTGATGAGGAAGATGGGAAGGATGCGGTTCATAGCAATATTCAATTTACACTATTTCACGATTCAAAAAAAGCGCCCAAGCACGTGTGCTGGACGCCTTTTGAAAAACGACTTAGCTGATTATTTTCTGCGGCGCAGGATAAGAGCCAATCCACCTAAACCGAGAAGGGCTGTGGAGGAGGGCTCTGGCACGGCCTCGATGGCAGCCAACTCGCCAACATGAAGAAAATTCACTCCGTCGACTTTGATGAATTGCACTCCCTGATAGCCATCGGTCATGGAGAAACTTCCAGCACCTGCTCCGTTATTCGTCAGTCCGCTGATGGTGTCTGATGCGATTACCGTTGTACCATCAGCACCGAGAAGAGTAATCGTTGCAAGATTGGTACGTTCCTCGAAGTTTTGTCTCCCAAGGATAGAAACCCAGTCGAGATTTTTCGCAGAGCCCAAATCAACCTGCCAAAAGTCAGTGGTGTTGTCGTTACCATGGGTAAAGTTCGTAAAATCACCATCATTGCCGTTGACGGTGGGAAAACCGAATGCAGCGGCTCCACTTGTCGAAACGCCAGTCGCCACTGAGTCAGCGTATGCGCGCACCTCTGATAAGTGTAAAAAATTAGATGTGTGAGAGATACGCAATGTGGCTGCACCTAAGAAGCCAGCTCCCCCATTATCAAACGAATAGCTCGCGGCATTCGTTGCGATAGTCGTTGAGAAAAGGACCGAATTGGATGAATCAAGAACCTCAACGAAAGCGCCTACGGCACGACCATTATTAACGTCACCCCGATTAACGAGTTCGATGCTGCTCAGATTTGTTGCCTTAACCAGCGCGACGGAATACTGACCTGTGCCACCGTTGCCAGTGTGAAAGAAGGTTCCAGTCCTACCATCGATACCTCCGTGCGGGTTAACAACACCATTAGACGTCCCAAACTGTCCATCGACCAGCGTGGCTGTGCCGAAAGGGGAAATATTAAGGGTAGCGGCCTGTGATAGTGAGCCACTGATCAGAAGTCCTAAAAGTGTAACGAATGGTTTGGTTTTCATGTGCGTGACGTTTCTATTGAACATGGAAACTCTGACGATATTGAATCGAATAGTCTATGCCACTTTGAGACAAACGCATTGCATCTTAGGACGATACGCCGCTTTAGCTGACTTCACTTCACGCGGCCAATACCTGAAAACGTAACAGAGCACCGTCAAGATCACGATCAGCAGTGATCGGGGGCCAAAAGCAGCCTTCGGAAACTGCCAAGGCCGCGTGTGAAATGAACAAGAAGGTAAGGAGGATGGAAAGAATGCGTTTCGAATTAGTATTCAAATGACTCTATTTCACGATTCAAAAAAAGCGCCCAAGCACGTGTGCTGGACGCTTTTGAAAAACGACTTAGTAGATTATTTTCTCCGGCGCAGAATGAGTGCTAGTCCGCCAAGTCCAAGAAGGGCTGTGGAGGATGGCTCTGGAACTGCGGCCATTTCTACTTCCGCTAGGGTGAAGTAATTGCCTGCTCCTTGTCCGTCGGTATCGCCACCAGTG